>NZ_VMBP01000009.1 GCF_007559435.1 Ancylobacter moscoviensis | reverse complement strand
AGCCGGAGCACGCAGGCCCCATGAGACCGAAGTCTCGAAACGAGGCCGAAGCCTCAATTCGCGCATCCGACCCGAAGACCGGACGTCAGGGACTTGCGTCCCTCACCCTATGGGCTACACCCTTAGGGCAATCGACACCTCTTCGTCCGGCGACTTGCCGGTCGCTTTAACGACCATCTCGTCGAGAAGAACATCAGAGGAGCGCCGAACCCGCCGTTGCGGTGGCGCCGCGTCGATGGGCGCCTTATAGGGGGAGCCCCTCGGATCTGTCAATCCCGCCGAATCGGTCACATTGCATTTTTATGTAGGAGGGCGGTCGAGGCGTTCAAGGGCAACGCGGCTTGGCATCGCGAAAGGCGCGGCCACGCAGGGGTTTTCCGCTCGCCTGGCGTTGTCCACAGCTTCGGAGGATCCCCGTCGCCGGCATGGCCGCCACCGCACTGCCGGCGGGGCACGGACACCCGATCGCCGGCCGGTGCCCGTGGTTCGGCGATCGCGTTCTTATCCGTCATGGCGCGTCTCGAACCCACTTGAAGCGGCACCCCGGCCCCCTTATGGTGCCGCCACCTGAGCGGGCGTAGTTCAATGGTAGAACGGCAGCTTCCCAAGCTGCATACGAGGGTTCGATTCCCTTCGCCCGCTCCAGCGTCCCCCTCCGATAGATCCTTGGCTTGCCGCTCGAGCGCTGAACGACGCGTTCCCCAGCGCGTTCCCGATTTCTGTTATGACGCGTTCCGCCCGGCGCGATCCCCCCGCTAGGATGCGCGCCGTATGGGATTGGTCAGGTCGACCGGAAAGGCTGGAGGCTTCGCGTGAGCAGGGACGCCCTCGTTTTCTATAGTGCCGTGGATGATGCCGCCGCCTGGCGCGCGGCGCTTGCCGCCGAATTGCCCGATCTCGATTTCCGCGCCGATCCCGACGTCGGCGATCCCGCCGACATCCGCTATGCGCTCGCCTGGGCGCCGCCCGCCGGTTTCTTCGCGCGCTTTCCCAATCTCCAGCTCGTCACCAATCTCGGCGCCGGCGTCGACGCGCTGGTGCGGCGCGACGATCTCGTGCCGGTCAAATTCTCCCGCCTGTCGGATCCCGGCATGGTGGCGATGATGACGAGCTATGTCGTCTTCGCCGTGACGCGCTATGCGCGCGACATTCCGGTCTTCGAGCGGGCCAAGCGGCGCGGGGAGTGGGAGTATGTGCATCCGCGCGCCTTGTCCGAGATCCGGGTCGGCGTTCTCGGCCTGGGCGAGCTCGGCGGCGCGGCGGCGCGCACGCTGGCGGCCATGGGCTTCACCGTCACCGGCTGGTCGCGCACGCCCAAGCGCATCGAGGGCGTCACCTCGCTGACTGGCCGCGAGGGGCTGGAGCAGGTGCTGGCGGGCAGCGAGATCCTCGTCTGCATGGTGCCGCTGACCGGCGACACCCATCATCTGCTCGGCGCGCGCGAGCTGGCCCTGATGCCGCACGGCGCGAAATTCGTGAATGTCGCGCGCGGCGCGCTGGTGGACGAGGCGGCGCTCATCGAGGCGCTGCGTGCCGGGCGCATCGCCGAGGCCACGCTGGACGTCTTCGAGACCGAGCCGCTGCCCGCCGGCCACGCGCTCTGGTCGCTCGACAACGTGCTGATCACCCCGCACATGGCGAGCATCACGGTGCCGGCGCTCGCGGCGCGGGACGTGGCGGAGAGCATCCGGCGGGTGCGGCAGGGGCTCGCGCCGCTGCACGAGGTCGATCCGGCGCGCGGCTATTGAGGGCTCCGCGCGGGTGAGGCTCCGCGCGGGTGAGGCGTCGCCCCGTCGGCGCCGCTCAGGCGAAGATCGTCTCGGCGCCGACCGGACGGTGGAAATAGAAGCCCTGGAACAGCGTGGCGCCGAGCTCCTTCAGCCGCGCGAGCTGCTCTTCCTCCTCCACGCCCTCGACGACGAGTTCGAGGCCGAGCGAGCTGGTGATGGAGACCGCCGCCTTGATCTGCGCCTCGTCGATCGGGTCGTTCAGCAGGTCGCGTGTCACCGTCCAGTCGATCTTGATGCCATCGACCGGAAGCTGCTTCAGCGCCTCGAAGGAATTGTAGCCGTTGCCGAAATCGTCGAGATAGACGTGCAGGCCGTGCGTGCGCAGCGCGGAGAGGAAGCTCGCCACCTGCGCGGCGTCGTACATCTCGTCGGTCTCGGTGATCTCGATCCGCAGCGCCTTCTCGATCCCCGGATTGGCCGCGATGAGGTCCAGCAGCTTGCGCTGGAAGGCGGTGTTGGCGAGCGTGTGCACGCCGAGATTCATCGAGACGTATTGTTCCTCGCCGCGCGCCAGCAGCTGCATGGCGAAGTCGACGCACTGGCGGCACACCCAGTTGTCGATGCGGCCCATCAGGCCGAGCCGGCGCGCCGCGGGCAGGAACTGCGCCGGGCTGTAGGAGACGTCCTCGCTGTCGATGAGCCGGATCAGCGCCTCGTAGCCGCACACGCGTTGCCGGGTATCGACGATGGCCTGCAGGTGCAGCCGGAAGCGGTTCAGTTCCAGCCCCAGCCGGATGCGCTCGGCCCAGCCCACCCGCTGGTGCGTGGTGTGCACCTTGGGATCGCCGAGATCGTAGAGCTGCACCCGGTCGCGCCCACCTTCCTTGGCCACGCGGCAGGCCGTGTCGGCGGCGGCGAGCAGGCCCGAAGGCGTCTGCCCGGGCTGCGCCAGCGTCAGGCCGATGCTGGCGGTCAGCGTCAGGCGATGTCCGCCGGCGCGGAAGGGGTGGGTCTGGAGGGCGGCGTTGAGCCGGTTGGCGATGCCGGTGACTTCCGCCTCGTCGAGGCCGGTCAGCACGATGGCGAATTCGTCGGCGCCGATGCGCGCCAGCGTGTCGTCGGCCCGCAACTGGGCCCGCAGGAAGCGGCCGATATCGCGCAGCAGGTCGTCGCCGGCGGCGTGGCCGACCGCGTCGTTGATGCCGTTGAAATGATCGACGTCGATCACGCCGACCCAGAAGGTGCCGGTCTCGCCGTCGCGCTGCAGCTGGTCGAGCCGCTCCTCGAGCGCGAAGCGGTTGAGCAGGCCGGTCAGCATGTCGTGGCGGGCCTGCTGGGCGATGAGGCGGGCGAAATCGGCCAGCGCCTCGGTGTGCTGGCGCAGCTGCTCGCGCACGGCGACGAGTTCCGCCTCGCGCTTCTTCTGGGCGGTGAGGTCGGTCCAGATGCCGACCGAGCCGCCGCCGGGCAGCGGGTTGTGGCTCGCCAGGATCCAGCCGCCGTCGCGCAGCGGGATCTCGACCGGCCGCTCGCCGCTCTTCGCCGCCGCCCGCCGCAGCGCGCCGACCGCGCCTCCGGCCTGATGGGCGAAGAAGCCGTTCGCCGAGGCCTCGTCGAGCACGTCCGACAGGCGGCGCCCGGGCTCCAGCGAGGCGTTCGACCCGGCGAGCATCTGCCGCAGGCCGCTGTTGGTCTGCACGATCCGCTCCTCCGCATCGAGCAGGACGAGGCCCGCCGCGATGCCGTCGATGGCCTCGTGCAGCCGGGCCTCGGCGGCCTTGAGATGCGAGACGTCCGACCAGGTGGCGACGGTCCACAACTCCGGGGTGCGGTTCTCCCGCACCTGCACCCAGCCGCCGTCCTCCAGCGGGATGAGGAAGGGCTTGCCGTCGGCGTCCGCGTGGCGTCGCAGCCGTTCGGCGACATAGCCGTCGCGGTTCGCGACCCGGCTCATCTCGCCGTCCGGCACGGAGGCGAGCGCGAAGAAGGTCAGTCCCTGCAGGTCGCCCAGCGGTTCCAGAAAGGGAAAAAGCTCGATGAAGCGGCGGTTGTGGAAGACCAGACGGTCCTGGTCGTCGAACACGGCGAAGCCGTCGCGCGTGGCGTCCAGCAGCCCGGCGATGGAGCCATCGCCGACCCTGTGCGCGTCCGTTCCCGCCACCTGCGGGTCGGAGCCGCTCCTGTTCGTCCGTCCCGTCCGCACCATTCCGAATGGTCCATCCATCCGGCTTACGCTTCCACAACCGTAAGGTGGTCGCGGAATTGCGTTTTGCCCCGCCCGTCATTCTGAGGAATGCGAGCCCAGATCAAGTAGAATACTATTTCGTGGCACGTGCAACCCGAGCGAACCTGCGAAAAATGTGCTCGGCCCGACAAAGTTTGCGTATGGTATACGAAAATGACATGGAGGAATTCATGGCTGTTCGTTCGTCGGGAAGCGGAACGACAGGCCGTTGGGTGGCGATGATCGGCGCCGTTGCCCTGCTGGGTGCGGCGATCGGCCTGTGGGCGCGTCACGGTGCGGCCGTTTTCTTCGACATGCTGGCCGCCGGTATCGCCTATTGTTTCTGAAAGCGGGGTGCCGCTCCGGCAACCCTTGCCCCCGAACCCTCCTTCGTGGTCGCCATGTCCAATCGTCGCGTTCTCCTGCTGCTGGCCGCCTTCGTGGTCGGTGCCGTCGTCATCGTCGCCAGCGCGCTGGCGCTGCTGCCGCAGACCCCGACCGCCGTGTCCACCCAGACCACCATCGGCGGGCCGTTCGAGCTGACCGACCAGGACGGGCAGAAGGTCACGCAGGACACCTTCCTCGGCGCGCCGACGCTGGTGTTCTTCGGCTTCACCCATTGCCCGGACATCTGCCCGACCGCGCTGTTCGAGATGTCCCAGCTCTTCGAGGCGCTCGGGCCGGACTCGCGCAAGGTCACCGGCCTGTTCATCACCGTCGATCCCGAGCGCGACACGCCGGAGGTCATGAAGTCCTATCTCGGCAGCTTCCACCCCAGCATCCAGGGGCTGAGCGGCACGCCTGAGCAGGTCGCGGCGGTCATCAAGGCCTACCGCGCCTACGCCAAGAAGGTGCCCACGCAGGGCGAGGACTACACGATGGACCACACCGCCATCGTCTATCTGATGGGCAAGGACGGCAGCTTCGTCGCCCCGTTCAATCTCAAGCGCCCGCCCGCCGAGGCCGCCGAGGACCTGCGCCGCTACCTCTGACGGCGATCCGCCGGAGGAGGCGCGGGCGCCGCCGCGAGGTGCGCGCCAGGCCGTGCTCGGTCTTCTCCCAGCGGTGCGGCGCGACGATGAGCTGGAAGAGCGCGCGCCACGCGGCGGCCGACAGCATCAGCCAGTAGACCGGCATCAGCGCTAGAACGCGCGCGATCCCCGGCACCTGTCTCCGCCGCATGCCGATCGCCGTCGAGAGCGCGGCGCTGCCATAGCCGGCGAGCAGCACGCAGGGCCAGACCGCGTCGAGGAACTGCGTCGCCCGGGAAGGGATCGCCTCCGGCGGGCGCCAGAGGTCCAGCAGCAGCACGAAGCCGAGAAAAGGGTGCAGCAGCGCGGCCGTCAGCCCGCCGCCGAGCAGCAGCGCCAGCACCACCGCGCCCGGCAGGCCCGTTCCCTGCACCAGCCGACGCGGATGCCGGGAGTGGACGAGGAGCGTCTGCATCCATCCCTTGTACCAGCGTGTGCGCTGGCGCATCCACGCCGGCAGCCGGCGGGGAGCCTCCTCGTCCGTGGTCGAGGCGATGACGGCGGTCCGCCAGCCGGCGGCGGCGAGCCGCACCCCGAGATCGGCGTCCTCGGTGACGTTGAACGGGTCCCAGGCGCCGACCCCTTCCAGCGCCTCGCGGCGAAAATGGTTGGAGGTGCCGCCCAGCGGCAGCGGCAGGCCATAGGCGCCGAGCATCGGCAGCATCACGTCGAAATAGGCGGCGTACTCGGCCGCGAACTGCCGGGTGATCCATCCGTCCGCCAGATTGTCGATGGCGAGGCGCGCCTGCACGCAGCCGATCCGCTCGCCGCCGTCGCGCTGGAACACCGCGCAGGCCTCGCGCAATTGCAGCGGCTCGGGCATGTCCTCGGCGTCGTAGATGCCGATGATCGTGCCGCGCGCGAAGGGCAGGGCGGCGTTCATCGCCTTCGGCTTGGTGCGCGGCCCCGCATCGGGCGCGACGACCACCTCGAAGCCGGGCCGGCCGGCGTGCAGGGCAAGCGCCGCCGCCGTCGCCGCGTCGTCGGGCTCGATGACCAGCAGCACCTGCAGCTTCTCGCGCGGATAGTCGAGCGCCGCGAGCGCGTCGAGAAGCTGCGGCACGACCCGCGCCTCGCGATAGAGCGGCACGATCAGCGTGTAATAGGGCAGGGCGTGGTCCCGCCGCAGCGGCGCCGTGGGCGCCTGGGGCGCGAGCGTGCAGGCGGTGAGCTGGAGGATCGCGCCGCCGAGCAGCACCAGGCTGAACAGCACCGCCATGACCCATGTGCCGACGATGGACGTCGCGTTGACGATCAGGAACAGCGCGGCGAGCGCGAGGATGCCGAGCGCGAGGCCGCTGCGGGAGGCGCCGAGCGTGCCGGCCGAGAGATCGGGGCGGCGCTCGCGCAGGCGATAGGCCGCCCGCCAGCCGAGTTGCACCTCGAAGCGCCGGCGCACCAGCGCGGCCAGCCGTTCCGGGCTCGTCAGCGCCACCCGCTGCCGTAGCCGGGGATCCCGCGCGAGGTCCGTGGCGAACCGCCGGAGGGCAAGCCCACGCGCGGCGACGACGAGCCGCCCGTCGGCGCGGCGCGTCAGCCCCGTGCGCAGCATCGCCGCCATGTCGTCGTCGTGCAGGCGGGAAGGGGAGGTGGCGGGCCCCGCCTCCAGCGGCTCGAAGCCGACGCCCAGCGTGCGGGCGGCGCCGCGGGCGAGTTCATCCGACGAGGCGACCCCGCTGGCGAGCAGCACCTCGTCGACGCCGACATCGAGGCGGCGCGCGCGCCGGCGCGTGTAATGGATATCGGCGGCCGACAGCCGGCCGGCCATTGCCGCCGCCTCCGCCGGCAGCGCGCGCGACGGATCGGCGGTCCGCGGCGCGGATTCCGCCCGGCTCGTCACTGGCGTCATGAGCGGCCCCCTCGCCTAGTCGACACCGAGACGGTAGAAGTTCGCTGCGGCGCGGCCGGAGCCGGACGACGAACGAGGCGAGTGTGCGGTATCTTACTACAGTAAGCAAATCTCCCGGTGCCGGGCGCATTGGCCTTGCCCTTGGCGTCGCGCTCGCCTGTCTGGTCGGGGGCGCGCTGGCCCGGCCTGCGGCCGCCCAGTCTCCGGCCGCCCAGCCTGCAGCCGCCCCGCCGGCAGCGGCCCAGCCCGCTCCCGCGCTACCGGCGCCGCCGGCCGCCGGAACGCCTTCCGTCGTGGTGCCGAGCTTCTGGGATCCCAAGCGCCGGCCGGAGCGGCCGGACGTCACGCGCCTGCCGACGCAGATCCGCTTCGTGGCCACCGAGGACTATCCGCCCTTCAGCTTTCGCGGCGAGGATGGCCGCCCCACCGGCTTCAACGTCGATGTCGCCCGCGCCATCTGCACCGAGCTCGCCATTCGCTGCACGCTGGAGATCGTGCCGTTCGAGGCGCTGGTCGAGGCGCTGGAGAGTGGCAAGGCGGACGCCGCCATCGGCGGCATCGCCGTCACCCCGGCGAGCCGCGAGCAGATCGATTTCACCGACCGCTATTTCCGCTCGCCGGCCCGCTTCGTCGGCTCGCGTGGCGACGCGCTCGCCGAGGTCACGCCGGACGCGCTCGCCTCGAAGAAGGTCGGTGTCGTCGCCGGCACCGCGCATGAGGCCTATCTGCGCGATTTCTTCGGCGAGATCGCCATCCGGCCCTATCCCGACGCCGAGGCGGCGCGCGTCGCGTTGCAGAAGAACGAGGTCGACCTCGTCTTCGGCGATGGCGTCCAGCTCGCCCTCTGGCTCAACGGCACCGGCTCCGGCAATTGCTGCCGCTTCGTCGGAGGGCCCTTCACCGAGAGCCTCTATTTCGGCGAAGGCATGGGCATCGCGGTCAAGCGCGGCAACGATGCGCTGCGCCAGTCGCTGAACTACGCGCTCGCCCAGCTCTGGGAGGAAGGGGCCTATACCGACCTCTATCTGCGCTGGTTCCCCATCAGCGTTTATTGACGCGCATTTATTGACGCCGCCTGCCGCACTACCTAGAGCATGCGTCCGGGCGCCGGTAGGGCGCCCTTTGCCGCTATTTGTGTCGACAAAGCCCAGGAGGGCAGATCATGACGGCGACCGCTCAGGTCGAGGATGTTGCAGCCGAACTGCATGAGCTGGCGGAGAATGCCGGCGCGTGGCCGTTCGAGGAAGCCCGCAAGATCGTCGAGCGTCTGAAGCGGAAACCCAAAGCCGAGGTCCTGTTCGAGACAGGCTACGGCCCTTCGGGACTGCCGCATATCGGCACCTTCGGCGAGGTGGCGCGCACCACCATGGTGCGCCACGCGTTCCGCGTGCTCACGCAGGACAAGATCCCCACGCGGCTGCTCTGCTTCTCCGACGACATGGACGGCATGCGCAAGATCCCGGAGAACGTGCCGGATCCGGTCGCGCTGCGTCCCTATCTCCAGATGCCGCTCACCAAGGTGCCGAACCCGTTCGGCGGCGACTATCCGAGCTTCGGCCACCACAACAACGCCATGCTGCGGCGCTTCCTCGACACGTTCGGCTTCGACTACGAGTTCGCCAGCGCGACCGATTACTATTTTTCCGGCAAGCTCGACGCGGTGCTGCTGAAGGCGGCCGAGAAGTACGAAGCGATCATGGAGGTCATGCTGCCGACGCTCGGCGAGGAGCGGCAGGCGACCTATTCGCCCTTCCTGCCGATCTCGCCGACCTCCGGCCGCGTGCTCTACGTGCCGCTGAAGGAAGTCAACGCGAAGGCGGGCACCGTCACCTTCACCGACGAGGACGGGGTGGAGAAGACCATTCCCGTCACCGGCGGCAATGTGAAGCTCCAGTGGAAGCCGGATTTCGGCGCCCGCTGGGCGGCGCTCGACGTCGATTTCGAGATGTTCGGCAAGGATCACCAGACCAACGCGCCGATCTACGACCGGATCTGCGAGATCCTCGGCGGCGTGGCGCCCGAGCACTTCGTCTACGAGCTGTTCCTCGACGAGAACGGCCAGAAGATCTCGAAGTCCAAGGGCAACGGCCTGACCATCGACGAGTGGCTGACCTATGCGAGCCCGGAAAGCCTGGCGCTCTACATGTTCCAGTCGCCGCGCTCGGCCAAGAAGCTGCACTTCGACGTCATCCCGAAGGCGGTGGACGAGTATTTCAGCTTCCTCGCGCGCTACCCCTCGCAGGACTGGAAGAACCGGCTCGGCAACCCGGTCTGGCACATCCACTCCGGCAACCCGCCGGTGGAGGAGCTGCCGCTCAGCTTCGGCCTGCTGCTCAAGCTCGCCTCGGCCTCCAATGCCGAGGACAAGGCGGTGCTGTGGCGCTTCATCGAGCGCTATGCGCCGGGCACGTCACCCGAGACGCATCCGACCGTCGACAAGCTGGCCGGCTACGCCGTGCGCTACTTCATCGACCGCGTGAAGCCGCGCCGCGTCTTCCGCGCGCCGGACGAGGTGGAGGCGCAGGCGCTGGCCCGTCTCGACGCGGCGCTGGCCCTGCTCGACGGTCAGGATACGCTCGATCGCCGCGACGCGATCCAGAACGCCGTGCTCGATGTCGGCCGCGCCGAACCGCGCTATCAGGACCACAAGCGCAAGGGGCCCGAGGGCGGGCCGGGCGTGTCTTTCGCCTGGTTCAGCGCGCTCTACGAGCTGCTGCTCGGCGAGAAGGAAGGCCCGCGCTTCGGTGGTTTCGTCGCCGCCTACGGCATACCGGAGACGCGGGCGCTGATCGCCCGGGCGCTCTCCGGCGAGTTGGCCAAGGGCGCCGCCTGACCCGCCATCCTGAATGCCGGCCGCGCCGGTTCCCCCGACGGAGCCCGGTGCGGCCGGAGACAGCGACATGGCGAAGCGACGCAAGGGGCAGATCGACCTCCGCGTGGACGATCCCCAGCAGCTTCTCGACATGCTCGATCCTTTCCCGTTCCGCGAGCGCGGGCTCGACGGGGAGGTCGACGAATACATTTGCGAGCATGCCGGCGAGGTGCCGCCGAACACCCATCTGGCCATCGCCGTCCATCTGCCGGCGGCGCAGGCGGCCGGCGCCGTGGCGCAGAGCCTGCCGACCATCGTGCAGCAGCATTTCGCCCATCAGGCGGAGCGCCGCAGCGGGGAGCTGGCCAAGCTGTTCAGCGTCGGCCGCAAGGCTCTCTTTGTCGGGCTCGTCGTGCTGGCGCTCTGCCTTGTCGCCGGTCAGTCGCTGGTGAACCTCTTCCCCCATTCCCGTCTGGCCGAGGTGGTGATGGAAGGGCTCGTCATCCTCGGCTGGGTCGCCAACTGGCGGCCGATGGAGATCTTCCTGTTCGACTGGTGGCCGCTGGTGCAGGAGCGCCGGCTCTATCGCCGCCTCGCCCGTGCCGGCGTCACCGTCGTGCCCTACGAGGCGACCTGACTTTCCTGCTGGCGGCCGTCGTCCTAGGCTGATTCAAAACCGGAGGACGCCATGGCCGACGACCACGCCCATCATCCCCAAGATCACGCCCACGATCACACCCATGACGAGCGCTGGAAGCATGACGGCGTGCGCGTCATCAAGGGCGACCGGCTCGATCCCAACACCGCGCAGACCCCCGGCATGTTCCGCCAGGCGGCGATCAACCATGCGCGCGTTGGCGCGCAGAAGATCTGGGCCGGAACGGTGACGATCGAGCCCAACGCCAAGACCGGCGTGCACCATCACGGGGCGCTGGAAAGCGTGATCTACGTCGTGCGCGGGCGGGCCCGCATGCGTTGGGGCGAGCGGCTGGAATATGTCGCCGAGGCGGAGGCGGGCGATTTCATCTTCGTACCGCCCTACGTCCCGCATCAGGAGATCAACGCCGATCCCGACCAGCCGCTCGACTGCGTGCTGGTGCGCTCCGACAATGAGGCGGTGGTGGTGAACATCACCGATGTCGAGCCGGTGGAGAAGCCGGAGGCGGTCTACTGGGTCGACCCGATCCACCGCCCGCCGGAATAGCGCCCGCTAGCCTGCCGGGCGTGCCGCCAGCGCCTTTTCGCGCAGCGCGCTGAGCGAGGTGGTGGGCGTGATCGCCTCCGGGTCGAGCTTCACATGCACGATGGCCGGCACGCCGGCCGCGAACGCCGCCTCGAGCGCCGGCACGAACTGCGCGTCCGTCTCCACCGTCACGCCGAAGCCGCCGAAGGCGCGGGCATAGGCGGCGAAGTCCGGGTTCCTCAGCGTGGTGCCGAAGACCCGCGCGGGATATTCGCGCTCCTGGTGCATGCGGATGGTGCCGTACATGCCGTTGTCCACCACCACGGCGACGATCGCCGCGCCGTACTGGACGGCGGTGGCGAATTCCTGCCCGGTCATCAGGAAGTCGCCGTCGCCGCACACCGCCACGGCGGTCCGCGCCGGATCGGCGATCTTCGTCGCCACGGCGGCCGGCAGGCCGTAGCCCATCGAGCCGGAGGTCGGGGCGAGCTGCGTGCCGTAGGCGCGGAAGCGGTGGAAGCGGTGGACCCAGATGGCGAAATTGCCGGCCCCGTTGCAGATGACGGCGTCCTTCGGCAGCCCCCGGAGATAGCGCACCAGCGTCGCCATCTGCACCGGGCCGGCATTGGCCGGCGGCTCCTCGGTCCAGGCGAGATAATCCGCCCGCGCTGCCTCCCGCCATGCGCGCCACGCCAGCTCCTGCGGCGGCTGCACGCCTTCTAGCGCGGCGGCGAAGGCGCCCGACGAGGCGTTGATGGCGAGCGTCGGCTGGTACACACGGCCCAGCTCGTCCGGGTCGGCGTGCACATGCACGAAGGGCACGCCGGGGTCGGGAATGCCGAACAGGCTGTAGCCCTGCGAGGGCACCTCGCCGAGCCGCCCGCCGGCGAGGATCACGAGATCGGCCTCCTTCAGCCGGGCGATGAGCTTCGGGTTGACCGAGAAGCCGATGTCGCCGGCGAAGCAGGCATGGTCGGCGGGAAACAGCATCTGCCGGCGGAACGACACCGCCACCGGCAGGTCGAAGCGCTCGGCGAAGCGCGTCACTGCCGCCACCGCCTTCTCGTTCCAGCGGGTGCCGCCGAGGATCATCACCGGCCGCTTCGCCGCCCACAGCAGGCGCTGCAGGCGCATCATGTCGGTGAGCCCCGGCCAGGTTTCGGCCGGCCCCACCGCCGGCGCGTCCGGCACCGTGGCGATCTCGCTCAGCACGTCCTCCGGCAGGGCGATCACCACCGGGCCGGGGCGTCCCTGAAGGGCGACGCGGAAGGCGCGCGCAACGATCTCGGGAATGCGCGCCGCCTCGTCGATCTCCACCGCCCATTTGGCCAGCGGACCGAACACGGCGCGGTAATCGACCTCCTGAAACGCCTCGCGCCCGCGCATCGAGCGCGAGATCTGGCCGACGAACAGGATCATCGGCGTCGAATCCTGCTGGGCGATGTGCACGCCCGCGCTCGCATTGGTCGAGCCCGGCCCGCGCGTGACGAAGCAGATGCCCGGCCGGCCGGTGAGCTTGCCCGAGGCTTCCGCCATCATCGCCGCGCCGCTCTCCTGCCGGCAGACGACGAATTCGACCTCGGTGTCGGCCAGCGCGTCGAGCACGTCGAGATAGCTCTCGCCCGGCACGCCGAAGGCGCGGGTCACGCCGTTGGCGAGCAGCGTGTCGACGAGGATGCGGGCGCCGGTGCGGGGAGCGGGGGAGGTCGTGGCGTTCATGATGATGGCACGGGATTCGAGGCGGGAAAGGCCGGCACTCTAGAGCATTTTCGGGCGAGGTGGACACCGGTTCGCGTGAAGAGAATGCGTCAAGTCAAAGAGCTGGAGGCGGGCGGGGGTCAGGGCGAGGGAGCGTTTGGGGGAGGCGGTTTCCGCTCAGGCGAAGCCGATCCATCGTCCCGCGACCAGCGTCGCCAGCCACAGCAGGCCGGACGCCGCCGCCGACAGCGCCACCCCGGCGCTGACCGGCGCGCCGTCGAGCGCCCGGCGATAGGCCGGGTTGGCGTGCTGCACGCCGATATTCGCCAGCGCTGCCGCGAGCAGGGCGAGTTTCGCCAGAAAGGCGGGGTTGGCGACATATTCTGCCGGCCGCACGCTGAATAGCCACAGTCCGGTGACGAGCGCCAGCGCGAGGCCGCTTCCCGCGACCCGCGACAGCAGCGGCCCGACCACCCCCAGCGGCACGCTCCGCAGCCCGCCAATCAGCCGCAGGTCCAGCGTGAGGATGCTGCCCAGCAGCAGCGAGATGCCGAGGATGTGGGCGGCGTTCACGAACAGATAGGCGATGCCCGAGCCCTGCAGCCAGCGCGCGCCGGGCCATCCGCCGAGAGCCGCGAGAAGGTCCATCGGGGCGCTCAGTTGGTGATGCGCTCCGGGTACATGTCGTAGTTCCTGCCGGCGATGGTGATGCGCACCGCCTTCATGTGCGGCTTGGAGGCATCGCGGTTGCGGTTGCCGAGCACGGTGATGGCGTCGCCCGGCTTGGCGGTGTTGCCGGTGAAGCCGGAATTGGAGGTCTGGCGGGGATTGCCGAGGTCCACCTGCCACACCGCGCCGTCGCTCGCCGTCACCTGCAGCGAGGGGTGGGGCGGGGCCATGGAGATGGTCTTGATGGTGCCCCGGAGCGTCATCTGCTCCGCCTCGGCCCAGCTCCAGCCATGATGGGCGAGTGCGGGGACGGCGAGGGCAGAAAGGACGACGGCGCCGCCGAGGCCGGCGGCGGCGAAAAGGCGGGAGGTCGCGGTCATGGCAGCGTCTCCTGTCGCTGGGGAAGCTTCCCCAGACTAGGTCACGAACTCATAAAGCGGTAGCGGGTTTAGGCGTTGCGTGATTCAAGGCTCTGGGAGGAGCCTGATGAGCG
>NZ_VMBP01000008.1 GCF_007559435.1 Ancylobacter moscoviensis | reverse complement strand
CGTCTTGCCATGGTCAACATGGCCAATCGTCCCAATGTTGCAGTGAGGCTTCGAACGGTTGAACTTCTCTTTGGCCACGGGGCTCTCCGTCGGTCTTTATTCGATGTTGATACGAATTCGCTTCAGAAACTCAGGCCTTCCGCATCACGCGTACTTGGCCTGAACCTCCTGCGCGACGTTCGACGGCACCTGCTCGTAGTGGTCGAACTGCATGGTGAAAGTCGCACGGCCCTGCGAGAAGGACCGGAGCGTATTGACGTAGCCGAACATGTTGGCGAGCGGCACCATCGCGTTCACGACGTTGGCGTTACCACGCATGTCCTGGCCCTGGATCTGGCCGCGGCGGGAGTTGAGGTCGCCGATGACCGAACCGGTGTAGTCTTCCGGGGTGACGACCTCGACCTTCATGATCGGCTCGAGCAGCACCGGACCGCCCTTCTGCAGGGCTTCGCGGAAGGCCGCACGCGAGGCGATTTCGAAGGCCAGGGCCGACGAGTCGACTTCGTGATAGGCGCCGTCGATGAGGGTCACCTTGACGTCCACCACCGGGAAGCCGGCGAGCACGCCATTACCGAGCACGCTCTCCAGACCCTTGTTGACGCCCGGGATGTACTCCTTGGGCACCGCGCCGCCGACGATCGCGCTTTCAAAGGCAAAGCCCTTGCCGACCTCGTTCGGCTCGACGATGAACTTCACCCGGGCGAACTGACCGGTACCGCCGGTCTGCTTCTTGTGGGTGTAGTCGACCTCGGTCTTCTTGGTGATCGTCTCGCGGTAAGCGACCTGCGGGGCGCCGATGTTGGCGTCGACCTTGTAGGTGCGCTTCAGGATATCGACCTTGATGTCGAGATGCAGTTCGCCCATGCCCTTGAGGATGGTCTGGCCACTCTCGTGATCGGTCGACACGCGGAAGGACGGGTCCTCCGCCGCCAGCTTCGACAGGGCGATGCCCAGCTTCTCCTGGTCGGCCTTCGACTTCGGCTCGATCGCGATCTCGATGACGGGCTCGGGGAACTCCATCTTCTCGAGGATCACGGGCTTGGCCGGATCGCAGAGCGTATCACCGGTGCGGACTTCCTTGAGGCCGGCCAGAGCGACAATGTCGCCCGCATAGGCTTCCTTGATGTCCTCGCGGTTGTTCGCATGCATGAGCAGCATGCGGCCGACGCGCTCGCGCTTGTCGCGGGTCGAGTTCAGCAGGCCCATGCCGGTCTCGAGCTTGCCCGAGTAGACGCGGCAGAAGGTGATCGTGCCGACGAAGGGGTCGTCCATGATCTTGAACGCGAGAACCGACAGCGGCTCGGAATCGGACGGCTTGCGATCCGTCTCTTCTTCCGTGTTGAAGTCGATACCCTTGATCGCGCCACGATCGATCGGGCTCGGCAGGAAATCGCACACCGCGTCGAGCAGCGGCTGCACGCCCTTGTTCTTGAAGGCCGAACCGCAGAAGACCGGGTTGAACACGCGGCCGATGACGGCCTTGCGGATGAGCTTCTTGAGGGTCTCCTCGTCGGGCTCGACGCCCTCGAGGTAGTTGCTCAGCGCATCGTCGTCGAGCTCGACCGCCGCCTCGACCAGCTTGCCACGATATTCGGCAGCCTTGTCGGCGAGATCGGCCGGGATCTCCTCGTCGTGATACTTCGCGCCGAGCTCTTCATTGTCCCACACGACCGCCTTCATGCGGACGAGGTCAATGATGCCCTTGAAATTGTTCTCGGAGCCGATCGGCAGCTGGCAGCAGACCGGCTTGCCGTCCACGCGGTCGATGATCATCTCGACGCAGCGATAGAAATCCGCACCGGTCTTGTCCATCTTGTTGACGAACACGATGCGCGGCACATTGTACTTGTCGGCCTGGCGCCAGACGGTCTCGGTCTGGGGCTCGACGCCCTGGTTGCCGTCGAGCACGCAGACGGCGCCGTCGAGCACGCGCAGCGAACGCTCGACTTCAATGGTGAAGTCGACGTGGCCGGGAGTGTCGATGATGTTCAGGCGCTTGCCATGCCAGAAAGCGGTCGTCGCGGCCGACGTGATGGTGATGCCGCGCTCCTGCTCCTGGGTCATCCAGTCCATGGTGGCAGCGCCATCATGGACTTCGCCGATCTTGTGGCTCTTGCCGGTGTAATAAAGGATCCGCTCGGTCGTAGTGGTCTTGCCGGCATCGATGTGAGCCATGATGCCGAAGTTGCGGTAGTCTTCGATAGCGTGCGTGCGCGACATATCAGATCCTCGTCCCGGCTCTCGTCATCACCAGCGGTAGTGAGAGAAGGCGCGGTTCGCCTCGGCCATGCGGTGCGTGTCTTCACGTTTCTTCACGGCGGTGCCGCGATTGTTCGAGGCGTCAAGCAGTTCGCCCGACAGACGCTCGACCATGGTCTTCTCGTTGCGGCCGCGAGCAGCCGTGATCAGCCAGCGGATGGCCAGCGCCTGACGACGCTCGGGACGCACCTCGACCGGAACCTGGTAGGTGGCGCCGCCGACGCGACGGGAACGCACCTCGATGGCCGGGCTCACATTGTCGAGCGCCTGGGTGAACACGCCCAGTGGCTCCGCCTTGGCGCGGTTCTCGACCAGGTCGAGCGCACCATAGACGATAGCCTCAGCAACCGACTTCTTGCCGTCATACATGACGGCGTTCATGAAGCGGCTCAGCACCTCGGACCCGAACTTCGGATCCGGCGTGACTTCGCGGCGCTCTGCACGATGACGACGGGACATCGCTCAAATCCTCACTTCGGCCGCTTGGCGCCGTACTTCGAACGGCGCTGCTTACGATTCTTGACGCCCTGCGTATCGAGCACGCCGCGCAGGATGTGATAGCGCACGCCCGGAAGATCCTTGACGCGGCCGCCGCGGATCATCACCACGGAGTGTTCCTGCAGGTTGTGCCCCTCGCCGGGGATGTAACCGATGACTTCGTAGCCATTGGTCAAACGAACCTTGGCGACCTTACGAAGCGCCGAGTTCGGCTTCTTCGGGGTCGTCGTGTAGACGCGGGTGCAAACGCCGCGCTTCTGCGGGCTGGCCTGCAGCGCCGGAACCTTGTTCCGGGCCTTCTGGGCTTCCCGCGGCTTGCGGATCAGCTGGTTGATCGTCGGCACGTGTCTCGCCTTCGTCTCGCGGCGCTCGGACTGAAGAAGCCCTGCGCTAACCCAATTTCCGCGGCCACAACCGCATTCTTGGCTCTCAACGGATCGGAACCGTCAGCTCGACCCAGACCCATCGGCCCGCTCCGACATGGCTGCGAACGAAAGAAGCGCCGCCGGCCAGTTCCTGGCCGAGGGCGCTGTACGTTCAGAGGATCACGCGGACGGTTGGATCAACCGCCGGAATGCGCGATCATGCGCCGGATTTGGTCGTGCATGCGTCCCGGCAGCGTCTTGGGATTCTCTGTCCAGACAAGGCGTCCGAACGCGGTAATTCCAACCGCCTGCCGTGAAAGTAGGCGCCTTCTACGCGCCGACTCGCCTTTCGTCAACCCCGAACTGCGATTTCACGCGCTCACGGCCCCGTGCGAGCCGTTGTAGACGTTAGATTTCGTCCCATAGGCCCCGGACGCAATTAACGAATAAGGCGATTGATCATACCGGGTTGGCGGCGGCAGTGGAATCGCCCCCGGCCGAATCCGCGCCGCGAACGGCGTCGAAAGCGGAACGAATCCCCTTGAGTTCGTCGCGCAGGGCCAGGAGATCCGGCAAGGCGCGACCCGACGCGCAAAGCAGCGCCTGGGGAATCGCCCTCGCCTTCTCCTGAAGAGCCCGGCCTGCGTCCGTCAGACCGACGATGAGTTGGCGCTCATTGTCGGGATTCCGCCGGCGCGTCACCAGCCCCATGGCCTCCAGCCGCTTGAGCAACGGCGTGAGGGTGCTCGGATCGAGGAACATCCTGTCGGCGATTCCGCCGACGGTCTCCTCCCCCGCCTCCCACAGCACCAGCATGACCAGATATTGCGGATAGGTCAGGCCAAGCGGCTCCAGCAGCGGCCGATAACTGCGCATCACGGCATGGGTTGCCGAATAGAGGGCGAAGCAGAACTGCCCCTCCAAACTGCGGCCGTCATCCATCCCTGTCATGTCCCTCTCCTGCTCGGTCCTGGCGGCTTCCGGCCGCGATGCGGTATCGCCCCCGCCCCTTACATTATCTAGATAATAGTTTGTGCGATAATTTTTAGATGGACAATGGTCGGAGAATGTCCTATCAGCATTTACATCGTACGCGATATTTTATCGCAAACTAAACTGACGCCGGCATTTCACGCCAAGGAGCTCACCATGAAGGTTCTCTACAAGACCCAGGCAACCGCCACCGGTGGTCGCACCGGTTCCGCCGCCACCTATGACGGCGCGCTCAAGGTCGATCTCGTCACTCCGAAGGAACTCGGCGGGCCCGGTGGCGCCGGCAACAACCCGGAGCAGCTCTTCGCCGCCGGCTATTCGGCCTGCTTCCTCGGCGCGGTGAAGTTCGTCGCCAGCCAGCTGAAGATCAAGGTGGCGGACGACAGCACCGTCACCGCCGATGTCGGCATCGGCCCGCGCGACGACGGCCAGGGCTTCGGCCTCGACGTGGCGCTCACCATCTCCTTGCCGGGCATCGAGCGCTCGGTCGCCGAGGATCTCGTGAACCGCGCCCACATCGTCTGCCCCTACTCCCACGCCACGCGCGGCAGCCTCGACGTCCGGCTGACCGTCGCCTGAGCGATCCGGCCCAGCCGCACCAGATACGCAAATGAAAAGGGCCGCTCCCGGAGGAGCGGCCCTTCTTCTTTGTCAGGCTCTCGCTGCTGGACCAATCACTCGGCGGCGGCGGGACCTTCAATCTGCGGCGCGTTGCTCGCGACGTTGTCCTGCTCGTTCTGCGCGGCGATCAGATCGTCGCGGGTCGTGGCCGTGACACGCAGCTTGGACATCTGGGCGCCGGTGCCGGCCGGGATAAGACGGCCGACGATGACGTTCTCCTTCAGGCCGGCGAGGTCGTCGGACTTGCCGTTGACCGCCGCTTCGGTGAGCACGCGCGTCGTCTCCTGGAAGGAGGCGGCGGAGATGAACGAGCGGGTCTGCAGGCTCGCCTTGGTGATGCCAAGCAGGACCGGATGACCGGACGCGGGCTTCTGGCCCTCGGCGATCAGCCGCTCGTTGAGCTCGTTCAGCTCCGCGACGTCGACCTGTTCGTTGGTGAGCAGATCGCTGTCGCCGGCGTCGTCGATCTCGACCTTCTGCAGCATCTGGCGAACGATCACCTCGATGTGCTTGTCGTTGATCAACACGCCCTGCAGCCGGTAGACCTCCTGGATCTCGTTCACGAGATAGGCGGCGAGTTCCTCGACGCCCTTGATCGCCAGGATGTCGTGCGGCGCCGGGTTGCCGTCGACGATGAAGTCGCCCTTCTCGACGAGGTCGCCATCCTGCAGATGGATGTGCTTGCCCTTCGGGATCAGATACTCGGCCGCATCGTCGGTCGAATCCTGCGGCTCGATGGAGAGGCGGCGCTTGTTCTTGTAGTCCTTTCCGAAGCGGATCGTGCCCGAGATCTCGGCGATGATCGCCGCATCCTTCGGACGACGGGCCTCGAACAGCTCCGCCACGCGCGGCAGACCGCCCGTGATGTCGCGGGTCTTGGCGCTTTCCATCGGCACGCGGGCAAGAACGTCACCCGCCTTGATGTGAGCACCCGGGTCGGCCGAGAGAATGGCATCGACCGGCAGCGTGTAGCGGGCGTCGCCGCCGCGCTGCAGCTTGAGCACCTTGCCGTCCGGCCCCTTGACGACCAGCGACGGACGCAGCTCCGAGCCGCGGCCCGTGCGCCAGTCGGTGACGACGCGCTTGGCGATGCCGGTCGACTCGTCGACCGTCTCGCTCAGCGAGGCGCCTTCCACCAGGTCCTCGTAGCCCACCGTTCCCTCGACCTCGGTGAGGATCGGGCGGGTGTAGGGGTCCCACTCGGCGATGCGCTGGCCGCGCTTGATCGTGTCGCCCTCGTCCACCTTCAGCTTGGCGCCGAACTGGATGCGGTGCGCCGCCTTCTCCGAGCCGTCGTGATCGACGATCAGGACGGAGAGGTTGCGGCTCATCGCGATCAGTTCGCCTTCCGAGTTCCGCACCACGTTGCGGTTGCGGATCTTCACCGTGCCCTCGAAGGAAGCCTCGATGAAGGACTGCTCGGACAGCTGCGCCGCGCCACCGATGTGGAAGGTGCGCATGGTGAGCTGGGTGCCCGGCTCGCCGATCGACTGCGCCGCGATGACGCCCACGGCCTCGCCGATGTTCACCGGGGTACCGCGCGCGAGGTCACGGCCGTAGCAGGTGCCGCAGACGCCGTTCTTGGCCTCGCAGGTGAGCACGGAGCGGATCTTGATCTCCTGCACACCCGCCTTGGTGATGCGCTCGACATCGGCCTCGTCGATCATGTGGCCGGCCGGGATGAGCACGTTGCCCGTGCCGCCCTCGATCACGTCTTCCGCCGTGGTGCGGCCAAGGACGCGCGAGCCCAGCGTCGCAACGATCTGGCCGGCGTCGACGATGGCACGCATGGCGATGCCGTTGTCGGTGCCGCAATCGCGGATCGTGATGATGCTGTCCTGCGCCACGTCGACCAGACGACGGGTCAGATAGCCCGAGTTCGCGGTCTTCAACGCGGTGTCCGCGAGGCCCTTACGAGCGCCGTGGGTCGAGTTGAAGTACTCGAGAACCGAGAGGCCTTCCTTGAAGTTCGAGATGATCGGCGTCTCGATGATCTCGCCCGACGGCTTGGCCATCAGGCCGCGCATGGCCGCGAGCTGACGCATCTGCTCGCGCGAACCACGGGCGCCCGAATGGGCCATCATGTAGATCGAGTTGATCGGCTTGGCCCGGCCCGTCTTGGGGTCGGTCTTCACCGCCGAAATCTCGGCCATCATCTCGTCAGCCAGACGCGCGGAGCACTTGCCCCAGGCGTCCACGACCTTGTTGTACTTCTCGCCCTGGGTGATCAGGCCGTCATTGTACTGCTGCTCGTACTCCTTGGTGAGAGCACGGGTCTCTTCGACCATGTCCCACTTCTTGGAGGGCACCACCATGTCGTCCTTGCCGAACGAGATGCCGGCGCGGAAGGCGTTGGAGAAGCCGAGCGTCATGATCCGGTCGCAGAAGATGACCGTCTCCTTCTGACCGCAGTGGCGGTAGACGGTGTCGATCATGTTCGAGATTTCCTTCTTGGTCATCAGCTTGTTGACGACGTCGAAGGTGGTCTTCGGATTCTTCGGCAGCAGCTCGCCGAGCTTCATGCGGCCCGGCGTGGTCTCGTAGATCTTCGAGGCCGGGTTGCCGTCCTCGTCCACGCCGATATAGCGCCCGCGCACCTTGGTGTGCAGCGTGATGACCTTGTTGGCCAGCGCGTGGTCGATCTCGCCCATGTTGGCGAAGGCCATGCCCTCGCCGGGCTCGCCGTCGCGCATCATGGTCAGGTAGTACAGGCCGAGCACGATGTCCTGCGACGGCACGATGATCGGCGCGCCGTTCGCCGGGTGCAGGATGTTGTTGGTCGACATCATCAGCACGCGCGCTTCGAGCTGCGCCTCGATGGACAGCGGCACGTGCACCGCCATCTGGTCGCCGTCGAAGTCCGCGTTGAAGGCGGCGCAGACCAGCGGGTGAAGCTGGATCGCCTTGCCTTCGATCAGCACCGGCTCGAACGCCTGGATGCCCAGGCGGTGCAGCGTCGGGGCACGGTTCAGCATCACCGGATGCTCGCGGATCACCTCATCGAGGATGTCCCACACCTCGGGACGCTCCTTCTCGACGAGCTTCTTCGCCTGCTTCACGGTGGCGGACAGGCCCTTCGCGTCGAGGCGCGAATAGATGAAGGGCTTGAACAGCTCCAGCGCCATCTTCTTCGGCAGGCCGCACTGGTGCAGCTTCAGCTCGGGACCGACGACGATCACCGAACGGCCGGAATAGTCGACGCGCTTGCCGAGCAGGTTCTGGCGGAACCGGCCCTGCTTGCCCTTCAGCATGTCGGCGAGCGACTTCAGCGGGCGCTTGTTGGCGCCGGTGATGACGCGGCCGCGGCGGCCGTTGTCGAACAGCGCATCGACCGCTTCCTGAAGCATGCGCTTCTCGTTGCGGATGATGATGTCCGGCGCCTTCAGCTCGATCAGCCGCTTCAGGCGGTTGTTGCGGTTGATGACGCGGCGGTACAGGTCGTTGAGGTCGGAGGTCGCGAAGCGGCCGCCGTCCAGCGGGACGAGCGGGCGCAGGTCCGGCGGGATGACCGGGACGTGCGTCAGGATCATCCACTCCGGCTTGTTGCCGGACTCCTGGAAGGCCTCGACGATCTTCAGGCGCTTGGCGAGCTTCTTCGGCTTGAGCTCGGTGGTCGCCTCGGCGATCTCCTTGCGCAGGTCGCCAGCGATCTTCTCGAGGTCCATGCCGCGCAGGATCTCGCGGATCGCCTCCGCGCCGATCAGCGCGGTGAACGAGTCGTCGCCATACTCTTCCTGGGCGCGCAGATAGTCCTCTTCCGAGAGGAGCTGACGCTCCTTCAGCGGGGTGAGGCCCGGCTCGATGACGCAGTAGTACTCGAAGTACAGGATGCGCTCGAGGTCCTTGAGCGTCATGTCGAGCAGCAGGCCGATGCGGCTCGGCAGCGACTTCAGGAACCAGATGTGCGCGACGGGAGCGGCGAGCTCGATGTGGCCCATGCGCTCGCGGCGCACGCGCGACAGCGTGACCTCGACGCCGCACTTCTCGCAGATGATGCCCTTGTACTTCATGCGCTTGTACTTGCCGCACAAGCACTCGTAATCCTTGATCGGGCCGAAGATGCGCGCGCAGAACAGACCGTCACGCTCGGGCTTGAACGTGCGGTAGTTGATCGTCTCCGGCTTCTTGATCTCACCGAAGGACCACGACAGGATCTTTTCCGGACTCGCGATCGAGATCTTGATCTGATCGAAAGTCGGCGCCGGCGCCGCCGGGTTGAAGAGATTCATGACCTCTTGATTCATCGCCGTCTCCTTCGGCTGGACCCCGGCACCGCCGCCGCGTGTGCCTGTGGTCACTGAAAAGTCTGGTCTATCGAGCGGTCGAAAGGGGCGGACGCCGCGTCGGCGCCCGCACCCCTGTCAGTCGGTCATTCGGCCGCCGGCAAGCTCTCGCCCGGGGTCGGCACCGCCGAGTGGGTCTTGGAGTTCATCAGCTCGACGTTCAGGCCGAGCGAACGCATCTCCTTCACGAGAACGTTGAAGCTCTCGGGAATACCCGCCTCGAAGGTGTCGTCGCCACGGACGATCGCCTCGTAGACCTTGGTGCGTCCCGCCACGTCGTCCGACTTGACGGTCAGCATCTCCTGCAGCGTGTAGGCCGCGCCGTAAGCCTCGAGCGCCCACACCTCCATTTCGCCGAAGCGCTGGCCGCCGAACTGCGCCTTGCCACCCAGCGGCTGCTGGGTAACGAGCGAGTACGGGCCGATCGAGCGCGCATGGATCTTGTCGTCGACAAGATGATGCAGCTTCAGCATGTAGATGTAGCCGACCGTCACCTTACGGTCGAACTGCTCGCCAGTCCGGCCGTCGAACAGCGTCGACTGCGCGGACTTGTCGAGACCCGCCAGCTCCAGCATGTGCTCGATGTCCGCCTCGCGGGCGCCGTCGAACACCGGAGTGGCGATCGGCACGCCGCGGCGCAGGTTCGATCCCAGCTCGACCAGACCTTCCTCGTCGAGCGAGGCGACGGTCTCGTCCTTGCCGTAGATCTTGCCGAACGCATCCTTCAGCGGCGCGACGTCGTTGGTCTGCCGGTAGCTCTCGATGGCGCGGTCGATGACCTTGCCGAGACCCGCGCAGGCCCACCCCAGATGCGTCTCCAGGATCTGGCCGACGTTCATGCGCGACGGCACGCCCAGCGGGTTGAGCACCATGTCGACCGGCGTGCCGTCCTCGAGGAACGGCATGTCCTCCACGGGGACAATGCGCGAGACCACGCCCTTGTTTCCGTGACGGCCGGCCATCTTGTCGCCCGGCTGGATCTTGCGCTTCACCGCGATGAAGACCTTGACCATCTTCATCACGCCGGGCGGCAGTTCGTCGCCGCGCTGCAGCTTCTCGACCTTGTCGAGGAACCGCTGCTCGAGACGCTTCTTGGACTCGTCGTACTGGTTGCGGATCGCCTCCAGCTCACCCATCAGATGATCGTCGGCAACCGCGAACTGCCACCACTGGCTGCGCGGGTACTCGGTCAGCGCCGAACGGGTCAGGACGGTGTCCTTCTTGAAGCCCTTCGGGCCGGCGACGCCGGTCTTCCCGTCCAGCATCTCGGCCAGGCGGCCGAAGACGTTGCGGTCGAGGATGGCCTGCTCGTCGTCACGGTCCTTGGCGAGACGCTCGATCTCCTCGCGCTCGATCGCCTGGGCGCGCTCGTCCTTGTCGACGCCGTGGCGGTTGAACACGCGGACCTCGACGACCGTGCCGGTGACGCCCGGGGGAACGCGCAGCGAGGTGTCGCGCACGTCGGCCGCCTTCTCGCCGAAGATGGCGCGAAGCAGCTTCTCTTCCGGGGTCATCGGGCTCTCGCCCTTCGGCGTGATCTTGCCGCAGAGGATGTCGCCCGCCTGCACTTCGGCGCCGATATAGACGATGCCGGCTTCGTCCAGGTTCTTCAGCGCCTCTTCCGACACGTTCGGAATGTCGCGCGTGATTTCCTCCGGACCCAGCTTGGTGTCACGGGCCATCACCTCGAACTCCTCGATGTGGATCGAGGAGAAGACGTCGCCCTTGGAGATGTTCTCCGACAGCAGGATCGAGTCTTCGAAGTTGTAGCCGTTCCACGGCATGAAGGCGACGAGGATGTTCCGGCCGAGCGCGAGATCGCCGAGGTCGGTCGAGGGACCGTCCGCGATGATGTCGCCCTTCGCCACGCGGTCGCCCACGCGCACCAGCGGACGCTGGTTGATGCAGGTCGACTGGTTGGAGCGCTGGAACTTCTGCAGCCGGTAGATGTCGACGCCCGACTTCGACGGATCGTTCTCTTCCGTCGCGCGGATGACGATACGGGTGGCGTCCACCTGGTCGATGACACCCGTCCGGCGCGCGGCGATGGCCGCGCCCGAGTCACGGGCGACCACGGACTCCATGCCCGTGCCGACGAAGGGCGCATCGGCGCGAACCAGCGGCACCGCCTGGCGCTGCATGTTCGAGCCCATCAGCGCGCGGTTCGCGTCGTCGTTCTCGAGGAACGGGATGAGCGCGGCCGCGACCGAGACGAGCTGCTTCGGCGACACGTCCATGAAGTCGACGCGGTCCGGCGTCACCAGCAGCACATCGCCGGCATGACGGCAGACGACGAGGTCCTCGGTGAAGCGGCCTTCCGCATCGAGCGGGATGTTGGCCTGCGCGACGTAGTACTTCCCCTCCTCCATGGCGGAGAGATAGACCACCTCGCCCTGGACCTGGCCGTCGCGCACGCGGCGGTAGGGCGCCTCGATGAAGCCGTACTTGTTCACGCGGGCGAAGGTCGCCAGCGAGTTGATCAGGCCGATGTTCGGGCCTTCCGGCGTCTCGATCGGGCAGATGCGGCCATAGTGCGTCGGGTGCACGTCGCGCACCTCGAAGCCGGCGCGCTCGCGCGTCAGACCGCCCGGGCCAAGCGCCGAGAGACGGCGCTTGTGGGTGATCTCCGACAGCGGGTTGGTCTGGTCCATGAACTGCGAGAGCTGCGACGAGCCGAAGAACTCGCGCACCGCCGCCGCCACCGGCTTGGCGTTGATCAGGTCCTGCGGCATCACGGTGTCGATGTCGACGGACGACATGCGCTCCTTGATGGCGCGCTCCATGCGCAGCAGGCCGACGCGGTACTGGTTCTCCATCAGCTCGCCGACGGAGCGGACGCGGCGGTTGCCGAGATGGTCGATATCGTCGATCTCGCCCTTGCCGTCGCGCAGCTCGACCAGCGTCTTGATGACCGCGAGGATGTCCTCGCGGCGCAGCACGCGCACCGTGTCCTCGGCGTCGAGGTCGAGGCGCATGTTCATCTTCACGCGGCCGACCGCGGAGAGGTCGTAGCGCTCGGCGTCGAAGAACAGCGAGTGGAACATCGCCTGCGCGGAATCCAGCGTCGGCGGCTCGCCCGGACGCATCACGCGGTAGATGTCGAACAGCGCGTCCTCACGGGTGAGGTTCTTGTCGACCGCCAGCGTGTTGCGGATGTAGGCGCCCACGTTCACATGGTCGATGTCGAGGATCGGAAGCTCGTCATAGCCGAGTTCCGAGAGCTGCTTCAGCATCTTCTCGGTGACTTCCTCACCGGCCTCGACATAGATCTCGCCGGAGGTGGGGTTCACCAGATCCTCGGCCACGTACTGGCCGACCATCTCCTCGTCGGAGATCTTGAGGGCCTTGAGGCCCTTCTCGGCGAGCTGGCGGGCCTGGCGGACCGTCACCTTCTTGCCGGCCTCGATCACGACTTCGCCGGTGTCGGCGTCGACGAGATCGGCCACGGCCTTGTAGCCCTTCATCCGCTTGGGATCGAACGGCATGCGCCAGCCGTCCTTCGTGCGGGTAAAGGTAATGGTCTCGTAGAAGGTGTTGAGGATCTCCTCGCCGTCGAGACCGAGGGCGAACAGGAGGCTCGTCACCGGAATCTTGCGACGGCGGTCGATGCGCGCATACACGATGTCCTTGGCGTCGAACTCGATGTCGAGCCAGGAGCCGCGATAGGGGATGATGCGGGCGGCGAAGAGCAGCTTGCCCGAGGAGTGGGTCTTGCCCTTGTCGTGGTCGAAGAACACGCCCGGCGAACGGTGCATCTGCGAGACGATGACGCGCTCGGTGCCGTTCACGATGAAGGTGCCGTTCATCGTCATCAGCGGGATGTCGCCCATATAGACATCCTGCTCCTTGATGTCCTTGACGGACTTGGAGCCGGTATCCGGATCGACATCGAACACGATGAGGCGCAGCGTCACCTTCAGCGGCGCGGCAAACGTCATGCCGCGCTGGCGACACTCGTCCACGTCATATTTCGGCGGCTCGAACTCATAGCGGACGAATTCGAGCATGGCAGCGCCCGAAAAGTCCGAAATCGGGAAAACCGATTTGAAAACCGCCTGAATGCCGTCGTCCGCGCGACCGCCCTTCGGCTCTTCGATCTGCAGGAACTGGTCATAGGATGCCTTCTGAACCTCGATGAGGTTCGGCATCTCAGCCACTTCCTTGATCTTGCCGAAGAACTTGCGGACCCGCTTACGACCGGTGAACGTCTGCGCCATGTCGCTCCTCGCTCCGTCCGAGTATCCGTCCGCGCCACCCACGATCCGACGGGCAGGCCCCGCCGGCCGTCCGTGGAGGCGCATGATCGCGAAACAATCGGTCAGGGATACGGCGTCGCAACGCCCGCCCTGTCGACCATTCCGCACCGACGGCTCGCCGGACGACCCTTGACCGGATCGTCGGGGAAGCCGTCGGGCTTCCCTTCGTCGCCTTCAGGCAGAACCCGAAGACACACGCCCGAAGGCAGAGGCCGCCGGCGAACCGGCGGCCCCACGTGATCAGGAGATCACTTGAGCTCGACCTTGGCGCCAGCCTTCTCGATCTGGGCCTTGATCTTCTCGGCCTCGTCCTTGGCAACGCCTTCCTTGATCGGCTTCGGCGCGCCTTCGACGAGGTCCTTGGCTTCCTTGAGGCCCAGGCCGGTGATGGCGCGGACTTCCTTGATGACCTCGATCTTCTTGTCGCCGGCCGAAGCCAGGACAACGGTGAACTCGGTCTGCTCTTCGGCAGCCGCGGCGCCGCCGCCGGCAGCCGCGCCCGGGGCAGCGGCCACAGCCACGGCGGCCGCAGCGGAAACGCCCCACTTCTCTTCGAGGAGCTTCGCGAGCTCGGCAGCCTCGAGGACGGTCAGGTTGGAAAGCTCGTCAACGAGCTTCGACAGATCAGCCATTTGCTTAAGTCCTTGGATTTCGGTTCGAACCAGTATTACCGGGAAGCCTCACGCGGCTTCGTTCTCGCGGCTGTAGGCCCCGAACACGCGGGCGAGCTTCGCCGCCGGCGCGGTGCTGAGCTGGGCGATCTTGGTCGCCGGGGCCTGGATGAGGCCAACCAGCTTCGCACGCAGTTCATCGAGGGACGGCAGGGTGGCCAGAGCCTTCACACCATCCACATTCAGGGCCGTCGTGCCCATCGCTCCGCCGAGGATGACGAACTTGTCGTTCGCCTTGGCGAAGTCGACGGCAACCTTCGGAGCCGCTACAGGATCGCTGGAATAAGCGATGATGGTCGGACCCTTGAGCAGGGACGCGACGTGAGCGACATCCGAACCTTCGAGAGCGATCTTGGCGAGGCGGTTCTTCGCCACCTTCACGGTCGCACCGCTCGCCTTCATCTGCCGGCGCAGGGCCTGCATCTGGGCGACGGTGAGGCCGGAATAGTGGGCCACGACGACGACCGAAGTGTTCTTGAACACCTCGGACAGCGACGTGACGAGCTCTTCTTTTTGTGCTCGATCCACTTCACTTGCTCTCCGGTGGCGAGGAAGAGGACCTTCCCCGCCGGGTTTGCGCCTTGCCGCCCCTCCTCGCGGAGAGACGACGGTTAGTATCCTGTCCCCCTGGGACCGGAAAACCGGCCAAGGCGCTGGTTCGAGCCGAAAGCCAAGTCCCGGCACGCCGGAACCCTTCTTCGGTCCGTACCCCGTCTATGCTGGCCCCGGAGTGGGATTAAGCCGCCTCCGAAGAGGGGCACCGGCAGTCTCGGACAGGACTTAAAGCCGGCAGGGCGAACCCTACCGGCCTCTCCGCCCGGTTTTACGCGGGCGAAAGCTTGAGAATCTCATCAGCCCACCCTCGACTCGTCATCGAGAGCGAAACCGCCCATATAGTGGGTCCTTCGGGATTTGTCACCCCTGATAGCATCAAGGGCTTGACAAATCCACATCGCCGCGATCACGGGGCCGCGACCGGCCCCGCTCCCGCGCCGCGTCTTGCGACTGGCGATCAGCCAGCCACCAGGACGCTCGCCGGCTCGATCTTCAGGCCGGGGCCCATGGTCGAGGATAGCGCGATGCGCTGGACATAGGTGCCCTTGGCGCCGGTCGGCTTGGCCTTGACCACCGCGTCGGCAAAGGCGCGGATGTTCTCGGCGAGCTTGTCGACCGGGAAGGAGGCCTTGCCGATGCCGGCGTGGATGATGCCCGCCTTCTCGACGCGGAACTCGACCGCGCCGCCCTTGGCGGCTTCCACGGCACCCTTCACGTCCATGGTCACGGTACCGACCTTCGGGTTCGGCATCAGGCCGCGCGGGCCCAGCACCTTGCCGAGACGGCCGACCAGCGGCATCAGGTCCGGGGTCGCGATGCAGCGATCGAAATCGATCGTGCCGCCCTGGATGGTCTCGAGCAGATCCTCGGCGCCGACGATGTCGGCACCCGCCGCCTTGGCCTCGTCGGCCTTGGCGCCGCGCGCGAACACCGCGACGCGGACCGTACGGCCCGAGCCGTTCGGCAGGTTGCACACGCCACGGACCATCTGGTCGGCGTGACGGGGATCGACACCGAGATTCATCGCCACTTCGATGGTCTCGTCGAACTTGGCGGTCGCGCGCTCCTTCAGGAGAGCGATCGCCTCATCGAGGCCGTACAGCTTCGCGGGGTCAACACCCTCGCGCACGGCGCGCAAACGCTTGGAAACATTGGCCATCAGCTCAACCCACCACTTCGAGGCCCATGGAACGGGCGGAGCCCTCGATCATGCGGACCGCCGATTCGACGGTGTCGCAGTTCAGATCCTTCATCTTCTTCTCGGCGATGTCCGCGAGTTGGGCGCGCGTGACCTTGCCGGCGAAGCCGCCCTTGCCCGGGGTCTTGGAACCGGAGCCGGGCTTCTTCTTCGTGTCGAGGCCGGCGGCCTTCTTCAGGAAGTAGGAGACCGGGGGGGTCTTCAGCTCGAAGGTGAAGGAACGGTCCTGATACGCGGTGATCACGACCGGGATCGGCATGCCCTTTTCCATCTGGCCGGTCTGCGCGTTGAACGCCTTGCAGAACTCCATGATGTTCAGGCCGCGCTGACCGAGCGCGGGGCCGATCGGCGGCGCAGGGTTGGCCGAGCCGGCCGGCACCTGCAATTTGACGTAGCCGGTGATCTTCTTCGCCATAGTGGCCTCCTCGGCGGCGCGACTGCCGGTCGCAAACGCCAAAGCACACCGCCGCGACGGCTTCATCGCGGGCGGCGTATATTGAGGATCGCGGTCGCGGCACGTTTTTCACGCCGGCTGGCGAACCGGCCGTGCCTCCCGCGTATGAATGCACCCCGGAGGATGCAGGCGCTCCGTTATAGCAATTCGCGCGCCAACGCAATCGCCGGCCGCCGGAACGACGGCATCGCCGGGCCGGACAGGAAATCAGGCGGCGGAGGACAAGCTGCGCCGCCGGCCCGTTCGCCGCGCCTCGCGGGCGAGGATCGCATCGGCGTCGAGGCTGCGGATCGGCGTGCCGAGGTCGCGCGGGACGTCGCCCTCGAGCTGAAGCGCGAGGTAGCGCCCGCAGCAGACGCGCAGGAAGGAGGCGAAATTCTCGACCCCGCCATGGGTAAAGACCAGCTCCTCATGCAGCTTGGCGAGCAGCTGGGGCAGGCTCATGCCGTCGCGCTGGGCGATCTCCTCCAGCACCTGCCAGTAGAGGTTCTCCAGCCGCACGCTGGTCGAGAAGCCGTTGAGGCGCACGGACTTCAGCCGCGTCTGCCAGAGGCGCGGGTCGGCCTCGATGAAGAGCTTGCACATGAAGCGCCTCCCCTCGACGGCGGAGCCTCGCGCCCCGCCGCATCATCATAGCCGGGATCGTCCCGGGCGCGAAGGCAGGCTCACGCGAGCGTGCGCGGGCCCACCCCGCCTTGTGCTGCCGCCCTACGCGGCCGCCTTGCGCGCCGTATTCACCTCGCCGTGGGCGATGGTGGTGCCGAGCACGGTCAGGAACTGGGCGATCCAGGCCGGATGCGCCGGCCACGCCGGAGCGCTGACCAGATTGCCGTCCGTCACCGCTGCGTCGATGGCGATGTCGGCATAGGTGCCGCCCGCGAGCTCCACCTCCGGCTTGCAGGCCGGATAGGCCGAGCAGGTGCGCCCTTCCAGCACGCCCGCCGCCGCGAGCAGCTGCGCGCCGTGGCAGACGGCAGCGACCGGCTTGTTCGCCGTGAAGAAGTGACGGACCATGTCGAGAGCGCGCGCGTTGAGCCGCACATATTCCGGCGCCCGGCCGCCGGGGATCACCAGCGCGTCGTAGCGGGCTGGGTCGACATCGGCGAAGGTCGCGTTCAGCGCGAAATTGTGCCCGCGCTTCTCCGAGTAGGTCTGGGCGCCCTCGAAGTCGTGGATGGCGGTGGCGATGCTGTCGCCCGCCTTCTTGTCCGGGCAGACGGCATGCACGGTGTGACCAACCGCGAGCAGCGCCTGGAACGGCACCATGGTCTCGTAATCCTCGGCATAGTCGCCGACGATCATCAGGATGCGCTTGCCAGCCATTCGATCCTCCCTTGTTGCGCCATTACAGGCGGCGTGGCTCGCGGGAGGATAGGACGCGCGGCAGCCGCCCGGGTGTTAACCCGCTAACGCGGCCGTTGCCGCCGGACGAGGCGCAAAGAAAAAGGCGCGGACCCAGCCGCGCCTTTGACGAATTCCGCTTTGCGAATGCCGCTCAGGTCTTCTCGACCTGCCCGTATTCCAGCTCGACCGGCGTGGCGCGGCCGAAGATCGACACGGCCACCTTGAGGCGCGAGCGGGCGTCGTCGACTTCCTCGACGATGCCGTTGAACGAGGCGAAGGGGCCGTCGGACACCTTGACCGTCTCGCCGACCTCGAAGGTGATCGAGGGCTTGGGCCGCTCGATGCCTTCCTGCACCTGCTGAAGGATGCGCATGGCCTCCTTCTCGGCAATCGGCATCGGCTTGTTGTCGGCGCCCAGGAAGCCGGTGACCTTCGGCGTGTTCTTGATGAGGTGGAAGGCCTCGTCGGTCAGGTCCATCTTCACCAGCACATAGCCGGGGAAGAACTTGCGCTCGGCGTCGACCTTGCGGCCGCGGCGCACCTCGACGACCTTCTCGGTCGGAACCAGCACCTGCTCGAACAGGTCGTTCAGCCCACGCTGCGCCGCCTGCTCCTTGATGGATTCGGCGACCTTCTTCTCGAAGTTCGAATAGGCGTGGACGATGTACCAGCGCATCGGCATCGCGTCTCTCCTCACCGGCCGATCTGAAGGATCTGCGCGATGGCAAAGCTCAGGATCTGGTCGGCGACCAGAAAGAACAGCGAGGCCAGCACCACCATGACGAACACCATCGCCGTGGTGATCAGCGTCTCGCGGCGGGTCGGCCAGGTGACCTTGCGGGCTTCCGCGCGGACCTGCTGAAAGAACTCGACCGGGTTCGTCTTCGCCATGCTCGTCTCGAAACGCCTCTGATGCGGCCCGCGCCAAACGTGTGACATTGGCGCGCCGGCCTGCAGTATGTCGTTGCGAGCCCCCTTGCGGACAACCCGTAACGCAACCGTCCAAATGCACGAAGCGGGCGTATAGCCCGCAAAGCTGCCTCGCGTCAAAGGACGTTTGCCGCCTTGCCCGCCATCCGACCGAAGGGATGGCAGGAGTGGAGGGACTCGAACCCCCAACCCCCGGTTTTGGAGACCGGTGCTCTAACCAGTTGAGCTACACTCCTAAAGAAGCGGACCGGGGCATCGCCCAAATCGCCCGCTTCTCGAATCGCGAGGCACTATAGCCGGCGGCGCACGAAGGTCGAGGTACTGTACCGCCGGTATCAACAGCCCGGCGCATCGGCGCCGGGTGTTCAGGCCGGAACGGGATGCGCCGGGCGCATCCCGTCTGCATCGATCACTCGATGATTGCGGCGACGACGCCGGCGCCGACGGTGCGACCGCCTTCACGGATGGCGAAGCGCAGCTTCTCT
>NZ_VMBP01000007.1 GCF_007559435.1 Ancylobacter moscoviensis | reverse complement strand
AATCCCGGACGCCAGGCCAGCACCCGAAGCCACAACAACCTCAGCTCCAAGGCCAATATAACGCCGTACCGTGTCGGGCGTGCCCCCGACGCGCGGTTCGACCGACGGATCTTCCTTCACTATCGCCAAGCGCATCGCCTTCCTCCCACGAAGGTCATTAGCCGGTTATTCTTCGCCAGGTTGTTTTCTGGAGGCGTCTTCCTGGGTCATGGCGGCCGGCGGTTCGCCGGTAGGCCGGATGACCGCCGGAAGCGGGGAAAAATCCACCGGCTCCGCGACGAGGACGCGCCTTCCTGATCCTGTGCGTTTCCATATTGGTATACAGAATTCCGCATGCCAGCAAGCCGAATTCCACGACTCCGGGACGACCGGCGCACCGAAAATCGACCCGCCAATCGATCCCGTATTATTTCCTCCGGAACGCGCTTGTGATCCCCCGCGTCGCGAAAGAGACACGCTGCGGTGCAAGATAACATCCGGAAGACACAGCCATTCTTTTCGTTCATATGAGGACGCGCCGGTGCCTGCATCGGCTGGGGCCACGACGGAGGAAATCATGGTAAGCAAGCGGGAACGCGCAACGAAGATCGTGGCGACGCTGGGACCGGCATCTTCGAGCCCGGAGATGATCAAGGCCCTCTACGAGGCCGGGGTCGACGTCTTCCGGCTCAACTTCAGCCACGGCACGCAGGAGAACCATGGCCGCGTGCTCGGCGCCGTCCGCGCGCTGGAGAAGGAGGTCGGCCGGCCGATCGGCGTGCTCGCCGACCTGCAGGGCCCGAAGCTGCGCCTCGGCCGCTTCGTCGACGGCTTCATCAATCTCACCGCCGGCACCACCATCCGCTTCGACACCGACACGGCGCCGGGCGACGAGAAGCGCGTGCCGATCCCGCACCCGGAAATCCTCGAGGCCCTGCACGAGGGCTCGACCGTGCTGCTGGACGACGGCAAGGTGCGCGTGCGCGTCGTCAAAAAGGGCAACGGCTATATCGAGGCCGAGGTCATCGCCGGCAACAAGCTTTCCAACAACAAGGGCTTCAATGTCCCCGACGTGCTGCTGCCGGTCTCGGCTCTCACCGACAAGGACCGCTCCGACCTATTCTTCGCGCTCGACCTCGGCGTGGAATGGATCGCCCTCTCCTTCGTGCAGCGCCCCGAGGACGTGATCGAGGCCAAGGAGCTGATCCAGGGCCGCGCGCAGGTGAACCTCAAGCTGGAGAAGCCGCAGGCGGTCGAGCACCTCACCCGCCTCACCGAGCTCTCCGACAGCATCATGGTGGCGCGCGGCGACCTCGGCGTGGAGCTGTCGCTTCCCGAGATTCCGGCGCTGCAGAAGCGCGTGATCCGCGAATCCCGCCGCCTCGGCAAGCCGGTGATCGTGGCGACGCAGATGCTGGAATCGATGATCAGCGCCCCGGTGCCGACCCGCGCCGAGGTCTCGGACGTCGCCACCGCCGTCTATGACGGCGCCGATGCGGTGATGCTCTCGGCCGAGAGCGCCGCCGGGCAGTATCCGGTCGAGGCGGTGGCGATGATGGACCAGATCATCAAGCAGGTGGAGCGCGATCCCGGCTACCGCGCCATCATCGAATCGCAGCGCCCGGACGCCGGCCATTCGGTCGCCGACGCGGTGACGCAGGCCGCCTATCAGGCCGCCCTGTCGATCGATGCCGCCGCCATCGTCACCTACACGCTCTCCGGCACGACGACGCTGCACGCGGCGCGCGAGCGCCCGCGCATCCCGATCGTCGGCATCGCCAGCCAGCTTTCCACCGCCCGCCGGCTGGTGATGTCCTACGGCGTGCATGTCGTGCACGCGCCGGAAGAGATCCACACCTTCGGCGAAATGGCGACCAAGGCGACGCAGGTCACGGTGGAGCATGGCTTCGCCAAGGAAGGCGACAAGATCGCCATCACCGCCGGCGTGCCCTTCGCCACTCCCGGCACGACCAACGTGCTGCGCCTCGTCACGGTCGACAAGTCGATCGCGACGCGCAAGCCGCGCCCCGAGGACAAGACCGACACGCTGCGCCCGCGCGCGGCGGCCAAGAGCGCCGGTGGGGCAGCGGTCCGCTCCATGCCGGTGGCCGACAAGGCCGACTAGCCTCGCCACGATTCGCCCCCACCATGCGCGGGGCGCCTCGCCGATGCAGAAAAGGCCCGCCGGAGAGCGGGCCTTTTTCATATCTCGGTCGCGGTGGATGGAGCCACGCAGGCGAAGCCTCAGGGCAGCATCACCACGGGTGTGCCAACGCCGACGCGGCCGTAGAGATCGATGATGTCGTCATTGTGCATGCGCACGCAGCCATAGGAGGCGAAGGTGCCGATCGAGCGCGGCCGGTTGGTGCCGTGGATCGCATACTGCCCGCCGCCGGTGAGCGTCATGGCGCGCGCGCCCATCGGGTTGTCCGGCGCTCCACCGGCGATGACGGCCGGCAGCTTCGGGTTGTCGCGCTTGATCTCGTCGGGCGGCGACCAGGCCGGCTCGACATATTTGCGTTCGATTCGCGCCTGCCCCTGCCACTGCTTGCCGCGCTTGCCCACCGCGACCGGATAGCGAAGCGCCTGCCCCTGGCCGAGAACGAGGTAGAGACGGCGCTCCTTCGTGCTGACGACGATGGTGCCCGGCCGGTATTCCGGCTTGTCGAACGGCACCGTCTCACGCGCCTGAAGGCTCGCGGGCACAAGAAGCTGCGCAGCCATCACGGCCAGGCAGAAAGACTTCCAACGCAACATGGTCCAGCCCCTGCGAACGATGATGGTCGGGTGATACCAGAATTGCGGAGGCCTCGCCGCATCGGCGGGCATGACGTACCGCACCGACAGAGTTTTCGCGCCATTTTTGCAACAGTACCCGAAAAGTCGAGATACAACCGGCGCGGCGAACCGCGTTCAATTGCACGTGTGCTCAGGAACGGCTATTTTCAGTCTTGAAGACCTCGGTTCCGCCGACGGCCCGCTCTTCGTCTCGCAATAGAAGGTAATTGCGCATGCTCAAGTCTCTGCTCGTCGCTTCCGCGTCGCTCCTCATGGTGGGCGCTGCGCTGGCCGCCGACCTCCCCCGTCCGGAGCCGGTTCAGGAAACCGCTGCCCCCATCGGCAAGGCCCCGATCGGCAAGGCGCCGGTTGGCAAGGCTCCCGAGCCGATCTACACCAAGGGCTGATTGGGCATCGAGCCCGCACCTCGATGTCGCGTCGTGCTTGACATGACCGCGGCGGGCTCGTTCCTGCACGCGTTCGGATCGAGAAGCGACAAGGTGTTGGCATGAAAATGCTCCCGATAAATGCAAAGCGCCACTGCGCCGCAGTGGCGCTTTGTGCGTTCACGGCGTTTTTCGCCGGCCTCGGCCCGGCGGCTGCCATTATCGACAGCGCCAACGCCACGCCGGTGGAAAGCACGACCGGCCAGAAGCCGGCTGCCAAGCCGAAGCCCGCCGCCGCGGCGAAGAACTCCGCCCAGGGCGCCGCAACGGCTGCGGCCGTCGCGCCGGCAGCTCCGGGCCCCTATTATGTGGATTTCCGCGCGCGCACCGCGGCTTCCTACGGCCATGCCTTCATCTGGTTCGGCAAGTCGACCCAGCGTGAGGTGGAGGTCGCCGGCCTGCATCCCGCCACCGACAGCCCGGTTCCCTATGTGCTCGGGCACATGATGCCGGTGCCGTCCGAGACCGGGGCCAGCTATGGCGATCTCGACGAGCAGTATCTGACGGCGAATTACCGCGTCTATCTCTCCGAGGAGGACGCGCCGAAGGTCTTCGCCTATATCCAGAAGCTGCAGAAGAACACGCCGTTCTGGAACGCGACGACCACCAACTGCACCTGGTTCATCGGCCAGATCGCCAGCTTCATGGGCCTCAAGACGCCCTGGCACCTGCTGGTGCCGGAGGATTACGTCAACGAACTCAAGAAGATGAATGGTGGGCGCGAGGTCGCGACCCTTTCCGCCGACAAGTGACCCGATTATCCGGCCGCGCGCCGTCCTGAGGCGACACGCGGCCGGATAATACCGGGCCCGGCAATGCTGGCTGCCCCTTCCCCAATCTCCACCCTATTCCGCATCGAGAGCGCCGATGCCGCAGCCCGCCGCCCTCCTTCCGCAGGCTCCGGCGGCGCCCGGCCGCGTGACGTGCCTCGACGGGCTGCGCGGCGTCGCCGCCTGCGCGGTGGTGGCGTTCCACTTCTTCTACGCTTTTGCGCCCGGCCGCTTCGCCGACAAGGCACGGACCGGCTTCTCGCTCTTCGACACACCGTTCGCCGTGTTCTGGAACGGCCATTTCGCGGTCGCGGTGTTCTTCGTTCTCTCCGGCTTCGTGCTGGCCGCTTCGGCACCGTTGGGCCCGCGCGCCGCGCCGCTGGCGATCGGTCTGCGCTATCTGCGCCTCGGCGTGCCCGCGCTGGCCTCCTCCATCCTCGCCTGGGCATGGCTCACCGGCTTCCCCGATGCCGCGCGCGACGCGCAGGCGATCAGCGCCAGCCCCTGGTTCCGCTGGACCTACCAGCCGCCGATTCCCCCGCTCGGACAGGCGATCTGGGAGGGCGCCGTCGGTGTCTTCCTGAACGGCACGACCCGCTTCAACAACCCGCTCTGGACGATGCAGGCGGAGTTCCTGGGCTCCGTCCTCATCTACGGCTCCTATGCCGTGCTGAAGGGCCGCGCCCGGCCGCTCGCCATGGCGGCCGGCCTCGTCGGCTTCGCAGCACTCGGGCTGTTCTACCTCTCCGCCTTCTGCGGCGGCGCGCTGGTGCATGAAGTGCGCGGTCGGCTGCGCGACCATGCGACGGCCGGTGCAGCGGCGGGCGTCGTGGGCCTCATACTCGGCGCCACATTTCCCGGCCATGCCGGCGGCGACGGCCTGTTGCCGACGCTGGTCTCCTGGCTTGGCGCCGATGGCGCGCGGCAGGCCGGCGCGATCCTCACGCTGATAGCGGTGCTGATCACCCCTCCGGTGCGCCGCTTCTTCGAGACGACACCGCTGCAGCGGCTCGGGGAATTGTCCTTCCCGATCTATCTCGTGCACGTGCCGCTGATCGTGGCGCCGGCCTCCGCGATCTTCGCCGCCTTCGCGCCGCTGTCGCCGGTCGCCCTCGCCGGGCTGTTCATCGCCACTGGGCTCACCACGCTGGCGCTCGGCCAGCTCTTTCTGGTGACGGTGGAAAGGCCGCTGCTGGCTGCCCTCAGGGCGGTCCGCAAGCGTGGACGCGCACGCCGCCTCGCTGCCTCCTGAGCCGCCGGCCTGACGCTTCCTATTGCGCCGGTGAGGGATAGCTGCCCGCGCCCGGCACCAGCCGGACGGGATCCCCGACCGAACCGGAACCGCTCGTCGACGGGGTCGACACCGGCGGTACGCCGGGCAGGATCGGCGGCGTGGAGAAGGGCGAATTCTGCGTCGCCGACTGGACCGGCCGCGCCGGCGCCTGATCGACCACGGCGCCGGGCGGCGGCGAACCCTGGATCACCGTCGCACGTGAGGAGGGAGCGAGTTGCGCGGAGCCGGCGGGACCGGGCACCTGCGGATACCCCTCATAGGGATCGACGAGATTGCCCTGCGGCTGCCCCGACTGATAGACCGGCTCGGGCTGCGGCACGGCGCTGCCATAGCGCGGGCGCGAGCGGCGGCGTGGCGCGGGAGCGGCCGAAACCGGCGCGATCGCCTCTTCGGGCCCCATCCAGCCGTCCAGCACCGTACCGTCGCCCTGCAGGCCGGACGGATAGGCGAGCGGCCCGCCAATGCGGCCGAGGCCCTCCGGCTCGCCCATCGGGCGGCCATAGGGCTGCCAGATATAGGGAAGGAAGTAGCCGTTGATCGAATAGCGGTACATCACGCGCAGCAGATCCTGCTCGCTGGCGCCGATCTGGCACAGGCGCAGCCGGATGGAGAGCACGCCACGGTCGCGCAGGAAGAAATTCATCGGCACCTGCGACTGGATGCGCTGCCAGCCATAGATGCACAGCTCGCCGCCGCCGGCATTGCCGATCGCGTAGTTGAACGGCCCATAACGGTTCTGGACGAAGTAATTCGAGACGTACATCGATACGCCGGGCATGCGATCAAGCATTTCCTGCTCGACGACTTCTTCGTTGAGAAAATCGTCCGCCCGCAGGTTCTCCCAGCCGGTGCGTTCCTTCACCGGCCCGAAGAAGACGGTGTAGATCGCGTTCTGCCCGCGCGAATGGGAGTTGGTCCCGAGGATGATCTCCTGCTCGATGGCGTTGAGGTAGGTGGTCTGCACCACCGCCACCACAGGCGGCGTCGAACCGGGCTCCGGCAGCACCAGAGCGTCGGCGACCTCCACCTCCTTGGCAAGGTTTGCCACCTTCGGATCCTGTCCGCGCCAAGGATAGACACCGCAGCCCGCCGCCAGAAGGGCAACGGACGCGACCAGGCACACGGAGAGAGATTTGCGCGTGGTCCGTCCCGTCATGGCCCCTTCAAACACTCGCGCTGGCGGATAAGCGCGCCCAGACCACGACAGCCCTCAATCGCAGTCTGAACAACGCCGAATCACTTGTATAAAATGACTTTACCCTGCACAGCTGGCGCTTGGAATCGAACAAATCACCCCTTAATTCGATTTTAGATAGGTTTTTTCAACTTCTGCCCATTATCAGAATCCCGACGTCACCGGGATTGGACGAGACAGGAAAGTCGATGCGCAAAGCATGGATCGCCGTTCTGTGGGCTATCGCGTCCCTGGTCGTGGTGTTCTTGATCACACTGCCGATCAGCCTGCAGGCTCATCTTATCGCCGGTTGCATCGTGGTCGTCGCGATGATCCTGCTCAAGATGTTCGGCCCGCCCGTCGGCCCGCTGCGCACCGTCGCCCTGGCGCTCGGCACCGCCATCGTGCTGCGCTACGTCTACTGGCGCACCACCAGCACCATTCCGCCGATAACGCAGATCGAAGATTTCATACCGGGTTTCCTGCTGTATCTCGCCGAGATGTACAGCGTCTTCATGCTGTTCCTCAGCCTGTTCGTCGTCTCCGCGCCGATGCCGGAGCGCAGCGCCCCGCCGATTCCGGCCGATCAGGTTCCCTCCGTCGACGTCTTCATCCCGACCTATAACGAAGACCCGCACCTGCTCGCCTCGACCATCTCGGCGGCGCTGAGCATGGATTACCCCGCGGACAAGTTCACCGTCTGGCTGCTCGACGACGGCGGCACCGACCAGAAATGCGAGCAGGACGACCACGTCCAGGCCGCGGCTGCCGTGAAACGCCGGGCCGAACTCCAGGAACTCTGCGCCGGCCTCGGCGCCCGCTACCTCACCCGTGCGAAGAACGAACACGCCAAGGCCGGCAACCTGAACAACGGCCTCCAGCATTCGCAGGCGGAGCTGGTCGCGGTGTTCGACGCCGACCACGCGCCGACGCGCGACTTCCTCACCAATACGGTCGGCTATTTCCTCCAGGACGAGAACCTGTTCCTGGTGCAGACGCCGCACTTCTTCATCAATCCCGATCCGCTGGAACGCAACCTCGGCACCTTCGACACGATGCCGTCCGAGAACGAGATGTTCTACGGCATCATCCAGCGCGGGCTCGACAAGTGGGACGCCGCCTTCTTCTGCGGCTCGGCCGCGGTGCTGAGCCGGCGCGCGCTCAACGAGACCAACGGCTTCAGCGGCGTCACCATCACCGAGGACTGCGAGACCGCGCTCGAGCTGCATTCGCGCGGCTGGCACTCGATCTATGTCGAGAAACCAATGATCGCCGGCCTGCAGCCGGAGAGCTACGCCAGCTTCATCGGCCAGCGCTCGCGCTGGGCGCAGGGCATGATGCAGATCCTGCGCTTCCACTTCCCGCCCGGCAAGCGCGGCCTCACCCTCGCCCAGCGGCTCAGCTACTGCTCCAGCACGCTGTTCTGGCTGTTTCCCTATTCGCGGCTGATGTTCCTCATCTCGCCGCTGTTCTACCTGTTCTTCTCGCTGGAGATCTTCAACGCCTCCGGTGCCGAGTTCCTCGCCTACACCACCACCTACATGCTGGTGAACCTGCTGATGCAGAACTACCTCTACGGCCGCTACCGCTGGCCGTGGATCTCGGAACTCTACGAATACATACAGGCGATCTACCTGTTCCCGGCACTGATCGCCGTGCTCGCCAACCCGCGCAAGCCCACCTTCAAGGTGACGGCCAAGCACGAGACCATGGAGGAGGGCCATGTGTCGGAAATCGGCCGGCCCTTCTTCATCATCTTCGCCGTGCTGATCGTCGGCGCGTTGCTGACGATCTGGCGCCTGCTCACCGAGCCGTTCAACCAGGACGTCATCATCGTCGTCGGCGGCTGGAACCTGCTCAACCTGCTGCTGGCGGGCTGTGCGCTCGGCGTCGTCTCGGAGCGGCGCAACCGCCGCCGCTCGCATCGCGTGAACCTCGCGCGGCGCGGTGAACTGGTGCTCAACGGCACCGCCTATCCCGCGATCATCGAGGACGGCTCGCTGGGCGGCGCGCGGGTGCGCCCCGCCGCCAATGTAACGCTGCCCGATCTCGAGCGCGGAACCGTCGGCCTGCTGCGCTTCCGCCCGCTGGCGCCGAACATCTCGGTCGACAGCCTGCCGGTCGGCATCCGCAATGTGGAACGCAACGACGACGACGTGCTGATCGGCTGCCAGTTCCAGCCCGACCAGCCTCTCCATTACCGGCTGATCGCCGACCTGATCTTCGCCAACTCCGACGAGTGGAAGAAATTCCAGGATTCGCGCCGCAACAATCCGGGCGTCCTCATGGGAACGATCCGCTTCGTGCGCACCGCGATCTTCCAGACCGGCCGCGGCCTCTCCTACCTGATCCACCTGCAGAAACTCTGGCGCGAGCGGCGCCGTCGCCCGGTCCTCGCGCCGGCCAAACGTGGATGACGACGATGCGCACGCTCTCCCGCCTCGCCGCCGCCGGCCTCGCGCTGGCCCTCGCGCAGGGCCCGTTCGCCAGTTCCGCCCTGTCGCCGGCCTTCGCCCAGACCTCCGCCGGTCAGGGCACCGGCTTCTCGATGACGCCGCCGATCCCCTCCTATGGCGGGTCGGAGAACGCACCCGCTCCGGCGAACCCGCCGGCCGCCTCCGTGCCGATGACGCCGCCGGCGGCGAGCGGTTCGGCCGGGGGCAGCGCGCCCGTCGTGACCGCGCCGGCGCTGCCGCCGCTGTCGCCCGCCCCGGCTCCCTCGTCGTCGTCTTCGTGGGACACCGCGCCGCCCGCCACGACCGCGCAGGCGCCCGCGGCTCCCGTCGAGGAGCCCGCCCTGACGACGCCGGGCGTCCCCGCCGCGCCGGCTCCCGCCCCCTCCAGCGCGCCTTCCGCCGCGCCCTTCCAGATGGTGCCCGGCCAGCCCGCCCCGGTCGTAAATCTCGTCCCGGCCGCAGAAGCCACCCCGGCCGCGCCCCGCCGGCCGGACCGCTTCATCGTCCCGCAGCGGCGGATGATCTTCGCCGGCGAGATCGCCTCGCGCGCCTGGGTGTTCCAGGCGACGCAGGAGGAAGCGAACCGCCAGGCCAGCTTCCTGCTGAGCTATCTCAGCGCCGTCGTGGTGATGCCGGAAACCTCGCGCATCCGCGTCAGCATCAACGGCCAGTCGGTGATCGAGCGTCCCATCGCCTCCTCGCAGGAGCCTTCGCATTTCGAGGTGCCGATCCCGCGTGGAACGCTGCGCGCCGGCGCCAATCTCGTGCGCATCGACGTCGTGCAGCGCCACCGCACCGATTGCGCGGTCACCGCGACCTACGAGCTGTGGACCGAGATCAACAACGAAGGCACCGGCATCTCCTTCACCGGCGGCCGTCCGCCGCTCTCCGGCGGCCTCGACAACCTCGCCTCCATCGGCTTCGACCAGAACGGCGTGACGCCGATCCGCGTCGTGACTCCCGGCCCCATCGAGGGCGGCGGCAGCGCCCGCGTGCTACGCGTGGTGCAGGGGCTGGCGGTGCGCGGGCAGTTCCCCAACCCGTCGGTCTCGGTGGCGGAAGGCCAGATCGGCCCGACGCCCAATGGCGGGCTCACCGTCGTCGTCGGCACCGCTTCCGAACTGCCCCGGCTCATGGCCTCGATGCCGAACGAGGCGCGGCTGCGCCCGATCACCAGCCTGATCGAGGACGAGCGCCTCGGGGCGCCGACGCTGGTAATCTCCGGTCCCACGCCGACAGATGTCGACCGTGCCATCGACCGGCTGAACGCGATCTCCATCGCGCAGACCGACGCGGTCAACACCGCGCCCTATTTCGCCCCGAACGCGCCGCTGTTCAGCAGCGCGCGTAGCGTGCGGCTCGCCGATCTCGGCGTCGCCACGCAGGAATTCTCCGGCCGACGCTTCCGCGTGGAGTTCCAGATCGCCCTGCCGGCGGACTTCTACGCCCAGGCTTATGGCCATGCCCGCCTGTCGCTCGATGCCGCCTTCACCGCGGCGGTCCGTCCCGGCAGCCATGTCGACGTCTATGTGAACGAGCAGATCGCCTCCAACCTGCCGATCACCAAGAGCGGCGGCGGCCTGTTCCAGAACGAGCCGATGCAGATCCCGCTGCGCAACTTCCGCCCCGGTGTGAACCGCGTCTGGCTGGAGATCGTGCTCGACACCGAGTCCGACGCGCGCTGCCTGCCCGGCGCCACGCTGCCGGCCGAAAACCGCTTCGTGCTGTTCGATTCCACCGAGTTCTCGATCGGCAACTTCGCCCGCATCGGGCGGCTGCCGGATCTGGCGGCGTTCTCCGCCAATTCCTTCCCCTACAATCTCGACGACAACCCGCTCGCCGTCGTGCTGGCGCGCCAGGATTCCTCCACGCTCTCGGCGGCCGGCACGCTGATGTCGCGCCTCGCGCTCTCCAACGGCGCGCCGCTGCCGATCGACGCCGCGCCCGCCTCGGCGACGCTCGGCAACCGCAACGCGATCTTCGTGGGCGGCATCGACCACGTCTCGTCCAGCGTGCTCGATCAGGTGGGCGTGGCGGAATCGGCCCGCTCCAACTGGGTCGTCTCGGCCAGCGGCGACGACGTCCCCAATTCCGGCAGCGAGGAATACGACAACGTCCTCGAACGCTTCCGCAAGCGCCAGGCCGGCGAAGACCCGGCGCTCGCGCCCGTGCCGCCGTCGAGCGAGAACACGCCGGAAATCTACCAGCGCTGGCGCGACAACGTGCAGGGCCGCACGAATGTCTACGGCCTGCTGGAAGGCTTCGAAGGCTGGCTGGAACGCACCTTCTCGATCAACTTCACCTCCTTCCGCATCCAGGAGGGGCGTACCTTCTACGAGCCGCCGCCGCGCACCTCGGTGCTGATGGCGCAGGGCACGAGCCCCTCCGGTTCCTCCGCCTGGACACTGGTGGCCGGCCGTACGCCGGAAGCCCTCGCCACCGCGATGACCCGCTTCACCTCCGAGAGCGTGTGGAACCGCGTCGGCGGCCAGGCGGTCGCCTATCAGGTGGCCTCGGGCGAGATCGACCGGCGCGACATCCGCAGCTTCCGGTTCATTCTCACCCAGCCGCTGTCCTTCGCCAATTTCCGCATGATCGCGGCCAACTGGCTGTCGATCAACATCGTGCCCTACGCGCTGATGCTGATCATCGCCGGCACCATCCTTGGCATCGCCACCGCCCTGCTGCTTCGCCGGCTGGGGCGGCCCACATGATCGGAAGGTGGCTCGCCGGCCTCGCCCTGCTTGCCTGCGGAGCGCTTTCCATGGCCTCCCCCACCACCGCCCAGACCGCCACGCCGATCCCGATGGAGGCGTGGAACGGCTATATGGCGCGCTTCGTCGACGAGAGCGGACGGGTCGTCGACAGCGCCAATGGCGGCATCAGCCATAGCGAAGGTCAGGGCTATGGCATGCTGCTGGCGTATTTAGCAGGTGACAGAAGCAACTTCGAACGCATATGGAGTTTTACGCGTACCGAGTTGCTGATTCGCGATGACGGACTTGCAGCATGGCGCTGGGATCCCAATTCTACACCTCGTGTCACCGACGTAAATGCGGCGAGCGACGGGGATTTGTTGATCGCCTATGCCCTCGCAAGGGCAGGGTCGGCGTGGAACCAGCAAGCCTATATCGATTCCGCGAAGAAGATCGCGCGCGCCGTCGGACAGAAACTCATCGTAAAGGACGGCTCTCGGCTCCTGCTGCTTCCGGGGATTTCCGGCTTCTCGGCCAGCGAGCGCAAGGACGGGCCGATACTGAATCTGTCCTACTGGATATTCGAGACGTTCCCGGTCATGACGCGCCTTGCGCCGGAATACGACTGGGCGGGCGTGGCCAATACGGGGCTGGAACTCCTGAGCATCGCGCAGCTCGGCCCGGCTCGACTGCCGCCCGACTGGATTTCAGCCCCCGCGGGCAAGCCGGTTACCGTGGCGGAGGGCTTTCCGCCGGTCTTTGGTTACAATTCATTAAGGATATCTCTTTACCTTTTGAGAGCAGGGATCGAGAACACGGCATTACAGGAACCCTTCCGGCGGAACTGGCTGATCGACAATGGGGGCACCCCGGCGATCGTCGACATCCCGACCGGACGCGCGCTTACGCAGCTTACCGACCCGGGCTATCGCATGCTCGGCGCGGTCCTCGCGTGCGCCCTGAACGCCACCCCGATCCCCGCCGATCTACGACGGTTTGAGCCGACGCTCTACTATCCGTCGACGTTGTATTTGTTGGGCTGGGCGCTGATCGCGGAGCGATATCCGAAATGTCTTTGAAGAGAGCCATTCTGTTGCTCATGCTCGGGGGAGCCGTCGTTCCCGCGATTGGTCAACAGATAGAGCTCCCCGGCAGCGGCCGCAAAACCGATGCCGGCAATACCGCCCGCGCCAAGGTCGACGAGACCGCTCTCCGCTATTTCGCCTCGCAGGGCGACACCCGCCGCCTGGAAGCCGAGATCGCGCGCCTGCGCGCGCTGTACCCGGACTGGTCGCCGCCCGACGACCTGTTCGGCCCGCAGACCGACGTCGAACTCCAGCGCATGTGGAAGCTGTATGCCGAAGGCAAGTACAGCGACGTGCGCAGCGCCATCGCCACCCGCCAGTCCGCCGACCCGTCCTGGCAGCCGCCGGCCGACCTGCTCGCCCGGCTCAATGAATCGGAAAGCCGCCGGCGGCTGATCAACGCCTCCGACGCCGAGCAGTGGAACACCGTGCTGCGTCTCGCCACCGAGACGCCGGGCCTGTTGACCTGCCCGAACATCGACATTCTCTGGCGCGTCGCCGAGGCCTTCACCAAGACCGACCAGCCGCCGCGGGCGATCGACGCCTACACCTACATCCTGAACAACTGCAACGATGCGGCCGAGCGGCTGGCGACGGTGCAGAAGGCGATGCCGCTGCTGTCCGACGAGCAAATCCAGAGCCTGCTCAAGCTCGAGCGCAAGGACGCCGCCGGCAATCCCGAATTCGCCGCGCTGCGCGACGACCTCATTCGCCGCCGCATGGGGCATGCCGCCGAGAACCCCGAGTACACGGTGCCCGCCGACGACATCAAGCGGATGGAGGAGCTGGCGCGCAAGGGCACGACGCCCGGCGACCCGCTGCTGCTCGGCTGGTACCTGTTCCGCCACGACGAGGCGACCCGCGCGCTCGAATGGTTCAAGCTGGCGCTCGACCGCAAGGGCGGCGCCAAGTCGGCCGAAGGCTATGTGCTGGCGCTGAACTTCCTCGGCCGCTCGCTCGAGGCCGAGCCGATCGCCTTCGAGTGGCGCGACGCCGCGCCGGAGAACAACAAGGCCTATCTCGACGTCGTCATCGCGCTGCTCACCGCCGATCCGCCGCCGGTGCTCGACGAGATCGTGCTCACGCGCTTCAGCCCCGTGGTGATGCGCGACAAATACGTGCCGGGTGCCCAGGGCCTCGGCTGGTACGCCTACAACACCGGGCAGATCGTCACCGCCCAGTCCTGGTTCGAGACCGCCCTCAACTGGGATCCGAACGACGAGCCCTCCGCCTACGGCCTCTCGCTCACCTTCTGGCGTCTCGGCGACGTCGCGCGCCTCAACGCCATGGTACAGAGCTGGGGTCAGCGCTCCGAGCGCATCGTCGCGCTGGTCGATCCGGTCGTCCGCGCCCGTCTGGAAGCGCGCAACGCCCAGACGCAGACGCTCGGCGGGCTGCGCCTCGATCCGCTCGTCGCCGCCGCCAACCGCCTGACTCCGCCGCCCACGCGGCAGCCCCCGCCGGTCGGCGTGCCGACCCTCGGCCCGCAGAGCGCGCGTGGCTATGTGCGCGGCGCGCAGTATGCGCCGGTACCGACCGCCGGCCAGGTGGCCCAGTTCCAGCCGATCCCGCAGCCGGGCAATGCGGCCGCGCCGCTGGCCTATCAGGGCGCCCCCTATCAGAGCGGCATCCAGTTCCCCGCCCTGCCGGCAGCGCCGGCGCAATCGGTGGCGCAGGCTTCCTACGCGGCCCAGCCCTCCTATCCCGCCGCCGACTACGTGCCGCCGACGCCGCGCCGCCGTCCCGTCTCGCGCTCGGTCGCCCGCACCGGCAGCACCGAGGTGGGCGCGACCGCCGCCTCCGGCGGTGCCGGCGCCGTTGCCCGTGGCTGGAGGCTGCTCGATCTCGACCGGCCGATGGAAGCGGTCCGGGCATTCGACGAGGGTCTCGCCCGCGGCACCGGCCGCGTCGCCGAGGACGCCGCCTACGGCAAGTCGCTCGCCTATCTGCGCCTCGGCATGACCAACCGCGCCCAGGCCGCCGCGCTCGAGGCGCCGCAGAATCCGCGCCGCTCCGTTCAGCTCAGCGGCGACCTCCTCGCCCAGCGCGCGCTCGCCGCCTACAAGGACGAGCGCTACGTGGAAGCTATCATCGCACTCGACGAACGCTCCCGCATCGCCCCCGAACAGCAGGATCTGATGGTGCTGCGCGCCTGGTCCTACTACAAGATCCGCGACCTGCGCTCGGCCGAGCGCATCTTCCGGGCGCTGGCAGCGCAGGGCAATGCCGAGGGCCATAACGGCATCTCCGCCATCGACGCGGTGACCAAGAAGTACCGGACCTGATGATCACCGGCGGCGGGACTCGCGCCGAATCCCGCCGCTGGACAGCTACCGGCCGATCCGTTCCACGAGGAAATCGACGAAGGCACGGATGCGGGCGGCGAGGTAATCGTGCCCGACGAAGACCGCGTGCACCTGCTCGATATCCCGCCCGTTGAACGCATCCAGCACCGGCACCAGTGTCCCCGCCTCGATATCCGGCTGGGCATGGAAGCGCCCGATGCGGGCAAGGCCCAGCCCGTCCAGCGCGAGGCGACGCAGCATGGCGCCGCTGTTCCCCTCGAGATTACCTGTGACCGGCAGTGCGTAGCTTTCCCCCGACACCGGATCGCGGAACGGCCATTCGTCCAGGCTGCGGCGGAAATTGAAGCGCAGGCAGTTGTGCTGCGCGAGGTCCGCCGGCGTCGCCGGCATGCCGTGACATTCGAGGTAGGCGGGAGAGGCGATGATCACCCGGTCGCTCTCCATCACCTTGCGTGCCTTGAGGCTGGAATCGCGCATCGGCCCAGAGCGCAGGCCGATATCCGCCCGCTCCGCCACGAGGTCGATCACCTCGTCGCTCAGCGAAAGGTCGAGCTGTACCTCCGGATAGCGGGCGAGGAATTCCGGGATCAGCGGCACGAGGCAGCGCTCGCCGAAGCCGACGGAGGCGCTCACCCGCAACCGGCCGCGCGGCACGGCGGCGGCGCCGGCGGCGATGAAGCGCTCCGCCTCGTCGATCTCGCCGAGGATGCGGCGCGCCCGCGCCACATAGGCCTCGCCCTCGCTGGTCAGGACGATGGCGCGGGTCGAGCGGTTGAGCAGGCGCACGCCGAGCCGCTCCTCCAGCCGCGACACCAGCTTGCTCACCGCCGAGGGCGACAGGCCGAGCCGGCGCCCTGCGGCGGAGAAGCTGCCGCGCTCCACCGCCTCGACCAGCACCTGCATCTCGCCCGCGCGATTGTCCAAGGTCGACCTTATCTGTGATTTCAGTTCACAGGTATTGATCCATCATAGTGGCTTATCGCGCAAGCCGGCGCCGCGCATATTCGCCGCAACACCCGTCATCGCTTGCTGCGTCGCGCCCAAGGCGCGGGCGCGCGGAGATTTGTCATGTCGCTCACCAGAATGCCCCTCGCGCTGTTCGCGCTCACCATCGCGGCCTATGCGATCGGCACCACCGAATTCGTCATCGTCGGCCTGCTGCCCACCGTCGCTGCCGACCTGTCCATCAACCTGCCGCTCGCCGGCCTGATCGTCAGCGTCTACGCGCTCGGCGTCACCTTCGGCGCGCCCATCCTGACCGCTCTGACCGGCCGGATGGAGCGCAAGCCGCTCCTGCTCGGCCTGATGGCGCTGTTCGTCATCGGCAACACCGCCGCCGCGCTGAGCCCGAGCTACGAATTGCTGCTGGTCGCGCGCGTGCTGTCCGCCTTCGCCCATGGCGTGTTCTTCTCGGTCGGGTCGACCATCGCCGCCGACCTCGTGCCAGCCGACCGGCGCGCCTCGGCCATCGCCATGATGTTCATGGGCCTGACGGTCGCCATCGTCACCGGCGTGCCGATGGGCACCTTTATCGGCCAGACCTTCGGCTGGCGCGCCACCTTCTGGGCGGTCGCCGCGCTGGGCGTCGTCGCTTTCATCGGCATCGCCGCGCTGTTGCCCGCCAATCTCAGCCGCGCCGAGCCCGCCCGCCTCGTCGACCAACTGCGCGTCCTGGGCTCCGGCCGGCTGCTCATCGTCTACGGCATGACCGCGCTCGGCTATGGCGGCACCTTCGTCGCCTTCACCTATCTCGCCTCGATCCTGGAGCACATCACCGGCTTCGCCGCCTCCAGCGTCAGCCTGATCCTGGTGCTGTACGGCGCCGCCATCGCGGTGGGCAACATCGTCGGCGGACGGATCGCCGACCGCGACCCGGTGAAGGCGCTCACCTTCCTCTTCGTCGCGCAGGCGGCGGTACTGGCGCTGTTCAGCTTCACCGCGCTCTCGCCCTGGCTCGCCCTGCCGACGCTCGCCGCGCTGGGCTTCCTGTCCTTCGCCAACGTGCCGGGCCTGCAGATCTATGTCGTCGAGCTGGCGAAGAAGGCGCGTCCCGGCGCGGTGGACGTCGCCTCGGCGCTCAACATCGCCGCCTTCAATCTCGGCATCGCCATCGGCGCCTGGGTCGGCGGCCTTGTCGTCGCCTCCCCGCTCGGGCTCGGCGCGACGCCCTGGGTCGGCGCCATCCTGGTTGTCGCCGCGCTGGGACTGACTATGTGGAGCGGCATGCTGGATCGGCGCACGACGCCCGAGCTGAGCCCCGCCTGAGCCCAAATCGGCCCGCCACCCATGGAGACCCCGATGAAATTCGTCACCGCCAATGGCGCCACCATTCCCGCGCTCGGCTACGGTACCTTCCGCCTGCCCGGCCCCGACACGCTACGCATGGTGCCGCATGCGCTCAAGCTTGGTTTCCGCCACATCGACACCGCGCAGATCTACGGCAACGAGGCCGAGGTCGGCGAGGGTATCGAGCGCTCGGGCGTCCGCCGCGCCGACATCTTCCTCACCACCAAGGTGTGGGTCGACAAATACGGCCATGACGCGCTGGTCGCCTCGGTCGACGAGAGCCTGCGGAAGCTACGGACCGACTATGTGGACCTGCTGCTTCTGCACTGGCCCGCAGGGCATCCCCTCCCCGAGCCCGTCGCGGCGCTCAACGAGGTGGTCCGCGCCGGCAAGGTGCGTCACATAGGCGTCTCGAACTTCAACACCGCGCAGATTGCCGAGGCGATCGCACTCAGCGACGCCCCGCTCGTCACCAACCAGGTCGAATACCACCCCTATATCGACCAGAGCGTGGTGATAAAGGCGGCCCGTGCCGCCGGTCTTTCCATCACCGCCTATTACGCCATGGCGGACGGCAAGGTGTTCGACGAGCCGGTGCTGAAGGAGATCGCCGCGGCGAAAGGCAAGAGCGTCGCTCAGGTGGTACTGCGCTGGGTGATCCAGCAGGACGGGCTCGTCGCCCTCTCCAAGACCGCGACCGAGACCCGCGCAGCCGAGAACTTCGCCATCTTCGACTTCGAGCTGTCGGCCGGCGAGATGGCGGCGATCCACGCCCTCGCCCGCCCGGACGGGCGGATCGTCAGCCCGGAAGGCCTCGCGCCGGTCTGGGACGCCGCCTGAGCCTTCCGCCGCGACCAGACCCGGAGCGCCGCGACCAACCGGCGCTCCGGGTTATTTCTTATTCCCATCAGCTATATTTTCGTGTTCATAGACAAGGGGATCGGGGCGGAGAGCGACAGGAGAAGCTGCGTTGCGGGTTACGAAGGCGAAGGTCGCCGAGCATCGCCGTTCCATTCTTTCCTCGGCCTCCCGGCTATTCCGCGAACGCGGCTTCAAGGATGTCGGCGTTGCCGAGATCATGCAGGCCAGCGGCCTCACCCACGGCGCCTTCTACGGCCATTTTCGCTCCAAGGCGGACCTCGCCGACGAGGCCTGCCGCGAGGCCTGCGCAGAGGGGCTGGAGCGCTGGCTGAAATCGGCCAGTCTCCGCGACATCCTCGACCGCTACCTGACCCCCGCCCATCGCGACAACCCGGCCAATGGCTGCGCCCTCTCCGCCTTCGGCGCCGAGGTCGCACGCCAGTCGCCCGATCTCCAGAAGAGCTATGCCGAAGGGCTGAACGACTTCGTCGAGGCGATCGAGCGCCACATGGATGCCGAGACGCCCGAGGCCCGGCGCCGGCAGGCGATGGCGGTGCTCACCAGCATGATCGGCGCGCTCACCATGGCCCGCGGCGTGGTGGCGGGCGATCCCGAACTCTCCGCGGAGATCCTCGAAAGCGCGCGCCGCGAACTGCGCGAGTGCTTCGGCATCTGAGGCAAACGCCGTATTGCGCCTTTCGTCCGGGACTGGACACATGCACCCTGTGACGTTGCAGGACGGAGGTGCATGCGGCTCATGGCGAGTGGTTCTTCGGCGGTCCGGCCCTGGCGCATCGGCGTCCTGTTTTCCGCCACCGGCGTGACGGCGGCGGTCGAAACCTCCCAGCTCGGCGGCACGCTGCTCGCCATCGACGAGATCAACGAAGCCGGCGGCGTGCTCGGCCGTCCGGTGGAGGCGGTTGTCTACGATCCCGCCTCGGAGCCGCGGGCCTATCGCCGGCTTGCCGAAAGGCTGCTCACCGAGGACGGCGTGCGCCTCATCTTCGGCGGCTACATGTCCTCCACCCGCAAGGCGATGCTGCCGGTGGTAGAGGCCCACCGTGGGCTGCTGTTCTACCCCACCCTCTATGAGGGCTTCGAATATTCCCGCCACTGCGTCTACACCGGCGCCGCGCCGAACCAGAATTCGATCCAGCTCGCCAATTACCTGCTGAGCACCTGCGGCAACCGCTTCTTCATGATCGGTTCCGACTACGTCTACCCCTACGAGTCGAACCGCATCATGACCGACTTCGTCGTCCAGTCGCGCGGTACCGTGCTGGACGAGATCTACGTGCCGCTCGGCGCGGGGCCGGCGGAATTCGACCGCGTCATGGCGAAGGTGCAGCGGGCGGCGCCGGACGTCATCTTCTCCACCGTGGTCGGGGCGGATACCGCGACACTGTACGAGGCCCACCACGCCGCCGGGCTCGATGCCGCCACGCTGCCGATCGCCAGCCTCACCACCGGCGAGGCCGAGGTGGCGGCAATGCCGGCCGAGGTGGCCGCCGGCCACATCACCGCTGCCCCTTTCTTCGAGACCCTCGACACGCCCGCCGCGCGCCGCTTCGTCGCCGCCTTCAAGCGGCGCAACGGGGTGCACATGCCCGTCACCGCCGCCGCCGAGGCGGCCTATTTCCAGGTGCACCTCGCCATGCGCGCCCTCGCCGCCGCCGGTACCGATGCCCCGGAGCCGCTGCTCGCCCAGCTTGGCGAGAGCGCCTTCGACGCCCCGCAGGGCCGGGTGCGCATCGACGGCACGAACAACCACACCTATCTGCGCCCGCGCATCGCCCGGCTGGATGCGAGAGGACGCTTCCGGGTGGTGTGGGACGCCGGCGCGCCGGTGAAGCCGGACCCCTATTGCGTGGCCCAGAACCTGAGCGACTGGCCGGCCGACGGCCGCCAGATCGCGCTCTCCTGACGGTGGAGGGCATCATGGCGATCCAGATCCTCAAGGACCTGCGCGGCCTCCGGGTGCACGTCATCCACCCGCCGGACGAGGAGCGGCCGAGCCTCGTCGAGCATCTGCGGCGCATCGGCTCCACGGTGGAGATCGTCTGGCCGGTGCCGGACGAATGGCCCGCCGCCGACGTGGTGCTGCTCGCCATCGAGCAGGACGCGCGCGCCGAGACGGTGAGGCTGCTGAAGACCGACCCGCATTCCCGCCCGACGCTCATCGCGGTGGTCGGCTATGAGAACCCCTCGACGCTCCAGCTCGTGCTGGAATCGGGCGCGGTCGCCGTGGTGGAGCGGCCGATCCGGCCCTTCGGCCTGCTCACCAACCTCACCATCGCCCGCAGCCTGTGGCTGGAACGCGAAGAGACGAAGAAGCGCATCTCCCGGCTGGAGCACAAGCTTTCCGGCATCCAGAAGATCCAGCGGGCCAAGTCGATCCTGATGGAGAATCTCGGCCTCACCGAGGAGGACGCCTATCAGAGCCTGCGCCGGCAGGCGATGTCGAAGCGCGTGGCGATGGAGGACATGGCGCTCTCCATCATCCACGCCACGGAGATCCTACAGGTTTCCCCCAAGACCCGAGACGCCCGCGCGGGTGAAACGCCCCCCGGCTCTTGAACTGCGGGGGTGATGATGGTTAGATATCTTCCATGGACGTTTTTCGGGCAATCGAGCTCGAAATGGCGTCTCCCGCCCGGCCACCAACGTTGTTGGCCGTGCAAGGCAATGTAGCCCGGAAGGCTCGCGAGAGCCTGTCGGGCTTTTTTTGTGCCTGAATTCCGGCGGGACAACGCGGTTCCGCCCGTCCCGGAATGCCCGCGGCCGGCTCTCCTTTCCGCGGCTCCTTCCCCCGATCCCACAAGAACGCAATGGCCCGGCCGCTTGCGATGAGCGCCCGCGCGCCTTTCCGAGGAGAACCCACCCATGTTGCACGGCGACGTTTCCAGCAGCAAAGACACCGTCGGCGTAGCGGTCGTGAACTACAAGATGCCGCGGCTCCACACCAAGGCCGAAGTGCTCGAGAACGCGAAGAAGATTGCCGACATGATCGTCGGCATGAAGACCGGCTTGCCGGGCATGGATCTCGTCATCTTCCCGGAATACTCGACCCACGGAATCATGTACGATTCCAAGGAGATGTACGAGACCGCCTCCACCGTGCCCGGCGACGAGACGGAGATCTTCGCCGAGGCCTGCCGCAAGGCGAAGGTGTGGGGCGTGTTCTCGCTCACCGGCGAGCGCCACGAGGAGCACCCGCACAAGGCGCCCTACAACACGCTCATCCTGATGAACGACAAGGGCGAGATCGTCCAGAAGTACCGCAAGATCATGCCCTGGGTGCCGATCGAGGGCTGGTATCCCGGCAACTGCACCTATGTCTCGGAAGGCCCCAAGGGACTGAAGGTCTCGCTCATCATCTGCGATGACGGCAACTATCCCGAGATCTGGCGGGACTGCGCGATGCGCGGCGCCGAGCTGATCGTGCGCTGCCAGGGCTACATGTATCCGGCCAAGGACCAGCAGGTGGTCATGGCCAAGGCCATGGCATGGGCGAACAACTGCTATGTCGCGGTGGCGAACGCCGCCGGCTTCGACGGCGTCTATTCCTATTTCGGCCATTCGGCCATCGTCGGCTTCGACGGCCGCACGCTCGGCGAATGCGGCGAGGAGGAATACGGCATCCAGTACGCCCAGCTCTCCGTGTCGCTGATCCGCGACGCGCGCAAGAACATGCAGTCGCAGAACCATCTCTTCAAGCTGGTGCATCGCGGCTACACCGGCATGATCAATTCCGGCGACGGCGACAAGGGCGAGGCCGCCTGCCCCTACGACTTCTACAAGCGCTGGATCGCCGATCCGGAAGGCACGCGCGAGATGGTGGAATCCTTCACCCGCACCACCGTCGGCACCGAGGAATGTCCCATCGAGGGCATCCCCAATCCCGAGAACACGCATCGATAGGCGTCGGATCCCGCCTCCTGCAATCTCATGGCCGGGCGTGTCCCGGCCATTCCTGTCTTCGCGCTCACCGCCGCGCCAGGCGGAAATAAAGCTCCGACAGCCGCATCGGCAGGTCCTCGAGCCGGCGCACCGGCATGGCGTTGGTCTTCCCGAAGATGGCCGGCCCGGAGCCGACCTCACCCGGATCGAGCGTGACCCCGAACGTGTCGATGCCCTGCGAGCGCAGCTGCAGCACGACCCGCCGCGCGTCCTGAACCAGATCCTGTGCGGCCACATCGATGTCGGAGGGCTCGCCATCGGTGAGCACAAGGATCAGCTTGCGAAAGCTGCGCACGCGCGACATCTCTGCTCCGGCATGGCGCAGCGCCGCCCCGAGCCGGGTCGACAGACCCGAGGTCAGTCCCGCGAGGCGCGACATGGCCGGGGCGCCGTAAGGCTCGTCGAAGCCTTTCACGCACGTCACCCGCACATCGTCGCGTCCCGCCGAGGCGAAGGCGAGCAGCGCGAAGTCGTCGCCGAGCCCTTCGAGCGCCTCGCCCAGCATCGCCACGGCGAGCTTTTCGACGTCGAGCACGTTGGAACCGTCCGTCAGCTTCTCGCGCGTCGATTGCGACACGTCGACCAGCACCAGCACGGCGAGATCGCGCTGCAGCAGCGCGGTGGAGCGGAACACCCGCATATCCGGCATCTCGCCGGCATGCCGGGCGATGGCGGCCTCGATGGCGGCGTCGATGTCGAGGTCGTGGCCTTCCGCCTGCCGCTTCAGCCGGGCCGCACGGCCGACCTTCGCCGCCCTGACCAACCGGGCGATGCGCGCGCGCACCGGTGCGGCGCGGTCCAGCGCGCGTTGCAGCGGGCGGGTATCCCCCTCGACCGGCAGGGCCGCCCGCACGCTCGTCCAGTCCGGTCGCTCGACACCCGCGCCCGCGTCCCATTCCGGGTAGGTGGCGATCACGACGCCCTTCTCGCCCGCGGCCTTCGGCCGGACGCGGCCGGCGGGCTCCGGCGTCGGCTCCTCGTCCGCCGTGCCGTCCTCGGTCTCATGCCGCTCGATGCGGGCGGCATCGACCATCATCTTGATCTCGGCCACCACATCCGGATCGATGTCGCCGAAGTCCCAAAGCCCCAGCCCGTCGTCGCGATAGGCGGGCTCTACCACATGGCCCCGCCCGTCGAAGCGGATGCGCCGCTGGCCGACATCATTGGCAAGCCTCGTGCCGACATCGAGGCTGATCAAGGGATCCTCGATCCGTTCCAGCGATGCGGCGAACAGCGCCTGCGCCTTGCCGACCAACGCATCCGGATCGCTGTAGGAGGGATCGAACAGCCCGCGCGCCACCCGCGCCAGCAGCGCGCCCGTCGTCGGCCCGTCCTCCGGCGAGGCGACGTGATAGGGCACCCAGAGCCGGCGCAGGCCGGGATAGAGCCGCATCGCCAGAAGTTCGATCCGCGCATCCTCGACAAGGTTGGCCAGCACCATCTGCACCGGCTTGAACTTGCGGATCGGAAAGCGCGGATTGCCGAAGAAGAGATGCGCGCCGGCATGGGCGGCAGCGGCGAGATAGAGCCGGCGCGAGGCCTCCCCCGCAACGCCGGGAAAGACATCCGGCAGGCGGATCGCCGGCCCGGCGATATTGGCGCGGCCCGGCGTGTCCGGGCCGGCGGGCGGCAGCGGCTGAAGGTTCGGCGTCGCGCCCCACAAGGCGGTCAGCACCATTTTTAGACCGGCCTCCAGTTCGTCGAAGCCCGGTCCGGCGCCGATGCGGGCAAGGAGGCCGAGCGCCAGCCGGTCCTCCAGCGCGAAGAAGGCGTGCTGGCGCGCGCGGTCGCGGCCGGCGGCCTTCAGCCCGGCCTCGATGAAGCCCTCGAAATCGGCCGCATGGCCGGGCAGCACCAGCCGGTGCGCCTGCCCGGCGACCCGTTCCACGCAGTCCGGCGCGGCACGGCCGAGGGCGGTCAGCGCGCGCCACCAGATAGCCCGCTCGCCCGCACCGGCGAGACGCGGCTCTATCTGCGTGAAAGCGGCCAGTGCGGCGACGGTGGCGCTCGATCCGGCCTCCCGGCACAGAGCCGCGGCTCCAAGGGCGGTCTCGCCGAGTTCCGCCGGCGTCAGGCGCGGCGACAGCTCGACGCTGGCGCGCCAGAAGGCGAGCAGACCGCCGGCACCCGCGTTGACGTCGACCAGCGCCAGCACGCCCTTCGCCCACGGTTCCAGTTCCGCCTCGCCATGGTATGCGGCAACGCGGCGGCGGGCATCGGCGAAGACGGCGGCCAGCGCCTCGCGCGCGGCCATCAGCCGGACAAGGCGCGTGATCGCGGGCGTGGCGACGCCCGGCGTGTCGAGGTCGACGAGGTCGCTCATGCGAAGCAGGCGGAAATGGCGGAGCCGAGCGCCTGCCGCACATCGGCGTCGTCGGTGATCGGCAGCACGATCCCCGCATGCACCGCCGCCTCCAGCGGCACCCCGCCCGCCGCGAGCCGGCCGGCATGGATCAGCATGCGGGTGGAGGCGCCCTCGTCGAGCCCCTGCCCCTTCAGGTTGCGCGAGCAGGCGGCGATGGCGACCAGCGTGCGCGCGAGGGCGGGATCGGTGCCGGCCTCGCGCATCACGATCTCGGCCTCGAGTGCCGGCGCGGGATAGTCGAAATCGATGGCGACGAAGCGCTGTTTGGTCGACTCCTTGAGGTCCTTCACCGCGCTCTGGTAGCCGGGGTTGTAGGAGATGACGAGCTGGAAGTCGGGATGCGCCGGTATCAGTTCGTTGCGCTTCTCCAGCGGCAGCATACGCCGTGCATCGGTGAGCGGATGGATGACGACGGTGGTGTCCTGCCGCGCCTCGACGATCTCGTCGAGATAGCAGATGGCGCCGTGGCGCACCGCCAGCGTCAGCGGCCCGTCATGCCAGACGGTGCCCTCGGGGGTCAGCAGGAAACGGCCGGAGAGGTCGGCCGCGGTCATGTCCTCATGGGCGGCGACGGTGATCAGCGGCCGGCCGAGCCGCCACGCCATGTATTCGACGAAGCGCGTCTTGCCGCAGCCGGTGGGGCCCTTGAGCATGACCGGCAGACGATGCTTCCACGCCGCCTCGAAGACGGAGATCTCGTCGCCGACCGGCCGGTAATAGGGCTCGGCGTCGATGCGGTAGGCGGCAAGATCAGGGGCGACGAGCATCGGGGTCTCCGCGATGGTGCAGGACCATCCCTCCCCGTCGGGCAGGAAAGGACGGCCCGAGAGAGGGCTGTCGGCAATCCCTGCCGCATCGCCGACAACGGCTTTGTTGCCCGGCAGCGTCATTAGAAATCCATTCGCCGCGCCGCACAAGAGGATGTTTGCGGAGCGCACCGATGGACGCGATGCGCTAGCATGCACCGGCGTCACGGACGGAGCGCCCGCCATGAAGAAGCTCTCCCTCGACAAGGTCTACCAGCTCATCGAGCCCGGCCCGGTCGTCCTGCTCACCACCGCCGAGAACGACCGGCCCAACGTGATGACGATGTCATGGCACATGATGGTGGAGTTCAGCCCTCCGCTGATCGCCTGCATCATCAGCCAGGGCGATTTCAGCTTCCGCGCGCTGGAGAAGACCCGCGAATGCGTCATCGCCCTTCCCGCCGTCGAGATCGCGGAGAAGGTCGTCGCGATCGGCAACTGCTCGGGCCGCGACGAGGACAAGTTCGGCCGGATCGGCCTCACCCCGCTGCCGGCAGGCACCGTCTCGGCCCCGCTGGTGAAGGAATGCTTCGCCAATCTCGAATGCCGGGTGGTCGACACCGCACTGGTCGAAAAGTTCAATCTCTTCGTGCTGGAGGTGGTGGCGGCGTGGTTCGATCCGGCGCAGAAGAATCCGCGCACCATCCATCATCACGGCTACGGTCACTTCGTCGTCGACGGCGAGGAATTGCGGATCGCGTCGAGAATGCCGTGATCCGGTCCTACTGTGCGGCCTGCAGCGCCTTGCGGAAGCGTAGCCCCGCCAGCAGAAAGAAGGCAGCGCCGATGCCGAGCAGTGCCAGCAGCTTCGGCCAGATCACCGAGAGCCCGGCGCCGCGATAGAGCACAGCCTGCGACAAGGCTACGAAATGCGTCGAGGGCGAGAGCTGCATCACGTTCTGCAGCCAGACCGGCATGCTCTCCATCGGCGTGGTCGCCCCCGAGAGCAGGTTCATGACGATCAGCGCCGGCATGACGATGAGGCCGAACTGCGCCATGGAGGTCGACACCGTCGCGACGAGGATGCCCAGTGCCGTGACCGAGAACTGGTAGACCACCATCGACGCGACGAAGAGCGGGACCGAGCCCTGCACCGGCACGCCGAGCAGCCGCTCCACCACCACCAGCAGCGAGAGCGTCGCCGCCACCACGATGACAAGGCCGTTGGCCCATATCTTCGCCAGCATGATCTCGGTCGGCGTCACCGGCATCACCAGCAGGTGCTCGATGGTGCCATGCTCGCGCTCGCGGATCAGCGCCGCGCCTGCGAGGATCACCGCCAGCATGGTGACGTTGTTGATGAGCTGCATCACCGAGGTGAACCATGCCGAGTTCAGGTTCGGATTGAACATCGCGTGGATCACCACGTTGACCGGCTGCGTGGTCGCCGCGCCGGGCACCGCGGCCAGCACCTCCTGGATCAGGATGTTCTGGATGTAGGAGGCGCCGTTGCCCGCCTGCGACATGGCGGTAGCGTCGATGTCGAGCTGGATGGTGGGCTGGCGGCCGGCGATGACGTCGTGCTCGAATTTCGGCGGAAAGCTCACCACGAAGACGAAGCGACCCGAATCCATCGCCGCGTCGACCTCGTCGGCGCCGATGAGCACCGGCTCCTTGAAGAAGGGCTTCAGCAGGGCGTCGCGCAGCCGCTTCGACAGCGCCGTCTGGTCCTCGTCCACCACCGCGACGGCGGCGTTCTCCACCTCGAACTTGGCCCCCGAGGCGACCGTGTAGATCGCCACGGTAAAGGTATAGAGGATCAGCCCTGCCAGAACCGGGTCGGCCCTGAGGCTGTACAGCTCCTTGATGCCGAGCCGGAAGATGCGGGCGAGACGTGCGAACATCGTCAGGCGCTCCGCTTGCGCAGCGCCACCATCGCCGCGCCGATGAAGCCGAGCGCGAAGAGGAAGATCACCACGATGTTGAACCAGAGCGAAGCGAAGCCGAGGCCCTTGGTGAAGACGCCCACGCTCACCGGCTGATACCATGCCGCCGGGAACGAAAGCCCGATCAGGCGCGCCCCGCCCGAGAGCGAGGACACCGGCACCAGCAGGCCGGAGAAATTCACCGCCGGAATGATGGAGATGATGGCGGTGGCGAAGATCGCCGCCACCTGACTGCGCACGAAGCTCGACACGAACAGGCCGAAGCCGGTGGTCGCCAGCACATAGGCGAGCGAGCCGAGCGCCAGCGTCGGCAGCGAGCCCTTCACCGGTACGTCGAAGATGATGCGCGCCACCAGCACCAGCGTGATGAAGCTGGTGAAGGCGATCGCGACATAGGGCAACTGCTTGCCCAGCAGGAATTCGACGCGCGTCACCGGCGTGGACTGGAAATTGGTGATGGAGCCGGTCTCCTTCTCCTTCACCACGCCGAGCGCCGTCATGATCGCCGGAATCAGCACGAGCATCAGCACGATGACGCTCGGCACCATGGCGTTCACGCTCTTGAACGCCTGATTGTAGCGGTAGCGTGGCTCGATCGTGATGGGATAGGGCTCGGTCTCCTTGCCGGTGGTGCGCAGTTGCGCGTCGGCGAGATAGCCCAGCGCGATGCCCTGGACATAGCCGCGCGTCGTCTCGGCGCGGAACGGCATGGCGCCGTCGACGAACACGCCCACTTCCGGCTGGCGCTCGCGCAGCAGGTCGCGGCCGAAATCGGTGGGAACCTCGATGGCGAGCTTGAGCTCGCCATCCTTCAGCCGCTGGTCGAGTTCGTCGGGCGAGGCGATCGAGGGGCGCGTCTCGAAGTAGCGCGATCCCTCGAAGCTCTCCAGCAACTGGCGGCTCTGCGCGCTCTGGTCCTGGTCGAAGACCGCGTAGGGCAGGTCCTCGACATCGAAGGATATGCCGAAGCCGAAAGCGAACATCAGCAGGATCGGGCCGATCAGCGCGAAGGCGAGCCGCGCGCGGTCGCGCAGGATCTCCAGCGCCTCGCGCCACGCATAGGCCCAGAGCCGGCCGACGTCGAAGCGGCGCACATGTGCCGGCGCCGCCGGCCGCTCCCGGAGGTCGGCCTCGCCGTCTTCCCGGCCCATGCCCGCCTCCTCCAGCACGGCGATGAACACCTCCTCGAGCGTATCCATCCCGCGTTCGCGCTTGAGCTCCTCCGGCGTGCCGATGGCGAGCACCTTGCCGGCATGCATGAGCGAGATGCGATCGCAACGCTCCGCTTCGTTCATGAAGTGGGTGGAGAGGAAGATCGTCACCCCGTCCTGGCGCGACAATTCGATCAGCGTGCGCCAGAAGCCGTCGCGCGCCACCGGGTCGACGCCGGAGGTCGGCTCGTCAAGGATGAGGATTTCCGGACGGTGGATCACCGCAACCGCGAGTTGGAGGCGCTGGCGAATCCCCAGCGGCAGGCTCTCGGGCCGGACGTCGACGACATCGGCGAGATCGAAGCGTTCCAGCATCTCGGCCACGCGGCCCTCGACGTCGGCGATCTCGAACAGCCGCGCATGCAGCACAAGGTTCTGCCGCACGGTCAGCTCGGCGTAGAGCGAGAATGCCTGCGACATGTAGCCGACGCGCTTGCGGGTCGCCATGTCGCCGCCGGCGAGCTTCGCGCCGAACAGCCTGGCCTCGCCCTCGCTCGCCGGCAGCAGGCCGGTGAGCATTTTCATGGTCGTCGACTTGCCTGAGCCGTTGGAGCCCAGGAAGCCGAAGATCTCGCCCTTCTCGATGCGGAAGTTCACTTGGTCCACGGCGACGAAATCGCCGAAGCGGCGGGTGAGCCCGGTGGCCTCGATAGCAGGCGCACCGTCATGAACGACACGCGGAAGGTCGGGCATCGGCGCGGCATCCCCGCGCTCGGCCTCGGGCAGAAGCGCCACAAAGGCCCGCTCCAGCGTCGTCTCGCCCGCCTGGCGGCGTATGTCGTCCGGGCTGCCTATGGCGAGAACCTTGCCCGCGTTCATCGCCGCCAGCCAGTCGAAGCGCTCGGCCTCCTCCATGTAGGCAGTGGCGACGACGACGCTCATGCCGGGACGCCGGGCGCGCAGGCGCTCCATCAGCTCCCAGAACTGGCGCCGCGACAGCGGATCGACGCCGGTGGTCGGCTCGTCGAGGATGACGAGATCGGGATCGTGGATCAGCGCGGCGCAGATGCCGAGCTTCTGCTTCATGCCGCCCGACAACTTGCCCGCGGCGCGGTCGGCGAACGGTGCGAGGCCCGTGGCAGCGAGAAGCTCGGCGATCCGCTCGCGCCGCTCGACGGCGCCCTGCCCGAACAGGCGACCGAAGAAATCGAGATTCTCCGCGATGCTCAGCGTCGGATAGAGATTGCGCCCAAGCCCCTGCGGCATGTAGGCGATACGTCCACCGACCTGCCGCCGCCAGGCCGCCTGCGCCATGTCTCCGCCCAGCACCCGCACGTTGCCCTGCTGCAGGCGGGTGACGCCCGCCGCGAGCGAGAGCAGCGTCGACTTGCCCACCCCGTCCGGCCCGATCAGCCCCGCCATGCAGCCCGCAGGAACGGCAAGGTCCACGCCATCGAGCGCGCGCGTCTTCCCGTAGCGATGCACGACGCCGGAAAGGGCGATGGCGGGCTCGCTCATTGCGGCAGCTTCACCGCGAGCGTATCCGGCCAGGAAGTAGCGGAATCGGTACGCACATAGGCGACGCCGCGCACGCCGGTCTTCACCCGGTTCTCGTACTGGCGAAGCAACTGCGGGGCGATGCGCAGCTTCACGCGGAACATCAGCTTCTCGCGCTCATCGGCGGTCTCCACCGACTTCGGCGTGAACTGCGCGCCCGCCGCGACGAAACTTACCGTCGCCGGGACCACATAATCGGGCGCCGGGTCGAGCACGATGCGCGCCTCGTCCCCGAGCGCGAGGCGGCCGGCGACGCGCGCCGGCACGAAGACGGTCATGTAGACATCGGAGAGGTCGAGCAGCGTCACGATCGGCGCACCGGCCGCCACTACCTCGCCGGACTGCACCAGCTTGTACTCGACCCGCCCGCGGCGAGGTGCCTTGAGAGTGGAATCGTCGATCTGCGACCGGATGCGCGCCACCTCGGCCCGCGCCGCGTCGGCGGCGGCATCCGCCTCATCCAGCGAGGCCTGCGCCGCCTTGAGCGCGGCCAGCGCGACGTTGAGCTCGCTCTGGCGGATGTCGAGCGACTGGATCGTACCAAAGCCGCGCTCCTTGAGGGTGGAGGCGCGCTCGTATTCCTGCTCGGCGAGGGTGCGCTGGCTCTCGCGCTGGGCAATGGAAGCCTCGGCCTCGGCGATGGACTTCTCGGCCCGACGCACCTGCGCCTCGCCTCCGGCGAGCTGGGCCTCCAGCTCGGCGGTGTCCATCCGCGCCACCACCTCGCCGGCATCGACGGTCTGGCCTTCCTCGACCAGGACCTGCGCGACGCGGCCGGCGAGCTTGGCGGAAACCAGCACCTGCTCGGCCTCGATCCGCCCATTGGTGGAGAACAGCCCCGCCGGCAGGCCCCGGCCGGTCAGCTTGCCGATCAGTTCCTGCAGCCGCGCGCCGAGGCCTGCGATCGACTTCCCGCTGTCCTGCGCCGCGGCGGGTGCGACGACGCATGCGCACAGCATCGCTGCCGAAAGAAGACGGACCGCCCCCCGTCGCTGCCCAACCATCATAACTCCGTAGAATTGGATTGATACGACCGACAACATGGCGCGCGCGGCCGTCTTCGCCAAGGTGGTCGCGAACATAGCCATCGCCCCTATCATCGTCTTGACCGCGATCAAGGATGGAGACGCAATGGCTATGTTGGATGACGCCTCCGGAACGGCGCGAGGGATTGCGATGAAGGCCATGGTTCTCCACGCCTATGGCGAGGCGCTGCGCCTCGAGGAACGGCCCCTGCCCGTTCCCGGCCCCGGCGAGATTCGGGTGCGCGTCGAGGCTTGTGCCGTCTGCCGCACCGACCTCCATGTCGTCGATGGCGAACTGCCACCAGGCAAGCTGCCCATCGTACCGGGACACGAGATCGTCGGCATCGTCGACGGACGCGGCCCCGGCGTCGTCGCCCCCGCCATCGGCACCCGCGTCGGTATTCCCTGGCTCGGCCATACCTGCGGCGTCTGCCCCTATTGCGAGATGCACCGCGAGAACCTGTGCGACGCGCCGCTCTTCACCGGCTACACGCGCGACGGCGGCTTCGCCACCCATGTCGTGGCCGACGCCGCCTATTGCTTCCCGCTCGACGGCTTCAACGACCCGGTGGCCGCCGCCCCGCTGATGTGCGCCGGGCTGATCGGCTGGCGCACGCTGAAATTCGCCGGCGATGCCGAGCGGGTGGGCATCTACGGCTTCGGCGCCGCCGCCCATCTCATCGCGCAGGTGTGCCGCTGGCAGGGACGCGAGTTCTACGCCTTCACCCGCGAGGGCGACGAGGCGGCACAGCAGCTCGCCCTCTCGCTCGGCGCGCGCTGGGCGGGAGGCTCGGACGAGATGCCGCCCGAGGAGCTCGACGCCGCCCTGATCTTCGCGCCGGTCGGCGCGCTGGTGCCCGCGGCGCTGCGGACCCTGCGCAAGGGCGGGCGCGTCGTCTGCGGCGGCATCCATATGAGCGACATCCCGCAGTTTCCCTATTCCATCCTGTGGGAGGAGCGGCAGGTGGTCTCCGTTGCCAACCTCACCCGCGCCGACGCACTCGAATTTCTCGACATCGCGCCCCGCGCCGGCATCACCGCCACCACCACGACCTATCCGTTGGAACAGGCCAACGAGGCGCTTGCGGACCTGCGCGCCGGGCGCTTCCAGGGGGCGGCCGTACTGGTCCCGTGACACCGGTCCCCGCGCCCTGACTGACCCCATCGACACAGCAGAGGAGAACGAGCCCATGGCAGCCGAGCAGGCCACCGCCGGAACGCTGAGCCCCGACCTGGTCACCCGCATGAACGCCTGGTGGCGGGCGGCGAACTACCTGTCGGTCGGCCAGATCTACCTGCTCGACAACCCGCTGCTGCGCGAGAAGCTCACGCTGCAACATGTGAAGCCACGCCTGCTCGGCCACTGGGGCACGACACCGGGGCTGAACTTCATCTATGTCCATCTCAACCGCGTCATCCGCGAGACGGACGCGAACGTGCTGTTCGTCGCCGGCCCCGGCCACGGCGCGCCGGGCGTGGTGGCCTCGACCTATCTGGAAGGCACCTACAGCGAACTCTATCCCGACGTGTCGCAGGACGCGGAAGGGCTGCGCAAGCTGTTCCGCCAGTTCTCCTTCCCGGGTGGCATCCCCAGCCACGCGGCGCCCGAGACGCCCGGCTCGATCCATGAAGGCGGCGAGCTCGGCTATTCGCTTTCCCACGCCTATGGAGCCGTGCTCGACAATCCCGACCTGATCGTCGCCTGCGTGGTCGGCGACGGCGAGGCGGAGACTGGCCCGCTGGCCACCTCCTGGCACGGCAACAAGTTCCTGAACCCCGTCAATGACGGCGCGGTGCTGCCGATCCTGCACCTCAACGGCTACAAGATCGCCAATCCGACAGTGCTCGCCCGCATCTCGCCCGAGGAGCTGAGGAGCCTGATGGAAGGCTTCGGCTACGCCCCGATCTTCGTCGAGGGTGACGAGCCGGAGGTGATGCACCAGCTCATGGCAACCGCCCTCGACACGGCTTTCGCCGATATCCGCGCCATTCAGAAGGCCGCCCGCACCGCCGGCGACACGGAGCGCCCGCGCTGGCCGATGATCGTGCTGAGGAGCCCGAAGGGCTGGACCGGCCCGAAGACGGTCGACGGCAAGAAGGCCGAGGGTTTCTGGCGCTCGCATCAGGTGCCGTTCTCCGACATGTCGAAGCCCGAGCATCTGGCTCTCCTCGAAGATTGGATGCGCAGCTATCGGCCCGAGGAGCTGTTCGACGACGCCGGCCGTCTCCGGCCGGAAATCGCCTCGGTCGCGCCGGTCGGCGAGAAGCGCATGAGCGCCAATCCGCACGCCAATGGCGGGGCGCTGCGCCGTCCCCTGCGCCTGCCCGACTTCACCGACTATGCGGTGAAGGTGCCCCATCCCGGCGGCGTCGAGCTGGAGTCCACCTATGTGATGGGCACCTTCCTGCGCGACGTGATGAAAGCCAATGCCGCGAGCCGCAACTTCCGCGTCTTCGGCCCGGACGAGACCGCCTCCAACCGGCTTCAGGCGCTGTTCGAGGTGACCAACCGCGCCTGGGAGGCCGAGACCTTCTCCTATGACGACCACCTCGCCCGCGACGGCCGGGTGATGGAGATGCTCTCCGAGCACATGTGCCAGGGCTGGCTGGAGGGCTACCTCCTCACCGGCCGCCACGGGCTGTTCTCCTGCTACGAGGCGTTCATCCACATCGTCGATTCGATGTTCAACCAGCACGCCAAATGGCTGAAGACGGCAAGCGAAGTGGAATGGCGCCGGCCTATCGCCTCGCTCAACTACCTTCTCACCTCCCATGTCTGGCGGCAGGACCACAACGGCTTCAGCCACCAGGACCCCGGCTTCATCGACCACGTGGTAAACAAGAAGGCGGACATCGTGCGCGTCTACCTGCCGCCCGATGCCAACACGCTGCTCTATGTCACCGACCACTGCCTGAAGAGCTGGAACCGGGTGAACGTCATCGTCGCGGGCAAGCAGCCGGCGGCGCAGTGGCTCGACATGGACGCCGCCATCCGACACTGCGCGCAGGGCATCGGCACCTGGGAATGGGCTAGCACCGATCAGGGTGGCGAGCCCGACGTGGTCCTCGCCTGCGCCGGCGACGTGCCGACATTGGAGACGCTGGCCGCCGCCGACCTGCTGCGCTCACACGTCCCCGACCTCAAGGTGCGTGTCGTCAATGTCGTCGACCTGATGACCCTGCAGCCGAAATCCGAGCACCCCCACGGGCTGTCCGATGCCGATTTCGACGCGCTGTTCACCAAGGATAAGCCGGTGATCTTCGCCTATCACGGCTATCCCTGGCTCATTCATCGCCTCGCCTACCGGCGCACCAACCACGACAACATGCACGTGCGCGGCTATGTCGAGGAAGGCTCCACCACCACCCCCTTCGACATGGTGGTCCGCAACCGGCTCGACCGCTTCCACCTCGCCGCCGACGTGCTCGACCGCGTGCCGAAGCTCCAGGGGGACGTCCATACGCGGCAGGCGATTCGCGACAAGCTGACCGAGCATGCGCGCTACATCCGCGCCCACGGCATCGACCTGCCGGAAGTCCGCGACTGGCGCTGGCCGCAGAAAGCGTGACCAAACGGCAGCCGCGCATGGGTAACTGCCTTCGCTGACAGGTCTCCGACAGCCACCGGGACTAGCGTTCGGTGGCTCCGATCGCGAGCCTGATGGTCAGAAAAGGAAATCCCATGCGCACGCTCGTCGCCGGCTCCCTCGCCGGCCTCATTGCCCTTGGCACGCTCGCCCCGCTCGCGGCCGTCGCCGGCCCGACCTGCACTACCGAGACCAAGGACAAGTGGATGACCGAGGACGCCATGAAGGCCAAGGTCGCCGAAATGGGCTACCAGAAGATCAAGACCTTCAAGGTTTCCGGCAGCTGCTACGAGATCTACGGCTACACCAAGGACAACAAGAAGGCCGAGGTCTATTTCAACCCCGTCACCGGCGCCGTCGTGAAGTCCGAGATCGACTGATGGCGCCTGACACGGCTGAGGCCGGGGGCCGCGCGTCCCCGGCCGCGGGCAAGGACGTCCGGGTGTGGGACCCGGTCGTGCGCCTGTTCCACTGGACCGTCGTCACCGGCTGCGTCCTGAATCTGTTCTTGCTGGAGGACGGCGAGCTGGCGCACAAGATCGTCGGCTATGTCGTCGCCGGTGCTCTCGCCATCCGCCTCGTCTGGGGCTTCATCGGTACGAAATACGCGCGATTCGCCCAGTTCGTTCCCTCCCCCGGGCGGCTGACGACCTATGTCACGGCGCTGCTGCGCGGGCGAGAACCACGCATGCTCGGCCACAATCCGGCGGGCGCGGTGATGATGGTGGCGCTGATGGTGCTGCTCGCAGGCGTCTGCCTCACCGGCTGGATGTCCACCCTCGACGCGTTCTGGGGGGAAAAGTGGCTGGAGGAGGTGCATGAAAGCCTCGCCAATGCCATACTTCTCCTCGCCCTCCTGCACGCAGGCGCCGCGCTGTTCGAAAGCTGGCGCCACCGCGAGAATCTGGTCTGGGCGATGGTGACGGGTCGGAAGAGGCCGTGAGGTCGCGGTGAGGCTGCTGCTGGTCGAGGACAGCGCCCGTCTGCGCGAACTGGTGGGCGAGACCATTCGCGCCGCCGGCTGGCGGCTTGATGCCGTCGGCACGGTGGCGGAAGGCGAGGATGCGCTCGCCGCCACGAGCTACGATCTCGTGCTGCTCGATCTCGGCCTTCCCGACGGCGACGGCCTCGACCTGTTGCGGGCCCTGCGCCGGCGCAAGGACAGCACGCCCGTCCTCGCGCTGACCGCGCGCGGTGCGGTGGACGAACGCATCGCCGGGCTCGACGCCGGCGCGGACGATTATCTCCCCAAGCCCTTCAACAATGGCGAGCTGCTGGCCCGCGCACGGGCATTGCTGCGCCGCGCGCCGCTGTCCGCCGATCCGGTGCTGGAGGCGGGCGCCCTGCGTTACGATCCTGCCACGCACGATGTGCGGTGCGGGGAGGAAATCCTCGCCCTCGCCCCGCGCGAACGGGCGGCTCTCGAGATCCTGATGCGCAATGTCGGGCGCGTCACCGCCAAGCGCGGTCTGGAGGAGAAGCTTTCCGAGTTCGACGAGGAAATGAGCCCGAACGCGATTGAGGTCGTGCTCTCGCGCCTGCGCCGACGACTCGCTCCCTACGAGACCGGGACCGCCATCGAGACCGTGCGCGGCGTCGGCTATCTGTTGCGCGAGCTCGACGCATGAAACATGCAGCGGCGGCGCCGCTCGGGCGCATCGTCGCCCTGCGCATCATGTTGTTCGCCGCGCTCGCCATGCTGACCCAGCTCGTCGCGGTGCTGGTCGAATATGGCAGCGACCCGGAATATCTCTCCCTGCTCGCGCTCGAGCAGGAGACCGATGTCCTGGCACTCGGGCTGTCGGTCCAGGGCAATCACCTGTCCTATCAGCTTCCCGACGCGCATGCGGCGCGCTACGGCACCGAGGATTCGGGATATGTGGCACGGGTGCGCACCGCGAACGGCGTCGTGCTGTTCTCTCATTGCGATGCGGCCTGCACCGAGCACTTCCTGCCTCTCGACCTCAACCCGCCCTCGGTCTGGCTGCGCGTGCTGACGCCCGGATACCCGCTGTCCTTCGCCGGCGGCCGCATTATCGAGAAGGAAGGCCAGCGGATCTTCTTCGAGATCGCCGTCGAGCGCGACACCCAGCACGTGGTCTGGGAGGTGCTGGCCGACGAAGTGCTCGACCACATGATCCTGCCGATGAGCCTCACGCTCATCTTCGTCCTTGGTGCAACGCTCCTCTCGGTGCGCTCGGCGCTCAGGCCGGTCACGGCGGCGGCGGAACAGGCGGAGGAACTCGACCCGCTCAGCCCCGACGCGCGCATCGAGGAAGCCGGCATGCCGCGGGAGATCGCCCAGCTGGCCGGGGCGGTGAACCGTTCCTATGCCCGCACCCGCGAGCTGATGGCCGCGCAGAAGCTGTTCACCTCCGCCATCGCCCACGAGATCCGCACGCCGCTCGCCATCATCCGGCTGGAGCTGGAGCGGATCGACCATCCCGCCGCCCGCCGCGCCACCGCCGAGCTCGACGAACTCAGCCATTTCGCCGAGCAACTGGTGACGCTGGCGCGGCTGGAGGCGCTGGACCGCAGCGGCTTCCAGCCGGTGGCGCTCGACGATCTCGGCCGCGACATTGTCGGCACGATGGCCCCCTTCGTCTATTCCCACGGCGCCAGCATCGCCTTCGAAGGGTCGGACAATCCCACGCTGCCCGGCAATGCCGCCCTGCTCAAGGATGCCGTGCGCAATCTCATCGAGAACGCGGTGCGCCACAGCGGCCCCGGCATCGCCATCGTGGTGCGAACCGATGACGGCCCCGGCCTCTCGGTGAGCGACGACGGAACCGGCTTCGTGCCCTCACGGCCCGGTGACGCGCCGGGGCACTACAAGCGCGCCGGCGGCCTCGGCATCGGTCTGGAGATCGTCCGCCGCATCGCCGCCCTCCATGGCGGCCGCCTTGAGCTCGAACGGGTCGAGCCGCACGGCACGCGGGCCCGGCTGATCTTCGCCCCGGCGCCGAGCGTCACACCCGATCGATGAGCGCCATGGCGGCGGCCGGATTGCGTGCCTTGAAGCCGCTGATGACGAACAGGAAGACCTCGCGCGGCTCCGCCTTGGCCGGCGGGGCGAGCAGCGTATCCTTCAGGGCGACGGGCGTCCGGCCCTCGGCCCATGCCTTCGCCGCCTCGGCCCAGCCGTCGAGCGCCTTCCCGGAATAGCCGAGCGGCTCGTCCTCCGTCGTGCCCATAATGCGCGCATAGACGAAGGGTGCGGTGACGTCGGCGATCGAGGGGAACTCGCTGTCGCCGGCGAAGATGACGGCGACGCCGTATTCCCGCGCCAGCGCGATGAACTCGGGCGTCTTGAAGCTGTCGTGACGCACCTCGACCGCGTGGCGGACGGCGATGCCGTCGACGCTTTTCGGCAGCAGCTTGAGGAAGCCTTCGAAATCGGCCGGATCGAACTTCTTGGTGGCCATGAACTGCCAGTTCACGGGGCCGAGCTTCTCCTTCAGTTCGCTCACGCCGCTGGCGAAGAAGCGCTCGATGGACTCGCCCGCCTCGGCGAGCACCCGCCGGTTGGTGGTGAAGCGCGGCCCCTTCAGCGTGAAGACGAAGCTGTCAGGCGTCTCCGCGCGCCATTTGGCGAAACTCTCCGGCTTCTGCGAGCCGTAATAGGTGCCGTTGATCTCGATGGCCGTCAGCTTCGAGCTGGCATATTCCAGCTCCCGCTTCTGCGCGAGGCCGTGGGGATAGAAGGCGCCGCGCCAGGGTTCGAAGGTCCAGCCGCCGACGCCGATACGAATAGGGCCATGCTTCGCCATCGCGACCTCGCTCGCCTGCCCGGAAGGGGTGGCAGGATAGGAGCCGGCATCCGACCCGGCAATCCACCCGATCTCCGCCCCCGCCTATTCGACCGGCAACGCCTGCGAGTGCTTCACCTGGCTCAGCGCGAAGCTCGATTCGATGGAGGCGACGCCCTCCAGCCGCGTAAGAGTGCGCTTTAGGAAGGCCTCGTAGGCCGGCAGGTCCTTGACCACGATGCGCAGCAGATAGTCCCGCTGACCGGTCATCAGATAGCACTCGACGATCTCCGGCCAGCGCGAGATCGCCTTGGCGAAACGGTCCAGCTCGTCCTCGCGCTGGCGCTCCAGCCTGATCGAGGCGAAGACGCTGATCGGCAGCCCCACCTTGTCCTGATCGACCACCGCGACATAGCGCTTGATGACGCCCGCCGCTTCCAGCTGGCGCACCCTCCGCGCGCAGGGTGAGGGCGACAGGCCGACGATCTCGGCCAGCCGCTCCATCGTGGTGTGCGCATCCTCCTGCAGTGCCGCGAGGATGCGTCGGTCGATCGCGTCGAGCTTGGTATCTGCCATATTCAGCCACTTGTAAGCCATTTCATGGCTGGTTCAGCGAATATCATCCCACACCATAGCCTATAATGGCCGCACAAGCTCCCGCCGCGCGTGTAGCGTTCCCTATCGACAAGCGGGAGAAGGCAGATGTCCGCGGCACGGATGGAAGACGTCGAATATCTGGCGGAGCTGGAGCGCAAGATCCTCTGGCTGGCGACGTGGACGATCCACAACGCCAATCATCTGCGCCCCAGCACGGACGGGCTGAAGGTCGGCGGCCATCAGGCCTCCTCGGCTTCGCTCGCCACCATTATGACGGCGCTCTACCTCAAGGCGCTGCGGCCCGAGGACCGGGTGGCGGTGAAGCCGCATGCGAGCCCGGTCTTCCATGCCATCCAGTACCTGTTCGGCCGCCAGACGCGTGAGAAACTGGAGAATTTCCGCGGTTACAAGGGCGCACAGTCCTATCCCTCGCGCACCAAGGACACGGACGACGTGGACTTCTCCACCGGCTCGGTGGGTCTCGGCGTCGCGCAGACGCTGTTCGCCTCGCTGGTGCAGGACTATCTCACCGCCAAGGGCCTGGGCCACGGGCCGGAGGGGAAGATGATCGCTCTCGTCGGCGACGCCGAGATGGACGAGGGCAACATCTTCGAGGCGCTGCTGGAAGGCTGGAAGCACGGGCTGCGCAACACCTGGTGGATCGTCGACTACAACCGCCAGAGCCTCGACGCGGTGGTGCGCGAGGGGCTGTGGGAGCGCTTCGAGTCGATCTTCCGCAATTTCGGCTGGGACGTCGTGATCCTGAAATACGGCCGGCTGCAGCAAGCCGCCTTCCGCGAGCCGGGCGGCGAGGCGCTGCGCCGCTGGATCGACGCCTGCCCGAACCAGCTCTATTCCGCGCTCACCTTCCAGGGCGGCAAGGCCTGGCGCAAGCGCCTGATGGACGAGATCGGCGACCAGGGCGACGTCACCGCGCTGATCGAGCGCCGCTCCGACGAGGAGCTGGCGCAGCTCATGGCCAATCTCGGCGGCCACGACCTGCCCTCGCTGATCGATGCCTTCGAGAAGGCGCGCGCCCACGACCGACCGGTCTGCTTCATCGCCTACACCATCAAGGGCTTCGGCCTGCCGCTCGCCGGCCACAAGGACAACCACGCCGGCCTCATGACGCCGGCGCAGGTCGAGGATCTGCGCGCCCGCCACCATGTCCGCCCCGGCCATGAGTGGGAGCGGTTCGAGGGCCTGTCGATCCCACCCACGCAACTCGATGACTTCCTGAAGGCGGTGCCGTTCAACACCGATGGTACACGGCGACATCAGGCGCCGCAGGTCGCCGTGCCGCCAGTGCTGGATGTCCCGCTGCAGCCGGCCATGTCGACCCAGCAGGGCTTCGGCCTGCTGCTCAACGAGATCGGCAAGCGCGAGGACGACTTCGCCGCGCACATCGTCACCACCTCGCCGGACGTCACCGTCTCCACCAATCTCGGCGCCTGGGTGAACCGGCGCCAGCTCTTCGCCCGCGAGGAGCTGGCCGACACCTTCAAGCGCGAGCGCATCCCCTCGACCTTCAACTGGGAGTTCTCGCCCAAGGGCCAGCACATGGAACTCGGCATCGCCGAGATGAACCTGTTCATCATGCTCTCCGCGCTCGGCCTGTCGCATTCGCTGTTCGGCGAGCGGCTGCTGCCGGTGGGCACGCTCTACGATCCCTTCATCGAGCGCGGCCTCGATGCGCTGAACTACGCCTGCTACCAGGACGCCCGCTTCATCCTCGCCGCCACGCCCTCCGGGGTCACGCTGGCGCCGGAGGGCGGCGCGCACCAGTCCATCGCCACGCCGCTGATCGGCATGGCGCAGGACGGGCTCGCCAGCTTCGAGCCCGCCTTCGTCGACGAACTCGCGGTCATCCTGCGCTTCGCCTTCGACCATGCGCAGCGCGAGGATGGCGGCTCGACCTACCTGCGGCTCTCCACCCGCACCATCGAGCAGCCGCGCCGCACCATGGATGCCGCCCTTGCCGAGGACATTGTGAAGGGCGGCTACTGGCTGCGCCGGCCGGGACCGAACGCGCAGGTCGTCGTTGCCTATGCCGGCGCGCTGGCGCCCGAGGCCATCGAGGCGGTGGGGCTGATCGCCGAGGACCGCCGCGATGTCGGCCTGCTCGCCGTCACCTCGGCGGACCGGCTGCATGCCGGCTGGACAGCCGCCCAGCGGGCACGCGAGGACGGCGAATACGGGGCCCGCGCCCATGTCGAGACCCTGCTCGACGCCGTGCCGCCCGGCTGTGCCGTCATCAGCGTGGTGGATGGCCATCCGGCCACGCTCGGCTGGCTCGGCTCGGTCCACGGCCACCGCTCGCGCGCGCTCGGCGTCGAACGCTTCGGCCAGACCGGCACGCTGCAGGATCTCTACCGCCACTATGGCATCGATGCGCAGGGCATCGCCCGCGCGGCGCAGGCGATGACGCCGGGGCGGCCGATCCGTCACCTGCGCGCGGTGGGCTGATCCACCGTTCCAGCCGCGCGCCAACACCGCTTGCCCGCGCCCGGCCCGGCGGCGTAACAGAGCCGGCCGGGTTCTCACCGCCACCGGGCGGTGATCCCGTGACGGGCGAGGTTCGGCATCGTGGCAGAGCGGCGTGTCTTCATCACCGGCACGGCCGGTTTCATCGGCTTCCATCTGGCCCGGCTGCTGCTGACCGAAGGCTTCCGGGTTCACGGCTATGACGGCATGACGGACTATTACGACGTCCGCCTCAAGCAGCGCCGCCACGCCATGCTCGCCCAGAGCGAGAGCTTCACCGCCACCGAGGCCCGGCTGGAGGACATGGACACGCTGCGGCGGACGGTCGAGGCGTTCCGACCCGACATCATCGTCCACCTCGCTGCGCAGGCGGGCGTGCGCTACAGCCTGGAGCAGCCGCGCACCTATATCGAGGCCAACATCGTCGGTACCTTCAACGTGATGGAGTGCGCCCGCGCCGTGCCGGTGCAGCATCTGCTCATGGCCTCGACCTCCTCGGTCTATGGCGCCAACGAGGAGATGCCCTTCCGCGAGACCGACAAGGCCGACACGCCGCTCACCATCTATGCCGCGAGCAAGAAGGCCACCGAGGCGATGGGCCATTCCTACGCCCACATCTACGGCCTGCCGACGACGCTGTTCCGCTTCTTCACCGTCTACGGCCCCTGGGGCCGCCCGGACATGGCGCTGTTCAAGTTCACCCGCGGCATTCTCGAGGGCACGCCGATCGACATCTACAACCACGGCGACATGTGGCGGGACTTCACCTATGTCGACGATCTCGTGCGCGGCATCCGCCTGCTGATCGACACGGTGCCGCCCCTGCCCGAGGCACGCGGGGAGAGCGTGCCCGGCGCGAATGTGCCCGGTGACAGCCTCAGCCCCGCCGCGCCGTTTCGCATCGTGAACATCGGTAATTCCGACAGGGTGCGCCTGCTCGATTTCGTCGACGCCATCGAGGCGGAGATCGGCCTCAAGGCGATCCGCAACTATCTGCCGATGCAGGCCGGCGACGTGCCGGCGACCTGGGCGGATGCCAGTCTCATCCACGCGCTCACCGGCTTTCGGCCGGCTACCCCGTTCCGCGAGGGCGTGGCGCACTTCGTCGCCTGGTACCGCGATTATTACGGCCGCTAGGTAGGCTAGCCTTCCGACGCGGTCTGGAAGGCCGCCTCCGCCAGATCGACCTCGCGCAGCAGCTTGTGGGCGAGATCGGTCGAGATGCGGTGGCCGCGCGCCATGTGGGCGATGGCAGCGCGCTCGGCCTTCAGCGCCACGACGTGAAGCAGCTCCTCGTCATGCAGGCGCTCCTCGCCGGTGGCCATGCTCGGCTCGGGCTGCAGTTGCGACAGGCGGTGCTGGTAATAATCCGCCACCGCCGCGACCGCAGCCAGATGGTCGCCCTGCTTGGCGTCCCCCTGCTTGCCCTCTCCCTTCTGTCCGGCCTTGGCGAGGGCGGCGATCGCCGCCTTGGCGGCCTCGATCCGTGCCATGCGTTCCTGCTGGTCGTGGTGAGGTTCGGGCGGCACCTTGGTCGTCCGCAGCAGGCCCGGCAGGCTCGCATTGGCGACGACCAGCGAGACCAGGATCACGCCCGCGGCGATGAGGATCACGAGGTCGCGCGAGGGAAAAGGCGCGCCGTCGGGCAACGCCAGCGGCAGGCTGAGAGCGCCGGCGAGCGTGATGGCACCGCGCACGCCCGCCGTCGACATGACGGTGACCAGCCTCCAGTTGGGCAGCCGCTGGCCATTGGCGAGGTCCGGATGCCGGTGCAGCCAGATCACCACCGACACCCACACCCACGCGAAGCGCAGCACCGCGAGCACCGCCGTCACCACCAGCATGTAGACGAGCAGCCATGCGAGATCGGCCCGCCCGCTCTCGGCGGCACCGGCGCTCACGCGGGAGAGAATGTCCGGCAGTTGCTCGCCGAGCAGCAGGAAGATCGAGCCGTTCAGGGTGAATTGCAGCGTCTCCCATACGGCGTTGCGGCGGATGCGGGTCAGGGCGAGCGCCTCGCCGCCGACCTCGACCCAGCTCATCACCAGCCCGGCAGCGACGGCAGCCAGCACGGGCGAGGCGCCGGCCATGTCGGCGAGTAGATAGGCGCCGTAAGGAGTCAGCAGGCTGATGACGATCTGGGTCGACGTATCCTCGCCAAGCCGGGCCACGACCCACAGCTTGATCAGCGACACCAACCGGGCGAAGACGAGGCCGAGCGCAATGCCGCCCGTAGCCGCCCAGGCGAGTTCGCCGGCCGAGTTCCAGAAGGCGAAGCTCCCTGTCATGGTCGCCGTCACCGCGACGCGCAGGCAGACGAGGCCGGCGGCGTCGTTGAACAGCGCCTCGCCTTCCAGGATACGCAGCATCCGGCGCGGGATCGTCACGTTCGCCGCCATCGCCGTCGCCGCGACGACATCGGTCGGCGACAGCACCGCCGCCAGGGCGAAGCAGACCGGCAGCGGCATGGCGGGGATGATGGCGTGCAGCAGGAAGCCGACGCCGACCACGGTAAGAATGACGAGGCCAAAAGCGAGCGACAGGATTGTGACGGCGTTGTCCTTCAGGTCCTGCTTGGGCACACGCCATCCGTCGAGGAACAGCAGCGGCGGCAGGAACAGCACGAAGAACAGTTCCGGTTCCAGCCGCACGCCGAAATCCGTCGTCAGGCCGATGATCGCGCCGGCCGCGATCTGCACGAGCGGCAGCGCGATCCGTCCACCGAGCGCCTTCGCGATCCAGTGGGTCGCGACGACACCGACGAGCAGAACGAGGATGATACCGATCACGCTCATGGAAACCTCGACAGGAAATCGTGAAGGCTTGGCCGGGTGCGGATCGGCGCACGCGTCGATCCCGCGGCAGACGCTGCCACGCGCTGAGCCGGCCTGTTGCTTATGCGCACGATGGTCGCACAGCGGGAAGCCGGGCTCGCGCTTTTTGCCGACGTGCCGGGGCAGCTGCCGGGCGGAGCGGGAAAATAGGAAAAAATCCCACTTTGTAACAGGAACAAAGTGCAAGGCCGGCGAATTTGTTAGGAATTCGTAGCGATTTCCTGACAGGCGAATGCAAGCCTCTCCCGCCTAAACGTTAATTGCCCAAACGTAATATTGAGACCGGCGTGCGGGCCCCCGCCTTCCGCGGCAGCTCGTGGACGCAGCAGGGAGACACGTCGGTAACGACATAGAAAATAATAAGAGAAATATTCTTGCTCTTATTATTCTGAATGCATTTTCTAGTCTTATTAATCGCAATATTTATACTAACAAATAAATGTAATTCCACATACATAACGTAAGTTAGGCCTGATAATATCGAAAAAAGTTCTATTTGATGCATTGACACTAAAAAACAAATACAGATTTACTTATCATTAAGGGGCGGAATTGGGCGGAGGCTCAAAAGCCGTGCGGAGCCAGACACACAGTCAGCTATTGATCTAATCGTCTCCAATGCCCGGATCGGGCTGCGAGCGCCGCTGTCGCAATCTCCAGATTAAACGGATCTGCTCGTCGGCAATGCCGGAACGTCGTTCCCGGCAGCGAGGCGCCGCGTCCGCGACAACACTCCAAACTCATTCATGACGAAAGTTCTGCATCATGCAACGAGCGATGACGCATGTCTTTACGCCACATATTTCGGGCACATCGCGACAGTATCGTCGCGTTCTTGTTACCGGCGGCGCTGGATTTCTCGGCTCTCACCTGTGCGATCGACTGATCGATCAGGGAGATCATGTCGTATGCCTGGATAATTTCTCCACCGGGCGACGGTGTAACATCGAACATCTCATCGGGCACCCCCGTTTTTCGCTGGTCTGCCATGATGTGGTCGACCCGCTCGCTGTCGATGTAGACCAGATCTACAACCTGGCCTGCCCGGCCTCGCCGACCGCCTATTCGGCCGATCCGGTGCACACGACCAAGACCAGCGTGCTCGGCGCGCTCAACCTTCTCAAGCTCGCGACGGACCGCAACGCCCGTATCCTCCAGGCTTCCACCTCGGAGATCTATGGCGACCCGCAGGTCAGCCCGCAGCACGAGGCCTATTGGGGCCACGTCGACCCGACCGGTCCCCGCGCCTGCTACGACGAGGGCAAGCGCTGCGCCGAGAGTCTGTTCTTCGATCATGCCCGTCGCTTCGGCACGCGCATCAAGATCGCCCGCATCTTCAACACCTACGGGCCGCGCATGCGCGGCGACGACGGTCGTGTGACCTCCAACCTCATCATCGAGGCCCTGCGCGGCACCGAGCTGACGGTCTATGGCGACGGTTCGCAGACGCGCTCCTTCTGCTACGTCGACGAAACGGTCGACGCGCTGATGCGCCTGATGGCGACGCCGGACGGGATCGAAGGCCCGGTCAACATCGGCAATCCCGACGAGCGCACCATAGGCGACTTCGCCACCATCGTTCGCCGGCTCACGGGCTCGGATTCGCGGATCGCCTACCGCCCCCTGCCGGTGGACGATCCGCGCCGGCGCTGCCCGGACATCTCCGAGGCCGCGCGGCTTCTCGGCTGGATCCCGACGATCTCGCTGGACGAGGGCTTGAGCCGCACCATCGACTATTTCCGCGCGGAGCTCGTGCGCGAGCCCACGGTGAGGGAGGCGGTGGCATGAATGCCCCCCGTATCCTCGTCACCGGCGGCGCCGGCTATATCGGCAGCCATACCTGCAAGGCGCTGGCGGCGAACGGCTTCCAGCCCGTGACCTACGACAACCTCTTCCTCGGCCATCGCGACGCGGTGCGCTGGGGGCCGCTCGTGCACGGCGACATACTCGACACGCAGACGCTCGCCGAGGCCCTGCGCTTCCACGGCATCAGCGCCGTCATCCACTTCGCCGCGCTCGCCTATGTCGGGGAGTCGGTGGGTGCACCGTCGCGCTACTATCGCACCAACGTCGTCGGCACCCTCTCGCTACTGGAAGCCTGCCGCACGGCCGGCGTGCGCCATGTCGTGTTCTCCAGCTCCTGCGCCACCTACGGCATCCCCGATTGCCTGCCGATCCGGGAATCGACGCAGCAGCTGCCGATCAATCCCTACGGGCGCACCAAGCTGATCGTCGAGGACATGCTGGCCGACGAGGCCAATGCCTACGGCCTGCAGTTCGTCTCGCTGCGCTACTTCAACGCCGCCGGCGCCGACCTGCAGCTCGAGCTCGGCGAGCGGCACGAGCCGGAAACCCATATCGTGCCGCTGGCGATCCTGGCAGCGATGCACCGTACCGGCGCGCTGCCGGTCTTTGGCGACGACTATCCGACACCCGACGGCACCTGCGTGCGCGACTTCGTGCACGTCAGCGATCTCGCCGACGCCCATGTGCGCGCGCTGGACTATCTGCTCAGCGGCGGCGGCAACCTCGCGGTCAATCTCGGCTCGGGTACCGGCACGTCGATCCTCGATCTGCTCGGCGCGGTCGAGCGCCGCATGAACTGCAGCGTGCCGATCCGTGTCGTGCCGCGTCGCATCGGCGATCCCCCGGCGCTCTATGCCGACGGCACGCTGGCGCGCGAGCGTCTCGGTTTCGTTCCGAAATTCTCCGACATCGACACCATCGTCACCACCGCGGTCCGCTTCCACGCACAGGGGGCCGCGCTATGAGCCGCGAGACCCCCGTCATCCTCGCCGGCGCAGACGACCTGCCCGTTTCCGGGTTCAGCGACCGGCGGGCCCACAGCCGCCCGCGCGCTGTGCTGGCGCCGCTGCTGAAGCCGGCGCAGCGCGTGGAACTGGTCGTCGCCATCACCGTCTGGGGAGCCGCCTTCCTGTTTTTCTGGGTCTGGTGGCTCCAGCCGGCGCATGTCGTCGGCATCGGCCGCTTCATCTTCGCGAGCCTTCCTTTCGTCTGGCTCACGCTGATGCCGATCTATTTCTTCTCGGTCTTCACCGGCAGCCGCAAGCCGGCCGGCGCGACGCAGCTCCCTCCCGGCAGCCGCGTGGCGATGGTCGTCACCAAGGCGCCGTCCGAACCCTTCGAGGTCGTGGCGCAGACGCTGGAGGCCATGCTGGGCCAGCCCTATCCGCACGACACCTGGCTGGCGGACGAGGATCCCTCGGACGAGACGCTTGCCTGGTGCGCCGGGCACGGCGTGCGCGTTTCCACCCGAAAGGGCGTCGCCAACTATCAGCGGCAGGAGTGGCCGCGCCGCGTGCGCTGCAAGGAAGGCAACCTCGCCTATTTCTACGACCACTATGGATACCGGCTGTACGACTTCGTCGTCCAGATGGACGCCGACCATGTGCCGACGCGCCATTATCTCGAGCGCATGCTGGCCCCCTTCGGCGATCCGACGGTCGGCTATGTTTCCGCGCCGAGCATCTGCAGCCGCAACGCCAAAGAGAGCTGGGCCGCGCGGGCGCGCCTCTACGCCGAGGCTTCGATGCACGGCCCACTGCAAGCCGGCTATACCGGAGGCTGGGCGCCCCTGTGCATCGGCTCCCATTACGCCGTGCGCACGCAGGCGCTCCAGGCCATCGGCGGCCTAGGCCCCGAGCTCGCCGAAGACCATTCCACCACGCTGATGATGAATGCCGGCGGCTGGCGCGGCGTCCACGCCATCGATGCCATCGCCCATGGTGACGGGCCGCGGACCTTCGCGGACCTCGCCACGCAGGAATTCCAATGGTCGCGCAGCCTCGTGACCATCCTGCTGCGCTATTCGCCAGCACTCGTGCCCCAGCTTCCGGGACGCCTGCGCTTCCAGTTTCTGTTCTGCCAGTTCTGGTATCCGCTCTATTCGGGCATCTGGGCGCTGCTGTTCCTGATGCCGGTGCTGGCACTGGCCAGCGGCGAGCGCTTCGCCAACGTGACCTATATCGACTTCGCCCTGCACTACATGCCGATGTCACTCGTCCTGCTCGTCATGATCTATCGCTGGCGGGCGAGCGGTTGGCTGCGGCCTGCCGATTCCCGGCTGCTGAGCTGGGAGGAGATCCTCTTCGTTCTCGCCAAATGGCCGTGGTCGCTGCTCGGCACGCTCTGCGCGGTGCGCGACTTCCTTGCGGGTTCCTTCGTCGACTTCCGCGTGACGCCGAAGGGCACGGGCACGGTCGATCCAGTGCCGCTGCGGGTGCTCGCACCCTATGTCGCGATCTCGGCGGGCTCTGCCGCGGCGGCACTGCTCTTCCATAGCGCCGGCACGGCGAGCGGCTTCTACATCTTCGCCATCGTCAACGCGGCGCTCTACGCCCTGCTGGTGCTGGTCATACTGGTGCGGCACGGCATCGAGAACCCCGGCCGCCGGCGCGCGGGAGTGCGCGGCACGGCACAGGCAGGGCTGGTCCTCGGCCTGTTCGTGCTGCCGTTCACCGCCGCCGTTCAGCGCGGGCCGGAAGGGCTTGGCGCCCTCACCTGGGGCGCCATGCCGATCTCCTACACCCGCACCGTCTTCTCCGCCGCCGGCGCCGGCATGGGCTACGGCACCTACCGTCTCATCTTCATCCCGCCCTGGATCGCCAGGGACCCCGATCAGGCCGCGACACCGGCCGCCGGGGCCCCGGTCGCCCGGCCGGCACACAAGCGCGACCTTGGGAGGTCAGAATGAAAATCGCGGTCATTGGAACCGGTTATGTCGGCCTCGTCGCCGGGGTGTGCTTTGCCGAGATGGGCAACGCCGTCATCTGCGTCGACACGAACGCCGCCACGGTCGGCAAGCTGAGGAAAGGGCAGAGCCCGATCTTTGAGCCCGACATGGATGAGCTACTCGCCCGCAACATCGCGGCGGGCCGGCTCTCCTTCACCACCCAGGCCCGCGAGGCCGTGGACGGCGCCGACCTCGCCTTCATCTGCGTCGGCACCCCGCCGCGGGACCGCGACGGCGAGCCGGAACTGTCCCTCGTCTACGGCGCCGCGAAAGACATCGCCCGGGCGATGACCGGCCCGCTCACCGTCGTCATCAAGTCGACCGTCCCGGTCGGCACCGGGGACGCCGTCGAGGAGATCATCCGGCGGACCCGACCGGGCGCCGTGGTCTCGGTCGCCTCCAATCCCGAATTCCTGCGCGAAGGATCGGCCATCGACGACTTCAACCGCCCCGACCGGATCGTCATCGGGGTCGAGGATCTTCGAGCGCAGGAAACGCTGCAGCGACTCTACCTGCCGCTCTGCGCGGCCGGCGCGCCGCTGATCGTCACCCGTCGACGCACCTCGGAGCTGACCAAATACGCCGCCAACGCGTTCCTCGCGACGAAGATCAGCTTCATCAACGAGATGGCCGACCTGTGCGAGAAAGCCGGCGGCGACGTCACCGAGCTCGCCGCCGGCATCGGCCTCGACGAACGCATCGGCCGGGCCTTCCTGAATGCCGGGCCGGGCTATGGCGGCTCATGCTTTCCCAAGGACACCTGCGCCCTCCTGCACACCGCGCAGGAATACGGCGTGCCGCTGCGCGTGGTGGAGGGCACCGTCGCCGCCAACAACGCGCGCAAGCACCGCATGGCGATCAAGGTGATGAAGGCTGCCGGCGGTTCCGTCGCCGACATGAAGATCGCGGTGCTCGGCCTGACCTTCAAGCCGGACACCGACGACATGCGGGAGGCACCTTCCATTCCGCTCATCCGCCATCTGCAGCGGGCGGGCGCGCGGATCGCCGCCTACGACCCTCAGGGCATCCGGCAGGCCCGCGAGCACCTCAGCGACGTGGACTTCCACGACGATCCCTATGAGTGCGCGCGCGACGCCGACGTCGTGGTGCTGATGACCGAGTGGGACGAGGTCAGGACGCTCGATCTCGCCCGGCTCAACCGGGTCATGCACACGCCCACCATGGTGGACCTGCGCAACATCTACGCCCCCGAGCTCGTCCGGCGCTTCGGCTTCCGGCTGGCCGGCATCGGCCGTCCCGCCACACCGCGCCCCGAGGCCCCTCTACCGGCCCCGCCCGCCCCCATCCGGAGCGAGCGCGAGCTGGAGGCGATCGTCGTCAAGTAGAAGCTGGAGGAGAGATCTGATGAAACGCGTTTCCAAGAAGACCTATCTCGCCGGACTGTCGGGCGCGGCACTGCTCGCCATGTCCGCAGCGCTGGTGGTTCCGGCTCTGACACAGCCGAACGCGCCGCGCCCCATGCCGCCACCGGCCGGCAAGGTGGCGTTCGGCGTCTACGATCCCGACGGCGTGTTCGCCGGTGATCCGAGCGTCCGCATCGAGCATGTCTACATCCCATGGCAAGATGCCGACCTCGCCTCGCTGACGCGGGCCGACACCTATGCCCGCCAGCATCGCCGCGACCTGCTGATCTCGGTGGAGCCGTGGTCCTGGTCGCCGGGCGCCAACGTTGCCGACGAGCAGTTGCTGCATGGCATCCTCGCCGGCGCCTACGACGCGCAGGCCAAGGCCATCTGCGCGGAATCCGCAAAGCTCCAGAGCCCGGTGACGATCCGCTGGGCGCACGAAATGGACCTGCGCAACGGCCGTTTCCCATGGTCGAGCTGGGCACCGGAAGACTATGTGGCGGCCTACCGGCATTTCGTGACGATCTGCCGCCAGCAGGCACCGCAGGCCCGCTTCATGTGGTCGCCGCGCGGCGAGGACGGTCTCGCCGCTTACTACCCGGGCGACCGCTATGTCGACCAGATCGGTCTCACCGTGCTCGACCTGCAGCAGTACGACATGGACCATTTCGGCCATGCGCGCAGCTTCTCCGAGGCGCTGCGGCCTGCCTATGACCGCGTGGCCGGCTTCGGCAAGCCCGTCGTGGTGGCCGAGCTCGGCTTCCATGGCGATACCGCCTTCAGCGAGCAGTGGCAGCAGGACATGCGCACGATCGGGGACGGTTTCCCCCGCCTGACCGCCGTCGTCTACTTCAACGCCGTCGAGCCCTTCGCCTGGCCGGATCCCTATGGCCGGCCCGACTGGCGGATGCAGCGTGGCCTCGTGAACTGAGCCCGGCCGCGGCTCAGGCCGCGGCCCGTTCCCTTCCAACAGATGGACAACGACAATGACGAACTCGACACTCACATGCACGGCGGCCGCGGCCGCCCTTTCCGCCCTGCTGGCGGCCGGCGCGCCGGCCGGCGCACAAGCCGGCGGCCTCCCGCAGCCCGTCAGCATGGTTCAGCCCCATGACCTCGCCGGGCTCTACGCGGGCAAGACCTGGATGTGGTCGGACGGCGCCGCCTATTTCGCGCCGAACCGCCGCTTCATCGCCTGGTCCGGCTCGGGCAAGGACGCGACCTACGCAGAGGGCGAATGGCGCGTGACGCCGCTGGGTCGCCTGTGCTTTTCGGCGATCTGGCGCAGCCGGGGGCCCTCGGGCCGCAACATCACCTGCTTCGGCCACCGCATGGCTGGCGGACAGGTGGTCTACCAGCAGCGCGAGCCCGGCGGCGACTGGTACGTGTTCAAGCACATGAAGCCGGTGAACGGCGACGAGTACTTCAAGTTCAAGGACGGGGATCAGGCGAGCGCCGGCGTCACCAAGGTGAAGCAGGAGCTCAAGGCGCTCAGCGCGCGCAGCTGAACCGGGCCCACGACCGCCAGGCCCGGGGCAGGCGGACGGGCGGGGAGCGTTATGTGTCCCGCCCGTCCGTTCCTCCCGCTCAGAGCGGATCGCGCAGGATCGGACAGGTCATGCAGTGACCGCCGCCACGACCGCGCCCGAGCTCATCGCCCTCAATGGTGATGACCTCGATGCCGGCCTTGCGCAGCTTGGTATTGGTGTAGGAGTTGCGCTCGTAGCCGACGACGACACCCGGCGCGAGCGCGACGACGTTGTTGCCGTCGTCCCACTGCTCACGCTCCTGCTCATAGGTATCGCCACCCGTGGTGACGATGCGCAGATGCTGCAGGCCGAGCGCGTCGGCGGCGACGCCGGTGCCGTCCTCGGTGAGGAAGGGCCGGTTCTCGACGTGGTACTCGACGTCCTCGCCATTGTCGCCGGGGCGCAGGCTGTAGCAGGTGATCTGCTGGCAGACCTCAAGGAAAATGTTGGCGACGTCGCGGTCGCACAGGGTGAACACCGTGTCGAGGTGCATCGCCGCGCGCGACTTGGGCATCTGGCAAGCCACGACCCGCGTCGCCGCCTCGCTGTCGAATAGCGCCCGCGCGAGCTGGCCGACCGCCTGCGGCGTGGTACGCTCGCCCATGCCGACAAAGACGACGCCGTTGCCCACCGGCATGACGTCGCCGCCTTCCAGCGTCGAGGGGCCGAAGTCCTCGTCCGGGTCGCCCCACCAGATCTTGAAGTCGCCGTGGCGGAACTCCGGGTGGAACTTGTAGATCGCGCTGACCAGAAGCGTCTCCGGCTTGCGCGCCGGCCAGTACATCGGGTTCACCGTCACCCCGTTGTAGACCCAACAGGAGTTGTCGCGGGTGAAGATGGTGTTGGGCAGCGGCGGGATCACGAAGTCACTGGGCCCGAGATAGCGGCCGAACATGCCGCGCGGCTCGAAGGGCAGCTCGAAGCGCGCAATGCCGCCGATGAGATGCTCGGCAAGCTTCGCCGCCGGCATTTCGTCGAGCCAGGAGCGCAGGTCCTTCAGCATACCCGCCCCGACATGGTTGGCGGTGATGCGCCGGTCGAGCACCCATTCGCGGCCCTCCTTGGTCTCCAGCACCCGCGCCAGCAGGTCATGGAACTCCAGCACCTCGACGCCGAATTCGCGCATCTTGTTGCAGAAGTTGAAGTGCTCCTTCTGCGCCTCCTGCACCCACAACACGTCGTCGAACAGCAGTTCCCGGCAATTGCCCGGGGTCAGCCGCTTGTGGGCGAGACCCGGCCGGCAGACCATCACGGTCCGCAGGCGCCCCGCCTCGGAGTGCACACCGAACTGCCTCATGACGTTGCTCCTTGAACTTCCGCATAGCGGATACCGTTTTCTTCCGCCGACACCGTGGTGCCGGCACGGCCGGCGATGATGTCGGCAAGGTCCTTCAGCGCGCCGATGCACGCCCTCTTGCCGGTAGCCTTGGCGAAGCGGCAGGCCGCCTCGACCTTCGGTCCCATCGAACCGGCAGGGAAGGACAATGCGGCGAGCGCCTCGGGCGAGGCGCTGCGGATGGCCCGCTGGTTGGGCGTGCCCCAGTCGACATAGACCGCGTCCACATCGGTGAGGATGGCGAGCAGGTCGGCGCCGAGTTCGCGCGCCAGCAACTCCGTGGCGAGGTCCTTGTCGATGACGCATTCGACGCCGACGAGGCGCCGCCGCCCGCCCGGCTGCTCGCCGGCCTCGTACATGGTCGGAATGCCGCCGCCGCCGGCGGCGATGACGACCGTGTTCTGGTCGAGAAGCCAGCGGATCGGCCGCAACTCGAAGATGCGCCGGGGCACGGGCGAGGCGACGACGCGGCGCCAGCTGTCCCCGTCCGCCTTGAAGACCCACCCCTTTTCCGCGCCGAGCCGATCCGCCTCCTCCTTGGGATAGATCGGCCCGACAAACTTGGTCGGGTTGCCGAAGGCCGGATCGTCGGGATCGACCTCCACCATGGTGAGCAGCGTGGCGAGCGGGCGTTCGAGCGGCAGCAGGTTCCCCAGCTCCTGCTCGATCATGTAGCCGATCATGCCTTCCGTCTGTGCGCCGAGCACGTCGAACGGATAGGTCTCGACCTTGCCGTAGGCCGCGCCCTGCAGGGCGAGCAAACCAACCTGCGGGCCGTTGCCGTGCCCGACCACCAGCCGGTGCTCCATGGCAATGGGCGCCAGCGAACGGGCGGCGATGGCGACGTTCTCGCGCTGGTTCTCCGCCGTGAGCGCCTGCCCACGACGCAGCAGCGCATTGCCGCCGAGAGCGGTGACGATGAGCATGGCGTCAGTCCCCGAGCGTGGCGACCAGCAGTGCCTTGATGGTGTGCAGGCGGTTCTCCGCCTGCTCGAAGGCGATATTCGCCTCGCTCTCGAACACTTCGTTCGAAACCTCCAGCCCGTCGGTGATGCCGAACTTGTCGGCAATGTCCTTGCCGACCGTGGTCTCGGTATCGTGGAACGCCGGCAGGCAGTGCATGAACTTCACGCGCGGGTTGCCGCTCGCCTTCATCAGCGCAGCGTTCACCTGGAAAGGCTTCAGCAGCTCGATACGCTCGGCCCACACCTCCTTGGGCTCGCCCATCGACACCCAGACGTCGGTGTGGATGAAGTCGACCCCCTTCACCGCGACCTGCGGATCGTCGGTGATGGTGAGCTTGGCGCCGTATCTCTTCTCGAGATCGCGGGCGATCGAGACGAACTCGTCCGACGGCCACAGCTTCTTCGGGCCCGCGATGCGCACATCCATGCCCATCAGGCAGCCGGCGATCATCAGCGAGTGGCCCATGTTGGAGCGCGTGTCCCCGACATAGGCGTACTTGATCTCATGGGCGGGACGGTCCGAATGCTCGCGCATGGTCATCACGTCGGCGAGCATCTGGGTCGGGTGATACTCGTCGGTCAGGCCGTTATAGACCGGTACGCCGGCATATTTGGCGAGCTGTTCGACGCCGTGCTGGGACGCCCCGCGATACTCGATCGCGTCGAACATCCGCCCCAGCACCCGAGCCGTGTCCTTGAAGGATTCCTTGTGGCCGATCTGCGAGCCGGCCGGGTCGAGATAGGTCACGTGTGCACCCTGGTCGTGGCAGGCGACCTCGAAGGCGCAGCGCGTGCGCGTGCTGGTCTTCTCGAAAATGAGGACGATCTCCCGCCCCTTGAGGTGCGGCTCCTCGGTCCTGGAGTACTTCGCCCGCTTCAAATCGCGGGCGAGATCGAGCAGGTACTGGAATTCGCGCTGCGTGTAGTCCTGGACGGTAAGCAGGGAACGGTTGCGGAGATTGAAGGACATGGAACGCCTCCTCGGGGACGGATCTTGTGAATTGGCGCGGTCGTCATTTCGCCGCGCAGCCGCGATGGCGGCCGCGAACCCGCCATCCGCCAGGGAATACCCCGCGAGGCAAGTATTGCCCCGCGGGATCTGTTCCATCCGGGTAGCCCTCAGAGCGGGCTGATGACTCCGGTAGCGATGAGGTAGGCCGAGAGGCCCGCCAGGGCCAGCATGCCGAGCGCGAAGAGCAGGTCGATCCCCGTATAGGGACGCGCCCCGCGCTCGCGGCAGGCGATCGCGTAGATGACGAGGCCGGGCGCGAAGAGCAGCGTCGCCATCAGCAGATACTGCAGCCCCGCCGCGTAAACCAGCCACAGGCCGTAGAGCGTCGCGACCAGCCCCACGATCAGGTCGCGCCGGCGACGTCCCTCCTCGCCGCTCTTGTAGGTCTCTCCCGTCAGCGCGAGCTTGAGCGCGTAGCCACCGGAGAACACATAGGGCGGCAGGATCGCCACCGAGGCGATGAAGTAGAAGAAGTTGTAGGCATCCTTGGAGAAATAGGTCAGCACCAGGAAGGCCTGCACGCACAGGTTCGTCACCCAGAGCGAGTTGACCGGCGTGCCGCGGCTGTTCTCGGCCGAGAACCAGCGCGGGAAGGTGCCGTCCTTGCCGCAGGTGTAGGGGATTTCAGCGCTTAGCAGCGTCCAGCTCAGGAAGGCACCGCCGACCGAGATGATCAGGCCGAGATTGATCAGCCCCGCACCCCACGGCCCGACGACATACTCCAGCACGCCCGCCATCGAGGGCACCTTCTGCCCGGCAAGCTCCGGCTGAGCCATAATGCCGACCGAGAGCAGCGAGACGAGGACGTAAATCGCCAGCGCCCCGATGAAGCCAATCACCGTGGCGCGCCCGACATCGGAGCGCTTGGCGGCGCGGGCGGAATAGACGCTCGCGCCCTCGATGCCGATGAACACCCACAGCGTGACCAGCATGGTGCTTTTCACCTGATCGAGCAGGCTGCCGAGCCCCGCGCCTCCTTCGCCCATGCCCGCGCCCATGTTGCGGAAGGCGGCGAGGAACAGGTCGAAGTTGAAGGCGACGATGGCGACCATGATGAACACCAGGATCGGCACCAGCTTGGCCACGGTGGTGATGGCGTTGACGAAGGCTGCCTCCTTCACCCCCTTTAGGATCAGCCCGTGGATACCCCACAGCGCCAGCGAGGCGCCGACGATGGAGATTACATTGTTGCCGTCGCCGAAGATGGGCGCGAAGTAGGACAGCGCCGAGAAGATGGCCACCGCATAGGCCACGTTGCCGAGGAAGGCGCTGATCCAGTAACCCCACGCGCTGTTGAAGCCGACGAAGTCGCCGAAACCCGCCTTGGCGTAGGCGTAGGGCCCGTTGTCGAGGTTCGGCTTGCGCAGCGACAGGCCCTGATAGACGAAGGCCAGCATCAGCATGCCGATGCCCGTGATGACCCAGCCGAGGACAATGGCCAGCGGGGAGGCGCCGCGCGACATATCGCTCGGCAGGTTGAAGACGCCACCGCCGATCATCGAGCCGACGACAAGGGCGATCAGGGGCAGCAGCGTCAGCTTTCCGGCCTCTGGCCGTGCGGGCGCGGAGGCCCGGTCGACGGCTGGCTGGTGAGCGAAAGTGTCGGCCATCTTGGTGTGCTCCTCCGCGGAAGATACTCTTTCGGCATCATGGCGCCCGGTCCCGCGCAAGGCGCTGACGTCCCGGGTCGAGGTCCCGGCGGAACCGTTCCAACGGCACCGCCAGAGTATTCGCAGCAGGCTACCGCGCTAAGGCATCCCGCACCGTATGTTCTTGAGCCATATCAACGATATGGACATAAGCCTCGATCAGTATCAATGTATATACGTGGTGGGACGGATCGCTTTTGCGGGCGATGGCTGGAAGCAGCAGTCATTGACAGGAAAACGGAAGCTTATTCGGTAAACAATATTGACTGACCCTCCGGCAACTCACGGCGTCGGCGGGGTTGCGTGCGCGTTCTCGATCGACTGGAAGACTGTGTGACATGACCAAGACGGCCAAGGACGACAACAGCGGCAAGAAGCTGTCCCGCAAGGTCTACGATCAGGAACTGAAGCGCCTCCACGGCGAACTGGTCGGCCTGCAGGAATGGGTGCGCGCCACCGGCGCCAAGATCTGCATCATCTTCGAAGGGCGCGACGGCGCGGGCAAGGGCGGTGCCATCAAAGCGATCACCGAGCGCGTCAGCCCGCGCGTGTTCCGCGTCGTCGCCCTGCCAGCGCCCACCGACCGCGAGAAGTCGCAGATGTATGCCCAGCGCTACCTGCCTCACCTGCCGGCGGCGGGCGAAATCGTGATCTTCGACCGCAGCTGGTACAACCGCGCCGGCGTCGAGCGCGTCATGGGCTTCTGCACCGAGGAACAGGCGGACAAGTTCCTGTCGAGCATCTCCGACGTGGAGAAGGCCATCATCGAATCCGGCATCCTGCTGCTGAAATACTGGCTGGAGGTCAGCCCCGAGGAGCAGACCCGCCGCATCGAGGGCCGCATCCACGACCCGCGCAAGATCTGGAAGCTCTCGCCGATGGACCTGAAGTCCTACGGACGCTGGTATGACTATTCGCGAGCGCGCGACATGATGTTCGCCGCCTCCGATTCGGCCTGGGCTCCCTGGTACGTCGTCGATTCCAACGACAAGAAGCGCGCCCGGCTGAACGTCATCCGGCATTTGTTGTCCAAGGTGCCCTACGCGGCCCCGCACCGCGAGAAGGTCACACTGCCGAAACGACAGAAGCCGAAAGATTACGTCGAGCCGGAAGACATCCGGCACCACGTGCCCGCAGCCTTTTGACAGACACCACGACGCACATCCGCCAGAGCGAGACGGAGCACCATAATGAGCGATATCGGCACCAAACCTCCCGGCAAGGAACACGAACTCGGCGACGAGAGCTTCATGTCGGCCGCCGACCTGCGCGGCTATATGGACAAGATCGCAGCCGCGCACGCCGAGGAGGCGGTTGAGGCGATCGACCGCGCCCGTCACGCCAAGGAAGAGCTGGCGAAGACGCTCGCCGAGCCGATCGCCCTGACGCCGGAGCGGCTCCACGCAATCACCCAGAATCTCCTCGTCAAGCTGCGTTCAGCCGCCGAGCGCGGCGAGAACGAGATCATGGTGATGCGCTTCCCCAACGAGCTGTGCACCGACCATGGGCGGGCGATCAACAACACTGAGGAAGGCTGGCCGGAGACTCTGACCGGCCGCCCGCGGCAGGCCTACGAGCTGTGGCGCGACCACCTCAAGGCCGCCGGCTACGGCCTCGCCGCGATGGTCATCGAATGGCCGAACGGGATGCCGGGGGATATCGGCCTGTTCCTCACCTGGGGAAAGAGGTAGGTCGCGACAACGCCGAACTCCGACGCAACACCCCTTTCGGAGAGTGGGCATGACACCCGCGCCTCACCCGGCCGCCACCGGGCACTTGCCGTTCTTCATCACCGCTCCGGGCGCGACCGACATCCTGATGATCGTGGCGGCGGTGACGCTCATCGTGTCGGTGCTATTCGCGGGCGTCCTTTTCCTGCATCTGCATTCGCTCCCCGAGCGGATGGCGCATCGCGGTCAGAAGCTGCAGTTCGAGATCGTGGCGGTGCTCTGCCTGCTGGCGCTGTTCACCCATACGCACATCTTCTGGGTGGCGGCGCTGCTGCTCGCCTTCGTCGACCTGCCCGATTTCGGCACGCCGCTGAATCGCATCGCCCGCGCGGCCGAGGCGGTCGCCGGGCTCCCCCCGCCTCCCCCAAAGCCGGAGGACGCCGCCCCGCCGGCGGACGCTCACGGTCCCCACGCGACGCAGGGGCATGAAACGGAGGGCCGGCAGCATGCTTGAGCTCATGCTGTGCTCCCTGCTCACCATCCTGCCGGACTACCTCTACCGGCGCTATGCACAGGGCAAGCGCATCGGCCGGGAGATCACGCTCTACTCGGTCTGGTTCGAGCTGCGCTGGGGCATCACCGCCTGCCTGATGCTGACGGTCGCGCTGATCACCATCATCTTTTACAACCACCCCTCGTCGAGTAACGTCGCCGCCTATTTCCGTACGGTGCCGATCGTCCCCGAGACCATCGGCCGGGTGGCGGAGATCTATGTCGGCGTCAGCGACAACGTCGAGCAGGGCGAGCCGATCTTCCGTCTCGACGATTCCTCCCAGAAGGCCGCGGTGGAAACCGCCCGCCGGCGCATCTCCGAGACGGACGCGGCGATCGTCGTCGCCCGGACGGATGTCGCCATCGCGGACGGGCAGATCACCCAGGCAGAGGAAGCCCTGCAGCAGGCACTCGACGAGTTACGGACCAAATCCGAGCTGAACACCCGCAACGCGGACGTCGTGACCCGCCGTGAGCTGGAGCGTCTGCAACGGGTGGTCGACGGGCGCGAAGGCGCCCTCAACGCTGCACTCGCCACCCGGGAGGGGGCGACGCTGCGCCTCGAAACCCTGCTGCCGGCGCAGAAGGCGAGCGCCGAGGCGGCCTTGTCCGAGGCCGAGGTGCAACTGGGCAAGACGGTGATCCGCGCCGGTGTCTCCGGTCGGGTCGAGCAGTTCGCGCTGCGCGTCGGCGATCTCGTCAATCCGCTGATGCGGCCCGCCGGCGTGCTGATTCCGGCAGGAGCGGGCCGCGAGCGGCTGATCGCCGGCTTCGGCCAGATCGAGGCGCAGATCATGCGGCCCGGCATGCTCGCCGAAGCGACCTGCCTTTCCCAGCCTTTCGCCATCATCCCCATGGTGGTGACGAGCGTGCAGGACTACATCGCCGCCGGCCAGTTCCGCGCCAGCGAGCAGCTGCTGGACATGCAGGCGGTGACGCCGGGCACCATTACGGTCTTCCTCGAACCGCTTTATGAGGGCGGGCTCGATGCCGTCCCGCCGGGGTCGAGTTGCGTCGCCAACGCCTATTCGAGCAATCACGACCGCCTTGCCTCCGGCGAGGTCGGTGGCCTGCACGCGGTCTATCTGCACATCGTCGACACGGTGGCACTGGTCCACGCGCTGCTGCTGCGCATTCAGGCGCTGATCCTGCCGATCCAGACGCTGGTCTTCGGCGGCGGGCACTGACGGAAAGGACGGGGCGGTCCACGCCCGCCCCGCCATCTCAATCCATGATGTGGTAGCCGCCGTCGATATAGAGCACCTGCCCGGTCATCAGGCGTGTCGCATCGTGGGCGAGGATGGCGGTGGCGACGCCCACATCGTCGATCGTCACCAGTTCGCGCGCCGGCGCCTTGCGCTTGGCCTTTTCGAGCAGCGTGTCGAACTCCGGGATGCCGGAGGCCGCGCGCGTCGCCAGCGGCCCCGGCGAGATGGCGTGGACGCGGATGCGCTTGGGGCCCAGTTCCGCCGCCATGTAGCGCACGGCGCTCTCCAGCGCCGCCTTGGCCACGCCCATGATGTTGTAGTTCTCGATGACCTTCTCCGAGCCGTAATAGGTCATGGTGAAGAGGCTGCCGCCGTTCTTCATCAAGGGCTCGGCCAGATGCGCCATGCGGATGAACGACCAGCAGGAAATCTCCATGGTCTTCAGGAAGCCGGCGAGCGGCGCGTCGGTGACCCGTCCCGCCAGCGTGTCGCGCGGGGCGAAGGCGATGGAGTGCACCACGAAGTCGAGTTCGCCCCAGGTCTCGCCGATGCGCTCGAACACGGCCTCCATCTGCCCCGGCACGGTGGCGTCGAGCGGCATGAAGATCGGCGCCTCCAGCTCGCGCGCCAGCGGCTCGACATGGGGCTTCGCCTTGCCGTTCAGATAGGTGACGGCAACCTCCGCCCCGAAGCCCCGGAACGCCCGGGCGCATCCCCACGCGATGGACTGGTCGTTGGCGATACCGACGACGAGGCCCTTCTTGCCCTCGAGCAGCTTCATCTTGACCGCGGGGATGGACATCCGGCCTCCAGATCAGGTGGGGATCGCGTGTTGGCGCGGCGCTTCAGTCTTTCTTGCTGGCCAGCTTGAGCGCGGGCTTGCGGACGCTCGGCTCGGGCGCGGTGGCAAGCCCGAACAGGGTGCGGATCTCCTCCAGCCGCTCGCCAGCCTCTCCGGTCACCGGGCCCCGCGCCGAGAGCACCTCGCGCAGCACCTCAAAGGCCGCCGCGCGCTCGTCCGGCTCCGCCGGCAGCAGGCCGGGGATGGCCTGCAGCGCCGCCGCGGGGTCGATCAGCAGCATGAAGTACTGCTCTCGGACCATCGCCTTGAATTCCTCGAGGGTGCACTGGCGCGCCCGCTCATGCTCGGCCCGCAGCCGGCGCACGGCCTCGAAGCCGCGCTCGTCAGCGCTGTTGCGGGCGAGGCCGATGTAAACCAGCGCACGCGTCACCGCCTCCAGCAGGCCGCCGCGGCCGACATCCTCGCGCAGCTCGCGGATACGCCGGCGGATCAGCTCGCGGTGCAGCTCATTCTTCGCCGCGCTGCGCGGGCGCCTGTCGGCGGTGCGGTCGATGCCCACCGCCGCCTGCAGCAGTGGCGAGCCGTAGATCGCGCGAAAGGCCAGCTCGCTCTGGTGCTCGACGGTCTGGCGCCAGGCATCGAGGGTTTCGACGATCTGACGCGAGACCTGCTCCTGCGCCTTGATGAAGGGATTGTCGGGCGAGACCGGCTGGCGCTCCTCGCGCACCTTCTCCGCCGCCTCGCCCACCCAGGCGAGGAAGGGGTTGCGGGAGCCGAACAGCTCATATTGCAGGCGAAGCGGATGCAGCTTGCGGAAGGCTTCCGCCATCGCCGGGTTGACGCCCGCGCGCACGAAGGGCTGCGCCAGCGCCCGGTAGAGCGAGAGATTGGTCTCGGAGACGCGCGCGGCGGCGGCGAACTGGCGCTCGTCGTCGAGATCGTTGCCGCCGAGCGCCCGGATGTCGTCGAGGTCGCGCGCCTCGCAGCGCATGATCCAGTCGCCGGTGATCAACTCGGGATCGGCCTCGGAGCCGGTCTTCGGCTCGAAGATCGCCTCGTAGAGACCGGGCGGAAGCACATCGATGAAATCGATGTTGGAAGCGAACTCCTCGTGCTCCTTCCGCGCCACGCTGCCGGAGACGAAGATGCCGAGATGACCGATCTTGTCGTGCACGGAATAGACGATGGTCTGGCCGTAGGAGCGGATCTCGTCGACGCTGTCATAGAGGTCGAGAATCCAGTCCAGCGCCTGCTGCGGCGGGGTGATGTTGTCGCCCTGCGAGCAGAACACCACGATCGGCGAGCGGATGTTGCGCAGGTCAATCGCCGTGCCGTCGGAGGTGCGGATGTCGCCGCAGGCAAGGTGATTGCCGACGAACAGCTCGTCGACGATGAACTGGATTTCCTCTGCGTTCAGCGTCACATGACCGCCCCACCACTTCTCGAAACCGAGATAGCGGTCCACCTCGGTGTCGATCTTCGAATAGAGGTTGTACTGCTTGGTCCAGAGCGTGTTGGCGGGGTTCTGGTTCTCGAAGTTCTGCACCAGCCAGGCGCCGTCGAACACGCCGGCGCCGAGGTCGCTGGTCAGCGCGGTCAGCCAGGTGCCGCCGAGCAGGCCGCCGGAATAGCGCATCGGGTTGCGCCCTTTCACGCCGGCCCAGTAGGAGAGCGGCGCGCCGGCGATGATGATCGGGCCGAACAGATCCGGCCGCACCGCCGCCAGCATCATCACCGCCCAGCCGGCCTGGCAGTTGCCGATCACGCAGGGCTTGCCCTCCGCCTGCGGGTGGCGGGCGATGATCGTCTCCAGGAAGTGCGCCTCGGCGCGGGAGATATCCTCGATCGTCTGGCCGGGCACCGGGTCTGGCAGGAAACCGACGAAATAACAGGGATGGCCGGCCTTCATGGCGACGCCGATCTCACTGTCGGCCTTGAAGCCGCCGATGCCGGGGCCATGCCCCGCGCGCGGGTCAACGATCATGAAGGGCCGCTTGCGCTCGTCGACGGAGGTGCCCGCCGGCGGCACGATGCGCATCAGCACATAGTTCACCGCGCGCAGCAGTTCCCGCCCGTCGCTGATCAGTTCGGCGGCATAGTCGAGCACGTTGGGCAGCGGCTCGGCCAGATGGGCCTCGTACTGCAGCCCGCGTCGGCGCAGCGTGTCGAGGAACAGCGTCCAGCGCTGGCCCGCGTCCACCGCATAGGCAGCGGCATCCGCCATCAGCCCGGCACCTGTCACAGCCTCACCTCGGACGTCCATGGCTCCACCTCCAGGTTTCCGACAGCATACGATGCCCGGCCATTACAATCGATGCATGACGCTCCCGGCTTGACGCCTGTCAAAGGGAGGCCTCATCCCCGCCGCACCTCGCGGCGCAGATCCGTCGGCGTGATCCCCCGCAACCGCTTCAGCGTCGCCGTCATGTGGCTGTTGCTGGAGAATCCGGCAGATCGGGCCACCATGTCCAGCGGCGTGTCGGTCGTCCTTACCAGCCGCTCGACGAAGGTCAGACGCTGGGCGACGAGGTACTGGTGCGGCGTCTGGCCGGTGGTCCGGCGGAAGGCCCGCAGGAAATGGCTCGGCGACAGGTTCGCCACGTCGGCGAGCTGCGCGATGGAGAGCCGCCCGGACAGGTTGTCCTGGATGTAATCGCTGACGCTGCGCCACGCCCTCGGCGACAGCCCGCCGCTCATCAACGGATCCGACTGCTCGCGCAGGGAGGAATAGTTGCGGAGCAGATGGGTCGCGAAGAGCGTGATGAGCCCGTCGAAGCAGAGCTCGTTGATCTCGGATCCACGCTGAAACTCTTCCCGCATCAGATTCGTGAATACCAACGCCTTCCGGTCGATGAGGCCGACCTTCGGCGGCTGGAGCTCGAAGCTGTCCTTGCCGAACTCCATGCCCGCCAGCCGGGAGAGACGTCTCTCATCGATAGCGACCAGCATGTTCTCCTTGTCTACCGTCCAGCGCGCGAACACCTCGGCCCCCGCCGGCACGATCTCGATGGCGCCGATCGGAGCGAGCCCGACGGTCTTGCGGTCGCTGTTCAGCGCCACTTCGCGGTTCGGCTGCGGCGAGAGCATCACCAGCGCCAGATTGGCGGGCGCCGTGAAGCTGATCTCGTTCGGTCCCGTCCGCGTCTGGGTTGCCTCACCGCTTTCCGCCCTGACTTTCGGACCCCAGGCATTCGGAACCGCTCGCAACAGGCCAGACAAGGGAACTCCCGATCGATTGAATGACGGAGGAGAATGGCGACACCACCGCCGTTCAATCAATCGACGTCGAAGGACACCGGCGCAACCCACCCCATACGGCCCCCGATGGAGGACTCGGACGCGCGCGCGCCATATATGGCAGGCGTTTGTGATGGCCGGAGGCGATATGTCAGAAGGCGACGCGCTATCGGAATAGCGCTCTATTCTGGTCATTTCGGACCGTCCGGTCGTGAAACGCCCTATTCGGTCGGGCAAGAAGCGTCCCGATCCGATGCCTTGCCATGGAGCCATGCTCCAGGGCGGGAATGTGCCTGTCGTGATCCGCCGGTGGTACGGGCATGACCGCGTCCCCGGTCGCCGACCGCGGCCCGTCCGCCGCGTCGATCGCTCCGCGACCGGGGGTATCGGTACGCACTGGAAGCGACGAAGGAGATGCTCATGGAGACGCCCCGCTGCCGGCCTGCCGGCGCCGCCCTGCTCGCTCTCGGCCTGGCCGTTCTGGCGGCACCGGCCGCCGCTCAGGAGGACACCGGCTTCGAGGTGAACATCGTCCTGTCGGCGAAAGCCGCCGCGACGCTGGCCGCCCGGCACGAAGCGATGGTGATCATGGTCGATTATTACGGCTGGCCGAAGAAAGGCTCGCAGAAGCACGCCGACGAGATGGGCCAGATCGGCTTCGGCCCGAGCCGGGACATCCCCATTCCCGGTATTGCGGGCCGGTATGCCGTTCCCGCCGTCCGGCTCGATCCGCAGCACCTCGGCTGGCTGGAAGGCCCCGTGCAGGTCAACGTCAACATCGCCTCGGCGCGCAAGAGCAGCGACGACAACCTGCTCGATTGCGACATCATCGACGGCCCGCTCGCCGAGGCGAGGCAGGCTCCAAAGACGCTCGCCTGCAAGCTGATTGGCGAGGCTACCGGCACGCCGGCCAAGCCCTAGCCGCAATCCGCCGCAGACCGCCTTCACCAAAAGCCCGCCATCGGCGACACGTCGATCGCCGCCACCGATCCGTCCGGTCGTGGTAACAGGGCGGCGCCCCCCCGGGCCCGGCTGCGGCTTCCGCTCCGGGCCGCTCGTGAGGAATCATCGATGATCCGTCTTGCCTTCCTGCTCCTCGGAGGAGATGCGCTACGCCCTCAGTGGCGCGTCCTCGCGATGGCGGGCGCCGGCACCTGCCTGCTCGGCCTGCTGATGCTGGCCGACCTGAGCGACGGCAAGCTGAGCGTCGTCACCGATACGCTGGGCATCCTTCTCGCCCTGCACGGGCTGGTGGAGCTCGCCGCCGCCATGCTGCTCGGAGTGCGTACTCATCTGCGAGCGGTGGCGCGGGGACTCGCCTTCCTCATCGCTGGCTTCCTGGTCGCCGACATTCCCTGGGACAACAACATCGGCAGCGCCACGCTGTTCGGAGCTGCCTTCGCCATCGACGGCGTTCTGCGCATCGCCTCCGCCGCCGTCGTGCGCAATCCGCGCTGGCGGCAGGGACTGGCCGCAGGCCTCGTCGAGATCGTCCTCGCCGTCGTCATCCTGGCCGGCCACCCCCTGCCCCATCGCCTGACCGTGCCCTTCTGCCTCGCGCTACTGCTGCTGAGCTCGGGCTACACGCTATTCCAGCTCGCCATGCAGTTGCGCGCCCTCGGCCCGGGCCGCTCCGTAACATCGCTGCCCTTCTACGCTTCCCGCAACTGGCATGGCGGCGGGGGCCACGGCTATGAGAACAGGGGGGCCGGCGCGGAGTTTCCGGGACAGACGCTGATGCTTCACGTATGGACCGCCACCGGCTCGGCCGACGGAGGCCACGGCCCCATCGTGGTACGCCGCTACGTCGCCGCGGTAGACCGCCACGGCGTGGTGTCGACCGGCCATGCAGCGCTCGAACTGCCGCCCGATCTCTATGTGAGCCACTATCCGGCGGTCGAGATCGATCGCGACAGCGACGACTTCCGCCACCTGCTGGATTCCCGCACGCAGAACGACGTCGCCGGACGCTTCCAGCCTTCCTACGCGGAAGAAGTCGCGGGCTGGTGCCCCGCAGATCAAACCGTCACCTTCACCCGCTTCAACCCCGCGGCGCTGCGCGCCTTCTGGCGAGAGTATTCGCAGGACACGACCTACAATCTCACAGCGCGCAACTGTTCGTCGTCGTCCATTCTCGCGCTCGATGCGGCGATGGAGGGCGTTCTCCGGGACGGCAAACCCCTGCGCCGCCTGCTGAAGCTGCTCGTCGACCCGCATTTCTGGCTGCTGCGCCTGGTGCGCGGGCGCGCCGAGCTGATGACGTGGACGCCGGGCCTCGCGCTCGACTATGCGCGCTTCCTCCACGAGGTGACCGAGCGTGGCGACCGGCGCTGGCGCCAGCGCCTTCAGGACGCCTGGCGCGAGCGTCACATCGCGGCGCGGGCCCGCATCGGCGAGCGGGCGTGAAGCGCCGGCCCGTTCGTCGGCCGCTCAGTCCGCCCATTCCGGATCGGTGGTGAAGACGATGGTCATCCACCGGTCGGGACTGTCCCTGCCGATCAGCGCGCCGATCTCGTCACGGACCGCGTCCCACGCCTCCAGCCGCCGCGCCGGCCATGCGGCCGGAACGATGACGTAGAGCTCGATCTGCCGGCCGCGACCGACGCGCGCGATATGGGCCCGGCAGGACACGAAGCCGTGCCGCTGGACGATGGTTCGGGCCACCTCGTCGACATGCTGCTTGAGATCGGCCGGCGTCACCAGAAGGATGTCGGCCAGCGCCCGCCGCACGGCAGCGACCGGCATCGGGATTCCACGTTTGCGGCGTCAACAGGCGCAGGGCAGGGCGCGAGGACGCCGCATCGACAATCGCCCCGGCGCAAATTATCTATAAAATATGAGCACACGATCGGAAGAGACGCTGGCGGCCCGCATCAGCCGCACCCTCGCGGAACGGATCATCGCCGGGCAGATCGAGCCCGGCGCCCGGCTTCGGCAGGATCATATCGCCGAGGAATTCGGTGCCAGCCATGTTCCGGTTCGCGAGGCATTTCGCCGTCTGGAGGCGCAAGGACTGGCGGTCAGCGAGCCGCGTCGCGGTGTGCGCGTCGCGTCCTTCGAGCTGGCCGAAGTGAAGGAGGTCGCGCAGATGCGCGCCGCCCTCGAGGTGCTCGCCCTTCGGCATGCCGCGCCTAACCTCACTGCCGCCATTCTCGACGCCGCCGAGGACGCCACGCATGCTGGCGACGCCTCGCGGGATGTACGCTCGTGGGAGGAAGCCAACCGGCGCTTTCACCGCCTGATCCTTGAACCCTGCGGCATGCCCCGCCTGCTCGCCGCCATCGATGACCTGCATGCCGCCAGTGCGCGTTTCCTCTTCGCTGCCTGGCGCTCGGACTGGGAGGCGCGCACCGACCACGATCACCGCGCCATCCTCGCCTATCTGCGCAAGGGCGACATCGAGTCCGCCTGTGCGACCCTTACCCGGCATGTCGGCTGGATCGGGCAGCGTCCGGTTTCCGGCTCCGGCGGCACGCCGCGCAGCGCCTTCGCCATTGTCGGCTGATTATTATCTATAAATAGCATTGCGTCCCGGCTGCTCCTGTGGATTCATTATCGATAGATTCGATAATTATCTATAATTCAGGAGTGATCATGAATCAGACTCTCGCCCTGTCGCCCCCGCAGCTTCGCTCGATGGCGAAGAAAACCGCCGTGATCGTTCTCGGCGTCGCGCTCATCACGCTGTGTGCGAAAATCCGCGTGCCATCCTGGCCGGTGCCGATGACGCTGCACACGCTGGCGGTGATGACCGTCGCCCTCGCCGTCGGCCCGCGCCTCGCCACCGCGACCTTCCTGACCTATCTCGCTGTCGGCGCGGCGGGTCTACCGGTCTTCTCCGGCACCCCGGAACGCGGCATCGGCCTCGCCTACATGGTCGGCCCCACCGGCGGCTATCTCCTGGGCTATCTCGCCGCGAGCTGGATTTCCGGCGCGCTGGCGGAAGGGCGTGGCACGCTCGGCCGCACCGGCGCCATGCTGGCCGGCCTTGCCGTCACCTATGCGCTCGGCCTTATCTGGCTGGCACTCTATGTTCCGGTTGCTGACGTCGTTCCGCTCGGCTTCACACCCTTCATCCTCGGCGATCTGATCAACATCGCCATGGTCGCGATCGGGGCGCTGTTCGTTCCCCGGCGGTTGATCGGGAAGATCGGGCGGTGAGCGCTGCCCCTTCCTCGCCCGGCCGATCCGAGGGGTCGGCCGGCTCCCGCCGCCCCCGTTGGACACAGGCGCAGGCACGGGACATCTACACCCTCCCCTTCCCCGAACTGCTCTTCCAGGCCCAGAGCGTCCACCGTTGCTGTTTCGATCCGGCAGTGGTGGAGACGGCGACGCTGCTCTCCATCAAGACCGGGGGCTGCCCGGAAGATTGCGGCTACTGCTCGCAAAGTGCCCACCACCGCGGCAGCGTGAAAGCGACAAAGCTGATGGAGGTGGAGGCCGTGCTCGCCGAGGCGCGGCGGGCGAAAGCGGGCGGCGCCACGCGCTTCTGCATGGGCGCGGCGTGGCGGAGCCCCAAGGACCGCGACATGGACGTGGTGTGCGCCATGATCGAGGGCGTCAAGGCGCTTGGCATGGAAGCCTGCGTCACGCTCGGCATGCTCACGCCCGCGCAAGCGGAACGCCTCGGCGAAGCGGGCCTCGACTACTACAACCACAACATCGACACCTCCCCGGCCTTCTACCCCCAGATCGTCACCACGCGGACGATGGAGGACCGGCTGGAAACGCTCGACCACGTCCGCGCCGGCGGTATCAAGGTCTGCTGCGGGGGGATCGTCGGCATGGGCGAGACCATCGACGACCGCATCGTCATGCTGGTCACGCTGGCCGATCTCGACGAGCCGCCGGAGAGCGTGCCCCTCAACATGTGGCATCCGATCGCCGGTACGCCGGTGATGCAGAAGGCCGAACCCGTCGAGCCGATCGCTTTCGTGCGGCTCGTCGCGCTCGCCCGCATCCTGATGCCGCGCAGCGTCGTGCGCCTTTCGGCGGGACGCAGCGCCATGAGCGACGAGTTGCAGGCCCTTTGCTTCCTCGCCGGCGCCAACTCCATCTTCACCGGAGAGGTGCTGCTGACCACCGGCAACCCGGCCCGGGACCGGGACGCCACCCTGCTCGGCAAGCTCGGCATGCGGGCAGCGGCGTTGCCTGGAGAGAACGCGGGTCTCCCGACACCATACAGCCCGGCGCAAAGGCCGGTCGCGCATCGACCCGCGCCCGCGACGCCGCTTGCCGGGGATACGCGGTGAACGCCCAGAGTGCCGGCGACGCGCGCATCGTGGTCGCCGGCACCGATACGGACATCGGGAAGACCGTGTTCGCCGCCGGCCTCGCGCGCCGGATCGGCGCATCCTACTGGAAGCCGGTGCAGGCGGGCCTCGACGGCGAAACCGACAGCGAGGTCGCGAAAAGGCTCGGCGGCCTTCCGGCCGGACGGGTTCTGCCGGAAGCCTATCGACTGTGCACACCCGCCTCGCCGCATCGGTCAGCCTGCATCGACGGCGTTACGCTCGAAGCCGGCCGCCTCGTCCCGCCGGCGGCTGCCGGTCCGCTGGTCATCGAGGGAGCCGGCGGGCTGATGGTGCCGCTGACCCGGCGGCTCACCTTTCTGGATGTCTTCGCCGACTGGCGGCTGCCGGTGATCCTGTGCGCACGCACCCGGCTGGGCACCATCAATCACACGCTTCTGTCGCTGGAAGCACTGCGCCGTCGATCCATCCCGGTCCTCGGCGTCGCCTTCATCGGCGATGCCGAGCCGGATACGCAGGAGATCGTCGCCGATCTCGGCGGTGCTGCCGTTCTCGGCCGCCTGCCGATGCTGGCGCCGCTTACGGCGACGACGCTGGAAGCAGCCTTTGCGGCGTCCTTCCCGCATCTTCCGATATGACGCCGCACGCGGAGCCTCGTTGGTCCGCGCGCGGCCTGCTCCTTATTCCGCCGCCTGACGGGCGGGCTCGGCGGCCGGCCGGCCGATCCGCCACTGATAGGGCGGCAGGGTGCCGTTGACGGCGAAGTCTCCGACGATGCGGTCCTTGTAGATGCGCGGATTGTGCGAGGAGAGCGTGCGCGCATTGCGCCAATGCCGGTCGAGACCGAGCGGCTTGCGCGTGGCGGAAGCGCCGAGCGCGTCGAACAGGCTGGTGGCGGAATCGAGCACCAGGCTCGTCACCACCGTCTGCGCCTGCGCGGTCTCCAGCTCGGCAATGGCGTTGGCATGTTCCTCGGCCTCGTCATTCCCGGTGAAACGCGCGTCGAAGGCCCGCTGGAGTGATTCCGCCGCCTTCAGTGCGATGGCACCCGCCGAATAGGCCGCACCGCGCGCGCGTCCCACCACCGCCAGAACCTGCGGGTCCTGGCTGGAACGGGACCCATTGGCATGGGTGTAGGTGCGATTGCGTGCGGCGACCGCGCGGGCAACGTCGCGCGTAATGGCGCGTCCGATGCCGGCGATCGTGGCGAGATGGTAGAGCTGGTAGAATGCCGCCGAGTATTTGAAGCGGTCCTTGTCGTCCACCACCTCCTCGCGCGCCACCGGCACGTCGGTGAAGGTCGTGGTGCCACTCACCGAGAGAATCTGGCCGAAGCCATCCCAGTCGTCGACGATCTTCACACCCGGCGCGTCCGCGCGCACGAAGACCGAAAGCTCCTCGCCCTGCGGACCGGTGACGCCGAAGTCGATCCAGTCGGCGTAGAGAGAACCGGTCGTGTAGTATTTGGCGCCGGTGACGGTGAGTTCGCCGCCCTTCTCGGTCAGCCGCGTACCGAACGCCTCGATCGAGGCATTGCCGGCCTCGGTCCAGGCGCTGCCGGTGGTCTCGCCGGCGGCGATGCGCTTGAACCAGCGCTCGCGGCGGGCGGCGTCCCTCGTGTTGAGGATGTCCTCGACCACGCCGAAATGCACGCGCAGCGCCTGCGTGACATTGGAATCCGCCTCGCTGAGCTCGATCAGCAGATTGGCGAGCTCGGGCAGGCTGGCGCCGAGCCCGCCCGCTTCCACCGGCAGGCGAACCGCACCGAAGCCGGCCTCCTTGAGCCATTTGATCGGCTCGAAGGCGAGCTCCCGTTCGAGCTCGCGCTGGACGGCGCCTTCCGCAATCCGCGCGAAGACCGGACGAAAATGGTCGGCCAGCGCCTCGTAGCGCTCGCTCGGGCCTGCACCCCAGGCGGAATCGATCTGGCTCATGATGTCGTCACCTTGTGAAGAGTGTCGGGAAGCGGCCCACCCGGACGAGGATCGACGCCGGCGGGCCTGCGGAGTTCATTCGGCAGCCACCGCCCCGGAGGCGCGCTGCTCGGCCTCCCGGCGCTTGACCGCCTCAATGTCGCGATAGCCCTGCGCCGGATGGGTCGCCGGCAGGTAGGGCCCGTCGCCGAACAGTTTCTCGCGCAGCGTCCCCGGCCGGTAGGCCGTGGGATAGGCGCCTCGCTTCTGAAGTTCCGGCACCAGCAGGTCGACCACCGTCTCGAAGCTCTCCGGCGTCACCGCATAGGCGAGGTTGAAGCCGTCGACATCGGTCTCCTCCACCCATTCCTGCAGGATATCGGCGAGCGTCGAGGGCGAGCCGACGAAGACCGGTCCGACGCCGCCGATGCCGCCCCAGCGCGCCAGTTCCTCGACCGTCCACGGCTTGTCCTTGCCGGCGAAGTGCTCGACCATCGAGACGATGGCGTTGGTCTCGACCTTCCTGAGCAGATCGGTCGGGGCGTACTGGCCGAAATCGATGCCGCTCCAGCCCGACATGAAGACCAGCGAGCCGTCATAGGAAGCGTAGCTGCTGTAGTCCTCGAAGCGCCGCCGCGCCTTCTCGTCCGTCTCATCCACGATCAGGGTGATGAGATTGTAGATGTAGACCTTGCGCGGATCGCGCCCCGCCGCCGCGGCCTGCGCGCGGATATCCGCGACATAGGCCTTCAGCAGTGACTTGGTCGGTGCGCCGACGAACACGCATTCCGCATGGCCGGCGGCGAAGGCCTTGCCGGCGCCGGAGGCTCCCGCCTGATAGAGCACCGGCGTGCGCTGCGGCGAGGGCTCGGTCAGCCCATAGCCGGGAACCTCGAAATACTTCCCCTTGTGCCCGATCTCGTGAACCTTGGCGGGGTCGGTGAAGACGCGGCCGTCGCGGTCGCGGATCACCGCGTCCTCTTCCCAGCTGCCTTCCAGCAGCTTGTAGAGAACCTCGACATACTCACTCGCCACCTCGTAGCGGTTGTCGTGCCCGCGCAGACCACCCTGGCCGATGTTCTTGGCGCCGCTCTCCAGATAGGAGGTCACGATGTTCCAGCCGACGCGTCCCTTGGTGTGATGGTCGGCGGTCGCGAGGCGGCGGGCGAAGGTATAGGGGTGCTCGAAGGAGGTGGAAGCGGTGATGCCGATGCCCAGATGCTCGGTCGCCAGCGCGATAGGCGCGGCAAGCTGGAGCGGGTCATTGACCGGGATCTGCGCCGCCTCGCGGATCGCGTGCCAGTTCGACCCCTTGTAGACGTCGTAATAGCCGATCACGTCGGCGATGAAGATGCCGTCGAAAATCCCGCGCTCGAGCGTGCGGGCAAGGTCCTGCCAATAGTCGAGGTCCTTGTATTTCCACGACTTGTCACGCGGGTGCGCCCACAGTCCCGGCGACTGGTGGGCGACACAGTTCATGTCGAACGCATTGAAGCGGATGTGGCGGGACATGGTCGTCTCCCGTTGTTCCGGCCGCGCGGGCCAGCCTCAGATCCAGGAATGAAGCGGGGGGTGGACGCCGTTCAGGTAGAACTGGCCGACTGCGTGGTACTTCCACCGCACGGGGTCATGCAGCGTATGGGTGCGCGCGTCGCGCCAGAGGCGGTCGAGCCCATGGTGGGCGAGGCTCGCGCGGGTGCCGCCGAGCTCGAACAGCTTCGAGGTCGCCAGGAGCGCGATGTCGGTCGTCAGTACCTTCGCCTCGGCGGTCGCCACCTTGGCCAGCGCGATGCTGTCGAGGTTGATGTCCCGCAGCGTGGCGTCGATCTGCTCGCCGGCACGGTCGAGCAGGGCCTCGGCCGCGTGCAGCCGGATCGCCAGATCGCCGATGGCCGCGATGGTGTAGGGATCCTCCGTGGCCTTCTCCTGCCCGCTATCGATCCAGGGACGGGCTTGGTTTCGAACGAAATCGATGGTCGCTGCGAGCGCGCCCTTGGCAATGCCGGCATCGATGGCGGCCTGCAGGAGCTGGCTCTGCGGCCCGACGGCACTCGGATTCTCGTAGACGATGTGGGCCGGCAGCAAGCGCGAGGCCGGGATCACGACCTCCTCGATGCGGACCGTGCCGCTCGCCGTGGTGCGCTGGCCGATGCCGGACCAGTCGTCGATCACCTTGAGGCCGGGCGCGTCGCGCTCGGCGACCGCCACGACGACATGCCCCTCTTCATCGAGGGCGATGATCGGCACGAGATGGGCGAAGAGCGCGCCGGTGGAATAGAACTTCTCACCGCTGACCACGTAATGGTCGCCGCGTCGGACGATCCGGGTCGAGAAATCCTCGACATTCTTGCCCTTGAACTCGGAGAAGGCGTTGCCGAGCCGATGGCCCGCGAGCACGAGGCCGAACAGCTCGCGCTTCTGCTCCTCGCTGCCGGTCCGGCGGATGACGTCGATGATCTCAAAGCTGTTCTGCGCGATCTGGGTGAGCGAGGCGTCGCCCGAGGCGAGCTCGACGAACACCCTCGCCAGCGTGCGCTGGGAGACGCCAGCGCCGCCATATTCCCTGGGGATGGTGATCCCCCACAACCCGCTCTGCGAAAAGACATCGACCTCCTCGAAAGGCAGGCGTCGTTCAAGGTCGCGCTCGCGCGCGTCGCGGGCGAAGAGCGGCGCGAGGCTCTTCGCCACCGCGATCGCCTCGGCATCGTCGGCGATCACATGCGCGGGACGCGCGGGACGGGAGGGCACCCAGCCCGGCGCTCCCGGGGCCGGCGGCGCAGCGGGCCGGGGCGCGAAGGCAGTGGCGTCGATGCTCATGATGTCGATATCCGCTGGCGGGAAGGAGGAGGCGGGCACCGGCCGGGCGCCCGCCAGGACCGCATCAGAAGGCCGGATAGACCTGCCCCTGATAGCGCTCCTTGATGAATTCGCGGGTGGCGTCGGAGTTGAGCGCCTTGGCGAGAAGCTTGATCGCCGGGTCGTCCTTGTTCTCGGGACGGGTGACGAGGTACTCGCCCCAGACGTTCTTCCCGTCCTGACCGCGCTCGATGTAGAGCGACTTGTCCAGGTCGAGCTTAGCTTCCAGCACGTAGTTGCCGTTCAGCGCAGCGAGATCGACCTGCGAGAGGGCGCGCGGCAGGATTGCCGATTCCAGCTCGACGATCTTGAGGTTCTTCGGATTCTCCAGAATGTCCTTCTGGCTGGGCAGCGGGTCTTCCGGCGTGTCGAGTTCCGCCTTGCCCTTCAGCTTGATCAGGCCGAGCTTCTGCAGCAGCAGCAGGCCGCGCCCGCCATTCACCGGATCGTTCGGAATGGCGACCGTGGCGCCGTCCTTGATCTGATCGACCGACGTGATCTTCTGGGAATAGGCGACGAAGGGCTCTACATGCACCGGGACGATCGGCACCAGTGCGGTGCCGCGCTCGCGGTTGTAATCGTTCAGGAACGGCCGGTACTGGTAGTAATTCGCGTCGAGCTGCTTGGAGACGAGCTGCGCGTTCGGCTGGATGTAGTCCGAGAACACCCGGATATCGAGCTCCAGCCCGTCCTTCGCGACGATGGGCTTCACGAACTCCAGGATTTCCGCGTGCGGAACCGCGGTGGCGCCGACCACCAGCTTCTCGCCGGCGAAGGCCGGGGCGCCAAGCAGGGCAACAGAGAGGACGGTCGAGATGAGGGTCTTGAAGAGGCCGGTCTTGAACGGGCTCATGACATGCATCCGTGGCTGGATCATTTGCGGGAAAAGTGAAGGACGAGCCGGTTTCCGGCCGCCTGAAGAAGCTGGACGAGGACGATGAGCAGGATCACCGTCACGACCATCACCTCGGTCTGGAAGCGCTGGTAGCCATAGCGGATGGCGAGATCCCCGATGCCGCCGCCGCCGATGGCGCCCGACATCGCCGTGTAGTCCACGAGCACGATGGCCGTGACGGTGATGCCGGCGATGATGCCGGGCAGCGCTTCCGGCAGCAGGGCTCGGAAGACGATCTGCCCGACGGTGCCGCCCATGGCCCGCGAGGCGTCGATGACGCCCCGGTCGACCTCGCGCAGCGCGGTCTCGACGAGCCGCGCGAAGAAGGCGGTGGTGCCCACCACGAGCGGCGGGATCACGCCGCGCACGCCGAGCGAGGTGCCGGTGAGGACCGTCGTCACCGGCATCAGCACGATGAGCAGGATGATGAAGGGCACTGAGCGCAAGATGTTCAGCACGAAGGACAAGGCGCCGTAGATCACGCCCTGCTGCAGAAACTGGCCCCGGCCGGTGAGGAAGAGGATTACGCCGAGCGGCAGGCCGAACAGCACGGTGAAGAACAGCGCGCCGCCGAGCATGGCGAGCGTGTCGAGCGCGGCATGGCCGATCTGCACCCAGTCGATGCGGTCAAACGACATGGGCCAGCTCCCGGATGCGGGCTTCGGCGGGTATGGCCGCAGCGGATCGGTCGTAGAGCGCCTCGACATCGATGCCGGCCGCGTCGAGGCGTGCGAGGGCGCCGGCCACGTCGCCGCCGCTGAAAGCCACGTTGAGCTGTGCGAAGGGTTGGTCGCGGATTGATCCGATCTGGCCGCCGACAATGCTGAAATCGACGCCATGCTCACGCGCCAGCACGCCGAGGATGGGGCTGTGCGTCGCCGAGCCCAGAAAGGTCAGCCGGTGGATGGCGCCGTGGACGGGCGAAACCTCGCCGTCCTCTTCGCGCGCGGCCTCGCGCACCAGGGCGAGCGTCGCGGGGTGGCGCGGATGCAGGAACACCTCCTCCACCGGCCCGGTCTCCGCCACCCGCCCGGCGTCGAGCACCGCCACGCGATCGCAGATCTGCCGCACCACGTCCATTTCGTGGGTGATGAGCACGATGGTCAGGCCCAGCTCGCGATTGATCTCCGAGAGCAGCCGCAACACCGAGCGCGTGGTCTCGGGATCGAGCGCGCTCGTCGCCTCGTCGCAGAGCAGGATGGACGGACGGCAGGCGAGTGCGCGGGCGATCCCCACGCGTTGCTTCTGCCCGCCGGAAAGCTGACGCGGATATTTCTGTGCGTGCTCGGAAAGCCCCACGCGGGCCAGCAACTCGGCGACACGCGCCTCGATCGCGGCGAGATTGCGCTCACCGGCCAACTGAAGCGGAAAGGCGACATTCTGGGCGACCGTCTTGGCGCTCAGCAGGTTGAAATGCTGGAACACCATGCCGATGCGGCGGCGCAATGCGAGAAGCTCGCGTCCGCGCACCCCATCGGTGGCGCGCCCATCGACGGCCACGAGGCCGGCATCGGGACGCTCCAGCAGGTTGATCAGACGCACCAGGGTCGACTTTCCCGCGCCGGACGCCCCGATGATCCCGAAGACCTCCCCACGCTGGATGTCGAGATCGACCGCGCGCAACGCCGTGGTCGAACGCGCGCCGGCGGCATAGGTCTTGGTGACGTTTTTCAGCGAGATCATGGCTGCGAAATCGGGGACGGTTGCCGTCGTGAGAAAAGGGACGCGACGCGCCCCGGGCCGGACTTCAACGACAGGCGCGGAGCCGTGCGGCGCACGCTGCGGGAGCCCCGACGCCGGACGCCGGAACGCCGTGAGACCGGCCGTTCCGAGGAACCGGCCGACACACCAGCGATGCGCATATCCTGCGGCGAAAAGGCATCATGATTGACGTCTCTATGACTTTAATACACTAAATCGATAAACTATTGGCAATGTCAAGCGAAACACTCGCCTGCCTCTCCCCTCTCTCGTCAATGCCTTGAAACGACGATGACTTTTCCAACGCTCCGCCTTCTACCGAAGGGCGCGCCCAAGGAGACCGTCTTGTCCCGCGAAATCCGCTTCAACGCCTTCGCCATGAACTGCGTGGGTCACCAGTCGCCCGGCCTGTGGCGCCATCCGCGCGACCGCTCGGCGGAATATCGACACCTGCGCCACTGGCTCGAACTCGCCCGCACGCTCGAACGGGGGCGGTTCGACGGCATCTTCCTCGCCGACGTGCTGGGCGTTTACGATGTCTATGGCGGTACCCCCGATGCCGCCCTGCGCAGCGCGGCGCAGGTCCCGGCGAACGATCCTTTGCTGCTGGTTCCCGCCATGGCGGCCGTCACGGAGCACCTCGGCTTCGGCGTCACCTCGACACTGACCTACGAGCCCCCCTTCCCCTTTGCCCGGCGCATGTCGACCCTCGATCATCTCACCGGCGGGCGGGTCGGCTGGAACATCGTCACCGGCTATCTCGCCAGCGCGGCACGGGCGGCCGGCGGTGAAAAGCTGATCGCCCACGACGATCGCTACGACATCGCCGACGAGTACATGGAACTTGTCTACCGGCTGTGGGAGGAGAGCTGGGACGCCGACGCCGTGCGCCGCGACCGGCAGGCCGGCATCTTCACCGACCCCGCCAAGGTCAGGCCCATCCGCCATGAAGGCGCGCATTTCCGGCTCGACGCGATCCATCTCTCGGAACCCTCGCCGCAGCGAACCCCGGTGCTCTACCAGGCCGGCAGTTCGCCGCGCGGGCGCGCTTTCGCGGGCCGGCATGCCGAATGCGTGTTCGTCTCGGGTCCTTCCGCCGCGGTGATCGCCCCGCGCGTCGCCGCGATCCGCGAGGCCGTACGCGCCGCCGGGCGCGAGCCGGCCGCCATCCGCGTCTTCAGCATGATGACCGTGATACTCGGCGCCACCGACGCGGAAGCGGCCGCGAAGCTCGCCGAATACAGGTCGCATGTCAGCCACGAGGGCGCGCTGGCGCTCATGTCCGGCTGGACCGGGGTCGACTTCTCGCGCCTGAGCCTCGACGATCAGGTGCGTCATGTCGAGAACGACGCCGGACGCACCGCCATGGACAACATCACCCGCGCCGATCCCGACCGTGTATGGACGGTGCGGGAAGTCGCCGAGCATGTCGGCATTGGCGGCATCGGCCCGGTCGTCGCCGGCGGGCCGGAAACCGTCGCCAATGCCATCGAGGCCTGGGTGGATTCTACCGGCGTCGACGGGCTCAACCTCTGCTATGCCGTGATGCCGGAGACCTTCGAGGATATCGCCGACCTGCTCGTCCCCGAGCTGACCCGGCGTGGCCGCTACAAGCGCGCCTACACGACCGGATCGCTGCGCGAGAAGCTCTTTGGCGAAGGCCCCCGCCTCGCCCTGCCGCATCCCGCCGCACGCACGAGGCCGGTAACGGCATAACGCACCCATGGCTCGGTATCGAACCTCTCGCCGGCAGGCGGCCGCCTGACAGGCCGCTCCGCCACTACCAGCAACCCCGCCACAACCAATGCAGGGTGGTGCTCCGCACCTGAAAATCCTTACATCTTAATCGGTTAAAGGAAGTCAGACCCGACAACTCGGCGTCCCGCCGGCCCTCATTCGCCGCCGCACGGGTTGACGTGATGGCCGTGGTATGCACACTGGTCTTACCACGGCATGACAAGACATGAGCGACACGTTCGAAATCACACGGCTGGATGAGCAGGGCGGCAAAGGCTTCGAGAAGGTCTTTGCCTTCCTGCGGGAACGGCTTCTGGCCGGCTCGCTGAAGCCGGGCGACCGGCTGATCCCGGAGCGCGAGCTCGCCGCACAGCTCGGCGTGAGCCGCCCCATTCTGCGCGAGGCGCTACGCGCGCTCACCGTGCTCGGCATCGTCGAGATCCGCGACCGCGTCGGCACCATCGTGCGGCGCCCGGATATCTCGGTACTGAACGACTTCTTCACTTTCGCGCTCTCGCACCGCGCCGACCTGATGGACGACGTGATCCAGGCACGCGTCGCGATCGAGTGCCAGGCTATCCGTCTCGCCGCCGAGCGCGCGAGCGTGTCCGACCTTGAGCGCCTGCAGGTCGCCCTGCGCCGGATCGAGGAGACGATCGACGACACCGAGGCCGGCGGCCGGGCCGACTTCGAGTTCCACCGCGCCATCGTCCGGGCCAGCGGCTCGGAAACGCTGGCCGTGCTCTACGACTCGATGGCGGCGGTGCTCACGCGCTCGCATCTCGACCGGCGTCACCTCGTGCGCCTCTTCGACATGCGCACCTATCTCGTCGAGGACCACAAGCGGGTGTTCGACGCCATCGTCGCCGGCGACCCCGAGGTCGCCGACCGCACGCTTCGCGAACACTTCGCGATAGGCGACGAGTTCCGCCGCAAGCTGGCCATCCAGGGAGGACGCGCCGCCGGCAAGCTCGACTGACGCATCGAACGACAAGCAAAAAGAAGGAAGTCATGGGACGGAACAACCAGGGACGCGTCGGCTTCATCGGCCTCGGCACGATGGGTCGCGAGATGGCGCGCAATCTCATCGAGGCCGGCTTCACCGTGCGCGTTTTCGACGTGCTGCCGAATGCCGTCGCCGAACTCGTCTCTCTCGGCGCGGAGCCGGCCACCGGCCCGGCGGATGCCGCCCGCGATGCCGACGTCGCCATCACCATGCTCCCGGACACGCCGCAGGTCGAGGAGGTCGTGCTCGGCCCCGGAGGCCTTCTTGCCGATCCGCCGCGCGGCCGGCTCGTGGTCGATATGAGCACCATCTCACCCGTCGCGGTGCGGCGCATGGCCGACGAATTGAAAGCCGCCGGCATCGACATGATCGACGCGCCGGTTTCCGGCGGCCCCGTCGGCGCCAAGAACGGCACGCTGTCGATCATGGCCGGCGGCGACGCCGAAGCCTTTGCCCGCGCGACGCCCTTCTTCGAAGCGATGGGCGCCACCATCAACCATGTCGGCGGCCCCGGCTCCGGTCAGGCGGTGAAGCTGTGCAACCAGCTCATCTGCGGCATCAATATCCAGGCGATCTGCGAGGCCATCGCGCTCGGGCGCGCGTTCGGCGTCGACCTCGATCAGATGCGCGGTGTTCTCCTTGGCGGCTCGGCCGCCTCCTGGATGCTCGACAAGCTCGGGCCGTCGATGATCACCGGAGACGCCTCCGCCGGCTTCCGCATCGATCTGATGCTGAAGGACCTGCGGCTGGTGCAGGAACAGGCGCTCGCTTTGTCGGTGCCGCTGCCGGCGACCGCGCTGGTCACAAGCCAGTATGTCGAGGCCCGCGCCCATGGCGAGGGGACGAACGGCAATCAGGCGCTGTTCCGCGTCTATGACCGCATGGCCAACCAGCCGCGGCATCCCGGCAACGGCTGACGCCACAAGCACGCATTCTGGACAGTGAGGTGGGGTTCTCCACCATGGGTCTTGAACTCGATTTCTCGGTCGTTCTCGACCGCTGGCAGAGCCTGCTCGACGGAGCAGCGCTGACGCTGGAGCTCGCCTTCATCGCCGTGATCTGCGGCGCGTTGATCGGCGCCCTCGGTGCCATCGGGCGGCGGGGCGGCAACGTCCTCATCGCGCGGCTCTGCGGCGCCTATGTCGAGGGCATCCGCAACACGCCACTGCTGGTGCAGATCTTCCTCGTCTATTTCGGGCTTTCCAGCCTCGGGCTGAAGTTCTCCGCCTTCACGGTCGCGGCGGTGGCGCTCACCATCAATGTCGGCGCGTACACGACCGAAATCATGCGCGCCGGCTTCGATTCGATCCACAAGGGCCAGATCGAGGCGGCGGAAGGCCTCGGCCTGTCGAAGGCGCAGGTCTACTGGCATGTCGTGCTGTGGCCGGCGATCGAGCGCGTCTATCCCGCCCTCACCAGCCAGTTCGTGCTGCTGATGCTGGCCTCGTCCGTCACCTCGCAGATCTCGGCCGAGGAACTGACGGCGGTCGCCAACTACATCCAGTCGGAAACCTACCGCTCCTTCGAGACCTACATCGTCGTGGCGCTCATCTACGTGGTGCTGTCCTTCATCATGCGGCTCGGCTTCTGGCTGCTCGGCCTCGCGCTGTTCCCGCGCCGGCGCCGCCTCGGCACCCCGCTGTGAGGAGAGGACCATGGGCGGCACTCTGAATCTCAACCATCTCCTCTTCCTCGGCCACGGCGCTCTGTGGACCATCGGCCTGTCGGTGATCGCCCTCATCGGCGGCGGCGCCGCAGGCTTCCTCATCGCGCTTTGCCGCGTCTCGCCGAGCCGCCTGCTGCGCATCCTAGCCGCGACCTATGTGCAGCTCATCCAGGGTACGCCGCTGCTCGTCATCATGTTCCTGTCCTTCTTCGGGCTGGCGGCGATCGGGCTCAACATCTCGCCTTTGCTCGCTGCCGGCGCCTCGATGACGATCTTCGTCGCCGCCTATCTCGGCGAGATCTGGCGCGGCTGCATCGAGGCGGTGCCGAAGCCCCAGTGGGAGGCTGCCGAAGGCCTCGCCCTGTCGCGCAGCCAGCGCATGGTGAAGGTGATCCTGCCGCAGGCAATCCGCATCGCGACCCCGCCCACGGTCGGCTTCATGGTGCAGATCATCAAGAACACGTCGCTCGCCTCGGTCGTCGGCTTCGTCGAACTGACCCGCTCCGGCCAGATCATCAACAACTCGCTGTTCGAGCCCTTCCTCATCTATTCGATCATCGCCCTCGTCTACTTCTCGCTCTGCTACCCGCTCTCGCGCCTCAGCCGCCGGCTGGAGCGAACGGCCCTCCAGAAGAAGCCGGCACTGGCCTGAAGCCGGCCCTCGAGGAACGCGAAGGAAAACGCCATGAACGCCCATACTCCTCCTCCCGTTTCAGCCGGTACCGCCCCGGTCGTCGCGCTGCGCAACGTGCACAAGAGTTTCGGCCCGCTGAAGGTGCTCGACGGCGTGAGTTTCGAAGTGGCGCGCGGCGAGGTGACGGTGCTGATCGGCCGTTCGGGCTCCGGCAAGAGCACGGCGCTACGCTGCATCGACCGGTTCGAGACCATCGACAGCGGCGAGATCGAGGTGTGCGGTCTGCGCGTCGACAATCCGCAGCTCGATCTCAGGGCCCTGCGGCTGGACGTCGGCATCGTCTTCCAGAGCTATAACCTGTTCCCTCACCTCACCATCGAGGAGAACATCACTCTCGCTCCGCATTCGGTGAAGAAGGTGCCGAAGAGGGAAGCGAAGACGCTCGCCGCCAGGGTGCTGGAGCAGGTCGGTCTCGGCGACAAGCTCCATGCCTATCCCGAGCAGCTCTCCGGTGGTCAGCAGCAGCGCGCGGCCATCGCCCGCTCGCTCGCCATGCAGCCCAAGGTGATGCTGTTCGACGAAGTGACCTCGGCCCTCGACCCGGAACTCACCGGCGAAGTGCTGAAAGTCATCGAAGCCCTCGCGGCCGACGGCATGACCATGGTGATGGTCACCCACGAAATGGGCTTCGCGCGCGGCATCGCCGACCAGGTGGTGTTCATGCACAGGGGCAAGGTCCACGAGGCCGGCCCCGCCGACATCCTCTCATCGCCCGCCACCCCGGAACTCGCTCAGTTCGTCGGGACAGGGCTCTGAGCCGACAAAGCAAACGAACCAAAGGGAGAGACGCATGCTCAAGCATTCCGTGCTCGCCGCCGCGCTGGCGGCCGCCTGCCTGCTCGGCGGCACCGCCGTCCGGGCCGACCAGCTCGACGACATCATGGCGGCGAAGAAGATCCGCATCTCGACGGATCTCGCCATTCCCCCGTCCGGCATGATGGACGGCAGCATGAAGCCCGTGGGCTCCGACGTGGAGACCGCCGAGCTGCTGGCCAAGGACCTCGGCCTCGAGATCGAGTGGGTACAGACCACCGGCGCCACCCGCATTCCGAACCTGCAGACCAACAAGGCCGACATCGTCATCTCGACGCTCTCGGTCACGCCCGAGCGTGCCAAGGTGATCGACTTCACCGCGCCCTACGCCGCGCTTCAGTCGGTCGTCGGCGGCCTGAAGACGCTCGACGTCAAGAGCTGGGACGACCTGAAGGGCAAGACCATCGCGGTCTCGCGCGGCACCACGCAGGACACCGCGCTCACCAACCGCGCCAAGGATGGCGGCGGCTTCAACGTCGCCCGCTATGACGACGACGCCACCATGGTGACCGCCGCCGTCACCGGCCAGGCCGACTTCGTCGCCACCTCGGCGACCATCGTGAACCAGGTGGGCGTGAAGAACCCCGCCCGCGCCTTCGAGCCGAAGGTCCTCATCACCACCTTCGATCTCGCCATGGGCGTGAAGAAGGGCGAACCGCGCCTCGTCGCCAGGCTCAACGAGTGGATCGCCGAAAACATCAAGAACGGCAAGCTGAACGCGATCTACAAGAAGTATCACGGAACCGATCTGCCCGAGAACATGCGCGGCGCGAGCTGACCCCAACCGATCCCGGCGGCGCCCGCTTTACGGGCGCCGCCTTTTCCCGACCCCAAGAGGAATAGAACATGCGCCTCGTCATTGGATCCGATCATGCCGGCTGGTCGCTGAAGGGCGCCGTCATCGACCACGTCCGCAGCCTCGGCCATGAGGTGATCGACGTCGGCTCGTATGACGACAAGCCGGTCGACTTCCCCGACATCGCCCGGCAGGTCGCCGCCAAGGTCACCTCCGGCGAGGCCGAGCGCGGCATCATGGTCTGCGGCACCGGCGTCGGCGCCTCGATCGCCGCCAATAAGATGAAGGGCATCCGCGCCGCGGTCTGCCACGACATCCATTCCGCCCATCAGTCGGTGGAGCACGACGACGTCAACGTCATGTGCATCGGCGCGCAGATCGTCGGACCGTGGCTCGCCAAGGACCTCGTCTCCTCCTATCTGTCCGCCGAATTCTCCACCGACGAGGACTTCCGTCGTCGCGTCGAGAAGCTGCATCAGATGGACGCCGAAGGCTGAGCGGACAGCGGAGCGTACACATGACGACGCCTGCCCAGCGGCCTCGCATCCTGGTTTTCGGCTCGATCAACATGGATCTCGTCGCCTCCGTGGCGACGATCCCCCGTCCGGGCGAAACCGTGCTCTCCGCCGGCTATCGCACGCTGTATGGCGGCAAGGGCGCCAATCAGGCCGTCGCCGCCGCTCGCATCGGAGGTTCGGTGGCCATGATCGGACGGGTGGGGCGCGACGCCTTCGGCGAGGCATGCCGCGCCAATCTCGCCGGCAACGGCGTGACGACCGATCACATCGCCGCCGGCGAGGAGCCGACGGGCTGCGCCTTCATCACCGTGGATGCCACGGGCGAGAACGCCATCACCGTGGCGAGCGGCGCCAATGGTTCGGTCCGTGCCGGCGACCTGCCGGACGCCCTCGTCGACGGAGAGACCGTCGCCGTCATGCAGATGGAGGTGCCTCTCTCCGCCAGCCTGTCCGCGGCGCGGCGCGTGAAGGCCGCGGGCGGGCGGGTCGTCTGGAATCTCGCTCCGGCCCCCGCCGATCTCACCGCCTCGGATCTCACCGACCTGCTCTCGGTGACGGATATCTTCATCGTCAACGAGATCGAGGCGCTGATGGCGGCGGCGAGGCTCGGCGCCCCTGCCGATATCGAGGACGCCGCCCGGCTTCTCGCTGGCCGGGGCAACGTCACCTGTGTCGTCACCGCCGGCTCGGCAGGTGCCATCGCCCATGACGCGCAAGGCACCCGCCTTCACGCGCCGGCCCTGCCGGTGAAACCCGTGGACACTACCGGTGCCGGCGACACCTTCGTCGGCATTCTGGCGGCGGAACTGGCGGGTCATAGCGAGTTGGGGAATGCGCTGGGGCTCGCCTGCGCCGGCGCGTCGCTCGCCTGTCTGTCCCAGGGCGCCCAGAACGGCATGCCGACGCGCCACGAACTCAACGATTTCCTCACCGGTAGCCGCTAGCAGCCGACGATCCGGGTGGGACGGGGCCGTCGGCCCCGTCGCTCACACCGGCGTCACGCGCCAGATGCAGTCACCGACGTCATCGACGACCAGCAGCCCCCCGCGCTTGTCGACGAGAACGCCGACCGGGCGGCCCAGCGCCTTTCCATCGACGCGGAAGCCGCCGAGGATCTCCTCCGGCGGCCCGGCCGGCACGCCATTTTCAAACGGGATGAAGATGGCGCGGTACCCCGATGGCGGGTTGCGGTTCCATGAACCGTGCTGGCCGATGAACACGCCGTTCCTGAACCGTGCGCCGAAGCGGTCGTCGTCGACGAAGGTCAGTCCCAGGGAGGCGGTGTGCGAGCCGAGCGCATAGTCCGGCTTCAACGACGCCGCCACGAGGTCCGGTCGCTGCGGCTTCACCCGCTCGTCGACGATCTTGTCGTAGTAGCAGTAGGGCCAGCCATAGAAGGCCCCGTCCTTCACCGAGGTCATGTAGTCGGGCACGAGATCGTCGCCGATCTCGTCGCGCTCGTTCACGCTGGTCCAAAGCTCCCCTGTCACCGGGTTCCAGTCCATGCCGACCGGATTGCGCAGGCCGCCGGCGAAGACGCGCACGGCGCCGGTCGCAATGTCGACCTCCAGAATGGCGGCGCGGTTCACCTCCTCCTCCATGCCGAACTCGGCGACATTGGAGTTGGAGCCGACGCCGACATAGAGCTTGGTGCCCGCCTTGTTGGCGACGAGGCTCTTGGTCCAGTGGTGATTCCGCCCGGCCGGCAGATCGCAGACCTTCACCGGCGGCGCGTCGATCCGTGTCGCGCCCGGCTCATAGGGAAAGCGCACTACGGAATCGGCGTTGGCGACGTAAAGCTGATCGCCAACCAGCGCCATGCCGAAGGGCGAGAACAGGCTCTCGAGGAAAGGTAGCTTGATCTCCGCCACGCCATCGCCATCGGCGTCGCGCAGCAGGGTGATGCGATTGGCGCTTTTCACTCCCGCGCCGGCCCGCACCATCACGAATCCCATCGCCCACCAGCGCAGGCTGAAGATGCCGGCCGGCAAGGGGGGCGCGGCCGTCTCGGCGACGAGGATGTCGCCATTCGGCAGCTCGTAGATCCAGCGCGGATGGTCGAGCCCCTCGACAAAGGCCTCCACCTTGAAGCCGGGCGCCGGTTTCGGCTTCTGTCCCGCGCTCCAGCCGATCGCCGGTGCGATCTTCATGATGGGAATGAGCGTCGGCTTGGGCTTGGGCAGCTTGGGCAGATCGCCATAGCCCGCCTCTTCCGCGAGCGCCGGCGACTTGCGCAGATCGGTGAGCAGATGAATCGCGCCGGTAATGCACGCGCCCACAAAACCGCTGATCTTCACATAGTTGGCCATGATCGGCTCCGGCTGGAGAGGTGCCGTCATCTGATCCCGGAAAGGTGCGGACACGCAATCCCCGGCTGACGATGCCCCGCCCATCTTTGCGGCACTTGGTGGTTGGCCTGCGGCATCATGCACAGATCTTTGGCCGACCGTCGGTTTTGGTAGCTCAGGCACGTGCGAGCTCGCACGATCATATGACTATCATGGCACCATCAATCGTCAGCCCGGCCGGCGAGATCCTTGCCTGCAATCGCGCGCCAGCTTGAAAACGCGTCCTTCATCCAGCGGGACCCGGCGCAGGCCGCACAAATCTATGTGCGATGCGCATCCTTTTTGCAGCCAGACATGTGGCAGCCACCTTTAGTTTCTGGCCCTCGTCATGTGTTCCGCGCCTAATAGAACTGCTGTCCGTTCGGCATTATTCCGCGCGGCGCCTCTTCGACTTCCCCCGACAAATGGAGAAAAAGATGACCTCACTTGGCATGAAAGATGAGTTCGCGGCGCGTGTCCGCGTGGCTTCCGCCTCCGGCAGCCTCTTGAAGGCACAGGCGGCTCAGGCAATCAGCGGTATTGGCTACGACAACCTGCGCCTGGAAATCGACACGCTGAACGCAACCTGCTGGTGCTTCATGCAGCCGGTCGACAAGCCCTCCTATACGCACGAACTCATGCACGACATCAGCCGGATGCAGACGGCGATCACGCGGACCTTCGCCGACCTGCCCGAACCGGCAGTCGCCCCCTTCTCCTGGTTCGTCATGGCCTCCGCCGTGCCCGGCATCTACAATCTGGGTGGCGATCTCGGCCATTTCGCGCAGCGCATCCGCAGCGGCGATCTCGATGCGATGCGCCGTTACGGCCACGTCGCGGTGAAGGCGATTCACCGCAACGCGGTCGCCTTCGATTCACCCATCGTGACCATGGCGCTGGTGCAGGGCGACGCGCTGGGTGGCGGCTTCGAGCATGCTCTCTCCTTCGACCTGATCGTCGCCGAGCGCTCCGCGAAGATGGGTCTGCCGGAAATCCTGTTCAACATGTTCCCCGGCATGGGCGCCTACAGCTTCCTGTCGCGCCGCATGGACAGGAAGAGCGCCGAGGCACTCATCCTGTCCGGGCGCGTGCATACGGCGGAGGAGCTTCACGAGATGGGCGTCGTGGACGTGCTGGCGGAGGATGGCCAGGGCCAGCAGGCAGCGGTGGAGTACATCTCCCGCCACAACCGGAAGCACAACGCCCACCACGCCGTCTATCGCGCCCGTCGCCGCGTCAATCCGGTGACGCTCGATGAGCTGATCGATGTCGTCGACATCTGGGCCGAGGCCGCGCTGAACCTCACCGAGGCAGATCTGCGGAAGATGGACCGGCTGTGCGCCGCCCAGAACCGCCGGCTCGCGGGCCTGCAGAGCGAGGTGCCCATCCTCGTGGCGGCCGAATGACCTGGATCGGCGATGCATCCTCTGGATGCATCGCCTACCTCCCGTTCTTCAGCCGAGGCCGGCTTCGCGCGCCGAATAGGCGCGCATGGCCGCCTGCGTCCGCTTCAGCTCCGCCCTGGCCTGCCGCGTGAATTCCGCGGCTCCCGCCCGCAATTCATCCCCGCGCAGATCCCTCCACGGCGCGCATACCCGACCGAGCGCGAGTGCACCTATATTGGCCGAGCTGCTCTGCAAGGCATGCGACTCGCTTCGGAATGCAACCAGATCGCCCTCGGCCGCACTGCGGCCGAGCCTGTCCAGCATGGCCTCCGCGTCGACGAGATAGTCTTCCATCAGCTCCACCAGGAATTCGGAACCACCGAGCTTGCGCAGGTTCTCGACAGCCTTTTCATCCAGGCTGGGCGGAGCATCCATTTGGACGAGCGTCGGCCGCGGCACGAGGCGCGGAAGCGGGCTCGGTCCGTCGCCGAGCGCGATCTTGTCGATGACTTCCAACAGAGCGGCCGGCTCGACGGGCTTGATGAGGCATTCGTCCATCCCGGCGTTCCGCCACCGGCTGTCGGTTGACGCGGTTGCGTCGGCCGTCAGGCCGACGATGGGAAGCCGCCGGTCGCCGGTCGCCATCATGCGGTAGAGTCGGGTGGCTTCCAGACCATCGGTATCGGGCATGTTGAAGTCCATCAGCACGATATCGATCTGCTCCGCCTTCTCCTCCAGAAGGTCGAGCGCTTCATCGCCGGTTTCAGCCAACAGCACGGAATGCCCCGCCCCTTCGAGGATACGGGAAAAGACTCGCTGGTTGATGCGATTGTCGTCGGCCAGCAGCACACGGCGCGGCCTTCCCGGACGCACCGGCCGCGGCGGCGCGACCGTACTGGAAGAAGGCGCGGCCAGCTCGCAGGCGATCGTCAAGGCGCGACGCAGCTCGATCTCCGCCGGATGCGCCGACAGGCGACTGACGCCACGTTGCCGCGCCGCCATGGCCGGCAAGCCCGCCGGGACCTGCGGCTCGATCAGCACGGTCTTGGAGGAAGGCCCGGCCGGACCGGAGATGAGCGGCAGATTGCGGCAATCCGGCTCGAAGAGCAGGCGTATGGCGCCCATCGCTTGCGGCGGGAACATGCGTGCCGGCCCTTTTCGGGGATCGGCGATGAAGGGGGTGATGCCCAGCGCGGACAGGCTATTCAGCAGGTCGGCCAACGGGGCCACATCCCGGCAGACCAGCACGACGCCGCTCTCGCGCCAGGGCTCGCGCGACGTCAGCCCCTCGTCGTCAAGCGCCGAGACGGGGACGTTGAAATGGAAGGTACTGCCCTCCCCGAGCGTGCTTTCCACCCCGATCGAGCCGCCCAACAACCCCACCAGCCGCCGGGCGATGGCAAGGCCGAGCCCCGTACCGCCGAAGCGGTTCATGATGCTTGGGTCGGCCTGGGTGAAGTCCTCGAAGATGCGCTCCTGGTCCTTCGCCGCGATGCCGATACCGGTATCGGTGATCTCCATGAGCAGTTGCAGGCTGCCGTCCTCTCCCGGCTCGCCGTCCACCGCGATAGTCACGCCGCCCTCGCGGGTGAACTTCACCGCATTGCCGACCAGATTGACGAGGATCTCGTGAAGATGCTGCCGGCTCCCCTGCAGACGCAGCGGAGTGCGGGGAGTGACATGGATGTCGAAGCCCAGCCCACGCGCACGCACCTGGCTCTCCACCATCCGCCGCGCATCGACCAGCAGCGCAATGAGATCAAACTCCTCATTCGCCACCGGCATCCGCCCCGCCTCGATTCGGGAGAGGTCTAGGAGGCTGGTGATGAGCGACTGTAGCGAGCGGGTGGCGACGGCGACGGTCTCGACCATCTCGCGCTGCTCGGCCACCAGCGGGCTGGCGCGCAGGAGGCCGGTCATGCCGACGATGGCGGTGAGCGGCGTGCGCAGCTCGTGGCTGACGCTGGCGAGGAACAAGCTCTTGGCCTGACTGGCTTCTTCCGCCGCCTGCGTCGCCAGCGAGAGCTTGCGGATCAGCGTGCCGGCATAGGCCGGCAGGATCACCAGCCCGCCCAGCAGCCCCGCCGACAGGTGCCATTGCTGGTACCAGAACGGCGTCGTCCATACCACGATACCGAAACAGGCCGTAGCAACCGGGATAGCGATCGCCAGCGAGGCGAGGCCGAAGCGGAAGCCGTTGCCGAAGATCACCCAGAGATAGATCGGGAAGAACAGCGCCGCGACCTCGCCGCCCAGATGCAGCTGCCAGGAGAGGAAGCCGCAGTCGAGCAGCAGCGCGAACAGGCGCCGGCCGCGCGACACGCCGGGATAGAGGATGATGTGGCCGAGCACCCCCAGGGCGAGCGGGATGTAGAGCGCCATCACCGCCAGCGCGCTGCCGAGATCGCTGCTGCTGCGGTTCACCAGCAGCACGATGACGATGATGAAGGCGAAGACGAGCCGGTTGAAGCTCATCTCGTGTTCGCTGTCGGGCCGGTTGCGCAGGCGCGACCCGATCCAGCGCAGCGGCGCGGTCAGGGAGCGGAGCATGCTAGCGGCGGCCCGCATGCTCTTTCTCCGTCGCCGGCGCACCCCCGGCCTCCCCGAGGCCATGCTGCGTCAGCCAGACGGCAAAGGCCTCGGACGGGATCGGCTGGCTGAAATAATAGCCCTGCACCTCGTCGCACCCTTCCGAGCGCAGCAGCGCGAGCTGCGATTCCTCCTCCACCCCTTCGGCGAGCACCTGAAGGTGCAGGATGTGGCCGAGATCGATGATGGTGCGCACGATGGCCAGCGCCGAGGGATCGCTGCCGAGATCCTGCACGAAGGAGCGGTCGATCTTGAGCCGGTGCAGCGGGAAGCTGCGGATGTAGCTGAGCGAGGAGTAGCCGGTACCGAAATCGTCCACCGACAGGGTCACGCCCAGCGCGCGCAGGGACTGCATCTGGGTGACGATCTGCTTGTCATAGCCGAGCAGGATGCCCTCGGTCAGCTCCAGCTCCAGCGAGGTCGGACGCATGCCGCTCGTGCGCAGGGCCTCGCGGACCAGCGTCTCGACCCCCTCGCGCCGGAACTGGATGGGCGACAGGTTGACGGCGATGCGCAGGTCGCCGAGGCCCTCGGCGCGCCACGCCGCGCCCTGCCGGCAGGCCTCGTTCAGCACCCATTCGTTGATGGGGACGATGAGGCCGGTCTCCTCCGCCAGCCCGAGAAAAGCGTCGGGCGCCAGCAGGCCGTGCTGGGGATGCTGCCAGCGCAGCAGCGCCTCGGCGCCGACCACGCGGTTGCTGCGCAGGTCAATCTGCGGCTGGTAGTGGAGAAGGAACTCCTGACGCGACAGCGCGCCCCGCAGGTCGCTCTCGAGCTGCGCCGTCTGGCTGGCGCGCGGGCGCATGTCGGCGGCGAAGAACCGCCAGGTGCCGCCACCGATGGACTTGGCGAGATACATCGCCTGATCGGAATTCTTGAGCAGTTCGTCCGGGTCGGTGCCGTCGCGCGGCGCGAGGGTGACGCCGATGCTGGCGCCGATCTTCAGCGCGTCCGGGGTATCGTCGCCATTGCTCAGAAGATCGAGGATCGACTGCGCCAGACGGGCCGCGTCGTCCGGCCCGTCAATGTCCGGCTGCAGGATGGCGAACTCGTCGCCGCCCAGACGCGCCACCGTGTGGCTGGGACCGACCAGCTCGGTCAGGGCCTGGGCGACGCGCTGCAGCAGTTCGTCGCCCTGATGATGGCCGTGGGCGTCGTTGATCGCCTTGAAGCGATCCAGATCGATGAAATGCAGGGCGAAGTTCTGGTCGCCGCGCCGCCCGCGCGCGAGCTCGCGGCGCAGATGATCGCGCAGCAGCATGCGGTTGGGCAGCCCGGTGAGGGAATCGTGATTGGCGATGTGCTCCAGCCGCCGCTCGGCATGGCGCCGCTCGGTGATGTCGATGGAGGTGGTGAGGATGTTGACGATCTCGCCCGAGGCATCGCGCAGCGGCGCCTTGCTGGTGAGATAGATGCGCGGCTCGCCATTGGGCGCCAGCGCCTCCTCCTCGCGGGTGGGGATGGCGCGGCCGGTCTTCATCACGAGCTGGTCGAGCCGGCGGCTGATATGGGCCCGCTCCTCGCCCAGCAGCGCCTCGATGGGCTGGCCGACCACATCGGACGGCGCCTTGCCGACGAAGGCGGCCTGATGGGCGTTGACGAACACGCAATTCCCGTCGCGGTCCGTCGCGTTGATCATGGCGGGCACGGTATCGATGACCTGCGCCAGGGCCTCGCGGCTCTCGCGGAGCTGAAGCTCCTTGGCGGAGAGGCTGAGCTCGAGAAGATCGGCGCGCCGCGCCAGCAGGATCTGCTGCGAGCGAAGCCGGAGCAGGTTGCGGGCGCGGGCGAGGAATTCGACGTGGTCGACCGGGCTGAGCAGGAAATCCGTCGCCCCCGATTCGAGCGACGTGACGCGATATTGCTGATCGTTATAGGCGGTGATGACGATGATCGGCACGTCGCGATTGCCGCTGGTGGCCCGTACCGCGGTGGTGAGTTCCGCGCCGGACATCGTCGGCATCTTGTAGTCGGTGATGATCAGATCAGCCGTGTTCTCGGCCAGCCAGTCGAGGGCCTTTCGCGGGTTTTCGAAAGACCGGACATTGACGTTCGATTCGAGCTGTCTGGACAGTCTTGAATAAATGCGCCGGTTGGTCGAGCTGTCGTCGATGATCAGTATTGCAGGCATCAGCGTTCGCGCCACCGGACACACAAGAAGCTACCCAAGCTAACCAAAACCCGGCGCGCCGGATAGGCCGGACAACATGCCCGGCATTCCGAAAACAGCCGCAGATTCGAAGCAGATTCAGCGCCCGGAAGCCTGCCGGACGGCGCGCGATTGAGGCCCCGGCGGCGCCGGCTATCGGCGCGGCGCGGCGGCATGGCAGGTCTTTCTGTCGGCAGATGGCGTGTCGCCACTTTATTCCTGCGCCCCCGGCGGACGAACCGACCCGACCGGCTCCGCATCGCGGACGTGATGACCCCGAACGCGGTTTTCGGCAAGCGCTTCCTCCATCCCGGCGGGAATGTCCGGTGGGAAGCGGGGAAGCCCGTCAGCGCAGCAGCGCCTCGGCCTGCCGCACGCGCATATCCGGGTGCGCCTCGACGAGCAGGTCCGCCAGCACGGTGCCGGGCGGCGCCTGCAGGAAAAGCTCCATCCCGCGCTCGACCAGAAGCTCCACGGCATCGTGCCACAGCACCGGCTCGGCGACGTTGCGGGCGAGATCCTGCGCGATGGCGGGCGCCTCGGTCAGCACGCGGGCGCGGCGGGCGCTGGCATAGAGAAGGCGCGGCGGGCGAACGGGCATCGCGGCGATGGCGCCAGCCAGCGCGTCCGCCACCGGTTCGAGCAGAGGACAGTGGGAAAGCGTCGCCACCGCGAGCCGCTCGGCCTTGCGGGCGCCCGCTTCCACCGCCAGACGGCAGAGCGCGTCCAGCGCCGGCTCCGCCCCCGCCACCACGATCTGACGGGGCGCGTTGTAATTCGACAGGTAGAGATCGCCCGACGCGCGGGCGCGTGCGACGAGATCGCGCAGGGTGCGGGCCGGCAGGCCGAGAACCGCCGCCATGCCGTAGCCCGCCGGGAACAGGCGCGCCATCCGCTCCCCGCGCAGGGCGACGAGACGCAGCGCATCGGCGAAATCCAGCACGCCGGCGGCGACGGCGGCGGGAAAGGCGCCGACCGAATGCCCGAGCACCGCGTCGACCGCGACGGCCTCCGCCGCCAGCGCCCGCGCCGTGGCGACGCCGGCGATGAGCAGGGCGAGCTGGGCGGCACGGGTGCCGGCCAGCGCCTCGGCGGTGTCGAGTTCGCGCCAGTCATGGCCGAGCCGTCCGGATGCCTCGTCAAGGGTCGCGGCGATGGCGGGATGCGGGGGCAGTGCCGCCAGCATGCCGACGCTCTGGCTGCCCTGGCCGGGAAAGAGGAGCGCGGTGCGCGGGGTGGACGCGGTGCTCATGGCGCTTCGGCCCGCTCCGCCGGCTGCTCCAGCTCCGTCCGCGTCACCAGACGGGGACCGCCGGCGCCGCGCAGCAGCAGCGTGTCGCCGGCACGGTAGAATTCGGCGAGCGCGAAGGCGCCGAGGGGGGTCTCGACGAGGGCGTCCACCCGGGCATCCACGCGGGCGGCGGGCGGCACGGGGGGAAGCGCGGCCTCGCACGCCGCCGCGGCCTGCCGGAGGGCGTCGACCGGCAAGGGAAAGCTCGCGCGCAGGACGATGTCGAGATCGCTCGCCTCGCGCAGCACCGGCCGGCCGGTCGCCAGCTCGAAGCCCGCCCCGCCAGCGACGCCCCAGACGAGGCCGGTGGCGTCGAGGCGCGGCGCCAGCGCCGCAAGCGCCCGCAGCGCCGGATGACCGGACCGTGCGGCGGTCTCCCAGGCGCGGGCACGCGCCAGCGCCTCCGGGGTGACGCAAGCGAGGATGGCGGCGGGATCGACGGCGGCGGCGCAGCGCTGGTCGCGCCGCGGGCCGCGTATGCCGACGGGCACGCGGCCGGCGACCGGCGCGGCGCGGCGCACCACCACCCAGGGCGCCGCCTCCAGCGCCGGCATCACCCAGTCCGGCGGCTCGGGCACGCGCGCGTCGGCGGGCGCGCGCAGGCGAAGGAGATCGTGCGGCCGGAGGAGATCGCGCAGCCGAGGGAGATCGCGCGACCTCAGTTCCATTCGCGCGCCAGCTGCTCGCGCACCCGGATCGAGGCGGCGCGGTTCCGGCGCGCATCCTCCGAGGCGAGGCGGCCGGCGAGATCGGGCGGGCCGCGGCGGGCATCGGCGATGGCGGCGGCGAGGCGCTCGCGCACCCGCGCGACGTCGGCGGCGGTGGGCGCGTCGGCGTCGACGCCGGAGATCAGCTCGTGCAGCAGGCCGAGCCGGGCGAAGGAGCGCACGTCATAGGCGAGCGGCAGGATGGTCTCGCCGAGCCGCTCCAGATCGGCGACGCTGCGGCGGGTGACGCGGGCGGCGGCGGCCTTGCCCATGGCGTGGATGGAAACGCCGGGATCGTCCAGCGCCAGCACGCGATTGGCCTGGTAGCCATGGGCGAGGAAGGCGCCGGACAGGGCGTTGCCGACCACCAGCGCCACCACCGGATGGCCGTCGAGCCGCGCCGAGGCATAGGCGTCCACCGCCGCCGCGCAGGCGAGGTACAGGCCGAGCAGTTCCTCGGTCCGGCCGTAGGCCTGGCTCGGCACGTCGACGATGGCGAGCACCGGCCGGCCGGGGACGGCGGCCGCCTCGCGCACCCGGGCGGCGATCGCCCAGCCCTCGTCGAGGCCGATCTCGCCCGAGCGGGCGCGCGGAAAGCGGTTGTGCGGATCGGGCACCACGGCAATGGCGCGGACCGCCTCGCCGCCGAGCGGCACGTCGGCGGCCAGCACCGAAGCCGGCCCGCCCGGCAGGAGCGGGGCATCGCCGGCGAGGGCCTCGAACCAGCGGCGGCCGCGCAGGCTCACGCTGTCGCTCATGTCCTGTCTCCCGACCAGAGGGAAGCGAGCGCCGCGCCGGTCGCCGGCTCGGGCAGCCGCGCCAGGCGGGCGCGCCAGAAATCGATGCGGGCGCTGGAGGCCGGCCCCGGGGCGCCGTTCGCGAAGGCCGCGCGCACGGCGGCGGCGAGGGCGTCGGCGTCGTCGGCGACGAGGGTGTCGGCGAGGCCGGTAACGGTGCGGACCTCGCCGCCGGTCAGGCTCCAGATCAGCGCCTGGTCGCGGCTGTCGAGCTCGGCGATGCCGGCGTTCTGCTCGATCACCTCCGGCCCGTTGAGGCCGAGCCGGCCCTGCCGGGTCATGATGAGGCGGCTCGCCAGGCCGGCGGTGATCGACATGCCGCCGAAGCAGCCGACGAGGCCGGCGATCACCCCGACGACCGGCACGTGGCGGCGCAGGGCGACGAGGGCGGCGTGGATCTCGGCCATGGCCGCGAGGCCGAGATTGGCCTCCTGCAGGCGCACGCCGCCGGTCTCGAACACCAGCACCGGCCGGATCGGACGGCCGGCCTCGGCATCCGCCAGCGCGCGTTCGAGCGAGCCGGCGATCTTGGCGCCGGAGACCTCGCCGGTGCTGCCGCCCTGGAAGGCGCCCTCGATCGCCAGCACCACGGCCGGCACGCCGTCGATGGCGCCGCGGGCGACGACGACGCCGTCATCGCTCTGCGGCACGATGCCCTGCGGCGCCAGCCAGGGGGATTCGACGTGCTCGAACGGACCAAGCAGCTCGCGGAAGCTGCCGGCATCGAGCAGCGCCCGCGCCCGCTCGCGGGCATTCATCTCCACGAAGCTCCGGCGGTTCAACAAGGTGGCGGCCGATGTCATCCCTGCGTCTCCCTCAAGGGCCTGCGCCAGACGAAGCGAGACGACGCCCGGCGTCGCGCCGGCATCGTTGATCTCGACCCGCGCGGCGACGGGATGGCGGGCGAAGAAGCGGGCGAGCGTCGCCTGCCAGGTCGGCCCGAAGCCGTCGACGCTGGTGCGTATGGTGACGGTGGTCTCGCCGGCCGGCGACAGCAGCACCTCCAGATCGCCGGAGCCGACGACGCCGACATGCGCGCGCCGCGCGATGGGCCGATCGCCGGGAAAACGGAGCTCGATGATCTCCATGGCTCACATCTCCCGCTGGGCCTGAAGAGGCGCCGGAGACCGATGCTCCGGCACCCCGTCGAGGAAGAGGGCGGCGGCGAGCATGTCGGCGACCCCGCCCGGCGAGGCGTTCAGCGCCAGCAGCCGGCGGTCCAGCGCCAGCAGCGCCCCCTGCCCTTCCGCCGTCGCGGCGCCGCCCGTGCCGAGAACCGCGCGCGCGCCGAGCCGGGCCACGCGCAGCGCCCGCCGCCCGCCCCGGTGCAGCAGGCAGGTGTCGTCGAGCCGCGCCATGACGCTAAGCAGCGCGTCGAGGCGGGCATGATCCTCGGCCGCGCCAGCCGCGCGCCGCGCCCGCAGCGTCGCCACGGCGAGCCGCACATGCGGGAAGCCGGCATCCGCCTCGCCCCGCGCGCCGGACACGCCATAGGCCCGGCAAGCGCGCGCGCCGTTGGTGGCGCGCGGCGGGGCGAAACGGTCGGCGTGGCGGGCGATGCGGCCGGCGGTGGCGCAGACGGTCTCGACGCTGCCGCCGGCACCCTCCAGCACCCGTGCGGCGGCCAGCAGGCCGAGCGCCCAGATGGCGCCGCGATGGGTGTTGGCGCCGCCGGTCACGGCGAACATGCGGCGCTCGCCATCGCGGCCGATCCGCGCGAGGTCCTCGCGCAGTTCCGGCGAGGGCCACCGCCCGGCGGAGGCGCGGGCGATTTCCGCGAAGGTCGGCCGCAGCGCCTCGGCGGAGGCGAGCAGCGTGGCAAGCTCGACATCCGCATGCGCGCCGGGCCCGCGCCGGTCGACGAGGCCCGGCTTGGGAGTGAGCGTCGCCTCGGCCACCAGAGCCGCGACCGCGCGACCGGCGATGGCGTCAGCGTCAGCGTTCGACACCGGGAAACCGGCTCCCGAGGGGCCGGCTTCCAACAGGCGAGCTTCCAGCAGATCGGCTTGCAGCAGATCAACTTCCAGCAGGTCAACGTGCATGGGTCAGTAGCTCCTGAAGCGCGCGGGGGGCTCGTAGAGGCCGCCCGACCAGGCGACGAGATCGTCGATGCTGCGGGCCGCCAGCAGGGAGCGGCGGGCATCGGTGGGACGCACGCCGAGATCCTCGGGATAGGCGACCAGACCGCGCCGGCGCAGATCGTCGGTGCGGGAGGGATCGTGCCGCAGGCCGATGGGGCTGACGCCGGCCACCGCCGCAAGCGCGGCGCGGCGCTCCTCCTCGTCGCGGGCGAGATAGAGATAGGCGACGCCTTCCTCGGTGACGACATGGCTGACGTCGTCGCCATAGATCATCACCGGGGCGATGGGCATGCCGGCCGCCCTGCCGACCTCGACGGCGTCGAGTTCCTCCACGAAGGTGGGAACGCCCCCGGACTGGAAGGTCTCGGCCATCTGCACCACCAGCTTGTGGCCGCGCGCGGTGGGGCCAGGATCGGTCTTCAGGTCGAGCCACGCCTTGCTGGCATGGCGCCGGCCGCCGGGGTCGTGGCCCATGTTGGGCGCGCCGCCGAAGCCGGCGAGACGGCCGGTGGTGACGGTCGAGGAATTGGCGTCGCCGTCGATCTGCAGCGTGGCGCCGATGAACATGTCGACCGCGTACTGGCCGGCGAGCTGGCAGAGCACGCGATTGGAGCGCAGCGAACCGTCCGGGCCGGTGAAGAACACGTCGGAGCGCGCCTCGATGTAGCGCTCCATGCCGACCTCGCCGCCGAAGCAGTGGACGCTCTCCACCCACCCACTCTCGATGGCGGGAATGAGCGTCGGGTGCGGGTTGAGCGTCCAGTGCCGGCAGATCTTGCCCTTGAGGCCGAGCGCCTCGCCATAGGTCGGCAGCAGCAGCTCGATGGCGGCGGTGTTGAAGCCGATGCCGTGATTGAGCGACAGCACGCCGTGGCGCTCATAGACGCCGCGAATGGCGAGCATCGCCATGAGGATGTGCTGCTCGGTGATGAGACGCGGATCGCGGGTGAACAGCGGCTCGATGGCGGCGGGACGATCCGCCTCGACTACGAAGTCGACCCAGCCGCCGGGAATGTCGACGCGCGGCAGCGTGTCCACGATCTCGTTGACCTGGGCGATGACGATGCCGCCGCCGAAGGCCGTCGCCTCCACGATGGTGGGCGTGTCCTCGGTGTTGGCGCCGGTGTAGAGGTTGCCGTGGCGGTCGCCCTTCTCCGCCGCGACCAGCGCCACGCGCGGCGTCAGGTCGACGAACATCCGCGCATAAAGCTCGACATAGGTATGGATGGCGCCGACCTCGAGCTTGCCGTCCTCCAGAAGCTGGGCGACGCGCAGGCTCTGCGGGCCGGCATAGGCGAAGTCGATGCGCCGGGCGATGCCGGTCTCGAAGATGTCGATCTGCTCGGGACGGCTGATGCTGGACACCAGCATGTGCAGGTCATGGACCTTCGCCGGATCGACCCTGGCGAGGGAGCGGGAGAGGAAGTCCGCCTGCTTCTGGTTGTCCCCCTCCAGCGCCACGCGGTCGCCGGAGGCGATGACCGCCTCCAGCGCCTCGACGATGCGATCCGGCTTCAGGACGCGGCCGTCGGCGAAGGCGGCCGCCCGCTGGAGGCGGCGCTGCTTGTCCTCGCGCCGGGTCGACCAGGAACGCTGCGTCCCGTCCGGTCTGGTCATCGATGCCTCCTCACAACACCACGAAGAGCAGCCACACCACGAAGGGCGCGATGACCGTCACCGCCGCGCCATAGGCGACGAGCTGCTTGAAGAAGCCGTCACGCGAGGCCTCCGGCGCATTGGCGAGCACGAGCGCGCCATTGGTCGAGAACGGGCTGACGTCGACGATGGTGGAGGACACCGCCATGGCGGCGATGAAGCCGACCGCCTCGACGCCCGTGCCGGCCTGGAGGAAGGGCACGGCGAGCGGGATGAGCGAGCCGAGCACCGCCGTCGAGGAGGCGAAGGCCGAGACCACCGCGCCGATGAGGCACAGGACCAGCGCCGCCATGAGCGGCGAGGCGAGGCCGGCGACGCCGTTGGCGGCGTAGTCGATGGTGCCCATGGCCTGCATCACGCCGACATAGGTGGATACGCCGGTGATCAGCACGATCTCCGGCCAGGTGACCTGCGCGACCGCCTTGCGCTGGAGCGTCGGCGCCACCAGCGAAAGCACGAGGCCGATGGTGATGGCGCAGAAGCCGATGTCGAGATTGAAGGCGAGTGTGAGCACCGCCAGCAGCACCAGCCCGGCGAGGGTGAGGAACTGGTAGGGACGGTTGCTGGCCATCGGGTCGCCATTGGCCACCCCGCCCTCGGCGATGCGCCGCTCCAGCGTGATGGCCTCGGTCTCGGCGTCGCCATAGCGCGGCGGCGTCGCGGCGGGATAGCCCGCCCCCGCCGGCGCGCCCGCCAGCTCGGCCCGCCGGCCGATGAGCTTCAGCCCGCCCAGCGCGAAGAACAGCAGCACCGCCACCGCGCCGTTGACGAAGAAACTGGCGAGGAAGGTGACGATGGGATCGAGCGGCAGCCCGGCCTTGGCGACGACGCCGTTGGTGATGCCGCCATAGATGCTGATCGGCGAGAAGCCGCCGGCCTGCGCGCCGTGGATCACCATCAGGCCCATCATCAGCGGGCTGATGGCGTATTTCACCGCGAAGCCGAGCGCGATGGGGGCGATGATCGCCACCGCGCCGGGGCTGACCGCGCCCACCGAGGTGAGCGCCGCGGCGATGAGGAACATGATCCACGGGATCGCCGCCACATGCCCGCGCACGGCGCGGACCGCGAGGCGGACCAGCCAGTCGATGGTGCCGTTGTTCTGGGCGATGGCGAAGAGATAGGTGATGCCGACCAGCGTGAGGAACAGGCTGGACGGGAAGAACGACATGATCTTCGCCGCCGTCAGCCCGGCCAGCAGCGTGCCGGCGAGGAAGGCGCCGGCGAAGGCCAGCACGCCCATATTGACCGGCAGGATCGTCGCGACGACGAACATGGCCACCAGCCCGAAGATAGAAATCAGCTCATGCGACATGGCGTGCCTCCCCCGTCCGGCGGGCGACGCGCGCATGAGAAACCCGTCCGCGCGGCGGGCGCGGATTCGCTGTCACATCCATTGGCGTTTCCTCGGGGCGATTGGTTTTATGTCTGCCCGTGTGCGATCATCGCTCAATAGAATGCCAAGTCAACTTTTTTGTATACAAGAGACGCCATGTTGTGCGGAGGGTGGCGGCCACGCTAGTTTCACGCAGCGGCAGCGCTCCCGGAATCAGGGGCGCGCCGCGGGCAGGACGCGGGACCGCCGCGCAGGAAAAGAGGTCGATCTTGACGAGTTTGGTCGCTGATCGCGACACCGGCACCCGGCACGCCGACCGGCTGCGCCAGGCGCTGGAAGCCGACATCGTGACGGGGGTCTTCAAGCCCGGCGAAAGGCTGGACGAGCAGCGGCTGGCCGACCGCTTCGGCGTCTCGCGCACGCCGCTGCGCGAGGCGCTGGCGCAGCTCGCCGCCAACGGGCTGGTGACGCTGCAGCCGCGGCGCGGCGCCTTCGTGGTATCGCTGACCTTCCAGGAGATCGTCGAGCGCTTCGAGATGATGGCGGCGCTCGAGGGCATGTGCGGCGCCCTCGCCGCGCGCCGGCTCGACGAGGCCGACCGGGCGGCGCTGGTCGCCTCGCTGGAGGAGTGCCGCCATGAGGCCGCCGAGGGCGACAGCGACAGCTACTACCACGCCAACGAGGCGTTCCATCAGATCATCTACCGCGCGGCGCGCAACGCCTTCCTCGCCGAGCAGACGCGCCAGCTGCAGACCCGGCTGCAGCCCTATCGCCGGCTGCAGCTGCGCGCCGGGCGGCGGGTCGCCACCTCCTTCGCCGAGCACGAGCGGATCGTCGCGGCGATCCTGGCGGGCGACGCGGGGACGGCCGAGCGCGAGTTGCGCGAGCACGTGCTGATCCAGGGCGACCGGCTGCGCGACTTCTTCGCCAGCCTCGCCCATGCCGGCTGACGGGTGGGGACGGGGCGCTCAGGCGTCGGCGGCGTGCAGCTCGTCCCAGACCGGCTCCATCAGCTCGGCGAGGGTGAGGAACAGCCGGTAGCGCCGGTCGTGCAGCGCCTTGTGGCGCGGCGACGGGGTGAAGCTCTGCGCGGTCTTCACCATGCGGGCGACGCCGTGGCCGAGATCGGGGAACAGCCCGGCGCCCACACCGGCGGCGATCGCCGCGCCGAGCGCGCCGGTCTGCGAGCACAGGCTGGTGCGGATGGGGATGCCGAGGATGTCGGCGAACATCTGCGGCCACACCTTGCTGCGCGCCGCCCCGCCCGACAGCACGACGTTCTCGAAGGTGGCGCCGGCGCGCTTGAGCTTCTCGACATGCTGGCGATGGCCGAACACCACGCCCTCGAACAGCCCGTAGAGCAGGTGCGCCTTGTCGTGCCAGCCGGCGATTCCGTAGAAGCCGCCGCGCGCCCGGGCATTGCCGGAGCTGCCGTAGATGAAGGGGTGGAACAGCGGCAGGTCCATGGAGGGCGACACGCGCGCCACCAGATCGCTGCACGCGGAGGCGACGGTGCCGGTGCCGACCTCGATGCCGCTGCCGAACTCGCGGATGAACCATTCGAGATTGGCGGCCGAGGTGGCGCTCGCCTCCACCGCCATGTAGCGGTCCTTCTCGATGATCGAGGTCATGAAGACCAGCTCGTCGAGCTCGGGATCGTCGACCACTTCCTGGTTGATGCTCCAGGTGCCGGCGACGATGGAAGCCTGGCCGGTAGCGGAGACGCCGGAGCCGACCGCGCTCGCCACGATGTCGATCATGCCCGCCACGACCGGCGTGCCGGCGCGCAGGCCGGTCGCCTGCGCCACTTCCGGCCGGATGCCGCCGACGATCTCGCAGCTCTCGCGCAGCGGCGGCAGCAGCGCGCCGAAATGGGCGACTCCGTAGGCCTCCAGCATCTGCGCGTCGTAGCGGCGCTCGGGGAAGCGCACCAGACCGGCCACCGCCGCGTCCGAATAGTCGCCGGACAGCGTGCCGGTGAGGAAATGCACGATCACGTCCTTGCACAGCAGCACCGCATGGGCGCGCGCCATGATCTCCGGCCGGTGCTCGCCGAGCCAGCGCATCAGCAGGGGGGTCTGGCCCGCCCAGGGCTGCTGGCGCGACCAGCGATGGATCTGCCCGGTCTTCTCGCCCAGCCCGCCAGCGATGGCTTCCGCCCGCCGGTCGATCGACTGGATGCCGAGCAGCCCCGTGCCGTCGCGGTCGAGGACATAGGCGCCGTTGCCGTGGCCGGCGGCGCCCACCGCGCGCACGTCGGCGGGGTCGATGCCGGACTTGGCGATGCAGCCGCGGATCGCTTCCACGGTGAAGCGGCGTATCTCGTCGATGCTGCGCTCGGCCTGGCCGGGCTCGGGATAGCTGGTCGACCCCGAGCGCTCCTCCACGGCGAGCTCATTGCCGGCGCTGTCGAACAGCACCGCCTTGACCATCGTGTTGCCGGCATCGATTCCGAGGAGATAGTCGCTCATGCATCCTCCCGATATGGCGGCAGGCCGATGCGCGCCGGCCTGCCTTGTCGTTGTGGCGGTCCCGGGTCTCAGGCCGCTTCGTAGATGGCGTTGGCCCGCTCGGCGTCGGCGCCGTCATGGATCATCGCCATCAGCGCCGCGACGACCCGGCTGGGGTTGTCGTGCTGGTAGACGTTGCGGCCATAGACCATGCCGGCCGCGCCCTGCTGCATGAGCACGGCGGACTTCTGGAACACGCCCTTCAGCTCGCCCTTGCCGCCGCCGCGCACCAGCACCGGCACGCGCGCCGCCTCGACCACCTTGTGGAAGTCCTCGGCGACGTCGGTGGGATCGGCCTTGATGATGTCGGCGCCGATCTCCTGCGCGAGGCGCACGAGGTTGACGATCTTGGAGGTGTCGCCATCGACCTGATAGCCGCCCGCCGCGCTGGGCGCCTGCATCGCCAGCGGCTCGATCATGAGCGGCATGGCGTATTTCTCGCACTCGCGGCGCAGCTTCGCGATGTTCTCGATGCACTGCTTGAACATCTCCGGCTCGTCCGGGATCATGTAGATGTTCACGACGACGGCGGCGGCATCCATCTGCAGCGCGGCGAGGATCGGCTCCTCGGCGTTCTGCAGCGTCGCCCACATGAAGCGGTGACGGATGGTGTTGTAGCCGTTGGCGATGTCGGTGCGCATCACCAGCGCCGGCTTGTCCTTGCCGTCGACGTTCTGGAGCAGATCGGCCTGACCGTAATTGACCTGGATCGCGTCCGGACCGGCCTTCACGAGGTCGGCCATCACCTTGGTGATGTTCTCCAGGCCCGGATAGAAGGTCGGTTCGTTGGCGATGCCGTGGTCGATCGCCACGTCGAGGCAACGGCCGTTGCGGAACAGCCGGTTCATGCGGACCTTGTGGCTACCGCTCATGACACTCTCCTTTTCGCGTGAAATTCGTCCGCCGTCCGTTCCAGCCGGACGGCGTGATCGCGGGCCAGCCGCGTGATGAAGTCGTCGAGGCGCTGCTCGCGCTCGGCGCGGGACCAGCCCTTGGCGCCGGCGAGGACATCGGCCGCCTCCTCGGCGACGGACAGGCCGAGGCGCCCGGTGATGCCGATCGGGGTGCGGCGGAGCAGCAGGTCGGCCAGCGTCTCCACATCCTCGCGGCGGGCGAGATAGTCGAGCTCCTGCCGGCTGAATTCGGGAAGGCCGGCGAGCGGCGTGTCGCCCTGCTCGCCGAGTTCCTCGGCCATGGCGCGGGCGCTGGTGCCGTAGCGGTGCAGCAGCGCCTCGACGCGCGCCGGCGGCAGGCCGGTGGCGCGGGCGCAGGCCTCGATCCACGCGGCCCGCTCGCCGGCCGAGGCGGGATAGTGGCGCCCGCCGCCGATCGGCAGGTCGGCGGTCGAGACGCTGCGCGACAGGTGCAGCGCGTCCAGCACCCTGTCGGCGACCTGCTCGCCGAAGGCGCGGAAGGTCGTCCACTTGCCGCCGACCATGCAGTAGACGGGAAAGGGGCGCCCCGCCGTCGCCGGGACCACCGGGCAGGAATGGTCGCGCGAGATGCGGCCGACCACGCTGGCGTCGCTGGCGGGCAGCGGCCGGGTACCGGCGAAGGTGTAGACGATCTCCTCGCGGCGGATCGGCAGATCGGGGAAGATCAGCCGCACCGAGTCGAGGATGTAGGCGATCTCGTCATCCTCGCAGCGCAGCCCGTCGGGGTCGGAGACGGGAATGTCGGTCGAGCCGATGAGCACCCGGTCGAAATAGCGGAACAGGATGCAGACGCGGCCTTCCTGGTTCTCGTAGTAGACCATCTCGTCGCCCAGCGCGTCGTAGAGGCGCGGGTTGTCGACGATGAGATGCGAGCCCTTGGTGCCGCCGATCATCCGCGGGGGACGGGCGTTGGGGCGGGCCTCCGGCGGGGTGAGGGCCTCGTTGGCGAAGTCGATCCAGGCGCCGGTGGCGTTCACCACCACGTCCGGCTGGAGCGAGAACAGGCGGCCGGACAGCGTGTCGGCCAGCATGACGCGGCCGTCCTTCGTCCCGGTCATGCGGACATGATTGACCGCCAGCGCCTGCGGATTGGCCGCCATGGCGTCCGCGACCATCTCGAAGCCGAGGCGCTCGGGCTGGCTGATCTGCCCGTCGTAATAGGTGGCGCTGCAGGCGATCTCGCGGTTGAAGTCCGGCCAGCGCCGGAAGGTGGCGGAGCGGCCGTGGAAACGGTGCTTCGGCATCGGCGAGGGCGCGGCGAAGATGTCGTAGAGCGTCAGGCCGATCTTCACGATCACCCCGCCGCGGCGCGCCTTCTTCTCGGTGAGGCGGAGAAAGCGCTGGAACGCGCTGGTGATGCCGGAGGTGTAGTCGAACAGCGGCACGGTGGTGGGCAGCGGCGAGACGAAATGCGGCGCGTTGGCCAGCAGCCGGTTGCGCTCCAGAAGCGATTCCCGCACCAGCGCGAACTCGCCGGTCTCCATGTAGCGCAGGCCGCCATGGATCATCCGCGAGAGCGCGCCGCTGGCCGCCTCGCACCAGTCGCCGCGCTCCACCAGCACGACGTCCAGACCCTGGAGCGCCAGCTCGCGGAAGGTCGAGATGCCGTTGATGCCGCCGCCGACCACGAGAACGGTGGTCCGTTCACGCCGGGCGAGTGCATCGAGCCTGGAAGCGCGGAGATCCGGCCTGGCGGCCTGCGAGGCGTTCATTACCTGTCCTTCTGGTCGAGACGGCCGACAATCTCGACGGCCGTGTGTTCGTCCGTCGCCAGCGCCTTGAGGTAGTGGCCCTTCAGCACGCTGATGATGGGAGAGACCTTGGCGCTGCCCGCCGCGACGCCGAGCGTCATCGGGATGCGGGCCAGCTCGTCCGGGGTCACGCAGACGAGGTGCCGGTTGAGCGCGTAGGGCGCGACGCGGCCGGCGCCGTCGAGCAGATGGGCGAGCAGCTCCGCCTCCGCCCGGGATTCGCGGATCGCCGCGATGTCGCCGGAGGCTTCCGAGGTGAGGTCGAAATAGCTGGAATCGACGGCGTGGATGGAGCCGATGCCGACCACCGCGACATCGGCGTTGCGGGCCCGGTCCAGCGCCTCGATGCAGGAGCGCACCTGCATCAGCGCGTCGCGCTCCTGCGGCGAGGCGGCGAACATCGGCACGTGGATCTGGTAGGCCCGCCCGCCCAGCTTGAGCGCCAGCTCCGAGGCGAGGTGGTTGACGTCGGTGTAGTGCTTGCCCTGCACGCCGCCGGTGGCCGGCACCACGCTGACGTCGAATTTCTGGTCGGTGTCGAGCGCCTCGACGAGCGCGCTCACGCCCTTGCCGCCGGTGACGCAGATGGTCTGCCCGTCGCGCAGGTGCTCCAGCAGGAAGGACGCCGCCGCCTTGCCCGCCGCCTTCAGCCGCGAGGGATCGTCCAGCGTCGGGCAGGGAGCGGCGACGACCTCGGCGAGGCCGGCGCGCTCCGCCAGCTTGCGGGCGGCGTCGAAGGCCGATTCGAACGGGCTGCGGATGGTGATCTCGACCATGCCGAGATCGCGGCCCTGCTTGATGATGCGGTTGACGCTGGCCACCGACAGGTTGGTCCGCGTGGCGATGTCGATCTGCTTCATGCCCTCGATGAAGTGCATGGTCAGGATTCGATGCATCCGTCGGATGGCGTCGAAGCTTTCGCGGTCGGCCGTGCTCACCTTCGATCCCTTATTTCGCGCGATAGCGGTTGAGGAGATGATCGAAGGATACCGCTCCGAGCAGGATGATGCCCTTGATCATCTCCTGCCAGTAGGCGGACACGTTCAGCAAAATCAACGAGCTGCTGACGATGGACAGCAGCGCGATACCGAGCACCGCGCCGAAGATGGAGCCGGTTCCGCCCTTCAGGCTGGCCCCGCCGATCACCGCCGCGGCGATGACGTTGAGCTCCATGCCGACGCCGAAATTGGGCGTCGCCGAGCCGAGGCGGGCCATGTAGACGATGCCGGCGATCCCCGCCAGCACCGAGCACAGCACGGTGACGAGGAACTTCACCTTGTTCACCTTCACGCCGGAATAGGCGGCCGCCTTCTCGTTGCTGCCGGTGTAGAAGACCTGCCGGAAGGCGGTGGCGTTGCGCAGCAGGAAATCGAACAGCAGCGCGATGACCACGAACAGGATGATCACGAAGGGAATGTCGTAGACGCTGCCCTGCCCGATGAACTTGAACTCCTTGGGCAGCGAGAACAGCGACAGCGGCGAGCCGTTGGTGATGACCATGCACAGCCCGCGCACGATCACCATGGCGGCGAGCGAGGCGATGAAGTGGCTCAGCCCGATGCGGGTGACGCACAGGCCCATGCCCACGCCCACCGCGGCGGCGGCAGCGATGCCGCCCAGGCTCGCGAGCCACGGGTCCACCCCGCCGAGGAAGAGCTGGCCCGCCACCACCATCGACAGGCAGACCACCGCGCCGACCGAGAGGTCGAGCCCCCCGACGATCAAGAGGATCGTCATGCCCACTACGACGATGCCCTCGACCGAGAAGGAGAGCAGCATCGTCTTGATGTTGGAGACGGTGAGGAAATAGGGCGAGGCGAAGCTCATCACCGCGAACAGGATCACGATGATCGCCAGCAGCCCCATCTCGCGATGCCCGGTCAGCGTCACGAAGAGGGAGGGAGCCGGCGCGCGGGCGGTCTCGGTGGCGCCGCCGCTGGTCTGGTGTCCGATGGCCATGGGTGTTCTCTCGATCCTTCAGGGCGTCAGGCGGCCGCGCTCGCAGGGGGCTGCAGGCCGGAGGCAAGGGCGATGATGTGCTCCTCGGTCATCAGCGGGCCGTCGGCGACCTCGCCGGCGATGCGCCCCTCGTGGACGACGAGGATGCGGTCGCACAGCCCGATCAGCTCGGGCAGCTCGGAGGAGATGACGGCGATGCCGGTGCCGGCGGAGGCGAGCTCGCGCAGGATGTCGTAGATCTCGGCCTTGGCGCCGACATCGACGCCGCGGGTCGGCTCGTCGAGGAAGATGACCGAGGGGTTGACCGACAGCATCTTGGCGATGCCGACCTTCTGCTGGTTGCCGCCCGACAGCGAGGAGACGGGATCGGTGATGCGGCCCCGCTTCAACCCGACCTTGCGGCCGAGCGCGTCGGCGAAGGAGCGCTCGCGCGCCTGGTCGATGAGGCCGAAGCGCGAGACCAGCGAGGGGCGCAGCGCGGTGACGTTCTGCGCGATCGGCAGGTCGACGAAGACGCCGGAGGCCTTGCGGTCCTCGGAGAGGTAGACGACGCCGCTGCGGATGCTGCCGGCATAGCTTTGCTGGGTGAGCGGCACGCCGTTCAGCGCGATATCGCCGTGCGTGCGGGGACGCAGGGCGCACACCGCCTCGGCGATCTCGGTGCGGCCGGCGCCGATGAGGCCGGCGAAGCCGAGGATCTCGCCGTGGCGCAGCTCGAAGGACACGTCCTCGAAGCGCCGGCCGTCGGAGAGGCCGCGCACCGACAGCACGGGCGGCTTCTGCGAAAGGTCCTGCGCCTTGTGCGGGAACAGGCGGGACAGCTCGCGCCCGACCAGCCGGTTGACGACCGTCTCCGGCGACAGGGCGGCGATCGGGTCGGTGCTGACGTGGTTGCCGTCACGCATCACGGTGATGCGGTCGCACAGCGCGAAGATCTCGGCCATGCGGTGGCTGATATAGACGAGCGACATGCCCCGGGCGCGCAGGTCGCGCAGGATGGCGAACAGGCGCTGCGCCTCCGGCTCGGTGAGCGCGGCGGTGGGCTCGTCGAAGATGAGCACGCGGCAGTCGAGCGTCAGCGCCTTGGCGATCTCGACGAGCTGCTGCTCGGAAATGGACAGGTCGCCGACGCGGGTGTCGACGGGGATCGGCTGCAGCCGGTCCATCACCTCCTGCGCGCGGCGGCGCAGCGTGCCGAAATCCATGAGCAGCCGGCCGCTGGTGGCGGTCGCGCTCATGAACAGGTTCTCGGCGATGGACAGATCGGGGCAGAGCGCGATCTCCTGATGCACGAGGCCGATGCCGAGCGCCTGCGCCGCCGCCGGGCTGGCGATGGTCACTTCCTCGCCGTCGACGAAGATGCGGCCGGAGTCCGGCTGGAGAATGCCGTCGACGATGTTCATCAGCGTCGACTTGCCCGCCCCGTTCTCGCCCGCCAGCGCGTGGATCTCGCCGGGGCGCAGGTCGAATTGCGCGTTCTTCAGCGCCCGGACCGGGCCGAACGACTTGACGATGTTCTCCAGCCGCAGGCGCGGCGGAGCGGCCGTTTCGGAAACCATGCGAGCTTCCTCCGTTTACCGGCGGCGTGGCGCGGCTGCGGCATTCCGGGACGCGGCCCCGGAATGCCGCAGGGCACGGCTCAGTTCTGCGCGGCCTTCTCGCGGCGCGCCTTGTAGGCGGGCCAGCGGAAGTCGTCGGCGTTGTCCCGGGTGACGATGGCGAAGCCGTTGTCGATCACCGGCAGGGCAAAGGGGTTGGCGCCGGTGCGCTTGTAGTCGTTCATCGGGTCGATGAGCTCGGGATGGGCGGCCAGGAACAGGGCCATGAAGCCCATATAGCCCTGCACGCCCTGGTTCGGGTTGATGGCGCCGAACATGTCGCCGGCCTTGATCAGGTCGAGCACCTTCTCGTTGACGTCGACGGTCATGACCTTGATGCCCTTGTTCAGCTCGACGGCGGCCTGCGCCGCGCCGATGGCCGAGGTGGCTTCCGGCATGAACACCGCGCCGAGATTCGGGTTGGCCTGGGCGAGGCTGAGGACCGACTGATAGGCCTTGTTGGCGTCTTGGTTGGTGACCGAGCGGCCGACCAGCTTCATGTCGGGATGGGCTTCCTTCATGCGCTCGATGAAGGAGGTGACGCGCAGGTCGTGATTGCCCTGGCCGGGGTTTTCCAGCACGGCGTATTCGCCCTTGCCGCCCATCGCCTTGGCGATGGCGTCCGCGGCGGCGGCACCCTCGCGGCGGTTGTCGGAGGTGACGTAGGCGACGCGCGCGCTGTTCGGGGAGTCGGCGGCGAAGGTGACGACCGGGATGCCGGCGTCATGGGCGCGCTGGATCGGCTCGATGAACGGATCGGCGTTCATCGGGTGCAGCAGGATGCCCTTGGGCTGGCGGGGCAGGATCTGCTCGAAGGAGGTGAGCTGCTTGGTCACGTCGTATTCCGGCGTGCCGCTGTACTCGGCCTTGCAGCCGAGCTGCTCGGCGGCCTGCTTGAACATCTCGAACACCGGCTGCCAGTATTCGATGCCGCTGACCATGACGTTCATGTAGTAGGTCTCGCCCGGCTGGCAGCGGAACTGCGGCTTGTCGGCCGCGAGGGCGGAGCCGGCGGCGAAGGGCAGCGCGATCGACGCCGCCAGGACGGCAAGTTTCATCTTCATTGGGCCATCTCCATGAGCGAGCCCGCCCGTGGCGGCTCAAGGCCGCGCCAGGCGCTGATTGTTTCATGGAAGCGGAACCGGACCCGGCATCGGCCGGACGGCACGCCTCCTCCCCACGACAGCCGCCGGACCCTGCCCGAAACGGCACGAGAAATTTTTCACAGTCTGATTTTTTTCTCGTGAGGCGCACGCTGATGGAGATCGGCGGTGATGTCAAGCGCCGCCTGCCAGCCCCCGACCGCTTGGAATGACTTCAGGGAAAGGAGCGGACATGCCTGAAGGCACGGTCGCCAAAGGCCGGCAAGGTCGGGGCAGGCGGAACCGTGCTGGCCGAGGCTGGTGATGCAGTTCCGCCCGGCGCGACGCCGACGGGCAAGGGCTCGCCACCGGCGGACGCGCACCGCGCCTTTTCCACCAATCCCAAAAGAAAACCCCGGCAGGACATCGGTCCTGCCGGGGCTTCCTCGGCGATATCGGCGTGAGCCGTCGGGTCACACGAAGGTAAAGTCGTCCGCGCTCAGATGCGTCCTGACGATGCCTTCCAGCACCACGTAGTTGTCGCCGCTGTCGTCGAGCTGGATGGCCACGCCGGCCGCGGTGTTGACCATGGCGGCGACCACGTCGTCGAAGGTCTCGAAGTCGAGACCGTCGAACTCGATGGTGTCCTCGCCCGGCCGGAAGTCGACGATGATGTCCGCTCCGGAGTTGGCCGCGAACACGAAGGTGTCCTGGCCCGCGCCGCCCGTCATCACATCGTCGCCGGTGAAGCCGATCAGACGGTCGTCGCCCTGGCCGCCGTCGAGCTGGTCGTCGCCGGCGCCGCCATAGAGGGTGTCGTTGCCGCCACCGCCGTACAGCACGTCGTCACCGGCGGCACCGCCGAGGATGTCGTCGCCCTGGCCCCCCTGCAGGACGTCGTCGCCTTCGCCGCCGCGGAGCCGGTCATTGCCGGCGCCCCCTTCGAGAAGGTCGTCGCCCGCGCCGCCGGCGAGGGTGTCGTTGCCCTGGTGGCCACGGAGGACGTCGTTGCCGGCGCCGCCGTCGAGTTCGTCGGCGGCCATGCCGCCATAGATGACGTCGTGGCCGGCGTCCCCGTAGATCTTGTTGGCCGCCACCGCATTGCCGCGCAGTTCGTCGTCACCGGCGGTACCACGGGTCCAGCCCTCATAGGGATCGACTTCCTTGACGTTGACGGTCACCGTCGCGCTCGACGTCCCACCCTTGCCGTCGCTGACGGTGTAGGTGAACTTCGCCTCGCCGGTGAAGCCGTCGGCCGGGGTGAACACGACGTGGTCCCCCTGCAGCTTCACCGTGCCGCCGGTGCCCGACTGCACCGAGACGACGCTCAGCGGGTTGGCATCGGCGTCGGTGTCGTTGGCCAGCAGCAGGGCCGTCGCGAGCGAGGCGGCGGCACCGGCATTGACCTCGAAGCTGTCATTGGCCGCCACCGGCGCCCGGTTCGGCTGCGGACGCACCACCACCGTCACGCTCGCCGTGTCCTGCCCGCCCTTGCCGTCGGAGACGGTGTAGGTGAACGAGGCCTCGCCAGTGAAGCCGGCCGCCGGCGTGAACACCGCCTTGCCGTTGACCAGCTGCACGCTGCCATGGGTGGCGTCCTGAACCGACACCAGCGTCAGCGTGTCGCCGTCGGTGTCGCGGTCATTGGCCAGCAGGCTGCCGACGGCGATGTCCACCGGCTTGCCCTGCAGCACGTAGAGCCGGTCGTCCGTCGCTTCCGGTACGTGGTTGACCGGCGCGCCGACGGCGATCTCCACCTTCGCGGTGTCATGGCCGCCCTCGCCGTCGGAGACGGTGTAGGTGAACGACGCCGCGCCGTTGAAGCCGGCTGTCGGGGTGAACAGCACGTTGCCCGCCGCGTCGAGCGTCGCGGTGCCGCCCACGGCATTGCTGACCGAGAGGATGCTCAGCGTGTCGCCGTCCGCGTCGGTGTCGTTGGCCAGCAGCAGCGCCGCGCTCAGCACCAGCATCTGGCCGGCCTGGGCGGTGAAGCCGGTGTCGTCGGACGCCAGCGGCGCGGTGTTGTCGCCCGGCTGCGGGCCCGCGTCGTCGGCCAGCGACACCACGGAAACGTTGTCGAACGATACGCCCGCGCTGTCCCAGGCGAAGAGACCGACCGTGCCCTTGGTCTGGGCATGGTCCTCGATCGCGTAGGCGAAGAGTTCCATCCCGTCGACCGAGGCCTGGATCTTGTTGTCCTTCACTTCGACGCGAAGATCGAAGGCCTCGCCCGGCGTGTACTTCGCCGGGATCTGGGTGAGGTACTTCTCGACGCCGTCCTTCACCTGGATCAGCTGGAAAAGGCTGCCAGCGCCGTTGTAGGGGTTCCAGTCGTAGTCGCCGTTCGCGTCCAGCTCGAGCTTATAATAGTTGTTCTCGTCCTGGTAATAGAACAGCACGCCGACCGCGCCGTTGTCCGGTGTGGAGATGGTGGTTTCGACCGCGTAGTCGCTCCACCCCTTCGCGTCCGGGTCGTTGTAGAGGGCATAGGTGCCCTTGCGCAGCACGTTCACGCCGTCGCCGAGCGGGCTCCAGCCCTTGTCCCACGGGTCGGTGTTGGACGCGCCGTTCCACTCGAGCTGGCGGCTCTTCAGGTCGGAGAGCTGGACCAGCGCGCCGTTCCGCAGCTCCCACTGCGAGGAGGTGCCATCCGCGCCGACGCCGCCGAACTCGCCTTCGTCGACGATGGTCCAGTCGGAGAAGTCGGTGCCGCCGAACGCGTCGGACAGCAGCACGCGGTCCTTGGCGACGGCGTCGACGGTGACCGTGTCGGTCGAGGTCTTGCCGGCGGCGTCGGTGACCGTCAGCGTCAGCACGTTGCGGCCGGTGCCCACGGTGGCGGACGCCGTCTTGCCCTCGGCGACGACAGTGCCGTCGGCGTCCTTCCAGACATAGCTGACGATGTCGGCATTGCCGTAGGAGCTGCCGGCGTCGAGGTCCACCGCGACCAGGCCGTCACCGTCGCTGTCGAGCAGGCGGACGTCGCTGCCGGCATGGGCGGTGAGCGCCACCTTGTTGACGCTGATGTTGTCGAACTGCGCGCCCATCTGGTTCTGCGAGTTCTCGTTGCTCGAATAGAGCCCGATCGTGCCGCCGGTGAAGGGGGCGGTATCGACGACCGCGCCGAACATGTCCTCGCCGTCGAGGAAGGCGCGGATCTCGCCGTCCGACACCGTGACCTTGAGCTGGAAGTCGCGGTTCCACGGCGTGCCGCCATGCTCGGTGGCGAGCACCGTGGCGACGCCGTCCTCGACCTTCACCACCGACCGGCTGTTGCTCTGGGATTCGAGCACCACGCGGTAGTAGTTCTTGTCGTCCTGATAGTAGAAGACGAGGCCGATATCGTCGCCGTCATTGACCTTGAGCGTCGCCTCGACGGTGTAGTCGGACCACGACTTGGCCTCGTCGGCGTTCCAGAACAGCACGTTGTTGGCGTTGTTGGAGCGCTCATAGGCGCGCCCTTCGAGGCCCGCCTGACCGTCCTCCGCGGTGTCGCGCGAGTTCGCCGTGCCCTTCACCATGTAGCTGCCGACACCGCCGCCGAGCGCACCGGCGCTGGCCGTGGAGTGGCCGAACGTGTCGGGCATGCCGGACGCGCCGAAGTCGATCTGCGTGGAGAACGGCGAGGGCGCGGTGTCGACGATGCCGCCGGCCTTGGCGCCGCCGAGGGCGGAGATCTCGTCGTCGGTGTAGACCTTGTCGGTGACGAGGAAGCTCGACACGTAGAGCGGCGAGACCTCCCGGTCATTGTCCGAGAACAGCAGCACGCCCTTGCTCAGGTCGATGGAGAAGCGGCTGTCGTCGATGGTCTGGACGCCGACCTTGACGCCGTCGACGTACTTGGAGAGCACGTAGCCGGCATCGGTCTTGTCGACGGTGATGGCGACGCGATGCCATTCGTCATAGCTCATCGCGCCCTCATAGACGCCGCTGATGCCGAGGCCCGCGGTACCGTCCGAATTGTTGCGCAGGAAGAACTCGGCGTCGGAGGCGTTGGCGGTGTCGGTCTGGAACAGCGAGGTGAAGCCGGACGCCGTCTCTTCCGGGATCAGCAGGTCGAACACCAGCGTGTAGCTGTCGAGCGAGGTCTGGCCGGGGGGCAGCTGGGTCGGCTGGACCCGCAGGCCCTGCGCGAGATCGAAGCCGGGAAGCTGCGTGACCGAGGCGCCCTCGCCGAGGGCGGCGATGCCGAACTCCTCGGTCGTGCCCTGGTTCACCTCGACCGAGCCGGGGGCCGACCAGCCGTCGAGGTTGCCGTCGTTGAAGTTCTCGACGAGCAGCGTGCCGGCGTTGGAGACCACGATGCGCACGTCGTCGCGGGAGACGTTGCCGGCGCTGTCGGTGACGGTCAGGGTCAGCACGTGATCGCCCGCGCCGAGCGCCAGCGTCGGGGTGGCGCCGGTGGCGATCTCGTTGCCGTCACGGTCCGTCCAGACATAGGTCAGGCCGGTGTCGTTGTTGGGATTCAGCGTCCAGTCGCCGTCGAGCGTCACCGAAGCCTTGTCCTGGCCGGTGGCGGCGCTCACGAACTGGTCGTTACCGGCCTTGGCGATCGCCGGCACCTCGGGCGTGCCGAGATCGATGCCGGTGTAGGTCTCCTCATGGCCGCGATAGGGGCCGGTCAGGTCGTCGCGGTCGAGTTCCTCGCCGCGGCCGGGGACGACGTACTCGTCGAGCTCGGAGAAGTAGGTGGTGGTGTACATCGCCCCGTTGTCGGGATCGATGGTGATGAGGCGGATGGCGCCGTGGCCGCCGGTGTTGCCGTTGGCCGGATCGCCGTTGCCGGTGGTCTCGTCGGCGACGCCGTACTGGTAGTTGACCATCATCTGGTAGACGGGGTTGCCGAACTGGTCGTAGCTGACCAGCGTTTCCGCGCCGTCGCCGAAGATGTGGCCGGAGAAGGTGAAGGTGACGTTCGGGTACTTCTGCACCAGCGCGCGGTACATCGCCTCGCCGTCGCTCGCGCCCTCGGCCGAGTTGCCGAGGCCGTAATTGTAGCCCGTGCCCTCGTCATAGAGCGGCGAGCCGGTGGCGTCGTGGCGGCCGGCCCAGGTCATGTAGGAATGGGTGTTGATGATGACGCGGGCGTCGAGATTGTCCTCGATCACCTCGCCGGCCCAGCGCACCACGTCCTCGCGCGCGCCGAATTCGAGGTTGAGCACCAGCCACTTCGTGCCGTCCGGCGCGGTGAAGGTCTGGTAGCTGTTGCGGGCGCTGTCCGGCTCCTGGTCGTAGACGCCGCCGAAGGTGTCGGGATTGTTCGCCGCCTGCTGCTCGGGCGAGAAGTAGAGGTCGAGGTTGCTGGTGTAGTCGCTGGCCGAGCCGCCGGACGCCTGGTCGTGGTTACCGGGCAGCACGGAATAGGGGATCTTGCCGTTGAGGATGCCGAGCGCCTGCGCCGCGTATTCCCATTCGGCCACCGTGTTCGAGCCGGTGACGTCGCCGACATGGTTCACGAACTGGATGTTCAGGCTGTCCTTGTTGTCGACCAGCCACTGGGTCATGCCCTTGAAGGTGTCGATGGCCCAGGCGTTGGTGTAGTCCTGCGTGTCGGGCAGCACCGCGATGGTGTAGGCGTTCTCGCCGGCGACGCGCACGCGGACATTGTCGGTGACGCTGGTGCCGCTCGAATCCGTGGCGGTGATCTTCAGATCGGAATAGCCGAGCGTCTCCAGGAAATCGATCGTGAGCTGGCTACCTTCGACGGTGACCGCCGCGACCGAGGGATCGGAGCCGGAAACCGTGTAGGTGAGCCCCTCGCCGCTGAAGACGGTGTTCAGATCGATGACCCGATTTTCAGAACCGCGCGCGGTAATGAAATCGAGAATCGGCTTGGTAATGGTAACCATAGGTCATCTATTCCCGTTCGATGCGCCCGGTGCGGCGCTGTTGCCATGGCCGCCGTAGCTAGATGTCGTGGATGACAGGTTCTTGAAACCTGGGGCTTCACATCCAGTCTCATTCGCAATGCGGCCTATGGGTATTTTCGATGGCGGCAGATCGGGCGGGATTCATCGAGCGAATTCAGCACTTTTGGGGTAACGCCGAACTGTCACAAATCCATCCGGGAGCCTGCGTTAATCCCCCCCTTCGGGACCAGCCGGTCCGAGGACGAGCGCCGACGCCCTGCCCCCGCATGGCATGCCGGCTTCGCAATCGGAGCGGCGCCCGGCAGGCGAAGAAGCGATGGAGACACGCATGGTATCGGTCACGCAGCTGCGCGCGTTTCATTTCGTGGCCGCCGCCGGCGGCTATTCGCAGGCGGCGCGCGAGATGGCGGTCAGCCAGTCCACCCTTTCCGGCCAGGTGCGCCAGCTCGAGACCGCCTCGGGCGTCGCCCTGTTCGAGCGCAAGCCGCGCGGCGTCACCCTCACCCATGACGGCGAGGCGCTCTACAAGGTGACCTCGCGCCTGTTCGCCGCGCTCGCCGAGGCCGGCATGCTGCTGAAGAGCCCGCAGGTGGAAGGCGGGCGGCTGAGGGTGGCCTCGGACGGCGTGGTCCACTGCCTGCCGATCCTGCGCCTTCTGAAGATGCGCCGGCCCAAGCTCGCCTTCTCGCTCATCGTGCAGAACTCCGACAGCGTGATCGAGCAACTGCTCGAATACCGCGTCGACATCGGCATCACCGCGCAGCTGCCGGCCGACGAGCGGCTTCATGTGCGCCCGCTGACGCACATGAAGATCGGCATCTTCCTGCCCGAGCGCCATCCCTGGGCGGCGCGCCCGGAACTGTCACTGGCCGATCTCGAAGGCTGCCCCTTCGTGCTGCGCGAACGCGGCTCGCGCACGCGGGCGGTGTTCGAGCAGAACCTCGCCCAGAAGGGCGTGACGCTCGGCCCGGTGCTGGAGGTCTCGACGCGCGAGGGCGTGCGCGAGGCGGTGGCCGCCGGCTTCGGCGCCGGGGCCATTTGCGATCTCGAATTCGGCTTCGACTCGCGGCTGCGCTACGTGCCGCTGCGCGACGCCAGCATCTGCATCGACGAGTATGTGGTGTGCCTCGACGAGCGGCGGCGCCTGCCGATCATCGCCGACTTCTTCGCCTGCGCCGAGGCGGCGTTCGCGCTGCCGGCGGTCGCCGGTGCCGCGCTCACGGGACCGACGCCCGCGAGCCCGGCGCTCGCGGCTCCGGTGCTCACTCTTCCCGCATCGCCCGCGCGATCTGGTCCCGCAGCGGCTTGACGAGATAGCTCAGCGCCGTGCGCTCGCCGGTCTGCAGGTGCACCTCCGCCGGCATGCCCGGCATGAGCTGGAGCCCGCCGAGCCGGGCGATCTCCTCCGGCGGCAACTCGACGCGGGCGAGATAGAAGCTGGTGCCGGCCTTCTCGTCCTTGGTCAGATCGGCGGCGACCCGCGCCACCGAGCCATGCAGCTCCGGCGTGGTCTTCTGGCTGAAGGCCGAGAGGCGCACCATGGCCGGCTGGCCGATCGACACCTGATCGATATCGGCCGGCGAGATCTGGATCTCGACCACCAGCTTGTCCTTCTCCGGCACGATCATCATCACCGTCTCGCCCGGCGAGATGACGCCGCCGACGGTGTGGACCGCGAGTTCGTGCACGACGCCGGAGATGGGCGCGCGCAGGTCCACGCGGGTGAGCTTGTCCTGCGCGGCGATGCGGCGCTCCTGCAGCTCCGCCCATTTGCCTTCGAGCTCGCGCAGTTCCTTGATGACCTCGGCGCGCATGTCCTGATCGATCTGGATGATCTTCAGCTCGGTCTCGCTGGCGCGCCCCTGCGAGCGGGCGAGATCGGCCTGGAGCTGGCCGCGCTCGCCCTCGATCCGCACCTTCTCGCGCTGCAGGGAACGCAGCCGGGTCAGCGGCGTGAGGCCCTTGGCGTGCAACTCCTCCGCGCCGGCGATTTCCTCCTCGATATAGCCGAGCTCGGCGTTCTTGGCGGCGATCTGCGCGGAAAGGCCCGCCGCCTCGTCGTAGAACTGGCCGATCTGCGCCTTCAGCTGCGCGACCTGCCCGTCCACCGCCGAGCGGCGCGAGACGAACAGGCTGCGCTCGCCATCGATCGCGCGGGCGACGTTCTCCTGCCCGCGCCGGCCGGCGAGATAGGACGGATCGTCCATGGCGGGGCGGCCGTCGCGCTCGGCCTCGAGACGGGCGCGGCGGGCGGCGAGCTCCACCATCTGCGTGTCGACGACGCCGAGATTGGCGAGGGTCACGGTGTCGTCGAGGCGCAGGACGACGGTGTTCGCCTCCACCTTCTGCCCGTTCTGGACGAGGATCCGCCCGACCACGCCGCCTTCCGGATGCTGGACGCGCTTGGCGTAGCTGTCGACCACCACCGTGCCGGCGGTCACGATGGCGCCGTTGAGCGAGGCCATCGCCGCCCAGCCGCCGCCCCCGACGACGAGGAACACCATGACGGCGATGCCGAGCCGCAGATGCCGGTCGACGCCGTCATCGGCGGTGCCGACCGGCGCCGGGCGCCGCGTGGCGAGGCGGCCCAGACGGGCGAGGAGCTTCTTCATCATCACGCGGCCACCGGCTGCTTGAGAACACGGCCGAGGATCTCGGCCTTGGGGCCGAAGGCCTGCTGCTGCCCGCCGCCCATCATCAGCACGAGATCCACGGCGGACAGGGCGCTGGGGCGATGGGCGACGACGATGACCACGCGCTGCGCCTCGCGCGCCCATTTGATGGCGCGGGTCAGCGCCGCCTCGCCATCCGCGTCGAGGTTGGAGTTGGGCTCGTCGAGCACGATCAGGAAAGGCTCGCCATAGAGCGCGCGGGCCAGCGCCACGCGCTGGCGCTCGCCGCCGGAGAGCGAGACGCCGCCCTCGCCGAGGCGGGTGTCGTAGCCGCTCGGCAGGCGCAGGATCATCTCGTGCACGCCGGCCCGCTCGCAGGCGGCGATCACCTTTTCCGGGGTGGCGTCGGACTGGAAGCGCGAGACGTTCTCGGCGATCGTCCCGTCGAACAGCTCGATGTCCTGCGGCAGGTAGCCGATGTGCCGGCCGAGGGCGTCGCTGTCCCACTGCTCCAGCGCGGCGCCGTCGAGCCGCACGCCGCCCTTCGAGACCGGCCAGGCACCGACGAGGCCGCGCGCCAGCGTCGACTTGCCCGAGCCGCTCGGCCCGATCACGCCGACGGCGCTGCCGGCCGGAACGGAAAAGCTCAGGCCGGCCACGGTGGGCCGGGGCTGGCCGGGCGGCGCCACGGCGAGCGCCTCGACATCGAGGCGCCCGACCGGGGCCGGCAGCGGCATGGGCGTGGGCGCGGCGGGGAACTCGGCCGACAGGGCGGACAGGCGCGCATAGCTCTGGCGGGCGGCGACGAAGCCGCGCCAGTTGGAGATGGCCAGCTCGACCGGGGCCAGCGCCCGCGACGACAGGATCGAGGCGGCGATCATCACGCCGGCGGAAGCCTCGCCCTCGATCACCAGCAGGGCGCCGGCGGCGAGCATCAGCGACTGGAGCAGGAAGCGGAACACCTTGCTCATCGACGACAGGTCGCCGGAGACGTTCACCGCGCGCTGGTTGTCGTCGAGATAGGCGGCATGGGCCTCGTTCCAGCGCTGGCGCAGGGTCGCCTTCATGCCCATCGCCGCGACCGGCTCGACGTTGCGGCAATAGCTGTCGGCGAGGCTGTTGCGCACCGCGGAGCGACGGGCGGCGATGCGGGTCGGCCCCTTGGTGGAGAACTCGGTGATCAGCATCAGCGTGCAGAGCACCACGATGCCGGCGAGCCCGAGCAGGCCCAGAACGGTATGGAAGATGAACAGCACCGCGAGATAGAGCGGCATCCACGGCAGGTCGAAGATGGCGACCGGCCCCTGCCCCGAGAGGAACTGGCGGAGCTGGTCGAGATCGCGCAGCGGCTGCTGCGCGTTGGCGTCGCGCCCGCGCCGGAGCGCCAGCTGCGACATGAGATCGAAGGAGATGGCCCGCAGCCGGGAATCGAGGCGCATGCCGAAGCCCACCAGCACGCGCGCCCGCAGCAGATCGAGCAGGCCCTGAAAGGCATAGAGCCCGGCCGCCAGGATCAGCAGCGCAACGAGGGTGGGAACGCTGCGGCTGGCCAGCACGCGATCATAGATCTGCAGCATGAAGAAGGGGCCGGTCAGCATCAGCAGGTTGATGACGCAGCTGAGCGCGCCGATGCCGATGAGCACGTTCCGGCAGGACGCGAAGGCGGAGCTGACCGGCGACGCCGGATGGGTGCCGCTCGTCACTTTCATGGGGCAAGGACTCTTATAAGCTGTTCCGGGCGCGAACGGTCGCCCCGGCGAGCCGCCTCTCTAGTGCAGCGACCTGACAGCTCCATGACGGTGCGCGGGGCCCGGCGCGAAGACCCGCGGAAGGCTAGCCGGCCCCTTCGGCGGCGGCGCCGCGGCGGTTCGCCAGCGCGGTGGCGAAGCGGTCGAGCGAGACGCACAGGCACCAGTAGACGACGCCGACGAAGAGGAAGACCTCGGTCGGATAGACCATCGCCCGGTTGTTCACCTGCGCGGCGACGAAGGACAGTTCGGGAACGCCGATGACATAGGCGAGCGAGGTGTCCTTCACCAGCGAGGTCCACTGGTTGACGAAGGACGGCGCCATCGCGTGCAGCGCCTGCGGCAGCACGATGAGCCGCAGCACCCGCCAGCGGCCGAGCCCCAGCGCGAAGCCGGCCTCCCACTGGCCCGCCGCGATGCTCTCGATGCCCGCCGCCACGGCATAGGAGAGATAGGCGCCGCCGATCAGCGACAGCGCCACCACCACCGTGCCGATCTCCGGCACCGAGAAGCCGAAAAGGATGGGCAGCAGGAAATAGGTCCAGAAGATCAGCATGATGACCGGGATGGCGCGGAAGAAGCCGAGCACCACCACCAGCAGGCGCTTCGGCCAACCCGCGCTCATGGCGAGGCCGATGCCCAGCACCAGGCCCACCAGCCCCGAGGCGACCGCCGACAGGGCCGACAGGACCAGCGTGAGGGCGAGGCCGCCGACCGGCCCGTTCGGCCAGGCGCCGACGAGCAGGTAGTCCAGATTGTCGGAGATGACCGAGAAATTCATGGCCGTTGGGTCGCCCAGGCAAAGCGGCCGCTGCGTGCCACGGCGTGGCCGGCGGCCTCGGTGACGGCGACGGCGGCGACGTAGAGGATGGTCGCGATGCCGAAGGCCTGGAAGGTGAGGAAGGTCTCCGTCTCCACCTGCCGCGAGGCGTAGGAGAGCTCGGCGAGCCCGATCGCCATCGTCAGCGAGGTGTTCTTGATCGTGTTGAGATACTGGCCGACCACGGGCAGCCAGGCGATGCGCACCGCCTGCGGCAGCACCACCAGCCAGAAGACGAGAGCCGGCCTCAGGCCGAGCGCCATGGCCGATTCGCGCTGCGCCGGATCGACGCCGTTGATGCCGGCGCGGAACTCCTCGGCGATGTAGGCGCCGGCATAGAGCGTCAGCCCGAAGAAGCCGGCTATGGTCTCGAAGGCGGGCCAGTGCAGCGACACCAGCACCGCGTCGAGGACATGCGGGGTGTTCAGCCAGGTCATCAGGCCGGAGGGCATCAGCGCCGAGGCGCCGAAATACCAGAAGAACAGCTGCACCAGCAGCGGCGTGTTGCGGATGATGCTGACATAGGTGTCGGCGAGGATGACGAGCGGCCGGCGGCCGCTCAGCTTGAGGCCGCACACCGCGATGCCGAGCCCGGTCGCGGCGACGGAGACCGCCGCCGATAGCAGAAGGGTGACGGCGAAGCCCTCAAGGAGCCAGATGAGATAGCGCAGGGCCATCGGCTCGCCGAAGACACCCATGTTCGCCTCGTGGACTGGAGATGAAAAATGCCGCGCGGGGGCGCCGCGCGGCGTCCGGCAGGCCCTGCCGGACCGGCAGGGCCTGCCTCACTTCTTGTCGCCGATCTTGAACAGGCGCGGCAGCGGCTGCTTGGTGTTCGGGCCGAACCAGGCGTCGTAGATGGCAGCCGCCTTGCCGCTCGCCTCCAGCTCCAGCAGCGTCTCGTTCACGACATCCGCCAGCCGCTTCTCGCCCTTGGGAATGCCGACGCCGATATAGTCGTCGGAGATGGTGAAGGGCGGGATCTCGTAGTTCTCGCGGTCCGGCACATTGGCCAGCAGCCCGACCAGCTTCGGACCGTCCTGGGTGATCGCCTGCACGTTGCCGTTGCGCAGCGCGGTGAAGGCGAAGGGCGTGTCGTCGAAGGCGACCACTACCGCCTTCGGGAAGTCGCGGCGCAGCACGATCTCGTTGGTGGTGCCCTTGTCGGCGCCGATGCGCAGGCCGTTGAGCTGGTCGGGCGAGGTCAGCGTGCCCTTCTTCGCCAGGAACTGCTGGCCGGAGGAGAAATAGGGAATGCTGAAGTCGAGCTGCTTGGCGCGTTCCTCGGTGATGGTGAAGTTGGCCAGCACCAGATCGACCTTGCCGGAGGTCAGCAGGGGAATGCGATTGGCCGGATTGGTCGGACGCAGCTCCAGCTTCACGCCGAGCTTGTCGGCGAGGACCTTCGCATAGTCCACGTCGAGGCCGACGATCTGCTTGCTGTCCGGGTCGACGAAGCCGAAGGGCGGGTTGCTGTCGAAAGCCGCCACGCGCAGGACGCCGGCCTGCTTGATGTCGTCGAGGCGGTCGGCATGGGCCGCGCCCGAGGCGAGGAACGAGGCGATCAGGAGGAGGAAAAGTCTGCGCATGGGGTGCGTGTCCGTCTGATGGGAACAGGAGTCACGCGCAGCCGGGAAAGGCGGATGGCGTGAGGCTGCCCGATTTCCAGGCTGCCATTGCCCATTCTTTGCTCATAATCTATAAAATCAATAGACTAAATTTGCATAGCACTACCGCAGTGTGGGCGTGGCTCGCCAGTTTCGGTTCGGAATGCCGCTCGACGTCGGGGCCCCCGGGCGCAAAAGAGGCAGGCCGACGGGGGGCGATCGACGCCTTCATCGAGGCATCGGACAACGAAATATAAAATCTATAGAATTTATATATTGCTTTTTGAGTCGATCGGCCGGATTGTGTCTCGATCCTATTCGAGTGGAGACGGCCATGGCGCTTCAAGACGCTGCGATACGGCTGGCCACCAAGGCCGCCCCTCTCAAAGAAGAACTTCTGCACAAATTCCATGATCGGGCCCCGGTCTACGACCGGGAGAACCGCTTCTTCTCCGAGGACTTTGAAGACCTCAGGGCTTCCGGCTATTTCAAGGCGGCCGCGCCGCTCGAATTCGGCGGCGGCGGACTGACGCTGCCGGATATACTTCGTGAGCAGGCACGCCTCGCCTATCACGCCCCGCCGACCGCGCTCGCCGTGAACATGCATCTCTACTGGGTGGGAACCGCCGCCTATCTCTGGCGCCATGGCGACCATTCGACGGACTGGATCCTCGAAGAGGCCGCCGCCGGCCGCATCTTCGCCGCCGGCCATGGCGAGCCCGGCAACGATGTCGGCCTCGCCGGCTCGAATGTCGACGCGCGGCCGACGGGCGACGGCGGCTACAGCTTCCACGGCCGCAAGATCTTCACCTCGCTGTCGCCGGTCTGGGACTGGCTCGGCGTGCACGGCCTCGACAGCAGCGACCCCGCCAATCCCAGGATCGTCCACGCCTTCATCCGGCGCGAGGACCCCGGCCACCATACGGTCGAGACCTGGGACACGCTCGGCCAGCGCGCCACCCGCAGCGACGACACCGTGCTCGACGGCGTCGTGGCGCGCCGGGAGCACGTGACCCGCGTGCTTCCCGCCGGGCCGCCGGCCGACCCCTTCATCGACGGCATCATCTCCTCGGCGGTGCTGCCGATCGGCGCCGTCTACTACGGCATCGCCCGCCGGGCCTTCGACATCGCGGTGGAAGGAGCACGCCAGCGCGTGTCGCCGGCGCTGGGCGGACGGACCTACGCCCATCATCCGCAGACGCAGGTCGAGATCGCCAAAGCCTCGGTCGAGCTCGACAGCATCTGGGCCTATCTCGACCGCGTCGCCGTGGAATGGGTGCAGGGCGTCGATCACGGCGCGCTGTGGCCCACCAAGCTGCTCGGCGCGAAGCAGCACGCCGTCGACGGCGCGCGGCGGGTGGTGGACCGCGCGACCAAGGTCGCCGGGGCGCAGTCCCTCACCAAGCGCAGCGAGCTGGAACGGCTGACGCGCGACGTTCGTTCAGGCCCCTTCCATCCGCCGAACAGCGACGCGACCCACGACCTCATCGGCCAGATCCATCTCGGCGTCTTTCCGCCGGTGGCGCAGGCCGCCGAATGACGCGCCCGCTTCCGCAAGGGACACTGCCATGCTCGACACCATCGCCCCGCGCCCCGACACCCCGGAATGGCGCCTGCCGCCCCCGCCGCCGACCGAGCTTGCGGACGACATCCGCGCTCTGGCGGCCGCGAACCACAACGAGAACTGGATACGCTCGCTCTCGGTGAACGGCGCCACCGCCAGGCGCTTCGTCGGCTATTTCGCCAGCCTTTTCGACGCCGGCACCGGCCTCCTGCCGCTCGCCGAGCGCGAGCTGATCGCGGTCGTGGTCTCGGCCACGAATGGCTGCGGCCTGTGCGAGATCCACCACACCAACGCGCTCGCCGACGCGCTGGGCGACGCGGAGAAGGCCCGGCGCATCGCGCTCGACCCGCATCTGGCGCCTCTGACCCCGCGCGAGCACGCGCTGGTCGACTTCGCCACCAAGGTGACGAAGGCGCCGAAATCGGTCTCGACGGCCGATCTGGACGAGCTGCGCGCCGCCGGCCTGAGCGACCCCGAGATCCTCGAGGCGCTGGAGACCAGCAGCTGGTTCAACCACACCAACCGTATCTTCATCTCGCTCGGCGTCCGGCCGGACGAGGCCTATTTCACCCGCTGACCGCCCGGAACCGGAGAGACGCCATGGCCACCGCTTCCCTCGCCGCGACCCGTCCCGAATCCGAGGCCTTCTCCGCCGAAACCCCCGAGCCGATATCGCTCCTGGGCATTCGCGACGAGGCCAGCCTGCCGGCCCATCTGAAGGAGATCTACGACGATTTCCGCCGCCACTACGGCTTCATTCCCAACTGGCTGCGGGCGCTCTCCGCCAATCCGGACACCGCCTACCGGCTGGTGACCTTCTACAGGCACCTGTTCGACCCGGCGCGGAGCCACCTGTCGGCGGCCGAGCGCGAGCTGATCGCGGTGGTGACGTCCGCCGCCAACCACTGCAGCTACTGTGTGTTCAACCACACCCAGGCGCTGGCGGCGGCGACCGGCGACCCCATCCGGGCGCGCCGCATCGCGCAGGGCTATCATCATGTGCGCCTGTCGCACCGCGATCAGGTGCTCGCCGAGACGGTGGAGCGGCTGACGCTCGACCCGGTGTCGCTCGGCGAGAAGGGACTGGCGCGGCTCGGCAATTTCGGCTTCTCCGCCGCGGCGATCCTGGAGATTCTCGAGATATCGGCCTTCTTCAGCTACGCCAACCGACTGACCATCGCGCTCAACGTCGTGCCCGACGAACGCTTCTTCGCGAACTGACGGCGCCACCGGCGCGCGATGGACGGCTCGGCCGGCGATCCGACAGGCAACGGCGCCCGGATCGCCGGCTTTCGTACAGAAGAGAGGACGGTTCGAGAACTCGAATTCTCTGACGATACGTCACTTAACTGCACGCCTATGTTGCATAAACGGCTATTGAACAACCTTCATACGTCGACGCGCAGATCGCATTACTGACGCCCTCCGCCCCGATACCCGGCATTTACGTCACAGGGCGCATCTTAGTTATTGACTCAGTCTATGTATTTTATATTTTATCGAACCCGTATCGCCCGCCCCGCCGGGGATGGCGGGACCGCAACCGACTTACGCGCGATCGGCCCTCGCCCGCTCCAAGGGGGGAGTAGGGCGAGGCGCCACGCGCGGCCTGCACGCATCCGACACCAGACGGAATGACGGCCGCGAACGACCGCCGTGCCGCCACCCTTCAGGGAGACCACCCCATGGCCCATGCCAGCTCCGCCCCAGGCATCGTCGTCCTCTCCGCCAGCCCGAACGTCGCCACCTCGACGACGCGCCGCGCCGTGTCGCGGCTGTTCGACCATGTGGCCGCGCAGGGCGGCGGCGCGGGGCACCGGATCATCGATGTTCCGCTGCTGCCGGGGCTCGCGGCGCCCGACCGCGCCTCCGCCGGACCGGAACTGGAAGCGGCCCTGCGCGCCACCGAGACGGCGAGCCTGATCCTCGCCGCGACGCCGGTCTACAAGGGCTCCTATCCCGGCCTGTTCAAGCACTTCATCGACCTCGTCGACTACCGGGCGCTCGTCGGCGTGCCGGTCGGCCTGCTCGCCAGCGGCGGCAGCGACCGCCATGCGCTGGTCATCGAGCACCAGCTCCGCCCGCTGTTCAGCTTCTTCCAGGCGCAGGTGCTGGCGACCGGCGTCTTCGTCACCTCGCGCCATGTCGAGGCGGACGGCCGCGTCGAGGCGGAGATCGACGAGCGGCTGCGGCGCCTCGCCCACGAGATCGTGGTCGCCCTCGGCTATGCCCCCGCGCTGACCGCCCACCGGGTGCGCGACGCCGCCTGACGCCACCCCGCCCCTTCCCCGCACCGAGAGAGCCGCGATGAACACCCATGCCGCCGTCCCGCACGTTCCGCCGCGCACGGGCGTGACCTTCGAGGCCGCGGGCATCTCGAAGTCCTACGGCCCCAACGTCATTCTCGACGACATCGGCTTCGAGGTTCCGGCCAACCAGGTGGTGACGCTGGTCGGCGAGAACGGGGCCGGCAAATCGACCATCTTCAACATATTGAGCGGCCTGACGGCGCCGAGCACCGGCTCGATGCGGCTCAACGGCAGGCCCTACGCGCCGCGCAGCTATGGCGAGGCCGTCGACCACGGCGTCTCGCGCGTGTTCCAGGAACAGGCGCTGATCCAGAACGTGCCGGTCTACGAGAACCTGCTGCTGGGCCAGGATCACCGCTTCCTGCGCTACGGGCAGATCGTCGACCGCGCGGCCATGATCGAGGTCGCCGAGCGCATCGTCGACGAGGCCGGCATCGATGTCGACGTCCGCCGGCGCACAGGCGACTACGACTTCTCCAAGCGGCAATCGATCGAGATCGCTCGTGCCTGCCTCGCGCCGACCATCGTCGGCGGCGTGCGCACGCCCCTCGTCCTGCTCGACGAGCCGACCTCCGCACTCGACCGCCGCGACGAGGAAGCCTTCTTCCGGCTGGTGAAGCGCATCCGGCAGTTCGGCTCGCTGCTCTTCGTCTCCCACCGCCTTTCGGAGGTGCTGGAGATTTCCGACCTGATCTACGTCCTGAAGGACGGCAAGCTGGTCGCCAAGCTGGATCCCCGCACAGCCGACGAGCCGCTGCTGCACAGCCTGATGGTCGGCCGGGAGCGGGCGACGGACTATTATTACGAGCGCCGCCAGCGCGATGTCGCCGCGCAGCCGGTGGTGCTGGCCGCCGAGGGCATCGACATCGACGGCAAGGGCGAGGTGCTCGATATCGAGGTGCGGGCCGGCGAGGTCGTGGGCATTGGCGGCCTGCTCGATTCCGGCAAGTCCGCGCTCGGCAAGGCGGTCGCCGGCGTCGTCCCGCCGGCCGCCGGCAAGGTGGCGCTGGCCGGCGCGCGCGGCCGTACCCCGGACATCCGGCGCTTCGTCGGCAAGGGGCTCGGCTATATCCCGGCCGAGCGCCTGGCCGAGGGCATCATCCCCTCCTTCAGCGTCTCCTGGAACCTCTCGACCGGCAGCGGCGGCGACCTGTTCAGCGGGCCGCTCGGCTTCTGGCGCCGGCGGCGGGAGGTCGCGACCGCGCGGCGCTACATCGACAGCCTCGCCATCCGCTCGGCGACGCCCGACCTCTCCTGCCGCCGCCTTTCCGGCGGCAACCAGCAGAAGGTGGTGCTCGCCCGCTGGCTCGCCCGCACGCCGAAGGTGCTCATCCTCGACAACCCGACACGCGGCGTCGACGCGGGCGCCAAGCAGGAGATCTACCGGCTCATCCGCGAGCTTACCGAGGCGGGGGTCGGCATCGTCCTGATCACCGACGAGCTGCTCGAACTGATCGGCCTGTCGAACCGCGTCCTGATCATGCAGCGCGGCCGGATCGTCGCCGAAGTCCCCGCCCCGGCCGACGCCAAGCCCACCGAGCACCAGCTCGTCGTGCAGATGCTGCCGCAGGGCTCGTCGGGCGAGGCTCCGTCCAGGGCGCCCGCTACCGCCCCTGCCCCCTTCCAACCCGCCGCGCTGGAGACGGTGTAATGAGCCTCGCAGTCCCTTCCGAGAACGGCAAGCCGCTGCGCGGCCTCCTCGATGCGTTCCGCAGCGTCGAGAAGAGCCTGTGGTTTCCGATCGGCGTCGTCCTCTTCCTGTTCGTCTTCTTCTCGCTGGCGACGGATTCCTTCGCCACCATCCGCAACTTCACGGCGATCAGCGGACAGGCGGCGACGCTGCTGATCGTCTGCCTCGGCGCCACCTTCGTGGTGCTGATGGGCAGCATCGACCTGTCCGTCGGCGCCATCGTGCTGCTGGTCGGCGCCGGCAGCGTGCAGATCCTCAACAGCTTCGGCATCGGCTACTGGGTGCTGCCGCTGGCCGCGCTGCTCGGCGGCCTGCTCGGGTCGATCAACGGCGCCATTTACGCCTATGGCCGCATCCCCTCCTTCATCGTGACGCTGGGCACGCTGTCGGTGTTCACCGGCATCGCGCTCACGCTGCTGGACGGGCGGGCGATCCAGTTCACCGCGCCCGGCTTCGAGCAGATCGCCATCGGCCAGTTCATCCCGCGCCTGCCCAACATCGCGCTCTGGTCGCTCGTCGCCTGGGCCATCGTGGTCGTGGTGGCGGTGCGCACGCGCTTCGGTCGCTACATGTATCTGATCGGCGGCGGCGAGCAGGTGGCGAGCACCTCCGGCCTGCCGGTCCGTCGCTACAAGATCTACGCCTTCGCCATTTCGGGCGTGCTGGCCGGGCTCGGCTCGATCCTTGCGGTGGCGCGCCTCGGCGCCGCCGGCCCCTCGCTCGGCTCCGACCTGCTGCTCAACAGCCTGGCGGCCATCGTGGTCGGCGGCACCTCGCTCGCCGGCGGCGTCGGCGGGCCGCACCGCACGCTGATCGGCGTCCTCATCATCGCGATCCTCGACAACGGCCTGAACCTGATGGGCGTGTCCCAGTACCTGCAGATGATCATCAAGGGCCTGGTCGTCATCGCCGCCGTTCTCGTCAGCCGCAACGCCACCCAGGAAGCCGTGGTCAAGTAGACCGCGAGCATCGCCAGGAGATTTCACGAATGGCCAAAAGGCTCGTCTTCAACGGCTTCTCGATGAACGCCGTGTCCCATGTCTTCCATGGCCTGTGGCGGCGCCCGGACACGCGGCAGACCTCGTTCAACGAGCTGGAAACCTGGGTCGACCTCGTCCGCATCCTCGAGAAGGCGAAGTTCGACGCGCTGTTCGTCGCCGACGTCATCGGCGTCGACCCCGCCTACAAGGGAAGCTGGGACACCTACATCAACGAGGCCGTGCAGATCCCGATCAACGATTCCGGCGCGCTGATCGGGGCGCTGATCGGGGCGACCGAGAATCTGGGGCTGACCCTCACCAGCTCGATCCTGCAGGAGCACCCTTTCAACTTCGCGCGCAAGCTCTCCACGCTCGATCATCTCAGCAAGGGGCGCATCGGCTGGAACATCGTCACCAGCGTCAGCCACAACGCCGCGCAGAATTTCGGCCTCGACCGCATCGTTCCCCATGACGAGCGCTACGCCTGGGCCGACGAATATGTCGAGGTCCTCTACAAGCTCTGGGAAGGCTCCTGGGACGAGGGCGCGGTGATCAACGACGCCGCCGCCAACCGCTACGCCGACCCTTCCAAGATCCACCGCATCCACCACGAGGGCCGGCGCTACAAGGTGCTCGGCCCGCATCTCAGCCAGCCGTCGCGCCAGCGCACGCCGGTGCTCTTCCAGGCGGGAGCGTCGCGCGCCGGCCGGGCCTTCGCCGCCCGCAACGCCGAGGGCACCTTCATCGTCGCGGTCAATCCCGAGGGCGCCCGCCGGCAGATCACCGAAACCCGCGCGCTGGTCGCCGCGGCCGGCCGCGATCCGCACGACCTGCTGTTCATCCAGGGGCTGAACGTCGTCGTCGGCGGCACCGAGGAGGAAGCCTGGCGCAAGGCGCGCGACTATGACGAGGACGTCAGCGTCGACGGCCTGCTCGCCCATATCAGCCGCGACCTCGGCATCGACCTCGGCCGGCTCGACCCGGACCGGCCGGTGGAGGAGCTGGAGATCGACGGCGTGCAGGGCGTGATCCGCGCCTTCGAGGAAGGCCACCCGGGCCAGAAGGCGACGGTGCGCGACCTCGGCCAGGCCTACGCCCATGCCTGCCGCATCACCGGCACGCCGGAGACCATCGCCGACCAGCTGGAGGAATGGCAGCGCGCCGGCATCGACGGCGTCAACCTCATCTACAGCACCACGCCCGGCTCCTTCATCGAATTCGCGCAGGAGGTCATTCCCGTCCTGCAGGCGCGCGGCCTCGCCCAGAAGGACTACGGCCCCGGCACCTATCGCGAGCGGCTGTTCCCCGGCAGCGGCGCCCGCCTCAACGCCCGACATCCGGCCGCCGCCTACCGCAACGCCTTCGCCGAACAGCGCCTGCGCGAGCCGGCCGAATAGGCCCCGCGCCCCTCGATCACCAGAAAGGACCGATCATGCCGATCTTCAACCCCCGCTGGCTCCGCACGCTCGATGAGCGCAAGACGGTCGACGAGCTCATGGGGCGGCTCGACACGCACGGCGTCTCGCGCCGCGATTTCCTGGCGCTGGCCTCGGCGGGCGTCGCCGCCTCCACCTGGGCGGCGAGCATGGGGCTGCCCTCGGTCGCGGTCGCCTCGCCGAACGGCAAGCTGGCCTTCCTCTCGGCCTTCCTCGCCAACGAGTACAACGTCATCCTCAACAAGGCCTTCGAGAAGGCGACGGGCGACCTCGGCTTCAGCTATGTCGGCCTCGACAGCCAGTTCGACAGCCAGCGCCAGCTCAACCAGTTCGAGCAGCAGGTGGCGGCCGGCTCGCAGTCGGTGATCTTCAACCTCGCCGACGGCAGCGCCATCAAGGGCGCCTCGCGCATCGCCGGGGATTCCAAGGTCTATATCGGCAATGTCTGGGACTCGCTGCCCTGGTTCACCCCCTTCGAGGCGAACGACTACTACACGCTCTACGCGGTGCCCGAGGAGTTCGACGCCCACAAGGCCGTGACCTCCGAACTGCTGAAGGCGGTCACGGAGAAGTTCGGCGGCGGCAATATCGTCGGCGTCACCGGCACCAACGGCAACCTGACCGACCGCCAGCGCAGCGCCGGCCGCGACGCCGCCTTCAAGGATTTCCCCAAGACCAAGCTCGTCGACCAACTGCCCGGCAAGTGGAACCGCGAGGACGCGCTGAAGGCCACCGAGGACCTGCTGACGCGCAACCCCAACGTGGTCGGCGTGGTCGCGCAGAACGACGATGTCGGGCAGGGCGTCATCGCCGCGCTGAACGCCGCCGGCCTGCGGCCGGGCGAGGACGTGCTCGTGGTCGCGGCGGACGGCACCAGCCTCGGCGCGAAGTCGATCGCCGCCGGAACCCAGCTCGCGACCAGCGGCAACAGCCCGGCCTATGCGGCGGCGCTGTTCGCCGCCCGCATCTACGACGTGACGCATGGCTGGCAGCCGCGCGCCTCCGAGCGCCTGCTCAACTGGCGCTCGCTCACCATCACCAAGGACAATGTCGGCGCCTATATCGAGCGCTACGTCGACAATGGCGGCGTCGAGCCCTTCGACTACCGCCGCATCTCCAAGGTGCTGCACCCCGACGACTGGGACCCGCAGGCCGAGGTCTTCCCGCTCGACATCGACAAGGCATGGGCCGGCATCCCCAAGCCGGAAGGCTGGACCTATCCGCAGGCCTATCTCGACGCCAAGTCGAAGGGCGAATGGGAGGTCGTCGCCGAGGAATATCGCGACCACTACAAGATCAAGTTCGACGGCCCGTCCCCAAACAGGAAGTCGTAACCCGCCAGGCAGGCTGCGCTGTCGCCGGGCGCTGCCCTGTCGATGCGTCCCGTACAGGATCCGAGGACACCTACCGTGAACAAGAAGCATATTTCCCGGCTGTTCCCCGACTTCACCGACAAGAAGGTGGTCGACAGCCATATGGATCGGCTGGACACGCACGGCGTCAGCCGGCGGGACTTCCTTGCGCTCGCCTCGGCCGGGGCCGCCGCGAGCCTCGGCGCCGCGAGCCTGGGGATGCCGACCGCCGCCGTGGCCTCGCCCGACGGCAAGCTCGCCTTCCTGACCGGCTTCATGTTCAACGAGTGGAACACGACCTTCGATCGCACCGCCAAGACCGCGGCGGCCGAATTCGGGATCGCCTACACCTCGCTGGACAGCCAGTTCGACGCCCAGCGCCAGCTCAACCAGTTCGAGCAGCAGGTGGCGGGCAATGTCGGCTCGGTGATCTTCAACCTCGCCGACGGCAGCGCCATCAAGGGGCTGGCCAACACGGCGAAGGAGAACAAGATCTACATCGCCAACATCTGGGATTCCCTGCCCTGGTTCACCCCTTTCGACGCCAGCGAATACTACACGATGTTCGCCGTCTCGGAGGAGGTGCGGGCGCATCGGGAAGTGACCGAGAAGCTGCTCGCGGCCGTCACCGAACGCTTCGGCGGCGGCAACATCATCGGCGTCACCGGCAGCAAGGGCAGCCTGCTGGAGCTCCAGCGCAATCGCGGACGCGACCAGGCCTTCGCCAAGTACCCCAAGACGCGCCTCGTCGACGAGTTGCCGGGGCTGTGGAACCGCGAGGATGCGTTGAGGGTCACCGAGGATCTGCTGACCCGCAACAAGGACGTCGTCGGCATCGTGACGCAGGACGACGACATCGCGCTGGGTTCCATCGCGGCCCTCAACGCCGCCGGCCTCGTTCCCGGCAAGGACGTCCTCGTCGTCGGCGCCAGCGGCACCGGGCTCGGCTCCAAGGCGATCCAGTCGGGCACCTATCTGGCGACCAGCGGCAACGCGCCCGCCTTCGGGGCGGCGCTGTTCACCGCCCGCCTCTACGACGTCACCCATGGCTGGCAGCCGCGCGCCTCCGAGCGCCTGCTGAACTGGAGCACCGTCACGCTCACCCGCGACAACATAGACGGCTGGATCGCACGCTACGTGGACAACGGCGATGTGGAGCCGTTCGACTACAAGCGCATGTCCAAGGTTCTGCACCCCGACGACTGGGACCCGCAGGCCGAAGTGTTCCCGATGGATATCGACAACAACTTCCACGGCACGCCCAAGCCGCCGGGCTGGACCTATCCGGCCGCGTACATCGCGGCGCGCGATCAGGGAGAGCACGAGAAAGTCGCGGCGGAATATGCGGCGCACTACAAGATCAAGTATGACGGCCCGTCGCCGAACAAGAAGGCGTGAGGCCCGGCGATGACGAAACGCCTGATCTTCAACGCCTTCGCCATGAACAGCCCGTCGCACGTCTATCACGGCGTGTGGCGGCATCCGCAGACCCGCCAGACCGAGTTCAACGACCTGTCCACCTGGGTGGAGCTGGTCCGGGTCCTCGAGAAGGGCCGCTTCGACGGGCTGTTCCTCGCCGACGTGATGGGCCTCGACGAGATCCATCGCGGCACCTCCGACATCTATGTCGAGCAGGCGATCCACTTCCCCGCCAACGATCCGGCCATCCTGTCCGCCGCGCTGATCGGCGCGACCGAGCATCTCGGGCTGATGTTCACCAGCTCGATCCTGCAGAGCCATCCCTTCGAATTCGCGCGGCGCGCCTCCACGCTCGATCATCTGAGCAAGGGCCGGGTCGGCTGGAACATCGTGACCAGCACCAGCCGCGCCGCCGCCCGCAACTTCGACTTCGAGGACCGGGTTCCCCACGACGAGCGCTACCGCTGGGCCGAGGAATATGTCGAGGCGGCCTACAAGCTGTGGGAGGGCTCGTGGGAGGACGACGCGGTGCTCGCCGACAAGGCGCGCGGCGTCTACGCCGATCCGCGCAAGGTCCACCGCATCAACCACCGCAGCGAGCGCTACCGCATCGACGGGCCGCATCTGTGCGTGCCCTCCCCGCAGCGCACGCCGCTGCTCATCCAGGCGGGATCGTCGGTGGCCGGACGCCGCTTCGCCGCGCGCAACGCGGAAGCCACCTTCATCGTCAGCCTGACGCCGGACGGGGCGCGGGTGGCGGTCGACGACATCCGCCGGCAGGCCGTCGCCTTCGGCCGCGATCCCTCCGACATCCTGTTCTTCCAGGGTCTGTCCTTCGTGATCGGCAGCACGGAGGAGGAAGCGTGGCGCAAGTCGCGGGAGCTCGACGACTACATCGACACCGACGCGCTCGCCGCTCATGTCGGGCGCGACCTCGACGTCGATTTCGGCCTGCTGGACCCCGACAGGCCGGTGGCCGATTTCAACATCCAGGGCCTGCAGGGCTTCGCGCGCTTCGTCGAGGAGGCGAACCCCGGCAAGGTGGTGCGCCTGCGCGATCTCACCACCGCCATGTCCTATAACGGCCGCATCGTCGGTACGCCCGAGACCATTGCCGACCGGCTGGAGGACTGGCGCGCCGCCGGCATCGACGGCGTGAACGTCGCCTACCAGCGCACGCCCTCGGCCTTCATCGAGTTCGCCGAGCACGTCATGCCGGAACTGCGCCGGCGCGGCCTGGCGCAGGAGGACTACGCCGACGGCACGCTGCGCGAGAAGCTGTTCGCCGGCCGCGGCGCACGGCTCACCGAGCGCCATCCCGCCGCCCGCTTCCGCAAGCTCTCCGCTCCCGTCGCGGAACCCGCGCTGTAGCCGCTCGCGGCGCCCCTACGTCCTCGAAAGGAAGAGCCATGCCCAAGGCCCAGACACCGCGGCAGATGAAGCTGGGGCTGTTCATGATGGCACCCGGCCACCATATCGCCGCCTGGCGCCAGAAAGACGCGCAGGCCGACCTCGGCGCCAATTTCAGAGCCTATGCGCAGCTTGCGCGGCAGGCCGAGGCGGCGAAGTTCGACATGATCTTTCTCGACGACGTCGTCGCGGTGAAGGACATCAGCGCCGACACCGGCACCCGCGTGGCCCGCGTCGCCTATTTCGAGCCGACGACGCTGCTCTCGGGCCTTGCCGCCGTGACCGAGCGGATCGGCCTCGTCGCCACGGCCTCGACCACCTACAGCGAGCCCTATGCGCTGGCCCGCCGCTTCGCCTCGCTCGACCTGATCAGCGAGGGGCGGGCGGGATGGAACCTCGTCACCTCCAACACCGAGGCGGAGGCGAAGAACTTCGGCAGTGCCGGCCACCCCCGCCACGACCACCGCTACGATCGTGCCGACGAGTTCATCGACGTCGTTCTCGGCCTGTGGAACAGCTTCGCCGACGACGCCTTCCGGCGCGACAAGGAAAGCGGCATCTATTTCGACCACGAGAAGCTTCGCGTTCTCAACCATCGCGGCCGGCACTTCTCGGTGCGTGGGCCGCTCAATGTCGCGCGCTCGCCGCAGGGCCACACGGTGATCGTGCAGGCGGGCTCCTCGGAGCCCGGCAAGGAGCTCGCCGCGCGCACCGCCGAGGTGGTCTTCACCGCCCAGCAGACGCTGGCCGACGCGCAGGCCTTCTATGCCGACCTCAAGGGCCGGCTGGCCCGATACGGGCGCCGCGAGGACCAGCTCAAGATCATGCCCGGCATCTTCCCGGTGGTCGGCCGCACCCGCGCCGAGGCACAGGCCAAGTTCGACGAGTTGCAGGAGCTGATCCACCCGGCCGTGGGCATCAACCTGCTCTCCGCCATGATCGGCGACTTCGACCTCTCGCAGTATCCGCCGGACGGGCCGGTGCCGGAGCTTCCCGAGACCAATGGCGGCAAGAGCCGGCAGCACCTGCTGTTCGACCTCGCCCGCAAGGAGAACCTCACCATCGGCCAGCTCGCCCGCCGCATCGCCGGCGCGCGCGGCCACTGGCAGGTGGTGGGGACGGCCGGCGACATCGCCGACCTGCTGGAGGAGCGCTTCCTCAACGGCGGCGCCGACGGCTTCAACATCATGCCGCCCACCCTTCCCGGCGGGCTGACGGACTTCGCCACGCTGGTGCTGCCCGAGCTGCGCCGGCGCGGGCTGTTCCGCACCGAGTACGAGGGCACGACGCTGCGCGAGCATCTGGGGCTGGACGTCCCGCGCTGGCAGCGGCAATCGGCCTCCACTTCGGCCTCGACCGCCGCCGAGTAGGCACGGTCATCCGGCGACGAGGAACGCCTCGTCGACCGGCACCTGCAGCGCCGTCACCAGCGCGTTGGTCTGGGCGGCCATGCCGATGATCGCCACGAGATGGGCGTGCTGGTCATCGGTCATCCCCTTGGCGCGGGCGGCGGCGGTGTGCGAGTGGATGCAGTAGGAGCAGCCATTCGCCGTCGACACGGCGATGTAGATGAGCTCGCGGGTCAGCGGATCGAGCGGCCCCTCCGCCACCATGATCGCCTTCAGGCTTTCCCAGGTGCGCTTCAGCGCCGCCGGGTCATGGGCGAGAGCGCGCCAGAAATTATTGATGAAATCGGATTTCCGGGTCGCGCGGATGTCGTCGAACACCGCCTGCACCGCCGGGTTCACCGCTGCTTCCTCGTCGCTCAGCAGCCGGACCGTCGCCATCGTCTTCGCCTCCATCCATGACCCTGCATCCCTAGCACCTTCAGCCGTGAACGGCCTCCCGCGCAGCGGGGAAGAAGCGGTTCTCCGGGCGCGGCAGCCCGAGATGCTCGCGCAGCGTCGTGCCCTCATATTCGCGCCGGAAGATGCCGCGGCGCTGGAGCTCGGGCACCACCTTGTCGACGAAATCGTCGAGACCGGCGGGAAGGAACGGGAAGGTGATGTTGAATCCGTCCGAGCCCTCGGTCTCCAGCCATTCCTCCATCTCGTCGGCGATGGTCTGCGCCGTGCCGACGAAGGCGAGGCCGGAATAGCCCCCGAGCCGCTGGGCGAGCTGGCGCACGGTGAGGTTCTCGCGCCGGGCCATCTCGATCACCCGCTCGCGGGCGCTGCGGCTGGCATTGGTCTCCGGCACCTCGGGCAGCGGCCCGTCCGGGTCGAAGCGGGAGGCGTCATGGCCGAGGGCGATGGAGAGCGAGGCGATGGCGCTGTCGTAATGGACGAGGCTGTCGAGCCTGGCCCGCTTCGCGCGCGCCTCCTCGACGCTGTCGCCCACGACGACGAAGGCGCCCGGCAGGATCTTGAGGTGCTCACGCGGCCGCCCGAGCCTGTCGAGCCGGCCCTTCACGTTGGCATAGAAGGCGCGGCCGGTCGCGAGATCCGGCGCCGCCGCGAAGATCGCCTCGGCCGTCTCGGCGGCGAGCTGGCGGCCCGGTTCCGACGCGCCCGCCTGCACGATCACCGGCCAGCCCTGCACGGGGCGGGCGATGTTGAGCGGCCCGCGCACCGAGAAATAGGGGCCCTTGTGGTCGAGCACGTGCAGCCGCGACGGATCGAAATAGAGGCCGGACGACGCATCACGCGGGAAGGCATCGTCGGCGAAGCTATCCCACAGGCCGGTGACGACGTCGTAGAACTCGCGCGCGCGGACATAGCGCTCGTCATGCTCCATATGGTCGTCGAGACCGAAATTCAGCGCTGCGTCGGGGTTCGAGGTGGTGACGATGTTCCAGCCGGCCCGGCCGTTGCTGATGTGGTCCAGCGAGGCGAAGCGACGGGCGAGGTGATAGGGCTCCTCGAAGGTGGTCGAGGCGGTCGCCACCAGCCCAATCCTCGTCGTCACCATCGCCAGCGCCGAGAGCAAAGTGAAGGGCTCGAAGGAGGTCACGGTGTGGCTGCGCTTGAGCGCCTCCACCGGCATGTTCAGCACGGCGAGATGGTCGGCCATGAAGAAGGCGTCGAACCTGCCCTCCTCCAGCTTCTGCGCCAGCCGGACGATATGGCCGAGATTGAAGTTGGCATCCGGCCAAGCGCCCGGATAGCGCCAAGCGCCGGTGTGGAGGCTCACCGGCCGCATGAAGGCGCCGAGATGAAGCTGCTTGCGTGTCGTCATGCCGATGATGATCCCCGTGAGGCTGCGATCGGCGCGGGAGGCGAGCACCACCACCGCGAACTGCTGGCGGCAGATGGGAAGCCGGGCGGCACAATGCCAGTTCGCGGCCGGCAGCTTTTATGTTGATTTAGTCTATGGATTTTATATTTTGATCATAACACCATTCCACACGGCCAGTCAGGTTGAGAATCGATGGAAAGCTCCGCTCCCGCCCGCATCGCGCGCCGCTCGCTTCTCAAGACGGGCGCGGCCCTGGCCGGCGCCCTCACGCTTGGCGGCCCCGCCCTGGCGCAGGAGGCCGCGCCGGCCGCCGCGGATGCTCCCGTGCCCTCGCTCAAGGGCAAGACGATCGCCATCAGCGTCGCCGGCACCGATCATTTCTTCGATCTCAAGGCCTATCAGGCGCAGATCGAGACGGTGAAGGAACTGGGCGGCACGCCGATCGGGCTCGACGGCGGACGCAACGACAAGGCCATCGTCAGCCAGCTCCAGACGCTGCTGACGCAGAAGCCGGACGCGGTGATCCAGACGCTCGGCACGCTCACGGTGGTCGATCCCTGGCTGAAGAAGCTGCGGCAGGCCGATATCCCGGTCTTCTCGGTCGACCTGCCCTCCACCAACGTCATCAACACGGCGACGTCCGACAATTTCTCGCTCGGCGCCCAGCTCGCCCTGCAGCTCGTCTCGGACATTGGCGGCAAGGGCAACATCGTCGTCTTCAACGGCTTCGCCGGCGTTCCCGTCTGCGAGATCCGCTACAACCAGCTGCGCCATGTGCTGAAGTACTATCCCGAGGTGAAGATCGTGCAGCCGGAGCTGCGCGACGTCATCCCGAACACGGTGCAGGACGCCTACGCGCAGATCACCGCACTGCTGAGCAAGTATCCGGAAAAGGGCTCGATCTCGGCCATCTGGTCGGCCTGGGACATCCCCCAGCTCGGCGCGACGCAGGCGCTGATCGCCGCCGGTCGCACCGAGATCCTGACCTATGGCGTCGACGGCACGCCGGAAGTGCTGGCGCTGGTGAAGGACCCGAAAGCGCCGGCCGGCGCGGTGGCGGCCCAGCAGCCCTCGTTGATCGGGCGCACCGCCGTGCTCAACGTCGCCCGCTATCTGAACGGCGACACCTCCCTGCCGTCGCAGACCTTCCTGCCGGCGATCGTCGCCAACAAGAAGAACGCCGCCGACGTGCAGAAGCAGCTCGGCCAGGTCTGAGGCAGCCGCCTCGCTCCGAGGCGCATGGAGCCGGAGGCGGCAACGCCTTCGGCCACCGGGCAGCATGATGACAATTCTCGCTCCTACCCTCGCCATGCGCGGGCTGGTCAAGACATTCGGCCCCACCCGGGCGCTCGATGGCGCCTCGCTCACCGTCGCGCCGGGAACGGTGCACGGGCTCGTCGGCCAGAACGGCGCCGGCAAGTCGACGCTGATCAAGGTCCTCGCCGGACTGGTCGCGCCCGACGCCGGCGACATCGAGGTCGGCGGCACGCCCCTCGGCCCTCTCACCCCGCGGCGCGCCGAAGAGCTCGGCATCGCCTTCATCCATCAGGACCGGCTGCTGGTGCCCACCGCGACGGTGGGCGAGGCGCTGTTTCTCGGCCAGGAAAGGCTGGGCTCGCGCCACGGGCTGTGGCGCGGCCGGCTGGAGCGTCGCGCCGCCGGGCTGCTGGATCGCTTCTTCGGCATATCGCTGCCGAAGGGGGCGCTGATCCAGGACCTGACGACGGCGCAGCAGCAGATCGTCCAGATCACCCGCGCCCTGCTCGCCGACCCGAAGATCATCGTCTTCGACGAACCCACCGCCTCGCTTTCCCGGCGTGAGGTGGACCATCTGTTCGACGCCATCGGCCAGCTCAAGGCGCACGGCCTGACCAGCATCTACATCTCGCACTATCTCGCCGAGATCGAGCGCATCTGCGACGCGGTGACGGTGATGCGCAACGGGCGGGACGTCGCCCATGTCGACCCGCGCACGACCGGCACCGCGGAGATCACCCGGCTGATGGTCGACCGCGACGTGAAGGACCTGTTCCCCCGACACAACGCGACGCCCGGGGCCCCGGCGCTGAGCGTCTCCGGCCTTGCCGCGCCGCCGGCCTTCCGCGACGTGTCCTTCACCCTGCACCGGGGCGAGGTTCTGGGCCTGACCGGCCTGCTCGGCTCCGGCGCCAAGGAACTGGTGCGCAGCCTGTTCGGCCTCTCGCCCGCAAGGGCCGGGCGGATCGAGGTCGACGGCCGGCCGGTGCGGCTCGGCAGTCCCGGCGCCGCCGTCCGTCAGGCCATCGCCATGGTGCCGGAGGATCGCCGCGCGCAGGGCGTCGCGCTCGCGCTCGGCATGCGGGAGAACATGACGCTCGCCAGCCTTCCGGCCTTCAGCCGCTTCGGCTTCATCGACCGCGCCCGCGAGCGTCTTCGCGTCTCGCAGCTGATCGACGAGCTGAAGATCAAGACTTCCGGGCCGGAGGCCGCCGTGCGGACGCTGAGCGGGGGCAACCAGCAGAAGGTGGTGATCGCCAAATGGCTGGCGCGCCAGTCCCGCATCTATGTGCTGGACGAGCCGACGGTCGGCGTCGACGTCGCCGCCAAGGCGGAGATCTACCGGCTGATCGCCCGCCTCGCCGAACAGGGCGCGGCCATCCTGCTGCTCTCCGCCGATCTCGACGAACTGCTCGGCGTCAGCGACCGAATCCTGGTGATGTATCGCGGCGAACTCGTCTCCGAGCACATCCCGTCGGAGACGACGAGCGCACAGCTGCTGGCCGCCTCCGTCTCCGGCACCCGAGCGGAAGACACCGCCCATGTCGCTTGAATCCTCGTTCGAATCCTCGCTCGCCGCCTCTCAAGCGCTCCATTTGCCCCGCGCAGGCAGGCAGGCTCCTCCGCCGGAAGCGGCTGCGTCGGCCCCGGGGCTGTCGCGCGGCGCGCTCGCCGGCCTGCTGCGCTTCGCCGGCCTGCTGGCCCTGCTCGCCGTGGTCGCCTTCTTCGCGGTGCGCGTTCCCTCGTTCCTGACACCCGGCAATATCGGGCTCATCCTCTCGCAATCCGCCGTGCTCGGCATTCTCGGCCTCGGGCTCACGCTGGTGCTGATCACCGGCGGCTCGGACGTGATCCGCGGCGGCATCGACCTCTCGCTGGCCGGCACGCTCGGGCTCGCCGCCGCGGTCTTCGCCACGCTCAACCAGGCAGGCTACGGGGATGCGGCCTGCGTCGCCGCGACGCTCGCCACCGGCCTCGCGGTCGGCGCGCTGAACGCGCTGTCGGTGACGTGGCTGCGCATCCTGCCCCTGCTGGCGACGCTGGCGGTGATGAACATCTGCGCCGGGCTGGAGCTGGTGCTCACCGAAAACACCACCGTTCCCGCCGCCGCGCCGCTGATCGACGCGCTGAACCTCGCCGGGCCGTTCGACCTGCCGGTCATCGGGCTGGTCCTCGTCGCGGCGTGGCTGGTCCTCGCCGTCACCCTGCGCTTCACGCCGGTCGGGCTGCGGGCCTATGCGGTGGGCGGCCACCCCGAGGCCGCACGGGCGGCGGGCATCGCCCTCAACCGCTATGTCGCCGGCTCGTACATCGTCGCCGGCCTGTTGGGCGGGGTGGCGGGCATCCTCTCCGTCGCCTTCCTCAACGCCGCGACCTCCGGCTCCGCCGACATGCTGCTGCCGGTCATCGCGACCGCCTTCCTCGGCCGGATGTTCTCGCGCCGGCTGGTGCCGAGCGTGACGGGAACGCTGCTGGCGGCGGTGTTCCTCGGCGCCCTCGCCAACGGTTTCCAGCTCCTGCACGTCTCGTCCTACTGGGTGAACGGCATCGAGGGCGCGCTGATCCTCGCCGTCGTCGGCGTCACCTCCGGTCTCGCCCAGCGGGGAGCGCGCCCATGAGCCTCGATATCCTCGACAGCCGGCGCACCGCCGCGCCGGACCTGCTGCGCTTCGGCGTACCGCTGGCGCTCGCGCTCGTGCTGGTGGTGTTCTCCCTGCTGGCGCCGGGCTTCCTCACGCTCTCCAACATCGTCGGCGTGCTGGTGAACAATGTCGCGCTGGCGGCGATCGTCTCCATCGCCATGACGCTGACCGTCGCCTCGGGCGGCACGGACCTTTCCGTCGGCACGGCGGTGGATCTCGGCAGCCTCGCCTTCGTCTCCACCATCATCGCCGGCCAGCCGGTCTGGATCGCCGCCCTCATCGGCGTGCTGGCCGGCGTCGGCACGGGACTGTTCAACGCGCTGCTGATCGCCGGTCTGTCGATCACGCCCTTCCTGGCGACACTGGGCACGCTGTTCATCGGCCACAGCCTGCAGCAGCTCACGACCGATGGCGGCAATCCGGTCTATGTGCCAACCGGAAGTATCCCGCCGGCGCTCGCCTTCATCGGCCACGGCTCGGTCCTCGGCGTACCGCTGGCGCTGTGGCTGGTGGCGGTCCTCGCCATTGGCGCCTGGCTGCTGCTGGCGAAGTCGCGCTTCGGCCGGGAGGTTCTGGCGGTGGGAACCGAGCCGCAGGTGGCGCTCTATTCCGGCCTGCCGGTGCGCGCCGTGCTGGCCTTCATCTACATCGCCAGCGCCGCCATCGCCTCGATCGCCGGCATCCTCATCTCGGCCAACGTCAACGCCTACGTGCCCTATTCGGGCAACGCGTACCTGCTCAACAGCATCGGCGCCGCCTTCATCGGCACCTCGCTCAGCCGCACGCGGCGCGCCAACATCCCCGGCACCCTGCTCGGCGTGCTGCTGCTCGGCTTCGTCTCCAACGGGCTCCTGCTGATCGGCTGGAACTTCTACTGGCAGCAGGTCGGCAGCGGGCTGCTCATCTTCCTCGCCCTGCTGCTCGCCTTCACCGGCCGCCGCGACACGGCCTGAAGGCGCTCCACTGTGTCCAGACCGATCCTCCTCAACGCCTTCGTGATGAACACGCCGAGCCATCTGTCGCCCGGGCTCTGGCGCCATCCCGACGACAGCTCCACCGCCTATACGCGCCTCGACCACTGGATCGGGCTCGCGCAACTGCTGGAGCGGGGCCGCTTCTCCGCCATGTTCCTCGCGGACACGCTCGGCACCTACGAGGCGTTCGGCGGCTCGATGGCACCGGCCTTCCGGCACGGGTTGCACGCTCCGGTCAACGATCCCCTGCTGCTGGTGCCGGCGATGGCCGCCGCCACCCGGCACCTTTCCTTCGGCGTCACCTGCTCGGTGAGCTACGAGCATCCCTTCAGCCTCGCCCGCCGCTTCTCCACCCTCGACCACCTCACCGGCGGGCGGATCGGCTGGAACATCGTCACCTCCGCCCTCGACAGCGCCGCGCGCAATTTCGGCCGCCCCGAGCAGCTTCCGCACGACGCGCGCTACGAGCGCGCCGAGGAGTATCTCGAGGTCTGCTACAAGCTGTGGGAGGGCTCCTGGGCCGACGACGCGGTGCGCCGGGACAAGCATGGCGGCCTCTATGCCGATCCCTCGCGCATCCGCCCCATCGACCACCGCGGCGCGCATTTCGACGTCGCCGGCCCACATCTGGCCGAGCCCTCGCCCCAGCGCACGCCCGTGCTCTACCAGGCCGGCGCGTCGCGGCGCGGACGGGCCTTCGCGGCGCGCCACGCCGAATGCATCTTCGTCGGCGCCCCGTCGAGGGTCGCGCTCAAGAGAACCGTCGACCATCTGCGGGCAGCACTCGCGGAAGCCGGGCGTGATCCCGCCAGCGTGCCCATCGTCGCCGAGCACACCGTCATCACCGCGCCCACCGCGGCCGAAGCCGAGGACAAGCGGGCCGACTACGCACGCTACGCCTCGGAGGAAGGCGCCCTCGCCATGATGTCCGGCTGGATCGGCGTCGACCTCAGCCGCTACCGGCTGGACGATCCGTTCGAGCATGTGGAAAGCAACGCCATCCAGTCGGCGGTGGAGGCCATGAGCGCCGCCGATCCCGGCCGGGTCTGGACCATCCGCGAAATCGCCGCCTGGTGCGGCATAGGCGGGCTAAGCCCCGTCACCACCGGCACGCCCGCAGCGGTCGCCGACGAGCTCGAGGACTGGATCGCCGCGACCGGCATCGACGGCTTCAACCTCTCCTACGCGGTGATGGATGGCGGCTTCCGCGACTTCGTCGAGCTGGTCGTGCCGGAGCTGGAGCGGCGCGGGCGCCATCCGGCGCGCTACGCGCCCGGCACCTTCCGCGAAAAGCTCTTCGGCAACGGCCCGCGCCTTCCCGCAACCCATCCCGCGGCCGCCTTCCGCTTCGGCGTCGAGCCGGCCCGGCGGACGGCCTGACCCCGATCACATGAGAGATGACACGATGACAGCGACGCAGATCGAACAGGCCTGGGGCGCCGGACCGAGCCCGCGCTACGAGACCCTGGCGGCGCGGTTCCGCCCGCTCTTCGAGCGCATCCGGGCAAATGCGACCGAGCGCGAGCGCAGCCGCACGCTGCCCCATGCCGAGATCGGCTGGCTGAAGGAAGCCGGCTTCACCGCCGTGCGCCTGCCGGAGGCCGAAGGCGGCGCGGACGCGAGCCTGCCGGAATTCTTCAACCTGCTGATCGAGCTCTCCGCCGCCGATTCCAACCTCACGCAGGCGCTGCGGGCGCATTTCGGCTTCGTCGAGGAGATCATCCGCACCGACGTGCCGGGGCGGCGCGAGATATGGCTGCCGCGTCTGGCGCGCGGCGAGACCGCCGGCAGCGCCCGCAGCGAGGCGGGAGACGCGGCCCAGGCGGCGTTCGAGACGACGCTGCGCCGTCACGAGGACCATTGGCGGATCGCCGGCCGCAAGTTCTACACCACCGGCTCGCTCTACGCCGAATGGATCCACGTCGCCACCACCCGCGCCGAGGATGGCGGCTCGGTGACGGCGGTGGTGCGCCGCGACGCGCCCGGCGTGCAGGTGGTGGACGACTGGGACGGCTTCGGCCAGACGCTGACCGCGAGCGGCACCGCGCTCTTCGACGAGGTGGACGTGCAGGATGCCGATCTGGTCGAGGACGCCTCGATCTTTGGCTACACGCTGCCTTTCTACCAACTCGTCCACCTGTCGACGCTGGCCGGCATCGCGCGGGCGGCGGCGCGCGACGTCGCCGAGGCCGTCGCCCGGCGCCAGCGCAGCTACTCCCACGCCGCCGGCCCCCTGCCCCGGCTCGACCCGCAGGTGCTGCAGGTGGTCGGACGCGTTCGTGGCGCCGCCTATGCGGCGGGAGCCATCGTCACCAGGGTGGCGGAGGCGGTGGAGCGGGCAGCGAACTCCGGCGACGGGAAGGCCACGCTCGATCCGGCCGCGCTGGCCGTCGCCGAGCTCGAATCCGCCCAGTCCGTCAGCGTGATCACCGACCTCGTCTTCAACGCCACGACCGTGCTGTTCGACGCGCTCGGCGCCTCGGCGACGCTGCGCAGCGCCGGGCTCGACCGGCACTGGCGCAATGCCCGCACCCTCGCCTCGCACAATCCACGTATCTACAAGGACCGCATCGTCGGCGACTTCGCGGTGAACGGCACGCTCCCGCCCCAGTCGTGGCGGATCGGCCGCGTGTAGCTTCCCGCGTCCAATTCATGGGGGAAGGAAAGACGGACATGCTGCCCATCGACAGCGCCGGAGCCGGAGAGTTTGCCGAGGTCGGCTTCGTGCTGACGGACATGGACGAGACGCTCACCTTCCACGGCCGCCTGAGCGCGCGGACCTATGCCGCGCTCGAACGGCTTCAGGCGGCGGGGGTGAAGGTGATCCCGGTGACGGCGGCGCCTGCCGGCTGGTGCGACCAGATGGCGAGGATGTGGCCGGTGGACGGCGTCATCGGCGAGAATGGCGGCTTTTTCTTCCAGCGGGACGAAGACGGCCACGGTCTCCGCCGCCATTTCTGGCATCCGCCCGAGGAGCGCCAGCGCGTGACGCGGGAACTGGAGCGGATCGCCGCGCGCGTGCAGGCGGCTCTGCCGACGGCGCGCTTCGCCGAGGACCAGCCTTTCCGTGTGACCAGCATCGCCTTCGCCCAGCCCGACGACCCGCAGCAGCGTGCAGACATCGTCGATCTCCTCCGCCGGGAGGGAGCGGACGTCACCGTGAACAATCTCTGGGTGCTCGGCTGGCTCGGCGGCTACGACAAGCTGGCTGCGGCCCGCCGGTTTCTGGAAAGCCGCTACGGCCTTGCCATCGAGGCCGACCGCCGGGCGGTGGCCTATGTCGGCGATTCGACGAACGACGCGCCGATGTTCAGCTTTTTCGAGCACAGCTTCGGCGTCAGCACGGTGCGAAACTATCTCGCCGAGATTCCGAAGGCGCCCCGATGGATCACGCGCGGACCGGGCGGGGACGGCTTCGTCGAGGTCGCCGACGCCGTGCTCGCGGCGAAGCGCTGAATCACGCGGAGCGCCGCCGGTAACGGGCTCCCTCTATTTCGCACGTTCGTCCGATCTCCGGCGCCATCGTTACATTCCGCTTGCTCCCTAAATTATCTATTTATACGATAGACTATATGTATATCTGAGCAAGGTGGAGTGAAATGTCCCGGTCGATAGATCCCACGCGGTTTCCCGATTTCGAAAACAGGAAGGTGGTCGATGAACACCTCGAACGCCTCGACACCCACGGTGTCTCGCGGCGCGACTTCCTGGCCCTCGCCTCGGCGGGAGCCATCGCCGGCGCCACGGCCGGCATCGCCGGGCTGCCCTCGGTCGCCGTGGCGTCGCCGGACGGCAAGCTGGCCTATCTCGCCTGGACCTCGCGCGTCGAGTACATGATCCAGGCGAGCAAGGCGATCGAGGCCGCCAGCAAGGCGCTGGGCCTCGGCTACACCTTCCTCGACGGGCAATTCGACAGTCAGCGCCAGCTCAACCAGTTCGAGCAGCAGGCGACCATCGGCTCCGGCGGCATCATCCTGCATGCCTCGGACGGCAGCGCGCTCAAGCGCATCGCCCAGCTCTCGCAGGACAATCAGGTGTATTTCGCCAATGTCTGGGCCACGCTGCCGTGGTTCACGCCGTTCGACGCCAGCGACTATTACACGCTCTACGCCGTCCCCGAGGAATTCTCGGCCCATCGCGGCGTCACCGCCAAGCTGCTGGAGACCGTCACGAAGGACTTCGGCGGCGGCGACATCGTCGCCGTCACCGGCGTGCCGGGCTTCTCCACCGACACGGTGCGCAGCCGCGGACGCGACGACGCCTTCAAGGACTTCCCGAAGACCAGGCTGGTCGGCCAGCTGCCCGGCAATTTCAACCGCGAGGACTCGCTCAAGGTGACCGAGGACCTGCTGGCCCGGCACAAGAACATCGTCGGCGTCGTGGCGCAGAACGACGACGTGGCGCAGGGGGTGATCGCGGCCCTGCGCAGCGCCGGGCTGCAGCCCGGCACGGATGTCCTCGTGGTCGGCGCCGACGGCACGAGCGAGGGCGCGCGGGCGATCGTCCAGGGCACGCAGCTCGCCACCAGCGCGAACAGCCCGGCCTATTTCGGCGCCTTCTTCACCGCCCGGCTCTACGACGTCACGCATGGATGGAAGCCCCGCGCCGCCGAGCGCCTGCTCTACTGGCGCTCCGTCACCACCACGCGCGACAATGTCGACGTCTACCTGAAGCGCTATGTCGACAATGACGGGGTCGAGCCCTTCGACTACCGCCGGCTCTCCAAGGTTCTGCACCCTACCGACTGGGATCCCCAGGCCGAAATCTTCCCGCTCGACATCGACCAGGAATGGGCCGGCATTCCCAAGCCGGACGGCTGGACCTATCCGAAGGCCTATCTCGACGCGAAGACCAATGGCGAGTGGGAGGCGGTGACGGCGGAGTACCGCGACCACTACAAGATCAACTTCTTCGGCCCCTCGCCCAATGCCAAGTCCTGAGGCAGCTCCTGAGACAGGGGTCTGGCGCAGGCCCTGATCTTCATGAAGGCTCCCGGTGGCCGCGCCTGCGCGTGGCTGCCGGGGCGGCATTTCAGCCCGCCGCCAGCCGCCGGCGCAGCGGCAGTCCCGCGAGCAGCCCGACGAAGGCGGCGGCTAGGAAGACCCATCCCGACAGCGCCCCGGCATGGATGCCGGACAGCAGCACCCCGACCGTGCAGCCGAGCGCCATCATCGCTCCCCATCCCATCAGCAGCCCGCCGGCGAGACCGGCCACGACATCGCGCCCGCGCGGCCGGCGCGGCGTGAACTGTCCCGCGACCAGCGCCGAGGCGAAGCTCGCCCCGACGAGCCCGAGCACGAACAGCCCGTTCTCGGAGAGCAGCGCCTGCTTGATCACCGTCGCGCAGCCGCGGAAGCCGTCCAGCCCGTGCAACGTCTCCGGCAGGATGCCCCAGCCACTCGCCGCGCTGCGGGCGAGGCTGCCGATCTCCGCCGTCACCCCGAGCGGGCCGACGCGCAGATAGCTCGCCGCCGAGATCGCCCCCACCGCCAGCCCGGCGACCGCCGCCGGCCAGCGCGCGACGAAGATCGCGTGGGCAAGCGCGGAGAGACCCGTGCTCCCGTGCACCGCAATGGACACTGGCGGCCGTGCCCGCCAGAGACTCAGTGCCGCGAGCAGGGCCAGCGCCGCGAGGCTCGCCGCCAGCGTGCCGGCATAGCCGAGATGGTGCGGCAGCCAGACTACGGGCGCCTCGGAGATCACCGTGAGATAGAGCGGGTTCCAGGTGAGAAACCCCGCCGCGAAGCCGGCCACCGTGCCGGCGAGCGCGAAGGGTGCCGTCGGCGAGCCCTCCCCCAGCCGGTAGAGATGCGCCGAGATGCAGGAGCCGGACACCGCCATGCCGAGGCCGAAGGCGAAGGCGGCAACCGCGAGCGCCCCGCTCACCGGGCCGATATGCGCGTCCGGCGGCAGCCGCTCGGGCGCCGGCACCGGAAGCCACGCGCCGATCACCAGCGCATATCCGACGACGCCGACCGCCAGCGCCAACAGCAGCGCCAGCACACCGCGCGGATCACGCTGCTCGATCAGATCGCGGGTGTTGCAGAAAAAGCAGAAGCGCGAGCGCTGGAGCACCACGCCGAACGCCGCGCCGAAGGCCAGCGAGAGGCCCAGCCCGCGCCGGGCGGCATCGCCATCCGACAGATGAAGCACACCGGCGAGGATCGCCAGGGCAATGAGCACGGCCAGACCGAGAGCCGACCGACGCAGAACGGTTGGACGCATGGGAGAATTCCGGACGGGCGTCCACGCGACGTCGTCCCGGCCGACGCGGACGAAAACGGCGCGGGAACCGGTCCCGCGCCGAAAGGAGATGGAGGGAATACGCACGAACAGGCATGCGCACGTCAGGCATATGCACGTCAGGCACTTGGAGATCAGGCACGCCGCGCCCGCGCGCCGCCTGCCCGCTCCGTCGACGCCGCCCGGGTGCGCCGCCCGAGCCCCCGGTTCGGCGGCGTCGCCGTTACTTGCCCTGCCACACCGTGCCAGCAAGATTCACCACCGGCACGCCGACCGAGTTGCCGTACTCGGTCCACGAGCCGTCATAGTTCTTCACCTCGTAGCCGAGGATGCGCGAGAGCGCGTACCAGGTGTGGCTGGAGCGCTCGCCGATGCGGCAATAGACGATGACCGGCTTCGAGCCATCGACGCCCGCGTCGGCATAGAGCTTCCTGAGCTCTTCCTTCGACTTGAACTTGCCGGTCTCGGGATCGACCGCCTTCGACCACGTCACGTTCTTCGCGCCCGGCACGTGGCCGGCGCGGATGGACAGCTCCTTCGAGCCTTCCGGCGCGAACAGCTTGCCGGAATATTCGTCCGCCGAGCGGATATCGACGATCACCGCGTTCTTCTTGCCGTCGACCGTCTCCAGCACATCGGCGAGGCGGGCGCGCAGTTCCGGCTTGGCCGGCGGCAGCGTGAGGTCGGAGCTGGCGAAGCTCGGCGCCTTGGTGTCGAGCGGAAGGGCCTGCTTCTCCCAAAGCTTGCGCCCGCCGTCGAGCAGCTTCACCTGATCGCCGAGGCCATACTGGTTGAACACCCAGGCGCCCCAGGCCGCGAACCAGTTGTTGTTGTCGCCGTAGAGGACGATGGTGGTGTCCTTGGTGACGCCGGCCTTTTCCAGCAGTTCCTCGAATTTCGCCGGGCTGACGATGTCGCGCTTCACCGGATCGACGAGATCGGTGTGCCAGCTGATGTTGACGGCGCCGGGAATGTGGCCGCGCTCGTAGACGCCGGGATCGACGCTCACCTCGAAGACCCGCACCTTGGGGTTCTCGAGGTTTTCGGAAAGCCACCCGACATCGACGAGCGGCCCCTCCTGGGCCGCCGCCGGCGCCGCGAAGGCCCCGCCCGCCACCGCCAGACCCGCGACGGTCAGCGCGGCGAACGACCGGCGGCCACGGACGAAGATGCCGCTGATACGGCTCGATGACATGAGAGAATCCCCGCCTTGAAGCCGCCCGCCGGAGCGGGCGGCGTGATGAAAAGGACGAGAAACTTCACCTTGGGTAAGGCATCGTGTCAATAGTCTATATAAAAAATAGACAATAACCCTTGAAGCTCACTCCAGACCTCACCAGGCGGGAAGGATGGCGCCCTTGAAGCGGGTGTCGAGGAAGTCCTTCACCGCGTCGGACTGGTACGCTTTCACCAGCTTGACGATGACCGGCTTGCTCTCCTCGCCGGCGCGCACGGCGACGAAATTGCCGTAGGGATTGTTGGTCCGGCTCTCCTGCACCAGCGCGTCCTTGCGCGGGTCCAGCTTGGCGGCGAGCGCGTAGTTGGTGTTGATCACCGCGCCGTCGAGGTCGGGAAGCTGCTTGGGCAGCAGCGCGGCGTCGAGCTCGTGGAACTTCACCTTCTTCGGGTTCTCAGTGACGTCGAGAACGGTCGGCAGCAGGCCCTTGCCGGGCGCCAGCTTAATGAGGCCGTTGTCCGCCAGCAGATTCAGCGCGCGCCCGCCATTCGACGGATCGTTCGGGATGCCGATCTGCGCGCCCTCGGGCAGGGATTTGAAATCCTTGAACTTCACCGAATAGAAGCCGATCGGCTCGACGATGGTGAAGCCCGCCGGCACGATCTTGTAGCCGCGATTGGCGATCTGCGAATCGAGATAGGGTTTGTGCTGGAAGGCGTTGGCGTCGAGATCGCCGCGCGAGAGCGCCTCGTTGGGCAGCGTGTAGTCGGAGAAGGCGACGATCTCGATGTCGAGGCCATCCTTGGCGGCGACCTTCTTCACCACCTCGGCGAGTTCCTCCTCGTCGCCGCCGATGACGCCGAGCTTGATCTTGTCGGCGGCGTGGGCGGGAAAGAAGGCCGCGGCGGCCAGCACCGCGCCGAGGGCGGCGCCGAGCCAGCGGTTGGACAGGGCGGTCATGGGTTCTACTCCTGAATCACGAAGGCGCACGGCGCCGATTGCCCCAGCAAGGCGGGAGCCGGCGAAATTATCTAGTGACTTTATGGAATACTAGACATGCATATTTGTTATGCGCAATGAGCACAGATTGTGCACGTGCCGGCCGCACAATAATCTACTATCTTGGTTGACTTCTGATGCCGACCTGCTACATGTCGCTGATCCGGAGGCACCCGTGTCGCTGGATCGCGGGATTTGACACCCGGCAGCTTGCACCGCGACACCAACGCTAAAGCGCCACGGAGCGACTTCGTGGTCGGGCAACGAGCTGAGGAGCTGAGCCATGACCATGTGTTGTCGACGTCCCAAACGGGCCTGAGGCCCTTTCTCCGCCCCTTAGCCGAGACTGCCGGATGCCCGCGAGGCCTCCGGTCATTGGGATATCTGCCATGACCTCCGTGACACAGCCGGGCGCCGATGCGTCCTCCACCACCTATGAACCCACCCTCGACGAAATCCTCGCCGACCCGCTCGTCGACCTGATCCTGCGCCGCGACGGCCTGACCGCCGGCACGGTCCGGGCCCGGCTCGATCGCGAGCGCCGGCGCATTGCCGCCCGCGCCTCCGCGCCGGGTCTGGCGCGCGCCGCCTGAGGGCCGTATCACACCCGCCATGCTTCAGGACGCTGCCGCCTCCCCGTTTCCACCCGTACTCCGGCGCGATCTCGCGCCGGGTTCCCCGCATCCGATCCCCCACGGAACGACGGCCGGCACGGCCGCCGGATCGGACCGGCGGGCAGAAAGCGGGCGCGAGGGGGGAGGCGCGGCCATCGTGCTCGACCGTGTCTCCAAGACCTTCTCCGCCCGCGGCAACGATCCCGCCGTCGCGGCGCTGAAGGACATCTCGCTCGCTATTCCGCGCGGTGAAATCTACGGCGTGATCGGACGCTCGGGCGCCGGCAAGTCGACCCTGATCCGCACCATCAACGGCCTGGAGCGGCCGAGCAGCGGCGACGTCATCGTCGACGGCGTGACGATCAACCGGCTGGACGAGCGCGCGCTGCGCGGCGAGCGGCGCAAGATCGGCATGATCTTCCAGCACTTCAACCTGCTGTCCTCGCGCACCGCCTTCGACAATGTGGCGCTGCCGCTGGAGCTGGTCGGCCTCTCTCGCACCGCCATCCGCGAGAAGGTGCTGGGCCTGCTCGATCTTGTCGGGCTTTCCGACAAGAAGGACCGCTACCCGGTCGAACTCTCCGGCGGCCAGAAACAGCGCGTCGGCATCGCCCGCGCCCTTGCCACCGACCCGAAGGTGCTGCTCTCGGACGAGGCGACGAGCGCGCTCGACCCCGAGACTACCCGCTCCATTCTGACCCTGCTCGCCCGCGTGAACGCCGAGCTGGGCGTCACCATCGTGCTGATCACCCACGAGATGACGGTGATCAAGGAAATCTGCCACCGCGTCGGCGTCATCGAGGCCGGCAGCATCATCGAGGAAGGGCCGGTCAGCGAAGTCTTCGCCCATCCGCGCACGGCCACCGCCCGCTCCTTCATCGGCAGCCTGCCGGGCCGCGAGGTGCCCGCCGCGCTGGCGGGACGGCTCGGCGCCGACCCGGCCACCGCGACGCAGACCGTGCTGCGCCTGACGCTGACCGGCGACGCCGCCAGCCAGCCGCTCGTCACCCGCATCGCCCGCGAGCTCGGCATCGACGTCGCCCTGCTCGGCGGGCAGATCGACAGCATCGGCTCCCACCCCTTCGCCCTGCTCTATGCGGGCGTGCCCACCGGCGCCTGGACGAGCGGCGCGGTCACGGCGGCGCTGGAGGCGGCGGGCGTCGACACGGAGGTGATCGGCCATGTCGCCTGAACTCGCCAACCTCATTCTCGCCTCGACCCTCGACACGCTCTACATGGTCGCGGTCGCGACGCTGATCGGCACGCTGGTCGGCCTGCCGCTCGGCATCTTCCTGGCGACCAGCGGCAAAGGCGAGCTGTTCGAGGCGGTGGCCGTCAATCGCGTGCTCGGCCTCGTGGTGAACGCGGCGCGCTCGACGCCGTTCATCATCCTCGTCGTCGCCATCATTCCGTTCACCCGCCTCATCGCCGGCACTTCCATCGGCACCACCGCCGCCATCGTGCCGCTGTCCATCGCCGCCGCGCCCTTCATCGCCCGCATCGTCGAGGCGGCGGTGCGCGAGGTCGATCAGGGCCTGGTGGAAGCCTCGCTCGCCATGGGCGCGACGCCGTTGCAGATCGTGCGCAAGGTGCTGATCCCCGAGGCGCTTCCCGGCCTCGTGCTGGGCGTCACGCTGGCCATCGTCAGCCTGCTGTCGAACTCCGCCATGGTCGGCGCGGTCGGCGGCGGCGGCCTCGGTGATCTCGGCATCCGCTACGGCTACCAGCGCTTCATGCCGGAAGTGATGGTCATCGTCGTCATCGTCCTCATCCTGCTCGTGCAGTCGGTGCAGACGCTCGGCGAGACGCTGGCGCGGCGAGTGAACCGGCGCCTGCGACGCAGCTGACCCCTCACCCGGCCGGAGGCCCTCCGATGCTCAACCGCTCCTTCCTCGTCGCCCTGTCGCTTGCTGTTCTCGTGGGCACGGCCTCCGCCGAGACCATTCGCGTGGCGGTGACGCCGGGCCCGCACGCGCAGATCCTCGAAGCGGTGAAGCCGGTCGCCGCCGCGAAGGGGCTCGACATCGAGATCCTCGAATTCTCCGACTATGTCGTACCCAACCAGGCACTGGACGCCGGCGAGATCGAGGCCAATTCGTTCCAGAACCAGCCCTATCTCGACAACCAGAAGGCCGACCGCGGCTACCGGATCGAGCCGGTCGCGCCCACGGTGAACTTCCCGCTCGGCGTCTATTCCCGCAAATGGAAGAGCTGGGACGAGGTACCGGAAGGCGCCAGCATCGCCATCCAGAACGACCCCACCAATGGCGGGCGCTCGCTGCTGCTGCTTCAGGACAAGGGCGTGATCCGGCTGAAGGACGGCGTCGGCTTCAAGCCGACCGTGATCGACATCGTCGAAAACCCGAAGAAGCTGCGCTTCGTCGAGCTGGAGGCCGCCCAGACGCCGCGCGCCCTCGACGACGTGGACGCCGCCGCGATCAACACCAACTATGCCGTCTCCGCCGGCCTCGACCCGGTGAAGGACCCCATCCTCAAGGAGGACGCCAAGGGGCCCTATGTGAACCTCATCGCGGTGCGGGCCGTCGACAAGGACAAGCCGTGGGTGAAGACGCTCGTCGATTCCTACCGCTCGCCGGAGGTGAAGGCGTTCGTGCTGGATACCTTCAAGGGCTCGGTGCTGCCGTCCTGGTGAACCGCCGGCCGCGGCGGGCCCTTCCCGCCCGACCGGAGCCGCGCTCCCGTCCGGCTGATGGCCGGCTCTGCCGCAGCGCGATATCGATCATCCCCGTACTGCCTCCATCGCTCCCGCCGGAGCGCGGGCGCATATGTGCGCGATCCGAAGATTTCCAGCACCCGAGAGGCTGGATCAGGCTTTTGCACCAGCTAACAAATCCGCATGTTTTCCTTGTCGGACAAGATGCGCCTTCTTCGCACATGCAACACAAACAAATTCAATATTTGGATTAATTGACAATAATTGGGACGCCTAGCCCATTTCTTGAAATTACTGCTAGTCTATAGCTCTGGACAGACTATGCCTTCCTGATTTCAAGAGGTGCAACATGGCTGACCCATCGGCGGGCAAACTCTCGCTTCCCACTTTGACCGCCATGGTTGTCGGCTCGATGGTCGGGGCAGGCATCTTCAACCTTCCCGGCCGCTTCGCCACGGCGACCGGCCCGTTCGGCGCCATCATCGCCTGGCTCATCGCCGGCACCGGCATGTACATGCTGGCGCGGGTCTTCCAGGCCCTAGCCGAGAGGCGGCCGGACATCGACTCCGGCGTCTTCGCCTACGCCAAGGCCGGCTTCGGCGACTATATGGGCTTCCTGTCGGCCTTCGGCTACTGGCTGGGAAGCTGCCTCGGCAACGTCTTCTACTGGGTGCTGATCGGCTCGACGCTCGGGCGCTTCTTCCCCGACATCTTCGGGGACGGCAGCAGCGCCACCGCCATCATTGTGTCGCTGATCGGCGTCTGGGCCTTCCATTTCATGATCCTGCGCGGCGTCGAGCAGGCCACCTTCATCAACAGCATCGTCACCATCGCCAAGATCGTGCCGCTGATCGTGGCGATCCTCGGCTTCGTGTTCTTCTTCAACTACGACCAATTCGCCGCGAACTTCTTCGGCGGCGTGGACATGCCGGAGAAGACGCTGCTGGCGCAGGTGCGCGACACCATGCTCATCACCGTCTTCGTGTTTCTCGGCATCGAGGGCGCGAGCGTGTATTCCCGCTTTGCCAGGAAGCGTTCGGATGTCGGTGCCGCCACCATCCTCGGCTTCGTCGCCGTCACCGGCCTGATGGTCGCCGTCACGCTGCTGCCCTACGCGACAGCGCCCCGTGCGGCGATCGCCGGGGTGCAGAATCCCTCGCTCGCCGGGGCGCTGGAGCTGGTGGTCGGCCATTGGGGCGCGGTACTGATTTCCATCGGCGTACTGGTTTCGGTGCTCGGCGCCTATCTCGCCTGGTCGCTGATCTGCGCGGAAGTGCTGTTCGCCGCCGCCAAGTCGAGCGACATGCCCCGGCTCTTCGCCGCGCAGAACCGCAACCGCGTGCCCGCCAATGCGCTGTGGCTGACCAACATCGTCGTATCGCTGTTCATCATCTCCACCTACTGGTCGCGCGACGCCTTCAACTTCATGCTCGACATGACCAGCGTGACGGCGCTGATGCCCTACCTGCTGGTTGCCGGCTATGGCGTGCTGCTGGCGCGCAGCGGCGTCGGCTACGAAACGACGCCCGGCGAGCGCGGCCGCGACCAGATCTTCGCCTGGATCGCCGTGGTCTACACGCTGTTCATGTTCGTCGCCGCCGGCCTGAAATACGTGCTGCTGGTGACCGTGCTCTTCGTGCCCGGCACCATTCTCTACGTCTGGGCCCGCAGGGAACAGAACGCCCGGCTGTTCACCCCGGTCGAGCTCGTCATCTTCGCCGTCACGCTGCTCGGCGGCGCCATCGGCGCCTACGGTCTGCTGACCGGCCTCATCACTCCCTGACAAGAAAAGCCACGAGGAGCCCCACGATGGAAACGACCTTCGGCGTCCATTCGGAAGTCGGCCAGCTGCGCAAGGTCATGGTCTGCGCCCCCGGCCGCGCCCACCAGCGCCTCACCCCGAGCAATTGCGACGCCCTGCTCTTCGACGACGTGCTGTGGGTGGATGTCGCCAAGCGCGACCATTTCGACTTCATCACCAAGATGCGCGACCGCGGCATCGACGTGGTGGAGATGCACAACCTCCTCACCGAGACGCTCGCCGTCCCAGAAGCCAAGAAGTGGATCCTCGACAATCAGGTGGTCCCGAACCAGATCGGCCTCGGCTTCGTCGAGGAGGTACGCTCCTATCTCGAGGGCCTGCCGAACCGCCAGCTCGCCGAGACGCTGATCGGCGGCCTGTCCACCTACGAATTCCCCGAGACCATCGGCGGCGAGACGTTGGCGCTCATTCGCGACGCCGCCGGCGTCAACGAGTATCTGCTGCCGCCGCTGCCCAACACGCTCTACACCCGCGACACCACCTGCTGGATCTATGGCGGCGTCACCCTCAACCCGCTCTACTGGCCGGCGCGGCACGAGGAGACGATCCTCACCACCTCGATCTACACGTTCCATCCGGACTTCGCCGGCAAGGTGAACGTGTGGTGGGGCGACCCGACGAAGGACTGGGGCCTCGCCACGCTGGAAGGCGGCGACGTGATGCCGATCGGCAAGGGCAACGTGCTGATCGGCATGAGCGAGCGCACCTCGCGCCAGGCGATCAGCCAGGCCGCGGCGGCGCTGTTCGAGAAGGGTGGCGCGGAGCGTGTCATCGTCGCCGCCATGCCGAAGCTGCGCGCCGCGATGCATCTCGACACGGTGTTCACCTTCGCCGACCGCGACTGCGTGCTGCTGTACCCGGACATCGTCAACGGCATCGAATGCTTCTCCTACCGGCCGGACGGCAAGGGCGGCGTCGAGCTCTCCAAGGACAAGGGCGGCCTCGTCGAGACCGTGCGCGAGGCGCTCGGGCTCAAGGAGATCCGCGTCGTCGAGACCGGCGGCAACGACTACATGCGCGAGCGCACGCAGTGGGACAGCGGCGCCAACCTCGTCTGCGCCTCGCCGGGCGTGGTCTTCGCCTATGACCGCAACACCTACGCCAACACGCTGCTGCGCAAGGCGGGCATCGAGGTGATCACCATCGACGGCTCCGAGCTCGGCCGCGGGCGCGGCGGCGGCCATTGCATGACCTGCCCGATCATCCGCGACGCGGTGGATTTCTGAGGGCGCGCCTACAACCAGCGTCATGGCCGGGCTTGACCCGGCCATCCACGTCCTCGCCGATGTAGGATGCGCACGCCAAAAGCGTGGATCCCCGGGCCAGGCCCGGGGATGACGGAGCTTTCGGATGGCGCGGCGAGCCTGCACGTGGTTAGGACCAGACTCTCAGGCGACGCGATGACCCAGCCCGCCCAACAGAAATTCGCCCTGCCGACGCTGGCCGCCATGGTGGTCGGCTCCATGGTCGGGGCGGGCATCTTCTCGCTGCCGCAGACCTTCGGGCGCGTCACCGGCGGCCTCGGCGCGCTCATCGCCTGGGCCATCGCCGGCGGCGGCATGCTGATGCTGGCCTTCGTCTTCCAGACGCTGTCGCGCCGCAAGCCCGAACTCGACGCCGGCGTCTACGCCTATGCCAAGGCCGGGTTCGGCAATTACCCCGGCTTCCTCTCGGCGCTGGGTTACTGGACGGTCTGCTGTCTCGGCAACGTGTCCTACTGGGTGCTGATCAAGTCGACCTGGGGAGCGCTGTTTCCCATCCTCGGCGACGGCAACACGGTCGTCGCCGTCGCCCTGTCGTCGGTCGGCATCTGGGTGGTGCATTTCCTGATCCTGCGCGGCGTGCGAGAGGCGGCCTTCATCAACACCGTCGTCACGGTCGCGAAGATCATCCCGATCCTGATCTTCCTCGTCTTCGTCGGCTTCGCCTTCCGGGCGGGCATCTTCGCGGCGAATTTCGACGGCGGGCCCGGCCTCGAGGCCGAGGGCCTGTTCGCACAGGTGCGCGGCACCATGCTGGTAACGGTGTTCGTCTTCGTCGGCATCGAGGGGGCCAGCGTCTATTCGCGCTATGCGCGCAAGCGCTCCGATGTCGGGCTCGCGACGGTGCTCGGCTTTCTCGGCGTGCTGTGCCTGCTCGTACTGGTGACGATGCTTTCCTACGGAGTACTGCCGCGTCCTGACCTCGCCGAGTTGCGCAACCCTTCCATGGCGGGCGTTCTGCGCGCGGTGGCGGGGCCCTGGGGCGCCGTGTTCGTCAGCGCCGGCCTCATCGTCTCGGTGCTCGGCGCCTATCTCTCATGGTCGCTGCTGGCGGCGGAGGTTCTCTATTCCGCGGCGAAGATGGAAAGCATGCCGGCCTTCCTGGCGGTGGAGAACCACAACAAGGTACCCGCCGCCGCGCTCTGGCTCACCAACATCCTGATCCAGCTCTTCCTCGTCCTGACGCTCTTCGCCGAGGAAGCTTTCCTGCTGGCGCTGAAGCTCACCTCCTCGATGATCCTGCTGCCCTATTTGCTGACGGCGGCCTACGCGCTGAAGCTCGCCTGGACGGGGGAAACCTATGCGCAACAGCCGCGCGAGCGGAACGGCGACCTGATCCTCGCGGCACTCGCCACGATCTACGCTATCGGCCTGATCTATGCGGGCGGGCTGAAATTCCTGCTGCTGTCGCTGGTCATCTACGTGCCGGGGACGATCCTGTTTGCCATCGCGCAGAAGGAGCGCGGCCACCGCCTCTTCACCCCCGGCGAGACCGTGCTTTTCGCCGTCGCCGCCATCGGCGCGGCCGTCGCGCTCTACGGGCTGGTGACCGGGCTTATCCGCGCCTGACCGCCCCCCTCCGGCGACAGGCGGGTGGAAACGCGGTAGGCATCGAAAGGTCTGTCCCGCCGCCCGGCGGGCACCGTATTGGCGGGTGAATGAGCGCAAACACGACCCGAAGCGAAGGAAGGCCCCCGCACGCGACGGGCACGGCCGGACGAAGGGGAACGGCGGGCATCGTCCTCCTTCTGGCCGGAACCGCGCTGCTGCTCCTGTGGGTCTGCGCGGCGGCGTGGTTCCAGTTCGAGCCCCCGCTGCGCTGGGCGGTGATCGCGCTGGCCGTGGCCATTGGCGGGACAATCGCCCTGCTGGCGTGGCGACGGCGCGCGGCCGGCTGGATGGCGCTGGCGGCGGCCATGTGCGCGACAGCGGCCTGGTGGGCGTCCGTCACGCCCTCCAACGACCGCGACTGGGCGCCGGACGTGGCACATGGCGTCACCGGCGAGGTCCGCGGCTCAGACGTGGAGCTCCACAATGTACGGGCCTTCGACTGGCGGACCGAGCATGACGGCACGCCGCATTGGGAGAGCCGCCGCTACGATCTCGACGCGCTCGAGACAGTCGATCTGTTCAGTTCGGTCTGGGGTAATCCGGCCATCGCCCACACGCTGATCGGCTTCGGCTTCAAGGATGGCGCGCGCGTCGTCTTCTCGGCGGAGATCCGCCGCGAGCGCGGCGAGGAGTTCTCCGAGATCGGCGGCTTCTTCAAGGAATTCGAACTGGTGATGATCGCCGCCGATCCGGACGACATCATCCACCTGCGCACGGACATGCGGCGCGAGACGGTGTCGCGCTTCCCGCTCCGGCTCACGCCCGAGCAGGCACGCACGCTGTTCCTGTCCTATGTGACGAAGGCGAACGAACTCGCGACCGAGCCGGAATTCTACCAGACCATCACCACCAACTGCACGACGGTGATCTTCCATCTGGCGCGTCTCGTCGACTCGCGCATGCCGACCGACTGGCGCATCCTGCTGTCGGGCTATCTGCCGGACTATCTCTACGATCTCGGCATCATCCGCACCGACCTGCCGCTCGACGAGGTGAAGCGGGCCGCCGTTCTCGTCCCGGACGGCCGTCCGCCGCCGGCCTCGAAACCGATGCCGGTGCCTCAGGCCGACCAGCTCTGAAGCAGCGCCCGCAGCATGTCCTCGCCGTCCCCGACGAAGTCGAAGGCGTCGCGGTCCTTGAGCCATTCGAAGAGCAGCCCCGTCACGGACCACTGGAACGTGCGGACCGCCGTCTCGGGCTTCCAGTGGGCGGCGAGCTGTCCCTTCTCGCGGGCCAGCTCGAAGAACTCCAGCAGCTGGCCGAAATGCCGCTGCGTCGTCTCGCGGTCGCGCTTGAGCAGCTCGGCCAGCTCGCCATGATAATCGCAGCGGAACAGGATGGTGTAGATGCGCTGGCGCCGCTCGTCCCTGGCGATGATATGGAGGCACTGCCGGGCGACCTCGCACACGAAGTCCAGCGGCCGCTCCGGCTTCGTCTCCCGACTGAGGACCAGCATTTCCTCCGCCGGCAGGGTCGTCAGCTCGTCGAGCGCCAGCAGCAGCTCCGCCTTGTTGGCGAAGTGCCAGTAGATGGCACCGCGCGTCACGCCCGCTGCCGCCGCGATCCGGTCGAAGGTAACGGCCGACACGCCGAGCTCGAAGAACAGGTGCTCGGCCACGTCGAGCAGCTTCGCGCGTGTCTCCTCGGCTTCCGCCTTCGTCCGTCGCATGGCAGCCTTCTCCCGTCCCCGTTTCCCCTCTAGTGGGTGGAGGCGCGCTCCTCAAGCGGATCCCCTTCCCCGGTGGGGTTCGACGCGGTCTTTTCGCTCTTGCGGCCGAGCCTTTCGAACAGGCGGATGACGAAGACGAAGAAGACCGGCACGAAGAACACCGCGAGCACGGTGGCCGAGATCATGCCGCCCATGACGCCCGTGCCGATGGCCTGCTGGCTGGCGGCGCTGGCGCCGGCGGCGATGGCAAGCGGCACCACGCCGAGCGTGAAGGCCAGCGACGTCATGACGATCGGCCGGAACCGCAGATGGGCGGCCTCGATGGTCGCCTCCAGCAGCGGCTTGCCCTGGGCGCGCAGATCCTTGGCGAACTCGATGATCAGGATTGCGTTCTTGGCCGACAACCCGATGATGGTGATCAGGCCGACCTTGAAATAGACGTCGTTCGGCATGTCGCGCAGCATCACCGCGAGGACGGAGCCGATGACGCCGAGCGGGATCACCAGCATCACCGCGATGGGGATGGACCAGCTCTCGTAGAGCGCCGCGAGGCACAGGAAGACCAGCACGCAGGACAAAGCGAGCAGCATCGGCACCTGCGAGCCGGACTGGATCTCCTGCAGCGACTGGCCGCTCCATTCATAGCCGAAGCCGTCCGGCAGCAGGCCGGCGATGCGCTCGACCTCGGAGATGGCGTCGCCGGAGGAATAGCCCGGCGCCGCCTGCCCGCTGAAGCGCACCGACGGATAGCCGTTGTAGCCCACCGCCTGCGAGGAGCCGCGCGTCCATTCCACATGGGCGAAGGACGACAGGGGCACCATGCCGCCATTCACGTTGCGCACATTGAGCTTGAGCAGGTCCTGCGTCTGCATGCGCCGCGCCTGGTCCGCCTGCACGGTGACGCGCTGCATGCGTCCGGAATTGGGGAAGTCGTTGATGTAGGACGAGCCGAGCGCGGTGGTGATGGTGGCGTTGATGTCGGCGAAGGTGACGCCGAAGGTGTTGGCCTTCTCGCGGTCGATCACGAGATTGACCTGCGCCGCGTTCGGCATGCCTTCCACATTGACGCCGACGAGGATCGGGCTCTTTGCCGCCTCGGCGAGGAACTGCGCCTCGGCCGCCGCCAGCGCGGCCGTGCCGAGACCGCCGCGGTCCTGCAGGCGGAAGGAGAAGCCGTTGGAGTTGCCGAGCCCCTGGATCGGCGGCGGCGACAGGGCGAAGACGATGGCATCACGCAGCGAGGCGAGCGCCATGGTCGCGCGCCCGGAGATCGAGGTGGCGGAATCGCTCGCGTCGCGCTCGCTCCAGTCCTTCAGCGTGACGAAGGCGAGGGCGGCGTTGTCGCCGACGCCGTTGAAGCTGTAGCCGCTGATCGCGACCACTTCGGCCACGCCCTTCTCGCCGGCGAAGGTCTTCTCCATTTCCTGGATGACCTCGAAGGTGCGGTTGGCGCTCGCCTCCGCGGGCGTCTGCACGTTCACCAGCACGTAGCCCTGGTCCTCGTTCGGCAGGAAGGCGGAGGGCAGGCGCACGAACATGTAGCCGAGCGCCACCACGATCACGAGATAGATCGCCATCACCCGGCCGGCGCGCTTCAGCAGCCAGCCCACCGAGCCGCTGTAGCCGCGCGAGGTCCGGTCGAACCCGCGGTTGAACCAGCCGAAGAAGCCCTTGCGCTCGGCGTGATGCCCCTTGGGGATCGGCTTGAGGAAGCTGGCGCACAGGGCGGGCGTGAGCGAGAGGGCGAGCAGCGCCGAGAACAGGATCGAGGTGACCATGGTCAGGCTGAACTGGCGGTAGATCACGCCCACCGCGCCGGGGAAGAAGGCCATCGGCACGAACACCGCGGTCAGCACGAGGGTGATGCCGATCACCGCGCCGGTGATCTGCTTCATCGCCTTGCGCGTCGCCTCCTTCGGCGGCAGTCCCTCCTCGACCATGATGCGCTCGACATTCTCGACCACGACGATGGCGTCGTCGACGAGGATACCGATGGCCAGCACCATGGCGAACATGGTCAGCACGTTGATGGAGAAGCCCGTCGCCAGCATGACCGCGCAGGTGCCGAGCAGCGCGACGGGCACCACCAGCGTCGGGATGACGGTGTAGCGGATGTTCTGGAGGAACAGGAACATCACCAGGAACACCAGCCCCACCGCCTCCAGCAGTGTGTGCAGCACCTTCTCGATCGAGGCTTCGACGAACGGGGTGGTGTCATAGGGCACGACATATTCGATGCCGGTGGGGAAGAAGCGCGAGAGCTCGTCCAGGCGCGCGCGCACCGCCTGCGATGTCGCCAGCGCGTTGCCGGTCGGGGTGAGCTGGACGCCGATGGCGGCGACCGGCTTGCCGTTCAGCCGGGTGGAGAAATTGTAGTCCTGCCCGCCGACCTCCACCCGCGCCACGTCGCGCAGCCGGACGGTCGAGCCGTCCGGATTGGCGCGCAGCACGATGGAGCCGAACTCGTCCGGCGAGGTGAGCTGGCCCTTGACCAGCACGGTCGCGGAAATCTGCTGGTTGATCGGATTGGGCTGCGCGCCGATGCGCCCCGCCGCGACCTGCGCGTTCTGCGCGGAGATCGCATTGGTGATGTCGGCCGTGGTCAGGTTGAGGCCGACCATGCGGTCGGGATCGATCCAGATGCGCATCGAGCGTTCGGTCGAGAAGAGCTGCGCCCGGCCGACGCCGTCGATGCGGCGGATCTCGCTCAGCACGTTGCGGCTCGCATAGTCGCCGAGGCCGATGGCGTCGACGGCTCCGTCCGTGGAGGTGATGGCGACCACCATGAGGAAGCCGGACCCGGCCTCCTCCACCTGCACGCCCTGCTGGATGACCGACTGCGGCAGGCGCGATTCCACGCGCCGGATGCGGTTCTGCACGTCGACCGCGGCCTGCTGGGAATCCGTGCCCGGCTGGAAGGTGATGTTGATCTCGACCCGCCCGGACGTATCCGAGGTGGATTCGAAATAGAGCAGGCCAGTGGTGCCGTTCAGCTCCTCCTCGATCAGGCGGGTCACGCTCTGGTAGATCGTCTCCGGTGAGGCGCCGGGGTACACCGTGGAGACGGTGATCTGTGGCGGCGCCACGTTCGGATATTGCGAGATCGGCAGCATCGGCAGGGCAATGACGCCGGCGAGCGCGATGAAGATCGCGACGACCCAGGCAAAGACCGGCCGGTCGATGAAAAAGCTCGGCATGGTTTCCGCCTCAGTTCGCCACGTTCTTCTCGCCGCCCTCGGCACGGGCGTCGTGGTGCCATCCCGGCTTCCAGTCCTGCGCCGTGACCTTCGCGCCGACGCCGATCTTCTGGAAACCGTCCACGACCACCCGGTCGCCGGGCTTCAGCCCACGCTCGATCACCCAGCGGTCGCCGACGATCCGGCCCGCCGTCACGCCGCGCAACTCCAGCGTGTCGTCCGGCCTGACGATGTAGAGCTGCGCCTGGCCGGCGGTGTCGCGCTGCACCGCCTGCACAGGAACGGCGAGCGCGTCCTTCTGCAGGCCCTGCTCGATCTCGACGCGCACATACATGCCCGGCAGCAGGTCGCCGTCGGGGTTCGGGAATTCGCCGCGCAGCGTGATCTGCCCGGTGGAGGCATCGACCATCGCCTCGGAGAACAGCAGCCGTCCCGGGCGGGGATAGCGGCTGCCATCCTCAAGGATCAGGTGCACCGGCGTCTGGTCCGGCTCCACCTCTTCGAGAGTGCCCTCCTTCAGCGCACGGCGCAGGCGAATGAGCTCCGTCGCCGACTGGGTGAAGTCGGCATAGACGGGATCGAGCTGCTGGATGGTCGCCAGCGTGCCGGAGGTCGACCCGACCAGCGCGCCCTCGGTGATGGTGGCACGACCGATGCGCCCGCTGATCGGGGCGGTGACGTTGGCGTATTGCAGGTTGAGCTGCGCCTCGGCGAGCCCGGCTTCGGCCGCGGCGACGTCCGCATCCGCCTGAGCCAGCGCCGCAACGGAATTGTCGACCTGCTGGGCGCTGCTGACGCCGCGCGTGCGCAGCTCCTGCTGGCGGTCGTTCTGCTGGCGGGCCTGAAGCTGCGAGGCCTTGGCCCGCTGCAGCGTCGCCTTGGCACTGGCCACCTTCACCTCGAACGGCGCGGGATCGATGCGGTAGAGCACGTCTCCCTCGCGCACCATCGTGCCCTGCACGAAGACCCGCTCGACGACGATCCCCGAAACCCGCGGCAGCACTTCCGCGATCCGCGTCGGCGCGATGCGGCCCGGCAGCTCGTTGGTGATGGCGATGGGCTCCGAGGCGACGGTGATCACTCCCACGGCGGACGGAGGCATTTCCTGGGCTCCGGCCTCGAAAGGCAGCGCAAAGGTTGCCGCAAACGACAGAGCGAAGATGTGCCGGAGAGAGAACGGGATCATGAGATGTCTCGCGGAGGGTACACGTGCCACGACAGACGCGCCAATTAACATACAAACAGTATGTATGTAAATGGGCTTGGCGAATGGCGGCAAAAGCGGCCAGTGGTTCGTGGCCGACCTCGCGACCCGTGCTGCTTCATCTGGCTGCCGGGCAGCCGGTCGCGGACCTCGCCAAGGAGAAGCCCGAACGGAACTCATGTTGAATGGGGTGCCCGACGCTCCGGCGGCCGTCGTCACCGGCGCGCATCCGTTCCGAAAGCGGTGACGGGCTAAGAAAGCCGTTCCTGCCGAGGGAAAAGGCCGGGTTCCGGAACGAGGTATGAGTTTCAGCCGCTGATGCGCACCGGCATGGCCGGACGCGCGTGCCGGACGCGCCGCGCGGCCGGCCGGGTAGGAACCTCGCAGGTGTGCTGCTCCAGCTGCCGGTGTGCCGCTTCGAGACGCTTCCATGCTTCCACGCCGGCCTCGACGAGCTTGAGGCGATCCTCCGGGGTGAGTGCCGGATTGCGCGCCTGCGAAATGATGAAGGCGTACTCCTCCAGCTCGACGTCGACGTCCAACAGCATCTCCCGGACCGCTTGCATGTCGCTTCCTCCCGGCTGCTCGGCCTGATCTTGGTTTTGAGGCCGGAGGACAACGTTCGCCGCCGTTGCCTGTTCCGGCCGACACGACGCCGGGACTTCACGATTGCAACGGGCAGAGCCGGAAGTTTTCAGGCTCCGGCGCGGAACAGATTCTCCGCCATGAAGTCCACAAAGGCGCGGACCTTCGGCGTCAGCTGACGGCCGGCGGGCCAGAGCACGCTGAACTGGTCCGCTTCCACCACGTGATCTTCGAGCAGCGAGACGAGACGCCCGTCGGCGATCTCGTCGCGGACCGCGAAAGGCGGCAGGCAAGCGATCCCCAGCCCCTCGACGGCCAGTCGGATCAGCGGATCGATCGCCGTCGCGCTCATCGCCTCCGGCAGGTCGATCTTCTCCGCCGCCCCGGATCGGGCGAAAGGCCAGGGGCGCAACTTGCCGGTTGTCGGCGAACGCTGATGGAGACACCGGTGGCGCGCCAGATCCTGTAGGGTCGCGGGAATCCCGCAGCGCTCCAGATAGGCGGGCGCCGCCACGATCCGCAGCCGGAACCGGCCAATGTTACGGCTCATCAACCGGCTGTCGGACGGCCGGCCGGTACGGATCACCGCGTCGAAGCCTTCCTCCACCACATCGACGAGGCGGTCGGTGAAGTCGAGGTCGAACTGCACCTCGGGATAGGCACGCATGAAGCCGGCAAGGACGGGTGTGAGCAGCATGCCTACCAGCGGGAGGCTGACGCGCAGCCGTCCCCTCGGCGTCCGGCTCGCCTGGGCGAGCTCGGCCTCGGCCGCCTCGACCTCGTCGAAGATGCGCCGGCATCGTTCGAGGAAGAGCCGGCCCTCTTCCGTCAGCGTCATGTTGCGGGTGTTGCGGTGGAACAGGCGCACATCCAGCCGCTGTTCCAGCCGGGCCACCGCCTTGCCCACCGCCGAGGCCGAAAGACCCAATTGCCGCCCGGCGGCGACGAAGCTGCCGGTCTCGGCGGACTGCACGAAGGCGCTGAGGGCGGCGAACTGGTCCATGGATACTCGATAGCGGAATCTTTTTCCGTAGTCATAGGAATAGACGCCTATTTTTCCCTTTCTGACGCTCGGCTACCGCTGGTCGCACCATTCACCACGGAGCCTGCCATGACCGGAACCTCGCCCGCCGCCTTCTCGGCGCACCCCGCGCCGACGACCTTCATCGTCAATGTGATCCACGCCCATCCCGGCAAGCAGGGCGAGGCGTTCCGGCTCATTCAGGATGTCGTGCACTACGTCGCAGAGCGAAAACCCGGCTTCCTGTGGAGCAGCCTTGCCCGGAGCACGGACGGCCGGACCGTCGTCAACATCGAGGCGATCTCGGATGCCGGCGACGTGGAGCGGTTCTTCTCCGATCCGGTGTTCCTCGAGAAATTTCGCCGGCTCGATGCCGTCTCCACCAGCGAGTTCCACACCTATGCAGTGGATGATCTCGTGCTGCCGAAGGCCGCGGGATGAACGGGGCCGCCACCGCCGCGGAAATCCGCCGCTTCCCGCTCGCCGGCCTTCTGGCGCTCGCCACCGCCGGTTTCATCACCATCCTCACGGAGGCCCTGCCGGCCGGCCTCCTGCCGCAGATCGGGGCGGGCCTTGCGGTTTCCGAGGCGCTCGCGGGGCAACTCGTCACCATCTATGCCGGGGGATCGCTGGTCGCCGCGATCCCCCGGACCGCCGCGACGCAGGGCATGCGCCGCCGACCGCTGCTGCTGGTCGCCATCGGTGGTTTCGCGGTGGCCAACACCGTGACCGCGCTCTCCGCCGATTACGTTCTGACGATGCTCGCACGCTTCATTGCCGGGGTCTCGGCCGGCCTGCTCTGGGCTCTGCTCGCCGGCTACGCCGCCCGGATGGTGCCGGGTCATCTGAAGGGCCGCGCCATCGCCGTCGCCATGGTCGGCACGCCGCTGGCGCTTTCGCTCGGCGTCCCCGCCGGAACCTTCCTCGGCACGGCGATCGGCTGGCGGGCTTGCTTCGGCCTGATGAGCGGGCTGACGCTGCTCCTCGTCATATGGGTGCTGGCGAAAGTGCCCGATTTTCCCGGCCAGGCGGCGGGCCAGCGCCACTCGCTGGGCGCGGTGTTCGGCATGGCGGGCGTACGGCCGGTGCTGTTCGTCACCCTCGCCTTCGTTCTCGGCCACAACATCCTCTACACCTACATCGCTCCCTTCCTCGCCGCCGCGCGCATGGCGGAACGAACCGACCTCGTGCTGCTGATCTTCGGCGCGACCTCGGTCATCGGCATCTGGATCGTCGGCGTCCTGGTCGACCATCGCCTGCGAAGCCTGACGCTCGCCAGCATCGCACTGTTCGTCCTGTCGGCGCTGACGCTGGGCATCCGGGCCGATGCTCCCGCAGCGATCTACGTGGCGACCGGCGTGTGGGGCCTCGCCTTCGGCGGCGCCGCGACGCTGTTCCAGACCGCGCTGGCCAAGACCGCCGGCAATGCAGCCGATGTCGCCCAGTCCATGCTGGTCACCGCCTGGAACACGGCCATTGCGGGCGGCGGGATCATCGGTGGGCTGCTGCTGGAGAAGATCGGTGTACAGGTGTTCTCCCCGGCCCTGCTCTGCCTTCTGGTGCCGAGCTTCATCGTTGCCTGGGCTGCGCGGCAGGGTTTTCCGGCCGACACGACACCTCGTCCGGCAGGGTTCAGCCCTCCTCCGGCCGCCGGGCCCGCGCCGCGTGATGGTGGGCCAGATGCACCCGGTCATCCAGCGTCGAGCACAGGACCGCGAGAACGATCCCGATGCTGATGCCGATCAGCGTATCGAGAACGCGCTCCGACGCCATGCCGGCGCCGTCCGCGGAGGGGGAGGCAAGATAGCTCATCAGCAGCGCCATGGGCGTCACCGTGATCTGCCCGAACGCATAGTTCGTGCCGATCACCATCTCCGTCACGATCTGGAGGACGACCAGCAGAGCGATCACCGTCCACACGGACGGCGCCTGGAGCATGATGAGCCAGACCAGCGCGGCGCCGATCAGCGTCCCGCCCATGCGCTGAAGGGCGCGGTTCATGCTGATGTGAAGATGGCTCCCCTGCATCACCGCCAGCGTGCCCATCGCCGCCCATGCCGGGTGGGCCGCGCCCATGGCATCGGCCGCGAAGGCTGCTATCGCCGAGCCGATGGCGATGCGGGTGGCGGCGATCAGGCGGTGGTCGAGCGGCCGCGCCGGCTCGACCGGGAACGGCGCCTCCGGCGTCGCCTGCCGGCGGACGATCTCCGTCGACGCGCAGACGAGCCAGGCCAGTCCCGCGACCAGGGCCGTCGCGGCGGTGCGCTCCACGATCTGCCACCCGGCATCGACGGGCCCCATGGAGGCCCCGGCCGCGAACGCAAAGATCAGCGCGCCCGGCGGCCCGAACTGCCAGCTGACCGTCGCCAGGAAGAAGAGGCCACACAGAAGCGCCAGCAGCGCCAGTTGAACCGGCAGGGGCGCTCCCAGCCACACGACGGTCGACATGATCAGGACCGCGAGGCACTGGCACAGCGCGCACAGCGCCACGACGCGGCCGCGCCGAGCCGGCGGCGCGAAGCGTCCGAAGAGAGCGACCAGCGCTCCCAACGAGGCGAACCCGACCATGTGCGGCCACGCCGACACATAGGCGAGCGGCAGCGCGACCGCCATGGTGAGCGCCGCCTGTACCCCCGCCAGCAAGGCATTGCGCGGGGAGGCCTGCCGCGCCAGGGCAAGGCTTTCCCGGATCTGGTGCGATCTCAGGAGATGGCGCGCCGCATCGGCACGACCGGCTGCCGGAACCCGCGCGACGGCGGGACGGGCGGAGGGCCGGCTCTCGGCGCTCATGCCGCCGCGTCCTCGCGCCGTGCCGCCTGCAGATCGGCGAGCCGTTGCTCGATATGGTCGAAATGCCCGAGCATCATCGCGATGTCGGCGTCGGAAATACCGGCCAGTATCTCCTCTTCGCCTCGGGCGAGTTCCAGACGGATCACCGCCACCCGCTCCTCGCCAAGTGCCGTGAGGTGGATCCGCCGGGCCCGGCCGTCCGCCTCGTCCACCCGCCGATCCACGAGCCCCCGCCGGCACAGTATGTCGAGCAGGCGCACGAGGCTCGATCCGTCGATGCCGACCCGTGCGGCGAGTTCCTTCTGGGTAATGCCCCCGCCAGTTTCCTGAAGGTGGACCAGAGGCACCCAGGTGGCGTCCGACAGGCCGGCGGCGGCGAGGCGGGCTTCCAGCGCCCGTCGCCAGTGGCGGGCGAGCAGCGAGAAACGGATGCCGAAGCGGCTGCGGGGAGAGGAATTGATACGGTTCATGGCGTCAGGAACCACTATTTAATTTGTATTGCAAATCAAATTAATCGCGCACGAGGTTTATCCAGGCCCGCCAGCAACCCAGACTTCGTAGACCTTGGCACCCGAACCCTGCGGCAATCTCCCGGCCTCCGCCGTCCCTAGCCCCGTTCGACCGAGTCTTCCGCAACCCGCGCACTCCCTCCGGATCTGCATGACCCCGACACCGCCGCTTGAGCAGAATGGTCCCAGGCGGACAGGAGCCGTTCCCCGCAAGCGGATCGGCGACCTGATCATCGCGCTGGTGGCAGTCGCCTCGCTGGCCATCCTCGGCGCCATGATCGACACGCTGAGAACCGCCTACAACGATGTCGAGCTGCGGGCGGAGCGCGAGGCACACAGCCTGCTGGAGGCCAGCGTGAGCCATCTGGAGAGCCAGCTGGCGCTCTGGGACCTCTCGCTCAAGCTGGCGGCGGACATCTTTCACAGGGATCGCTTCGCGACGCTGAATGCCGACGACCGGATCCTCCTGCTGTCGAACCTCGCCACCAATGTCAGCTTCATCGGCTCCCTGCTGGTGCTGGACCGACAGGGAAACATCAGCCTCGACCCGATGTCCCCGGTGCGCCGCACCGGCAATTTCTCGGACAGGGACTACTTCCTCGCCCCCCAGCAGGCCGATGTCGGCACCTTCATCAGCCAGCCCTACCGCAGCCGGCTGCGGAACCACGATCCCAGCATCGCCCTGAGCCGCCGCATCACGGGCCCCGACGGCGGCTTCGACGGTGTCGTCATGATCGCCGTCCGGCTCGCATCGATCCGCGCCATGTTCGACGATCTCGACCCTGGCCAGCGGGGCGCCATCGCCGTGATCAACGCGGCGGGGCGCGTCCTCATGCGCCACCCCTCGCTCGACGGGTCCGGCGATGTCGATCTCGACCTGTCCGCGAGCCCGAACTTCCGCCGCATGCTCGCCGAACAGACCGGAAGCTTCTCGGCCCGCGCCGTCACCGACGGCACCCAGCGGCTCTACGTCTTCACCACCGTGCCGAGGACCGACCTTCTCGTCAGCGTCGGGCTGGCGGAGAACGAAGTGTTCTCGGGATGGTACCGGCGCGTCTACATCACGATCGCGGTCATCGTCGCGATGTGCGCCGTCGCCCTGCTCATCTCCCTGCGGCTGCGCGCCGAACTCGCGCGCCGCGAGGCCGCCGAGACCCAGCTGGCGAAGCTCGCGCGCACCGACCCTCTGACCGGCCTTGCCAACCGGCGGGTCTTCGAGGAATTCGCCGAGCGCGAGCTGCGCCGCTCCCGACGCACGGACCGCCCGCTCTCGATGATCCTGATAGACGCCGATCACTTCAAGGCAGTCAACGACCGCTACGGGCACGCGGTCGGCGACACTATCCTGCAATTGCTGGCGACCGTCATGACACGGCATCTGGGGCGGCCGGGCGACCTCGGCGTGCGGTTCGGCGGCGAGGAATTCATCGCCCTGCTCGCCGATACGGGCGCGGCGGGCGCGGCAATCGTCGCCGACCGGATTCGCCAGGGTTTCGAGACCGCCACGTCGCAGACCCCCAATCTCGACGCGCCCGTCACCGTCAGCATCGGCGTGGCCGAGCTTACCGCCCGCATGGCGGACGTACCCGACCTCGTGGCCGCGGCGGATCGCGCGCTGTATCGCGCCAAGGCATCCGGACGAAACCGCGTCATGCGCGACGAGGAAACGGCCGGCCCGCCGGAGGCGCACGAGGGCGGGCGCCGCGAGGCCTGAAACATTTACGCAGCGGCACTTCCCCCGAACCTCCACCCGGGGTAGAAGAAGCGCCCCGGCCGACGATCCCCGGCGCCTTCCGGCCCATCCGGCGAACGGCCGACGAAAACCTCACGCAGACCCGCCGCAATGGCCTGGACCGCGTGACCGGGTCTTGGAGTGCAGAAGTGATTTCCCTGCAGCGAAACACTCGCCGCATCGTTTACGTCGTCCTGTTCGAGATCATTGCGATCGTTGCGTCGACGATCCTCCTGTCCGAGCTGAGCGGCGGACCGCCCTCCCACTCGTTGCCCATCGCCATCGCGATCTCCTTCATCGCCGTTGCCTGGAACTACCTCTACAATTCCATGTTCGAGGAATGGGAAAAGCGGCGACGCATCCAAGAGCGGCGCTTTCTTCACCGCTGCGTGCACGCCATCGGCTTCGAGGCCGGTCTCATCATCTGCATCGTGCCGCTTTACATGTGGTGGTACGGCATCGGCCCGCTCGACGCCTTCATCATGGAAGTGTCGATCCTGATTTTCTTCCTGGTGTACACCTTCGTGTTCACCTGGACCTTCGATCAGGTCTTCGAGCTTCCGCAGGCGCGCGACTGGCGGCAAACCTGCGCCGAAGGTCCTCCCGGCGCGCAGGGCTGAGCGGCGCGGCCCGACCGAGGACGCCGCTTCCCGGCCGCCGGCGTCGTCCCCGGCCTAGCCGGCCCGCTCCGCGCACGTGCGGGCGCAGGCCCACGGAGGGAACCGGTGCCGCAACGCGCTATCGAAGGAATTTCCGGAAGCGCTGCAGGGAAAACAGGAACAGCGCCCCGCCGATGACGATGAGCGCGAGGAATTGCGGCCACACGACATCGAAGCCGGCGCCCCGGAACAGGATCGACTGCGCCAGCATCACGAAATGCGTGTTCGGCGCAGCGAGCATGATGTCCTGAATGATCTGCGGCATGCTCTCGCGTGGCGTGACGCCGCCGGACAGCACTTGCAGCGGCAGCAGCACGAGCATCAGCAGCAGGCCGAACTGCGGCATGGTGCCGGCCACGGTGGCCAGGAAGATGCCCATCGACGTCGTGGCGAAGAGCAGCAGCCCGGTGCCGAGCAGGAACAGCGTCAGCGACCCGTTGATCGGTACGTTGAGCAGGCCCTGCACGATGAAGATCATCGACACGCTGGTCGCGACCAGAACCACCAGCCCCATCGACCACACCTTGCTCAGCATGATCTCGACCGGCGTCACCGGCATGACCAGCAGGTGCTCGATGGTGCCGTGCTCGCGCTCGCGGATCAGCGCGGCCCCGGTCAGGATGATCGACAGCATGGTGATCGAGGAGATCACGTTGGTGATCGCGCCGAACCAGCTCTTGTTGAGCTCCTGGTTGAAGCGGGAGCGCAGGACCAGGTCGACCGGCACGGTGGTTCCGCCGCGATAGCGGTTCAGGAACTCGCCGACCTCGTCGGAGACGATGGTCTGCACGTAGCCGCCGCCGGAGAAGGCCTGCGACATGCGCGTGGCATCGACGTTGAGCTGGATGGTCGGCGACCGGCCGGCCAGCAGGTCGCGCTGGAAATTCGGCGGAATGTCGAGCGCGAACGTATCGAGCCCCGCATCCATGCGCCGGTCCATCTCATATTGCGAGATGAGTTTGGGCACGGAGAAATAGGGAGGATAGAACGCTGTGACGATGCGCGAGGAAACCGGCGACTGGTCCTCGTCGACGATCGCGATCGCCGCCCGGTTCAGCGTCTCCGGCATGGCCGTGGAGGCGGTGTAGATCGACACCGTGAAGGAATAGACGATCAGCACCAGCAGCATGGGGTCCCGCGCAAGCCCGCGCAGTTCCTTGATCCCGAGCTGGAAGATGTTGGCGCCGCGCATGGTCAGCTCGCCTGCTTCTTGAGGAGCGCGATGCCGAGGCCGATCAGGACGGGGCCGGCGATCAGCAGCGGGATGAAAGAGCCGGCGAGATCGGAGAAGCCCAGCCCCTTGGAGAAGGCGCCCCGCGCGATCGTCATGAAATAGGTCGTCGGGTAGATATGCCCGATGAAGGCGCCGGCCCCCTCCAGCGAGGAGACCGGGTCGATCATGCCGGAATAGTTCACGGCGGGGATGAGCGTGAGCAGCGCGGTGCCGAAGATCGCGGCGATCTGGCTGCTCATGAAGGTGGACATGAGCAGCCCGAGGGCGGTGGTGGCGAAGACATAGAGCAGCGCCGCCGTGCTCAGGGCGGTGAGGCTGCCGGTCAGCGGCACCCGGAAGATGAAGACGGCGAAGGCGACCAGCATCGCGAAGTTCAGCATGGCGAGCGCGACATAGGGGAGCTGCTTGCCGACGAGGAACTCGAACCGGGTGACGGGCGTGACGTAGAAATTGGTGATGGAGCCGAGCTCCTTCTCCCGCACCACGCTGAGCACGGCGAGCATGGCGGGGATCATCATCAGCAGCAGCGGGATCATGGCCGGCACGATCGCCACGAGGCTTTCGACGCCGGGGTTGTAGCGGTAGCGCAGCGCGATCTGGAAGTCGCCGACGATGGCGCGGTCGCCGTAGAGCTCGCGCGCCTTCTGCGTCAGCCAGGCCGCGTGCATGCCCTGGACATAGCCGCGCACGGTCTCCGCCCGGGTGGGCATGGCCCCGTCGATCCAGGCACCGACCTCCACCGTCTTGTTGCCGCGCGACACGTCGCGCGCGAAGCCGGGCGGAATCTCGATGGCCAGGCTGATCTCGCCGGCGCGCATGCGCCGGTCGAGGTCGGCGTAATCGGTGATCGGCGGCTTCTCGATGAAGTAACGCGAACCGGCGATCTGCTGGACGTAGTCGTTGCTGAGGGTCGTGTTGTCGCGGTCGAGGACGGCGAAGGACAGGTTGTCGACGTCCATATTGATGCCGTAGCCGACGACGAACATCAGGATCACCGTGCCGAGCAGGGCGAGCGTGGCGCGAATGGGATCGCGCCGCAGCTCCAGCGCCTCGCGCTGCGTATAGGCGAACATGCGGCGCGGATCGAAGCGGCGGGGGGCGGCGGCCGGGGTTCCCGTCGCCGTCGGCACCGCCGCCGGGAGGCGCGCGGCCGGTCCGGCCGTCGCCTTCTCGCCGATCGCTTCCTCGAGATAGGCGATGAAGGCCTCCTCGAGCGAGTGCGCTCCGCGCTTCTCGACGATCGCCTGTGGCGTGTCGCTGATCAGCACCTTGCCCGCATGCATGAGCGAGATGCGGTCGCAGAGTTCCGCCTCGTTCATGAAGTGGGTCGAGACGAAGATCGTGACGTTGTCCTTGCGCGAGAGGTCGGACAGGATCTGCCAGAAGGCGTCCCGCGCGACCGGATCGACGCCGGATGTCGGCTCGTCGAGGATGAGGATGTCCGGCGCGTGGATCATCGCCACCGCGAGCGACAGGCGCTGGCGGATGCCGAGCGGCAGCGCGTCGGGCAGGCTGTCCATGATGTCTTCGAGGTCGAAGCGGGCCGCCATCTCCTCGATCCGCGCCGGGATCGCCTCCGGCTCCAGCCGGAACAGACGCGCGTGCAGATCGAGATTCTGCCGGACGGTGAGCTCGGAATAGAGCGAGAAGGCCTGGCTCATGTAGCCGACGCGCCGGCGCACCTCGATGTCGTTCGGATCGACCTCGCGACCGAAAAGCCGGGCCGTGCCCTCGGTGGCGGGCAGAAGGCCGGTCAGCATCTTCATGGTCGTGGTCTTGCCGCAGCCGTTCGAGCCGAGAAAGCCGAAGATCTCCCCGCGCGGGATGCGGAAGCTGACGTCGCTGACGGCGACGAAGTCGCCGAAGCGCATGGTGAGGTGCTCGGCCTCGATGGCGATATCCTCGGCGCCGTCGCCCGCGCGCGGGGGGATGACCACCTCGCGATGATCGCGGCGCTTCTCCTCCGGCAGCAGGGAGATGAAGGCGGCATCGAGATTGGGCGTGCCGGTGCGCGACAGCAGCTCCGCCGGCGTCCCGGTCGCGAGGATGCGCCCGTCGTCCATGGCGACCAGCCAGTCGAAGCCCTGCGCTTCCTCCATATAGGCGGTCGCGACGATCACGCTCATGTTCGGCCGGTCGCGCCGGATGGCGTCGATCAGTTCCCAGAACTGGCGGCGCGACAGCGGATCGACGCCCGTGGTGGGCTCGTCCAGGATGAGCAGGTCGGGATCGTGGATGAGCGCGCAGCACAGGCCGAGCTTCTGCTTCATGCCGCCCGAAAGCTTGCCGGCCGGACGATCGGGGAAAGGATCGAGCCCCGTCGCCCGCAGCAGCTCGTCGATCCGGCGCTGCCGCTCCGCGCGATCCTGGCCGAACAGGCGGCCAAAGAAATCGACGTTCTCGAATACCGAGAGCGTAGGATAGAGATTCTTGCCCAGCCCCTGCGGCATGTAGGCGATACGCGGACAGGTCAGCCGCCGGTGCACGGCGTCGGCGATGTCGCCCCCCAGCACCTCGACATGGCCGGACTGGACGACATGCGCGCCGGCGATCAGCGACAGCAGGCTTGACTTGCCGACGCCGTCCGGCCCGATCAGCCCGACCATCACCCCGGCGGGAATGTCGAGGCTCACGCCGTCGAGGGCGCGGGTCGTCCCGTAGGAAAGCCCGACATCCCGCAGGCGCACCACCGACGCCGGCGGCTCCGGCGACCCGGAGGGCGGACTCATTGCGCGAGATTCCCGCTCAGGCTGGCCGGCCAGGCGGCGTCGGGATCGAGCCGGACATAGGCCATGCCGGGCAGTCCGGTCTTCACGTAACGGATGTACTTGCGCAGCAGCTCCGGCGGAATCTGCGCCTTGATGCGGAACATCAGCTTCTGGCGCTCTTCCTCCGTCTCCACGGTCTTCGGCGTGAACTGCGCGACGTCGGCCACGAAGCTCACCTTCGCCGGGATCACATATTGGGGGATCGCGTCCAGGACGAGCCGCACCTCGGAGCCGATCTCCACGCGCCCGGCCTGGGCCGTCGGCAGGAAGAAGGTCATGTAGACGTCGCCGAGATCGACGAGGTTCAGCACCCGCCCGCCGGCCGACAGGACCTCCCCCGGCTGGGCGACGCGGTACTGCACGCGCCCGTCGCGCGGCGAGACCAGCGTGCTGTCGTCGATATCGGCCACGATGCTCTCGATCGCCGCGCGAGCGGCATCCACCGCGGCCTCGGCATCGACGACCGTCGCCTTCGCCGAGCCGATGGCCGCCTCCGCCGCGGCGAGCTGGGCCTGCGCCGCCGCCACGGCCGCCTTCGAGCTTTCCTCGCTCGCACGATCGTCGTCGACCGTCTGCTGCGACACGGCGTTCGTCTTCACCAGCTGGGAGGAGCGGGCGAGCCGCTTCTCGGCCGCGTCAAGTTCGGCCTGCCGCTGCGCGATGGTGGCCTGCGCCGCCGTGCGCTCGGCCTCGCGCTGCTCGACCAGGCTGCGGGCGGTGTCGACGCTGATCAGCGCGCGTTTGAGCTGGGCTTCCGCCTGCCGGCGCTGGGCTTCGAGCTGCGCGGTGTCCATGCGCGCCAGAACCTGGCCGGCGGTGACGAAATCGCCCTCGTTGACGAGGATTTCCCGGATGCGGCCGGAAGCCTTCGTCGACACGTCGATCTCGGTCGCCTCGATGCGGCCATTGCCGCTGGCGATGCCCGCGGGCAATCCAGTTCCCGCATAGAGGCGCCAGCCATAATAGGCTCCGGCGATCAGCGCGGCGCAGATGACGGCCAGAATCCAGTTCTTCGGCGACTTCATTTTTCCAACCCGTTGCGACGACCGAGCCGCCCTTCGATGCATCTTCCTAGAGGCTGCAAACACTACCCGCAGCGTTGCGTCGTTGATCGGAATCAACACCTGTTGACCACCTCTCAGGCTAGCCGTAATTTCCACCCGTGCAATGGCTCTGCGAGGAATAATGTCGAAGCCAGCCATCCCTTCCCAGGCACCGGAGCGGACGCGCGAGCGCATCCTGAAGGCGGCGATCATACGCTTTTCCACGCACTCCTACGAAGCGACCGGCTTGCGTGATCTGGCCGCCGACGTCGGCGTAGACGTCGCCTATGTGCATCGCTGCTTCGGGTCGAAGGAAAAGCTCTTCCGCGAGGCGCTCAAGGCCTCCATGAAGCCGGAGCGGCTGTTCGCCGAGGACGGGGACATCGCCGCGATTCTGTCCCGGGAGATGATGCGCGAGCGCGGCGCCGACGAGATCGGCTCCCTCGACATCGCCATTCGGTCCTTTTCCAGCCCGGAAGCCGCCCGCGTGCTGCGCGACACCCTCATGGAGGACTTCGTCACGCCGCTGACGGAAAGACAGCAGGGCCTGTCGGAGATGCGCGCGACGCTGATCGCGGCGGTTCTCGGCGGTGTCGGCATACTGAAGGACGTGATCGCCGCGGGGCCGCTCAGGGAGAGCAGGCCGGAGCAGATCGAGGCGGCCCTCGCTCAGATCATCCAGGAGATCCTGGTTTCCGAGGACGACGACGGCGCCCTCCAGCATCGCCCCCATCCGCCGAAGGGCACGCAATGACTCTTCCGCGTCCCTGAGAAGGTCCGCTTCCGCGGCGTATCCCGTCGGCCAAGGCCGTCGCACGGCCGGAAGCGGCGGTCACGGACCGAAGGCGAGCTTCTTCAGACGGGCGACATAGGGCTGCACCGCCCCGATATGCACCGCCCCCTGCGCGCGGATCGCACGCAGCTTGACCTTCTGCTCCTGCCACACGCGCCGCGCGGCCTGCCGCTCTTCCTCGCTCAGATGCGCCAGTGCGGCGAGCTGCCGATGCCTCGCATCTGAAGGGCCTAGCGGCAGGCAAATGATGCCCTGTTTCGCGCGTCGAGCCCCTTGTCCAGCGCGGCTCGACTGATCAGGACGCCTCGGCGATGACGGACAGACCCTCGAAGCGATCCGCCCCTCACCGGCGCGACGTCAGCCCTTCATCTTCTGCAGGGCCTGCGCGCAGCCGACCGACATTTCCTTGGTGTGCGCCTTCAGGCACTTCATCACGCGCCCCCCACCCGGCTGCACGCCGTTGCACAGCCGCGCAATGTCGGCCTTGCAGTACGTCACGAGGTCGCCTTCCTGGGCGAAGGCGATCGTGGAGGTGGCGACGAGAGCAAGAGCGATAAGCGTGGTGCGCATAGGGGTTCCCCTCGATGATCGGTTCGAGCCGGATAACCGAATGGGGAACCGCCAGCGATGTCGATTCTTGGTCGCATCCGCGGATGCGGAAGGGCGCAGCTCGGAGCCGCAAGCCTGCCGCATCAATGGCACCGCCATCACGGTCTCAGGGGCAGATCGGTATCAAGACGACGCGGCCAAGGCGCGGCGAGACGCCCGTGCCCTCGATTATGACCGCCGCTGTCGACGTCGAAGTGCGCATCGTTGGAAGCAGTTCCCACGCCTCGCGATCCTGCCTTGGGCTTCACGCTCCGGGAGCAAGGCCCGGCCAATAGAAGGCATCGCCCGTCGGTCGCGCGCCAAAAATCGCCTGACCAACCCGCACGATGTGCGCTCCTTCCTCGATGGCGGTCTCGAAATCCGCCGACATGCCCATGGAAAGCTGCGTCAGGCCCGGATGGACGGCAACGGCGCGGTCCCGCAAGTCGCGGAGCAGCCGGAAACAACCGCGCACGCGATCCGTCTCCGCGCTGAAGATAGCCAATGTCATCAGGCCGCGCGGTTTGAGCCGGGGATAGTCCGCCAGGCGTTCGATGAACGGCCGGAGATCGTCGGGACGGAGGCCGTATTTACTGTCTTCCCCCGAGGTATTGACCTGTACGAAGACGTCCAGGTCACGATTCTGGGCGTCGAGCCGGCGGTTGAGTTCCTCCGCCAGCCTTATGCTGTCGAGCGCATGAAACTCCGACGCCAGCCGGACCAGATACTTCACCTTGTTGGTCTGGAGATGGCCAATGATGCTCCAGCGGATGGACAGGTCGCCGAGGTCGGCCTGTTTGTCGCGAGCCTCCTGGAGCTTGTTTTCCCCGAAGTCGGAGATCCCCGCGGCATGGGCGAACCGCAGGACATTGGCAGGGACCGTCTTGGTGACGGGCAGGAGACGGACGTCTTCGGGATGGCGTCCGCTGCGATGACAGGCCGCCGCGATGCGATCCTGGACGGCGCAAAGGTTCGCTGCGAACGTACCGGCGGGATCGGCGCCGAACCGGGCGATCTCCTCCGGCAGAAGCCCCGTCTTCGAGAATGGTCTCATCTTGCTCGCGCTCCCGACCGGCAGCAGGTCACCCCTCGCAGGGGGATCGTGTCGCCGGTGGCAGCGGCTTCATCTGCAGTGGAGAAGGCGACGGCGACGCCTCCCGCCTTTCCGACCGCGGACGGCGGCACAGCCGATGATCCCATTGACGATCTCCTGCGCGGCCGGCCCATGACCCATGCGGCGGGACTGGGCGCCACCCATCGCATCTACCGGGAAAATGATCCGCCGCTCCCTTCCACTTTTGAGCGGTCGGCCAGACCATTACGCGGGAGGTCCCGGCAGAACCGGATCGCCTTCACCGTTTCGTTGCTGCCCGGAGCGCATTCGCCAGCCTCTTGACCGCAACCTCGATCTCGGCAGGCGTGGACGCTGCAAAGCCCATCAGGAAGCCAGCCTCGGCATCATCCGTGGCGTGCAGCGCCGACAAGCCTAGAAGCTCGATGCCCGCGTTCCGCCCGGCGTCGATGGCAACGCGCTCGGACAGGTCGCCGGTCAGCAGGCAGGGCATTTGCAGCCCACCGACGGGAATGCGCGGCTCGACGAAATCCGGCAGGTGCTTCCGAACGAGATCGGCGAGCGCCTCGAGCCGCTGCGCATAGATGCCGCGCATGCTCCGGACATAGGCGCCGAAATGCCCGCCCTCCATGAACCGGGCCAGCGTCAGTTGCGCCATCGGAGCGGAATGCCCGTCGAGCAGGGTGCGCGCGATGGTCATCGGCTTCACCAGTTGCGGCGGCAGCACGACGTAACCGATCCGCAGGCCCGGAAAGAGCGACTTGGTGAAGGTGCCGATATAGATCGTCCGGTCATGGGGATCGAGCCCCTGCACGCAGGCCATCGGCTTGCCGGCATAGTGGAATTCGCTGTCGTAGTCGTCCTCTATGATCCACGCTTGATGCCGTGCCGCCCATTCGATCAGCGCCAGTCGCCGGTCGAGCGCCAGCGTCGCGCCGGTCGGAAACTGGTGGGACGGCGTCAAAGAAACGGCTTTGGCCTTGCGCGGTTCGGCCAGGATTCGCTCAGCGACGATCCCGTGCCGGTCTACCCGGATCGGGACGCATTCCAGCCCTGCCGCGTCGAACGCCTTGCGCGCCCCGTGATAGGCCGGGTCTTCGATGAAGATCCGGTCGCCGGGATCGAGCAGCACGTTGGCGCACAGCATCATGGCTTGCTGCGAACTGGTGAGGACGAGCACCCGGTCGGCCGTGGCGCGCGCCCCGCGCTCAAGGTTCACGTAATCGGCAATGGCACGGCGTAGCGCTTCGGTGCCCTGCGGATCGCCATGAGCCAGAGCCTGCGTGCCGACCTCCCGGCGCACCTGTCGCTCCAGCCTCTCCCAGAGCTGCAGCGGAAAGCTGCGCGTTTCCGGCACGCCGGGCGAAAACGGCCTGGGCAACAGCGCGTCGTGTATCCCGCCACCATGGAACATGGCGTTGCCGCGCTTGCTGAGCTTCGGAGCCTGGTGGCGCGGCGGCGCATCCCGCCGGAACGGGCGATGGCCGGATGCGAACTCCGTCATCTGCGCCACGAAGCTGCCGCTCCCGACGCGGCGGTCGATGAAACCTTCGGCGTGGAGCTGGGCGTAGGCCGCCTCGATCGTGTCGCGCGATACGCCCAGCGACAGGGCAAGCGCGCGCGAGGCCGGCAGAGGTTTCCCCGCCCCGAGCGCACCATCGACGATCAGTTGCCGGATGGCCCGCTGGATCCGGGCATGAAGCGGCATCGCCACGTGAGCGGGATGGGCGATCCACGCTTTCACCGATTCGAGCTGGGAATGCCTGAACAAATGGTCTGACTCATTCGACAAAAATGGACGGAAATATCCGACCATTGATCGGCTATGTGTCAAGCCCGCTTGAAATCCCGCCTGTAATCCCGCGCCGACCTTCAGGAGGTTCGTCAGGATCATGTCGTCCCGTGCCGCATCGTCTCCCATTCGCCTGAGCGACCTCGTCCATCCGGCCATCGCCGGCCTGATCTCCGTCATCGTCAACTATGGCGGCACCTTCATTCTGGTCTTTCAGGCGGCGAAGGTCGCGGGACTGAGCCCGGAACTCACCGCGTCCTGGGTCTGGTCGGTGTCCATTGGCGTGGGACTGACGGGACTGTTCCTGAGCTGGCGCTATCGCGAGCCGATCATCACGGCATGGTCCACGCCGGCGGCCGCGTTTCTCGTCACGGCTCTGGCGACGACGCCGTATCCGGAAGCCATCGGCGCCTACATGGCCTCGGCGGCGGCCTTCGTCGGGCTCGGGTTATCGGGCTGTTTCGAGAAGGTCATCCGGCTGATTCCACCGGGCATCGCCTCCGGCCTGCTGGCCGGCATCCTGCTGCCGTTCGGCATCGGCGCGTTCGGGGGCGCCAGCGTCGATCCGCTGCTCGTCGGCCTGCTGGTCGTTGCCTATCTCGCGCTGAAGCGCTTCTCGGCGCGCTATGCCGTGGTCGGCATCCTCGTTCTCGGGCTGGCCCTCCTGCTCGTGCAGGGGCGGGTCGATCTGTCGGAACTGAAGCTGGAGTTCGCGGCCCCCGTCTTCACCAGCCCGGAGTTCTCGGTGAACGCGCTGCTGTCCGTCGCGCTGCCTCTGTTCCTCATCACGCTGACCGGCCAATACATGCCGGGAATGCTCGTGCTGCGAAACGACGGTTTCAGGACCAGCGCCAACCCGATCGTCACCGTGACGGGACTGGGTTCGCTCGTCATGGCTCCGTTCGGGTCTCATGCGTTCAACATCGCCGCGATCACCGCCGCCATCGCCACGGGCAAGGAGGCGCATGAAAACCCGTCGAAACGCTGGATCGCCGGCATCGCGGCCGGCTGTTTCTACGTGCTGGTCGGGGTGTTCGGCGTCACGCTCGCCGCCGTCTTCATGGCTTTCCCGGCGACCTTTATCACCACGCTGGCCGGTTTGGCGCTGCTCGGCACGATCGGGGGCAGCCTCGCCGGAGCGATGGCCGATCCGGCGTCCCGCGAAGCCGCGCTGATCACCTTCCTGGCCTCCGCCGCGAACATAAAGCTGCTCGGAATCGGCGGCGCGTTCTGGGGACTGGTCGTCGGTCTTCTCGCCCATCTCGTCCTGAACGGCCGCCTGCTGCGCCGCCGCCGGGCCGGGCGGACCGGGAACGAAGCCGCCGCGAAGTGACGGCCGAAACCCGCCTCCGCCGTCCCAAGTCGGAACCGATGACCTCCTCCACTTCGGCCGCCTTTGGCATGCCGCCGCTCCGCGCGGGAGTCCCGCTTCCGCGCGGATGAACGTCTCGCTCTCTTATGATCGATGCGCCATAGACCATCGGCTCTGGTGCCGTTGATCAGAGCCTGCACCGTTCGACCACCGACCACTTCACTCGGGTACAAAACTCCAGTGCCAGCCGTTCTGCCTCGATCTTTGCGTTCGCACGCGCCACCTGCTCAGCTTCCAACTCAAACAGCGTGCGCTCGATCAGAATTGAATCGATATTCGTTACGCCGATCATCCTGAGCCAAGCCTCGACGTTAGGGCTTCTGGAAATCGTAGCTCTCGCCCGGTGTCCAAGTTGACGTGGGCGCTCAATCCAATCCCCGAGCATATATTACCGCAGCTCGGCTGGCATTTACCCCCCCGAAAACCCATTGGCATCGAACGAAAAGAGCACATCCTTCTGCGAAATCAGGTCAATCAATTGCTTGAACCGATAAGGAATGCCGCCGGTGATCGAACGGGGCAGAAGCACGCACGGATGACCTGCTCCTGCACCACGTCGAAGGTCATCCAGAGACAGAAGCTCATCCAGAGACAGAAGCTCATCCAGAGACACTTGCCCACGCCCCACAGGCGGCGGGAGGCAGCGGCTGCGCGGGCTGGATCGGCGCTCGCAGAGCGAAGCTGAAGGCGCCTGCGGCAAAGGCCAGCCGCTCGGCGCCTCAAGAAACACCGGCAAACAGTCACCTAAGCGTCGAGCGTCCCCTCGACCACATCGAGGGGCGATAGCTCCCGCATTGGCACGCGCCAACGGCTCCCAGCCGTGATCGCACGGCCCCACAGCCGCCCTGATCCTCTCCCCGACCAAAGGCTAACCAGGCCCCAACGGAAAGTGGAACGGCTTTTGCGAAATCAGGATCACCCCAACCCGCCATCGACACAAGCCACAGATTATAAGGAGTCTTTTCGTGATCACATTTGCCGATCCGATGTCAATTATTGGGTTCCGGAAGCCCATTCCGCGGATTTGCGGACCGAAAAACACCTGTGATTTCAGTCATGTCCAGCAACTGTGATCACACAATAAGCTGCCCGCCTAGCAATCATGCATATTTGATAGGCATCAAAAGGGGCCATCCATGCCACTCCCCAATTCCATCGAAGCCCGCGACATCGCCTTCCATCTCCACCCCGCGACGAATGCCGCCAGGCACCGCGAGATCGGTCCGCTGGTCATCGAGCGTGGCGAGGGCGTGCATGTCTTCGACGCTTCCGGCCGCAAATACATCGAGGCGCTGGCCGGGCTCTGGTGCGCCGGGCTCGGCTTCAGCGAGACCCGGGTGGCCGATGCCGTCTATCAACAGATGAAGACGTTGCCCTACTATCACACCTTCGCCCATCGCTCGCACGGGCCGGTGGTCGACCTTGCCGAGAAGCTCGTCAGCCTCGCTCCGGTGCCGATGAGCAAAGTATTCTTCACCAACTCCGGCTCCGAGGCGGTGGATACCGTCATCAAGCTCGTCTGGTACCGGGCGAACGCCATGGGCCAGCCGGAGCGCAAGAAGTTCATCGCCCGCGATCGTGCCTTCCACGGCCTGACCATCGCCGCTTCCTGCCTCACCGGTCTGCCGGCCAACCATCGCGGTTTCGATCTCGTCGGGCCGGAGGTGCTGCGCGTCACGGCACCCGACCATTACCGCAACGCCCTGCCGGCCGAGAGCGAGGAAGAGTTCGCCACGCGGCTCGCCGCGGAGCTGGAGGCGCTGATCCTCCGCGAGGGGCCGGAGACCATCGCCGCCTTCATCGGCGAGCCGGTCATGGGTGGCGGCGGCGTTATCGTGCCCCCGGAAGGCTACTGGCCGAAGATGCAGGCCGTGCTGCGCAAGTACGACATCCTGCTGGTCGCCGACGAGGTGATCTGCGGCTTCGGGCGAACCGGCACGCTGTTCGGCAGCACGACCTTCGGCATCGAGCCGGACATCATGACGCTCTCCAAGCAGCTGTCCTCAGCCTATCTGCCGATCTCCGCCGTCCTCGTGAACGAGAAGGTCGTCGAGCCGATCATCGAGGAGAGCGGGCGCCTCGGCATTCTCGGGCATGGCTTCACCGCCAGCGGACATCCGGTGACGGCCGCCGCCGCGCTGGAAACGCTGCGCATCATCGAGGAGGACGGCCTCGTCGAGAACGCGGCGCGCTCCGGCGCCCATCTGCGCGCGGGACTGGAGGCGCTCGCCGATCATCCGCTTGTCGGCAATGTGCGCGGCGTGGGTCTCGTGGCAGGGGTCGAGCTCGTCCTCGACAAGCAGGCCAAGACTGGCCTTCCGGAACAGCCCGGCGGCCTCGGCCTGCTGGTGAATACCCGGCTGCAGGAACTCGGCGTGCTCACCCGCGCCATGGGCGACACGATCGGCTTCTCCCCGCCCCTCATCATCAGCCTCGCCGAGGTGGACGCTCTCCTCGCCGCGTTCGCCCAGGCGCTGGACGATGTCGCCGCCACCCTCGCGGTCCGGATGGAGCCGGCCTGACCGCCGCCTCCCACAACAATGCCGGCGCTCGAGCGCTGGCCCCCCTTCCAACTGGAGAACAGCAGCATGACCACCAAGTACGCCTTGCGTCGCCTCGGTTTCGTCTCTGCGGCCGTCGTCGCCATTGCCACGACGCCGGCGCTGGCCCGCGATCTCACCATCGTCGGATGGGGCGGCGCCACCCAGGACGCCCAGCGCGAAGCCTATTTCAAGCCCTTTGCGGAGAAGGAAGGCACCAAGGTGCTAGAGGATTCCTGGGACGGCGGCTACGGCGTCCTGCAATCCAAGGTCAGCGCCGGCACGCCGAACTGGGACCTGGTGCAGGTCGAGGCAGAGGAACTGGTGCTGGGCTGCGCCGACGGCATCTACGAGAAGCTGGACTGGGAGCAGATCGGCCCGAAGGAGGACTTCCTCGACGAGAGCGTCAGCGACTGCGGTGTAGGCGCGCTGACCTCCTCCACCGGCCTCGCCTACGATTCCGAGAAATGGCCGGACGGGCCGAAGAGCTGGGCTGATTTCTGGGATCTGAAGAAGTACCCCGGCAAGCGCGCGCTGCGTAAGGGCCCGAAATACACCATCGAATTCGCCCTGCTCGCCGACGGCGTGAAGCGCGAGGAACTCTACGAGGTCATGTCGACGCCGGAAGGCATCGATCGCGCCTTCAAGAAGCTGGAGGAACTCGGCCCCAATCTCATCTGGTGGGAAGCCGGCGCGCAGCCGATCCAGCTTCTGGCATCCGGCGAGGTGGCGATGACCGCCTCCTACAACGGGCGCATCGCCAACGTGAACAAGAAGGAAGGCAAGAAGTTCGTCTTCGTCTGGCCGGGCAACGTCACCGCCACCGACAGCTGGGTCATCCTCAAGGGCTCGGAAAACAAGGCAGCGGCGATGAAGGCCATCGCCTTCATGAGCCAGCCCGAGCCGGAGGTGAAGATGGCCGAGCTCATCACCTACGGCCTGCCCAGCAAGAAGGCCGCCGCGATGGTGCCGGCGGAAATCTCCAAGGACCTGCCGACCGATCCGAAGAACCTCGCCGAGGCAGTGCCGCTGAACATCGAGTTCTGGATCGACAACAATGAGAGCCTGACCAAGCGTTTCAACGCCTGGCTCGCCGCGCGCTGACGACCGCCGCCGCGGCCCGGCCGCCCGTCTCCGGACGGGCCGCCGGGCGCCTCACCGATCCTTCGCCTGCGGTCGGCACCGCAGGCTCCCGTCAGTCCGCCTGACGCCCTGCTCCGGTCCGCCCCATGCGGGCCGGAGACGGCCAGGCACCGAACGGAGACCGGACGTGGTCGACTACCATATTCGCCTCGACGGCGTGACGAAGACCTTCGGCGCCTTGCGCGTGGTCGACAATCTGCGCCTCGACATCGTGCGCGGCGAGTTTCTGAGCCTGCTCGGGCCGTCGGGCTCCGGCAAGACGACGATCCTGATGATGCTCGCCGGCTTTCAGGACGCGACGGAAGGAACGATCTATGTCGACGGACATATGATCAACGACATCCCTTCGCACCGGCGCAACATGGGGGTGGTGTTCCAGAGCTACGCGCTCTTTCCGCATATGACCGTGGCGCAGAACGTCGCCTTCCCGCTGAAGATGCGCGGTGTCGGACGGGCGGAGATCGACGCGCGGGTCAACAGGGCGCTCGACATGGTGCAGCTCGCCGCGCTGAGCGAGCGCCGGCCGGCGCAGCTCTCCGGCGGCCAGCAGCAGCGCGTGGCGCTGGCCCGTGCACTGGTGTTCGAGCCCGGCGTGGTCTTGATGGACGAGCCGCTCGGCGCACTCGACAAGCAGTTGCGCGAGCAGATGCAGCTCGACATTCGCGAACTGCACGGGAGGCTCGGCCTCACCATCGTCTTCGTCACGCACGATCAGTCCGAGGCACTCACCATGTCGGACCGGATCGCGGTGTTCAACAAGGGGCTGATCGAACAGATCGATACCCCCCGCATGATCTATGACCATCCGGCGACCCGCTTCGTCGCCGAGTTCATCGGCGAGACGAACCTCATGGAGGGCGAAATCGCCGGCCGGGAAGGCGGCGAGGCGCTGATCCGGCTCGACAGCGGCGGCATGCTGCGGGTACGCGACCGGGCGGAATTCGATGCCGGCCGCCGCGTGCTGGCGACCGTCCGGCCCGAGAAGGTCGAACTGTCCGAGGCGCCGGCGGCGATCAACAGCATCCCCGTCGCAGTGACAGATTCGATCTATCAGGGCGATCATCTGCGCGTGCAGTTGCAGGGGCCCGGCCAGCGGCTGGTCGCCCGGCGCGACCGGCGCGCGGCGGAATGGACGCCGGGAGCGAAGATCAACGCGACCTTCGCCCCGGAAGACTGCTGGGTGATCGTCCCATGACGGCCCGGCTCTGGAACCGAAAGACCCGGGCGGCGCTGCTGATCCTGCCGCTGGCGCTGTTCATCGGCATCTTCTTCGTCTGGCCGCTCGGCATCATGGTCAAGCAGTCGGTCCTCGATGACGCCGTGCTGCATCTGCTGCCACGCACCACCGAGGCGATCGCCGGCTGGGATCGGACCGCGCCGCCGACCGAGGCGATGCAGGCCGCCCTCATCGCCGACCTGCGCGCCGCCGACGACGAGAAGGCAGTTGGCGACATGGTGCGCCGCCTCAACAGCGCCCAGTCCGGCTATCGCACGCTGATGACCAAGACCCTGTCGGCGGTCGCGAAGCCGGAAACCGGCCCGCTGCTGACGGATGTCGACAAGCGGTGGGCACAACCGGCCTTCTGGATCGCCATCGCCGATGCCCTGGAGCCGATGACCGACCGCTATCTGCTCGCCGCCGTCGACCTCGAGCGCAACAAGGCGGGCGAGATCGCGGGACTGCCGGACGGCGCCTCCGCCAACCGGACGATCTTCATCCGCACTTTCTGGATCGCCGCCGTGGTCACCTTCTTCTGCGTGCTGATCGGCTATCCCTATGCCTTGCTCACAGCCGCCTCGACGGGCATCACGCGGACCATCCTGCTGACGGCCGTGCTGCTGCCGCTGTGGACCTCGCTTCTGGTGCGCACCGCCGCCTGGTTCATCCTTCTGCAGGAGCAGGGGCTGATCAACGGCTTCCTGCTGAGCATGGGGGCGATCTCCTCGCCGCTGCCGCTTATCTTCAACCGCACCGGCGTGGTCATCGCCATGACGCATGTGCTGCTGCCGCTGATGGTGCTGCCGATCTACAGCGTGCTGCTGACCATTCCGACCAACCTCATGCCGGCCGCAACCTCGCTGGGCGCGCATCCGCTGCGGGCATTCCTCCACGTGCTGCTGCCGCTCAGCCTGAGGGGGGTGATCTCGGGGGCGCTTCTCGTCTTCATGACGGCGGTCGGCTACTACATCACGCCCGCCCTGGTCGGCGGCGCCGGCGACCAGATGATCTCCTCGGTCATCGCCTTCTATTCGACCCAGACCGCGAACTGGAGCATGGCGAGCGCGCTCGGCATCGTGCTCCTCGTCATCACGCTCATCCTCTACGTCGTCTATGTGCAGCTCTCCGGCCGCACCAGCGTGAACGGGAGGATGTGAGATGGCCGGCAAGCTCATCTCCGCCGTCTTCGGCGTTCTGGCGGTCTGCTTCCTGCTCCTGCCGCTGGTGGTCATCCTGCCGCTGGCCTTCACCTCCAGCCAGTTCCTGATCTATCCGATCCCGTCCTTCTCCCTGCGCTGGTTCGAGGAGCTGTTCACCACGCCGGTCTGGCGCGACTCCATCGTCAACAGCCTGATCATCGGCGCTGGCACCACGATACTGGCAACGGTGCTCGGTGTTCTGGCGGCGTTGGGTCTGCGCGAGAAGCTCAACTTCATCAGCGCCCCGCTCAACACCGTCTTCCTGCTGCCGATGGTGGTGCCGGCAGTGGTGCTGGGCGTGGGCATGCAGATCCTCTACGCGAAGCTCGGGCTCTCCAGCTCCTATGCCGGCATCATCATCGCCCATACGGTGATCGCCATTCCGCTGGTGATCGTCAGCGTGGCCAACTCGCTGCAGGGCATGGACACGCGGCTCGAGCTGGCGGCGGCGAGCCTCGGAGCCGGACCGGCGGCGACGCTCCGGCACGTCACGCTGCCGCTCGCCTTTCCCGGCATCATGACCGGGGCCGTTCTCGCCTTCGCCGTCTCGCTGGACGAGGTGGTGCTCAACATCTTCCTTGCCGGTCCCGGTCAGCGGACGCTGGCCAGGCAGATGTTCGCCACGCTGCGCGACAGCATCAGTCCTGCCATCGCCGCGGCCGCCTTCTTGTTCATCGCCGGCACCGTGCTTCTCACCCTGCTTGTCCTGCTGGCCCGTCGCCGCTTCAGCGGTGCCCGCTGAGATGATCGGCCCTTCGAAAAGAAAGGAAACCCGGAAATGGACGCGATGACCGACGAGATCGCCACGCTGCGTGGCAGATATGCCGGAGGGGCCGCCTATCTCGACGGCGAATTCATGCCGCTCGCCGAGGCGAAGATTCCCGTCACTCATTGGGGCTACCGGCGCTCGGACGTCACCTACGACGTCGTCGGCGTGCGCGATGGGCGCTTCTTCCGGCTCGACGACCACATAAACCGTTTCCGCAACTCGATGACGGCGCTGCACATGGAGCCGCCGGAGGGCGACGCGGAGATCCGCGACATCCTCATGAAGCTGGTGCTGATGGCGGATGTGCGCGACGCCTACGTATCAATGGAATGCCTGCGGGCCTCGCCGGCGCCGGGAGCGCTACGCCATCCCGCCTCCTGCCGCTCCTATCTCTCCTGTTCGGCGGTGCCGTGGATCTCGGTCGTCAGCCCGGAAATGGAAGTGCGCGGCATGCATCTGATGATCCCGAAGGTGAAGCGCATTCCCCCATCCTCCTTCGACCCGCGCGTGAAGAACTTCCACTGGGGCGACCTGACCGAGGGGATGTTCGAGGCCAAGGAGGCGGGCGCGGACTTCGCCGTGCTGACGGACGAGGCCGGCAACGTCACCGAAGGTCCGGGCTTCAACGTGTTCTGCATCGTCAACGGTCGCGTCATCACGCCCGCGCGTGGCGGACTGGACGGCATTACCCGCCTCTCGGTCTTCGAGCTCTGCGAAGAACTGGGGCTGCCGCTTGAGATACGCGACGTGACGGTCGAGGAATTCGTCAACGCCGACGAGATCTTCGCCTGCACCACCGCGGGCGGCATCATGCCGGCGACGCGGATCGACGGTCGTATCCTCGGCAATGACGTGCCCGGTCCGATCTCGATGCAGCTGAAGGAAACCTTCTGGCAGAAGCGCGCCGAGGGCTGGCACGGCACCGAGATACTCTGACGCGGCGGAGGATGCCGACCCGGCGCCGGCATCCTCTTCAGGCGGCGGCCGGCCGCCGCTGCCGGAGCACCAGCAGCACGCCGCCGAGGATCAGCACCGTGCCGGCGATCTTGAGCGGAGGAATACTCTCGCCGACCACGAGCACGCCAAGGCCGATCGTCATCACCGGATTAAGCATGGAATAGGGCACGATGGCGTTTACCGGATTGCGCGCCAGCAACCAGTACCAGACGCCATAGGCCATGACTGACGAAACGACGGCGCTGTAGACGACCGCGCTCCATCCGTGCCAGCCAGCCGCGGCGAGGTGGGGCCAGGGATCGCCCTCGAACAGCAGCGCCGCCACCGCAAGCTGCGGCACGCAGAACAGTGAAGACCACCCCGTCAGAGCCATGGCGTCCAACGGCGGCATGAGCTTCACGACGAGATTGGTGACGGCCCAACCGGCGGCGCTGGCGACCAGCAAGGCCAGCGGCAGGAAGCCGGGGAAGGTCGGCCCCTGCGCCAGCACGAACACGCCGGCAACCGTCAGCGCCAGTCCGAAGGCCCGCATGAGACCCAGCGGCTCACGGAAGACGAGACAGGCGAGAAGGCTCGCCATCGGCGCGCCGAGCTGCACCAGCACCGCGCTGGTGCCGACCTCGGCGAGGCCCAGCGCCATGAACAGCAGGCCGAAATGCACCGTGCCAAATGTGAAGGACACGAGCAGCAGCCAGGGTATGTGCCGCCGTCCGATGCGTGTGAACGGCACCACCAGCGCAGCGACGAGCGTGAAGCGCATCACGCTCATGAGCATGGGGGGCATTTCCGCGACGCCCTGCTTCACCAGCACCAGCGTGCCGGCCCAGCAGGCGACGACGCCTACCGCCAACCAACGGTCGATCATGTTCATGTCGGGAAATCCACCGGCAGGGGGCGAACCGCTCCGCCCCCTTTGGTTCATGCGCGAGACACGGAGATAGATGCCGCGCGGCCAGTCAGCGCGGAAGGGCGGCGAGTGTGGCATCCAGCGCGACGCGCAGGCGCCTTGAGAGCTCGCCGATCTCGGCCTCGGTGATGATGAGCGGCGGCGCAAGCACGACGCAGCCCTGCAACGGGCGCACGACGACGCCGGCGGCGAGGCCCTCCTGATAGAGTTGCTCGCTCAGGCCGCCCGGCGCGAGCGAAGGTGACGCGGCCACCGGCCCGCCCTCGCCCGGACGAGCGATCTGTACCGCGCCGGCAAGGCCGAAGCAGCGCGTGGCGGTGACGAGCGGGTGATCTTCAAGGCTCGCCAGCGCCTTTTGCCAGATCGGCATGATCGACTGCACATGGCCGAGAATGTTCCGGCGCTCGAAGATGTCGAGCACCTTCAGGGCCACCGCAGCCGAGACGGGATGGCCGCCATAGGTACCGCCATGGTTGAAGATGCCGGCCGAATTGCTGCCTTCTTCGAGGTAGCTGTAGAAGTCATCGGACATCACCACGGCGGAAATCGGCTGATAGGCGCCGGAGAGCCCCTTGGCGCAACTGATGCAATCCGGCTCGATCCCCAGCGTCTCGCTGCCCCACAGGCGCCCGGTGCGGCCGAAGCCCGTTACGACCTCGTCGGCGAATAGACGGATACCGTAGCGATCGAGTAGCGCCTTCACCTTCTGGAAATAGCCGACCGGCGGCGGGAACATGCCCGACGAGACCGAGACCGGCTCGGCGATGAAAGCCGCGACCGTCTCCGGCCCGGCGGCCTCGATCGTCTGGCGCAATTCCTCGACGAGGCGGTCGGTATAGGCTTCCTCGGTCTCGCCCGGATTGGCACCGATGGGCCAGGTCGGGTGCGAAACGAACAGGCTGTCGCCGGTCGGAATGCCAAAAGCCTCCTGCAAAGCGGGGCTGCCGGCTAGGGCGGTGGTGGCGATGGTGCCACCATGGTAGCTCGCCCGCCGCGAGATGATCTTGCGGCGCTGCGGCTCGCCGGCGACGCGGTTGGCGTACCAGGTGAACTTCAGCAGCTGGTCGTTCGCCTCCGAGCCGGTGGTGGCGAACATCACGTGGCCGCCGCGCACCGGCGCCTTCTCCGCCAGGCGCTCGGCGAGCTCCATGACCACCGGCACGGTGCGGTGAATGCCCGAGGGGTACATGGGCAGCGCGCGAAGCTGCTCCACCGCCGCCTCGATCAACTCCTCGTCGCTGAAGCCGAGATTGACGCAGTAGAAGGTCGAAACCGCCTCGATGTAGTCCCGGCCATGCTCGTCGAAGGTGTAGATGCCCTTGCCCTTCACGAACATCAGCGGGCGCTCCTCGCGCAGCCGCCGAAGGTTGGAGAAGGGCAGCATGACCATGTTGCCGGGGTGGTTGGCACCCCGCGCCTGGACGTTCATCGACGCGCTCCCAATATGTGATCACAGTTGATGGAAAAAGCTACATTCACTTCCTCGGCAGCGTCAAGGCTTTACGCATTTGCGCGCATTCCGACCTAAGTCTGAGCCTTTCGACCCCCAAACCATGGTAGCAATATCCGTAGCACCGCCGATTGTGATCACACTACGCATGCTACTCGGCCGGCGGAAGGCCGGCTCACCGGCCACCGGCTATGGACGCCGTGGCGGGACTGGGCCAAAGGAAGGAAGGGGACCGCCCGCGCGGGGCCGGGCCGCCGCGTCCGGCCGGCAGCCTCCGGACGCCGGCGTCGTGGAAAACGAGGGACGCGTGACACAGCAGAACGGCAATGGCGGCAGCACGCTGTCGGACCAGGTCTACTCCGCCATCCGGCAGGACATGCTCGACGGGAAGATGCTACCGGGCGCCAAGGTATCGCTGCGCTCGCTGGCGACCACCTACGGCACCAGCATGCAGCCCGTGCGCGAGGCGGTGGCGCGCCTCGTCGCCGACGACGCGCTGGAGGTAACGCCCGCGCGCACCATTCAGGTACCGCTGCTGGAGCGGGCGCAATGCGACGAGGTGTGGTCGCTGCGCGCGCTGCTGGAAGGCGAGGCCGCCGCGCTGTTCACGCTCCGCGCGACCGAGCCGGATTTCGACCGGCTGCAGGAACTGACGCGGGCCTCCCACCACGCGCAGTTCCACGGCACCCCGGCGGAGCACATGCGCAGCATCCACAACTGGGCCTTCTTCGTTTCCGAGCATTGCGGCTCGCCGCTTCTCGCCTCGCTGATCCGCACGATGCGGCTGCGCGGCGCGCCGATGATGGCGCGGGCGCTGCACGCGCCGATGGTGCAGGATCCCGCCTTCCTCGAATTCACCAACCAGATCATGCAGGAAATCGTACTGGCGCTGCGTACCCGCGACGGCGCGCGCGTGCGCGACCTGCGCCGGGTCGATATCCTCAGCTACCAGCGCTACCTCTACAGCCGGCTGGGCTGGACGCTGGACAAGACACCCCAGACCGGCGCCTCCTCCTCCTCATAGGCGTCCGGCGGCAAGGGAGGACAGTGTCGCCGTCCCCGCCCTCTCCACGGCGGCGCCCTGCCCCACCGGCGTCCTCCGCCCCTCGCGATAGACCCGGACTCCGGCGCGGGCGGCTCCACAAGCGTCCCCGCGCCGCCCCTCCCCGCCTGAGCAAGGAGCCCGCCGGCGACACCGTCCGGAATCCATCCGGATGGGACGAAATCCGGCTTACCCTGAAGCCGGAGCCGTACGGAGACAGGAACGCCGGAGCTGCGCGCCATGCGGAACGCGGCCGCATGGTGCAGAGGGCCGGGCATGGCGAAGCGGAGGCCCGAAAACGTCCATCCCCGACGGCGCCCATGGGCAGCCGCGGTCACGATCGACGACAAGATCGCGGGCGCGAGGCTTCCGGCTCATGCAATCACTGGCCGTCTTCCGCGCGCGTTTGGAAATCCCGACGCGCTCCGTGCGGCGTGAGCGTCGCGACCAGCCGAAGAGCGGACAGCCGAAGAGTGGAATTGCGATTCCGGCCTGAATGCCGGGACGCGCCAGATCAGCGCCGGCAGGCGAGGAAGTCCGTCACCAGCTCACGCGCATCTTCCAGCGTATCGAGCGCCATGACCTTCTTTTGCAAGCGCAGGACAGCATCCGCCGGCGCATCGAATCCCCATCCGAGGCACGCGCGGAACTTGGCGAACACTTCCTCTTCGCTCATCGGCTCGTCCGGCGCGCCCTTCATCGTCCAGCGCTCCGCGATCAGTGTCCGGCCATCCTTGAGCCGCAGCGACACGCGGGCCGGCGCGATGGCGGTCGGCTCGATGTCGGAGGCGGCGATGGTGGTGAAGCGGCCGGCAAAGGCGACGTCGTCGGCGCGGATGCGGTCCGGCGCGTAGCTGGCGATCTCCACCTTGCCGTCGGTCAGAGCGGCGGCGAAGCCATAGGCGGCATTGAACTGGGCATGCACCACCGGATTGGCATGAGCGCGGTCGAACGGCGCCCCCACGATCTTGCGATTGACTTCGCCGAGCTCGATGGTGCCGCTGTCGATCTCCTCGCCGCGCAGGCCCTGCGCGCGCAGTTCGAGCGCCAGCTGGATCGTGGTGTGGACGCAGCGGCAGCACGGATAGGGCTTCATGCTGAGATCGCGCACATGCCAGGTCTCGCCGAGCCCCCCGGTGAGGATTTCGGGCTTCACCTCGCCACGCTCATAGAGTTTGAAGAGGCCAGCCTCGCCTTCGAGGAACCGCCACGGGCCGGTAAGGCCATACGCGGCGAGATGCGCCGCGAGCACGCCGGAACGCGCGGCGAAGCCGGGGCCGATCCGCTTGGCGAGCGCGCCGTCGGCGATGAACTGCGTGGTGCCGCTGAGCTGGACGAAAGCCAGCGCCAGAGCGTGCAGCGTGCGTTCCGCGTCGAGGCCGAAGATCTTCGCCGCCGCCGCCGCGGCGGAAATCGAGCCGAGCGCCGTGGTCGGATGCCATCCCTTGCCGAGGGAATTGTAGCAGGCGAGGCCAAGCCGGCAGAACAGCTCCACGCCCGTGGCCACCGCGGTGATGAAGTCCCGGCCGCTGGTCGGCCCATCCTTCGCCTCCACCGCCGCCAGGACGGCCGGCAGCACGACGCAGAACACGTGCACCCGCGCGGGATCGTGCTGATCGTCGAAATCGAGGCTGTGCGCGGCGGCGCCGTTGGCGAGCGCCGCGCTTGCCGGGTTCACCCGCCGGCCGTCGAGCAGCAGCGTCGCCTTGCCGTCCCCCTCCCACGCGGTCAGCGCCGCGAGGAGATCGGCCATGCCCGGCGCCTTCGCGGCGCCGCCGATGACGCCCAGCGTGTCGAGCGTGAACAGCTTGACGATCCGCGCCACATCCGGCGGCAAGTCGTCATAGGTGAGCCGGGAGAGGGTGGCGGCGATGGAGCGGCCGATTCCGGCGCCGGTGGCGGTCAGGTCGTTCATGAGGGCCTATGCGTGTATGTCGTGGCGCAGCAGATCGGAGATCTCGCGCCGTAGTTCCAGGAAGGTGCTGTCGAGCTTCATCTCCTCGCGGCGCGGCCGCTCGAAGGGCACGACGATTTCGCGCAGCACATGGGCGGGGCGCTTCGAGAAGACGAGGATGCGGTCCGCGAGATACAGCGCTTCCTCGATACCGTGCGTGACGAACAGCACCATCTTGCGCTCGGCCTCCCAGATGCGCACCAGCTCGTCCTGCAAGATGTCGCGCGTCTGCACGTCGAGGGCGCCGAAGGGCTCGTCCATCAGCAGGAGGCTCGGACGGATGCAGAAGGCGCGGGCGATGCCGACACGCTGCTGCATGCCGCCGGACAGCTGGTGCGGCCAGGCTTCCTCGAAGCCGCGCAGCCCGACGAGATGCAGATAATGCCGCGCCTGCTCGAGCCGCTCGGCCTTGCCGACACCCATCACTTCGAGGCCGAAGGCGACGTTCTCCAGCGCGGTACGCCAGGGGAAGAGGTCGGCGCCCTGGAACACCATGCCCCGGCCGGCACCGGTCCGGCCGGTGATGTCCTTGCCGTCGAGCAGGATGGTGCCGCGATCGGCCGGCACGAGGCCGTTGATGATCTGCAGCAGGGTGGACTTGCCGCAGCCGGACGGGCCGAGGAGAGCGACGAACTCGCCCTCCTCCACGTCCAGCGACTGGTCGACCAGCACCGGCACGCTGCCGAACGACTTGCAGACATTCGATACGGACAGATGCGTCATGTCAGCCGAGCTCTTTCACGGCCTGGTCGACATAGGTCCGGTCGATGATGCCGTCGAGCTTCAGCGTGCCCTTGAGCGCGCCCGCCTCCTTGTAGACCGGCAATACCTTGGCGAACTCGTCCGGCGTCATCGTCTGCATGTCGGCCGGGAACGCCTTGATGTCGGTGGTGAGCGTCTGCCAGACCGGCTTGAGGAAGGCGTCGTCCGCCTCCTTCAGCGATTTCGAGGAGGCGTAGAGGCCCACCTGCTCCTTGTACCAGCCATAGTCGCCATTGGCCTTGCGGAAGGAGGTGAGCACCGCCTTCAGCACGGCGACCGCCGCCGTCTTGTTGGCGTCCGGCTCCAGCCATTTGCCGGTGGTCATGACGACGGCGCTGAGCCAGTTGCCGAACTCCTCCCACGGGCGCACCAGGATCTGGTAGTTGCCCTTGGTGGCGAGCTCGGCCGCCTGCTCGATATGCATCGGCACGGCGTCGACGCGGCCGGCCATCAGCGCGCGGGCGCGGTCGCCGGAAGACCCCATCTCGATGAAGTTGACCTTCTTGGGATCGATCTGGCGCTTGATCAGCGCGCCGATCAGCATGACGTACATGAAGTCGCCGATGCTGTTGACGGCGATGGTGCCGCCCTCCTGGGCGATCCCCTCGAGGCTCTTCGTCTTGTCGGCGTTGACGACCACGACCTGCGACGTGTTGTTGTAGGACAGGCCGATGATCTTGATGTCGGCGCCCGCCTCCGCCGCCGCGAGGCTGGAGGCGACATCCGCGTCGCCGAGATCGGCCGCCCCGGCGATCACCTCCGAGGCGATCTGCGGGATCTTGGCGGTCGGGCGCACCTCCGGCGCAGCAAAGCCGGCGATCCTGGCGAGCTCCGCCTTCAGCGCCGCCTGCATCGGCACGTTGATGGCGGCGGTCGCGGCAAGCGTGTTCACCTTGAGCACCCGGCCGGTCTCGGCCACCGCCTCGGCGACCGGGCCGAGCGTGATCAGCCCCGTGGCGCCCATGCCGATCATCAGGCCGGTTCCGGCGCCGGCACGCAGCAGGTCGCGCCGGCTCAAAGGCTCGAACGTGGTCATCTCATCTGTCCCCTTCTGGTTTCTTGGATGAACGTTCACCGATCCCGCGTCCGGCTCGCATACCAGGGAGCCGCGCGGTCGGCGGCCCAGCGCAGGAGCGTGGTCGCCGAAAGGCTGATCACCATCAGCATGACGATCAGCGCGAAGAGAGGAGCGGTCGACAGGTCGAGGCCGGCATTGTTCAGCAGCCCGCCATAGCCGGCGCTGATGAACATCTCGGCGGTGACCATGGCGCGCAGCGCATGGACGAAGCCGACGCGGGCGGCGATCATCACATAGGGATGGAGCGCCGGCAGGATGACATGGCGGAAGCGCTGGGCATCGCTGGCGGCGAAGGAGCGCGCCACGTCGATCAGCTTCGGCGATACGGCGCGCGCCGCCTCGGTGACGGAGACCACCACGTACCAGACCGTCACCACGAACACGATGGCGGTCGAGAACAGGAGGCCCCGCCCCATCAGGATGATGAAGAGCGGGACCACCGCCGCCGCCGACACGACGATGAACATCGACGCCCACGGCTTGACGATGGCGTCGACCACCGGCACGCGGCCCATGGCGATGCCGAGCGGGACGCCGATGCCGAGGGCCAGCAGATAGCCGATCGTCATCTGCCACATCATCTGCCACAGGGCGGCCCAGAAGCCCGGCTCCCGCAGCGTGGCCACGAGGGCGCGCGCGGCCTCGACCGGCGTCGCCAGCAGGGCGTCGCCGAGATTCTGTCCCGCGAGCTGCCACAGCAGCAGCATGAGGGCGATGCCGAGAAGATTGGTGAGGCGGGAACGCAGTTTCATGCCTTGGTCCTCGGACGCCAGACGCAGATGCGGCGCTCGATCACCAGCAGGGCTTCCTGCAAGGCGAGGCCGAGGAGGCACAGGACGGCGAGGACGCCGAGCACCGCCGCGCTGTCGAGCCGGACGGCGGCCTGTTTCATGATCGCGCCGAGATTGACGGCGGCGAGGAACAGCTCGGCGGTGATCATCGCGTTGACCGCCCGCACCACGCCGATCCGCAGGGCCGTGAACAGGAAGGGAAGGCTTTCCGGCAGCAGTACCAGGCGGGTGCGCTGCCAGGCGCCGGCGCCGAAGGAGCGGCCGACGTCGAGCAGCCGGCGATCGGCGTTGCGCGCGCCGGTGGAGACGACGATGATCATGTCGAACACGCACATGATGACGACGAGCGCGACACGGGCCTCGAAATAGAGCCCGCACCAGATCATGATGAACGGCACCCAGGCGACGCTCGGCACCGCATAGACGAGGTTGACGATGGGATCGACGAGATCGTTGATGAAACGGTTGCGGCCCATCAGCATGCCGAGCGGGATGGCAATGGCGCAGGCGATGAGATAGCCGAGCATCATGTGCTGGAGCGCTCCGGCGAGCGCCAGCGGCAGCTCGCCCGAAGCGGTCAGGCTCCACAGGCGCTTCAGCACGTCGAGCGGTGACGCCAGCACGAAGCTCGAATAGCCCTGCGCCACGAGTTGCCAGATGAGCAGGCCGCCAGCGATCGACGCGGTGTAGAGCAGCGCGAAGGAGCGTTGGCCGGGCGAGAGGCGGGCGCTGCGGGCGGGACGCGCCGGCACGTCCATGGAAGTCGTCATGGCCTGTCTGTCCTGGAAGTTCGGGGCTTACGCCCTCTCGTGCCATGGATTACACTAGCCACATAGCTGACTAGCTGTCTAGTCAACTTCTGGGATGTGGGGAACATAAACGTGTCCATGGCCGATTTCACGCCGATCTATGCCCGCATCCAGACCTTCATCCGCGACGAGATCGCTTCCGGCCGACTGAAGGAAGGCGCGCGGACGCCGTCCGAACCGGAACTGGCGCGGCTCTTCGGCACCACGCGCGCGACCGTCGCCCGCGCGCTGCAGCAGTTGGTCTTCGAAGGGGTGGTCATTCGCCGTTCGGGGAGCGGCACCTTCGTGGCGCCGGCCTCGCTCAGCGCGCCGATCGACCTCACCCGCGTGCGCTCCTTCGAGGAGCAGGTCGCCGCCAAGGGGGCGGAGATCGCCTATGAGACTCTGCACTTCCTGCGCCGCCCCGTGAGCGCCGGCGAAAGCACGACCTTGCATCTTGCTCCCGACGGCCATGTGTACGAGCTCGATCGCCTGCGCCTCGTCAACGGCAAGCGGATGAGCATCGAGCACCGCGTCATCCCCGACGAGCTGGGCCGGCACATCACCCCGGCAATGCTGGAGGCGAAGTCGCTGCACCGGATCCTCGACGAGGAATTCGACCTCCAGGTCCAGCGCGTCGAGGGACGCATCCGCGCCGGCCTCGCCCGCGGCCAGACCGCCGACCGGCTGGGCGTGCGGCGCGGCTCGCCGGTGCTCATCCGCGACTATGTGCTGTTCAGCGCCGACCGCCGCCCGCTTGTCGGCGGCGAATCCTGCTACCGCGACGAGTTCCACATCGACTATGTCGTCCAGCAGCCGCGCGGCGCCTCGGTTTGACGGGGTCGCCGGTGCGTCGCTATGGTCCGGCGACCCTTGTATAGTCAGCCAGGCGTTATTGATGATCATCGAGCGGCAGGAGCCTGCCTATCTGCAGATCCGGCGCTATCTCCTGGCCGAGATCGAGGCGGGCACCTTCGGGCCGGGCGACCGCCTGCCGTCCGAGACCGAGCTGGCGGAACGCTTCCGCGTCACCCGCAACACGGTCGTCCACGGCCTCTCCTCCCTCGTCTCGTCGGGACAGATCACCCGCATCGCCGGTAAGGGCACCTTCGTCGCCCGGCGCGAGGTGCGCGTCACCCAGCACACCACCCTCGTGCGCTCCTTCGACGAAGAGGTGCTCGAACGCGGTTCGAAGATCGAGTTCCGGCTGCTTGGCTTCACCCGCATGGCTCCGACCGAGGAGACGGCGCGGCGGCTGCGGCTGGAGCCCGGCGAGGATGTTTTTCGCCTGGAACGAATCCGCATCCTCGACAGCACGCCGACGGTGCAGGAAATCCGCTTCATGCGCATCGAGCTCGGGCAAAAGCTCAGCATCGACGCCCTCTCGCGGCTGCCCATGTTCACCATCCTCGCCGAGATGGGGCGGCCCGTCGCGCATATTGAGGGGGTGATCCGCGCCGACGCGGCCTCCGCCGATACCGCTTCCAAGCTGGCGATCGCGCCGGCGACGCCGGTGCTGGTGCGGGACTATGTGCTCAGCGACGCCGAGCCGGTGCCGCTGGTCGCCGGCACCGCGATCTTCACCCGAGAGGTGCAGATCGCCTATTCGGTCGACGGCCCCGCCCCTTGAGCCGGATCACCATCCGGGCGGGGATTTCGGCCCGCCGCCGTGCTGACGGGCGACAGTTCCGGTGTCGCCTCGATTGCCGGGCGGCCCCGGCACGATGCCCGGCATTCCCGATGCTGCATGTGAGCAAGTGCCGGCGCGGCGAACCGGCAAGGCCCAGTATAGTCAATTATGCATTTGAGCCGAAGGCCAGTCGCTCCCCGCAGTTCCGGCGGGACTACGCCCCGCGGGCGTCCACCGACCAGATCGCGACCAGCTTGTCGCCCTGCATGACATGGATGAAATCGTAAAGGTTCACCGTCGGGTCGCAGTGCGGCACTTCGAGCTCGATCAGGTCGCCCGGCGACAGGCGCGCCCCTTCCGGCAGCGTCACCGTGCCGTGCTCATCGCTCGAGGGCCGGTAGGAGGCGCCGGCCGGCGCGCCGCGCATGATGCGTGGCGCGGTGCCGTGCTTGGCGGCAAAACGCTTCTCGCCGCCATCGGTGGTGGCGAGGCCCGGCGCATTGGCGCTGGTCACCCGCACGGCGACGGACAGGCTGGCGGGGAAGGCCGGCCGCCCCGAGCCGTCGGGATCGACGAGGTCGTATTCGACATCCATCAGCGCGTAGCTGCCGCACTGGAACTCGGTATAGACGCCGGTCGCCAGCTCCTGCACGAAGGCGCCGGTGCTGCCGCCCGTCACCGCCGGCCTGATGTCGCCCATGAACGGGCTCAGCGCCTCGCGGGCGGCATGGATACGCGCGGCGGCTTCCTGCGCGCCGAGGCTGCGCTGCCGGGCGTCCGCCTGATGCGACAGGTGCCCCGCATAGGCCTGAAGGCCGCCAAGGACGAGGCTCTCCTCCTCCGCGATCACTCCCGCCAGCGCCGCGACCGCCTGCCGCCCCTCCGCCCCGGCGCGGTGGCGGCCCATGTCGAGATCGACGAGCACGGGAATGCGGATGCCACGAGCGCGGGCCGCCGCCGCCAGCGCCCGCGCGGTCTGCGGCGCGTCGAGCACCAGCGTCAGCCGGCACAGCGTCGCCGCGTCGGCCAGCTGCTCCAGCGCCGGCCCCGGCGCGAAGGTGGAGGTGAGCAGCAGATCCGGCAGCCCGGCACGGGCGAAGACCTCCGCCTCGCCGGGCGTCGCCACGCACAGCCCGGCCGCGCCTGCCGACAACTGGCGGCGGGCGATCTCCACGCATTTATGCGCCTTGGCATGGGGGCGCAGCGCCACGCCGGCGCGGTCGCAGCGCGCCTGCATCGCGGCGATGTTGGCGTCGAGCACGTCCTGCTCGACCAGCAGCGCCGGGGTGAGCAGGCGCGCGCGCGCATCGGCGGCGCCGACCAGCCGGGCATTGGCGGCGTGCGCCACGCGCGTCACCGGCGCGCCGGGGAACTCCCCCCGGCCGGTCATGCCGCCTGTTCCGGATCGGACGCCTCGGCCCGGTAGCCATAGACGCGCGCGGCATGGGCCGGCGTCATCTTGCCCTGGCGGATGTCCGCCTCGATCGCCGCCCGGTCGCGCTGCTCGGCCGGGCCATAGCCGCCGGCCGCCGCCATGGTGACGCTCAGCACGTCGCCGGCGCCGAAGCCGCGGATGAACTTCGAGGACAGCGCCTCCTCCCGCGCGGTGCCCGGATTGGCGACGAGGCGCCCGCCGGCGCCGGGGCCACCGCCGAAGATGCCCCAGGGCCGCGAGGTGTAGCGGTCGGAGCGGACCTGCACGCGCACGCCGTCGGTGAGGAAACGGTAGTCGCGCCGCAACCCCAGAGCACCACGATACTGGCCGTCGCCGCCGGAATCCGGGATGAACGCGTAGCGCTCGACGCGGATCGGATTCTCGCTCTCGATGAGCTCGACCGGCACATTGGCGAGGTTGCCAATGCAGTAGGGGCCGGCATCCTGCCCGTCGGCGTCGGGGCCGCCGCCGAGGCCGGTATTGTTGTGGAACTCGAGATGCAGGAAGCGCCGGCTGGCGCCCTCGGCCGTCTTCTGCACGCCGGAGGCGACGATGGCGAACTCCGAGCCGCCGGCGCAGGCCGGCATGCGCCCCGGCAGCAGCCTCGCCAACGCGCCGAGCACGATGGAGCGCAGCCGGAAGCCGATCTGACCGCGCGAGCCGACGGCGGCGGGATATTGCACGCTCACGAAGCTGCCGGGCCGGCCGATCACCTTGATCGGGCGATAGAGGCCGGCATTGTTCGGCACCTCTTCGGGCAGCACGGTGCGCAGGGCCGCATAGGTGCAGGAGACGGCGAATTCCCAGTTGCAGTGCACGGCGCCGCCGGTGTCGTCCTGGGTGCCGGAATAGTCGACCTCCACCTCGTCGCCGCGCTTGGTGAGGCGGCAATGCAGGCGGATCGGCCCGTGGCCGGCGCCGTCATCGTCGTTCCATTCCTCGAATTCGACGCTGCCGTCCGGCAGGGCGGCGATGGCGCCGCGCGTCAGCTCCTCCGCATGGCGGATGAGGTCGGCGAGATAGGCGTCGAAGGCGTCCGCCCCCATCCGGCGGGCGATGGCCTCCACCTCGCGGCCGGCCTCGTCGAGCGCGGCCAATTGGGCGCGCAGGTCGCCGATCACCCGGTCCGGCACGCGCGAATTGGAGGCGATGATGCCGAACACCGCCGCGTTCTCGCGGCCGGCGTCGCGCAGCTTCACCGGCGGGATGCGCAGCCCCTCCTCCCAGATCTCCTGGCTGTCGGCGGCGTTGCCGCCGGCGACGCGGCCGCCGAGATCGGTGTGGTGCAGCACCAGCGAGACGAAGGCGACCCGCCGGCCGTCCACATGGATCGGCTTGAAGGTGAAGATGTCGTTGAGGTGGGAGCAGCCGGAATAGGGATCGTTGGAGGCCAGCACGTCGCCTTCGGCGATGTCGGCGCCGAAATGATCCATGCAGCCCTTGAGCGCGGGCATCACCACGCCGAGATGCACTGGCACCGCCATGCCCTGCGCGGCCAGCGCCCCCGCCGCCGTGCAGATGGCGGAAGAGAAGTCCATCGAGTTCTTCACATTGGCGGTGCGCGCGGTGCGCGTCACCATCACCAGCGCGTTGTCGGCGATGGTGACGAGCGCGTTCTTCAGGAGCTCGCGGCGGATCGGGTTGATCTCGGTCATTCTCGCCTCCCTCAGCCCACGCGCCGGGCGTGGATGTTGTTCCAGCCGTCACGGCGCGCTTCCCAGCCGGGCGGGATCACGCAGGTCGTGTCGTATTCCTCGACGATGATCGGGCCGGGGCGCCAGTCCCCCGCCGCATCCGGCAGCGCGGCGCGGCCCAGCACCTGGGCGCGGTGCCAGCCATGGCCGGCGAAATGCGCCTCGCGGTCGATCGCCGGCGGCACCTTCTCGTTGCCGCGCAGGCACTGGCCGGGCATGCGCGGCGCCTCCGGCACGCCGCGGCAGATCGCGCGCAGGGCGACGAACTGCAGCGGCTCCTGCGGCGAGGCATAGCCGAAGGTCTGGTCGTGCAGCGCGTGGAACTTCTCCGCGATCTCGGCGAAGACCGGATCGGCGGCGACCGCGGGCGTGGCGCCTTCGAAGGCGGCCGGGCCGGCGTCGAGCTCGACGGTGAGCGGCGCGGTCTGGCCGGCATATTTCACGTCGACCAGCACCCTTATGTCCTGTGCCGCGCCGGCGAAGCCCTGGGTGGCCAGCAGGTCGCGGCCGCGCGCCACCAGCCCTGCCGTCGCCTCGGCGAGGTCGCTGCCGCGCGTTTCGTCGAAGCGGCGATAGAAGGAGGCGACGAGCTGGTGCTCGACATCGGCGAACAGCATGCCGAGCGCCGAGAACAGGCCGGCCACCGGAGGAATGACCACCTTGTCCATGCCGGCGTCCTCGGCGAGCGAGCAGGCGTGCACCGGCCCGTTGCCGCCGATCGCCAGCAGGGTGAACTGCGAGGGGTCCCGCCCCTTTTCCGAGCTGACGCTGCGGATGGCGCGCAGCATGGTGGCATTCGCAATGCGATGCACGCCTTCCGCCGTCTCGGTCGCCTCCAGCCGCAGGCTCGCGGCGAGGTCGCCGAAGGCCCGTCGTGCCGCGTCGGTGTCGAGGGTGAGCTCGCCGCCGACCAGAACGCCGGGATTGAGATAGCCGAGCACCAGATTGGCGTCGGTCACGGTCGGCTGGGTGCCGCCGCGCCGGTAGGCGATCGGGCCGGGCGTCGAGCCGGCGCTGCGCGGGCCGACGAGCAGGCCGCCGGCGCCGTCATTGGCGGCGAGGCTGCCGCCGCCGGCGCCGACCTCGGCGATGTCGATGGTGGGCACCTGAACCGGATAGCCGGCGCCGCGCACCATGCGCGCGCCCAGCATCGGGCCGCCGCCCACTTCGGTCTCCGGCGAGACGGTGTAGTCGCCGGCCTCCGTCAGCGTCGCCTTGGCCGTGGTGCCGCCCATGTCGAACACCAGCACGTCGCCGAGATCGAGATGCCGGGACAGCCGCGCGCTGCCCAGCACGCCCGCCGCCGGGCCGCTCTCGATGATGGTGATCGGCTGGTCCGCCACCAGCGCCGCCGGGGCGATGCCGCCGGAAGACTGCATGATCATCAGCGGCGCGGTGATGCCCATATGGTCCAGCCGGCGCTGCAGCGAGCGGACATAGGCGGTCACGATCGGCCGCAGATAGGCGTTCACCACCGTGGTGGAGGTGCGCTCATACTCGCCCTGTTGCGGCACCAGCTCGCTGGAGGCGGTGATCATCAGGCCGGGCAGGCGCTCGCGCAGCAGGGCAGCCGCGCGCGCCTCGTGCCGGGGATCGACATGGGCGTTGATGAAGGTCACGGCGACCGACTCGACGCCGGAGGTCCGGATGGCCTCGGCGATGCCGTCCAGCGCGGCCTCGTCGAGCGGCGACACCTCCTCGCCGTCGGCGCCGAGCCGTCCGGCCACTTCGAAGCGCAGCTCGCGCGAAACCAGCGGATCGTGCTTGCGGTACCGGATGTCGTAGAGGCGCGGCGTGCGGAACCGGGCGATCTCCAGCACGTCGCGGAAGCCCTCGGTGGTCACCAGGGCCACCCGGGCGCCCTTGCGCTCGATGATGGTGTTGGTCGCCACGGTGGTCGCGTGGACGAACTCCACGATGTCGCCGGCCGGAACCCCGAGCTCCGCGAGCAGGTCGCGCACGCCGGCCTCGATGCCCTCGGAATAGTCGTGAGGGGTCGAGAGCAGCTTTTTCGAGAAGACCGTGCCGTGGGCGTCGATCACCACGATGTCGGTGAAGGTACCGCCGATATCCACGCCGAGCCTGTAGCCGCCGGTCCTTGCCTGCGCCGTCATTGCACCCTCGCCGGTTGTCCAACCTGCCAAAGGTCCTAACGCCACCAACCTGACTAGTCAACCAATCAGGATGAATGAGCGGGCGGGCATGGCATGCGGGTTCCGCCGTCCGTGAAGGCTGAAATCGGCTTTCCGCAGGAACAAGGCCGTTGCCGCCTGACCGGGCTCTTCGGCCAGGTCCGGGCCGGCTTTGCGCCATGCCGCCTTCGGCCATCCCGGCGGCTTGCCTCTGCCACGAAGCCGAGAACCCTCGACCCGCCCAAGCCGGACTCTTGTAGCCGGCTATATATTATATGCAGGCCACCACGGGAGGGGCTGGACTTTCATGGGACATAGGCCCGCGGCGAGGTTCGGCGGACCAGCCGGCGCGTGGCGGATCGGGAGATTGAACGGACAGCCCGCCTTTATCTTTCCGCCCGGCGGCATGGGAAAGCCGCATGCCTCTCGGATGTTACCGGAGACATGCGGCATCCACAGAAGCCCTCACTCCTCGATGAGGAGAAGGCCGGATTGCGTCCTGATCAGAGGCCCTGTCCCAACCACACGGTGAGCGGCGGGAAGAAGATTATCAGGACCAGCACCATGATCGACCAGGCGAGGAAGGGAAGCACCTCGCGCGCCACCGCCATGAAGGGCAGCCGGTCGATGCTGCACACGACGAACAGGAGCAGGCCGATCGGGGGATGCAGCAGCCCGATCATCAGATTGACGACGACGACCGCGCCGAAATGAATCGGGTCGATGCCGAGTTCCGCGGCGAGCGGCAGGAGGGCGGGCAGGAAGATCACCATGGCCGGCAGCGGCTCCAGGACCAGCCCGACCAGAAGCAGCAGGACGTTGATGATCAGCAGGATGAGGTGCGGGTTGTCGGTGATCTGACGGATCATCTCGACGAGATGTTCGCTGATCTGGCTTTCCGCCACGAGCCAGGAGAAGGGCGCCGCGGCGGCCAGGAGGAAGAGGATCACCGCGCTCGAACGACCGGCCGACATCAGGATGGCCGGCAGATCGCGCAGTTTCATCGTGCGATAGACGAAGAACCCCACGAGCAGCGCGTAGATCACCGCGATGGCCGCGATCTCCGTATCGGTCATCAGGCCCATGCGGATGCCGACCAGAATGATGATCGGCATGAGCAGCGCCCAGACCGCCCGCACCGTCACCTTGCCTTTCGCCCGCCAGTTCATCGCCGGCTCGCGCGGCAGGCCGCGACGCTTGCCGATGAGGCTGCAGATGACGAGGAACCCCGACGCCAGAAGAAGGCCCGGCAGAACGCCGGCCAGGAACATCTTGGCGACCGAGACATTGGCGATCTGCGCGTAGACGACCATCGGGATCGACGGCGGGATGATCGGGCCAAGCAATGCACCGGAGGCGATGACGGCGCCCGAATAGCCGGCGCCATATCCCTTGGCGCGCATCTCGGGAATCAGTGCCTTGCCGGTTGCGACGGCATCCGCCACGGCGGAGCCCGAAATGCCCGAGAGCATGAGGTTCGACAGGATGCCGACGTGCCCGAGGCTCCCCCGGCGCTGGCCGATCCACGCCGAGGAGACCTCGACGAGGCGGCGGGTGATGCCACCCCTGTTCATGACCTCGCCGGCGAGGATGAACAGGGGAATCTGCACCAGCGCATAAAGGCTGATGCCGCCCAGCATCGACGTCGGGAGCATGATGGCGTCGACCGCCGGACCGGCCTTGAATTCCAGGCCGAGCCACGCCGCGACGATCATCGCGAAGCCGACCTCCATGCCGAGAAGGAGCAGGCCGACAAAGGAAAGGAAGAGGAGATTCATGATGCCGCTCAGTCCTCGATCACCGGATGGGCGTCAGGCATGTGCGGCCGCCCGGCCAGCGCGCGAACCAGACGCCAGAAGACGAGAGGGACGAGGAGGCCAAAGCCCGCGAGCATTCCGAAGACCGGAACGTCCAGAGTAAGGTCGGTTCCCAGAATGATCTGCATACGGGCCGTCTGGATCATGATCCAGCTCTTCCAGGCCAGGAAAGCCACGACCACAAGGAGCAGGACATCCAGGAGAATGGCGATAATTCGCTGTATCCCCGGCGACAGCATGTCCTGAGCGAAAGTGATACGGATCGTCTCACCTGTCGCCGATGCGCGCACGAAGCCGAGGAAACACAGCCAGACGAGGCCTATCTTCACATATTCTTCGGGTGAGTCGTACCAGAGGGTCACATAATTGCGGTCGATGAACTGGGACGTGACGAGAACGAGCAACGCCCCCACGACCACGGCAATCAACAGATCGACGATTCGGGCGACATAGCCCGAGACCTTCAGCACGATGCGTTCGACATCGTCGAAAGACATGGACACAACCTCGTAGCCGGAAAAAAGCGGGTGCCGGCGATCCGGCACCCGAAGTCTCAGGAGGAGGACTTACTGGGGAATGGCGCGGATGCGCTCGACGAGACCCTCGGGCCAGACGCGGCCTTCGAGGCGCTTGTAGACGTCGGTGAGAGCCGCCTCGAACGCAGCCTTGTCGGGCTGGGAGACCTGGACGCCATTCTCGGCGAATATCTTCGCGCCCTCCGCGTCGACCTTCTCGCCCGCCTTTGTCATGGCGGCGCCGCCTTCCTTGGCGGCCTTGATGAAGATCTCCTGCTCTTCCTTCGTCAGGGACTGCCAGAGCTTCTCGTTGATGTAGAAGGCGCCGGTCTCATAGATGTGGTCGGTCGGCGTGAAGAACTTGGCGACTTCGTACCATTTGTAGCCCACGGCGGCGTCGATGCCGTTCTCGTGCCCGTCGACCTGGCCGCGCTCGATCGCGTTGTACGTATCTCCCAGCCCCAGCACGACCGGCTTCGCGCCCATCTTCTCGAAGGCGATCCGAATGCCCTCGATCGGAGGGATGCGGATCTTCAGGCCCTTCAGGTCCTCCGGCTTGGTGACCGGCCGGACGCGGTTCTGCACCGCACGAGGCGAGCGCGCCCCGTAAACGGCAAAGATCCGGACGCCCGATTCCTTTGCCAGATTGTCGTACAGTTCCTGGAATACCGGGCTGTTGACGACCTTCTCCGCTCCCTCCTTGCTTTTGAACAGGTAGGGTACGTAAGCCACGTTGAGCGGGGCACCGCCCTTGAGCACGCCGGCATTGCCGATGGCCAGGTAGGTCATGTCGACCGTCCCGAGCTGGACGCCGTTGATGAGCGACTGGATGTCCCCGAGCTGGCTGTCGGGATAGACGCGCACCTTGATCGCCCCCTTGCTCTCGCGCTCCACCGCCTCGGCAAACACCGGCAGTGCGGCGTGAACGGTGCTGGCGGACGGCCAGGGCGAACCCAGGCGCAGCTCGCGCACCTGCTGAGCGGCCGCCGGGGTGACAAGGCTGGCGACCAGGCAGCCGGCCAAGGCGAGATGGCGTAAGGACATTGGTTTCCTCCCAATTGGATGCGCGTGATTGAATGGCGCTCCTTATTGGTATGAAAGGCTAATTGTTTATCTTACGTGTCGTCAAGACGTGATTGGTCGCGGAAGGCAAAGACATCCACCGCCCTATTCCTGGATTGGAATAATTTTCAATGAAAACAACTCACTAATACGAAAGGGCGCCCTCCCGGGCCGCCCGTCTCCGCCCCCGCGACGCTCCGTGGTCGACGGCATGGATCATTTGACAGTCTTCAAAATCATGTTCATCCTTTCATACCAACAGAGGGCACCCGCCATCCGGTTGGCCGCTTCCCGGCACTCTGGCCGGAGAGCGCGGCGGCCTGTCGACGGGTTTGCGTGGGGAGTGTCGCCTTGTCTTATGTGATCTGGGTCGAATTCGATGTGGCGGCTGAGAATCTCGGCCGGTTCATGATGCTGGTGAAGGAAAACGCGGCCGAATCCGTGCGCAGCGAAACCGGCTGCCAGCGCTTCGACGTGCTCGTCCCGGTCGAGGGAGAGGGTGCGGTCGCGCTCTACGAGATTTACGATAGCGAGGCGGCGTTTCGCGACCACCTGGCGAGCCCGCATTTCATCGAATTCGACGCGCTTACGGCGCCTCTCGTGAGGCACAAGACGGTCCGCAGCTATGCCTGCCACCAGAACAGCAAGTGAAGAGGGAGACATGTCCAAGACATCGTCGCGTGACATCGCGTCCGGCCTGAGGAAGAAGCTCGCAGATGAGGGCGGGCTGTTCGGCCCCATGGTGATCGAGTTCTTCTCGCCGGGCCTGCCCGCCATCGTGGCCGCGACCGGCTCGGATTTCATCCTCTACGACATGGAGCATTCGGGAGCCGGCTTCGAGACGATGAAGGTCCAGTTCGCGGGGTGTCGCGGGCTGGGCGTGGCGCCTCTCGTGCGGGTGCCGGCGGGGGAATACCATTTCGTCGCGCGCGCCTTCGACATGGGCGCCCATGGCGTGATGGTCCCCATGGTCGAGACGCGCGAGCAGGCCGAGCGGATCGTGTCGAGCGCCAATTATCCGCCGCACGGTCGCCGCGGCGCCGCTTTCGGCATCGCCCATGACGATTATCGCGGCGGCCATCCCGCGGAGAAGATGAAGGCCAGCCGCGAGCGCAACCTCGTCATCTGCCAGATCGAAACGGCGGCCGGCCTCGACAATGTCGACGAGATCGCGGCGGTCGAGGGGGTCGACGTTCTCTGGGTCGGGCATTTCGACCTGACCAACTCGATGGGGATCCCGGCCGAGTTCGATCACCCCGCCTATCTCAGGGGAATCGAGAAGGTGGTGGCCGCCGCTCATCGCAATGGCAAGCCCGCCGGCTTCATGGCGCTCGATTCCGTATGGGCGGAAGCCTATTGGAAGCATGGCTTCGACATCATCGCCTACGGCCTCGATCACCTGCTGTTCCAGAAGGCGCTGTCCGACGGCGTGGAGATGCTCAAGGGGCTTCGCAAGCAGGGGCGGCCGAAGGGGTGAGAGCGCCGCCGGGGCCGCACTATCTCGGATAGGTTGCGACGGCCGCCCGCAAGGGCGGCCGTTCCTGCATGGGCAATGCCGCCTTGGGAAAGGCCGCCTTGGGAAAGGCCGCGCCTCAGCGCGCGGTCTCGTTGCGCCACAGATGTCCGGCGGAAAAGGCGTCCATGGACGTGACGCCCAGCAGGGCCATCGCGATGTCCAGCTCGTCGCGCAATATATCGAGCGCTCGCGTGACGCCCGCCTCGCCGGCGGCGGCGAGGCCCCACAGGAAGGGGCGGCCGATCATGCAGGCATCGGCACCGAGGCAGCGGGCAATGGCGATGTCGGTGCCGCGTCGCACGCCGCCATCGAGGATGATCTGCGTCCGTCCCGCCACGGCTGCGGCAATGGCGGGCAGTGCGGCGATGGCGGAAGGCACGCGGTCGAGCTGGCGTCCGCCGTGGTTCGAGACGATGATCGCGTCGACGCCCAGCGCGACGGCGCGCTCGGCGTCGCGCGGGTTGAGCAGGCCCTTCACCACGACCGGCCCATCCCAGAGCTCGATCAAGCGCGCAACGGTGTCCCAGTCCGCCGACGCATCGCAGAGTTTGGCAATGTGCTGGGCGATGCTGCTGAAGCCACCCTGCGGCGCGGCGGCCGCGAAATTGCCGAAGCGCATGGGCGCGCGCAGGAAGCCGGCAAGCCAGGCCGGTCGGGCCAGCACCTCCAGCACCGTGGTCAGGCGTGGCTTGAGCGGCACGGTGAAGGCATTGCGGATATCGCGATCGCGCCGCCCCTGCACCGCGAGGTCGAGCGTAATGCACAGGACGCGGTAGCCGCTGGCCCTTGCCCGCTCCACCATGGAGCGCATGAGGTCGGGATCCTTGAGGAAGTAGAGCTGGAACCAGCGATCCACCTCCGGCACGGCATCGGCGACCTCTTCCATCGACGCGACCGAATTGGTCGACAGGCAGAAGGAAATGCCCGCGCGAGCGGCGCTACGGGCCGCGGCGATCTCGCCCTTCGGCCAGTAAAGACCGGCAAGGCCGGTCGGCGCGAGGACCAGCGGCAGGCGGGAGGGCTTGCCGACCACGGTCGTCGCGCTTGACCGCAGGGCGACGTCCACTCCCACATCGGGCATCAATCGAAAGGCGCCGAAATCGTCGCTGTTCGCCTTCAGCGTGTACTCATCCGCGGCACCGCCGTCGATGAATTCGAAGACCGACCGTGGCAGACGGGCGCGAGCGAGAAGGCGCAGATCGGCGATCGACGCGGCGAAGTCGAGGCGGGGCATGGCGGGAATCCTGGCCTCCGCTCCCCCAAGGTCGCGAGGCCCTACAAAGCACCTAATGGTATGAAAGGTTAAACATAGGGGTGAAGCAACGTCAATCACCCCCACGCGCCCTACGGGCTCAGTGAAGGCAATCAGTTGATTTATGGGTCTTTTCCATGAGTCGGCTGCGGTTGACAGCGCTCACTGCTTCGGTGATCCTTTTATACCGAAAGAGGAGTGACCGTGCTCGATATCCAACCGATCCGCAGGCGCCGCATCTACGAGGACGTTGCCCAGAGGCTGCAGCAGATGATGCTCGACGGCACGCTGGCGGAAGGCGACATGCTGCCCTCCGAACGCGACCTCATGGAGCAGTTCCAGGTTGGCCGGCCGGCGATCCGCGAGGCTCTTCTATCGCTGCAGAAAGCCGGGCTGGTGTCGATCACCAATGGTGAGCGCGCTCGCGTTGCCCGCCCCGACGCCCATCATTTCATTCAGGAATTGTCGACCTCCGTGCGATCCTACATCGCCAATCCGGAAGGTGTGCGTCATTTCCAGAATGCGCGCATGCATCTTGAAATGGCACTCGCGCGCCATGCCGCCCGCGAGGCGACGGAGGCCGACATTGCCCGGATCGGCGGGGCGCTCGCGCGGAACAAGCGCGACCTGTCGGACATGGACGCCTTCGAGAAGTCCGATGTCGCCTTTCACTACGAGATTGTGCTCGTCGCCAACAATCCTCTGTTCAATGGTGTGCATCAGGCAGTGGTGCAGTGGCTGTCGGAACAGCGCAATGTCTCGCTGCGGGTCGCCCGCGCCAAGCAGAAGGCCTTCGCCTTCCATGAGCGCATCTATGAAGCGATCGCCGCGCATGATCCCGACGCGGCCGAATCGGCCATGCATGAGCATCTGGACTCGGTCGCGTCGCTGTACTGGCAGAGCGCCCGGCGCTGATTCCGCTCACAGACGGTAGAGGCGCAGGGCATTGTCCCGATAGAGCTTGCGCCGCTCCTCGGGCGAGCAGCCGGAGACGATCTCGTCGACAATATCGAGCCATTCGGCATGGCTGCTGGCAAGGTTCACCACCGGCCAGTCACTGCCGTAGAGCACCCGATCGAAGCCGAAGCTGGCAATGGTGTGGTCGAGATACGGCCGCAGCTGCTGCCGCGTCCAGGCACCATGGTCGGCTTCGGTAACGACGCCGGAAATCTTCACCGCCACGTTCGGCAGGCGCGCGAGCCGGGCCATGTCGTCCCGCCAGGGATCCAGCAACCCGGCGCGGATGCCGGGCTTGCCGATATGGTCGAGCACGAATGTCGTGCCGGGACACAGGCGCACCAGCTCGACGACGGCGGATAGCTGGAAGTGGAAGGCGCAGATGTCGCAGACCAGTCCGCGCTCGCCGAGCCGTCGTACCCCCTCGATGAAATCGGGCCGCAGACAATAGGCCGGGTCCGCCTCGAGCTCGGTAATCCGGCGGATGGCCCGGAGCGTGGGATGATGGGCGAGGACGTCGAGGTCCGCCTCGACGCCGGCGCCCCTTTCCAGCGGCGCGGCGGCGATCATCCCCTGGATCACGGGATAGCGCGCCGCCTGCTCGCTCACCCACTCCGCCTCCTGAAGGTTCAGATGCGCATCGATCCACACCTCGGCGAAGACGAGCTTCTCCACCCGCGTCTCGCCGCACTGCGCCAGATAGTCCGGCACGAAATGCGAGTGATTGATGGCGGGACGAGAGGCCAGCCAGCTGTAGCTCAGCCGGTCGACGTCATAGAGATGCACATGGCTGTCGATGATCGGAAAGTCAGGCAAGGGCGTCTTCCTCATGAGTTGGTCGGGACGCATGGCGGGGTGGCGGCATACCGCCATCGTTATCTCCGTGACCAGCTTCGAGACTATTGACCTATCATACCAGCTATCGCTAGCATAGCCATGCGCTGGCGCGGCGTCAGACGAGCCGCTTCCGACGTGGGCGAGGCCCGGCGAAAACGTTCCGCCGTGGCCGCCAGATCAAAAGAACAGAAGGCGCAATCCCGTTGCGGGAGGCGCGTCCGGAACGATCGCTTGGAGGAAACATGAAACGTTCATCGCCCGCTCTTCCCGCGCTGATGCTTGCTTCGGTGATCGCATGCGGCGCGGCGTCGGCGCATGCCGACGACATCGTCGCCGACGCGAAGGCCAATGTGGAACGCCTTGGCGCGACCAAAACCGCCTGGACCGGCCCGGCATCGGCGCCGAAGGTCGAGTCTGGCAAGCACATCGCGTATCTCTCGGCCAACGAGCAGAACGACGGCGAGCGCCAGTGGGGCCAGGCCTTGGCTGAGGCCGCCGGCAAAGCCGGCTGGAAGGTCACCATCATCGACGGTCGCGGCAGCCCGGTGAGCTGGCTCTCCGGGATGAACCAGGCGATTTCGCTCAAGGTCGACGGCATCGTGACGAGCGCGGATGCCCGGAGCCTCGCAGCCCCCATCAGGCAGGCCAACGAACTGGGCATCCCGGTGGTCGGCATCCATGCCGCCGGGACGGCGGGACCGCAGCCGGAACTGGGGCTTTTCACCAATATCCAGCAAGACCCGGCTTCCATTGGCAGGGCGCAGGCGGACTGGGTGATCGCCCATTCCGGCGGCAAGGCCAATGTCGTGGTGACGACCAGCGGTGAATACGCCATCGCCATGGTCAAGGCCACCGCGGTCAAGGACCGGCTGGAGCAATGCCCGGATTGCAAGGTGGTCGAATTCTCCAACACGCCGCTGGTCGAGGCGGCGCAGCGGCAGCCGCAGCTCGTCGCGTCCTGGGTGCAGAAATACGGCTTGCCGCTCTACATCACCGCCATCGCCGACTACACGCTGGACTTCCAGGTTCCCGCGCTGAAGGCGGGGGGCGTCGATCCCTCGAAAGTCTTCCTGGTCGGCTCGGACGGAACGAAGTCCGCCTATTCGCGCATTCGCGGCGGCAAGGAATACCAGACCGTCACCGTCGCCGAGCCGAACGCCTATCTCGGCTACCAGGCTGTCGACGAGCTCAACCGCGCCTTCCACAAGCAGGAGCCGAGCGGAACCGTTCCGCCGCCTTACCTCGTGACAGCGACCAACGTCGACGTCCAGGGCGGCAAGGACAACACCTATGTCCCGGACAACAACTTCGCCGAACGCTATCTCGAGCTCTGGGGCGTGAAGTGACGGCCTCCGCGGCTTCCATTGGCGCCCATGCCGGGGAGGCTCGTGGCGATGCCGGCGCCGCCGACGCACCGCTGGTCGCGATACGCGGCTGGAGCAAGCGCTTCCTCGGCACGCAGGCGCTGGATGACGTCGATCTCGATCTTCATCGGGGCGAAGTCCACGCGCTGCTCGGCGAGAACGGCGCCGGCAAGTCGACCCTGATCAAGATGCTGGCCGGTGTCTACGCACCGGATGGCGGCGAGATCCGGCTGGATGGGCAGGTCGTGCGCCCCGCCGCCGGCCGCCTGCCCATCGCCTTCATCCATCAGGATCTCGGCCTCGTCGACACGATGACCGTCGCGGAGAACGTGGCGCTCATCGCCGGGTACCATTGGCGGTTCGGATTGATCGACTGGAGCGCCACGTGGCGTGCGGCGGTCGAGGCCCTGCGGGTCCTCGGCTCCGACATCGATCCCGGGCAGGTGGTGGGCGACCTCACGGCGGCGGACAAGGCCATCGTGGCGATCGCCCGCGCACTCGCCCTGCATGTCGATGTCGTCGTGCTGGACGAGCCCACCGCGGCACTGCCCGAAAGCGACGTCGCCAGGCTGCTCGAATGCGTCCGGCGCTTGCGTGAGGAAGGCGTGGCGGTGCTCTACGTCACGCATCGCCTGGACGAGGTCTTCCGCATCGCCGATCGCGTTACCGTGCTGCGCAACGGCCGGCGGGTCTGTTCGGAGCCGATCGCGGCACTCGATGCGGCCGGGCTGGTGCACCGTATCGTCGGGCGTCCGCTCGAAGAAGTCTTCGTGACGCCGGTCGCCGAGAGCGGGGCGACGGTTCTCGAAGTCGAGAATCTGCGTGCCGGCTCGGCGGGACCCGTCTCCTTCCGGCTTCAAGCCGGGGAGGTGCTCGGCCTCGTCGGCCTGCGCGGGGCCGGGCAGGAGGCGATCGGGCGGGCCCTGTTCGGCGATCTCGCGATCAGCGGCGGGCGGGTTTGGCTCGACGGCGAGCCTCTCCGTCTCGAAACGCCCTGCGATGCGGCGCGGCGCGGCATCGGCTTCGTCTCCAGCAAGCGGCGCGAGGAAAGCCTCGCCAACGGACTGACGGTTCGCGAGAACCTCTTCCCCGACGTCCTGCTGACGGGCGGCCATCCCTGGGCACCGGTCATGCCGGCCCGGGAGCATGCGCGGACAAGGGACGTGATTGACCGCTTCTCGGTGCGTCCACGCGATAGCGAGGCCGTCATCGCCAATTTGAGCGGTGGCAACCAGCAGAAGATCATCGTCGCGCGCTGGCTCGTCGCCAACCGGCGCCTGATCGTGCTGGAGGAGCCGACGCTCGGCGTGGATGTCGGCGCCAAGGCCGAGATCTATGCCCTGTTCCAGAAGGCGCTCGACGCGGGCACCTCGGTGCTGCTCATCTCTTCGGACATGGAAGAAGTGGCGGGAATCTCCCACCGCGCGCTCGTGTTCAATCGAGGCCGGATCGCCCGCGAGGTCCCGCGCGCGGAACTCTCCGTTCCCGCGCTTACCGCACTAGCCGCCAGTCAGAGCTCGAATCCTCACTGAGAAACACGCATGTCCTCCATGGTCGCGCATTCTTCCGGCAGCCGCCTGCAACACGCCCTGTCCTCGTGGGGGCTGCTCATCCTTCTCGTGGCACTGTTTCTGCTCTTCTCCGTGCTGAAGGGCGATACGTTCCTCACCAGCTTCACCTTCAATTCGCTGCTGAACTCGCGCTCGATCTACGCGCTGCTTGCCTTTGCCGTGATGATCCCGCTGGCGGCCAATCACTTCGACCTGTCGGTGGCGTCGGTTCTCGGCTTCGCGCAGGTTCTGGCGAACGGGCTGCAGACCCAGCAGGGGCTGTCCTGGCAGGTGGCCGCGCTGATCATCCTGGCCGGCGGGGCCCTGGTCGGCTGCATCAATGGGCTGCTGGTCAGCCGTGCGGGCATCAGTTCCTTCATCGCCACACTCGGTTCGGGCACGGTGCTGCTGGGGCTGAACCAGTGGTACACCGGCGGCCAGCAGGTGATCGGCATCCTTCCCCCGGACTTCGTCGCTCTGTCGGGCATGCTCCCGGGCATCGGAATTCCGGTGGCGATCCTGTACGTGCTGGTCATTGCCCTCGTGCTCTGGATCGCCTTCGAATATTTGCCCGTGGGGCGGTATCTCTACATCATCGGCGACAATCCGCGCGCGGCGGTATTGATGGGCATCAATTCGCCCCTCTACGTGACCCTCGCCTTTACCGCGTCCGGCGTCATCGCCGCCTTCGCCGGCATTATTCTGCAGGCGCAGCTTCTCGTGGGACAGAGCACGGTGGGACAGGAGATGCTGTTGCCCGCCTTCACCGGCGCCCTCCTTGGCGTCACCTCGGTGCGGCCGGGGCGCGCGAATGTCGGAGGCACGCTTCTCGCCGTCGCCGTCCTCGCCGTCGCCGTCACCGGGCTCAGCCAGCTTGGCGCGCCTTTCTTCGTCGAGCCCCTGTTCAACGGGACGATGCTGATCGCGACGGTCGGTCTGGCCGAATATGCGCGCCGCCGCCGCGCGCGTCAGAATCGCTGATTCTAAGCCGGCCCCCCTTGTCTGTACCGGAGGGAACGAATGCTCCTGGGCGTTATTGCGGATGATTTCACCGGGGCGAGCGACATCGCCAACACCATCGCCAAGGGTATCGCCCCGGAAGGGGGCCTGCGCACGGTGCAGTATCTCGGGGTGCCGGCGGCGCCCGCGGCCGCGGATGTCGAAGCCGGCGTCATCTCGCTGAAGAGCCGTTCCATTCCGGCGGCGGAAGCGGTCGCGCAATCGCTCGCCGCGCTGGACTGGCTGCTGGCGCAAGGCTGCCGGCAGATCGTCTTCAAATACTGCTCGACATTCGATTCCACGCCGGAGGGCAATATCGGCCCCGTCGGCGTGGCCCTGGCGCGACGGCTGGATGTGAGGGGCGTGATCGCCTGCCCCGCCTTTCCGGATGCGGGGCGCAGCGTCTACATGGGCCATCTCTTCGTCGGGAACCGGCTGCTCAATGAATCGGGCATGGAGCATCACCCGCTCAATCCGATGACCGACCCCGACCTGCGGCGCTGGCTGGCCCGGCAGGGCACCGGGCCGGTCGGGCTGATAGACTGGCCCACGCTCCAGCGCGGAACCGTGGCGACGCGTGCGGCGCTCGACGCGGCGGCGGCGCGCGGCGAGCAGCTGGTCATCGCCGATGCCATCCGCAACGACGACCTTCTCGCCCTGGCCGAAGCCTGCGCGGACGCTCGGCTGCTGACGGGCGGTTCGGGCATCGCCCTTGGCCTGCCGCGCAACTTCATCCGCCGGGGAGCCGCGCATGGCGGCACCCCCGACGTCCGTGGAATCGGGGGCCCCGAGGCCATCCTCGTCGGCAGCTGTTCACGGGCGACCCGCGCGCAGATCGAGCGTCATCGCGCGAGCCACCCGGTATTTGCCATCGATGTCGATCAGGTGATGGAGGGACGCCTCACCGCGCAGGATATCGTGGCGTTCATCCGCGCCAATCGCGATACCGCGCCGCTGGCCTACTCCTCGTCGGACCCGGACCAGGTCGCCGCCCTGCAGAAAAAATACGGACGCGAAACGGTTGCCCATACGCTCGATGCGCTGTTTGCCTCGGCGGCGAAGGAGCTTTTCGAGAGCGGCACCCGGCGCATCGTCGTGGGAGGCGGAGAGACCTCGGGAGCCGTGGTTTCGGCGCTGGGCATCACATCCTTCCGCATCGGCCCGGAGATCGATCCCGGCGTCCCGGTGCTGGTGAGCGAGGCTGGAGCGGGGCTCGGCATGGCGCTCAAATCGGGCAATTTCGGTGCCGAGGACTTTTTCGCCAAGGCGCTCGACGCGATCTCCGGCACGGGAGCAGATGCACGATGAGCGAGAAAGCGGCGCGTCAATCCCTCGTTCGCCTGTCGCGCACTCTCTTCGAGCGCGGCTATTCCGTGGGTTCAGCCGGCAATATCAGCGTGGCGATCGAGGATGGGCTGCTGATCACGCCAACCAATGCATGCCTTGGCTTCCTTGAAGAAGAGCGCATCTGCAAGCTCGATCACCAGGGACGCCATCTGTCCGGCGATCTCCCCTCGAAAGAGATCTTCCTGCACCGGGCCTTCTACGCGACGCGGCCGTCCACCGGGGCGGTGGTGCACCTGCATTCCACTTACGCAACGGTCCTGTCCTGCCTTCCCGATATCGACCCGGAGAACTGCATCGCGCCGCTGACGCCCTATGTGGTGATGCGGGTCGGGAAGGTGCGGCTGCTTCCCTATGTACGCCCGGGCGATCCGGCCATGGGCGAGATGATCCGGGAACTGGAAGGAAGGCACGCCGCCGTCCTCCTGGCCAATCACGGTTCGGTTGTCGCCGGCAAGGATCTCGAAAGCGCGGTCTACGCAGCCGAGGAACTCGAGGAGACGGCAAAGCTGCTCTTCCTGCTGCAGGACCGGCAGCCTCGGCTGCTCACGCTGGAACAGGTCGACGAACTGGTTCGGCACAATCCGCTGAATGCCCGGTCACGGACCGATGAGCCTCGCGGATGATCGGGACATACTGATCTCCCGGCAGGCCAGCGACCTCGATGGCGCTGGAAGCGTTGTCAACCGGAGCGGCCGAGGGATCGCCGCCCGCCGCCCGGTTCGCTTCGGCCTCCTCTCCCGAGTCGGCGGCGAGCATTCGGAAAAGCCGAACGGAACTTATGATTTTTCGGCATTGTCGAAGGCCGGCCAATCGTAGGAGCATCCCCGCAAACGCAAAAAAGGAGTGCGGAGGATGCCGATGGGGCGCGACGAGATTTTCATTGATGGCCGCTGGGTGAAGCCGGCCTCGGGCGCCACGCTCGGCGTGATCGATCCGAGCACCGGCGAAACCATCGGGCGCATCGCGCGCGGCGGCGGCGCCGACATCGATCGCGCCGTTGCCGCCGCCCGCCTCGCTTTCGAGACGGCCTGGGGCTCCATGGCGGCCCTGGAGCGTGGACGGCTGCTCAGCCGGCTCGGCCTGCTGATCCTCGACCGGCTGGAGGAGCTCGCGGAGATCGAGGCCGCGGATACCGGCAAGCCGATGAAGCTCGCCCGCAACGACATCCGCGTCACCGCCCGCTACTTCGAATATTACGGCGGCGCCGCCGACAAGATCCATGGCGACACCATTCCCTTTCTGCCGGGCTACCAGGTGATGGTGCTGCGCGAACCGCGCGGCGTCACCGGGCACATCATCCCGTGGAACTATCCGGCCTCGATGTTCGGGCGCACGCTCGGCGCCTCGCTCGCCGCCGGCAACGCGGCCATCCTCAAGCCCGCCGAGGAAGCCTCGCTCTCCTGCCTGCGCTTCACGGAGCTCACCGAGGAGATCGGGTTCCCGGCCGGCGTCATCAATGTCGTCACCGGCCTCGGCGAGGAGGCGGGCGCCGCCCTCTCCAGCCATGCCGGGATCGATTTCCTCTCCTTCACCGGCTCGCCGGAGGTCGGCACGCTGGTGCAGACGGCGGCGGCGAGGAACCATGTTCCGTGCGTTCTGGAGCTTGGAGGCAAGTCGCCGCAGATCGTTTTCGCCGACGCCGATCAGGACCGGGCGTGCGAGGTCATCATCGGCGCCATCGTGCAGAATGCCGGGCAGACCTGCTCGGCCGGCTCGCGCGTGCTCATCGAGCGGTCGATCTACGAGCCTTTCATGCGCAAGCTCGCCGACCGCATGGGGTCGATGAAGGTCGGCTTCCCCGGCCAGGACCTCGATTGCGGACCGGTCATCAATGCGGTCCAGCGCGACCGCGTGATGAGCTTCCTCGACCGCGCCGCGCGCGACGGGATCGAGGTGGCCGCGCAGGGGCAGATCCACCCCGAGGCCAGCAAGGCCGGCTATTTCGTGCCGCCGACCCTGTTCGGCCTTGTGCCGCGCGCGCATGAGCTGGCGCGCGAGGAGGTGTTCGGCCCGGTGTTGGCGGCCCTGCCGTTCGACGACGAGGACGACGTGCTGCGCCTCGCCAACGGAACCGACTACGGCCTCATCGCGGGCGTGTGGACCCGCGACGGCGGCCGTCAGATGCGGATGGCCAAGGGCATCCGCGCCGGCCAGATCTACATCAACGGCTATGGGGCCGGCGGCGGCATCGAATTGCCGTTCGGCGGCTTCCGCAAGAGCGGCCACGGTCGCGAGAAGGGTTTCGAGGCCCTGAAGGAATACACCGTCGCCAAAACGGTGGTGATCGATCACAACACCTGAAAAATCCGACGTCTTCCCATCAAAAACAAAACGAAGACGTCCGTTTCCCGGGAGGAAACCATGAAGAAGCTTGTTCTCGCTGCCCTCGCGGCCGCATCCATCATCGCTGTCTCGTCGCCGGCACTGGCTCAGAAGGCCCGTCTCGGCCACGTCTTCGCGCAGGGCAACGCCGCCGACGAGGCGAGCCAGATCTTCGCGCGACTCGTCAAGGAACGCACCAATGGCGAGATCGACATCACCGTGTTCCCGAACAGCCAGATCGGCGGCGACGAGGCGCTGGGGCGCGATCTCAGCCGGGGTTCGGTGGAATTCGCCTTCCTGAACATCGGCTCGCTGACCGGCCTCGATCCGCTGCTCGACATCCACTACCTCCCCTACATCGCGACGAATACCCAGGAGGTCGACAAGATCTTCTACAACCCGAAGGGGATCCTCCAGCGCACGCTGGGCGAGACGCTCGCCAAGCACAACATGGTGGCGCTCGCCTATTTCGAGCTCGACTTCCGCGCCGTGACCAATTCCAAGCATCCGGTGCGTACGGTCGAGGACCTGAAGGACCTCAAGGTCCGCGTGCCGGGCTCGGCTTCCATCCGCAGCTTCTTCGAGGCGGCGGGCTCGCAGGCGGTCACCATGCCCATGCCCAACCTGTTCGTCGCCTTGCAGCAGGGCACCGTGGACGGCCAGGACAACGGCGCCAGCATCGTCTTCAATTCGCGCCTGTTCGAAGCCCAGAAATACATGACGCTGACCAACCACGTCTACGCGATGGGCGCCATCACCGTCAGCAAGCGCTTCTGGGACCGGCTGAGCGAGGAGCAGCGCAAGATCGTCAAGCAGGCCGCCGAGGAAGCGGCGCAGGAAGGCATCGCCCGCAACCGCGCCGCCAATGCCGCCTTCCTCGAGAAGATCAAGGCGGGCGGCGTCGAGGTTGTCACCCCGACACCGGAAGCCATGGCCGAGTTCGCTCGTATCGGCCAGGTCGGCTGGCAGAAGCTGGAGGCGGTCTACGGCGCGGAGCGCATCGCCGAGCTCAAGAAGGAAATCGCCGCGGCGCGCGGCGAGTGAGGCGGCGATGGCCTATGACGAGACGACGTCGATGAGCGGCGGGAAAGCCGGCGCGGCGACCTGGCGTGGCGGCAGCCCCGTGCTCGGCGCGCTCATGCGAGGCGAACTCGTGCTCGCCCGCATGGAAAACATGGTGGTGATCACGGCGATGGTCGTGGCCATCGCCGCGGTCGCGATGTCGGTCGCGATCCGCACCTTCAACCTGCCGATCGCCGACACCGGAGAATGGGCGATGGTCGCCATGTCGCCGCTGACCTTCATCGGCGGCGCGCTGTGCAGCCATCTGCACCGTCACCTGACGGCGGATATCGTCGAGATGCTGCCGCCCGGTCTCCTGCGGCGCAGCCTCGATGCGATCGCGGCCATACTGTGCCTCGTCTTCGGCCTGTTCTTCATCGTCCTCGCCTGGGACCTGTTCGACTACGCTTGGTCCTCGGGCGAGCGCCTCATCGACCGCGACACGCCGGTCGCCATTCCCGCCGGCTTCGTGCTGGCGGGGGCGGTCCTGATGACCTTCCATTCGATGCTCGACATCTGGCGCGCGCTCGAGGGGCGCGAACCCGGAGGATACGATCCATGGCGCTGACCTTCGGCCTCATGGCCCTTTTCCTGGTCCTCGGCGCGCCGCTCGCCGTCACCTTCGGTCTGGTCATCTTCCTGCAGATGGGTGCCTTCGGGCTGTCCATCTCCGGCTTGAGCAACATTCCCTATGAGGAGATTTCCAGCTATCCGCTGGTGGCCATTCCCCTCTTCATGCTGACCGGCGAGCTGATGAATCGCAGCGGCATGGCGGGGGAGCTGATCGCGCTGGCCGACCTGCTGCTGCGCCGCATCCGGGCCGCCTTCGGCTACATCACCGTGGCCGCCTCGGCGATGATGGGGGCCATCACCGGCTCCTCGGTCGCCACGGTGGCCGCCATCGGCGGCATCGTCAGCCCGGCCATGGCCGAGCGCGGCTATCCCAAGGGATACATCGCCTCGCTCACCTCTTCAGCCGGGCTGCTCGGGGTGCTGGTGCCGCCCTCGATCCCGTTGATCCTCTACGGCGCGACGGTCGGCGTGTCGATTTCGCAGCTGTTCCTCGCCACGCTGGCGCCGGCCCTGCTCATGAGCGTGCTGTTCCTCGTCGTGCACAACGCGCTGTCGCGCCGCCTGCTCAAGGGGGGCGTCGAGAGCCGCCCGGAAGGCGGCGACACGCTCACCGCCGGGAAATCCAAGCGGACCATCTGGCTGGAGGCCGCCTCGGCGCTGCTGCTGCCGGTCGTCATTCTCGGCGGCATCTACGGGGGGCTGATGACGCCCACCGAGGCGGCGGCGATCGGGTGCCTGTATGCGGTCGGGGTATCGCTGCTGCGCCGGCTGCTCGGCAGCGGGGACTTCGCGCGCTCCTTCCGTTCGGCGGCCATCACCGGCTCGGGCATCCTGATCGTCATCGCCATGACCGGCATCTTCAACCGCGCCATGGTGCTGAACCAGGTGCCGCAGGACATCGCCATGTGGGTGGCGACCTACATCGAGAGCCCGGTGGCCTTCCTCCTGATGGTCAACGTCGTCCTCCTGCTGGTCGGCACCTTCATGGAGACCAATGCCTCGATCCTGCTGATGGGGCCGCTGCTGGCCCCGGCGGCGGAGAAGTTCGGCATCGATCCCGTGCATTTCGGCATCATCACCGCGACCAATCTGGAAATCGGCCTGCTGACGCCGCCCATGGCGGCCAATCTCTACGTGGCGGCGCGGGCAGCCAACGCCCGGCTCGCCGACATGCTCCCCTATCTCGGATGGTTCTTCGGCGCGGCGCTGCTCGGTCAGGCGATCATCACCTTCGTGCCGTTCGTGACCCTCTGGTTCCGTTACCTCTAGACGTGTGTGACCCAATGCTGATGAAGGGTGAAACCAAGCTTCCCGACTTCTCGCGCGCGGCGGTGGTCCGCCAGTTCGGGCAGCCGGTGAAGATCGAATGCGTGCCGGTTCCCTCGGGCCCCGAGCCCGGCGCCCTGATCGTGAAGACCACGGCCTGCTCGATCTGCGGTACCGACGTGCATCTGTCGCGCGGCAACCTGTCTCTGGCGGTCGACCTGCCGGTGATCCTCGGCCACGAGATGGTCGGGCGCGTGGTCGCCATCGGCGAGGGTGCCGAGCGCGACAGCGTCGGGCAGGAACTCGCCATCGGCGACCGCATCCTGTGGACGCATACGGCCTGCGGGCATTGCTTCTACTGCACCATCGCCCGCCAGCCGACGCTGTGCGAGAACCGCCGCGCCTATATGTACGAGAACATCGAAAAGCCGCCCTATCTGCTCGGCGGGTTCTCCGAATACGGCTATGTGCTGCCGGAATCGGGCCGCGTGCGCGTGCCGGACAATCTCGACGACGGCGTCGCCAGCCTGTGCAGCTGCGCCTTCCGGTCGGTGATGAACGCCTTCGACAATCTCGGCGGCATCGAGCCGTCCGAGCATGTGGCGATCCAGGGCGCCGGGCCGCTCGGCGTGCTGGCGGCGGCCGTCGCCCGCGTCAACGGCGCGCGCACGGTCAGCGTCATCGGCGCGCCGGAGGCCCGGCTGGCGCTCGCCCGCGACTTCGGGGCCACGCACACCTTCACCATCGAGGGCACGACCCATGAAGAGCGCCTCGCGGCCGTGCGCGAGATCACGGACGGGCGCGGCCCGGATATCGTGATGGAGTTCACCGGTCATCCCGGCGCCTTCGCCGAAGGCCTCGACCTGGTGCGCAAGGGCGGGCGCTATCTCACCGTGGGGCAGCTCGGCAGCGGCACGGCGACCTTCAGCCCTTCCACGATCGTGAAGAAGAACATCCGTGTCATCGGTTCCTTTTCCGGCGACGTGAAATCCTACTGGAAGGCGCTACAGTTCGCCTCCGCCCATATCGACCGCATCCCCTTCGGCAAGATGATCACCGGCCGCTACAGCCTCGACGAGGTCAACACGGCGCTGGAGCGCATGCATGCGCTGCAGGAGATCAAGCCGCTCATCGTGATGGATTGAGGAGGAGGTTGCCCATGCCCCGGACCATTCCTTTCACGCCCGATGGGCGCGGCCCGCTCGACGGCGTGCGCGTGATCGACCTGTCCCGCCTCGTCGCCGGCAACATGACGACGCATGTGCTGGCCGACTACGGCGCCGATGTCATCAAGATCGAGCGCCCCGGCAAGGGGGACGACCTCAGGAGCTGGCGCGTCGAGGGCGTCGAGGTGTTCTGGAAGGTCTATGCCCGCAACAAGCGGAGCGTCGCGCTCGACATCCACGACCCCGATGGGCGCGAGATGCTGCTGCGCCTCGTCGATACGGCGCAGGTGCTCGTCGAGAACTTCGTGCCGGGCACGCTGGAGCGCTGGGGGCTCGGCCCGGAGGAACTGCTCGCCCGCAACCCCAAGCTGGTGATCCTGCGCGTCTCGGGCTGGGGGCAGACGGGCCCCTGGCGGCTGCGCCCGGGCTTCGGCACGCTGGTCGAGGCGATGTCGGGCTGGGCCTTCATGAACGGGCATGCCGACAAGCCGCCGACGCTGCCGCCGCTCGCCATGGCGGACATGGTGGCCGGCCTGTACGGCACGGCGGCGATCCTCGCGGCGCTGCGGGCGGTCGAGCAGGGCGACGCGCCCGGGCAGGTTCTCGACCTCTCGCTGTTCGAGCCGATCCACTCGCTGATCGGCGCCGAGGCGGCCCAGATCCGCCTCACGGGCGCGCCGACGCCGCGTGCCGGAAACCAGTCGTCGCACACCGCGCCGCGCAACGTGTACGAATGCGCGGACGGCGCCTATGTCGCGCTGTCGGGCTCGATGCAGTCCATGGCCGAGCGGATCTTCGACACGATCGGCCGACCCGAGCTCAAGACCGACCCGCGCTTCGTCGACAACGCGGCGCGTGTCGCCCATCGCGACGAGCTCGACACGATCATCGCCACGTTCATCGCCGGCCGCGGTCAGGCCGAGAATCTCGCCCTGTTCGAAGCCTCCGGCGTGACCGTCGGACCGGTGTGCTCGGTAATGGACCTCCTGGACCATCCCTTCGTCGAGGGCCGGGAGGCGATCGTCGAGATCCCGGACCGCGAGCTCGGCTCGGTGCCGATGCACAACATCATTCCCCGCTTTTCCGCCACGCCGGCCCCGTTCCGCCGGCCCGCCCCCGACATCGGCGAGCACACCGAGGAACTCCGCCGGGAGCTCGGCATGGCGACACCCAAGCAGCCGGCAGAGGTTTCCTGATGACCCGTTCCCCATCGGCATGGCGCTCCATGCTGTTCGTGCCCGTGCTCAACGAGCGCTTCCTCGCCCGTGCCGCCGAGCGGGATGCGGACTGCATCCAGCTCGATCTGGAGGATGCCATCCCGCCCGGCCAGAAGGAGGAGGCCCGCCGCGCCGTCATGCCGGCGGCCGCTCGTCTCGCCGGACAGGGGCTCGACGTCGTGGTGCGGATCAACCGCCCCTGGCGGCAGGCGACGGCCGATATCGAAGCCTCGATCTGCCCCCATGTCTGCTGTCTCACCCTGCCGAAGGTTCCCGACGCCTCGCATGTGCGGGCCATCGCCGAAATCATCGACGAGCTGGAGCGCGAGCGGGGGATGGCGCCGGGCCATACCCGGCTGGTGGTCATGATCGAGACCGCCGAGGGCCTGCTCAACATGGCGGCCATCGCCGCCGCCCATCCGCGCGTGGCCGGCATGATCGTCGGCGCCGAGGACCTCGCCGTGTCGCTCGGCGCCTCGCCGACCTACGATACGCTGTACATTCACAACGCCCAGGCGGTCGTCGCCGCCCGCAACGCCGGCATCCAGCCGATCGGCTTCGTCGGCACGGTCGCCGACTATGCCGACGAAGCGAAGTTCCGCCGGACCATCGAGCAGGCGCGGGAAATGGGCTTCACCGGCGGGTTCTGCATCCATCCCAGCCAGGTGCCGATCCTCAACGAGGTATTCGCGCCCTCCAAGGGCGAGATCGAATGGGCGCAGGGTGCGCTGGAGGCTTTCGAGCAGGCCCTGGCCGACGGCCGCGGCGCCGTTACCTTTCGCGGTGCGATGGTCGACCTGCCGGTGGCCGATCGCGCGCGGTCGATCCTTGCCCGCGCCGCCGGCCTGGCCGATATGAGGGCACAGAGAGCGCGAGTGGCGTAACGGGCGTGGAGCGGTATGGACCTTCGTGATCTGCGAGCCTTCGTAGCGATCGCCGAGACCGGCTCGCTCGCCGCCGCCGCGAAGGTGCTGCACAGCAGCCCGCCGTCGCTGAGCGTGCGGCTGAAGGATCTCGAGGACGAACTCGGCACGACGCTGTTCGAACGCCGGGCGCGGGGGCTCACGCTCACCGAGCAGGGACGGGAATTCCTCTCCCATGCCTACGCCATCCTCAAGCAGGCGGAGGACGCCAAGGCGAGCATGCTCAGCCGCGAGAAGCCCCCCGTCGGTGCCGTGCGCTTCGGCGTGCCCGGTTCGCTGGTCGGGCTGCTGACGGCGCAGCTCATCGAGACCTGCCTCGAGCGCTTCCCGCAGGTCCGTCTGCGCGTGGTCGAGAGCATGTCGGGCTACATTGCGAGCTGGCTGCGCGAGGGCACGCTCGACGCCGCCGTGGTGTTCGGCGGCGGCGCCGCGACCGACCGCAGCGCCTCGCTGCGTCCCATCGCCGAGGAAGAACTCTACATCGCGACATATGATCGGGCGGTCGTCGCTCCCTTCCTGAACGAGAGGGACGAGATCCGCATGCGCGACGTCCAGCATCTGAAGCTGGTGATGCCGGGCCCCGAACATGGCCTCAGGGTGCTTGTGGAAGCGACGGCGCGGCGTCACGCCATTCCGCTGAACATCGGCATGGAGGTCGACGCCTCGCCGCAGATATTCGAACTCGTCCGGCGCGGGCACGGGGCGACGATCTGCTCCCTGGCGGCCCGTCATCCCGGATCGATCTCGAGCCTGGCGGGTAAGGCGCCCATCCATACGTTCCGCATCGTCGATCCGGGCTTCCGCCGCACGGTCCATCTGGCGACGCCGCTCAACAGGCCCTCCTCGCGGGCCACGATGGCGGTCGCCGAGGTGGCGGTAGAGACGCTGCTTTCGCTCGCCGCCACGGACGAGTGGAAGGCCCGCCGCCTGCGGTAGTCTCCCCCCGGCGCGGGTCTGCCGGTGCCCTGCGTCGGAAGCACTCCCCGCCCGAACCGGCAGGCCATCGCCATGGCGGACGATGGCCCCGGAACGAAGCCGCGGCTCGAACTCAGAGGGGGAGGCTTCCCTTGCCCGTCAGGAAGCTCTCCAGCTGCGCCATGGGGGCCGCGATGCCGATGCCGCGCCCGGCGAGCCAGGCGTCATCGTAGAGGGTGGAGGCGTAACGGTCGCCGGAGTCGCACAGAATGGAGACGATCGACCCCTGCTCTCCCGCGGCCGCCATCTCCTCCGCCAGTCGCAGGGCGGCGTAGACGTTGGTTCCCGTCGAGCCGCCACAGCGGCGGCCGAGCATGTCGCTGATGACGCGCATCGACGCGACGGACAGCGTGTCCGGGACGGTGATCATCCGATCGACGACCTCGGGAATGAACGAGGGCTCGACGCGCGGGCGGCCGATGCCCTCGATGACGGAACGGCAGCGATCCACCTCCAAGACCGATCGATCCTGATAGTGCCGATGGAACACCGATTCCGTGGGGTCGGCGACGCACAGCCGGGTCGTGTGGCGCTGGTAGCGGATGTAGCGCCCGATCGTTGCCGAGGTGCCCCCGGTCCCGGCACCGGTTACGATCCAGCGGGGCACCGGATCGGGCTCCTGCGACATCTGGCTGAAGATCGATTCCGCGATGTTGTTGTTGCCGCGCCAGTCCGTCGCCCGCTCGGCGAAGGTGAACTGGTCGATGTACAGCCCCCCCGCCCCGCGGGCGAGTTCCGCAGCCTCGCCGTAGACCGTCTTGGGATCATCGACGAGATGGCAGCGACCGCCCTGGAACTCGATGGCGGCGATCTTCTCCGGTGAGGTGGTTCGCGGCATCACCGCCACGAAATCAAGGCCGATAAGCCGGGCGAAATAGGCTTCCGACACGGCGGTCGACCCGCTGGATGCCTCGACGACAAGGGTCTGCGGCCCGATCCAGCCATTGCACAGCGCGTAGAGAAAGAGCGAGCGCGCCAGCCGGTGCTTGAGACTTCCGGTCGGGTGGCTCGACTCGTCCTTGAGATAGAGCGTGATCCCCGGCAAGGCCGGAAGCGGCACGCGGATGAGATGCGTGTCGGCGGAACGGTTGATGTCCGCCTCGATCCGCTGGATGGCGGTGCACAGCCAGTCGCGCGGCTGCGTGTTGGAATGACATGCCGGGTGGGACGAGACTTGGGTGAGGTTCGTCATTTCAGACCCTCGGGCTGCAGGCCGGATGATGCTTGTGAAATTCATGGCTTGGCCACGTTTGCCTGCGCCACGGGCCGCTTTGTCGGCGCACGGCAGAAGGCGCCCAAGGGGCCGTCCCGGGGAGCGGGAAACGTGAGTCCCGCCCGCCATGGCCAGCTCAGAACGAACAGCCATGGCGGGTGCTTCCCCGGGCTCACACGAAAGGCCGTGTCGACAGGCTTCACGCGGGTATGTGGGCTTCCTTTGCGGCGACCTCGCGTGCGTCCCGTGCGAACACCTGTTCGCCGCCGATCCATGTCTGGTTCGGCATCATATCGCGCAGCGTGTCCGTCGGAACCGTCAGCGGATTTTCATCGAATACGACGAAGTCGGCGAACTTGCCCGGCTCAAGGGACCCGATCTCGTGCTCGCGTCCGATCGAGCGCGCGGCAAAGCGGGTGTACATCCGCAGCGAGGTCATGACGTCGAGGTTCTCACCGTCCGTGAGCGTCTCGCCATTGTTCATCTCGCGCGCCACCATGGCCCAGATGCCGAACATGGGAACGTGCTGCTTCGGGTGAATGCCGATCGCATCCGAGTTGCCGGGGATGGCGAATTTCTGGTCCATCACCATCCGGCGCATCGGGAAGAGATCGGCGCCGCGCACCGGACCCAGGTTCTTACGATAGCCCGCGGCCGTCGTGTAGATGAACGGAGGCTGCGGCACCGGCAGCACGCCCAGATCGGCGAAGCGCTTGGCGCGCTCGTCCGTCCAGAGGCAGTTGCCGGCGTGCTCGATACGGTGGAATGCGCCGTTCGCGGCCTTGCGCTCAGGCAACGCCGCGAAGGCGTCGAGCACGACGTCCTGCGCCAGATCGCCGATCGCATGGACACAGATCTGATAGCCTGCGCCATGCAGCTTCTTGACGATCTCCGAGAACTCCTCGGGCTCGAAGGACAGGTCGCCCTTCAGATTGCTGTCCCAATAGGGCTCGTACATCGCCGCGGCGCGGGAGGTCAGGCCGCCATCGATGAACATCTTCATCCCGCCGAGCTTCAGTCGGCTCGGATCGGCTTCGGCGAAGCGCTCGCCGAGGCGGCCGGAGACAGCGTCCTCCAGCGGGCAGACGGACGGAACCTTCGGATAGAGCGCGACGCGGATCTTCAGATCCTTGCGCCGCTCCATCTCCAGATAGGCGTCGATGCCGCCGCGGAACAGCGTGAACTCGGTGATCGCCGTGATGCCGTTCTCGAGAAAGCTTGCCTGGGCATTGGCGAGGGCGGGGCCGACTTCCTCATAGGGCCAGTCCGGCGCGTTCAGGGCGTGCCACATGTCGTTGGACACGCCGTTCGGAACACCGTCCGCAGTGCGCTCCAGATAGCCGCCGTCGGAGTCGGGCGTATTCTCGTCCACGCCCAGAACCTCAAGGGCCTTGGAGTTGAAGACATTGATGTGGAAGCTGAACCGGACCACGATCGGATGCTCGGTGCTGGCACGGTCGAGATCCCAGCGATTGGGATAGCGGCCTTCGGCGATGTGCTGGTTCTGATAGTGCATGCCCTGGCCGAGGATCCATTTCCCCGCCGGCAAGGTCGCGGCCTTCTCGGCAAGGCGCTCGACCATATCGTCGATGGACGTCACGAGCGGCGGCTTGACGTTGACGGCGATGTTCCAGCCATAGGCGATCATTTCCATATGGGTATGGGCATCGATCAGGCCGGGAACCACGGTCTTGCCGCCCATGTCCACGATCGCGGCACCCTTCGCCTGCTCCTCGGAAGGATCGACCGCGACGATCCGGCCGCCGTCGATCAGCAGGGAACCGGCCGTGGTCCCGGCATCGTCCATGGTCAGGATGGTCGCGTTGGTGACGAGGATCTTCCCGCTCGGCACGCCGCTCACCCCCGCAGCTTTCAGGTCGGCGATATCTGGGTTGCTCATGAGTCAGTTCTCCTTGGGCCATACCCTGCCGGGATGTCTCCGGTGCAGTGGCCTGATTGGATGGATGAGTGCGCGGGCGCCCGACGCGCCCGCGGGGAGCTGCGTCAGCCTTTGCTGAGAACGGTCCGGATGCCGATGAAGCGCTCGACCAGCAGCACGAGGACAAGCGCGGTGAGCGAGCCAAGGCTGGCCACGGCGTACAGGCCTGGTGTGTTGGAGACCTCGGCGCTGCCGAACAGATAGACGGGGAAGGTGGTCATCTTGGATCCGGCGAGGAACATCGTCACCGCGACATCCTCGAAGGACATGATGAAACTCATGAACATGCCGGCGATGATGCCGGGCCGCATCAGCGGAACGATCACCCGGAACAGCGTCGTCAGCGAGCCCGCCCCAAGCCCGGCCGCGGCCTCGTCATACTGGCCGCTGAGCGCCGAAAGACGGGCGATGGTCGGCACGAGCACGAAGGGGAAGGTGTAGATCGTGTGGGCGATCAGCAGCCCCACGAAGGTGCCGACCAGCGGAACGGAAAGCGCGCCCTGCCAGAAGTAGAAGTACTGAAGGATGGCGACGCCGAGAATGATCGCGGGAAACTGCAGCGGGCTGCGCAGCGCCGCCTCGATCAGCGCCCTGCCCGGCAGCGTGCTCTTCACCATCGCGATCGCCGCCGGCACGCAGAGCAACGCCGACAGCGTCGCGCAGCAGAGGCCGAGCACGAGGCTTCGCAGGAACGTGTCGACGGCCACCGGGGGGATCTGCATGTAGGAGACCAGCGACCAGTCCCGCGGCGGAAAGATCACCGTCGTCGAGTTGAACGAGACGATCACGACCACGAAGAGCGGCATCACCAGAAAGGCCACGGCCAGCACGGTCAGCGCGTGCATCGCGCAACAGAGCACCGTATCCACAACACGTGAGATCATGTTCTTCATGACGACGATCCCCTCGCCCGGACGTTGCGGCGCCAGTGGGTCAGCAGAAGGACGACGACCGCGACGGCGCTGATCATCGCCACCAGCATGACCGACAGCGTCGCGGCGTAGCCGAAATCGAAAAGCACCTGCGATGCCTGCTGGATCTGGATCGCGATCACATCGACGCGCCCGCCGCCGAGCAGGACCGGGGTGGTGAAATAGGCGGCGGTCGCCATGATCGCGATCAGCCCCACCGGAACGGCGTTCATCCAGGTCATCGGCAGGTGAACGGTCAGAAAGGTTTTCCAGCGCGGCGCGCCAAGCCCGATCGCCGCCCGCTCGAAATCACGCGGCAAGGCCTCGATCACCGGAATGAGCCCGACCATCACCACCGGAACCTGGATGTGGATCATCCCGATCGCGACCGCGGTGAAGTTGTTGATGAGCTGCAACGGTTGCGAAATCAGGCCGATGGCGACCAGCGCGTTGTTGATGGGGCCCTCGAACCCGAGCAGCACGCGCCAGCCCAGAGCCCGGGCGATGGTGCTGGTGAAGAGCGAGGCTATGGCGGCGACGAAGATGATCCTGCCGATGACGGCATTCCGCCGCACGACCTGGAAAGCCAGGAGATAGCCCAGGACGAGCGAGACGACGCCGGTCAGAACGCTCAGAAGAAGCGTGGCCGACAACGACCGGAGCACGGAGGGCGAATGCAGCGCGTCCGTGAAGTTGTGAAGCGACAGGCTGGACGCGCCGCCCGCACCAACGACGAGGCTGCCCCAAAGGAAGTGCAGCACCGGGTAGGCGAAGAACACGACGAAGAACAGGGCAAGCGGGACGATCCCCAGCCTGAACAGGGAGGATGTGCCGGGGATCATCGCCGGCCCTCCGGGAGATCCGCCGGGAGCAGGCGCGCATCCTGCGGCTGGAAGCTGACGAAGAGGTCGGCGCCTTCCTCGAACACGGCATGCCGGTGCTGGACCGCGAGCAGGGAGCCCAGACCCGAGGCCTCCAGCCGCAAATGGGTGTTCACGCCATAGAACATGCGCTTCACCACCTTGGCCGGCAGCGCGCCGGGCTCGGCACTTGGCGTGCAGGTGATGTCTTCCGGGCGCAGCGACACATAGCCGGCATTGGCGCCCGGCAGACTGCCCTCCACCTCGAACTCGTGGCCGGTATTCGTCATCCGGACCCGTGCCCTGTTGCCGTCGCGCGTCAGCACCTCGACGGGCAGCAGGTTGGTGGTCCCCAGGAATTCAGCGGTGAAGGCCGTCTTCGGCGCGTGGTAGAGCCGCCAGGGATCACCGGCGTCGACGATCGCGCCGCCGCGCATGACGATGATCCGGTCGGACATCGCCATGGCCTCGCGCTGATCATGGGTCACGAGAACCGTGGTGAGCTGCAGCTCCTGCTGCAGCGCCCGGATCTCCTCCTGCGCCCGCTCGCGCAGCTTGGTATCGAGCGCGCCCATCGGCTCGTCGAGCAGCAGCATGGTCGGGCGGATGACGATCGCGCGCGCCAGCGCCACGCGCTGCTGCTGACCACCGCTGAGCTCGAACGGGTAGCGATCGAGATAGGTGTCCATCTGCACCATCGCGAGGGCCTCGATGGCCCGCCGGCGGCGCTCCGCCTTGGGAACACCCCGGGTCCGCAGCCCGAACTCGACGTTCTCGACCGTGGTCAAATGGGGAAAGAGCACGAAATTCTGGAACACCATGCCGATGTCCCGGAACTGGGGAGGGATGGAGGTGATGTCCTTGCCGTCGATCCGCAGCGATCCGCCGGTCGGCTTCAGATAGCCGCCGATGGCGCGCAGCAAAGACGTCTTGCCGGACCCGGAAGGGCCGAGCAGGGACACCAGTTCCCCCTTCTCGATCGTCAGGTTGAGGTTGTCGATCGCAACCCAGCCGCCATAGGCGATCTTCAGGGAGTCGATCTCAAGTCTGCTCATTGCCACGCCTCGTCGGATGCGCTTGTTGCTAGGGTCGCCAAAACGTTCGGGTGGCGTGCGTTGCAAGTCTTCGAGCCGAAGCCGGCAACGGACGGCGGAGCCCAGGGGCCGGCCGTTGCCGCTCAGGAGGGCGTCAGCGAAGAATGCCCGCCCACTGCGTGGTCCATTCGCGCAAATTGGCGAGGAAGGCCGGGTAGTCGGGCTGGAACAGCTGGGAAGGATCCTTGATGATCCATTCAGCGGACGACGGATCGGCGGCCATCACGGCGTCGATCGCGTAGGACGTCGGCGGCGTACCGGCGATGAACATGAAGAGCGGAATCGAGTCCTTGGCGGCTTCGTCCGACAGGAATTCGTTCATCATCAGCTCGACCAGCTCCTTCTTGGGCGAGTTCGCCACAAGAACGAGGTTGTCCGGGTTGATCAGGTCGGAATAGGTCTTGCCGCCCGAGGTGATGGTCCAGCTGGCATAGGCGACCGGGATGCCCTGCTTTTTCAGCGCGAGGCAGCGGCCCTGGTTGTTGCCGACCGTCAGCCAGACGTCGCCCGCCGACATCGCGGCGTCCATGTCGCCCGACGAGTTGAAGAACCCGTAGGCCTTCACCTGCGAAGACAGCTTCTCGATGCTGGCGGACACGTCGCCGTAACTGCCGCCCGCCGATATCGCGATCGCCGGAGCGTTGATCAACCACTGCGCCGCCGTCGTCGAGGGGAACATCACGCGTCCAGCCAGACCTGGATTTGACCAGACACCGATGTCGTTGGGCGCACCGAGCTTCAGCTGCTCGAACTTGTCGGTCCGGTAGCAGTTGCCGTAACGATACGCCATGCTGGGGATGCCCGACTTGATCTGCAGGCTCTCCGGCACCTTCTTCATGTTGGGGATCTTCGCCGGATCGACCGTGCCGACGACCCCTTCCTGGACACCGCGGGCAAGATTCGCGGAATCCATGAGCATCACGTCGATGTCCGGCGAGCCGCCGGAAGCCCGGATGCGCGTGATGTTCTTCGACGGGCTGGAGGGAATCCAGTTGATGGTAACGCCCGTGCGCTCGGTAAAGTACTTGCCGAAGCTCGCGGCCCATTTGTCATTGAACGCACTTGAGTATCCCGCGAAGGAGATGCTCTGACCCGCGAAACGACGGATATCGCCCGCGTCCTGCGCCAGCGCGCCATGGGTGGCGCTGAGCATCAGCGCCACCGAAAGTCCGCACAGGCGAAGCCTCGCCATCGAAAGGTCAGAAGAATATTTCTTGTCGTTCATTGATCTATTCCGCTTCCCTGCTGGTGCTTTCGCACGGTTTTACTAAGTGCCGTACTCCTCGTCGGTCACGGCGCCCTGCCAGTCGACGTTGCCGAAATGCAGGGCGATCTGCGTGACAAGACCGGTTTCGCTGGCGCCGTGCCAATGCTCGACCCCCGGTTCGGTCCAGACGACATCGCCCGGATTGAGGATGACGCGCTCGCCGCCCCGCTCCTGGATCCAGCCCTCGCCGGAAATCGTGTAGATGAACTGCCCGCCTTCATGGGTGTGCCAGTGGGTGCGGGCACCCGGCGGGAACATGATGTTGATCGCCCGCGCATTGCCGGCGTTGAGCAGGATGTCGGACCACACATCGCCCGTATTGGTCGCCGACCGAAGACCGGACGGCTCACCGTTCCGAATGGCTTTTCCGTGATACATACTTGAATCCTCTACATTTTCCGTCGAGGCCATCAGACCCCCAGACGGCCGGGTCAGTGTGCCGGATGGAATTCGCCGAGCATCTTCCGGCTGGCGTTGTAGCCCGTCAGTCCGCTCATGAAGTTGCCGGGCCAGTTGCCGACGCCGCACATGAAGAGGCCCTCGATCGGGGTCGTGTAATTCGAGCATCCCGGCATGGGGCGCGCGTCGAAGATGCGTCCGGGCACGATGTCGCCATGGGCACCGTTGCCTTCGGCCATGCCGTAATTCCGCTCGAGGTCGACAGGCGTGTAGACGCTGATGCCCTCGATGATGTCCTTGATGTTGCCGATGTTCCGGCTGAGCGTCTCGACGACGGCATTGCCGAGCGCCTCGCGCTGGTCGTCCCAGCTTCCCTCGGCTAGGTGGTAGGGCGTGCCGCGCACGCTCAGGCTCATGAAGTGGCAGCCGGGCGGGGTCATGTCGGGATCCGCGGCAGACGACACGACACCCGAAATCGTCACATGCGGCGACCAGCGGCCCATGGTGGCTTCGTTGTAGCTCTCCTGAAGCACGTCGATGCTGGGAACCACGCGGAAGTTCGTGCCGAGAAACTGGGTGTTTTCCTCGTCGTTCCGCGCGCGGTTGAAACGCGGCGTGCCCTTGAGGGCGAGGTGCACCTTGGAGGACGAGCCATGCATGCTCAGCTTCCTGGCCCGCTCCTCGATCTCGCGCGGCAGCTGGTTCGCCGGCACCAGCTTGGTCAGCACCGTCTTCGGGTTGATGTTGGCCAGCACGCGCGCGGCCTCGATCTCCTCGCCGCTTTCCAGCACGACGCCCTTCACCTTGCCATTGTCGCAGAGAAGCTCGCGCACCGGGGATTCAAGTCGGATCTCGACGCCCAGGCTCTCATTGGCCCGGGCCATGGCCTGCGTGACGGCGCCCACGCCGCCGATCGGCGACGCGTTCTTCATCATCAGTTCGTTGCTTTCGAAGACCACGCCGCTGCGACGCATCGATTCTTCCTGCAGCGGCCGCTGCAGCAATATGTAGCCGCTGCCCGGCGTGCGGGGGCCGACGAGATTGGTCGCCATGGCGGTGCCGGCCAGAAACGCCTTCAGCCACGGCGATTTGAGGTGGCGGTCCAGCACGTCGCCGACGCTGCCGAACATGACGAGATTGAAGGCTTCCTTGTCGGCGGGTTCCTTGAACCGCGCCGCGACCTCTTCCAGCGAGGGCGCCGGGTCGTAGAACGACACGCCCATCTTCCTCGCCACGTTCTGATAGAACTGCATCACGTCGGCGAAGCCCTGCATGTCGCCGGGCTCGGCAAGACGCTCCATCTCGGCGCGCCGGCGCTCGCGCTCCGGCCACATGACCAGCGCATCGCCATTGGAAAACAGGGTCAGCGAGTTGAGCGCGGGATGCGTCAGCTTCAGCCCGTGCTTTTCCAGCTCCATATCGCCGGCGATGCGCGGATCGAGGCTGTGGCAGGAATTGGCGATGCTGCTGCCGCGGTAGCCCGGGAAGACTTCCTCGGTGATGCAGGTGCCGCCGACCTGGTAGCTCCGCTCCAGCATCAGCACCTTCAACCCCGCCCGCGCGAGATAGAAACCCGCGACAAGCCCACTATGGCCGGCGCCAACGATAATCACGTCATATTTCGACATTTCGTCCGTCTCGATCTCGGCCGGTGCCGCCGGCGCGGCGACAACGCGAAGGGTCAAAAACTCGATTGATCACAACGGCCTGATGGTGCGGGAGGCGATCCGCCAGCCCATCGGGGTCTTCTTCAGAACGTCGGTGTATTCAGCCGCGGCCATCGACTTGTCGGCCCGCTGGGACAAGGCCTTGCACAGCGCCTTGACGGTTCCGTCCTCATTGCCGGACAGCAGAAGATTGGTGATGTGGTGGCTGAGGGACGGGGCCGGAAAATTCTCGAACGCCGTCTTCAGCTCGTCCAGCCCGGTGGCGGTGAGGCGTCCCGGGTTGCTGAACTGGATGTCGTCGGCAAAAACCTCGCCCATCCGGCCGTATTCTTTGGAATCGAGGATATAGGCGACCTTGTTGAGGATGTCCGTGATATCGATCCGGTCGATATCGGCAATGCGAGCCATGTCGTTACTTCCGTCATTTTCTGGGAGTTTCGGAAAACTCGGCGGCGACGCGCTTGGTCGCCTCGATCGCGGCGGTCAGGGCCTCCTCGCCGAAACGGTGATCGGGGATGACGGCGGCAAGGGCGCCGACCAGATTGCCCCGGATGAAGACCGGAGCCGCGACCGACCAGGAGCCGCCGGTGGATTCATGGTGGCTGAAGCCGTAGCCCTGCGTCCGGGTCTGGGCCAATTCCGCCTTCAGCTCCTCGACCGTCCGGTCCCGCTGGCCGGGGATTTCGAAGCTCTGCATGTCTCCGAGAATGTCGTCGACGGCCTCATCCGTGCTGTAGGCGAGCAGCACCTTGCCCGCGGAGCCGCGGTAAATCTTGCCCTTCTCGCCGGTCAGCCGGACACGCCGGACCAATTGGCTGGACTCGGCCGAGTCGATGCAAAGGCGGTCATCGCCAAACCGCACGAAGAAGGCGGAGGTCTCGTCCAGCTCGGCACGGAGGGCGGTGGTCGATTCCGCCGCCAGCATCCGCAGCGGCGCCCACCGGTCCGTCTCATGCAGCAGCGTGGTCAGGGCCAGCCCCGCGACATAGCGGTTATTGCTCCCCTGAGCGACGAAGCCGTGGGCGACCAGCGTCCCGAGCAGGCGCGACGCCGTGCTCACGCTGATGTTCGCCGCGGCCGCCATCTCGGAAAGGTTTTTGCCCTTTCGATCCAGCGCCGAGAGCAAGGCGAGTGCGCGGGCCACCGAGCGTACGCCCGACTTGTCTTCACTGCCCAGCTTGTCTTCATTTTCCATTTGGCGAAAACCCATTTTCATTTTTTACGCTAAGTGCCGGGCCGCTGCCTTGTCAACCGATTTCCTCTCTGCGAAAAGTGGATTCCGTAGAATGGAAACTTTCGACCAGAACCTGCCTCTCAGCGGAGCAGAACCGGCATGCTCGATTATCCCGACACGAAACTCCTGATCGACGGATCCTGGTCGGACTCCTCCACAGGGAAAACCATCGAGGTCGTGAACCCCGCGACCGAAGCCGTCATCGGCCGGGTCGCCCATGCGGGCCGGGACGAGCTCGACCGGGCGCTGGCGGCCACCGCCCGCGGTTTTGCCGTCTGGTCGGCGACCTCGGCCTTCGAGCGCTCGAAACGGATGCGCAAGGCGGCGGACCTGGTGCGTGAACGCGCGGATAGGATCGCCGCGATCATGACCCTGGAACAGGGCAAGCCGCTCGCCCAGTCAAAGGCGGAGGCGCTGGGCGCCGCCGACACCATCGACTGGCTGGCCGAGGAGGCACGGCGCGCATATGGCCGGGTCATTCCCGCCCGGGGCGCCGGGATCACCCAGCTCGCGCTCAAGACCCCCGTCGGGCCGGTGGCGGCCTTCACGCCGTGGAATTTCCCGATCAGCCAGATCGTGCGCAAGCTCTCTGCGGCTCTGGCGGCCGGGTGCTCGATCATCGTCAAGGCGCCGGAAGAGACGCCGGCCTCGCCGGCCGAACTCATCCGCTGCTTCCTTGACGCCGGCCTGCCGGCCGGGGTGGTCGGCCTCGTCTATGGCAATCCCGCCGAGATTTCCGAGTACCTGATCGCCCATCCGACGATCCGCAAGATTTCCTTCACCGGCTCGACGCCGGTCGGGAAGCATCTGGCGGCACGCGCGGGCGCGCATATGAAGCGCGCGACGATGGAGCTCGGAGGCCATGCGCCCGCCATCGTCATGGAGGACGCCGATCTCGACCTCGCCATTCCGCAACTCGTGGCCCAGAAGCTGCGAAACGCCGGTCAGGTCTGCGTCTCGCCCACGCGCTTCCTCGTTCAGGAGAGCGTCGCCGACAGATTTGTCGACGGCTTCGTCGAGGCGGCCGGCAATGTGGTGGTCGGCGATGGATCCGAGCCGGGCGTCGAAATGGGCCCGCTCGCCAACGGGCGCCGCGTCCTCGCCCTCGAGGCGATGATCGCCGACGCCGTCGAGCGCGGTGCCAAGGTCGCCCTCGGCGGGCGGCGGATCGGCAACAAGGGCTACTTCTTCCAGCCTACCGTGCTGACCGATGTCCCGACCGACGCCGCGATCATGAATGACGAGCCCTTCGGCCCCGTCGCGATCATCAACCGCTACGGCTCGCGCGACGCGATCATCGCCGAGGCCAACCGCTTGCCGTTCGGGCTCGCCTCCTACGCCTACACGCGCTCCGCCGCACATCAGGAAGCGCTGAAATCGGTGCGGGCGGGAATGATGTCCGTGAACCATCTCGGCCTCGGCATACCCGAACTGCCCTTCGGCGGCGTCATGGATTCGGGTTACGGCTCCGAGGGAGGCTCCGAGGCGATCGAAGCCTATCTCGATACCCGCCTGTTCACGGCGGCCAATCCCGCGTGAGCTGAAAAACCGCCGCGAACGGAAAGGATGGTGCCGGCACCTTTACGCCGCCGAGCAGGACCTGGGGATCCACAACGGTCAGCCTGCCGGAATGAAACGCAGGGTGCCGGCCCGGCGCGTCGGCTTTCCGGTATCGCTGGTGTGATTGACGCCATCCATGACGGGCACCTCGAAGAAATCGAACGGGCTTGTTCCGTCAAGGCAGGCGACGTTGACAGCGTACAGGCTCTGATCGGATCGTCGTTGATGGTGGGTGTAAATCCCGCAGCGTGAACAGAAGAAGTGCCGCGCCGCGCCGCTATGGAAGCGGTAGGTCGTCAGCATCTCCTCGCCCTCGAGGATCCGGACCCCGCCCATTTCGGCCATCACGACGACCGCACCGCGCATGCGGCAATAGGAGCAGGTACAGCGTCGGATCGAGTTGAAGCCGTCGCTGAGCGCCACCTCGAAGCGCACGGCTCCACAATGGCACCGGCCAGACCGGACATTCGTTTTGCTTGCCATGTCGTTCCCTGCCGAATCCTCACGCGGCGCGGGCATGTCGAGGTGCGACGGTCGCCGCTCACCGCCTTGCCAGCCGCGGCCCGAGGGCAAGGGCGAGCGGCAGATTGACGAGCGCCGCGGCGGCGGTCCCCAGTGTTGCGACGACCGGCCCGGCCTGATCGCCCACCGCGCCGAACAGCAGCGGCGACAGCGCCCCGGAGCCGATCACGCCCGTATAGAAGATGGCGAAGGCGCGCTCGGTCCGGTCAGCCGGCGCCAGTTCCGGCACGGTGCCGTAGAGCACCGAGGAGGTGCCGTTCAAGGTGAGCCCCAGCAGCGGCAGGAGAATGAGCAGCGGCACGAGCGGCAGAAGGGCGGCAAGCGCGATCATGAGGGCCGTAAGCCCCTCGGTGCACAGGGTGACGGCGACGACGCCCCAGCGCTGGGCGAGCCAGCCGCAGGCGAGCTTACCCGCCGCGCCGCCCAGGAAGACGAAGGCGAGCGCCGCTCCGATGAGCGGCTGTGACGCGCCCTTCAGCTGCAGCAGAAACGGCAGGAAGGTCAGGAACCCCATGCGCACGCCAGTGTCGATCACCCCGATGGCCAGCAGCAGCGGGAAACCGGTACCGTCGCGCTGCAGCGTCGCGCGTCCCGAGGCGGCCGGCGGCGGCGCCGCTTCGATCCTGGGCATTAACAGCGTGAGCAGGGCGGCGACCGCGATCCCCGCCAGCGCGAGCAGCCACAGCGACGGCCGCCACGGCGCGACCGACAGGCCGAAGGATAGCGCGGCCGGAATGATGGCCTTCCCGAGGTCGCCGCTGAAATTATAGGTGCCGAGCGGCCCGCACGCGGCGGCCCCATAGGCGCGCGACACCGCGCTGGAGGCGATCGGATGCTGGACACTGGAACCGGCGCCGGAGACCAGCAGCGCGGCATAGAGCCCCATCGCGCCGCCGCTGAAGCCGGCGAGGGCATAGCCCGCCGCGGCAAGCACCGTCCCGAGGATCAGCACCGCCCGGCCGCCGACATGATCGGCGAGCCAGCTCGCGGGCACCTGCAGGATGGCCATGGCGCCGGCATAGAGGCCGCGCAGCAGCGCAAGCGCGACATAGTCGAGCCCGAACTCGGCCCGCCAGACCGGAAGGAGCACGTAGATCGCGTCCGTGTACCCATCGTGCAGGGCATGGGCGAGGCCGGAGAGGACCAAAGTGCGCCGTCGGGTCCGTGGCGCCCGCGACAGTGCCGACGGCGCGGCGGAAGATGTGATGCTGGATGAATTTGTCACACGAGCACTGTGCGCCTGCTAGAATGCCGGGCGCAAACGACTAATTCGACCCTCCGATGTCAGAAAAACTCACATGAAGGGCCCTTCGAAGAACCGGCCGCTGCCACCCCTGAACGCCATCCGCGCGTTTGAGGCAGCTGCGCGCCGGTCGAGTTTCAAGGACGCCGCGGCGGAGCTCGGGGTCACGCATGGCGCGATCAGCCGGCAAATCCGGCTGCTGGAAGAATGGCTCGGCCCGCCGGCGCTGTTCCGCCGCCTGAGCCACGGGGTCGCCCTGACTCCCGAGGGCCGGGCGCTGCTGGCCGAAATCCAGCCCGCGCTGGAGCGCATCGCCCGGGCCGCGGCAGTGCACGGCCGGGGCACCAGCGGCACCGTGGTGCTCAGGGTCAATGCCCTCGCCACCTTCAGCCTGCGCTGGCTGGTGCCGAAGCTCGGCCTGCTGCGGGAGGCGCATCCCGACATCGAGATCGAGCTGACGACCGGCGGCGAGCCGGTGGACGGGCTGGCCGGCGACTACGACCTGATCATTCGCGGCGGGCCGGATGCCTTCCACGGCTTCGAGGCGCGCCTGCTGCTGCCGGAAGAACGGCTCCCCGCCTGCAGCCCCGCGCTGCTGCGACGCCAGCCGCTGGAAGAGGTGGGTGACCTCGCGCGGCACACGCTTCTGCACGTCGCCAGCATGCCGCGGCTTTGGCGCGACTGGCTGGCGAAGGCCGGGCACGGCTCTCTCGAACCGGCGGCCGCGCTGATGCTCGACCACTTCTACCTCTCGATCCAGGCCGCCGCGGACGGGCTCGGCGTGGCGATGGCGCCGTCCACCCTGATCGAGGACGATTTGCGCGCGGGGCGGCTGGTGACGCCCTTCCCGGACATCTCGCTGCCGTCGCGCAGCTATTTTGCGTACACGCCTCTCGACTCGCCTCTGCGCGCCGCCAGCGGCAGAGTCTGCGGGTGGATCGAGGGGTTCGACAGCACACCCCTGACGCAGATCGGTGCCCCGTAGAGATCGACCACCGTCGTGGCGTTGTTTGAACGTCCACTTCCCGGCAGAGCGCTCACGACCGCTCCTGGCGCGGAGCGGAAACAGCTCCCTGCCAGCGGGCCGCGGGAAAGTCCCTCCTAGACGTCCCGGCACCAGCCTCCGATTAGTACTGCGGCTGCTCCGAAACGTCGTGGTTCCTTCCATCCGGTTGGTGTGACTGGAACGAGGCCATCGGTTTTCTGGCTAACGCCTCGTGCTTCCGGATAAGAACGGCCGGATTAGGCGGCTGTCGATTTCCTCACCGCATATTGGTTGCGGGGGGCACGCCACCTGATTTGAACCTGCGATGCCAAGTGATTGATTTTGCTGGATCGAAACAGGGCATAAAAACAAAACCCCAGCAACTCATTGAGTTTGCTGGGGTCTTTGGTTCGAACTGGTTGCGGGGGCAGGATTTGAACCTGCGGCCTTCAGGTTATGAGCCTGACGAGCTACCGGGCTGCTCCACCCCGCGTCAGAGACGGCTGTGCGGCCGCAATGGCCTGCCGACGGCGGGTATCTAGCAATCCGGATGGCCAAATGAAAGGGGGCTGGGTTAAATTTTGTCATCGGATCGTCGCGCCATGCGTGGAAAAGTCCGGCAAGAGCTTGGACGCACAAGGATTTTCTCGATGCCGGAAAACCTGGGCCCGTCCCGCCCCAACGCTGTGGATGCGGCGGCCGATGCCGCGCGCCGGCCCGCCGGCCCACTCGATGCCTCGCTCGCGCAGGCCAGCGGCGAAGCGCTGGCGGCGCTCGCGACCGCCAATCCCGAGCGCGCCGTTCACGATCTGCGCAAGGCATTCAAGAGGTTGCGGGCATTGCTGCGCCTCGCCCAGGCCAGCGAGGACAAGGCGGTCGCCGCCGAGGCCCGCCGGCTGCGGCGCGCCCTGGCCGGGGACGCCCGGCAGCTCGCCGGTGCGCGCGACGTCGCCGCGCGGCGGGCGGCGCTGGACGATCTCCAGGCCAAGGGGTACCTCTCGGCTCCCCAGCGCCGCGCGGCCGGTCGCTCCCTCACGCCACCCGCGCGGCAGGATCGCGAAGGTGCCGATGCCGGCCTGTCGCCGCACCGTGCCGGTCTCGCCGCACGACTCGCCGAACTCTCAGCCGCAGCTCCGCAGCTCGGCGCCGCACTTCACGGCAAGAGCCTCGTCGCCGCCCTCACGGCGGAATACGGCAAGGCACGCCGTCTCGGCCGCAAGGCCGACCCGGAGGACGAGACCGGGCTGCACGAACTGCGCAAGGCCGTCGTCGCGCAGCGCTACCAGATGGAACTGCTCGTCCCCGCCTGGCCGGCACTCGGCGCCGCCTGGGTGGCGGAGCTGCAGCGCCTGCGCGACAAGCTCGGCAAGCATCACGACCTCTGCGTGCTGCGCGCACGGCTCGATGAACGCATCTCGTCCCGCCCCCCCGCCTGGCGCGCGCCGCTGATCGAAGCGATCGGCGCACGGCAGCTCAAGCTGGCCCACTCGGCGCTGCGTCTGCACGGCCGGCTTTTCACGGAGACGCCGAAGGCCTTTCGCCGGCGCATCGCGAACTATATGTCTGCTGTATCCGACGGGAAATAGCGACCCGTCCCCATGCCTGCCCTGCCCTCTGCGCCGCCGGCGTAAAGGCATGGGCCCCGGAAAGGGAAAGGCCCGAAGCGCCGATGTTCGTCCGGCAGATGCACTATCTGGTCGCCCTCGCGCGCGAGAAGCATTTCGGCCGGGCCGCGGAGGCCTGCCACGTCACCCAGCCGACCCTGTCCGCCGGCATCCGCAAGCTGGAGCAGGAACTGGGCATGCCCATCGTGGTGCGCGGCCATCGCTTTCTCGGCTTCACGGTGGAAGGCGAGCGGGTGCTCGGCTGGGCCCGGCAGATCGCGGCCGATTACGAGAGCCTGAAGCAGGAGCGTGTGGAAACCGGGGGGCGGCTCTCCGGCACGCTGCGCGTCGGCGCCATTCCCGCCGCGACCGCCGCCGCTCCCGCGATCCTCGGTCCCTTTCGCGACCGGCATCCGGAGGTGAAGGTGCAGATGCTGACGCTCAGCTCGGCGGCGATCCAGCGTGGCCTCGACGAGATGGAGCTCGACGCCGGCATCACCTATCTGGAGAACGAGCCGCTCAACCGCGTACGTCGGCTCGACCTCTATCTGGAGCACTACGTCTTCGTCACCCGGCCGGACGAGCCGCTGGCCCGCCGGCGCAGCCTGCGCTGGGCGGAGGCCGCGGCTCAGCCGCTCTGCCTGCTCACGCCGGACATGCAGAACCGCCGTATCATCGATCATGTGCTCGCGGAGGCCGGCATCGTCGTGCAGCCGGCCATCGAGACCAACTCCTTCATGGGCGTGTGGTCCTTCGTACGGCGCGGCCCATGGACCTGCATCGTGCCGGAGGCAAGCTTCCGGGGGCTGGGCGACACGGCCGACCTCGTGGCGATCCCGCTCATCGAGCCCGCGCACGTCCAGCCCGTCGGCCTGGTGCTCTCGGACCGCGACCCGCTGAGCCCGGTGGCCGGCGCGCTGCTGAAGCTGGCGCGGGATCTGGGTCGCGACAAGTTGATTGAGAAAAATTTCAAGTAACGCCCGTTTCATTGTCCGCATCTATCAATTGTTCGCCGCTTTCAATTTGAAACCCGGCGTCCGTCCGCCCAGACTTCAGGGGTCGGCAGCGAAGCGGCGAAAAGCCAGTCCGCGCGCGGAGCCGATGTGGAGAACGCCCGTCGCGCCCGTGCATCGCCCGGAAAGCGGCATCCCGAACAGAGAGACCGCGCCGTGGCGAACGCCCCGGATGCGCGTGCGATCTGCCGCCACGTGCGGCGGGGACGTTCCCGCTCAACCTTGGAGAGGAGATGCCCGCATGGCAAAGGTCCTGTGCGTTCTTTACGATGATCCGGTCGACGGCTACCCGAAGACCTATGCCCGCGACGATCTTCCGAAGATCGACCACTATCCGGGCGGCCAGACCTTGCCGACGCCGAAGGCCATCGACTTCACGCCCGGGCAGCTGCTCGGCTCCGTCTCCGGCGAGCTCGGCCTGCGCAAATATCTCGAATCCAACGGCCACACCCTGGTCGTGACCTCCGACAAGGACGGCCCCGACTCGGTGTTCGAGCGCGAGCTGGTCGATGCGGATGTCGTCATCTCCCAGCCCTTCTGGCCGGCCTATCTGACGCCCGAGCGCATCGCCAAGGCCAAGAACCTGAAGCTCGCGCTCACCGCCGGCATCGGTTCCGACCACGTCGATCTTCAGTCGGCTATCGACCGTAACGTCACCGTGGCGGAAGTCACCTACTGCAACTCGATCAGCGTCGCCGAGCATGTGGTGATGATGATCCTGTCGCTGGTGCGCAACTATCTGCCCTCGCACGAATGGGCGCGGAAGGGCGGCTGGAACATCGCCGACTGCGTCTCCCACGCCTACGACCTCGAGGCGATGCATGTCGGCACCGTGGCCGCCGGTCGCATCGGTCTCGCGGTGCTGCGCCGGCTGGCGCCGTTCGACGTGCACCTGCACTACACCGACCGTCACCGCCTGCCGGAATCGGTCGAGAAGGAGCTCAACCTCACCTGGCACGCGACCCGCGAGGACATGTATCCGGTTTGCGACGTGGTGACGCTGAACTGCCCGCTGCACCCAGAAACCGAGCACATGATCAATGACGAGACGCTGAAGCTGTTCAAGCGCGGCGCCTACATCGTCAACACCGCCCGCGGCAAGCTGTGCGACCGCGATGCCGTGGCACGTGCGCTCGAATCCGGCCGGCTGGCCGGCTATGCCGGCGACGTGTGGTTCCCGCAGCCGGCGCCGAAGGACCACCCCTGGCGGACGATGCCCTATAACGGCATGACCCCGCACATCTCCGGCACCACGCTGACCGCGCAGGCGCGTTATGCGGCGGGCACCCGCGAGATCCTGGAGTGCTTCTTCGAGGGCCGTCGGATCCGCGACGAATACCTCATCGTGCAGGGCGGCGCTCTTGCCGGCACCGGCGCGCATTCCTACTCGAAGGGCAATGCCACTGGCGGTTCGGAAGAGGCCGCCAAGTTCAAGAAGGCGGTCTGAGCCTTCTCCGCTTCCCAAGGCGTATCGGCCGGTGCCGCGAACGCCGGCCCCTCTCGACGCCAGAACTGGCGCCCCGCGACGAGCGGGGCGCCTTTTGTTTGAGCCCGCCGCCAAGCCGCGGGCATTTGGAACGGGTTCGCCGATGCCGTCCTCTCGCCTACTGCTCGACATCCCATCGCGTTGGAACCGGCGGATGGCCCTGCCCTATCTGGTGGAGCCGCCGCCGGCGGCCGGCCGGGTGCTGCCCAACGGCATGACTGTCGCCACCGACGAGACCCGCCCGACCCTGTTTTTCAAGCTCACACCCTGGAAGAGTGCCGCGCTGGCCTTCAACGAGCTCGACATCTATGCGCGGATGCCGCCGCTCGACGAGGCTTCCGGCGTGGTACGACTTCTCGGCGTCGGCGGGACGAGCGGCCATCTGGTCCGCGCCATGGAACGCTCCCGTCCCGGCGCGCTCGATCGGCTGTTGTTCGACAAGGCCCGAGGCGACAGCGGCGCGATGGATGTCGAACTCGTGCGCACCTTGCTCGCCCCCATCGCCGAAGCGATGGCCGGGCTGCACGCCATGAATCTGGTTCACCGCGACCTCAAGGCCGAAAACATCCTGATGTTTGGCGAAGCCGGCGGTTCCGACATCCGCTCGCTGCGGCCGAAGATCTCCGATTTCGACCGGGCCGTGGAACTGGGGCCGGGATGCTCGCTCGAGAAGCCGGTCGGCTCGCCGTTCCACATGGCGCCGGAACTGCTGGCGTGGAAGCCCTATGACCGGAAGGTCGATATCTACGCCTTTGGAATTCTAATGTTCGAAGTCGCGCATGGCGGCGCGCGCCCGCACCTCAATGTCGGCACCGCCATGCCGGGCTCCCTGTCCCGGGCCGAATTCGCCAGCAAGGTCGTCGACGAGGAGTTGCGTCCCCAGTGGCGGCACATGGACGACGCCCTCCGGCGGCTCGCCTTCCGCTGCTGGGCAAGCGACCCGGACGAGCGACCCGACTTCGAGGAGATTGCCCGTCTTCTCGCGCCACCCCGGCCGCGGGCCACCTCCTCCGGCCGTCCCGGCGGCGAGCCCTGTCGGGATGTGCCCCGTACTTTCGCGGATGTCGGCCTGGCAAGCCACATCGGCAAGGCTCGCTCCGCCATGGAGGACGCCGTTGCCGTCATCGAGACGCCGGACGTGCTCGTCGCCGGCCTATTCGACGGCTTTCGCGGCGGTCATGTCAGCGAGTTCTGCGCGCGGCAGCTTCCCATGACGCTGATCGCGGAGATGGCCGCAACCGGCGGAGACGCCTGGTCGGCGATGCATGCCGCCTTCGCCGCCGTGGAGGCTAGGCTGGACGCGACCGATTTCGCCGCCGCGTGCGGCAGTACCGCCGTCGCCGCGCTGCTGCGGGAGAACGACCTCACGATCGCCTGGCTGGGGGACACTCCGGCCTATCTGCTGAGGAAACGCCCGGAGGGAACGGATGCCGTCGTAATCCCTCTCGTCGATGGGCATCGCCCCGACCGCGCGGACGAAGCAATGCGGGTGATGAATGCCGGAGGCGTCGTAGAGAGGGAAAGGCGCTGGCTGGACAATGGCGAGGCGGTTCCCTGGGGGCCGCTCCGTGTCTTCGCCGGGAGCCGAGCCGCCCACGGCGCCGGCCTCGCCATCTCGCGGGCCTTCGGGGCGACGGCGTTCAAGCCGGCGATCGGCAGCGAGCCGGAAGTGCTCCGGCTCGAGAGGCGGGAGGACGACCTGTTCCTGATGCTGGCCAGCGACGGTGTGCCCGATGTCCTCGACGCCGAGGCGGCGTCCAGGCTCATTCTTTCGGCCAGCTCGGCCCAAGAGGCGGCCGACGCAGTCATCAGTGCCGTGCTGCAGAACGGCGCGCCGGACAATGCCAGCGTGGTTGTGGTGGACCTGAGGAGATCGGCCCCTCGCGGCCGACGCCTCCCAGACTGCCGCACCACCCCTTCCGCTGGTTAGGCTCTGGGCGACGGCGCGCCTGGGTTGTGTTTTCCGGGGGTGTTGATGCGGCAACATCTCTTTGAACGCAAAAACGCCGCCCTGGCGGTTAGTCCGGGGCGGCGTTTTTGTTGGATTTCGTATT
>NZ_VMBP01000006.1 GCF_007559435.1 Ancylobacter moscoviensis | reverse complement strand
AATCCCGGACGCCAGGCCAGCACCCGAAGCCACAACAACCTCAGCTCCAAGGCCAATATAACGCCGTACCGTGTCGGCAGACGCGGCAACCCGTGGCTCCAAACCAGAGCTCTCTCTCAATACACAAATGCGCATGGCTGAATCTCAGGACGTCAGGATCATGGCGACGACGACGAGGCCGAGCAGCCCGAACAGCAGCTTGGGCTTGCCGTCCTTGGAAGCGAGGCCGACGGCCGTGACGGCGATCGAGGCCAGCGTGCCCAGGGTGAACAGGCCCCAGTGGCCGTTGACCGCGCCGACGGCGAGCGAGCCCATGAAGCAGACCAGGGCCACCGTGCCGACCAGCGTCAGTTTGACGAAGAACTCGTAGGTCCCCTCGTGCTCGGCGTAATCATTGCCCTCGGCCGTGGCGTATTCCGGCACTCCGTGGTCGGCCATCTGAGACCCCTCCAAAGGAATAATAAAAGCAAGCATCCGCTTTAGCGGAAGACGCCCGTCCGGGCAACGGCGCGCGCGGACGTCGCTCAGCCCAGTCCCGCCTCGCGCAGCGCGGCGCCTTGACGCGCCGCCACGCCCTCCACCGCGAAGTCGGCGATCGCCGCTTCGAACAGGGCGTGGAAGTTGAGCTCCGCCCGCAGATGCAGGAAAACGCCGCCGAGGCCGATGGCGGCGCGGTCCATGAAGACGAATTCGCGGGGTACGCGCACCGGCCCCTTTTCCTTCAGCGCCCGGTGGACGGTGAACGCCTCGCGGCGCCCGTACTCGCCCGGCGCCACGCCGTCGGCGATGCTGCGCACCCGGTCGTCGAGCAGCGGGCCGTAGATGAAGCGGGCCCAGATATTGAGCACGTCGATCAATTCCCGCGTCAGGCCACGGAAGCCCCAGGTCTCGTAGGCATGGACGACGCGGGCATCGTCGCCCTCCTGCAGGCCGCGGTAGAGATCGACCACGCCGCCGACGAAGCTGGGCGGGAAGATGCGGATGCAGCCATAATCGAGCAGGTTGATGCCGGCGGCCGCGCCGTCTTCCTCGAAGACCGTGTAGTTGCCCAGATGCGGGTCGCCATGGATGACGCCGAAGCGCGAGAAAGGCAGCCACCACGCCGCGAACATGGCGCGGGCGATGCGGTTGCGCACCTCCAGCGACTCGCCGACGAAATCGAGCAGGCGCCGCCCTTCCAGCCAGTCGAGGGTGAGCAGCCGCCCGGTCGACAGCTCCGGGCGCACGCGCGGCACAAGCACCGCCGGCTCGTCGGCCAGCATGAGGGCGTAGAGACCGGCATGGGCGGCCTCGCGGCGGTAATCGAGCTCCTCGCGCACCCGCGCGCCGATCTCCTCGGCGATCTCGGTGGTGTCGATCACCGGATCCATCCGCCGATGGATGGCAAGCAGCAGGTCGAGCTGCTGGAGGTCCGCCTCCACGGCGGACTGCATGTCGGGATATTGCAGCTTGCAGGCGAGCTCCGTGCCGTCGAGGGCGCGGGCGCGGTGCACCTGGCCGAGCGAGGCGGCGGCTGCCGGCTCCTTGTCGAAGGAAAGGAACCGGCTCATCCAGTCCGGCCCGAGCTCGGCCATCATGCGGCGCTTGACGAAGGCCCAGCCCATGGGCGGCGCCTGGTTCTGCAGCGTCGCCAGCTCGGCGGCATATTCGGGCGGCAGCGCGTCGGGAATGGTCGCCATCAGCTGGGCGACCTTCATGATCGGTCCCTTGAGCCCGCCCAGCGCCGCGGCGAGCGCGGCCGCGTTGCCGCCGCGCTGGTTCTCCAGCCCGAACAGCCGCGCGCCGGCGATCCGCGCGGCGACGCCGCCAACCTTCGTGCCGACGCGCGCATAGCGCAGCGCGCGGGCGCTCAGGCGGTTGGCCTCGCGGTCACGGGAGCCGGGATCGGGCTTTTCAGGATCGGACAAGGCGGCCTCGACGGTTGGCCTCTAGGTGGGGCGCCCGGCGCCATGCGCAACCGGGCGATGCGTCATGCCGCAGGCGCGCGCCGCGTCAGGCGCTGGAGCAGCAGCAGGCCGAGCACCGCGAGCGGGTTGATGAAATCCGTGTAGAGGATCGGCCCGGCATTGCCCGCCGCCATGTTGCCGGTCTCGGCGATCTGCACGAGGTGCCCGACACCCGCCCCGCCGAGGAAGCCGAAGGCCACCACGCCCACCGCCGCCCGGAAGCCCGGCGAGCGCAGGAAGGCGCCGATCACCCCGGCGAGGCCGATGCCGAGATTGGCCATGCCGACCTCGAACTGGAACGGGCTCGGCGCCCAGCCGATGGAGGCGGCCGCCTGCTCGGCGAAGAAGACGTGCCCGAGAAAGGCCCACAGCCCCATCACGCCGACGGGGAAGAGCAGGATGTAGCGCAGCAACTGGTCGACGACCGCGCCGAAGGTGATCGGGCGCGGACCGCGCAGCAGCACGAGGACGGCGGCGACGATGGCGGCGAGCCACGACAGCAGCGGGAACCAGAAGACCACGGCAACCTCCCCTTCGAGTCGGGGAAAAGCTTAGTCGCCGCCGGCAATGCGCTCCAGCGCGCCCGCCACCGCGTCGCGGTGCTCGGTGAGCGCCTTGTAGGCGAGCTGTTCCGCGTCGAGGCCGAGGATCTGCTCGCGCAGCGAGGCGGCGAGCGCCCGGCCCTCGGGGTGGCGGCGGAAGGCGGTGAACGGGTCGACATGGATGCGCACGGTGAACAGCATGTCGCCGCTTTCCGGCATGCGCCGCAGCGTCTGCCGCTCGACCCGCACGAAGGCCTCGGGCGCGAGGTTGGCGGGATCCTCGAACCAGTCGCGCGGGCGCTCCTTGGATTCGGGATGGTGCAGCTCGTCGTCGGGATAGATCGACCAGTTCACCCGCCAGACCGGCTGATCGACCTTCAGGTTCTCGAAGATGCGGTTCATCACCTTGGCGAGCTTGGACTGATAGCCGGGCACCGCCTCATGCAGCCCGTCCAGCGACTGGCCGAAGCGGTCGGCCAGCGACCAGGCGGAGGGAAAGCACAGCACGGCGGCGACGAGGCGATAGCCCTCTTCGCTCTTCGTCAGGATCAGCAGGTCGTCGGAGACGAGGTGCCCGGCGATGGCGAGCGGCGGCTCGCTCTCGTCGTCGAGGTCGAAGCTGCGCCCGGTCGGCAGCACGGTGATGCGGCGCCCTTCCAGCCGGTAGAGATCGGGATAGCGCTCCGTGATGTGCGCGACGACCAGCTCCAGCGCCTCGCGCTGGGAGGCGCGCGTGCCCGGCTCCTCGCGCAGCACCACGCCGCGCTTGTCGCGGATCAGCACCTCCCGCTCGGCCAGCCGCGCCGCGAGCTTCGGGTCCGGCTCGATCCACTCGGCAAGGTCGAGCGGCGCGAGACCGATGGAGAAGGCCTTGCGCGAGCCGTCAAAAGGCGTGTGCGCGAACGGCGCCGCCTCGGCATCGGCGGCGGACGGAAAGGCGGGCGTGGGGGTGGCGAGGTTCATCGGCTTCGTGCGGCTCGAGGGTCCGGGCATTCGCCCGCTCAGGCCACCAGCTTAGAACGTGTGCAGCCTTTCCGTCAGCCCAACTTTTCGCCAGTCGCATTGTAACGGCGCGCTATGGCTGCGTACCCATCCACCGTTCCGCCATCCGGCCGCAGGCGAAACCAGGCTCGCCCCGGGATCCGCGACGTCTTCAACTGCCCAAGACGTGGATGGCCGGGACAAGCCCGGCCATGACGGCTGCATTTCCATTCAGGTGCCCGGCGGGCACGGATCGGACCTAGAAATCCAGCTGGTACGTCACCGGAATCCAGCGATAGGCATCGCCGCGCCGCTCGACATAGCCGATGGACGGGAAGGAGGAATGATAGGCCGCGACCGCCAGCCGGTCCGTCGCGACCATGTCGTAGATCCTGCGCCGCGTGGCGACGCCGGCCTCCTTGTCCTGGTCGAACAGGGCATGCCATTCGGGATGGGCCAGCGAGGCCACCTCGTGATGTGCGCAATCGCCCCAGGCGAGCAGGCGCTGGCCGTCGCTCTCGATATGGAAAGCGAGATGGCCGGGCGTGTGGCCATGGGCCTTCACCGCGCGGATGCCGGACACCACCTCCCCCTCCGGGTCGACGAAGCTCGTCCGGTCGGCGAGCGGCAGGAGGTGCGAGCGGAACATCACGGCGGAGCGGTATTCATTGCTCTCCTTCGGCATGGCCAGCGCCGTGTCGCCCTTCCAGAAGTCGAACTCGGTCGCCCCAACCACATAGCGGGCCTTGGGAAAGGTCGGCTTGCCATCGGTCAACAGCCCCCCGATGTGGTCGGGATGGGCATGGGTGAGAACGACGACGTCCACCTGCTCGGGCGTATAGCCGGCGGTGGCGAGCGACTTGACCAGCCAGCCGCCGGCGGGAGGCGGCACGAAGCCCTCCGTGCCGTTGCCCGCGTCGAACAGGATCAGTTCCCGGCCGGTATTGACGAGCAGTGGCGAGAAGCCGGGGCGGAAGCGCTTCTCCGGTAGGAGATTGGCGCGCATCAGCTGCTCCACCTCCGTCGGCGGGCGGTCCTGCCCGACAATGGGCCACGGCCCGTCGATCATCGCGCTGGCGTCGAGCAGGCTGGTAACCTCGAAGGAGCCGAGCCGGAAGCGCTGGAAAACCTGGGGAGCAGCGCCGAGGGCGGGCGCCTCGGCCATCGCCGGCGGGGCACGCAGCACGGCGGGGGCGGCCAGCATCGCCGCGGCGGATGCGAGCGCCTGACGACGGCTCAGCAGTCCGCCCTGGAGCGGACGAGGGGTTCGGGACATGGCGTCTTCCTCCGGCGGCCCGCTTCGCGGCGGGCGTCTTTCATGGTTCACTGGCGTCGCCCGCCAGCCGCGAGCGCACCTGTGAGGAGGCTAGCCATGGCCCCGCCGGGCCGCTTGTACGAACGTGCGGATACCGTGCCCGGCACCGCGCCGCCGGGGCCGCTCTGGCACCTTGACGCCCGGCGGACCTGCTTCATCGGACCGCTCACCTACAATGCGCCGCACCAGCATGGCGCCCCGGTCTTCCTGAGCGGCCTCTACGGACCGTTCGGCCTGAGGATCGGCAACGGCCCGTGGCGCTCCGCCCGCACGGCGATGATCCCGGCCGGCGTGGTGCACGAGCTCGATATCGGCGGAAACCCGATCGGCGTGCTCTATATCGAGCCGACGCTGGAGGGCGCCCACACGCTGGCCGCCCTCACCGCCTCCGCCGAGGAGGCCGACGGCGCGCTGGTCGGCCGGGGCGGCGAGATTTCGGTGATGCGTGAGCTATGGGAGGACGCGGCCAGCATCGACTGGGCCGGCGCGGCGCTCGACGATCTGCTGGGCTTCGGCACGCGCAGGGCCCGCCGCGCGATGGACCCGCGGGTGGCGCGGGCCTTGGCCCTGCTGGAATCGGGCACGGAAGGCGCCCCCGGTGTCGCCGCCGCCTGCGCGCAGGTCGGGCTGTCGCCCCACCATTTCCAGCACCTGTTCACGCGCGAGGTCGGCGTGCCCTATCGCCGCTACCGCGCCTGGACGCGCATGCGCGCGGCCATCGCCGCCGTGGCGGCGGGGAGCAACTTCACCCACGCCGCGCACGCCGCCGGCTTCTGCGACCAGGCGCATTTCACGCACGACTTCCGCCGCACCTTCGGCGCCCCGCCCTCCTGGAGCCTTCAGGGCGTCAGGCTCTCGGGAGACGCGGCGCGCCGCAAGGCCGCCGCGCATCCGTAAGGCGGAGGCTCACGCCTCCTCCTCCATCGCCTCCAGCTCGGCGATCATGCGCTCGATGAGGTTGAGGCCGGTCTGCCAGAAGGCCGGGTCGCGCGCATCGAGGCCGAACGGCTTGAGCAGCTCCGAATGATGCCTGGTGCCGCCCGCCGCCAGCATGCCGAGATAGCGCTCGGCGAAGCCTTCCGAGGCGTTCTCGTAGACCGCGTAGAGCGAGTTCACCAGGCAGTCGCCGAAGGCGTAGGCGTAGACGTAGAACGGCGAATGGATGAAGTGGCCGATATAGACCCAGTAGTTCTCGTAGCCGGGGCCGAGATGGATACCCTCGCCGAGGCTCTCGGCCTGCACCTCCATCCAGATCTGGCAGATGCGCTCGGCGGTCAGCTCGCCGTTCTTGCGCTCGGTGTGGATGCGCCGCTCGAAGGTGTAGAAGGCGATCTGGCGCACCACCGTGTTGATCATGTCCTCGACCTTCGAGGCCAGCATCGCCTTGCGGGCGCGGGCATCCGGCGCCGCCGCCAGCAACCGGCGGAAGGTCAGCATCTCGCCGAACACGGAGGCCGTCTCGGCGAGCGTCAGCGGCGTCGGCGCCATCAGCGCGCCGTTGGGCGCGGCGAGCACCTGATGCACGCCATGACCGAGTTCGTGGGCGAGCGTCATCACGTCGCGCGGCTTGCCGAGATAGTTCAGCAGCACATAGGGGTGCGCGGAGGGCACGGTCGGATGGGCGAAGGCGCCCGTCGCCTTGCCCGGCCGCACGCCGGCATCGATCCAGCTCTTGTCGAAGAAATCGCGGGCGATGTCGGCCATGCGCGGGGAGAAGGTGGAATAGGCGCCGAGCACGGTGTCGCGGGCCTCCTCCCAGCCGATGGTGCGGGTCTCGACCTTCGGCAGCGGGGCGTTGCGGTCCCAGTACTCCAGCTTCTCCTTGCCGAACCACCTGGCCTTCAGCTTGTAGTAGCGGTGCGCGAGGCGCGGATAGGCGGCGTGCACGGCGGAAACCAGCGCGTCCACCACCTCGCGCTCGACCCGGTTGGCGAGGTGGCGCGAATCCGCGATGTCCTCGAAGCCACGCCAGCGGTCGGAGATGTCCTTGTCCTTCGCCAGCGTGTTGGTGATGAGGGTGAACAGGCGCAGATTCTCGCCGAACACCTTGGCCAGCGCCTCGGCGCCGACGCGACGCTTGTCCTCGTCCGGCTCGGCGAGGAAGTTCAGCGCCTGCTCCAGCGGCAGGATCTCGCCCGCCACATCGAAGCGCAGGCCGGCGATGGTCTCGTCGAACAGGCGGTTCCAGGCGCCGCGCCCGGTGACGCCCTTCTCGTGGAAGAGCTGCTCGATGCGGTCTTCGAGCTGGTAGGGCTTCTCGGCGCGGACGTCCTCGATCCACGGCCGGTACTTGCCGAATTCCGGGGCGGCGAGCGCCGCTTCCATCTTCGCGTCGTCGAGCCGGTTCAGCTCCAGCGTGAAGAACAGGAGATGCGTCGAGGCCTCGGTGAGCTTCTCCTGCACGTCGCCATAGAACTTGGCGCGCACGGGATCGGTGGTGTCGCCGGAATAGACGAGACCGGCATAGGAGTAGAGCCGGCCGAGCAGGTCCTCGATCTTCTCGTAGCGGGACACGATGGTCGCCATCTGCCCGCCGGCATCGGCGCCGTCGAGAATGCCCGCCAGCTTGCCCTTGTAGGCTTCCTCGAAATTCGCGCACTCGGCGGCGATGGCCGCGAGGTCCGACTGAAGTTCGGGGGAGTCGAGGCCGGGATAGAGATCCGACAGGTCCCATTGCGGCAGGTTGTCGAGAGCGGCGCCGGAGGCGTCGGGCGAACGGGGCACGAAGGCGAGACGATCGAGACGGCGCAGCATGGTCACTCCGACGGTAAGGTGTCGTCCAGTGATATCGTGCCGCCCCGCGCGCTATCAATCCGCCAGATCATCAAACTCGTCCGCGGCCGTGCTTTTTGCCGGATGCCGCCGGAGCGCTTGCGGCGGCCCCGCAACCCGAGCATGGTACCGCCCCGCTGTTTCCCGGAGCCCCCCTCAATGGTGCCGACCCGCCTGCTGGCAGCCCTCCTCGCAATGTCCCTGCTGGTGCCCGCGACGCTTGCCCATGCCGCGCCGAAGCGCATCATCATCGCCCGCCACGGCGAGAAGCACACGCCGCTCAGCCTGTGCAGCATCGGCAAGGAGCGGGCGCAGGCGCTGGCGGCGCAGTATCTCAGCCCCGCGAGCCCGATGAGCCTGCTGAAGGGCGAGAAGCCCGCCGCCGTCCTCGCCGTCACCCTGCATACGCTGGAGACGGCCCGGCCGACCGCGAAGGCGTGGGGCCTGCGGATCGCCACCGATCCGCTGATGCTGACGCCGATCCGCAACAACCGCTATTTCAACAGCCTGATCAACGCGCAGAACCGGCGCGTGGTGCGCGACCTGCTGGAGAACCCGCGCTGGCACGGCCAGACGGTGGTGATGGTGTGGGAGCATTTCCACATTGCCAGCGAGGCGCTGGAGAAGGAGTTCGCCGGCGAGCAGGTGACGCTGCGCCAGTTGCTCCACCTCGACCGCATCCCGAAGGCGCGGGTGCCGAAGACCTGGCCGGACTCGAACTACAATTTCTTCTGGATCCTCACCTATGACCGGCCGCAGGACACGGTGCCGAGCCGGTTCCGGGTGGTCCGCCAGTATTTCGCCGAGCCCTACGCCAATCTCCCGTCCAACGACTGGGGCGCTCCCGAGCCCCTGCCGCCCGGCAGCGGCTGCTCCTGAAGCAAAAAGGGCGCCCCGCAGGGCGCCCCAGTACATTCGCCAGGAAAGGAAAACAGCCTCAGTTGAAGCTGCGCTTCACCCGCTGCACCGGCGAGTCTCGTCCCTGATAGAGCGGCCCGAAGAACGGCTGATAGAGCGGCGTGCCCTTGTTCTGGCGGACCTGCTGCTTGCGCACGCGCTCATGCTCGCGCAGTTGCACGCGGTCGGAATTGTCGCCGGCCCGCGCCTCGTTGCGGGGCCCGGCCGAGGTGGCGGACGCCGGCGCCGCGGCCACCAGAAAAGCGGCCGCGGCAAGAGCCATAACGCTGGTCGTCACACCTGTCTTCGCGAGGTTCATATCTGCCTCCCATTTCGGTCGATCGGGACGACAACGATGCAGGCCGCGATTGGTTTCCTGAACGTCATCCTGTCCGGAACGAAAGAAACCTCGACGCCGGCCGGAACCCGGCATCGGCTGAGCCGTTAGGCCGGCATGGATCCGAGCGCCATTCCCCCCGCCCTCATCCCGCCGCTGCGCCTGCGTGCCGGCCGGGAACTCGTCGACATCGCCACGCTGGACGAGGCTCTCACCTTTGCCGAGCGCAATCCCCAGCCGCATGGCGACTATGAGGGGATGATCCGGCGTCTTCAGGCGGCGAGCAGCACCGAAGACATCATCGAGGCCGGCAACGCCTTTCGCTGGTGGGCGGAATCCAACGCGCTGATCGTCGAGCCCGGCCTGCCGGATTAGGCGGCCACCTCCGCCCCTCCCGTCGCCCACACGCCAGACAGCCGCCGCGAGGGCGCGGCGATCTGTGCACGACCGGCACCACATGCCCGGCAGGCTATGCCGGCCCGTCGCGGGCCGTGTAGGATGCGCGATCGGCAAGGCAGCAGGGCAAGTGGGGCAGGATGAGCGTCGCTGAGGTGGCCGGTGAGACGCGACGTCTTGCGTTCCCCGTCGATCTCGGCTGGCGCAATGTCGTGTTCTCCGTGCGCACGGCGCTTGCGGCGATCGTCGCCCTCGCGATCGCCTTCTGGTTCGAGCTCAGCGACCCGCAATGGGCGACCCTCACCGTCTATCTGCTGGCCCAGCCGACCGTCGGCGCCGCCGTCGCCAAGGGCGCGTGGCGCACGGTGGGGACCGTTTTCGGCGGGCTCACGGGCCTCGTGCTGGTGGCCTGGTTCTCGCAGGCGGCGGAACTGCTCGTGGCCGCCACGGTGCTGGTGGTCGGGGCGAGCTTCTATGCCGGCGCCCGCCTGCGCAACTACGCTTCCTACGGCACGCTGCTGGCGGGCTATACGGCCCTGCTCGTCTCCTATGAGGGATCCAGCGACCCGCTCAACGCATGGTCGATCGCCGCCGACCGGGTACTGGAGATCCTCATCGGCATCGCCTGCGTGACGGCCGCGAGCACCATCGTCATGCCGCGCTATGCCGGCGACGCGCTTCGCGCTGCACTGTCCCGCACCTTCACCAGCCTTGCGACCTACGCGGCCACCGCCTTCCGCCTGGCCACGCCCCCGGCCGCCTTCGCCGCCATGCGCCGGCGGATGATCGCCGAGGTGGTGTCCTTCGACGCGCTCCGTTCCTACGCCGTCTTCGAGGCCCCCGAAATGCGGGTCGACGCGTGGGCGCTGCGGCGGACGGTGCGGGAATTCCTCGTCGTGCTTTCCGTGGCGCGCGGCCTTTACGTCCGGCTCGACGACTTCCGCGAAGCCGGCTCGCAGATGGTGCTCGAGCGGATACGCCCGACGCTCGACGCCGCGGCCAGCCGGCTCGAACGGATCGCCGCCGACCCGTCGGCCTGGAGCGACCGGCGACGCCTGCGCCGCCACCTGCTGGACCAGCGGCTGGCGCTGCGCGACGCCGAGCGGAAGATCGAGGACATGGCCGGCAGCGTCCCGGTCGATGCGCTGGCCAACGGCCTGCTGATCCTGCGGCGCTCGGGCGACGTGCTGCACGAACTTTCCATGGTGGTTGTCGCCGAATCCGCGAGCCTGCGGCGCGCGCCCTCCGCGCCGACCGGTCAGCCGGTCCGACCGCGTCCTGACCCCGGCGACCGGAAGGAAGCGCTGCTGATCGCATTGCGCGCCATGACCGCTCTGTCGCTGCTGAGCGCATTCTGGCTGGCGACCGCGTGGAACATGGGGTTCACCGCCGTTTCCGGCGGCTCCATCATGCTCTTCTTCGCGGTCAACCAGGACAATCCGCAGGCCGGCGCACGTGCTTTCCTGACCTGGAGCGCCGTCGGCATTCTGGTCGCCTACGCGGTGATGATCTTCGTGTTTCCCTACCTCGAAGGATATGGAAGCCTCGCCCTGGTGCTGATGCTGGTGCTCATCCCCGCCGGCCTGATGGCCGGAACGCCCAGCCGCGCCTGGGCGGGGATCGCGCTCGGCGGCTTCACCATATCCCAGATCGGCACCGCCAATGTGTTCGTCCCGAACGAGCTTGCCTTGGTCAATTCGGCGGCCGCGCTGCTGCTGGGCATGGTCGGTTGCCTCGCCGTCCTCACCGTCTTTCCGGTGACGTCACGGGTCCGGCGGGGCCAGAGCTGGGCACGCACCGTCGGCGTCCACCTGCCGACGGTGGCACGCGGCAATACGATGCCCCGGCAGGCCGCCGACCGCATCGTCTCCATGCTGGCGTCACTGCTGCCGCGCCTCGCGCTCGACCGCCAGAGCGACGACGACTTCCTGACCGGCACGCTCGGCGCCGCCTCCGCGGCGCTCGAACTCGGCCGGCTGCGCGACGCCGCGGCGGATCCGGCGATGCCGGCGGAGGCCGCCCGCACCATCGAGCGGTTTCTGGACCAGTTCGCCGGATCGCTCGAGCGCCTCGCGCTGGGGCGCGACCGGCAACGCGCCATCGCCGAGGCAGAGGCCATCGTGGCCGACGCCCGCGCGGCTTTCGCCGGCCTGACGCTGGCGCCCGGCCCGCCCGCGACCCGGGCCGTGCTGCGCGCCGCCGCCTCGCTCCGCTTCATCGCCGACCGCTTCATCCGCGACCGGGCCTATCTCGAACGCAGCTTCGCGGGGAACTGAGCATGCCGGTGCCGAACCTCGCCTTGTTCCATCCGCTGGAATTCGTCGGCTTCTACGTATCGCCGCTGGTTCTGTGGGCCGCCGTGGCGATCATTCCCTACACGCTGGTCCATCTTCTGCTGAGCCGTTTCAATCTCTATCGTTTCGTCTGGCATCGCTCACTGTTCAACCTCGGCCTCTACGTGCTGATGGTCGGTGCCCTGGTCGCTTTCGGGACAGGCATATGGCTGTAGTCGCATCGGCGATGCGTGTTCTCGTCACCCTTCTCGTCGTGGCTGCCGCCGGCGTGGTTGGCTGGTGGCTGTGGGATTTCTACATGCGCGCGCCCTGGACGCGGGACGCGCGAGTGCTCGCCAATGTGGTGGAGGTCGCCCCGGACGTCTCCGGGCTCGTCGACCAGATCAACGTCGTCGACAACCAGTCCGTCTCGAAGGGAGACGTGCTGTTCGTGATCGACCGGCAGCGCTTCACCCTCGCGCTCCAGCAGGCGCAGGCGAGCGTGGCGCAGGCCCAGCAGGCGCTGAAGCTGGCGCAGGACAACGCCGACCGCGACGAGCGGCTGATGACCACCGATCCCAGCGCCATCTCGGCCGTGAGCGCCGAGACCTCCCGCACCCAGGCGTCCGAGCGGCAGGCAGCGCTGGAACTGGCCCAGGCGCAGCTGCGCACCGCCGAGCTCAACCTCGAACGCAGCACCGTCCGGGCGCCGGTGAACGGGTTCGTCACCAACCTGACGGCCACGGTCGGCGACTATGCGACGACCGGCGACGGCGTCCTCGCCGTCGTCGACCGCGATTCCTTCTACGTCTACGCCTACTTCATGGAGACCAAGCTTCCGGCGATCGCTGTCGGCGACACCGCCGAAGTCCGGCTGATGGCCGGCGGAACGATCCTGCGCGGCACGGTCCAGGGGGTCAGCCGGGCCATTGCCAACCCGACGGTGACGAAGGGCGGTCTGCTGCCGGCGGTCGATCCCAATTTCGAGTGGATCCAGCTGGCCCAGCGCATTCCGGTGCGCATCGCCATCGACAGCGTGCCACCCGGCGTCGTGCTGTCGGCCGGCATGTCCGCGACCGTGGTGGTCCGTTCCGCCTCGTCCGCAACGCCGCGCTGAGCGCAGGAAGGTTCACCGGGCGGACCAGGAACGGCGTGGACAGGCTATTGTCCGCGCGACGCGAGGCAGGGATCCAGCACCACATGGTGCGCATCCAGCCGGCCATACCCGCCGCCGAACACCACCTCGTCGCCGCGCGCGAGGCCGTTGGCGTTGTAGGTGACGCACATCACCTGCACCTCGGAAGGCTCGCACATCAGCAGATAGGCCATCACGCCGTCGGCATGCACGCCGGTGAGCCGTCCCTTGATGCCGAGTGTGATGCGCTTGTCCGTTGCCGGCGCCCGGTCCGCCCAGTGCCGTATCGTCTCGCAGCTGGCGAGCTTTTCCGGATAGGCCTCGCCGGGCCGGAACGGGCTCTCGGGATCGCAGCAGGCGCTTTCCGCGAATGAGGGCGGCGCCGACAGGACCAGCGCCATGGAAAGCAGAATGCGGCGAGCCTTCATCGGGGCGCTCCATCATGAATCCCCACGCATGATGATGAACGGTGTGGCGGCACACCGGCGAAACTGCGACCTTCCCCCCTCGCTCCTGCGCAGGCGCGTCAATGCGCGCGGCAAGCTGCTGGTGTCGTCTTCGCGCAACGCTCTATCGTCTCCCCCTGCGGGAGCACAAGGGGACCAAGGGGAGGCCAAAGGGGGAGCAATGCCGTTCCGGTTTCATCGTTCGTCGGGTGACGAAGCGCCGATCCTCATCCCCGCCATCGGCCTCACGCTCCGCGTCGCCCTGCCACCGTCCCTGAGCGACGGCGAGATGACGGCCATCGAGACCGTCAACATGCCCGGCTTCGGTCCGCCGCTGCACCGGCACGCCGAGACGGAAGTGTTCCGCGTCATCGAGGGGCGCTACCTCTACCAGTGCGACGGGGAACGCTTCGAGGCCGGCGCCGGCGACGTCGTTACCATTCCCGGCGGATCCGCCCATGCCTTCGTCAACATCAGCGACAAACCGGCGCGCCAGTTTGTCCTGATCCTGCCGGGGCTCGATGCCGAGGCGTTCTTCACCCAGCTTGGCGCCGTCATGCGGGACGGGGTACCCGACGCCGCCGCGCTGAACGCGTTCGGCAAGGCGTGGGGCGTGGAGTTCCTGGGGCCTCCCCTCAGGGCGACGGTGGGGTGAACCGCCACGGTCGAGGCGCCGTCCCGTCTGCACAAGCGATTCGAGAGCGAAAGCGGAGGGCGCTGATCCGGGTTCAGCCTTTCACCGTTCGTCGACGTCAGCGGGGCGATTCCGGACGTCATCAAGCGGCAGCAGGTTCGGCGACACCCGAGCCCGCCACGTTCTGGCGGGCCTGCGTGGCGCGAGGCCGTTGATTTTGAAGGCTTGGAATGGTGGGCGCGACAGGGATTGAACCTGTGACCCCTACGATGTCAACGTAGTGCTCTCCCGCTGAGCTACGCGCCCATTCCGATGCTCTTGTCGAGCGGGGCTCCCCTATATCGGGAAGCCCGCCGCCGCGCAAGCCGGGGATTCTGGCTGTGGACGGCGGCAGGGGAAAACAGCCGCGGCTCAGGCCGCGAGCATCTTGCCGACCTCGTTGACGAGATCGCGCAGGTGGAACGGCTTCGACAACACCTTGGCGTCCTTGGGCGCCTGGTTGTCGGCGTTCAGCGCCACGGCCGCGAAGCCGGTGATGAACATCACCTTGATGTCCGGATCGAGCTCGGTGGCGCGGCGGGCGAGTTCGATGCCGTCCATCTCCGGCATGACGATATCGGTCAGCAGCAGTTCGAACGGCTCCTCGCGCAGCCGGTCATAGGCCGAACGGCCATTGTCGAAGGCCACGACCTCGTAGCCTGCATTCTCAAGCGCCTTGACCAGAAAACGACGCATGTCGTGGTCGTCTTCGGCGAGCAGGATCTTCAGCATCCCGGACATCCCGATTCTCCAGCGCGGCCGCACCGCCGGTCCACCGGACCGGCACAGGCATCGACCGTCGCATGCACGTCCCCCTTGGGTACCTCGCCGCCTCTTAGCACATCGTGAACGCCGGCCGCTCCATCCCCGGCCGGCGGCGCTTTTCCTCTCGCTTACGTGTTCGCAGATTCCCACGCCGAGGCGGGCCGCCCGCATTCCGCACCGGGAACGCGCATGCTAGACAGGTCTAAAGGCGCGGGAGGCGCCGCGCTCTGTCCGGTGCGGGCTGCGGCGCAAGGAAGCGCGATCAGGTTCGGACAGAATGATGGCCGTCATAGCCGACACAATCGATCCGGTCTTCGAGATCGTGCAGCCGGCCCTGCCCATCGCGCCTTTCCTGTTCAACTCCCCGCACAGCGGCGTCGTCTATCCGCGCGCCTTCGTCGAGCAGTCGCGGCTCGAGCTGCCGACGCTGCGCCGTTCCGAGGACACGCTGGTCGATGCCCTCTTCCGCGATGTGACGCGGCTGGGCATGGGATTCATGCGGGCGCATTTCCCGCGCTGCTATCTCGACGTGAACCGCGAGCCCTATGAGCTCGACCCGCGCATGTTCGAGGGGCGGCTGCCGGCCTATGCGAACACCCGCTCGATGCGGGTTTCCGGCGGGCTCGGCACCATCGCCCGCATCGTCGGCGAGGCGCAGGAGATCTACGCCCGGCGCATTCCGGTCGACGAGGCCATCACCCGCATCGACGCACTCTACAAGCCCTATCACCGCGCCCTGCGGCAGCTCATGGTGCAGATGCAGCGCAGCTTCGGCGTGGCGGTGCTGGTGGACTGCCACTCCATGCCGTCCGGCTGCCAGCGGGATTCGCGCGTGGATATCGTCATCGGCGATCGCTACGGCACCAGCTGCGCCGCCGCCATTCCCGACATCATGGAAGCCGAGCTGCGGCGCCGGGGCTATTCGGTGGTGCGCAACAAGCCCTATGCCGGCGGCTTCATCACCGAGCACTACGGCAATCCGGCCTCGGGCATGCACGCGGTCCAGATCGAGATCAACCGCGCGCTTTATATGCACGAGGCCACTTATCAGCCCTCCGAACGCTTCGAAATTGTGCGCAGCGACCTGCTCGATGTCGCTCTCGCGCTGTCACGAATTACTCATATTGAGCTGGCGCCGCTCCGAACCGCCGCCGAATAATTCTTGTTTTTCAGAGAGTTAACGGACTACCCGCAAAAAATTGATCGTGTGATGCAAAAGGCCGCATAAGAGCCTTGCATTTTGCACATGAGACCTATACGAATTCTGCACGCTCGGTTCCGGGCCGATTGTTCCCTACCGCTTGTTCGGGTTTGGCCGCGAATGGCGCGGAGGGAACCGGTCGGCCTTCGAGATCGAGCTGCCCTTTCTTGGGTACGCGGGCCTGCAACGAAGACGACCACGCAAGATGGCAAAAGCCGCGGCGGGCGCATCTTCGGTCCGGTACAAAAGAAAGAGGCCGCTTACGCAGCGCGCAAGCGGCCCAAGTCTAGGGAGGAAACGCCCAAGGAGGGCTGTACGGAGCGACGCCAATCGCTGCGTACGAGACTGAAGATGTAGGTGCATTGCGGAATAATCAAGGCAGGCACTGGGATTTTCTGGCATACCAGATACATATCGAGACCAGCGTGGCATTAATGCCGCACTCGACGGTGGCCTGACACCTCAAATAATGATTTTCGCCTTGCGGGCGCTGGTGGATTGGGTCGGGGGGCACGACCTGCCGGCGCCCGTTTCCATTTGCCCGCCTCGCGGGCTGCCCGGAAAGTGCCCAGGCCCGCCCTCCCGGCAACCGGCAGCACCATACCGTTGCGTCGCCATTTTCCCCGCTTCCTGCCATACGCACCGCAGACGCCGGCGGAAAAGAAAGAGGCCGCTTACGCAGCGCGCAAGCGGCCCAAGTCTAGGGAGGAAACGCCCAAGGAGGGCGGCGACAGCGCGACGCCAATCGCGCCGTCGCAACGCAATATCCATAACTGTGCGACGCACAAGTGACAAGCGCCAAGCGAAAGAAACGAAACCGGCATTTGGTCGCAGCCGGTTCGAATGTCGCAAATCGCGCACAGTGTGCGCCTGCCCCATCCGCCGACAGATCGACTCTCTCCTGAGCAGCATCGACTCGCCGAGCGCCACACGGCCGCGCGAGGGACGAGCCTCATCAGCGGCGCAGGAAGAAGGCACCGGACAAGAACGCTGACTTTTCAGGGGGTTGAAAAAGAAAGGGGCCGCTCACGTTGCCGGAGCGGCCCAAGTCTAGGGAGGAAACGCCCAAGGAGGGCGGCGGTGAAGCGACGCCAATCGCTGCACCGCACTGCAATAATATGGCAGCTTCGCTTCCCAATAGCAACGACGAAACTGCTCATTTCTTGACCTTGCCGGAATAGGAGCCATGCGTAGAACGCGGGGCATTCTGAGTGGCGCCCCTCACCTCCGCCTCATGGCTCCGCGCCCTTCCCTCCGCGCTGGCAGCCGCGCGGTGAATGGACACCGGAGAGAGATTGCCGAGCACCGCGCCTCCCGATATGCGTTGGCCGAACCGGCGGCGCGATCGCCGGCAGGTGGCAGCCGAAGGGAAGCGGTGCGATGAGTGCGGTGGATTTCGAGAATTTCGTTCATGAGCTCGCCACCGTCTCCGGCCAGGCCATCCTGCCTTTCTTCCGCACGGCGCTGGGCGTCGAGGACAAGAGCCGCGGCGCGGTGTTCGATCCGGTCACGGCCGCCGACCGCGCCGCCGAGCAGGCGATGCGCGCGCTCATCCGCGGCACCTTCCCCAGCCACGGCGTGCGCGGCGAGGAATTCCCCGATGACGGCGTCGACGCCGATTACGTATGGGTGCTCGATCCCATCGACGGCACCAAGTCGTTCATCTGCGGCCTGCCCGCCTGGGGCACGCTGATCGGCCTGTGCCGCCAGGGCCAGCCGGTCTACGGCATGATGCACCAGCCCTTCATCCGCGAGCGCTTCTATGGCGACGGCGTGCAGGCGCGCTATCGCGGCCCGGCCGGCGAGCGGCGTCTTGCCGTGCGGCCCTGCGCCGGGCTGGAGGAGGCGACGCTGCTCACCACCAGCCCGCTGCTGATGAGCGAGGAGAACCGCGCCCGCTACACCGAGGTGGAGAAGCGCGTGCGTCTGCCGCGCTACGGTGGCGACTGCTACGCCTACTGCATGCTCGCCGCCGGCCACGCCGATCTGGTGATCGAGACCAATCTCAACGATTTCGACATCATGCCGCTGGTGCCGATCATTTCGGGCGCCGGTGGCATCGTCACCAACTGGGAAGGCGGCGCGGATCTTTCCGGCGGCCGCGTCGTAGCGGCCGGCGACCGGCGGGCGCATGAGGCGGCGCTGAAGGTTCTCGCCGGCTGAGAAGGCTGGCCCGCGGTCAGGCCGCTGCGCTGCCCGGAATGAAGGCATCGAAGGCCGCGAGCAGCGGCTCGCGGAAGATGTCCCGCTCCTGCAGCAGTTCGTGGCGCGCGCCGGGGATCACGATATGTGCACCGGCGATGAGCCGCGTGCCCAGATGCTCGATGCTCGGCGTCGAGACGATGCTGTCCGCGCCCGCCGCCACCATGAGCAGCGGCTGGCGGATCGCCCGCGCCGTCGCCGGGTCGGCGAGCGTCTCCATCAGGTCATAGGCCGCCTTCACCCAGCCGATGGTCGGCGGACCGACATCGAGATGCGGTTGCTCCATGGTGATGGTCAGGTTACGGGCAAAGCGGACGGCGTCGGAGGTCAGCCGGTTGCCGTCGAAATGCAGCTCGTTGAGCCGCACCCGGCGGGCGCGCGGCACATAGGCCCTGGACAGGCCGACGCCGGACAGCGCCCGCGCCAGCCGCCGCGCCGCCACGTCGTGCTTGACCAGCGACAGGTCGAGCATGGGAGCGACGAGGAACATCCGGTCGAAGAAGCGCCCGCCCCGCCGCGCATGGTCGAGCATGATCGAGGCGCCCATCGAATGGGCCAGCGCGAAGTGAGGGCCGGGCATGTCCGGCAGCACCAGCTCGGTCATGAAGGCTTCCAGATCGCGCTGGTACTCGGCGAAATGCTTGACGTGGCCCTTCATGGGATTGGTGAGCAGCCGCTGCGAGCCGCCCTGCCCGCGCCAGTCCAGCACCGCGACGGCGAAGCCGCGCCGCAGCAGGTCGCGCACCGTCTCGAAATACTTCTCGATCTTCTCCGTCCGGCCGGAGAACACGCAGACCGTGCCCCGACAGGCGCCCTCGGCCGGCTTCCAGCGCGCGATGCGCAGGCGAACCCCGTCGGCGGTCGTCACGACGCCGCAGATCGCGCCCTCGGGCACGGGGTTGTCCTTGGTGCTGTACAGGTCCATCTCGGTGGGCATGTTCCGGCGGGGCGCTGGTGTGGAAAGTCCGATGGCTTATACCCCAGCGGCGGGCGTCCACAAGGCGGGCGATGCGGTCAGTAGCGCTTGTCGCCGAAGCCGATGACCTTCATGCCGCTGATGGCGCCGGATGCGCCGTCGACCACCACCTGCACCCGCTCGCCCCGCGGCCCGTTGGCCTCGAGGATGATGGTCGCCCCGCGCCGCCGGATCACCGAGATGTTGGAGAAGCCGCGCGCCGAGAGCATCCGCGTGGCGGCATCCGGATCGACGGGACCGGCCGCCCGGCCGCGCGGAGCGGGAGGCGCGTCATAGGGCGCGTAGGCGCCCGGCGGCGGCCCATAGCCCTGCGCGAGGGCCGATCCCCACGGCGAACCGGGCAGGCCCAGCCCCGCAAGGAGCCCCGCCAAGACGATCAGTAACGCCGACGCCCGCGCCATCGCGCTGCAACTTCCCTGGAATCGAGTCCGCATAGAAGCATGCTTACCTAGATGACCGGCACTGAACACCGCCCGAGCCGGCCGTTCATCTGCCGTTCATCTTGGCTTGCCGCCTCAGGCTGGGCCATCGCCGGCAGCCTCTTGCATCCGGCGGAGCGCTCACCATCTCGAAGATGTACCGGCCAGACGGCGGTACGCGAACCGGGCCCGGCTCAATCGAGAGGGCCTCTGATCTGCATGTCGCTTAACGTGAGGATATGCCATGCGTACGTTTGATCTTACCCCCCTGCACCGTTCGACTGTCGGCTTCGACCGGCTTTTCTCGTTGTTCGACCAGGTCGGCAATGTCGACACCGGCGCCACTTATCCGCCCTACAATATCGAGCGGACAGGCGAGAACGCCTACCGCATCACCGTCGCGGTAGCGGGCTTTACCGAGGATGACCTCACCATCGAGGTGAAGGAGAGCGGTCTCTCCATTCGCGGCGAGCGTAAGCCCGACCCGGCGGCCAAGTCCGGCGAGGTGCTTTATCAGGGCATCGCCGCACGCGCCTTCGAGCGTCGCTTCCAGCTCGCCGATCATGTGGAGGTCCGGGGCGCCAGCCTTGCCAACGGGCTGCTGCATGTGGACCTCGTGCGCGAGATCCCCGAGGCGATGAAGCCCCGCACCATCGCCATCACCAGCGGCGCTCCCGCGCCCCGCGTGATCGAGGCGAAGACGGGCGCCAAGGCCGCGTGACCGCAGCCGCGTGATGAAGCCCACGCCACGCGCGCGGGCCTGAATGGACGTGTACAGGGCGCCCCGGTCCAGCCGGGGCGCTTTCATTTTGAGCCGCCTGCCGCTTTGAGCAGCAGTGAGATACCGTCTGCTTATTCTTCCGGTTCGGGCTCGCCGCCAGCGCCCCGCGCCATCACCGACGCGGTGCCGGCCGGCGTGTCACTGCCGGTTCCCGTACCGGTGCCGGTGCCCGAGGCAGCCGCGGCGGGCGCATCTCCAGCGGGTTTCGATGCCTCTGCCCCCTTTGCCGCCTCGCCCTGCGGGGTTTCGGCCGCGGCCGCCGTCGTCGGCTCGGTGCCCGGCGGCATCGCGACGCCGGGGATCACGCGCACGGACGATCCCTCGCCCGTCGGCGCCTGGTTCGCCGTGGGGACGGCGTCCGCGGTGGACGGTGGAACGGAAGCGGCCGAAGACGCATCGGCCGGCGCCGGCCCGCTGCCTTCCGCACCCTCCTGCGGAGATACCTCTGCCGCTGAGGCCCCCGCGGGTGGGGGTGCCGCGACCATGCCGCTCTCGGGTTCGCGCCTCGGGGGAAGCGGCGCGACGGCGGGCGGCAGCATCGCCGTCGAGGGCGCCGTCTGGCGGGCGGCCGGACGTGCCGGGCCGAGCGGATGCATGGCGATGATCCGGCCATTGAAGGCGTCGATACGCACGCGCACGCGCGCGCCGTTCGGATCGGTCGCATCGACGACATAGGTGCCGCCGTCGATCCGGGGACGCCCTACGGCCCTCATGCCCATGGAGCGCAGCATCGGTTCGACATCGGCGAAAGGAAACCGCCCCGGCGCGCCATAGGCGGGCGGCGGGGCGCGATAGACCGGCGGCGGCGGCTCGTAATAGCCGCCCGGCGGGAGCGGCTCGTAGTAGCGCTCCACATAGACCCCGCCGAAGGGGCGGTAATAGAACTGGGCCTGCGCCGGAACCGCCGTCATCGCCGCCAGACCGGCGAGCACCGGCAGCGTCATCGACGACAGGCGCCTCGACGCATGCAGCTTCGCCATCGAAGCCTCCCGATCAACATTCGCCATCGTTCGCTACGGGACCTGCAAATTGCGGCACCTGCAAGACGGCCCTGCCCCGCCTGGCCGGCCGCGACGCCGAACTCCACTGGCCGGCAACGCCATTGCGCGGCAGCGCGGCGCGTCTTACCGTTCCTTTCGCCGGAGGCGTCACCTTCGCAACAAGCGCGAAAAATCGCTGCGGCGATGTTGCGCGCCATGCTTGTGCGCAGGCGTCAATTCTGGCATCTTCGCGATTGATAGGGCAGTCATGCTGTCCTATAATCCAGCAGCTGGTGCCGACACAGCGGTGTGGCACGGCGGATGCTAGCGTCGTTCGGCGAGCGTGCACGGCCTTGCGGGAGAGCGCCCCGCGGGGCTGGACCCGTGTCCGCCCGCAGAACGTGAGGCGACCCTTTAGGGAGTGACGGGAATGAGTGAGGAACTTGGCGGCGTTGCCGCGCGCATGATCGGCGAGGGTTCGGTTCGTCCGGCCGCGACGGATCGCGCCGCTGCCAAAGCCATTACTCACATCGATCCCGGCCTGCCGGCCGCCCAGGGCCTGTACGACCCGCGCAACGAGAAGGATTCGTGCGGCGTCGGCTTCATCGCCGACATCAAGGGCCGCAAGTCGCACCAGATCGTGCAGGACGGGCTGAAGATCCTGCTCAACCTCGAGCATCGCGGCGCCGTGGGTGCCGATCCGCGCGCCGGCGACGGCGCGGGCATGCTGGTGCAGATCCCGCACAGGTTCTTCGCCAAGGAAGCAGCCAAGCTCGGCTTCGAGCTGCCGGAGCCCGGCCATTACGCCGTCGGCCACATCTTCATGCCGCACGACGCGGAAGGCCAGGAGATCATTCGCGCCACCATGGAGCGCGTGATCGCCGAAGAAGGCCAGGTGCTGCTCGGCTGGCGCGAGGTGCCGACCGACAACGCCTCGCTCGGCCACACCGTGCTGCCGACCGAGCCCAAGCACTGGCAGGTCTTCGTCGGCCGCAGCGAGGCCATCGCCAGCGAGGACGATTTCGAGCGCCGGCTCTTCATCCTGCGCAAGGTGGTGTCGAACGCCATCTATGACGCCAAGGACCCGCGCACCGCGGGCTATTACGTCGTGTCGCTGTCCTGCCGGACCATCGTCTACAAGGGCATGTTCAACGCCGACCAGCTCGGCGCCTATTATGCCGACCTGCATGACGCCGATTTCGAAAGCGCGGTGGCCCTCGTGCACCAGCGCTTCTCGACCAACACCTTCCCGGCGTGGTCGCTGGCCCATCCCTACCGCATGGTCGCGCACAACGGCGAGATCAACACGCTGCGCGGCAATGTGAACTGGATGGCGGCGCGGCAGGCCTCGGTCGATTCCGAGCTGTTCGGCAACGACATCTCCAAGCTCTGGCCGATCTCCTATGAGGGCCAGTCGGACACCGCCTGCTTCGACAACGCGCTCGAATTCCTCATGCAGGGCGGCTACGAGCTGCCGCACGCCGCGATGATGCTCGTGCCCGAGGCGTGGGCCGGCAACCCGCTGATGGACGAGGAACGCCGTGCCTTCTACGAGTACCACGCCGCCATGATGGAGCCGTGGGACGGCCCCGCCGCCATCGTCGCCACCGACGGCCGGCAGATCGTCGCCACGCTCGACCGCAACGGCCTGCGCCCCGCCCGCTATCTGGTGACGGCGGACGACAAGATCGTGCTCGCCTCCGAGATGGGCGTGCTCACCTTCCCCGAGGACCAGATCGTCACCAAGTGGCGCCTGCAGCCGGGCAGGATGCTGCTCGTCGATCTCGAAGAGGGCCGCCTCGTGCCAGACGAGGAGGTGAAGACCTCGCTCGCCAAGGCGCATCCCTACAAGGAGTGGCTGAAGCGCACCCAGCTGGTGCTGGAAGAGCTTCGCGCGGTGGAAGCGCGTGAAGTGCGCACCGACGTGTCGCTGCTCGACCGCCAGCAGGCCTTCGGCTACACGCAGGAAGACCTCAAGCTGCTGATGGCGCCGATGGCGACCACCGGCCAGGAGGCGGTCGGCTCCATGGGCACCGACACGCCCATCTCGCCGCTGTCGAAGAAGTCGAAGGCGCTCTTCACCTACTTCAAGCAGAACTTCGCGCAGGTCACCAACCCGCCGATCGACCCGATCCGCGAAGAGCTGGTGATGAGCCTCGTCTCCTTCATCGGGCCGCGGCCGAACATCTTCGACCTCGAAGGCAATTCGCGCCGCAAGCGGCTCGAGGTGCGCCAGCCGATCCTCACCAATGAGGATCTGGAGAAGATCCGCTCCATCGGTTTCATGGAGGAGCGCTTCGACACCCGCACTCTCGACATCACCTACCCCTCCGACAAGGGTGCGGCGGGGATGGAGGACGCGGTCGAGCGGCTGTGCGAGCGCGCCGAGGCGGCCGTGCATGGCGGCTACAACATCATCATCCTGTCCGACCGGCTGGTCGGCCCGGACCGCATCCCGATTCCCTCGCTGCTGGCCACCGCCGCCGTGCACCATCACCTCATCCGCAAGGGGCTGCGCACTTCCGTGGGCCTGGTGGTGGAGACGGGTGAGGCGCGCGAGGTGCACCATTTCGCGTGCCTGGCCGGCTACGGCGCGGAAGCGATCAACCCCTACCTCGCCTTCGAGACGATGATCGACATGCGCGTCGACATCCCCGAGGAGGTCGACGAGTACGAGATCGTCAAGCGCTACATCAAGTCGATCGACAAGGGCCTGCTGAAGGTGATGTCCAAGATGGGCATCTCGACCTACCAGTCCTATTGCGGCGCGCAGATCTTCGACGCGGTGGGCCTCAATCAGGAAGTGATCGAGAAGTATTTCTTCGGCACCGCCTCCTCCATCGGCGGCATCGGCCTCGCCGAGATCGCCGAAGAGACCGCGATGCGCCACCGCGACGCCTTCGGCGACGCGCCGATCTACCGCAACGCCCTCGACGTCGGCGGCGACTACGCCTTCCGCCTGCGCGGCGAGGAGCATGCGTGGGACCCCGAGACCGTCGCCGAACTCCAGCACGCGGTGCGCGGCAACGCGCAGGACAAGTATCGCCACTTCGCCAAGCTGGTGAACGAGGCCGGCGCCAAGACGCTGAACATCCGCTCGCTGTTCCGCATTCGCAACGCGGATGAGATCGGCCGCGCGGCGATCCCGCTCGACGAGGTCGAGCCCGCTACCGCGATCGTGAAGCGCTTCGTCACCGGCGCCATGTCGTTCGGTTCGATCTCGCGCGAGGCGCACACCACCCTCGCCATCGCGATGAACCGCATCGGCGGCAAGTCGAACACCGGCGAGGGCGGCGAGGAAGCCTCGCGCTTCAAGCCGCTGCCGAACGGCGATTCCATGCGCTCGGCGATCAAGCAGGTCGCTTCCGGCCGCTTCGGCGTGACGGCGGACTATCTCGTCAATGCCGACATGATCCAGCTCAAGATGGCGCAGGGTGCCAAGCCCGGCGAAGGCGGCCAGCTGCCCGGCCACAAGGTCGACGCGGTGATCGCCAAGGTGCGCCACTCGACCCCGGGCGTCGGCCTCATCTCGCCGCCGCCGCACCACGACATCTACTCGATCGAGGATCTGGCGCAGCTCATCTACGACGTGAAGAACGTCAATCCGGAAGCCGATGTCTCGGTGAAGCTGGTCTCGGAAGTCGGCGTCGGCACCGTCGCCGCCGGCGTCGCCAAGGCACGCGCCGACCACATCACGATTTCCGGTTTCGAAGGCGGCACCGGCGCCTCGCCGCTCACCGCCATCAAGCATGCCGGCTCGCCGTGGGAGATCGGCCTCGCCGAGGCTCACCAGACGCTGGTGCTGAACAATCTGCGCGGGCGCATCGCGCTGCAGGTCGACGGCGGCCTGCGCACCGGGCGCGACGTGGTGATCGGCGCGCTGCTCGGCGCGGACGACTTCGCCTTCTCGACCGCCCCGCTCATCGCGGCGGGCTGCATCATGATGCGTAAGTGCCACCTCAACACCTGCCCGGTCGGCGTCGCCACCCAGGACCCGGTGCTGCGCAAGCGCTTCAAGGGCACGCCCGAGCATGTGATCAACTACTTCTTCTTCGTCGCGGAAGAAGTGCGCGAGATCATGGCCTCCATGGGCATCGCCGACTTCAACGAGCTGATCGGTCACTCCGAGTGGCTCGATCAGCGCGAGGCGATCGAGCACTGGAAGGCCAAGGGCCTGGACTTCAGCCGCATCTTCGCCAAGCCGCAGGTCGGTCCCGACGTCGCGACCTACCACACGGAGCGGCAGAACCACCCGATCCATCACGTGCTCGACCGTACGCTCATCCACCAGGCCATGCCGGCGCTGGACGGCGGCGAGAAGGTGGTGCTGCACACCGAGATCCGGAGCATCAACCGCTCGGTCGGCGCCATGCTCTCGGGCGAGGTGGCCAAGCGCTACGGCGATGCCGGCCTGCCGGACGACACGATCGACATCCACCTGACCGGCACCGCCGGCCAGGCCTTCGGCGCCTTCCTCGCCGGCGGCGTCTCCATGACGCTGGTGGGCGAAGCCAACGACTATGTCGGCAAGGGCCTGTCGGGCGGGCGCATCGTGGTGGTGCCGGCCGAGGACAGCGCCATCGTGCCGGAGCAGTCGATCATCGTCGGCAACACCGTGCTCTACGGCGCCACCTCCGGCGAGGCCTACTTCCGCGGCGTGGCCGGCGAGCGCTTCGCCGTGCGCAACTCGGGCGCCCTCGCGGTCGTCGAGGGCACGGGCGACCATGGCTGCGAGTACATGACCGGCGGCGTGGTCGTCGTCATCGGCCAGACCGGGCGCAACTTCGCGGCCGGCATGTCCGGCGGCGTCGCCTATGTGCTGGACGAGGACGGCACCTTCAAGAAGCGCTGCAACCTCTCCATGGTCGATCTCGAACCGGTGGAAGAGGAGGAGGACCTGCTGGAACGCCTCCATCACCATGGCGGCGATCTGGAGTTCAAGGGCCGCATCGACATCATGGCGGATATGGGCCACCACGACGAGGAGCGTCTGCACCAGCTCATCGCCAAGCACCTGCACTACACGGGTTCGAAGCGCGCGCAGACCATCCTCGACAACTGGGCCGAGTACCGCGGCAAGTTCGTCAAGGTCATGCCCGTCGAGTACCAGCGGGCGCTACGTGAAATGGAGAAAACGCGCGGCTTGCAGGCGGCCGAGTAAGGCCTCCTGCGCCCTCGCGGCACGGATGCGAGGGCGGCCCCGACAGCGGGCCATGGCAGGCGCCATGGCGCGGCCGTGTGCCGCGCCGTCATTTTCCAACTGGCATGATTGATGTATCTGGCACCGGAGGTGGAACGCCTCCAAGGTGGCGGTGCTCCGCGAAAGAGGGCGCAATGGGTAAGGTTACGGGCTTTCTCGAAATCGATCGGCGCGAGGCGAAGTATCAGCCGGCGTCCGACCGCATTCGCCATTTCCGCGAGTTCACCCTGCCCCTGCCGGACGCCGAAGTCGCCAACCAGGCTTCGCGCTGCATGGATTGCGGCATCCCCTTCTGCCACGGGCCGAACGGCTGCCCGATCCACAACCAGATCCCGGACTGGAACGACCTCGTCTATAACGGGAACTGGGAGGAGGCCTCGCGCAACCTCCACTCCACCAACAACTTCCCCGAATTCACCGGCCGCATCTGCCCCGCCCCCTGCGAGGAAGCCTGCACGCTGAACCTCGAGGACGTGCCGGTCACCATCAAGACGGTCGAGCAGGCCATCGCCGACAAGTCGTGGAAGATGGGCTGGATCAGGCCCGAGCCGGCGGCGGTGAAGACCGGCAGGAAGGTCGCCGTCATCGGCTCCGGCCCGGCCGGCATGGCCGCCGCCCAGCAGCTCGCCCGCGCCGGCCATGACGTGCATGTCTACGAGCGCGAGCCCAAGGCCGGCGGCCTGCTGCGCTACGGCATTCCCGACTTCAAGATGGAAAAGCACTACATCGACCGCCGCGTCGCGCAGATGCAGGCGGAAGGCGTCACCTTCCACTACGGCGTGAATGTCGGCGTCACCACGCCGCTCGACGAGTTGCTGGAAGGCCACGACGCCGTGCTGATGTGCGGCGGCTCGGAAGCGCCGCGCAACCCGGCCCTGCCCGGCCAGGAGCTGGAAGGCGTGCACTACGCCATGCCCTATCTCGTCCAGCAGAACCGCCGCGTCGGCCATGAGGACGTCTCGCGCGATCAGCCGCTCCTCGCCGCCGGCAAGCATGTCGTGGTGATCGGCGGCGGCGACACCGCCTCCGACTGCGTGGGCACCGCCTTCCGGCAGGGCGCCCTTTCCGTGCACCAGCTCGACATCCGCCCGGTGCCGCCGCTGAAGGAGGACAAGCTGGCGGTCTGGCCGTACTGGCCGACCAAGTTCCGCACCTCCTCCTCGCAGGCCGAAGGCGCCGAACGCGAGTTCTCGGCCGCCACGCTCGGCATCGAGGGCAAGAAGGGCCACGTCACCGCCGTGAAATGCGCCCGCGTCGACGCCAAGCGCCAGCCCATCCCCGGCACCGAGTTCCTGATCAAGGCGGATCTCGTCTTCATCGCGCTCGGCTTCGTGCATCCCGTGCGCGAGGGCATGCTGGAGCAGGACGGCCTCGCGATCGACAAGCGCGGCAACGTGCAGGCGAGCGACCTCGACTATGCCACCAGCGTGCCGAAACTGTTCGCCGCCGGCGACATGCGTCGCGGCCAGTCGCTGGTGGTGTGGGCGATCCGCGAGGGGCGCCAGGCGGCACAGTCGATCGACACGTATCTGATGGGAAGCTCGGTCCTGCCGCGCTGAACCCGCGTCCGGGCCGCGACGGTCCGACGAGAGACGATCTGGCCGGGACGGTCGCCGTACCCGGCCTTTTCATGTCGCGCCCTCTTCGGGCCCGACCGACAGATATATCGCTCTCAGGGAGTTGCCGTGCCCGGCGTCGCGGTGCCCGCGGCGGCATCGGGAGTGGAGGGCTCGGAAGGCGCGGCCGCCGGCGTGGCGCTCGGCAGGCCGGTCTCGGGCATGGGAGGCACGAGCGGCTCGACCGCCGCCGCCGGCTGGCCCGGCGGCCAGCGGAAATCATCGGTGCGCCCGGCGACGGCCGGCAAGGCCGAACCGCTGACCAGCACGCTCGCCGGCTCCGGCTTCGTGTCGCCCGGCGCCGCCTGCAGGATGTCGCCCGGCGCGGGACGAGCCGCCATGGCCGGCGCGCCGGCCAACGCGCGGGCGCTGCCCGTCACCCCGCCGGTCAGCAGGATGATGGACGGGCGCGCATCGGCTGGATCGGCCGCCGCCGCGGGCACGTCCTCGCGATTCATGAGATCGTCGAGCTGCTGGTCGACGAAGAAGGCCAGCTTGCGCGCGCCGGCGCGGGTGAAGCCCACGCCATCCGCCGTGCGCAGGCGCCGCCGTTGGCCATCGACCGCCGGGCCGGACATCATGAACTTGCCGTTCTCGTCGACGAAGCCGTCGGTCACGTCGACGAAGATGAGGCCCGCCCGTTCGGCGCGCTCCTTCATGAGGGCGTTGAGCCGGGCGATCTGCTCGCTGCGGACATCGTCCTCGACCGGTGGCAGGCCGACCACCACGACCGGGCGGCCGTGCATCTTCAGCCCCAGCAAGAACTCGTCGAAGCGTCGGCCGTAGAGGTCGCGCCAGCGCTCGTCGAGCAGTTCCGCGCGCCCGAGCAGATCCTCGATCGGCACGAAATCATTGCTGCCGGTGAGCGCGACGATGACGTTGGGCTGCTCGTCCCCACCCGGGAGCTGGCGAGCGGCGGCGAGCCAGTCGAAGCCGCTGGTGGGCGCGAGGCCCGAGGCGTTCTCGGTCTTGCCCACCACGACGGCGCCGTCGCGGTCGGCGGCGAAGGCATCCGCCAGCCCCTGCGCCAGCGCCCCCGCCTGCTCGTCGCCGAGCACGAGGACCACGTCCTTCGCCTTGGAAACGTCGCGGCGCGCTTCTGCCGCCGTGGAGAACACCTTGCCGCGCGGCTCGGCCGGCTGCTGCGCCACCGAAGGCGCCGGCGCCGCGAGCCCCCCGCCGCCGCCCGAAGGAGGAGGAGGACGCAGGCGCGTCGGACGGTCAATCTCCCGGGCGCTCCGGCTGTTGCCGCCGAACAGGTCGATCAGCGGCTGGAAGGGCGACCAGCTCCGGCGCGGCGCGGGCTGGGCGGCCTGCTGGCGGGTCTGCTGTTGCTGGCGGGCGCGCTGTTGCTGCTGCCGGCTCTGCACGCGCTGCTGCTGCGAGGAGCGGGCCCCCGACTGGCCGACGTCGGCCGGCGGGCGGAACCAGTCGCTCTGGGCCTGGGCGAGCGAGCAGCCGGCGACGAGCACGCCGGCAACCGCCAGCGCCTTCAGTCCGAGCCGGTATCCGCGCGCGCGCATGAGCCGTTCTCCGATGGCCGCACCCCGGAGGAGGACGCCCGGGAGGTAAACACCCAGAGCGGTGAACCATTATCGCGGCCGTTTCAAGACCCCAGGCGGATCGGCGCGTCACGAACCGCCTCGGGTGCGCAGGCTTTCCAGAACCTCACCCGTCGCCAAGCCGTCGGGCAGCATGCCCACGCTGACCTGATATTCGCGCACCGCCGTCCGGGTCTTGCTGCCGATGGCGCCGTCATGCTCGCCGACATCGTAACCGCGCGAGGCGAGCCGCTTCTGCAGCTCCGAGCGCTCCAGACGCGACAGCGCGCGCTGGTCCTCCGGCCAGGGCTGGACGAACGGCCCGCCACCACGGATGCGGTCGGCGAGATGGCCGATGGCGAGCGCATAGGCGTCCGCCGGATTGTAGCTGAGGATGGCCCGGAAATTGTCGGTCATCAGGAAGGCCGGCCCCTTGGCACCGGCCGGCAACAGCAAATAGGCCGTCTCGCCGGCGGCAGGCATGGAGCGCCCCTCGGGCCGGCGCACACCCAGCGCCGCCCACTCGCTCATCGGCTTGCGGACGTTCTTGTCGGCGAGGAGATAGTTGAAGCCGCGCGGCAGCACGACCTCGTATCCCCAGCTCCGGCCGGCCACCCACCCGCCGCGCTTGAGCTTGTTGGCGGTCGAGCCCATGGCGTCGGCGACCGAGTCCACCACGTTGCGATGGCCGTCGCCGTCGAAGTCCACCGCGTCGCGCTGGAAGGCGGTGGGCATGAACTGGGTCAGGCCGAAGGCGCCGGCCCAGGAGCCGCGCAGATGGCTCTCGGGCACGTCGCCCTTGTCGACGATCCGCAGGGCGGCGACGAACTCGTCGCGGAAATAGGCCTGTCGCCGGCCAACGCAGGCCAGCGTGCCCGTCGCCTGGATCACCGGATAGGAACCGCGCGCGCTGCCGTAATTGGTCTCGATGCCCCAGATCGCCGCTACCACATAGGGATCGACCCCGTAGGTGCGCCCCACCGCCTCGAACACGGCGGCGTTCTGCTCCATCGCCTCGCGACCCTTGCGGATGCGGGTCTCGGAGACCAGCATGGTCACGTAGTCGCCGGTGGTGCGGGAGAATTCCGGCTGCGTCTGCAGCTTCTCCATGATGCTCATGTCGGGCTTGAGCCCGGCCGTGTAGCGGCGGAAGCCGGCGGCGGAGACGCCCCTGGAGCGCGCCAGCGGCTCCAGGCCGGCAATGCAGCGGTCGAAATTCGCCTCGGCCTGCGCGAGGGCGCGCGGTGTCATCTCGGGATGCGTCGAGGCGGTGCGGGCCGGCGCCGAGGCGCGCGTGGGAGCTGCATGGGTCGCGTGCCGGGCCGGCGCGGGGGCGGCCGCGGGCGGGGAGAAGGCTCCGGTGATATCGTCGGAGCCGGCGCAACCGGCAAGACCGAGGCAGACCAGCGCGAGGCCGGCGATCCCGCCGACATGGCCCCGGCCGGAGACCTTGCGATAACTCATGACGCAACCCTAACGCAATTAATCGCTACGATTAGGCAACCGTCATGGTTTCGACGAACTTAACGTGCGGGAAGTTTCAAGACGTCACCGGGGCCACCCGGCAACGGATTGTCAAAATCGAATCGTTAAGTGGAATTTCATAGGAATTTTGTACTACCCGCCCTCACCTCCACCATCACCAAAGCGGCATGTCTCTCAGATGGTAACTCCTATTCGCAAAGCGATCCTCCCCGTGGCCGGCCTCGGCACGCGGTTCCTGCCCGCGACCAAGGCCGTTCCGAAGGAGATGCTCACGGTCGTCGATCGTCCTGTCGTGCAGCACGTGGTTGACGAGGCCCGCGCCGCCGGCATCGAGCACATCGTCTTCGTGACCGGACGCAACAAGGGCGTCATCGAGGATCACTTCGACCGCCAGTACGAGCTGGAAGACACGCTTCTGGAGCGCGGCAAGAGCCAGATGCTGGAAATGCTGCGCCAGGAGACCATGGGTCCCGGCGCCACCAGCTTCACCCGCCAGCAGCTTCCCCTCGGCCTCGGCCATGCCGTGTGGTGCGCCCGCGACATCATCGGCAACGAGCCCTTCGCGCTGCTGCTGCCGGACATGCTGCACAAGCCGACCAACGGCAAGGGCTGCCTCGCGCAGATGGTGGACGCCTACGCCAAGACCGGCGGCAACCACATCGCGGTCTATGAGGTCCCCCCGGAGCAGACCGACCAGTACGGCATCGTCGGGCTCGGCACCGAGGTCGCCGACGGCGTGCACAAGATCGCCAGCATGGTCGAGAAGCCGAAGAAGGACGTCGCCCCGTCGAACCTCGCCATTTCCGGCCGCTACATCCTTCAGCCGGAAATCTTCGAGCTGCTCGCCACCCAGGAGCGTGGCGCCGGCAATGAGATCCAGCTCACCGATTCCATGCTGAAGCTGGCGCAGAGGCAGGATTTCTACAGCGTGACCTTCGACGGCGCGATCTACGATTGCGGCTCGAAGCTCGGCTTCCTCATGGCCAACGTCGCCTACGCGCTCGCCAATCCCGAGATTTCCGACACCTTCCGCCCGGAACTCGACGCGCTGCTGGCGAAGAACTGACCCGCCGCCGCTCCGGCAGGCATGCGACCAGCAAAAAGGGCGCCGCTCTCGCGGCGCCCTTTTCGTATGACGGTCGAGAAGCGGCTCAGGCCGCCTCCTCCACGGCGCCGGGACGGGTTTCGAACAGCAATTCGCTCGCCCCGCGCTCGACGCGCACCACGTCGCCGTCCTTCACCGTGCCGGCAAGGATGCGGCCGGCCAGCGGATCCTGCAGCAGCTTCTGGATCACCCGCTTGAGCGGACGCGCGCCATAGGCCGGGTCGTAGCCCCTCTCGGCGAGGAAGTCCCGCGCCTCGGGAGTGATCTCCAGCTGGATCTTGCGCTCTTCCAGCAGCTTCTCCAGCCGCTTGACCTGGATGTCGACGATGGCGCCCATCTGCTCGCGGCGCAGCCGGTGGAACAGGACGATCTCGTCGACACGGTTGAGGAATTCCGGGCGGAAATGCGCACGCACCACGCCCATCACCTCGTCGCGCACGGCCTCGGTGTCCTCGCCGTCCGGCTGGTTCACCAGATACTCGGAACCGAGGTTGGAGGTCATGATGATCAGCGTGTTGCGGAAGTCGACCGTGCGGCCCTGCCCGTCCGTCAGGCGCCCGTCGTCGAGCACCTGGAGGAGGACGTTGAACACGTCCGGATGCGCCTTCTCCACCTCGTCGAACAGCACGACCTGATACGGCCGGCGCCGGACGGCCTCGGTCAGCGCGCCGCCCTCCTCATAGCCGACATAGCCGGGAGGCGCGCCGATCAGCCGGGCCACCGCGTGCTTCTCCATGTACTCGGACATGTCGATGCGCACGAGCGCGGTGTCGTCGTCGAACAGGAAGGAGGCCAGCGCCTTGGTCAGCTCGGTCTTGCCCACGCCCGTCGGGCCGAGGAACATGAAGGAACCGATCGGCCGGTTGGGGTCCTGCAGGCCCGCCCGCGCGCGGCGCACCGCGGTCGAGACGGCCTCCACGGCCTCCTTCTGGCCGATGACGCGCCGGGACAGCACGTCCTCCATGCGCAGCAGCTTCTCCTTCTCGCCTTCCAGCATCTTGTCGACGGGCACGCCGGTCCAGCGCGAGACGACCTGCGCCACGTGGTCGGGCGTCACCGCCTCCTCCACCATGGCGCCGGCCTTCACCTCGGCGGCGGTGTCCTTGGCTTCGATGGCGGCGAGCTTCTTCTCCAGCGCCGGGATGGTGCCGTAGGCCAGCTCGCCCGCCTTCTGGTACTCGCCGCTGCGCTGGGCATTGGCGAGTTCGGCGCGGGCCTTCTCAAGGTCGCTCTTGATCTTCTGGGCGTCGCCGAGCTTCTCCTTCTCCGCCTTCCAGCGGGAGGTAAGCGAGGCCGACTGCTCCTCGAGATTGGCAAGCTCCTTCTCCAGCTTCTTGAGCCGGTCCTTGGAGCCCGCGTCGCTTTCCTTCTTCAGCGCCTCCTGCTCGATGCGCAGGCGCACGATCTCGCGGTCGATGCTGTCCAGCTCCTCGGGCTTGGAATCGACCTGCATGCGCAGCCGCGAGGCCGCCTCGTCCACGAGGTCGATCGCCTTGTCGGGCAGGAAGCGGTCGGTGATGTAGCGGTTCGACAGCGTCGCCGCCGCGACCAGCGCCGAGTCGGTGATGCGCACCCCGTGGTGCAGCTCGTACTTCTCCTTGATGCCGCGCAGGATGGAGATGGTGTCCTCCACCGTCGGCTCGTTGACGAAGACGGGCTGGAACCGGCGGGCGAGCGCGGCGTCCTTCTCGATGTACTTGCGGTACTCGTCGAGCGTGGTCGCGCCGACGCAGTGTAGCTCGCCGCGCGCCAGCGCCGGCTTGAGCAGGTTGGAGGCGTCCATCGCGCCTTCGGTCTTGCCCGCGCCGACGAGGGTGTGCAGTTCGTCGATGAACAGCACGATGCCGCCCTCGGCCGCCTCGACTTCCGACAGCACGCTCTTCAGCCGTTCCTCGAACTCGCCGCGATACTTCGCGCCGGCGATGAGCGAGCCCATGTCGAGCGCGAGCAGCTGCTTGTCCTTCAGGCTCTCGGGCACGTCGCCGTCGACGATGCGCAGCGCGAGGCCCTCGACGATGGCGGTCTTGCCGACGCCGGGCTCGCCGATGAGGACGGGGTTGTTCTTGGTGCGGCGCGACAGCACCTGGATGGTGCGGCGGATTTCCTCGTCGCGACCGATCACCGGATCGAGCTTGCCCTCGCGCGCCGCGGCGGTCAGGTCGCGAGCGTACTTCTTGAGCGCGTCATAGGCGTTCTCGGCGGTGGCGCTGTCGGCCGTGCGGCCCTTGCGCAGCGCCTCGATGGCGGTGTTGATCTTCTGCGGGGTGGCCCCGGCCTTGGCGAGGATCTTGCCCGCCTCGCTGTCCTTTTCCAGCGCGAGCGCGAGCAGCAGCCGCTCGACGGTGACATAGCCGTCGCCAGCCTTCTTCGCCGCCTGCTCGGCGGCCTCGAACACCCGCGCGGTCGCCGGTGCGAGATAGACCTGCCCGGCGCCGGAACCCTGCACCTTCGGCAGCTTGTTCAGCGCCGCCTCGGTGTCGGCGAGCACAATGCGCGGATCGCCGCCGGAGCGCTGGATCAGCCCGGCGCACAGCCCTTCCGGGTCGTCGAGCAGCACCTTGAGCAGATGCTCGGGCGTGAACTGCTGGTTGCCCTCGCGTAGCGCAAGCGACTGCGCCGACTGCACGAATCCACGCGCGCGCTCGGTGTAGATCTCGAAATTCATCTGTCCCTCCAGACCCCTCCCCTCGCCCTCCACGGAGGCGCGAGCGGTTATCGGGATTGCGGCGCCCGTATCCCGGCCGCCACGGCGGGCCCCGTCATGGCGACCCGCTCGACCTCATGTAGTGTTGCCCATCGGCAACGGAAGGGCCTTGCGGCGGATCAAGCGGTAAATTTCATCGGCCCGTTCGACGTCCCCTGACTCGACGTTCCCCCGAAAGGCGTAGGGGCCACCGGCCGGGATCAAAAGGCGTAGACGGGACAACAGCGCTTCCGGCCGCCCGACGCCGGGCGTATGAATAACGTAGAGAAGCGAAACAGGCCGGCAAGCGGGCCGCCGATCCGAACAGCATCCCGACCGCCGCCGGCCATCGACGCCGCCCGCACGCGGCAGCCCTGCGGGCGCCCGGGAGGTCACGATGGACAAGCCGATGACGGGCCGGACGACCTCGGGTCGCGGCCGCCTCTTCGAGAGCGTGGTGGAGACCGTCGGCGACACGCCGGTGATCCGCATCAACAACCTCGCTCCCAGCCACGCGACGATCTATGCGAAGGCCGAGTTCTTCAATCCGGCCGCCTCGGTGAAGGACCGGCTGGCGCTCAGCATCATCGAGGAAGGCGAGCGCAGCGGCGCGCTGCGGCCGGGCCAGACGGTGGTCGAGGCCACCAGCGGCAATACCGGCATCGGCCTCGCCATGGTCTGCGCCCAGAAAGGCTATCCGCTCGTCGTCACCATGGCCGACAGCTTCTCCATCGAGCGGCGCAAGATGATGCGCATGCTCGGCGCCAAGGTCGTGCTGACGCCGCGCGCCGCCAAGGGCTGGGGCATGTATCTCAAGGCGGTGGAGCTGGCCGAGGCCAATGGCTGGTTCCTTGCCCACCAGTTCGAGACCGCCGCCAACGCCGCGATCCACGAGGCGACGACGGGGCGGGAGATCATCAACGACTTCGCCGGCCAGAGACTCGACTGTTTCGTCACCGGCTACGGCACCGGAGGCACGGTCGTCGGCGTCGGGCGGGTGCTGCGGCGCGAACGGCCGCAGACGCGGATCGTGCTCAGCGAGCCGGCCAACGCCCAGCTCGTCGGCAGCGGGACACCCCAGCCGCGCAACGCCGACCATTCGCCGGCGGCGAGCCACCCCGCCTTCGAGCCGCACCCGATCCAGGGCTGGACGCCGGATTTCATCCCCTATGTGCTGCAGGAGGCGATCGACCACAGCCTCTATGACGAGGTGATCCCCGTTCCGGGCGCCGAGGGCATGCGCTGGGCGAAGGAGCTGGCGCGCCGGGAGGGCATCTTCACCGGCATCTCCGGCGGCTCCACCTTCGCGGTGGCGCGGCAGGTGGCGGAGAACGCGCCGTCGGGATCGGTCATCCTGTGCATGCTCCCCGACACCGGCGAGCGCTACATGACGACGCCGCTCTTCGAGGGCATCGAGGCGGAAATGGACGAGGAGGAACGCGCGCTTTCCCGCTCCACGCCCGGCTTCCAGATCGAAGCGTGAGCGCTTTCCGCGTCAGGCCGGCTTCTCGGCCAGCATCACATAGTTCACCGACACATCGCCCGAGCGCCGCCAGGCATCGGCGAGCGGGTTGAAGACGACACCCTCGCGGTCGACGACGGCAAGCCCGCCGGCCTCCAGCGCCGCCTGCAGTTCCTCCGGCGTGAGGAACTTGTTCCAGTCGTGCGTGCCCCTCGGCAGCCAGCCGAGCACATATTCCGCCCCGACGATGGCGAGCGCGAAGGAGCGCTTGGTGCGGTTCAGCGTCGCCGCGAAGAGCAGGCCGCCCGGCTTCACCATTTCGGCGGCGCGGGCGAGGAACAGCCCGACATCAGCGACATGCTCCACCACCTCCATGGCGAGCACCACGTCGAAGCGCTCGCCGGCGTCGGCCAGCGCCTCGGCGGTGGTCGCGCGGTAGTCGACCGGCACGCCGCTTTCCTCGGCGTGGAGGGCGGCGATGCGTACATTCTTCTCCGCGGGATCGATGCCGACGACCGAGGCGCCCATCCGCGCCAACGGCTCGCTGAGCAGCCCGCCGCCGCAGCCGATGTCCAGCAGCCGCAGCCCTTCCAGCGGACGGATGGCGCGATCGTCGCGGCCGAAATGCGCGGTGATCTTCTCGCGCAGATAGGCGAGGCGCACCGGATTGAACTTGTGGAGCACTCCCATCTTGCCGCGCGGATTCCACCATTCGGCGGCGAGCGCGGCGAAACGCTCCACTTCGCGGGGATCGACGGTGGTGGCGGCTTCGCTCATCGGCACTCTCTTGATCTGACGCGGCCCGGCTCGCGCCGAGAGGAATTCCAAGCTCGCGCGGTGCCGTTGCGGGCGACGCGCGAGGTCGATATGTATACGCGCCTTTTGGGCCGGGAGCCCACCTTTCCCGCCCGGCCCCCGACAAAAGAACACGGTTACGGTTTCCCGCAATGGCACGTCTGGTGATGAAGTTCGGCGGCACCTCTGTCGCCAACATTGAGCGCATTCGCAACGTCGCAAGGCATGTGAAACGGGAAGTGGAAGCCGGGCATCAGGTGGCCGTCGTGGTCTCGGCGATGTCCGGCAAGACCAATGAGCTGGTCGGCTGGGTGCGCGAGACCTCCGTGCTGCACGACGCCCGCGAGTATGACGCCATCGTCGCCTCGGGCGAGCAGGTGACCTCCGGCCTGCTGGCCGTCGCGCTGCAGGACATGGGCATTCCCGCCCGCTCCTGGCAGGGCTGGCAGCTGCCCATCTCGACCGACGACGCGCACGGCTCCGCCCGCATCCTCGACGTGAACGGCGACGAGATCGTCGCCCGCTTCGCCCAGGGCGAGGTGGCGGTGATCGCCGGCTTCCAGGGCATGCACCTGCCGAGCGGGCGCATCACCACGCTCGGGCGCGGCGGCTCGGACACCAGCGCCGTGGCCGTCGCCGCCGGCATCAAGGCCGACCGTTGCGACATCTACACCGACGTCGACGGCGTCTACACCACCGACCCGCGCATCGTTCCCAAGGCGCGGCGGCTGGACAAGATCGCCTTCGAGGAAATGCTGGAAATGGCCTCGCTGGGGGCCAAGGTGCTTCAGGTGCGCTCGGTGGAGCTCGCCATGGTACACAAGGTGCGTACCTTCGTGCGCTCCAGCTTCACCGACCCGGACGCCCCGGAACTCAAGACCGCCGGCGATCCGCCCGGCACCCTGATTTGCGACGAGGAGGAAATCGTGGAGAGTGAAGTCGTCACCGGCATCGCCTTCGCCCGGGACGAAGCCCAGGTCAGCATCCGCCGCGTGCCGGACAAGCCCGGTATCGCCGCGAATGTGTTCGTGCCGCTCGCGGACGCGAACATCAACGTCGACATGATCGTGCAGAACATCTCGGCCGAGGGCTTCACCGACATCACCTTCACCGTGCCGACCGCCGATTTCGAGCGCGCCAAGGCGGCGCTCGCCGGCGTGCGCGGCGAGATCGGCTTCGAGAGCATCGAGGGCGCCACCGACGTGGTGAAGATCTCGATCATCGGTATCGGCATGCGCTCGCATGCCGGTGTCGCGGCGCGGGCCTTCAAGGCGCTGTCGGAACGCGGGATCAACATCCGCGCCATCTCCACCTCGGAGATCAAGATCTCGGTGCTCATCGACGCGGCCTATACCGAGCTTGCCGTGCGAACCTTGCATTCGGTATACGGGCTCGACGCCTGATCCCAGGCAACGGCGCGGCGCGAGTCGCGCCGTGACATCGACGCTCCGGGAATGCGGGTCCCGGAAACCGAGGACGGCCGATGCGTGGCGCGCTCGGCGGCCCGCGCGTGCTATTGAGGCGGCTCCGCGAGGTCATGGCGGAGCCGGTCAGCGCGCAGGACCGCCTCGACAAGATCGTGGTGCTGATCGCGGCCAACATGGTGGCCGAGGTCTGCTCGGTCTATGTGCTGCGCGTCGACGGCACTCTTGAGCTCTATGCGACCGAAGGTCTGAACCGCACCGCCGTCCATCTGACGGTGATGCGCATCGACGAGGGCCTCGTCGGCACCGTCGCCCGCGAGGCCGAGCCGATCAGCCTGTCCAACGCGCAGGCGCACCCCGCCTTCTCCTACCGGCCGGAGACGGGCGAAGAGATCTACCATTCCTTCCTCGGCGTGCCGATCCTGCGCGCCGGCAACACGCTCGGCGTGCTGGTGGTGCAGAACCGCGCCCACCGCACCTATACCGAGGAAGAGATCGAGGCGCTGCAGACCACCGCCATGGTGCTCGCCGAGATCATCGCCTCGGGCGAGCTCACCGCCATGGCGCTCCCGGGCGCCGAGCCCGCCGCGCGCCGGCCGCTGCATCTCAAGGGCCTCGCCCTGTCGGACGGCATCGGCCTCGGCCATGTGGTGCTGCATGAGCCGCGCATCGAGGTCACCAAGGTCATCGCCGACGATCTGCCCGGCGAGCTGAGGCGGCTCGACGAGGCGGTCGAAACGCTGCGCACCTCCATCGACATTATGCTGGAGGACGAGGGCGTCGCCCGCGTGGGCGAGCATCGCGAGATCCTCGAAGCCTACCGCATGTTCGCGCATGACCGCGGCTGGATCGGCCGCATGCGCGAGGCGGTCATGACCGGTCTCACCGCCGAGGGCGCGGTGGAGCGCGTGCAGTCGGACACGCGCGCCCGCATGCTGCGCATGACCGACCCGTATCTGCGCGAGCGGATGCACGATCTCGACGATCTGGCGAACCGGCTCCTGCGCCAGCTCACGGGCCGTGCCACCGGCGAGGAGCGCGCCGGGCTGCCCGACAACGCCATCATCGTCGCCCGCAACATGAGCCCGGCGGCGCTGCTGGACTATGACCGCTCGCGCATACGCGGCCTCGTGCTCGAGGAAGGCGCGGCGACCAGCCATCTCACCATCGTCGCCCGTGCGCTCGGCATCGCGGCGGTCGGCCATCTCGAGAACATCGTCGGTCAGGTCGACGCGGGCGATGCCGTCATCGTCGACGGCGTCAGCGGCGAGGTGCATGTGCGCCCGCCGGCGGACGTCGAGGCGGCCTATGTCGAGAAGGTGCGCTTCCGCGCCAAGCGGCTGGAACAGTACGCCGCGCTGCGCGACGTGCCGACCGTCACCAAGGACGGAACCGAGATCGAGCTGCATCTCAACGCCGGCCTGCTGGTCGACCTGCCGCACATCGCCGAGACTGGCGCGACGGGCATCGGCCTGTTCCGCACCGAGCTGCAGTTCATGATCGCCTCGGCCTTCCCGCGCACCAACGAGCAGCTCAAGCTCTACCGTTCGGTGCTCGATGCGGCGGGCGAACGGCCGGTCGTCTTCCGCACGCTCGACATCGGCGGCGACAAGGTGCTGCCCTACATGCGGGCCATCGAGGAGGAGAATCCGGCGCTCGGCTGGCGGGCGATCCGCCTCGGCCTCGACCGGCCCGGCCTGCTGCGCAGCCAGATCCGCGCCCTGCTGCGCGCCGCGACCGGACGGGAGCTGCGACTGATCTTCCCGATGGTGTCGGCGGTCGAGGAATTCGACCGCGCCCGCCATATCGTGGAGCGGGAGCTGACCCATCTGCGCCGCCACGGCCACGGGCTGCCCGAGCGCGTGCTGGTCGGCGTGATGCTGGAAGTGCCGGCCCTGCTGTTCCAGCTCGACCAGCTCTTCCCGCGCGTCGACTTCGCCTCCGTCGGCTCGAACGATCTGGTGCAGTTCCTCTACGCCGCCGACCGCGGCAATCCGCGCGTCGCCGACCGTTTCGACCCGCTCGGCCCGCCCGCCCTGCGGGCGCTGAAGCTGGTAGCGGACAAGGCGGCCGAATACGGCAAGCAGGTCACGCTCTGCGGCGAGCTCGCCTCGCGGCCGCTGGAAGCGCTCGCGCTCGCCGCCATCGGCTATCGCAAGCTCTCCGTCTCCCCGGCCTCCTACGGCCCGGTGAAGGCGATGTTGCTGGAACTCGACCTCGCCGCCGCCGCCGCCTTCGTCGCGCCGCTGCTCGCCGACGGCGCGGATGCGGGCTCGCTGCGCCAGTCGCTCAAGGCCTTCGCCGAAAAGGCCGGCCTGCCGCTGTGAGTACCCGCACGTGACGGCCCTTCCCGACGCCCGGCTCGACCAGCTCCTCGCCCGTCATGCGGAGATCGAGCACGCCCTTTCCGGCAGCCCCGACGCGGACACCTATGTCCGCCTCTCGCGCGAATTCGCCGACCTCTCCCCGCTCGTCGCCAGCGTGAAGGCGCTGCGCGCCGCCCAGCGCGAGCGCGCGGGGGCGCAGGCGCTGATCGAGGATCCCGCCACCGATCCCGAGATGGCCGAGCTCGCCCGCGAGGAAGCACGCGAGCTCGACGCACGGCTCGATGAGCTGACGCACGCCGTGCGCCTCGCTTTGCTGCCCAAGGATGCGATGGACGCGCGCGGCGTCATCCTCGAAGTGCGCGCCGGCACCGGCGGCGACGAGGCCGCCCTGTTCGCCGGCGACCTGTTCCGCATGTATGAGCGCTTCGCCGGGCTCAACGGCTGGTCGGTCGAGGTCCTGTCCATGACCGAGGGCACCGCCGGCGGCTTCAAGGAGATCGTCGCCGCCCTCCACGGCAACGGCGCCTATGCGAAGCTGAAGTTCGAATCGGGCGTCCACCGCGTGCAGCGCGTGCCGGAGACGGAAGGCTCCGGCCGCATCCACACCTCCGCCGCCACGGTTGCGGTGCTGCCGGAGGTCGAGGACGTCGATATCGACATCAACGAGGCGGATCTGCGCATCGACGTGTTCCGCGCCTCCGGGGCTGGCGGCCAGCACGTCAACAAGACCGAGAGCGCGGTGCGCATCACCCATCTGCCGACCGGCGTCGTGGTGGCGGTGCAGGATGAGCGCTCGCAGCACAAGAACAAGGCCCGCGCCATGGCGCTGCTGCGCGCCAAGCTCTACGACGCCGAGCGCGAGAAGCGCGACAGCGCCCGCGCCAGCGAGCGCAAGGTGCAGGTCGGCTCCGGCGACCGCTCCGAGCGCATCCGCACCTATAATTTCCCGCAGGGTCGCGTCACCGACCACCGCATCGGCCTCACGCTGCACAAGCTGCCGGAAATCCTCGCCGGCGACGCGCTGGGCGAACTGGTCGATGCCCTGACCACCGAATATCAGGCGGCGCTGCTGGCCGAGGCCGAGAACGCCGGCTGGGGCGAGCGGTGACGAGCCGGGCGGATCTGGCGCGCGAGATCGCGGCGAGCTTCGCCGCTGCCGGGCTGGAGACGCCGGAACGCGAGGCCCGCGCGCTGCTCAGGGCCGGGCTCGGCCTCTCCGACGTCGACCTCCTCGCCCGCGCGGACGCCGCGGTGCCGGAAGCCGAGGCGCACCGCCTCCGCGCCCTCGCCGCCCGCCGCGCCGCCGGCGAGCCGCTGGCACGCCTTGTCGGCCGGCGCGAGTTCTGGAGCCTCGACTTCGCCCTCGCCCCCGAGACGCTGGTGCCGCGGCCGGAGACCGAGACGCTGGTCGAGGCCGCCCTCGCCGTCTTCCCGGACCGCGCCGCGCCGCTCGCCATCCTCGATCTCGGCACCGGCAGCGGCGCGCTTCTCGCCGCGCTGCTCAGCGAATATCCCGCCGCCTTCGGCATCGGCGTCGACCTGTCGCCCGGCGCCGCCCGGCAGGCCCGCGCCAATCTCGAAAGCCTCGGCCTGGGAGCGCGCGCCGCGATCCTCGTCGGGGCGTGGGCGGATGCCCTCGCCGGGCGCTTCGACCTCGTGGTCTCCAATCCGCCTTATATTCCCACGATGGATATCGCCGTGCTCGACCGCGAAGTGCGCGAGCACGATCCGCTCCTCGCCCTCGACGGCGGCCCGAAGGGGCTCGATGCCTACCGCGCCATCGCGCGCGCCCTGCCCGGGCTGCTCCGTCCGGGCGGGCGGGCGGTGCTGGAACTGGGTATCGGCCAGGAGGGTGACGTCGCGGCGCTGCTCACAGCTGCCGGCCTTGCCCCGGATGGCCCGGCGCGGCGCGATCTTGCCGGGATCGCGCGCGCCATCGTGACCCGGCCGGCCTGAGAATACCTGCACTGCGGCAAAAAAGGGCTTGGAACGGCATACCGAAGCTATTAGTGTCCATATTAGGAATCGTCCTGAGACATCACCTGACTCACCGTGGTTTGTATGCTGGTCGCTCTCGTCGAGTGCCCGTGCTCATCATCGGTATGACATTCTGGCCTGTGCGGAAGGTCTGAATGGAACGAGGCGTCTCAGAGGGGCGAACGCTCCACGAGTTTATCGGTGCGGCTTCGGTTGCACGATGAAGCATGGGGTCGGCCGTTGCGCTGTGTGGCGCGGGCCGGGTCCGGGCCGGAAGAATATGGCCAGGATGGATCGCTGCCGGAATATCCGGCGGCGGAGCATCTTCGAAGATGCGCTCCCATGGAAGAAGTCCGATGGTCGGCGGCGACCTGCGGTATATGCCGGAACCACGCGGTTCCCGGCTATGGCAGGTTTTCCCCGGCCGCAAGGCGAGATTTCCCGACGCACCGTTCCCGATGGCCGTGGCCAGAGGACGGGGTGACGGAAAATTGAGGCGATTGACCCGCCAGTACCCGCGCCGAACGGGGTTCGCCCCGCCGGCCCTTGTACCGGCATCAGAGACCAGCTCGATGCGAAATAATAACCAGCAGAAGCGTATGCGCGGCCGCAACAACGGCAATCGTCGCAGCCAGAATCCGCTTACGCGTGTCTATGAGTCCAACGGCCCCGATGTGAAGGTGCGCGGCACCGCTCAGCACATCGTCGAGAAATACCAGCAGCTCGCCCGCGACGCGCAGGCGTCGGGCGACCCGGTGGCGGCGGAGAACTATCTCCAGCACGCCGAGCACTATTTCCGCATCATCGCGGCCGCCCAGGCCCAGTTCGGCGTGCAGGGCCAGCCCTTCCAGCGCTCGGACGAGGACGAGTACGAGGACGACCTCGAGGAAGCCGGGACCGATGGCCAGCCGGCTTTCCAGGCCCGCGAGCAGCAGGGACAGCGCGAGGGCGGACAGCGGGACGGCCAGCGCGAAGGAGGTCAGCGCGACTTCTTCCGCGACCGCGACGGTCGCCGCGACAACCGCGAGCGTGGACAGGATCGCGACCGGCAGGACCGCGACCGGCCGGATCGCGATCATCGGGATCGTTCCGACCGCCACGACCGCGACCGCCAGAATCGCGACCGCCAGGACGGCGAGCGCGGCGAGCAGCGCGAGGGCCGCTGGTCCCGCGACAACCGCCCCTATCGCGAGCCGCGTGAACCGCGCGAGCCCCGTGAGGGTGGCGAAGGCTATCGCGATCCTTCCCAGCAGCCGCAGCCGCGCCTCGGGCCGGAAGTCGAGACCGAGATCGGCGGCCTGCCCGCCTTCATCACGCAGAGCAGCGCCGCTCCGGTGAGCGCCGCCGTCGAGACCGCTCCGAAGGCCACCAAGGCTGAAGCTTCCGCCGTCGAGGTCGCCAAGGCCGAGCCGGCTCCGGCCGAAGCCGCGCCGGTCGTGGCCCCGGCCCGTCCGGCGAAGGAAGGCACGAGCCGCTCGCGCAGCACCAAGGCTGCTGCCGCGGCAGTGGTCGCCGCGCCGGCCGAGGAAACCGCCGAAGACGGCGAGGCCCGCGCTCCCCGCACCCGCCGCCGGCGCTACCGCCGCGCGGAAACGGAAGGCGAGGGTGAAGGCGCCGAGGCGGCGACGGCGGAAGCCGGCGAGTGAGCCGTCGCTGAACCGAAATGCAAAAGGCCCGGCTCAGCCGGGCCTTTTTTGTTTGGGCGTTCCTGTCGAAGACATTCCCCGCATCCAACAATGCATCGTCAGGCCGGAGGGGCGAGCCCGGCCACAACGATCATCACGGCGGGAATCTCACAGCGTGATGCGAACCGAATCGCCTTCCGCGATCAGCCCGCCCTGCTCCACCTCGGCGAAGATCCCGCAATCGGTGTGGCCGAAGGTGCGCATCAGCGTGCCCGGCACGTCCAGGTCGCGCCGGGCGGTGATGGGATCGACGTTGGTGGCCGCGCACCGGAAGATGCGCTGGGTGACCTTGAGGCGCACCTGGTTGCCGACCTCGATGGTGTGGCCGACGAGGTCGAACTCCTCCCAGGGCTCCATGCCTTCCAGATAGAGATTCGCCCGGAAGCGCAGCGGATCGACCGGCTGGCCGATGATCTCGCCGAGCGCCCGGCAGCTCGCGAGGTTGATCAGCGAGATGAAGCCTTCCGTGGTGTCGACGAAGCGGAAGCCTTCCGGCGCGGCGAGGACGCGGGGGGCGCCGCGCAACTCGTAGCGCGAGTAGCGCTGGAAGAAGAGTTCGATCGCCTCCCGCCCCTCCGGCGTGTCCAGCTTGCCGCGCACCACTTCCTCGCCATCGTGGTCGATCACCAGCTCATGCGTGGCGTCGTCGTAGCGGGCGTCGAGCGCGGCGAGGCGCTCGTTGCGCATCAGCATGAGGAACTTGATCTTGGGCTGGAAGGCCGGCGCCTCGGGAATGAAGCCCGACGGGCCGTTCTCGATGGCGTAGAGCCGGTCGCCCGGAAAATACTTGCCGGCCTCCAGCTCGACCAGCTCCAGCCGCTCCGGCGTCAGCCCCTTCACCGGATAGCGGTAGAGGGAGCCGATACTGGCGAAACTGACAGGCCCCGCGGATGCCTCGGCGGGGGGGAAAAGATCGGCATCGTCGGTCGATTCGCTCATCCCTCGCAGCATATAGGCTCGCGCCTTTCCCGTCAGCCGCGCCGAAACGTCCGGCGAGCGGGAAACCGGCCTCCCGGCGGCCTGTGTTTTGCCTGTCGTATTTTCGGCTTTTCCTCAGCGCACGAATCCGGCTCAATCGACAGCGGGTTCCTCGCTGGTAACTCAAGGAGGGGGTCATGCCGCGGCTCTTCACCGCCCTCGAAATTCCGGCCGATGTCGCCGAGCAGCTTTCCATGCTGCGGGGTGGCCTTCCCGGCGCCCGCTGGATCAGCCCGGAATTCTACCACGTCACGCTCCGCTTCATCGGCGATGTCGATCATGTGGTGGCGCGCGATGCCGCCGCCGCGCTCGACGAGATCGACCGCTTCGGCTTCGACCTCACCCTTTCCGGCGTCGACCAGTTCGGCAATCACAAGCCGCACTCCATCTTCGTCGGGGTGAAGGCCAACCAGGCGCTGAACGAGCTTCAGGCCGAGCATGAGCGGGCGATGAAGCGCATCGGCCTGCCGCCGGAAACGCGCAATTTCCGCCCGCACGTCACGCTGGCGCGGCTGCGCGACGCGGCGCCCCGGCAGGTGGCGGACTATCTCGCCCTGCGCGGCTATTTCCGCACCCCCACCTTCCAGGTCTCGCGCTTCGTGCTCTATTCCTCGCGCGATTCGGTGGGCGGCGGTCCCTACCGTGTCGAGGCCGCCTATCCGCTGATGTGACGGCCCCGCCCGCCATTGCGAAAAGGCACGGCCGGGACCATCTGAATGGGCGCCCGGGCAGCCTTTGCCCGGACAGGAGAGCTGGATGGCCCACCGTTCCGACCCCACCGTCGACCTTGAGGACATCGAGGCGATCGGCGCCGATGACGGCAACGAGGCGCGCGTGCGCGCCGGCTTCTGGCGCAAGCTCGCGGGCGTCGCCGCGGGCGTGCCCTTCGCCGAGGATGCCGCCGCCGCCTATTACTGCGCGCTCGACAGCCGCACGCCGGTGCGGGTGCGCGCGCTGCTGTTCGGCGCCCTCGCCTATTTCCTGCTGCCCACCGACGCGGTGCCGGACGTTTTCCTCGGCCTCGGCTTCACCGACGATGCCGCGGTGCTGGCGACGGCGCTGAACCTGCTCGCCTCGCACATCGCCCCCACCCACAGGGCCGCGGCGCGCACCGCGCTCGATCGCCTGCGCGCGAACCGCCCGGCCGCCGGATCCCGGTAGCGCCGGGCCGGTACCATGCTGGCGCATCGCCGGTAGGGAACCATTTACCATACCGTCACTTGCCAGGCCGTCCTCACGCATTTGAACAGCAAAGGCGTCGCTTTGGGATACCAAGGGTTCACAGCCGCTGGCGGGGCGGATATCCCTGTGGCGGTATGAGCGGAGAATCACTGCGAGCCGCACCGCGGCGGACGATACGGAGGACGGAGACCATGGCACGACGCACCGCGCGCGCGGCATTCGCCGGCTTGGCACTGGCTTTCATCGGCGCAACCAGCGCCGGCGCCCAGGGGGCGCCGAAGCTTGTCGGGCAGTTCGGCGATTGGGGTGTCTATGTGGACACCAGCGGCAGCGGCAAGATCTGCTACGCCCTCTCCCAGCCGAAGAGCCGGCAGCCTTCCGGCCTGACCCGGGACCCCGCCTATTTCTTCATCTCGACCCGCACCGCCGAGAATGTGCGGGGCGAGGTCAGCGTCGTCATGGGCTTTCCTCTGAAGGAAGGCACGGACGCCACGCTCACCATCGGCCCCGCCAATTTCGGCCTCTACACCCGCGGCACCGGCGCCTGGGTGCGCAACGTCGCGGAAGAAAAGAAGCTGATCGACACCATGCGCAAGGGCCGGGACGTGGTGGTGAAGAGCACCTCGGTGCGCGGCAACGTCACCACCGACACCTATTCGCTGAACGGCATCTCGGCCGCCGTCGACCGCGCCACGCAGGAATGCCGGTGACAGCTTCGCCGCGGCGCCACTGACGCGCCATCCGGCCATGCGATAGACTGACGGGCGGCGGCTTCGGCCTCTCCGCCCGTCCTTCGTCCGAGGTAAAGACCCGAGGAACCCCATGCCGGCCGAACTGCGGCTCATCCCCTGCCTCGCCGACAATTACGCGGTGCTCCTGCGCGACCCCGTGACCGAGGCCACCGCCGTCATCGACGCGCCGGAGGTGGCGCCGATCCTCGCCGCGCTGGAGCGCGAGGACTGGGCGCTGACCCACATCCTCGTCACCCATCACCACACCGACCACATCGCCGGCGTACTCGCGCTGAAGGAGCGCTTCGGCGCGACGGTGATCGGCCCCAAGGCCGAGCGCGACACCATCCCCGGCCTCGACTTTGCGGTGGTGGACGGCGACCCGGTCGCCGTCGGCAGCCTCGTCGGGCGGGTCATGGAAACGCCGGGCCACACCAAGGGCCACATCGTCTTCCTGTTCGAGGACGAGCGACTGCTGTTCTCCGGCGACACGCTGTTCGTGCTGGGCTGCGGCCGCCCCTTCGAATGCGATCCGCCGGTGCTCTGGGAATCGCTGCTGCGGCTGCGCGCCCTGCCGGACGACATCTCGGTCTATTGCGGGCACGAATACACCGTCTCGAACGGGCGCTTCGCCGTCAGCGTCGATCCCGACAATGCCGAGCTCGCCGCCCGGCTGAAGGAGGCGGAGGCGCAGCGCGCCGCCGGCAAGCCGACCCTGCCCACCACCATCGGCGCGGAGAAGGCGACCAACCCCTTCATGCGGGCCGACGATCCCGCGCTTGCCGCCCGTATCGGCCTCGCCGGCGCGGAGCCCGGCGCGGTCTTCACCGAGTTGCGCAGCCTCAAGAACAGTTTTCGCGGCTGAGGCGCGGCCATGACCGGCCGGCTCTCCGCCCAGGACATCATCGCCCGGCTCGGCCTGCAGCCGCACCCGGAAGGCGGGCACTTCCGCGAGGTCTTCCGCGACGCCCACCGCACGGCGGAGGGCCGCGCGGTCTCCACCGCCATCTATTTCCTGCTGGCCGCCGGCGAGCGCTCGCACTGGCACCGCGTCGACGCCGTCGAGATCTGGCACTGGTACGCCGGCGCGCCGCTGGAACTGAGCGTCTCCAGCGCCGATGCCGGCCCGGTCGAGGCACTCCTCCTCGGCCCCGCTCTTTTCAACGGCGAAGAACCGCAGCGCGTGGTGCCGCGAGGCGCCTGGCAGGCCGCGCGCAGCCTCGGCGAATGGACGCTCGTCGGCTGCACCGTGGCGCCGGGCTTCGAGTTCGCCGGCTTCGAACTGGCGCCGCCCGGCTGGTCGCCGGGCTGAGTTCCCGGGCAAATTCTTATCGCAAAAGTCTGCAATTTTTGCGGAACATGCCCTAGCGCCGCGCCAGCAGCGTCGCCACCGCCGCGCCGCCGACGATGAGCGCGCAGGCCACCGCCAGCGTCCAGCTCGGCGCCGCGAAGCCGGCGATCACCAACAGCAGCGTCGAGAGCACCGGCGCCGCATAGGAGGCGACGCCGAGAAGGCGGATATCGCCCCGCTTCATGCCGATGTCCCAGGTGTAGAAGGCGATGCCCACCGGCCCGATGCCCAGCGCCAGCACGGCAAGCCACTCCCCCCCGGCCGGCCAGATCGACGGCTCGAACAGCGCATGGCACACCGCCGACAGCGCCGCGGTGGCAAGGCAGAAACCGGCCACCACCTCGGTCGGCACCGCCTCGAAGCGGCGCGAGGCGACGGAATAGACCGACCAGATGACCGCGCAGACCGCCGCCGCGAGATAGCCGGGCACATATTCCGGCGTGAAGCCGAAGCCGCCGGCACGCCCGCCGAGCAGCACCACCGTGCCCGCGAGCCCCATCAGCGCACCCGCCACATGCGCGGCACGCAGCCTCTCGCCCGGCAGGAAGGCCGAGAACAGCACGATCAGCAGCGGCCAGAGATAGGCGATCAGCCCCGCCTCGGCCGGCGGCGCCAGCTTCAGCGCCGAGAAATAGAAGAAATGGTAGCCGAACAGCCCGCCGACACCGTGCAGCCAGACCGGCCAGGGCTGGCGCAGCACGCCGAGCCCGACGCCGCGCACCATCGCGGCGAGGAGGCCGACAATGCCGCCGACGGTGAAGGTGAGCGCCGTCAGCAGGAAGGGCGGCACGGCCCCGGTCGAGGAGGTGGCGAGCGCCAGCGTCGACCAGAGCAGGATGGCGGTGAAGCCGATGAGCGTGGCGGCGCGGCCGGAGAGAGCACGGGACATGAAGGGCACCTGGGTGGGGTGCCCCTTATGACCGGCGCGGCGTCCCAAGCCAAGAGCCGGAAGGCCGGGCCGCAAGAGAAGCGCCGGGAGAGAAGCGCCGGAAGAGAAGGCCCGCGCCGTCGGGTTAGGCGTCGCGGGAGCCACGGGAGCGGACCGGCGGCGAGCCGGCCCGCGCGAGGGCTCAGGTCATGTACTGCCCGCCATTGGCGGTCAGGGTGGAGCCGGTGATGAAGCCGGCATCATCCGCCGCGAGGAAGACGACGCAGCGCGCGATCTCCTCCGGCTCGCCCAGACGACCGGCCGGAATCTGCGGCAGCACGTGCTTGTCCAGCACCTCCTGCGGCATCGCCCGCACCATCTCGGTGCCGATATAGCCGGGGCAGATCGCGTTCACGGTGATGCCCTTGCGGGCGTTCTCCTGCGCCAGCGCCTTGGTGAAGCCGATCTCGCCGGCCTTGGCGGCCGAATAGTTCGTCTGCCCCATCTGCCCCTTCTGGCCGTTGATCGACGAGATCGTCACGATGCGCCCGAAATTGCGCTCGCGCATGCCCTCGATCACGTTGCGGCACATGTTGAACACCGAGTTCAGATTGGTGTTGATCACCGCGTACCACTGCTCGGGCGACATCTTGTGCAGCATGCCGTCGCGGGTGATGCCGGCATTGTTCACCAGCACGTCCACCGGGCCGAGCTTGGCCGTCACCTCGGCGATGCCGGCGCGGCAGGCTTCGAAATCGGAAACGTCCCATTTGAAGGCGGAAATGCCGGTTTCCTTGGTGAAGGCGGCGGCCGCCTCGTCATTGCCGGCGTAAGTGGCGGCGACCTGATAGCCGGCGGCCTTCAGTGCCTTGCTGACGGCGGCGCCGATTCCGCGCGTGCCGCCCGTGACCAATGCGACGCGTCCCATGTAACTCCCCCTCCCTGCGTCCCTTCCCTAAGGGCGTGTCGACGGCTTGTACGTCGCTCTTTTTGGCAACGGCAAGGCGGGAAATCCGCCTTGCTTCATAATGTTGTCACAGGCCGCGGGGGCTGTGACTGACACGCATCAATCGCGCGCCAGACACATGGCGATGCCCATGCCGCCGCCGATGCACAGGGTGGCGAGCGCCTTCCTGGCGTTCCGCTTTTCCATCTCGTAGAGCAGCGTGGTGAGGATGCGCGCGCCGGAGGCCCCGATCGGGTGGCCGATGGCGATGGCGCCGCCGTTCACATTGACCTTCGAGGTGTCCCAGCCAAGATCCTTGTTCACCGCGCAGGCCTGCGCCGCGAAGGCTTCGTTGGCCTCGATCAGGTCGAGATCGCCGACGCTCCAGCCCGCCTTCTCCAGCGCGCGGCGCGAGGCCGGGATCGGGCCGGAGCCCATGATCGCCGGATCGACGCCCGCCTGCGCCCAGGAGACGATGCGTGCCAGCGGCTTCCTGCCCGCGCTCGCCGCTTTGGCGGCGGTCATCAGCACCACGGCGGCGGCGCCGTCATTGATGCCGGAGGCGTTGCCCGCCGTCACCGTGCCGTCCTTGGAGAAGGCCGGGCGCAGCTTAGTCATGGAATCGATGGTCGCGCCGTGGCGGGGATATTCGTCGTCCGCCACCACGATGTCGCCCTTGCGGGTGGAGATGGTGACGGGCACGATCTCGTCCTTGAAGCGGCCGGCCTTCTGCGCCGCCTCGGCCTTGTTCTGCGAGCCGACGGCGAACTCGTCCTGCTGCTCACGGGTGATCTGCCACTGGCGGGCGACATTCTCGGCGGTCGTGCCCATGTGATAGCCGTTGAAGGCATCCCACAGGCCGTCCTTGATCATGGTGTCGACCATTTCGAGGCTGCCCATCTTGGTGCCGTTGCGCAGATGCGCGCAGTGCGGCGCCTGGCTCATCGACTCCTGGCCGCCGGCGACGACGATCTCGCTGTCGCCGTTGAGAATCGCCTGATAGCCGAGGGCGACCGCCCGCAGGCCCGAGCCGCAGAGCTGGTTCACGCCCCAGGCGGGGCTTTCGACCGGGATGCCGGCCGCCACCGAGGCCTGCCGCGCCGGGTTCTGCCCCGCGCCGGCGGTGAGTATCTGACCCAGGATGGTCTCGCTCACCTCGTCCGGCGCGACGCCGGCGCGCTCCAGCGCCGCGGTGATCGCAACCTTTCCGAGTTCATGCGCCGGCAGCGAGGAAAGCGCGCCGTTGAACGCGCCGACGGCCGTGCGCGCGGCGCCGACGATGACGATCTCGTCCTTCATGAATGACGTCCTCCGGTACCTTCCAGATGCGGCGCGGCCCGAGCCGATGTCCGCGCCTTGTTCTTAGTGTGCTACCATCGTGGGTGGGTCATGTGATCCATGTCAATGGCATGCCGTTTTCCCGACGCTCGCAGGCAGGCTCGGCGGAGGGTCGCATTCCGTCCCATCCTTAAATCGACATAATGCCAGTAGCCGACCGACTGGAAACGTCCTAGAGTTTTCAATAGGAAACGATCAAGGCGACCGGATCACAATGGCAAAATCCAACGAACCCGTCACCATCAAGAAGTACGCAAACCGCCGTCTCTACAATACCGGCACAAGCACCTATGTGACGCTCGAAGACCTCGCGCAGATGGTCAAGAACGGAGAAGATTTCGTCGTTTACGACGCGAAATCCTCCGAAGACATCACTCATTCCGTGTTGACGCAGATCATCTTCGAGCAGGAGGGCAAGGGTCAGAACCTCCTGCCCATCAATTTCCTGCGCCAGATCATCCGCTTCTACGGTGACAGCATGCAGATGCTGGTTCCGCGCTACCTCGACATGTCGATCGAGAACTTCAGCAAGGAACAGAACAACCTGCGCGAGCAGTTCTCCAAGGCTTTCGGCGTCGGCGGCTTCGGCATGATGGAAGAGCAGGTGCGCCGGAACATGGAAATGTTCGACCGCGCCTTCAAGGTGTTCCTGCCGAACGCGCGCAACGACGAAGCCCAGCCGGCGCCGGCCACCAAGGCGGACGATTTCGACGAGCTGCGCCGGCAGGTAGCGGAGATGCAGAAGCGCCTCGACCGTCTCGGCGAAGGCGACAAGAAGGACTGACCGCCACGGTCCGTCCCATCGGCTGCGTGGCCCCGGTCGCAGCCGACCGGAGCCGGGGGCGCGTCAGGAGCCGGGCGTGCCGTCCGGTACGGCGGGGTCGTCGGTCGGCAGGCCGATGAGCTGGCCCTGCAGATAGGTGCAGCCCCAGTCGACGAGCTGGCGCCCGGTCTCCTCGTCCAGCACCCATTCCGCCACCGTCTCGATGCCGAGCTGGCCGGCGAGGTCCAGCAGCACCCGCACGAAGCTCCGGTCGTCCTCGGACTGCATCATCGTGCAGATGAAGCTGCCGTCGATCTTGAGCATGTCGACATGCAGGTTCCGGAGATTGCGGAACGAGGTATAGCCGACGCCGAAATCGTCCATCGCCACCTTGCAGCCATGGGCGCGCAGCCAGGCGACCCGCGCCCGCATGGCCTCGATATCGGGGATGGACGCGCTCTCGGTGATCTCGACGATCAGCCGCGCACCGAGCCCGGCGAGGGCCCCTTCCTCCAGAATCTGGACCCAGGCCGCGTCATGGATCGAGCCGGGCGAGACGTTCACCGAGAGCCGCAGCTCTGGATCGGCCTGCAACGCGGCCAGCGCGAGCGCCAGCGCGCGGCAGTCGACCAGCCGGGTCAGTCCGAACCGGTCCGCCGTCGGGATGACGGTTCCGCCATCGAAGACCCGCCCGTCACGCCCGGTGATGCGCACCAGGCATTCGTGAAAGGCGATCTCGCGCGTCACGCCATGGGCGATCGGCTGGAAAGCCAGCGACACCCGGTCATGGCTGAGCGCGCCGACGATCTCGTCGGCGAAACGCACATTGGCGAGGCGCTCGGCGGCACGGTCGAACGAGGGCGAATAGAGCTCAAGGGAGCCCTGCGCCACGCTGCGCGCCCGCTGCAGCGTATCCTGCGCATGGGAGAAGATCTCCGGCACGCTGCGCCCCTGACGCGGGGCGATCAGCCCGCCGGCGGAAACGCTCGCCGCGACCGCCCCCGCGCTGGTGCGCGGCGAAGCGAGGTTCACCGCCGCGACGAAGCGGCGGGCGGAGGCGAGGAAGTCCTCGCCCGGCCGGGCATGGAGCACGAGGCCGAACTTGCTGCCGGAGAAGCGGGCGATCTCCTCGCCCTCCGCGAGCTGGGCACGCAGGCGCAGCCAGATGACGTCGATCACCTCGTCGGCGACGAGGAAGCCATAGGCATCGTTGAGATCGCCCAGATGGTCGACACCGACCAGCATGAAACCGAACTCGCCGCCCTCGCGATAGGCTTGCGCGAGCCTCTCCTCGATCAGTCCGGCCAGCCTCTGGCGATCGGTCCGCGGCTCGATGCTGCCCGTGGCCAGCCGGCCCGGACATCCGGCCGACAAGCGGCGCACGAATCCCTCCACCCGCCGTACCCGGCCCGCGGGATCGAAATAGACCACACCACGGTCCTCGACCCACAGGCACCTCCGGTCGCTGCCCGACGGCGAGGCAAGGCAGTAGACGGTCTGAAAGAAGCGCGCGCCTTCCTCGTTCCCCGGAAACGCATCGGTATCCGCGCTCGTCTCCTTGGCGGCGAGAGCGGCCTCGATACGCGACAGGCCCGAGCCGGGCTCGATCAGCCGCGCATAGTCCGCGCCCCGGCGGGCGAGCGGCAGGCGCTCGCGGCCGAGTACGGCCTCCGAGGCGGCGCTCCAGCGCACGAGGTCGTCATCCGGTGTCCAACGATAAGCGGCGGCGCCAAAGGTGCGAGCGACGCCGGCGACCGCTTCGGGCGGAAGCTCGGTTTCGGGATCAAAATCATCGCTCCCCTCATGCCCGGGCATGAGAGGCCTTCGGCGGAATATCGCAGCAACGCAGCATGATCGTCACGCTTATGGGCTAAGGACCCACTTAATCGTTAAGGGCCACGCAAATCCACAAGCGAACCAAAGCGCTATCGGCATAAGCGCGCTTATTGCGCCGCCGCGGCGTCCGCTCGAACGAGTTGCGTCGCCGCATCAGCAGTCCCGGCCGGTTCGGCGCCCTCGCCCGCCGCTCCGGACGCGGCGGCCTCCGCGGTCCCCGGCGCTGCCCCGTCGCGCCGCGAAGACGCGACAGCGGTCGGCGCGCTGCCGCGCCCGATGGGGAACAGCCTGTCGAGACCGAAGAAATGAACTCCGGCGACCTCGACGGCGGCGTTGGCCGTGCCCTTGCCCCGCGCATGGGCGATCATGCCGTTCAGCTCCGGCGCCAACTCGGCAAGCTGGGCGAACTTGCTGTGGTTCATTTCGTCGGGCGACTTCACGTCGCTCATATCGACGACGACCGCGCCGAGCTCCACCAGTTCCTTGTCGTTGGTGTAGGCGCCGAGCCGCGGCTTGTCACCGGCGATGAAGTCGGAGAAGGCCAGCGCCTTGTCGTCCCGCGACACCACGATCAGGAACGGCTTCTCGGGCTTGCCGAAACGCTTGAGCTGGGTCTTGAACACGTCGACGTCGATGTCGGGCGCGGCGAGGATGATGTTGCCGATCTTGCTGGACGGCAGGCGCTTGCCGGAAATCTGGATCTGCCGCAGCGCCTCCACCGTCACCCAGTTCCCCATCGAGTGGGCGAGAATGGTCACCTGGTCCGCGCCGCTGTCGAAGACGAGGCGGATGGTGTCCTCCAGCCGGTCGCGGGCCGCGGTGGCGCTGTTGTTGTCGTAGACGTAGTCGCTGAGATTACCGCGCGAGGCCCAGGTGAACAGGACCGGGACGGCGGGCGACTTCGAGTCCTCCGCCAGCTGCGTCAGGCGGTAGAGCGCTTCGGAATAAAGCGTGTTGTAGCCGTGCACGAAGATCACGGCCTGCCGCTTGCCGGCCGGACGCCGGGCGAGCTCGGCCTTCAGATCACGGGTGAATTCCTGCTTCGTGTCGCGATAGACGGCCTCGCGCACCACCATGTCCGTCGCCGGGTTGGGCTGCGCCTTCGGCCACTCGACCATGCCCGCCTTGTGCGTCGGCGGCACCGTCATCTCGACCCGCGCGAAGTTCAGCGCCGAGGTCCGCTCGCCGCTGAAGAAGACGCCGGGGCGCTCGTCGCGGGCCCGCGAGGAGGCCACGAGGATGACGTGCTTCGTCGTGTCGGGCGCCTCGTCCTGCACGGCGGCCAGCGCATCCGGCCCCGGACGCGAGGCGCAACCGGCGAGCACCGGACCCGCCAAAACCGCCAGAAAGAGCCATGTCGTGGCCCGGCGCACTCGACCGTTCGCGTTACGCAACACCACGGATCCCCAGTCTCACACGCGAGAGATGTAGCATCATTCCCGCGCACTGATAAGCGGCCGGAACGCTGCCGGCACCTCGCTCCACCCGATACCGTCGTTACGGTTACCGGCACATGACAGCCCGCCGGCAGAAGCGGCGCGCAGACGCAAAAAAGCCGGCCCGTGGGCCGGCTCCCGCAGGCGGCGGAAGGCTCCGCCGCGCGTCGAGACCCGATCAGGCCTCGGCCTTCACCTTGAGAACCTGACGACCCTTGTACATGCCGGTCTTCAGGTCGAGGTGGTGCGGGCGGCGCAGCTCGCCGGAATCCTTGTCCTCGACATAGGTCGGCTTGGCGAGGGCATCGGCGGAACGGCGCATGCCGCGACGCGACGGGCTGGTTTTCTTCTTCGGAACGGCCATAGTCTTCTCCTGTACCGGCATGGCTCACGCCCAGTCGGAGGGGCCGGCGCCGGATCGTGCGTATTTCGAGTGGCGGCTTATACAGACTCATGCGCGCGAGCGAAAGGGGCTGACGCAATTCTGTTGCGTAAGGCGCCGGAGCCCCCGGCGCCCGATCCTCGGCCCTCCCCTCGGATCCTGCTCCAAACCTTATCCTCAGAGGCAGGAAGTCAGCTCGGCCCCCTCGCGCGGCAGCCGGGCCTGCAGGTTGCTGGCGAGCCGGTTCAGCCCGCGCCCCGGCTTGGCGGCATCGCGCTTGTGCGGATTGGGCAGCATCACCGCGAGCAGCGCCGCCTGCCTCGGCGACAGGTCGCCCGCCCCGCGCCCGAAGGACCGGCGCGCGCCGGCCTCCACGCCGAACTCCCCGGTCGGCCCCCACTCGGCGATGTTGAGATAGATCTCCAGCTGCCGGTGCTTCGGCATCACCGCGTTGAGATAGAGCGCCAGCGGCAGCTCCAGCCCCTTGCGGATGACGCTGCGCCCGTTCCACAGGAACAGGTTCTTCACGATCTGCATGGTGATGGTCGAGGCGCCGCGCGGTGCGCTCAGGCCGTCCGATTCGTCGATCACCCCCTGCAGCTCGACGAGGTCGATGCCGGAATGGGTGCAGAAGCGCGCATCCTCCGAGGCCAGCACCGAGCGCACGAGATTCGGCGAGATGGCGGTCAGCGGCACCCAGTCGCGCACCACCGGCTGGTTGCTCGCCCAGCGCGCCAGCATCAGCGTCGAAGGCGCCGGAATGACGTTATAGAGAAGGCCGAGCGCGAACGGCGCCAGCACCACGATCAGCGCCGCCTTCCACAGCCAGCCCCACACTATGCCCATTCCGACGACAACCCGCGCTCCCCCGACCCGGCTACATTAGCGGGCGGTGCGGCGCGGGTCGACCGAGCGGCATGCGGTCGCCCATCTGCGGGCTTCCCCTCGCTTGACCCCGCCCGCCGCCTCGGGCACGGAAGCCTCGTCATCTTCCCACGCTCCGCGCCAGGTCCGTGCCATGCCCGCCGCCGACGCCCGCCCCCTCCTCCCGCTGCCCGACGCCCTCGCCCGCACCGCGGAGGCCGTCGCCGCCTATATCGATGGAGCGATCGCGGCCAGCGGAGCGCCGGGCGAGCGCCTTGCCGCGGCCATGCGCCACGCCACCCTCGCCGGCGGCAAGCGGCTGCGTCCCTTCCTCGTCGTCGAGACCGCTGCCCTCTTCGGCGTGCCGGCGAACCGGGCGATGCCGGCGGCGGCGGCGCTCGAATGCATCCACTGCTATTCGCTCGTGCATGACGACCTGCCGGCCATGGACGACGACGACCTGCGGCGCGGCCAGCCGACCGTCCACCGCGCCTATGACGAGGCCACCGCGATCCTTGCCGGCGACGGGCTGCTCACGCTCGCCTTCGAGATTCTCGCCCGCGAGGAGGCCGGCCCCGATGCCGGCGTGCGCATCGCCCTCGTCGCCAGCCTCGCGCGCGCCGCCGGCGTGGCGGGCATGATCGGCGGCCAGATGCTGGACCTCGCCGCCGAGGGCCGCTTCGGCGGCGGCGCTCCGCTGGACCTGCCGGCTGATGAGATCATCCGCCTGCAGGCGATGAAGACCGGCGCCCTGCTGCGCCAGGCCTGCGAGGCCGGCGCCCTGCTCGGCGGGGCGACGCCGGACGAGCGCGAGAGCCTCGACCGCTACGCCCGCGCCGTCGGGCGTGCCTTCCAGATCGCCGACGACCTGCTCGACGTCGAGGGCGAGGCCGGCACCGTCGGCAAGGCCGTCGGCAAGGATGCCGCCGCCGGCAAGGCGACATTGGTCGGCAAGCTCGGGGTGGAAGGCGCCCGTGCAGAGCTCGCGTGTCTCGTAGCCGAGGCCGAATCGGCGCTCGAGAGGTTCGGCAAGGCTGCAACACTCCTTGTGGAAGCAGCGCATTTCGTCGCCGAACGGCGGAATTAGGACTTTCCTCATCTCGACGGCACGATAAGTTGCGCGCATGCTTATCGTGACGTAATCGTCTGCACCGTCGTGCGACGTGATCGTCGCTGGGAGGTTTAGATGCGTGTCGCCCTGTTCGCCCTCGCCGCGCTGATCGCCGGTACTGCCATGATCGCCACGGCTCCGGCCGAAGCGCAGGAGAGCACCCGCATCATCATCCGCAAGCTGCCGCCGCGTTCGTTCCTGGATCCCGGTCCGGTGGTGAAGCCCGGCACCGCGCGCGACCTGAACTACATTTACGCCGCGCAGCCCTTCTATCCGCAGTATGGCGGTCAGGGTGGCATCACCGGCTCGCGCTGGCCGCTGCCGAGCCGCTTCGAGCTGCCGGGCTACTGATTCGCCGGCTCAGCGTCGCACCGCATGAAAAAGCCCGGCTCGCGCCGGGCTTTTGTTTTTGGCCGGAAGCTCCCGCTCCAAGCTTGTTCAGAAAGCGCCGTCATCCTGAGGTGCTCGCGCAGCGAGCCACGAAGGATGGTCGCTACGGCACGCCAGGACGGGCATCCTTCGAGGCCCGGCACAACGCCGGGCACCTCAGGATAACATCCATCGCAGGGGGATTGGCAGGCCGCCCCCTCAGGCCGCCCGCTCCAGCTCCGCGAGCAGGGCGTCGCCCATGCCGGAGGTGCCGACGCGCGTCATGCCTTCCGAGTAGATGTCGTTGGTGCGGAAGCCCGCCGCCAGCACCGCCGCGATCGCCGCCTCGACGCGATCGGCCGCCTCGATCTGGCCGAAGGAATAGCGCAGCGCCATGGCGAGCGAGCCGACCATGGCGATCGGGTTGGCGAGGCCCTTGCCGGCAATGTCCGGCGCCGCGCCATGCACCGGCTCGTAGAGCGCGCGGCGCTTGCCGGAAATCTCCTCCACCGCGCCGAGCGAGGCGGAGGGCAGCATGCCCAGCGAGCCGGTGAGCATGGCGGCCACGTCCGACAGGATGTCGCCGAACAGATTGTCGGTGACGATGACGTCGAACTGCTTGGGCGCGCGCACCAGCTGCATGCCGCAGGAATCGGCGAGCTGGTGCTCCAGCGTCACGTCGGCGTAGTCGGCGCCGTGGACGGTACTCACGACCTCCTTCCACAGCACGCCGGTCTTCATGACGTTGTGCTTCTCGGTGGAGACCACCTTGTTGCGGCGGGTGCGGGCGAGTTCGAAGGCGACACGGGCGATGCGCTCGATCTCGTAGGATTCATAGACCTGCGTGTCGACGGCGCGCTTCTGCCCGTCGAGCAGATTGGTGATGGTCTTCGGCTCGCCGAAATAGACGCCGCCGGTCAGCTCGCGCACGATCAGCACGTCGAGCCCCTCGACCAGCTCGCGCTTCAGGCTGGAGGCGTCGGCGAGCGCCGGATAGCACACGGCGGGGCGCAGATTGGCGAAGAGCTGCAGATCCTTGCGCAGACGCAGCAGGCCGGCTTCCGGGCGCGCCTCATAGGGCACGTTGGCCCATTTCGGGCCGCCCACCGCGCCGAGCAGGATGGCGTCGGCGGCGAACGCCTTGGCCATCGCCTCCTCGGAGATCGGCTGGCCGCAGGAATCATAGGCCGCGCCGCCGACGAGGTCCTCCTCGATGGCGAAGGAAGCGAGGCCGCGCCGGTCGAGCCAATCGACCACTCGCTTCACCTCGGCCATCACTTCGGTGCCGATGCCGTCGCCGGGAAGGAGGAGAAGCTTGTGGGTGGCCATGGGATTCCTCGCGTGCGCCTGTTCGAAAAGCGTCTTTGCCGAGCCTCCGGCCCGGCGAGCGTGTCCCTAAAGGCTGGCGCGCGGGCTGGCAAGCCTTCAGGCGGCGCCGGGCCCGGGAGAGCCGGCGGCAAAGAAAAGCCGCCGGCACGCGAGGCCGGCGGCGGGAGGGAGCGGCAGGGCGCTTCTCTCTCCCCACGGGGAGAAAGCCGGAAGGACCGTCAGATCGTCCCCTTGCCCATCTCGGCGGCGATGAACTCCGCCTGACGGATGGCCAGCGCCACGATGGTCAGCGTCGGATTCTCCGCGCCGCCGCTGGTGAACTGGCTGCCGTCGGAGACGAACAGGTTGGGAATGTCGTGCGTCTGCCCATGCTTGTTCACCACGCCGTCGCGCGGCTTCTCGCTCATCCGGTTGGTGCCGAGATTGTGCGTGGAGGGATAGGGCGGCGTCGGCAGGGTCCGCGTCGCGCCCACCGCCTCGTAGATCGCCGCACCCTGCGCATAGGCGTGGTTGCGCATGGCGACGTCGTTGGGGTGATCATCGAAATGCACGTTGGCCACCGGCATGCCGTGCTTGTCCTTGACCTCGGTGTTGAGGGTGACGCGGTTGGTCTCCTGCGCCATGTCCTCGCCCACCAGCCACATGCCGGCCATGTTGACGTAGCCGTCCATCGCCGAGGTGAAGGAGCGTCCCCAGCCGCCGGGATCGAGGAAGGCGGCCATGAAGGGCACGCCGAGCGACAGCGTTTCCATCTCATAGCCGCCGACAAAGCCGCGCTTGGTGTCGAAGCCCGCCTCGTCGCGGACGATGCCGGCCATGGTGGTGCCGCGATACATGTGCACCGGCTTCTCGAACACGCCGTACACCGAGCCGGTCATGTGGCGCATGTAGTTGCGGCCCACCTGGCCGGAGGAGTTGGCGAGGCCGTCCGGGAACATGTTGCTGGCGGAGTTCAGCAGGAGGCGCGGGCTCTCGATGGAGTTGCCGGCGACCGCGACGATGCGCGCCTTCTGGCGCTGCATCTTGCCGTCCTTGTCGACATAGACGACGCCGCTCGCCTTGCCGGAGGCGTCATGCTCGATCTTGACCACCATGCACTGCGGCCGCACCTCGAGATTGCCGGTCTCCTCGCCGCGCGGGATCTCGGCGATCAGCGTCGACCATTTGGCGCCGGACTTGCAGCCCTGGAAGCAGAAGCCGATCTGCTGGCAGGAGCCACGGTCGTTGCGCGCCTCGCTGTTGATCGCCATGCGCCCGGTCGAGACCTCCTTGTAGCCGATCTTCTTGGCCCCGGCCTCGAACACCTTGAAGTTGTTGTTGCCCGGCAGCCCCGGAATGCCGTTGGTCCGGGTCACGCCCATGCGGTCCTCGGCGCGGGCGTAATAGGGCTCCAGCTCCTTCAGGGTGATCGGCCAGTCCAGCAGGTTGGCGCCGTCGAGGTCGCCATAGGTGGTGCGGGTCTTGAACTCGTGCTCCTGGAAGCGCAGCGAGGCGCCGGCCCAGTGCACGGAGGAGCCGCCGACCGACTTGACGATCCAGGCCGGCAGGTTGGGAAAGTTCTTGTGCACGCGCCAGGAGCCCGACGTCGTGCGCATGTCGGTCCAGGCGAGCTGGGCGAAGCTTTCCCACTCGTTGTTGACGAAGTCTTCCATGTTGTGGCGCGCGCCGGCTTCCAGCATCACCACCTTCACGCCCTTGAGCGCGAGGTCCGTGCCGAGCGTGCCGCCGCCGGCGCCCGAGCCGACGATGACGACGACGGAATCGTCATTGAGATCGAAGGGTGCAGCCATGTTTCCGTCCTCCCCTCACAGCCAGGCGATGTCGTCGAAGCCGCGGTCGATGTAACCGCCCTTGTCGGCCGAGGAGCCCTCGTAGCCGAAGATCGGCCAGACATCCTCCTGGTTGTAGAGGCCCACCACCAGGCCCGAGCGCACCTTCTCGAAGAAGGCCCCGCCCTCGATCTCGCGCAGCAGCGCGACGCGCTGGTCCTCCCAGCCGACATCGGCGTAGGGCACGCCGTAGCGGGCCTTGGCGAGCGTATCGAGGGTGATGACCCCCTCCTCCACCAGCGCCTTCAGCGCCGGGTCCTTCGCCGCGTCGGCCTCGTAGGGCTTCATGGCGACGGCGTAGAAGCGGTCGGGGACACGGTCGTGGGGGTAGACGTCGCGCGCCATGACGATCAGCGTGCGCATGGTCTCGGGCTTGAGGGCCGAGACTTCCAGCCCCCATGCCTCGCGCGGATTGAGCACGGCGGCGCCGCTCACCATGAGTGCGCCGGCCGCTCCAATGCCGGCGAGCAGGGCGCGGCGTGACGGACCGCGCCTGTCGATCAGTGTTGTCATCGTTACCTCCCGGGGTATTTTTATGTTGTTTTTAAGTCTACGCGCCTACTAGTCACGTCATCGATAGCGCCCGTGCTTTTGCAGGACCTCGATCTTGTAGCCGTCAGGATCGGTTACGAAGAAGAACTTCGCGAGCAGCGCGCCGTCGTGGAAGAATTCCTTGACGGGATTCGGATTGAGGCCCGCATCGGTGAAGCGCGCATGCTCCGCGTCGAGATCGTCCACCACGAAGGCGATGTGCCCGTAGCCGTCGCCGAGCGCATAAGGCTCGGTCCGGCCGTGATTGACGGTGAGTTCGACCTCGAAATCGGCCTCGGGGTTGCGCAGATAGACCAGCGTGAAGCCGTCGAACGGCAGCCGCTGCGCAACGTCCAGCCCGAAGGCGCGCTTGTAGAAATCAACCGAGCGCGCCTCGTCGAGCACGCGGATCATCGAATGTATGGCCTTCGCCACCTGTTCCTCCGGCCTTGAACCTCGTCATGGCGGGAATCCCGCCGATAACGAGGATGCTAGGCCGCTTGGCGAACGGTAGGTGGTAGGCAGCTAGCACATCACCCGGATGTGCTTTAGGCCCCGGCGGGAGCGTGGGAACGGGCGCGCATCGACCGCCCCTCTCGTCGAGCCGATCTTTATCCGGCCGTCTCTGCTTGCCCCACCGTCATCCCCGGGCCCGGCCCCGGGAATCCATGTCTTGAACCGCACGTCCCCAAACGTGGATGGCCGGGACAAGCCCGGCCATGACGCACTCAATTCGGCACCCCGGAGGAGCCAAGGCAAGGCGTGCGCAGCCTACTCCGCCGCTTCCAGATGCAGGCGGGAGCTCTCGCACAGATAGCGCTCGCGGGCGACCGCAGGCGCCGTGCCGGCCGGGCGGACCTCGGCGAGGTAGATCAGGCAGGAGCAGCGCAGCAGCGAGGCGAAGTTGCGCACCTCGCCATGCAGGTTGAGCACCTCGTCGTGCAGCTTGGTGACGAACTTGCCCAGGCTCATGCCCTGATGGGCGGCGACCTCCTCGAGAACGGTCCAGAAGGCGGCTTCCAGGCGGATCGAGGTCGAATGGCCGCCGATCCGCACCGAGCGCGTCTGGCTCTCATAGGTCTCGGGCGCCTGGCCCGCGAAGATGTGGCACATGAGGAGCGTCTCCCGGCATATTCTCGTTTTGAACGATTCCATCCCGGGAACGGGACGCTGTAAAGCGCAAAATGCGCGGCGCGGCGGCCGCTAGCCCCGGCGGCGGGCCGTAACCTCGATCTCGATCTTCATCTCCGGCTGCAGCAGGCCGGCGACGATCAGCGTCGCGGCCGGCCGCGCGGCGGCGAAGTAGCGGCCGAAGATCGGGAACACCACCTCGGCATATTCGGCGCGGGCCACGATGTAGCGCACCCGCACCACGTCATCGAGGCTGGCATCGGCCTGCGCCAGCGCGGCGGAGATGTTGCGGAAGCAGGCATGGGTCTGCTCGACCAGATCGTCGGGCAGCACCATGGCCTCGTAGTCGTAGCCGGTGGTGCCGGAAACGAAGATGTCGTTGCCGTCGACCACCGCGCGCGAATAGCCGGCCTCCGCCTCGAAATCGGAGCCGGAGGAAATCCGTCGGCGCCCGCTCATGCCCAGGGGCGTTCTTCGGCGAGCTTCGATTCGAAGGACTTGATCGCGTCCGCCTTCTCCTGAGTGAGGCCGATGTCGTCCAGCCCGTTGAGCAGGCAGTGCTTGCGGAACGGGTCGATCTCGAAGCTGATGCTGCCGCCGTCCGGGCCGGTGATGGTCTGGCTCTCCAGATCGACGGTGAGCCTCGCATTGGCGCCGCGCTCGGCGTCGTCGAACAGCGCGGCGAGCTGTTCCGGCGTCACCTTGATCGGCAGGATGCCGTTCTTGAAGCAGTTATTGTAGAAGATGTCGGCGAAGGACGTGGAGATCACGCAGCGAATGCCGAAGTCGAGCAGCGCCCAGGGCGCGTGCTCGCGGCTCGATCCGCAGCCGAAATTGTCGCCCGCGACGAGGATCGGGGCGCCCTTGTAGGCCGGCTTGTTGAGCACGAAGTCGGGATTGTCCGAACCGTCCTCCTTGTAGCGCAGCTCCGAGAACAGGCCCTTGCCGAGGCCGGTGCGCTTGATCGTCTTCAGGTACTGCTTGGGAATGATCATGTCGGTGTCGACATTGACCAGGTGCAGCGGCGCGGCGACGCCCGTCAGCGTGGTGAACTTGTCCATCTCTTCCATCCATCTCCAGGACGCCGCCAGCGCCCGAAACCTTCATATCCCGCAGCGGGAACCCGCCTAGCCCGCTTCTTCCTCGATCCGCTCCATGTCCTCGTCGGACAGGCCGAAATGATGCCCGATCTCGTGCACCAGCACATGGGTCACGATATCGCCCAGCGTGTCCTCGTGCTCCGCCCAGTAGTCGAGGATCGGGCGGCGGTAGAGGAAGATCATGTTCGGCAGCACGCCGGTCACGGTCTCGTAGCCCTGCGCCAGCCCGATGCCCTGGAACAGGCCGAGCAGGTCGAACGGGCTCTCCGCCTCCATCTCCTCCTGCACCTCGTCGGTCGGGAAATCCTCGACCCGGATGACGAGATTGCCGCACAGGGCGCGGAATTCCTCCGGCAGCCGGGCATAGGCCTCCTCCGCCATCACCTCCATCTGCGCGAGGCTAGGGGCGCTCCGCCGGAGCCAGGACGCATCGGTTTCGCCGCTCATCGCCTCACCTGAGATAGGTCGCGAACAGGTACCAGACGAGCACCAGCGCCACCGCAACGGCAAGCCCGCGCCCGATGCGCCGGCCCCAGACCTCCATCGGGTCGTCCTCCGGCGGGTCGGTGAAGGGAGAATGCGGCGAGGGCACGGGGATCACCTCCGGTGGCTGCGCCGGACGCCAGCCCGCCGGAACGGGCCGGCGCGCCGGTCGTCAGCGCCTCATGCCGCGTGCGGCCACTTGCGCACGTCGACGAAGCGGCCGGCGATGGCCGCCGCCGCCGCCATGGCGGGGGAGACGAGATGCGTGCGGCCCTTGTAGCCCTGCCGCCCCTCGAAGTTGCGGTTCGAGGTGGAAGCGCAGCGCTCCTCCGGGCCGAGCTTGTCGGCGTTCATGGCGAGGCACATGGAGCAGCCCGGCTCGCGCCAGTCGAAGCCGGCGGCCTTGAAGATCGCGTCCAGCCCCTCGGCCTCGGCCTGCAGCTTCACCAGCCCGGAACCCGGCACGATCATGCCGGACACGCCCTCGCGGACCGTGTGGCCGGCGACGATCTTCGCCGCCGCGCGCAGGTCCTCGATGCGGGCATTGGTGCAGGAGCCGATGAACACCTTGTCGATGGCGATGTCGGTGATCCTCGTGCCGGCGACGAGGCCCATATAGGCGAGCGCCCGCTTCTTGGCCTCGCGCTTGGCCTCGTCCTCGATCAGCTCGGGATCGGGCACCAGCCCCTCGACCGAGATCACGTCCTCCGGGCTCGTGCCCCAGGAGACGATCGGCGGCAGCGAGGCGCCGTCGAGGCGGATCTCCTTGTCGAAGAACGCGCCCTCGTCTGTGCGCAGCGTGTCCCAGTAGCGCAGCGCCGCGTCCCACGCCGCGCCCTTCGGGGCGCGCGGGCGGTCCTTCACATAGGCGAAGGTGGTCTCGTCCGGCGCCACCATGCCGGCGCGCGCGCCGCCCTCGATGGACATGTTGCAGACCGTCATGCGGCCTTCCATCGTCAGGTTGCGAAACACCTCGCCGGCATATTCGATGACGTAGCCGGTGCCCCCGGCGGTGCCGGTGGCGCCGATGATGGCGAGCGTCACGTCCTTGGCGGTCACGCCTTCGGGCAGCTTCCCGTCGACGCTGACGCGCATGTTCTTGCTCTTCTTCTGGATCAGCGTCTGGGTGGCGAGCACGTGCTCCACCTCCGAGGTGCCGATACCGTGGGCGAGCGCGCCGAAGGCGCCGTGCGTCGAGGTGTGGCTGTCGCCGCATACGATGGTCGTGCCCGGCAGGGTGAAGCCCTGCTCCGGACCGATGACGTGGACGATGCCCTGCCGCTTGTCGAGCTCGTTGAAGTACTCGATGCCGAAGTCGCGGGCGTTCTCGGCCAGCGTCTCCACCTGCGTGCGGCTCTCGGGGTCGTCGATGCCGAAGCGGCGGTCGGAGGTCGGCACGTTGTGATCGACCACGGCGAGCGTCTTCGTCGGCGCATGCACCTTGCGGCCGGCCACGCGCAGGCCCTCGAAGGCCTGCGGGCTCGTCACCTCATGCACCAGATGGCGGTCGATGTAGAGCAGGCAGGTGCCGTCCTCCTGCCGGTCGATGATGTGGTCGTCGAAAATCTTGTCGTACAGGGTACGGGGAGCGGACGTGCTCATTCTGGCGTCTCACTGATCAGGAAAGGAAAACAGGGGTTCGCGATGCCCGGCCGGGAGCGGGGAGGCTCCGGGCGGCGCTCAGCTAAGCCCTGCGACCGCGCAGGCGGTGAAACGGCCGAAGAAGCGCGCCGGCAGGCGGACATGGTCCGGCACGGCGGCGAAGCCGATCGTCGTCGGCAGGCGTACGCGGGCCTCCGGACGCGCGACATCGGGCGCGACAGGTGCTGCCGCGCCACGACGAACCGTCCTCATGGTTCCCGCCTTCATCATGGAACCCTTCTAGCAAGTCTCGGCCCGGCGAACAATCGCCCGCGGCCACCGCGTCCCGGCACCCGCCGCACGAGCGCGTGAGCCATCACGTCGCGCCCTCGCTGGAATAATGTATTACAAAGTAATACCTGACCCACCAACTGCGACAATTCACGTTTTCCGCTGCGTCATCTTGCTATGGCGTAATGGAAAACGCTGCGTTAGGCTACACGCGCAAATGGAGCGATCGATGCGCGTGACCGACATTGCCCTGATCGTCGCCGGCCTCGGCTGGCTGGCCGTGGTGGAGGCGGGCAATCGCGTCGAGGTGACGCCGCACGAGACGGCCGCTCCGGTCCAGCACGCCCAGCTCATCACCTGTCCGCTGCGCAAGCCCGACTTCGCCACGGTGATGCAGGCCGCCATGCTCGGCGACGGCACGCTGCTGGTCGAGCAGCAGACCAACACCCGCGTGCACCACATCAAGGATTGCTGACGCCGGGCGCGGCTCATCCGCGAAAAGGCATTCCCAAAAGCAGAAAGGCCGGGGAGAACCCCGGCCTTGCATCCGTGAAGCCTGCGCTGCCGATCACTCAGCGGCGACGGGGGCGTCCTTCTTGCCCTTGCCGGCGTTCTTGTCCTGGCGCTCGGCGATACGGGCCGACTTGCCGCGACGGTCGCGCAGGTAATAGAGCTTGGCGCGGCGCACCTTGCCGCGACGGACAACCTTCAGGCTGTCGATGTTCGGCGAGTAGAGCGGGAACACGCGCTCGACACCTTCGCCGTAGGAAATCTTGCGAACGGTGAAGCTCTCGTTGATGCCGCCGCCGTTGCGGGCGATCACCACGCCTTCATAGGCCTGAACGCGGGAGCGCTCGCCTTCCTTCACCTTCACGTTGACGATGACGGTATCGCCCGGCTGGAAATCGGGGATCGCGCGGATTTCGGCGAGCTTGGCAGCCTGCTCGGCATCGAGCTCTTTAATGATATCGACCATGTTATCACCTCAGGCGGAGCGGCCAGCGCCGTCCGCATCTTGCTGTTGTCAGTTCAAGTGACGGCGCGCCGTATACGCGAAGTCGCGCCACTTGTCATTCCCCCTTCGTCGCAGAACCGTCATGCAGGCCGACATAGGCGGCCCAGAGGTCCGGCCGGCGGGCCTTCGTGGCCGCCTCCGCCTGCTCGCGGCGCCAGCGCGCCACCTTGGCGTGGTCGCCGCCGGTGAGGACGGCCGGGATCTCCCGTCCCTCGAATTCCTGCGGGCGAGTATATTGCGGATATTCCAGCAGCCCGGCGGAAAAGCTCTCCTCGGTGCCGGATTCGGGATGCCCCATCACGCCCGGCAGCAGCCGCACGCAGGCGTCGAGCAGCACCAGCGCGCCGATCTCGCCGCCGGAGAGCACGACGTCGCCGACCGAGACCTCCTCCAGCCCGCGCGCCGCCACCAGCCGGTCGTCCACACCCTCGAAGCGCCCGCACACGATGACGGCCCCCTCGCCCGCCGCCAGCTCGCGCACGCGCTTCTGCGTCAGCGGCGCGCCGCGCGGCGTCATCAGCAGGCGCGGGCGGGTGTCGCCTTCCGGCGCCGCCGCGTCGATGGCGCGGGCCAGCACGTCGACGCGCATCACCATGCCCGGCCCGCCACCGGCCGGCGTGTCGTCGACCGAGCGATGCCGGTCGGTCGCGTGGTCGCGGGGATCGACGGTCTCGACGTTCCACGCCTGCCCCAGCGCCCGGCCGGCGAGCGACAGGCCGAGCGGACCGGGGAACATGTCCGGGAAGATGGTGAGAACGGAGGCGCGCCACATGAGCCGCGCTCCTAGCCCCGGTCGGCTTCCGGCGGCGGGGCTTCCTCGCGCGCCCATTCCGCCGGATCGACCACGATACGCCCGCCCTTGATGTCGACGGTCGGCACCACCGCTCTGGTGAAGGGCAGCATCAGCGTCTTTGCGCCCCCTTTGCCACCGTCCTCGGGCGCCACCTCGATGATGTCCCCGGCGCCGAAATCATGCACCGCCACGACCTTGCCGAAGGCCGCGCCCTCGGTGGTCACGGCGGCAAGGCCGATCAGGTCGGCGTGGTAGAAATCGTCCTCGTCCTCCGGCTCGGGCAGGAGGTCGCGGGTGACATAAAGGCCAGTATTGGTCAGCGCCTCGGCCGCCTCGCGCGTGTCGACGCCCTCGATCCGGGCGACGAAATGGTCTTTCGCCGGCCGCAGCGTCTTCACCTTGAACACGCGCTTGCCCGTCTCGTCGGTCAGCGGCTTGTAGCGTTTGAGCGAGTCGGGATCGTCGGCGAAGACGAACAGCCGCACGTCCCCCCTCACGCCATGCGGCGCGCCGATGCGGGCGAGGAGGATGCGGTCGTTCGACATTCAGTTCTCACAGAGAGAGGGGGCGGTGCGCCTCAAGGCGCGTGTCGCCCCTTAATCCCGGATCAGCGCGGTGCTGCGCACAGCTTGTCCGGGAAACGATGATGGTCCGCGCGTCTAGCGACGCCGCAGGCGGAGCGCAGCGCCGGAACCCAGCGCAAGACTCCGCCACAGGCGCTTCATACGGAAGATGCAAGCAGACCGCTCATAATGGCCTGCTTGCAGGTTCGACACAGGACCTGCTGCCCAGAACTAGAGCACTCCCTTGGTAAGGGAGAGATCGAGTGTTCAATGGCCCCCGCCCCTCACCGGAAGAGCACTCCCTTCACACGGGAGGGGTCGCAGGTTCATCTGTGATCCTCGGCCGCGAAGGGCCTCAGCCTCACTCGGTCGGCGCAGCGGCCTCGGCCGGGGCAGCCTCGGCCTCGGCGGCCTTGGCGGCAGCGGCGGCGCGCTCCTGGGCCTTCTTGCCGGGCACGGCCTTCTCCGGGTTGTTGCGCGGGGCGCGCTTCACCAGCTCGAGGCTGTCGAGGAAGCGGGCGACGCGGTCGGTCGGCTGGGCGCCCTTGGCGAGCCAGGCCTTGGCCTTCTCGACGTCGAGGACGAAGCGGTCGGCGGCGTCCTTGGCCTTCAGCGGATCGAAGGTGCCGATCTTCTCGATGAAGCGGCCATCGCGCGGGGAGCGCGAGTCGGCGACGACGATGCGGTAGTAGGGACGCTTCTTGGCGCCACCACGGGCGAGACGGATCTTGAGGGACATTCAGGTCTTCCTTTCAGGTACTTATGTGTGGTCGTCTAGTTCCTTCCGTCATCCCCGGGCTTGGCCCGGGGATCCACGTCTTGCGCGCGGCGGCAGTGCGCCGAGGCAGTCGTGGATGGCCGGGCCAAGCCCGGCCGTGACGGCGTGAGGTTTCATCGGGCCGTCATTTCTTCTTCGGCGGGAAACCCGGCAGGCCCGGAAGCCCGCCCGGCTTGTTTCCCAGTCCCGTCAGGCCGCCCGGCAAATTACCGGGGAAACCTCCGGGCATGTTGCCGGGGAAGTTCGGGGGCAGACCGCCGCCGCCGAGCCCGCCCGGCATCTTCTCGGCCATCTGCTTGAGCTGCTCGGGCGAAGGCATGCCGCCCATCCCGCCACCGCCGAGGCCGAACATGCTGGCGAGACCGGCCATCGGGCCGCGCTTGCCGCTGGCGGAAGCGCCCATGGCCTTCATCATGTCGGCCATCTGGCGGTGCATCTTCATCAGCCGGTTGACGTCCTCGACCTTGGTGCCGGAGCCGCTCGCGATGCGCTTGCGGCGCGAGCCGTCGAGCAGCTTGGGATTGCGCCGCTCCTTCTTCGTCATCGAGTCGATGATCGCCTTCTGGCGCTTGAGCACGCCGTCATTCATGCCGGAGGCGGCGAGCTGGTTCTTCATCTTGCCGACGCCGGGAAGCATGCCCATCAGCCCGCCGAGGCCGCCAAGCTTCTCCATCTGGTCGAGCTGCATGCGCAGGTCGTCGAGATCGAACTGCCCCTTGCGCATGCGCTCGGCGGCGGCCATCGCCTTCTCGGCGTCGATGTTCTCGACCGCCTTCTCGACCAGCGACACCACGTCGCCCATGCCGAGGATGCGTCCGGCGACGCGGCGGGGATCGAAATCCTCCAGCGCGTCCATCTTCTCGCCGGTGCCGAGCAGCTTGATCGGCTTGCCGGTGACGGCGCGCATGGAAAGCGCGGCGCCGCCGCGCCCGTCGCCATCGGCGCGGGTCAGCACGATGCCGGTCAGGCCGACGCGCTCGTCGAAGGCCTTGGCGGTGTTCACCGCGTCCTGGCCGGTGAGGCTGTCGGCGACGAGCAGCACCTCGTGCGGGCGCGTCGCCGCCTTCACCTCGGCGACCTCGGCCATCAGCGCCTCGTCGAGCGTGACGCGGCCGGCGGTGTCGAGCATCACCACGTCGTAGCCGCCGAGACGGGCGGCTTCCATGGCGCGGCGGGCGATTTGGACCGCGGACTGCCCGGCGACGATGGGCAGCGTCTCCACCCCCACTTGCTTGCCGAGCGTAGCCAGCTGCTCCATCGCCGCCGGGCGGCGGGTATCGAGCGAGGCCATCAGCACCTTGCGGTTCGACCGCTCGGTGAGGCGCTTGGCGATCTTGGCGGTGGAAGTGGTCTTGCCCGAGCCCTGCAGGCCGACCATCAGCACCGGCACCGGCGGGGCGGCCTCGAGGTCGATCGGCTTGGCGTCGGAGCCGAGCATGGCGACGAGTTCGTCATTGACGATCTTCACCACCATCTGCCCGGGCGTCACCGACTTGATGACCTCCGCGCCGACGGCGCGCGTGCGCACCCGGTCGGTGAAGGAGCGCACCACGTCGAGGGCGACGTCGGCCTCGATCAGCGCCCGGCGCACCTCGCGCATGGCCTCGTTCACGTCCGCCTCGGTGAGGGCGCCGCGTCGCTTAAGCCGGTCGAGTATGCCGCCAAGGCGGTCGGTCAATGAATCGAACATGCGTTCGCTCGGCTCCCTTCTCGCACGGATGTATCCGCAAAGCCGTTTGGCGCCCGAGGGCGCATCGCGCTGTCGGGCGTTGACCTCCGGGCTCATGGCCCGGGCGGTGGGTCGGCTCGCGAGATATGCGAGGATGCGCCGCTAGTAAGCGCCGCCCACCGCAAAGTCAAGTTTTACGCGCCTTTCGTCCCGCCGGCGAAGGTCACAGCGGCGTAACAGCGCCGCCCTAGCCTCCGTCAGCGTAACGAGGAAACCGGGCAATGAACACGTCGAAGGCTATCCCTCACCCGCCGGCCAGCAGCGACGACGACGCGCTGTTCGAGACCCTTCTCTCCCTGCGCAGCGCCATCGTCGAGGAGGCCGCCCCGATCCGGGCGCGCTTCACCCGCGAGGCCGGCCGCGAGGACGCCGCGCTCGACAATCTCGCCCACTATCTGGCCCTGCGCCGCCACGAATTGCGGCCGCTGCAGCGCCAGCTCATGTGGCGCGGCCTGTCCTCGCTCGGCCGGCTGGAGAGCCGCGTGCTGCCCACGCTCGACGCGGTGATCGCCGCGCTGGCGGCCCTCTCCGGCCGCCCCCTGCCCTTCCCGGCGCCGGAGCAGGACGCCTTCTTCGCCGGCGAGGAACGGCTCGACGCCGCCACCGCCGCCAGCCTCGGCCCGGAGCCGGAGGGGCGCTACACCCGCATCATGGTCACGCTGCCCAGCGAGGCCGCCGGCGACGCCGACTTCATCCTGGCGCTGGCGAAGAGCGGCATGGACATCGCCCGCATCAACTGCGCCCATGACGACGCCGGCGCCTGGCGCGCCATGACGCAGCACGTGCGCGCGGCGGGCGAGGCGGTCGGCCGCCCCATCGCCGTGCTGATGGACATTGCCGGCCCGAAGATCCGCACCGGCGCCGTGCTGCCGATGCGCAAGGGCAAGCCCGCCGGCCGCCTGCTGCCGGGCGACACGCTGCGCCTCGTCGCCGATGGCGAGCCGCATGTCGACGAGGCCGCGCCCTTCAGCGCCGCCGTCTCGCTGCCCGAGATCGTCACCCGCCTCGCCGTCGGCCACCGCATCCGCTACGACGACGGCAAGGTCGAGGCGGTGGTCGAGAGCGTGCGCGAGGGCGAGGCAATCCTGCGCATCCTCCACACCCGCCCGGACGGCACCAAGCTGAAGCCGGAGAAGGGCATCAACCTGCCCGACACCGCGCTCGGCCTCTCCCCGCTCACCGCCAAGGACGACGCGGACCTCGCCACCGTCATCGAATGCGCTGATCTCATCGGCTATTCCTTCGTCAGCCGGCCCGAGGACCTCGACCTTCTCGACGACGCCATCGCCCGCCACGGCGCCGCGCGCGAGCGCCCGCTCGGCCTCATGGCCAAGATCGAGCGCCCCGAGGCGGTGAAGAACCTGCCGGACCTCATCGCCCGCGCCGCCCGCCGCGGGCCGTTCAGCGTGATGATCGCGCGCGGCGACCTCGCCGCCGAGATCGGCTTCGAGCGCCTCGCCGAGATGCAGGAGGAGTTGCTGTGGATCTGCGAGGCCGCCGCCGTGCCGGCCATCTGGGCGACGCAGGTGCTGGAGGACCTCGTGCGCGACGGCATCCCCTCGCGCGGCGAGATGACCGACGCCGCCATGGCCGCCCGCGCCGAATGCGTCATGCTCAACAAGGGCCCGGCGGTGCGCGAGGCGGTCGAGCTGCTCGACCGGCTGCTCGGGCGCATGTCCGATCACCTCGACAAGAAGACGCCGACCCTGCGCGCGCTCCGCTCCTGGTAGGGAGCGTCACCCGCGCCGCCGTTCCGGCCGAAGCCCCCACTCGGTACACCGTCATCCCTGGGCTTGACCCCGGGGATCCACGACGTGGGCCGGGCGCACCGGGGGGTGCCGAAGACGTCGATGGCCGGGCCAAGCCCGGCCATGACCCCGCCCCGAAGGCGTGACACCGAAGTGCCTACGGCGCGACGAGATAATGCGCCGACCATTCCGAGGTCGGGATCGCCGCGCCGAGCTTGTAGGAGAAGGCCGTCACCTCCAGCCCGTCATTGGCCGTCTCGCACTCATAGGCGATGTGGTACCAGGTGCTGCCGCTGCGGATGGCGCCGCCCGGCACCTTGATCTTCGCGCCCTTGATGACGGGATCGCGATAGGCATAGGCGACCAGTTCGTCCGGCTTCATGCCCTTGTTGCCGCGCCCCACCTCGCCCATGGCGCGGGCGTTGCAGCGCTGCTCGATCCGCTCGGAAGGCTCCAGCAGCAGCATCTGCTGGTCCGGCGAGCGCGCCGCCGCCGGCAGGACGCCAGCGATCTGGACGAGCAGGACGACGGCAAGCGCGGGGCGCGCGGCGGGCATGGTACGCGGCAATGCGGGCATGGACGCTCGAATCCCTCTTTCGACTTCACCCGCTTGAATAGCGGAGTTTTGTCCTTCCTGTGGCTTCACATCCGCGTTGTGCCGCAGGCCGCCCATGTTGCCGCTGCGACCGGGGCAGATTAGAACCGCGCCATGGCGCTGATGGATCTTGCCAACCCCACCCGTTTTCTCGCCCTCTCCGGGCGCGTTCTGCCATGGCTGGCGGGCCTCGCGCTGGCGACGCTGGCCTTCGGCTTCTTCCTCGCCTTCCGCGCGCCCGCCGACTACCAGCAGGGCGAGACGGTGCGGATCATGTACATCCACGTGCCCTTCGCCTGGCTCGCCATGTTCGGCTATTCGATGATAGCGCTGTCGGCGCTCGGCATCCTCGTCTGGCGCCATCCCCTCGCCGATGTCGCGCACAAGGCCATGGCCCCCATCGGGGCCGTGTTTGCCTTTCTGTGCCTCGTCACCGGCTCGCTGTGGGGCCGGCCCATGTGGGGCACCTACTGGGTCTGGGACGCGCGCCTCACCTCCATGCTGGTGCTGCTGCTGCTCTATCTCGGCCTGCTGGCGCTGCGCTCGGCGATCGAGGATCCGAACCAGGCCGGCCGCGCCGCCGCGGTGCTCTCGCTGGTCGGTTTCGTCAACGTGCCGATCGTGAAGTTCTCGGTCGACTGGTGGAACACGCTGCACCAGCCCGCCTCGGTGTTCCGCATGGACGGGCCGACCATCCATTCCAGCCTGCTCTGGCCGCTGCTGGTCTGCGCGATCGGCTTCACTTTGCTCATGCTGGCCCTGCACATGGCGGCGATGCGCACCGAGATCTTCCGCCGTCGCCTGCGCGTGCTGGAAGCGCGCGCCGCCGCCGAAGCGGCCTATGCGTGAGGCCCCCTGAATGTTCGGCGAGCACGGCTTCTTCATCCTCGCCTGCTACGGCGTGAGCGCCCTCGTCCTCGGCGCGCTGGCGCTGTGGATCGTGCTGGACGGGCGGGCCGTGCGCCGGCGCCTCGACGAACTGGAAGCGCGCGGCGTGCGCCGCCGCTCGGCCAGCCGAGAGAACGGGTGAGCGAGAGCGCATGAGCGAGACGGCTCCTTCCAGCCCCGGCCGCCGCCGGCTGCTCGTCCTGCTGCCGCTGATCGCCTTCCTGGCGCTGGCGGCGCTGTTCTACGGGCGGCTGTTCACCGGCGATCCCTCCCGCGTGCCCTCGGCGCTGATCGGCCGCCCCGCCCCGGCGCTCGACCTGCCGCCGCTGGAAGGGCTGGCGCGCGAGGGCCAGCCGGTCGCCGGCCTCACCTCGGCCGATCTCAAGGGCGGCGTCACCGTGCTGAACATCTTCGCCTCCTGGTGCGTGCCCTGCCGCGACGAGCACCCCTATCTCGTGGAGCTTTCGAAAATGCCGGGCTTCCGGCTCGTCGGCCTCAACTACAAGGACGACGCCGGCAATGCCCGCCGCTTCCTCGGGCGCTTCGGCAATCCCTATGCGGCGGTGGGGGTGGACGCGAACGGGCGCACCGCCATCGACTGGGGCGTCTACGGCGTGCCGGAGACCTTCGTCGTCGGCAAGGACGGGCGCATCGCCTACAAGTTCATCGGCCCCATCGACGCTCAGGGCCTGAAGGAACGCCTGCTGCCGGAGATCGAAAAGGCCATCGCGGCACCCGCGCCGGGCGGTGGCTGAGGATCAGTCGAAGGCCTGAAGCAGCGCCTTGCCCTGCGTGGCGCTGACATGTCCCAGCATCTGGACGCCGTCCCGGGTGCGCAACGCTCCGTGGGCCTTCTGGCCGCCGTCGGAAAACAGCACCTGCATCTGGTTGTCCGCACAGTCGTGCGGCTTGCACAGCGAGAACACCTCGAAGCTCTGCCCGTCGACATGGATGGTCACGGACGGTCCGGCGACGCCCCGCGCGTCGATCATCCAGGGCTGGGACTTCTTCAGCGGCTCGACGAGCCGGTTCCACGCCGCGCCGAACGGCGGCTGCTTCACCACGTCGAAGATGTAGCGGCCTTCCGACAAGGCCGGCATCGCGAGCAGGCCGAGGGCGGCCGCAACGGAGAAGGGGAGACCGGCGCGCATCGCAGTCCCCCTCCGCTTCAGTTTCGCTCGTCCGGCAGCACCGGCAGCGGCAGCACCTCGATCTCGTCCTCGATCAGCGCCCGCACCTCGTCGGGGCTGGCCTCGCCGCGAATGGCGCGCTTTTCCTCCTCGCCCTCGTGCATCCGGCGGGCGAGGCTGGCGAATTCGTCGCCTACATAGTCGGAATTGGCCTCCACATGCTCGCGCACGGCGCGCAGCATGGCGCGGACCTGCTGCTCCTTGTCGGACATCAGCGCCACCGGCTGTGGCGCGGCGGCGGGCGGCGGCGCTTCGGCCACCTCCACCGCGTCCTTGCGGGCGCCGCGCCCCAGCGCCGGAGCCATGATCGCCTTGTCGACATCCGGCGAGCCACAGACCGGGCAGGTCACCAGCCCCCGCTCGCGCTGCGCGTCATAGGCGGCGGAATCGCGGAACCAGCTCTCGAATTCGTGGTCCTTCGGGCAGTGCAGGCGATAGAGGATCATGGCGCGCCTCCCGGGGAGACCAGGTGCAGCCGCCCCTCCTCGCCCGGCGTCACCATCTCGAAGCGCCGCCCGTTGGTCAGCGAGGGAATGCGCGCACGCACCGCCGCCACCTTCGCCGGATCGATCTCGGCGATGATCACGCCGGGCTCGGTGCCGCCCTCGGCGAGGATGCCGCCCCACGGATCGATGATCAGGCTGTGGCCGAAGGTCTTGCGCCCGTTCTCATGCGTGCCGCCCTGTGCCGCCGCCAGCACGAAGCAGCCGGTTTCGATCGCCCGGGCGCGCAGCAGCACGTGCCAGTGCGCCTCGCCGGTCGACTGGGTGAAGGCCGCCGGCACGGCGATCATCCCCGCCCCCGCCTCGGCGAGCGCGCGGAACAGCGCCGGGAAGCGCAGGTCGTAGCAGATGGCGAAGCCCAGCCGGATCGACGGCAGGTCCGCCGCCACGGCAAGCTCGCCCGGCCGGTAGGCGGCCGATTCGCGGTAGACGTCGCCGTTCGGCAGGTCGACGTCGAACATGTGGATCTTGTCGTAGCGCGCGGCGATGGAGCCGTCCGGCGCCAGCAGGAAGGAGCGGTTGGCGGCGCGATGCTCGCTCGCCTTCACCGCCAGCGAGCCGATGTGCAGATGCACCTTCAGCTCCGCCGCCAGCGCGCGGAACGCCGCCAGCGCCGGGTCGGTCTCCTCCGCGTGGAGCACGGCGAACAGCGCCTGCCGGTTCTCCTCCATCGTGCCGGTCATTTCCGGCGTCTGGATGTAGGTCGCCCCCTGCGCCGCCGCCTCGCGGATGAAGGCGGACGCGGCCTCGACATTGGCATCGACGCTCTTGGCGGTGCGCATCTGCACCAGCGCGGCGCGGAACGGCGCGCCGGAAGCCGAGGGAAGCGCGGGCGTGTGCGGCGAGGCGGTGTCGGCGGTGGTCATCGGCAATGTCCGTTCAGCTCTTCAGCAGCGTGTCGAGCTCGCCGGCCTCCTCCAGCGCGTAGAGGTCGTCGCAGCCGCCGATATGCCGGCCGTCGATGAAGATCTGCGGCACGCTGGTGCGCCCGTTGGCGCGGCTCGACATGGTCGAGCGGGCAACGGGGTCGCCGGTCACGTTGATCTCGGAGAATTCGACGCCCTTGCGCTCCAGCAGGTCCTTGGCGGCATGGCAGTAGGGGCAGGTATAGGTGGTGTAGATCTCGATCTGCGACATCGTTTCCGACCTCTCCGAACCGGCCGCCACAAGGCTCGACGGGCCCCGGCGCCGGGGTCTCCTATGATATGGGCGCCCCCTGCCCGTCAACAACCCGCGCGAACACCAGCACGTCCACCCGTTTCGCCCCCGCGCGGGTGAGCGCCTTCACGCAGGCGTCGATGGTCGCCCCGGTGGTGAACACGTCGTCCACCAGCACCACGCGCCGTCCCCGCAGCTCCGCCCGCGCCGCCTCCGGCACGGCGAAGGCGCCGGCGACGTTCCGCAGCCGCGCCGTCCGGTCGAGCCCGACCTGCGGCGTGGTCGCCCGCCGCCGCTCCAGCCAGCCGGTGCGCAGCGGCACCCCCGTCCGCTTCCCGACGAACCGGGCCAGCGCCGCCGACTGGTTGAAGCGCCGCCGCCAGAGCCGGAATCCGTGCAGCGGCACCGGCACCAGCGCGTCGGCCTCCGCGAGGATGTCCGCCCCGGCGCGCGCCATCATCCGCGCCATCGGCTCGGCGACGTCGAGCCGGTCGGCATATTTCAGCGCGTGGATCAGGTCGCGCGCCACATCGCCGAACACCGCCACCGCGCGTGCCCGGCCATAGGCCGGGGGATCGGCCAGCGCCGCCGGCGAGAGCGGCGCGCCCTCGCCCGCGTCATGCGGCAGCGGCGTCCCGAGCCGGTCGCAGAAGGGCCGCTCGATGAAGCCCATCCGGCTCCAGCAACCCGCGCACAGGCAGCCCGGCTCGTTCACCGCCGTGCGGCAGGCCATGCAGGCCGGCGGCAGCGCGACATCCACCAGCCCGCGCGCCAGCCGGCGCCCGGCGCCATACGCCCGCGCCAGCAAGGCCGGGCGCGGCGCCTCCCGGACGGAATCATGCGGCAGCTCGAAGGGAGGCTCGGAAGGCTTGTCCATCGGGCGGAGCCTACCATGTGTGCCGGGCCCGCGCCTCGCGCCTTTGACCCCGCGCGGCGGGCGTCCTATGCCTTCCCGCCCCGAGGAGCATGCCCCGATGTCCGGTCCCGTCGACGTCTTCGATCCGCGCGCGCTGGCCGCCCGCCGCCGCCGCGCCCTCGCGCTGGGACCGGAGACCTTCCTGCTCGACCGGGCGGTGGAGGATCTTCTCGACCGCCTCGGCGCGGTGAAGCGCCGTTTCGGTACCGTGGCTGATCTTGGCACGCCGACCGACGCGCTGCGCGCGGCTCTGGACGGCGCGGGCATGGTGGACCGCTATTTCGCCTTCGGCCCGGCGGAACGGGCCGACGTCGACGCGGTCGTCGACCCGGAGATCCTGCCCTTCGCCCCGCAATCCCTCGATCTCGTGGTCTCCGCCCTCGCCCTCCAGACCGTCAACGATCTGCCCGGCGCGCTGGCGCAAATCCGCCGCGCGCTGCGGCCGGACGGGCTGCTGCTCGCCGGCTTCCTCGGCTCCGGTACCCTCCAGGAGCTGCGCGAGGCCTTCGCCATCGCGGAGAGCGACACGCTGGGCGGCATCTCGCCGCGCGTCGCCCCCTTCGCCGATCTGCGCGATCTCGGCGGCCTGCTGCAACGCGCCGGCTTTGCCCTGCCGGTCACCGATGTCGACCGCGTCGTGGTGCGCTATGGCAACCCGCTCGCGCTGCTGAACGACCTGCGCCGCATGGGCGCCGCCAACCCACTCACCGACCGGCGACGCGCGCCGCTGCTACGCCGGACGCTGGCGCGCCTGTTCGAAGTCTATGCCGAGCGGTTCTCGGACCCGGACGGCCGCCTGCGCGCCACTTTCGAGATCGCCTGGGTGTCCGGCTGGGCGCCGCATGAGAGCCAGCAGAAGCCGCTGCGCCCCGGCTCTGCCAAGATGCGGCTGGCCGAGGCGCTGAAGGTGCCCGAGGGACGCCTGCCGGGCGGCGACGGCGAGGCGCAGTAGAGCCCCGCCCGTCAGAGCGGGATGCGCGCCGCCGACCGGCGCAGATGGACGATCTGCGCGCCGAGGCCGATGACGAGCGCGGCCAGCAGGCTCCCCTGCGCGCCCAGAAGCAGCGGCGCGTCGAGTTCCGTCACCAGCGGATGGCCGTCCGGCACGCGCCGCAGGATCTCGGTGACGGTGGGCAGCATCAGCAGGAACGCCGTCAGGCTCGGGCAGACGGTCTCGATATAGCGACCCGCCCGCCCGAGGCCGGGCACCCACCCCACCGCGTAGCCGGCGACCAGCAGCACGATCGTCACCGCGCCGATGACGTTGCCGACCGGCACGTGCGTGACCAGAAACACCGTGAGGGCGCCGATCAGCATCGACACCAGATAGATCGCCCCGGCGGTGGAACGGGGCACGATCCGGCCGTAGCGGGCGAACATGTAGAAGGCGACGGGGATGGCCGGCAGGCTGCCGAGCGTGTGCACCCAGCCTAGGGGGGAGATTCCGAACATGGGTCTGTCCTTTGGGTGGAGGGAGGAAATGGGAAGCTATCTACTAGTTGGTAGGCATGATGGACGCAGGACGGCCCTCGCCCGGATCATGGGCGGGTCAGGCGAGCAGGCGTTCCAGCAGGGGGCGGGTGACGGCGCCGAACATGCCGGGCTCGCCATAGGCGCGGGCCGACAGCATGGCGCCATGGACCGTCGCCATGAACAGTTCGGCCTCGGCGTCGGCGGCGCCGGAAAGGCGCAAGCGGCCCTGCCCGGCTCCGTCTTCCAGAACCGCCCTCAGCCACGCCGACAGCATGCGGAAATGCGCACGCACCTCCACGGCGACCGGCTCGGGCAGGACGGGAAGCTGGCTCGCCAGCAGGGCGCAGATGCAGAAGGGCGCGCTCGCATCGGCGATGCAGGCTTCCCAATAGCCGATATAGGCGCGCAGCCGCTCCGCCGGATCGGCGATCTGCCGGTCCAGCTCCGCCAGCCCCGTCTCGGCCTCCTGCCGATAGCGCGCCACCAGCGTGCGCACCAGATCCGCCTTGCCGGGGAAATGATGGTGAATGCTGGCGTTGCGGATGCCGACCACCTTGGAGATGTCGGCATAGCTGAAGCCGTTATACCCGCCCTCGACGATCAGCGAGCGCGCGCACAGCAGGATTTCATCGGCGGTGGTCGAAGCATGGCTCATGACGTGAACCTACCTTCTAGTAGGTAGATACGTCAAGCCGGGAGATTCCCACATGTTCCCGCGCCGCCGGCCGCGCCCTCCAAGCAACCTTCCGAGGCGGCTACCGCCCCGGCCCGAGCAGGTCGAGCAGCACCGGGATCAGCGGCTCGTCGGCGGGCGGCATCGGGTAGTCGCGCAGCGCGCCCGCCTTCACCCAGGCGAGGCGCTGGCCCTCGCGGCCATGGGCGTGGCCTTCCCAGCGCCGGCAGATCCACAGCGGCATCAGCAGCTGGAAGGTCTCGTAGGTGTGGCTGGCGAAGGTGAGTGGGGCGAGGCAGGGCTCCTTCACCGTGATGCCCAGCTCCTCGGAAAGCTCGCGGATCAGGCATTCCTCCGGCCGCTCGCCGGGCTCCACCTTGCCGCCGGGAAATTCCCACAGGCCGGCCAGCGACTTGCCGGCGGGCCGCTCGGTCAGCAGCACCCGCCCGTCCGCATCGACGAGCGCGCAGGCGGCGACGAGAACGAGCTTCATCGATATCTCTCCAGAACCGGCCCGCTACCCGTCATGGCCGATGAGGGCGTGGATCCCCGGGCCGCGCCCGGGGATGACGGTACTCCGGTTCTCAGGACCGGTAGTCGCCGTTGATGGCGACATATTCCTTGGTGAGGTCGCAGGTCATCACCCGGTCGGCACCGCGCCCGAGGCCGAGATCGACGGAAAGGTCGATCACGTCGTTCTTCATGTAGGCAGAGACCTCCGCCTCGTCATAGGAGGGGTCGCGCGCGCCTTCATGCGCCACGCGGATCGCCCCGAAGGCGATGGAGAGCTTGTCGCGCTCGGCCGGCTCGCCCGCCTTGCCGACCGCCATCACCACGCGACCCCAGTTGGCGTCCTCGCCCGCCACCGCCGTCTTCACCAGCGGCGAATTGGCGATCGCCATGGCGATCTTGCGCGCCGAGCGCTTGGAGACCGCGCCGGAGACGTGGATGCGCACCAGCTTGCGCGCGCCCTCGCCGTCCCGCGCCACCTGCTCGGCAAGATCCGCCAGCACGCCCTGCAAGGCGCGGCGGAAGCGCATGAGGCGCGGGTCCTTCGCGTCGGCGATGCGCGGCGCGCCCGAGGCGCCGGTCGCGAACAGCAGCAGCGTGTCGGAGGTCGAGGTATCGCCGTCGATGGTCACGGCGTTGAAGCTGTCGGTGACGCCCCTGGAGAGCAGCGCCTGCAGCGCCGGCGCCTCGATGGCGGCGTCGGTGAAGACGAAGGAGAGCATGGTCGCCATGTCCGGCGCGATCATGCCCGCGCCCTTGGCGATGCCGGCGATGGTCACCGTCACGCCATCGATCTTTACCTTGGCGGTGGCCAGCTTGGGAAAGGTGTCGGTGGTCATGATCGCCCGCGCCGGGTCGATCCAGGGCAGGGAGCCGAGGCGCTTGGCGGTGGCGTCCAGCACGCCCTCATATTTCGTCGCGTCCAGCGGCTCGCCGATCACGCCGGTGGAGGCGAGGTAGATCTCGTCCTCGCGGCAATCCAGCGCCCTGGCGGCGATCTTCGCGGTCAGCGCGGTCGCCGCGCGGCCCTTGGCGCCGGTAAAGGCATTGGCGTTGCCGGAGTTCACCACCAGCCCGCGCGCCGAGCCCTTGGAAAGGATGTCGCGGCACCACTCCACCGGCGCGGAAGGGCACTTGGACTTGGTGAACACGCCGGCCACCGTGGTGCCCTTGTCGAGCGCCAGCAGCAGCACGTCGGTGCGGCCCTTGTAGCGGATGCCCGCCTCGGCGGTGGCGAAGCGCACCCCGGCGACGGGGCCGACATCCGGCACGGTCTTGGGCGCGAGGGGGGAGACGGGAGAAGCGTGTGCCATCGGCGGGGACTCTGCGGCGGGAAAGGGCCGAACGGATGTGCCCGAAGGCAGGCCGCAGCGCAAGGCGGATACACGAGCGAGGACTGTCACACTGTGTCGTGAACGCCAGCGTCGCCGCCGCGCGGCACCGGGTGCAGCCAATGGTGCAGCCGGGAATGGATGGCCGGGATCAGTCCCCACACCATGGTCGCCGCCACCGGCGGCACGATGAGCGCGGTCTTGAGGAACAGCGGCCAGCCGGCGGTGAGCGGAAACACCAGATAGAGCAGCGCGGTGACGAGCGGATAGACGCCGAGCATCACCGCCATGCAGAAGCGATGACGCGAGAAGCGGCCGGCAGGTTTGTCCTGAGCGGATGCTGTCGGGGTGGCGGACATCGGGATTGCCTCACAAAATGAAACGGAACGTTCCGTTAAATAAAACGACCCGTTTCGTTTTGTCAAGCAGGATCGGTGGCGCTAGTCTGCGCAACCACGCGCCCGCCCCGGGCCAAGGAACCGTCCGATGTCCGCCGAAACCCCGCCTCCCGACGTCTCGCCCGCAGACGGCGCCTCCCCGCCCCGCCGCGCATCGGCGGGGCCCCATCGCAGCAAGGCCTCGTCCGAGGCGATCCTCGATGCCGCCGAGGCGCTGCTGGCGGAGGCCGGCTATGGCGGATTTTCCATCGAGCAGGTCGCCCGGCGCGCGGGCGCGGGCAAGCCGACCATCTATCGCTGGTGGCCGAGCAAGGCGGCGCTGCTTCTGGACGTCTATGCCCGGCAGAAGCTCCAACTCGATCAAGACGACACCGGCGCGCTGGAGACCGACCTCGCCGCGCTGATCGGAGGCCTGTGGCGGTTCTGGCGCGAGACGGCGGCCGGCGGCGCCTTCCGCTCGATCATCGCCGAGGCGCAGTCCGATCCCGCCGCCATGGCGGCGCTGAACGGCTTCATGGCCGAGCGGCGGCACCATATCGCCGGCGCCTTCGAGCGCGCGGCGCGGCGCGGGGAGCTGGCGGACGACATCGATCTCGATGCCGTGATCGACATCATCTCGGGCTATGCCTGGAGCCGGCTGCTCACCGGCCGCATCGACGACGATCCCGCCGCCATCGCCCACGCCGCCCGGCAGATCGCGCGGGGCGTGGTGCGCCCCGGCTGGGCCCTCACATGAAAATGGCCGGGACGAACCCGGCCATTGCCATCTGATAGGTACGGAACCCGCGCAATCACTGCGCGGGCTTGGCAGCGTCCGGGGCGGCGGGAGCGTCGGCGGCGGGAACCTTCGGCGCGGCGTCGGTCTTCTCGACCTTGGCGGCCTCGCGGATCTTCTGCACCGTGTCGGCCTGCGCCTTCTGGGCGAGGAACTGCTCGATCTGCGGCTTCACCTCGTCGAAGGTCGGCACGGGCTTCTCGCGCTTCTCCTCCAGCTTGATGACGTGCCAGCCGAACTGCGTCTTCACCGGCTGCGACACCTCGCCCGGCTTCATCGCGAAGGCGGCCGTGGCGAATTCCGGCACCATCTGCTCCTTGGTGAAGAAGCCGAGATCGCCGCCGTCCTGCTTGCCCGAGGGGTCCTCGGTCAGCTCGCTGGCGAGCTTGGCGAAGTCCTCGCCCTTCTTCAGCCGCGCCTCGACGTCCTTGGCCTTCTTCTCGGCCGCGGCGGCGGCTTCCTTGTTGTCCGGGTCGGCGCGGAACAGGATGTGGCGGGCGCGCACCTCCTCCTCCGGCTTCTGCTGCTTCACCGCCTCCTCATAGGTCTGCATCAGCGCCGCGTCGGTCATCGCGGCCTTGGTCGCCTTCTCCAGCGCCGCCTGCATCAGCACGCGCTTGCGGATGAAGTCCAGCTCGCGCTTGAAGGCGGGCGTCTGGTCGAGCTTGTCGGCCTCGGCGGCCTGCGCCATCGCGGTGAGGTCGATCAGGAAGCCGAGCACATATTCCTCGCGGGCCGGGCCCTGCAGCTGCGGCGGCAGGTTCGGCCCCAGCTCCTCGGCGGCCGCGGCGACGTCGCTGCGGCGGATTTCCGCGCCGTTGACGGTGGCCAGCACCGGGTCGTCGCCCTGCGCCGTCTTGGCCGCCGGGGCGTCCTGCGCCAGCGCCGGCAGGGCGGGAACGAGAGCCGTGCCGAGGAGGGCGGCGAGAAGTCCGGCGCGCACGATGCCGGCGGCGGGGCGAAGAGACGCCTTGAGCGCGGCGTGCGGGCGATGACGGGTCATGGGAGCGTTCCTCAAGTTGCGGTTGTCCGCGAATAGGCGGCGAAAGCTGGCCCAGCCGGGGCCGGGTTGCAAGCGGGTATGAACACCGACGCCACATAATTCGGCGCGGCGGCGGCGATGGCGACAACCGGCGCGACGCCTTGCCTGCGGGCAAAACTGTCGTCCGGCCCGCGATTGACAACCCCCAAACCCGTTCATAAGTGTGGCACGCGGTGCGAGCCCTCCCCGGCGCTCGCATTTATGTGACGCAAGAACCCGCAAGCCGTTCGCGGCCGTCCGGCCCTGAAGACCCATTTCGGCCGCAAATGGCGTCTCGATGAGGCTTTCGGCCCGCGCGCTCGCGTCAGCGGCTTGCACAGGAGGACGCGGCGGCCCGTCACCGCCCGTCCGACAACTGATCCTGGCGGACACGGATTGGAAGTCTCATGTTCGGCGCTCTCGCGCGAAAGCTCTTCGGATCGGCCAATGATCGCCGCGTGCGCGGCTACCAGCCCAAGGTGGCGGCCATCAACGCGCTCGAACCGGAGCTGAGGGCGCTCTCCGACGAGGAGCTGCGTGCGCGCACGCTCGCCTTCCGCGAGCAGCTCGCCAACGGCGCCACCCTCGACGACCTGCTCGTCCCGGCCTTCGCCACCGTGCGCGAGGCCTCCCGGCGCGCCCTCGGCCAGCGCCATTTCGACGTCCAGCTCATCGGCGGCATGGTGCTGCACGAGCGCGGCATCGCCGAGATGCGCACCGGCGAAGGCAAGACGCTGGTGGCGACCTCCCCCGTCTATCTCAACGCGCTGACCGGCAAGGGCGTGCACGTCGTCACCGTGAACGACTACCTCGCCAAGCGCGACGCCGAGTGGATGGGCCGCGTCTACCGCTTCCTCGGCCTGACGGTCGGCATCATCCATCACGGCATGGACGACGACGAGCGCCGCGCCGCCTATGCCTGCGACGTCACCTACGCCACCAACAACGAGCTCGGCTTCGACTATCTGCGCGACAACATGAAGTACGAGCTGAACCAGATGGTCCAGCGCCCGCACTTCTACGCCGTGGTCGACGAGGTCGACTCGATTCTGGTCGACGAGGCGCGCACCCCGCTCATCATCTCCGGCCCGCTCGACGACCGCTCGGACTTCTACAACACCATCGACACCTACATCCCCAAGCTGTCGAAGGAAGATTACGAGGTCGACGAGAAGCAGCGCTCCGTCGCCATGACCGAAGCCGGCATGGAGAAGATCGAGACCCTGCTGCGCGACGCCGGCCTGCTGAAGGGCGACAGCCTCTACGACGTCGAGAACGTCTCGGTCGTCCACCACGTCAACCAGGCCCTGCGCGCCCACACGCTGTTCCAGCGCGACAAGGACTACATCGTGCGCAACGGCGAGGTCGTCATCATCGATGAGTTCACCGGCCGCATGATGCCGGGCCGCCGTTACTCGGAAGGCCTCCATCAGGCGCTGGAGGCGAAGGAGCGGGTGCAGGTCCAGCCGGAAAACCAGACACTGGCCTCCATCACCTTCCAGAACTATTTCCGCATGTACGAGAAGCTGGCCGGCATGACCGGCACGGCGAACACCGAGGCGGCCGAGTTCCAGGACATCTACAATCTCGAGGTGGTCGAGATCCCGACCAACCTGCCCGTCCAGCGCATCGACGACGACGACGAGGTCTACCGCACCGCCGGCGAGAAGTACGACGCCATCATCGACCTCATCGCCGAGTGCAAGACGAGCGGCCAGCCGGTCCTCGTCGGCACCACCTCGATCGAGAAGTCCGAGCTGCTCGCCGAGCTGTTGAAGAAGCGCGGCTTCAAGCAGAAGGACTTCTCCGACCCGGACGCCTTCCGCGCCCTCTATGACGGCGACCAGGGCAAGGCCGACGAGAAGGTCTTCGCGGTGCTCAACGCCCGCCACCACGAGCAGGAATCCTACATCGTGGCGCAGGCCGGCGTTCCCGGCGCCATTACCATCGCCACCAACATGGCCGGCCGAGGCACCGACATCCAGCTCGGCGGCAACGCCGAGATGCGCATCCAGCACGAGCTCGCCGACATGCCCGAGGGCGAGCAGCGCGCCGCCGCCGAGGCCCGCATCCGCGAGGAGGTCGCCGCCCTCAAGCAGAAGGCGCTCGCCGCCGGCGGCCTGTTCGTGCTCGGCACCGAGCGCCACGAGAGCCGGCGCATCGACAACCAGCTGCGCGGCCGCTCCGGCCGTCAGGGCGACCCCGGCCACTCCAAGTTCTTCCTGTCGCTGGAAGACGACCTGATGCGCATCTTCGGGTCGGACCGGCTCGACGGCATGCTGCAGAAGCTCGGCCTCAAGGAGGGCGAGGCGATCGTCCATCCCTGGATCAACCGCGCGCTGGAGAAGGCGCAGCAGAAGGTCGAGGCCCGCAACTACGACATCCGCAAGAACCTGCTGAAATACGACGACGTGATGAACGACCAGCGCAAGGTCGTGTTCGAGCAGCGCGTCGAGCTGATGCAGGACGAGGACGTCGCCGACACGGTCGTCGAGATGCGCCACGGCGTCATTGAGGACATCGTGACCAAGCACGTTCCGCCGAACGCCTATCCTGAGCAGTGGGATACGGAAGGGCTCGGCGAGGAGCTGAACCGCGCTCTCGGCCTCGACCTGCCGGTCAAGGAATGGGCGGCCGAGGAGGGCATCGCCGACGAGGAGATGCGCGAGCGCGTCCAGCAGCGCGCCGATGAGTTCATGGCCTCCAAGGTCGCCAAATACGGCCCGGAGATCATGCGCTATGTCGAGAAGTCGATCCTGCTGCAGACGCTCGATCATCTCTGGCGCGAGCACCTCGTCACGCTGGATCACCTGCGCCAGGTCATCGGCCTGCGCGGCTATGCCCAGCGCGACCCGCTGAACGAGTACAAGTCCGAGGCGTTCCAGCTCTTCGAGGCCATGCTCTCGAACCTGCGCGAGGCGGTGACCGCCCAGCTCATGCGCGTCGAGGTGATGACCGCCCCGCCGACCGAACCGCTGCCGGAGATGAGCGCCCACCACGTCGACGCCCTCACCGGCGACGACGAGTTCGCCTATGCCGACGCCGAGATCGCCGCCGAGGCGACGCTGGCGCCGGACGCCGATGCCGGCGCGCCCAACCGTGATCCCAACGATCCGGCGACCTGGGGCCGGGTCGGGCGCAACGAGCCCTGTCCCTGCGGCTCGGGCCTCAAATACAAGCACTGCCACGGCAAGTTCGTATGAGCGAGGCCGCCTCGGCGGCCGAAGACCCGGCGGGTGATCTCGCCGGCGTCGAGGCGGCCGAGCGGCGCCTGCGGGATGCCGCCCTTCATGGCGACGTGGCGGCGCTCGACGCCCTGCTGGCCGACGATCTGATCTTCGTCGACCAGACCGGGCGCTTCCTCTCCAAGGCGGACGATCTGGAGCTGCACCGCAGCGGCGCCCTCACGCTCGACACGCTGCGCTTTTCCGACTACCGGCTGCGCGCGCTGGCGCCCGGGCTGGTGCTGGCGGTGCTCAGGGCCGATGCCGCCGGCCGCGCGGCCGGGGAGGCCTTCACCGTCGCGCTGCGCTTCTCGCGCCTGTGGCGGCGCGAGCCGACGGGCTGGCGGGTCGCCAGCGCCCATTCGACCGCCATTTCCTAGAAAACCGCGCGCTCCGCGAACGCGCCTACTGCACCGACGAGAAGCTGCCGGGCGTCAGAATGTTGGCGCCGGGCAGCGCCTGCGTCCCGTAGAGCGCCTCGCTGCTGGATGCCGCCACCGAGGGGCGCAGCGCCGGGGCGCCCGTCGAACCCGTCTGGGCCGGCGCCGTGGCCGAGGTCGCGGCGGCAGTGCTGGAGGTGTCGCCATAGCCCGGATGGGTCGGGCGCGGCACGACCGACGTCGAGGCAGCCTGCGGCGGCGCGGCAGGAGCCGACGAAGCCGAATTGGTCCGGCGGCCGGTGGACGTCGCGGACGACGCCTGCGGCCCGCCCGCCGTCTGGCGCTGCGCGGAAGGCTTGGCCGGCGGCACCGGAACATCGGCCGGAGCCGCGGCCGCTTCCGTCGCCGGAGCGGGCGCCGGCTCTGGGCTGCCGCCGAACCAGTTCTTGAGCCCGCTGAGGAATCCCATGCTGCCGGAATCGACCGAGGCGACACGCGTCGGCGCGGGAGCGGGAGCGCTTGCGGGTGCGGACGTGGCGGCGGCCCCCGTCGTCGCAGCCGTGGCTGCCTCAGTGCTGGTGGCGGCCGGCGCGGGTGCGGCGGCCGGGGATGAGGGCGAGAAGAAGCTGAACAGACCGCCACTCGCGGCTGGCGGCGCCGCCGCCACCTGCGTGGCCGCCGCGCCCGGCGCATCGGTGGGACGCGGCGTCGGCAGCGGCACGTTGGCCGCCTGCGGCACCGCGTCGGCATTGGCGAGCGCGATGCTCTCGGCCGGCGCCGGCTCGTTGGTGGCGACGCCGTAGTCGCTTCCCGGCGGCTTCACCACCGCCGGCAGCGAACCTGGCGCGGAAAGCTCGGGGTTTTCCAGCTTGGCGAGGAACACCTTGTGCATCCCGCCGTCCTTGCCGGTCTTGACCGGCGCGGAAGGCTGCGCGCCGGCGCTGGCGATGCGGGTGCTGACCTCGCGCTGGCGCATGGCGACCGCTTCGCCCAGCCCGCCCGGCTGGGTGTATTCGGGGCACGCGGCCGCGGCCTGGAAGCGCTGGCTCGGGTCGGCGGGGGTCGCGTTGAAGACGTAGCGCTTGCCGCAGAAATCGACCTTCGGCGGCGCCTTGGTCAGCTCGAACACGTCGCTGCCTTCCTTCAGCATCTTCCAGAAGGCGAGGTTCGGGTTGTTGCGGTGGCGCACCAGATTCGCGGTGGTCATGCGGAACGGATAGGCCTGCACCTGGAAGGAGCGCTGTCCTCCCATGAAGCTCTCGCGGCCGAGCGCGAAGACCTCCTGCACCTGCTCGTCGGTCATGGCGTAGCAGCCGCGCGAGGTGCAGTCGCCATGCACCATCAGATTGGCGCCGGTACGGCCGAGCGAGCGGTCGAAGGCGTTGGGATAGCCGAGATCGAAGGACAGATAATACTGCGAGTTCGGATTCATCTGGCCGGGGGTGACGGTGTAGAAGCCTTCCGGCGCCTGCCGGTCGCCTTCCTTCACCTTCGGCCCCAATTCACCGGACCAGCGGCAGATCGGATAGGTCTTCAGCAGCGCGTAGCCACCGCTGGTCGTCTGCTTCCAGACCTCCAGCTCGGATTCTTCCTTGAAGATACGCACCACGATGGGGCTGGTCTTCGCCATGCCCTTCTCCTGGAGAAGGGCGAGCGTCTGCGGCGAGAGAGTCCTGCTCGCCTTGGACATCGGCGAGGGGCCGTCATTGGCGTTGCAGCCGGCAAGGATCAGCGCCGCGCTTCCCGCGAGCAGGGCAGCGCGCCACCCGGTGCCGGGCCTCCGGTTGCGCCCGTGGCGCAGGAGGCTCGAAAACACTGGAACCCTCACCCCGAGACTCCCCAACAGCACCCGCCCGAAGGCGGTTCCGATGCTAAAGCGTTATACGCCGACCGGGACGGATCGCAATCCCGCCCCCCGATACCGGAATTACCGCCGGCGTCGTAAACGGCGCCCTTACAGGTTCCGCCCGATGGCGAGGAACTTTTCCCGGCGCGCCCGACGCAGCGCCGCCGCGTCCAGCCCCTCCAGCTCGCCCAGCGCCGCCTCGATGGCGTCGCCGGTTGCGGTGATCGCCGCCTGCGGGTCGCGATGCGCGCCGCCCGCCGGCTCGGGAATCACCGAATCGATGATGTGGAAGCGCAGCAGGTCCTGCGCGGTGATCTTCATGTTGACCGCCGCTTCCTGCGCCTTGGCGGTGTCGCGCCACAGGATCGAGGCCGCGCCTTCCGGCGAGATCACGCTGTAGATGGAGTGCTCGAGCATCAGCACCCGGTTCGCCGTGGCGATGGCGATGGCGCCGCCGGAACCGCCCTCGCCGATGACCACGGCGACGTTCGGGGCGCCGAGCGAGAGGCACGCATCGGTCGAGCGGGCGATCGCCTCGGCCTGCCCGCGCTCCTCCGCGTCGAGGCCGGGAAAGGCGCCGGCGGTGTCGACAAGCGAGATCACCGGCAGCGCGAAGCGGTCGGCCAGCTCCATCAGCCGCGCCGCCTTGCGGTAGCCCTCGGGGCGGGCCATGCCGAAATTGTGCTTGATGCGGGTCTCGGTGGTCGAGCCCTTCTCCTGCCCGATCAGGCAGACGGGACGCCCGCGAAAGCGCGCGAAGCCGCCGAGGATGGCGTGGTCGTCGCCGAACTTGCGGTCGCCCGCCAGCGGGTCGAATTCCTCGAACAGCGTGCGGGCGTAATCGGTGAAGTGCGGGCGCAGCGGATGGCGCGCCACCTGCGTCTTCTGCCAGGGCGAGAGGTTGGAATAGAGCTGGACCAGCGCCTCCCGCGCCTTGCCTTCCAGGCGCGTGATGTCGTCGCCGATGGCAACCGCGTCGCCCTGCGCGGCCATGGCACGCAATTCTTCCAGCTTGGCCTCGAGTTCGGCCACGGGCTTTTCAAAGTCGAGGTAGCTGCGCATCGGAAACGGTGAACCGGCTCTCAGGAGGGAAGGCCGACCCGGACGGGCGGCCCGCGAGGACGCGCGGAAGCTGCCCCGACAGGGTGGCGACGTCAAGGCAAGCTGGCGAATAGGTTCAGTCGCCGCCCGCATCGCTCAGGGGATGAAGGTCGCGCACGAGGCTTTTCAGCCGCTCGTCGAGCACATGGGTGTAGATCTGCGTGGTCGAGATGTCGCTGTGGCCGAGCAGCGTCTGCACGATGCGCAGGTCCGCCCCGTGCGCCAGCAGATGGCTGGCGAAGGCATGGCGCAGCACGTGCGGCGACAGCTTGCCGGGGTCGAGCCCGGCGGCGAGCGCGAGCTCCTTCAGGTCGAGCGCCACCTGCTGGCGGGTGATGTGGCCGCTTGCCGCGCCCGAGGGAAACAGCCAGCGCCCCGCCGCCTCCTCCTTCGCCGCGCCCTTCGCCTTCGCGCCCGCCTTGGCCGCCCGCTCCGCCGCGAGCCGCTCCAGCGCGGCGCGCCAGACGCGCATCGCCCCCTTCGCCGCCTCGCCGAGCGGCACGAGGCGCTCCTTGTTGCCCTTGCCGCGCACGATGATGGCGTCGCCCTTCGCATTCGCCGCCGAGGCCGGCAGCGCCGCCAGCTCGGACACGCGCAGCCCCGTCGCGTAGAGCAGCTCGACGAAGCAGGCGGTGCGCGCCCGCCGCGCCTGTTCGCCGAGGCCCGGCAACGGCTCGGCCGCGCGGGCATGGGCGGTCTCGATCAGCCGCGTCACCTCGTCGAGCGTCAGCACCTTGGGCAGCGGCCGGCCCCGGCGCGGGCCTTCCAGCACCGCCGCCGGATCGTCGCCGCGATAATTCTCGACATAGAGGAAGCGGTGGAACTGCCGCACCGCCGACAGCCGGCGCGCCACGCTGGCGCTGGCGAGCCCCCGGCCCGACAATTCCGCGAGATAGGCGCGGATATGGGAGGTCTGCGCCTCGCCGGCGCCGACCCCCTGGGTTAGGAGAAAGCCCTCATAGTCGTCGAGGTCGCGCCCATAGGCGCCGAGCGTGTTGGCGCTCGCCCCGCGCTCGGCGGCCATCATGTCGAGGAACAGCCGCGCCGCGTTCCCCGCGCTCATTTGGCGAACCGGTCGGGCGGCACGGCGATGCTCATCTCGCGCGTCTGCGGCTGCACGAGATTGGCGAAGGCCCACAGCGTGCCGTAGCCGATGCCGCCGAGCACGCCGAGAACGATGAGAAGACGGATGAGGCTCGGCATGGAGAGGCAGGCCCTGCGCGATTCGAACGTCGGAATTGTTGCGATCTTACCGCCTTTCGCCGTCCGGGCGGAAGCAAGCCCGCCGTGCCGGACGGCCGGAGCGGCATTACATTGCGTCTCCACGTCGCGGATGATAGTCCGCCCTGCGATGAGCGAGCATGTGCCCCGGCGGGGGAAATCATGACGGCGGAGACCATGACGGCCGAGATCGAGCAGGACGAGAGGGCGTCGGCGCTGCGTGAGCTTCTGGGCACGCGCTCCATCGTGCTCGTCGGCATGATGGGCGCCGGCAAGTCCTCGGTCGGCAAGCGCCTCGCCCGGCGCCTCGCCTTGCCCTTCGCCGATGCCGACACCGAAATCGAGCAGGCGGCGGGCATGACGATCCCGGAGATCTTCGAGCATCACGGCGAGCCCGCCTTCCGCGACGGCGAGAAGAAGGTCATCGCCCGGCTCATCGAGAGCGGCCCGATGGTGCTCGCCACCGGCGGCGGCGCCTTCATGAGCGAGGACACCCGCTCGGCGGTCGCCCGCCACGGCGTCGCCGTGTGGCTGAAGGCCGAGCTCGACGTGCTGCTGCGCCGGGTGCGCCGGCGCGACGACCGGCCGCTGCTGAAGACCGCCGACCCGGAAGCCACGCTGGCGCGGCTGATCGACCAGCGCTATCCGGTCTATGCCCTGGCCGACGTCACCGTGACGTCGCGCGACGTTCCGCAGGAAACCATGGTCGACGAGGTGATCGAGGCGCTCGCGTGCCATCTCGCCCCGCCGCGTTCAGGAGACGAGACGTGACCGAGGCCGCCATGCCCCTTCCCGCAGCGACGACCCTTCCCAGCGACGTGACGCAGCTGCGCGTCGGCCTCGGCGATCGTTCCTACGACATCGTCATCGGGCCGGGCCTGCTGGCGCAGGCGGGCGCGCGCATCGCCGCGCTGCGTCCGGGCGCGCGGGTCGGCATCGTCACCGACCGCAACGTCGCCGAACGCCATCTCGGCACGGTCGAGGAATCCCTGCGCGCCGCCGGCCTCGTTCCCACCCCGGTCATCGTCGAGCCCGGCGAGAAATCGAAGAGCTTCGCGGTGCTGGAGCAGGTGCTCGACGGCCTGCTGGCCGCCCGCATCGAGCGGCGCGACCTCGTGCTGGCGCTGGGCGGCGGCGTGGTCGGCGATCTCGCCGGCTTCGCGGCGGCGGCGCTGCGGCGCGGCGTCGATTTCGTGCAGGTTCCCACCAGCCTGCTGGCGCAGGTCGATTCCTCGGTCGGCGGCAAGACCGGCATCAATTCGCGCCACGGCAAGAACCTCATCGGCGCCTTCCACCAGCCCATCCTCGTGCTGGCCGACACCGGGGTGCTCGACACGCTGCCGCTGCGCGAGTTCCGCTCCGGCTATGCCGAGGTGGCGAAATACGGGCTCATCGACAACGCCCCCTTCTTCACCTGGCTGGAACGCAAGTGGCAGGACGTGTTCGGCGGCGGGCCGGCGCGCATCGAGGCCATCGCCACCAGCTGCGCCTCCAAGGCCGCCGTGGTCAGCCGCGACGAGAAGGAAACCGGCGACCGCGCCTTGCTCAATCTCGGCCACACCTTCGGCCATGCGCTGGAAGCCGGCGCCGGCTTCTCCCAGCGCCTGCTGCACGGCGAGGCGGTCGCCATCGGCATGGCGCAGGCCTTCCGCTTCTCGGCCGCGCAGGGCCTGTGCGCGCCGGCCGACGCCGAGCGGGTGGCGGCGCACCTCAAGGCGGTCGGCCTGCCGACCCGCATCGCCGACATTCCCGGCGAGCTGCCCGACACGGACGGGCTGATGGACCTCATCGCGCAGGACAAGAAGGTCTCGCGCGGCGCCCTCACCTTCATCCTCGCCCGCGGCATCGGCCAGAGCTTCATCGCCCGCGACGTCGACCCGGCCGCGGTGCGCAGCTTCCTGGAGGCGGAGCGCGCCGGGGGCGCCCATCCATGAGCCGGGCCCCGGCGCTCAACGGCCTGAAGCACTGGCTCAAGGGCCGTCCACCCGCTCGGCCGGCGCAGCAGCCGCCGCCCGCGGAGCCGCCGGAGAACGATGAACTGAAGCAGGCGCTCGACGCGCTGCGCCGCGCCGCCGGCATCGTGGGCGACGACCTCGCCATGGTGGAAGGCCTGCTGAACCTGCGCGAGCTGGAAGTCAGCGACGTCATGGTCCACCGCACCAAGATGGCGACGCTCGACGCCGGCGAGCCACCCGTGGACCTCGTGCGCGAGGTGCTCGCCTCGCCCTACACCCGCCTGCCGCTGTGGCGCGACACGCCGGACAACATCGTCGGCGTGCTGCACGCCAAGGACCTGCTGCGCGAGCTGCAGACGCTCGGCAACGACATCGCCAGGCTCGATGTCGAGAAGATCGCCCGCCCGCCCTGGTTCGTGCCCGACGTCACCCTGCTCACCGACCAGCTCAAGGCCTTCCGCCGCCGCAAGCAGCACTTCGCCCTCGTCGTCGACGAGTATGGCGAGGTGATGGGTCTGGTGACGCTGGAGGATATTCTCGAAGAGATCGTCGGCGACATCACCGACGAGCACGACAAGGCGTTCACCGGCGCCCGCCGCCATCCCGACGGCTCGGTCAGCGTCGAGGGCTCTGTGGCGATCCGCGATCTCAACCGCGCCATGGGCTGGGACCTGCCGGACGAGGAGGCGACGACCATCGCCGGCCTCGTCATCCACGAGGCCCGCATCATCCCCGAGCCGGGGCAGGCCTTCCTGTTCCACGGCTTCCGCTTCCAGGTGATGCGCAAGCAGCGCAACCGCGTCACCCTGCTGCGGGTGGCGCCCCTGCGCCGCGCCGGGGTGTGAGGCGGCCCGCACCCGCGTCTCCCTCTCTGGAATTCCGGCCGTCCGCTCCCATATTGGGGAGGCTTCCCCGGACGGCTATTCCCCCGGTGCCTTGGCCTCGATCGCCAGAGCGTGCAGGCCGCGGGCGATCTCGTCCGCGAGCAGGCCGTTCACCGCGCGATGGCGGGCCAGCCGGCCCTGTCCGCGGAACGCCTCCGACACGATGCGCACGCGCAGATGCGTGAGCTGACCCGCACGGTGCCCGCCATGGCCTTCATGCCGATGACTTTCGTCCTCCAGCTCCAGCACCGTGGGGGAGAGTTCGGCCAGCGCGACGCGCACGCGGGCGAGAGCCTGCGCCACGGCGTCGTCGGAGGGGGCGGCGTTCGCGTTCATGAGCGATGCGGTACGCCGACGCATCACCCCCGTCAATATCGTCCGGGAGGACGGTGACGGGTCTCTGGTTTCTTGTATACCTGTGCCAGCCCTAGCATAATCGCCGGATCATGAAGCTCGACTCCCCGATATTCGATCGCATCCGCGTCAAGCCGGACCGTGATCGCCGCGTGAAGGCGGAAGGCCCGGCCTGCGAATGGGCGGGCTGCTGCAACGCCGCGACTCATCGCGCGCCGAAGGGCCGGCAGCAGGAGGGGCAGTTCTGGCGCTTCTGCTTCGACCATGTGCGCGAGTACAACCAGTCCTACAATTATTTCTCCGGCATGGCGGACGATGCCGTCGCCGCCTACCAGAAGGACGCGCTGACCGGCCATCGCCCCACCTGGAAGATGGGCTCGCGCGGCGGCGGCGCCCAGGCCTCGGCGCAGGCCAGCCAGCACTCGGCGGACGGCTTCGGCGATCCGTTCGGCATGTTCGGCGAGGTGGGGGGCCGCGCCCGTCCCGAGCCGGAGCCGGCACGCGAGAGCCGGATGATCCGCAACGCGGAGCGCCGCGCCTTCGAGTCGCTGGGCGTCGAGGTCTCCGCCACGGCGGAAGAGATCAAGGCCCGCTTCAAGGTGCTGGTGAAGAAGTACCACCCGGACGCCAATGGCGGCGACAATTCGACCGAGGACCGTCTGCGCGACGTCATCCAGGCCTATAATCACCTCAAGAGCGCGGGCTTCTGCTAGGAAGCGCGTGTGCCAGACCAGTCCGCGACGATCAGTGCGGCAACGGAGGAAGAATGACTGCCCCGCTCACGCAAGCGCCCGCTCTGCCGGACATGAAGGTCTCCGTCCGTCAGGTGTTCGGCATCGATGTGGATCTCGAGGTTCCGGCCTATGCCGAACCGGACGAGTACGTGCCGGAGGTCGATCCGGACTATCTGTTCGACCGTCCGACCACCCTCGCCATCCTCGCCGGCTTCGCCCATAACCGCCGCGTGATGGTCACCGGCTATCATGGCACCGGCAAGTCGAGCCACATCGAGCAGGTCGCGGCCCGCCTCAACTGGCCCTGCGTGCGCGTCAACCTCGACAGCCACATCAGCCGCATCGACCTGATCGGCAAGGACGCCATCGTGGTGAAGGAGGGCCTGCAGGTCACCGAGTTCCGCGACGGCATCCTGCCCTGGGCCTACCAGAACAACGTCGCGCTGGTGTTCGACGAGTACGACGCCGGCCGCCCGGACGTGATGTTCGTGATCCAGCGCGTGCTGGAGAGCGCCGGCCGCCTGACGCTGCTCGACCAGAACCGCGTCATCCGCCCGCACGGCGCCTTCCGCCTGTTCGCCACCGCCAACACCATCGGCCTCGGCGACACGACGGGCCTCTATCACGGCACCCAGCAGATCAACCAGGCGCAGATGGACCGCTGGTCCATCGTCACCACGCTGAACTATCTGGCCCACGACAAGGAAGTCGACATCGTCCTCTCCAAGGCGAAGCACTTCCAGACCGAGGGCGGCCGCGACACCGTCGCCCGCATGGTGCGCCTCGCCGACCTCACCCGCCAGGCGTTCATCAACGGCGACCTGTCGACGGTCATGAGCCCGCGCACGGTGATCACCTGGGCGGAGAACGCCGAGATCTTCCAGGACCTCGCCTTCTCCTTCCGCGTGACCTTCCTCAACAAGTGCGACGAGCTGGAGCGCCCGCTGGTGGCCGAGTTCTACCAGCGCTGCTTCGGCAAGGAGCTGACCGAGTCGGCCGTCAACGTCGTGCTTTCCTGAGCGACGTCCCCCTCTCTCCGCCCGACCGGCCGCGCCGGATCGGGCGGGGGAGCGATGCCAACATTCAAGGCTTGCCATGTCCACCTCGAACCGCACCACCCGCACCCCGCCGAAGGAAGCCCCGACCGAGCCGCTCAAGCGCGCCGTCACCGGCTGCCTGCGCGCCATCGCGGGCAATCGCGAGATCGACGTGACCTTCGGTGCCGAGAAGCCCGGCTATGCGGACGGGCGCGCGCGCCTGCCCGAGCCCTCGCGCCGCATGTCGAAGCAGGATGCCGCCATCATGCGCGGCCACGCCGATTCCATGGCGCTGCGCATGGCCTGCCACGACCCCAAGGTGCACCAGCGCCTCGTGCCCATGGGCCAGCAGGCCCGCGCCGCCTTCGACGCCGCCGAGCAGACCCGCTGCGAGTCGCTCGGCGCGCTGCGCATGGACGGCGTGGCGCTCAACCTGTCGGCCATGCTGGAGGACCGCTACCAGAAGGCCAATTTCGCCAATCTCGCCGACCGCTCGGACGCCCCGCTGGAGCACGCGCTCTCGCTCATCCTGCGCGAGCGCATGACCGGTATGGCCCCGCCCGCCGCCGCCCGCGAGATGGTCAATCTCTGGCGCGGCTTCATCGAGGAGCACGGCTCCTCGGCGCTGGACGAGCTCTCCCATTCCGCCGACGACCAGTCGCGCTTCGCAGAAGCCATGCGCGACCTGCTCTCCTCGCTCGGCATGGGCGAGGACATCGCCCCCTTCGACGAGAACAACGACCCCTCCACCGAGGCCGACGACACCCGCGACGACGATTCCGGCAAGGGCAGCGACGCCGAGGAGGAGGAGAACGCCGAGGGCCAGACCGAGGTCGACACCGACCTCTCCTCCGACCAGAATCCGGAGGAGTCCGAGGAGCAGCAGGAGCAGCCCAACTCCGAGCTCTCCGATGATGCGGAGCTGGGCGAATCCGACGACAGCTCCGAGCCCTGGCGCCCGCAGAACGCCGTTCCCGCCGAGCCGCGCCCGCCGGAGTACCACCCCTTCACCCCGCGCTTCGACGAGACGGTGAACGCCGACGAATTGTGCGACCCGGAGGAGCTGGCGCGGCTGCGCGCCTATCTCGACAAGCAGCTCGTGCATCTGTCCGGCGTCGTCGCGCGCCTCGCCAACCGGCTGCAGCGCCGCCTGATGGCGCAGCAGAACCGCGGCTGGGAGTTCGACCTCGAGGAGGGCATGCTCGATCCCGCGCGCCTGCACCGCATCATCACCGACCCGATGCAGCCGCTCTCCTTCAAGCGTGAGCGCGACACCGACTTCCGCGACACGGTGGTGACGCTGCTGCTGGACAATTCCGGCTCCATGCGCGGCCGGCCCATCACCGTCGCCGCCGCCTGCGCCGACATCCTCGCCCGGACGCTGGAGCGCTGCGGCGTGAAGGTCGAGATCCTCGGCTTCACCACCAAGGCGTGGAAGGGCGGGCAGGCACGCGAGGCGTGGCTCTCCGCCGGCAAGCCGGGCGCGCCCGGCCGGCTGAACGACCTCCGACACATCATCTACAAGGCCGCCGACGCGCCGTGGCGGCGCGCCCGGCGCAATCTCGGCCTGATGATGCGCGAGGGCCTGCTGAAGGAGAACATCGATGGCGAGGCGCTCGACTGGGCGCACAACCGGCTGCTGGCGCGCAATGAATCGCGCCGCATCCTGATGATGATCTCCGACGGCGCGCCGGTGGACGATTCCACCCTGTCGGTGAACCCCGGCAACTATCTGGAACGCCATCTGCGCTGGGTAATCCAGCAGATCGAGGACAAGTCCCCGGTCGAGCTGATCGCCATCGGCATCGGCCACGACGTGACCCGCTACTACAAGCGCGCCGTCACCATCGTGGACGCCGAGGAGCTGGGCGGCGCCATGACCGAGAAGCTGGCCGAGCTGTTCGACGAGCGCCCCCCGCGGGCGCCCGCCGGTCATCCCGGCGCCCGCACCCGCGCCGCCTCCCGCCCCGCCCCCGTCGCCCTGCCAACCCGGCAGGTGCATTGAGGGAACGACCTCGCTCCCTCTCCCCATCGGGGAAAGGGCTGGGGGTGTGGGGCCTTCGACGCCTCGTGAGAAGCCTGCGTCGCCCCATGAGGAGCCTTCGCCGCTCCGCAGCATGCGCCCCTCTCCCGCCGCTGCGCAGCGACCTCTCCCCCACAGGGAGAGGTCGAAGGGCCGCCTCCGTCATCCCGGATCCGCCGACCGTCCCGAAATCGCCATCCGAACGGCACCGCCGTCATGGCCGGGTTCGTCCCGGCCATCCACGTCTTCCACCCCGGCCGTGAACACGATGCCACCGCGCGCCCGGAATGACGTCGCGGCGGCAAAATCCGCACCCGCCCCTTGAAATGCCGTTCCGGCTGCCTAGATATGCTTCAACCCAGCCAGAACAGGGCTTCCGGTATGTTGGCGCTTCGTCAGCGCCTCGCCGGACGGAACACGGTCAGGACGGATGTACTCCGACCGTGTTCTTTCCCTCCGGCCGCCTGACGAGCGGCCGGCCTCTGGCGGGGACCCGAACCTGGAAGCAGCGCGCCGTCACGGCGCGCTTTTTTTTTGCGCCCGCCGCCGCGCGCCTCAACGCCGCGCGCGGTCGCCCTTCAGATGCCGAAGGGCGGGCGCGAGCGGCCGATGGTCTCGTCCGGATAGGCATCCTCGGGGCCGGGATCGTCCGGCAGATGCGGCATCGCCACCACCGGCGTCACGATGGCCGCCGTCGCGGGCCTCGGCCGCACCGGCTCCGGCTTCACGAAGTCAGCCTTCGGAAGATCGGCCTTGGGGGGCTCGCCCTTCTCGGCTTCCGGCGCGAGGCTCGGGGCATGCTCCGGCTCGGTCAGGTCGACCACCGGCCCGGAGGCCGGCTCCACCGCCGGGCGGCTCTCGATGGCGGCGGCGATCGCCGCCTTCACCCGCTCGGCCTCGTTCTCCAGCATCGGCGTCGTCGCGACGCCGGGCGGCAGCTTCCATTCGAAGGCGTCGAGACGGCCCGTCACCGGCGAGACCGGCGCCCAGCGGTCGGCGACCACGCCGTCCGCCACCCAGGCCGGGTCGCGCTGCGCCCGCACCGCGCGGGCGGTCCATTCGCGCGCCTTGCCCACATCACCGTTCTCGGCGGCTTCCAGCTCCGCCATCAGCAGGCAGGCACGCTGCGTCGGGTCGCCCAGCAGCGGCGCCAGCGCCGTGCGCGCCACGTCGAAATCCTGCGCGTCGATCGCCGCGCGGGCGAGCGCCATGGCGCTTTCCGGGTGGCCCGGCATGCGCGCGGTCAGGGTGCGGATGCGCTTCAGCCGCTCGCGCGAGGCATCGCCGGGCCGCAGGTGCAGATAGGCGTCGGCAAGGTCGGGATGCGGGGTGGCGGCATAGGCCGCCTCGATGATCTTGGCGGCCTTGCGCGCGTCGCCCGCCGCGCCGAGCAGCCGGCCGGCGACCTCGGCGGCCGGCACCAGCGTCGGCGCGAGGCGGGTCGCCTCCACCGCCTTCTCGCGTGCGGTCACAGGGTCGGAAAGTTCCACCGCCTGCGCCTGCGCGGCGAGCAGCACCGCCCGCCGGCGGCGATGCGCCGCCCGGTCGAGCCCGCCATGCGCGGCCTCGCGCTCCAGCATGGCCAGCGCCCCGGCGAAATCGCCATTGAGGCAGCGCGCCTCGATCACCGCGTCCGCCGCCCAGGCAAGGCCGGGCTCGTGGCGCGCGGCTTCCTCCGCCGCCAGCAGGGCGGCGCCGGCATCGCCGCGCCGGCGCGCCTCCACATGCAGGCCGCGCAGGCCCAGCAGGCGCGTGCCGGGCGCCTCGGTCATCGAGCGGAAGGCCGCTTCCGCGCCCACCGCATCGCCGGAAAGCTGCGCCGCCTGCGCGGCGAGAAGCTGGGTCAGCGGCTCGCGGCCGAGCAGCCGCTCGGCGTCGTTGGCCGCCCGGCGGGCGCCCACCGCGTCGCCGGAGCCGACCGCCACGAGGCCGCGCGACACCGCCGTCCAGCCCCGGTTGCGGCGCCGGGCGCGCCAGGAAAAGGCGATCAGGTCGGGCGAGCGGACGATCATGCGCAGCGCCGTCCAGATCAGGATGGTTGCCGCCAGCAGCGCCAGCAGCGCGCTCGCCGCGACGAGGATGCTGGTCTCGATCTGCCAGCCCTGCCAGTCGATCGTCACCGAGCCGGGACGGTCCGCCAGCCAGGCGACGCCGAAGGCGATGAGGGAAAGGACGAGCAGATAGACGACGAGCCGTATCACTGGGCGCCTCCCCCGAGCGTGGCGAGCACATGCTGGTCGATCCCGGCGATGGCGTCGAGCGCCGCCTGCCGGGCGTCGAGAACGGCGATAACCGGCTGGGCCGCCGCGCGCTCCGTCTCCGGCAGCGCCGCGAGCGCCGCCTTGGCACCGGCGAAATCGCCCCGCGCCAGCGCGGCTTCCGCCCGGGCGAGGCCGGGCGAGGCCGCCGCGTCGTCCGAGCGCCGCACGCTGACGAGGCCCTGCGCGCTGCGCATCAGCCGCTCGACCACGCCGCCCTCCGCCGTGGCGGGAGCGGGAGCGGTCTCGGCCGGAGCGGTCGCCGTCTTCAGCCGCGCGGCCAGAGCCGACGCGGACGGAAAGCCTTCCGCCGCCGCCGGCTCAAGCGTCGCGAGTGGCGCCCCCTCGGCGCCGAGCAGCGCCCGCGAGGCCTTGAGTTCCATGGCGAAGGGCCGCCCACTCGCCACCGCGTCGCGCAGCGCGCGCAGGGCCACGAGCTGGGCCGCTCCCTGCCCGCTCGCCTTCTGGGCGGTGGCGACGGCGTCGAGCCTCTCCTCCAACGCGGCGATGCGCGAACGGGCGGCGTCGAGATCGGCCGGAGACGCGGCCGGCGGCGGCACGACCGGCGCGGGGATCGCCGTCACCCGGCCTTCCAGCGCGCCGACACGGTTCGCCAGCCCCGCGACATCCTCCACCGAGACGGCGGCGGTCGGCGCCGCGCCCTCGGCGGGCGCCGGGGCGGGCAGCGTCTCGACCTTGCGGCCGAGCGCGTCGAGCCCGCTCTCCAGCGCATCGAGCCGCGTCGCCAGTTCCTGCGGGGCGGAAGCGTCCAGCGCCGAGGCCTCCCCGGCACGGGACTCCAGCACCTCGACGCGCTGGCGCAGATCGAGCGCGCGCGCCTCCAGCTCGGTGATGGCATCGACATTCTGATCGGCGCCGTAAAAGGCGGAGACGAGGGCGAAGGCCACCGCCCCGCCGATCACGCCCGAAACCAGCCCGGCGACGATGCCGCCGATCAGCCCGAGCCGGCGCTCCGGCCGGGGTTCCGGCGCGGCGTCGCCAGGTCGGCCATTCTGCGTCTCCGGCTCGGCTTCCACATCCAGCACCGGCACGTCCCCGGCGGCGGAAGCCGCGTCACCCGGGGTGCTTTCGGCGGAGGCGCTTTCAGCGGGCACACCGCCATCATCGGCCGGCTTCGCGTTCTCGCCGGGCAGCGGCTCGGCGGTGGCCGCGTCGTCGGAGACCGGCGTCACATCCTTGGCGGAAAGGTCGAGGGTCGGCGGCGCGCGGCGCGAGGGCTTGCCGCCGGTTCCCGCCTTGTCCTTCGCGCCGCTGGTCGGATCGTCTTTCGCCACGTGCTTACCTCTGCCGTCATAAAGCGCCGGGCCGCCCCTGGTTCCCGGATAGACCGCCTGTCCCCCGCCCGCAACCTCGGGAGAGCCCCCATGTTTTACCGGCCAAGCAGCGCGAACAAGCCCTCTTCGGTCGGCTCGGCGGCGACCCGGGTCGGCCAGCCGGCCGCCTTCAGCGGCGCCGCCACATTGGCCGAGAAGCACAGATGCTCGATATGGCGGAAATGCGCCGCCGCCCCGGCCTCGTTCGCCCGCGCGGCGAGCGTCGCGGCGGTGCGCGGGGAGAAATGGAAGGCGGCGTCGATCCGCCCCGCCGCCGCCGCCGCGAGCGTGTCCGCCGCCAGTCCCGCCGCCGGTACCGCGCGGTAGATCACGAAGAGTTCGGTGGAAATGCCGTCGCCCGCCAGCGCCGCGCCGAGATCGATGGCCCGGTCCTCGCCGGCCACATAGAGCAGGCGTGCCCCGCGTGGCAGCTCGGCCCGCAGCAGCGCCGCCAGCGACACGCCGTCCCCGCCGGCCACATGCACATCGGCGAAGCCTCCCGGCGCCGCCGCCGCCGTGCGCCGCCCGACCGCGTAGAGCGGCAGGCCGGCGAGCGCCGTCCGCTCCGGCCGAGCCTCCAGCAACCGAGCCCCCAGCAGCCGCGCGCCGTTCACGCTGGTCAGCGCCACCGCGTCGAAACGCCCCTCCGGCAGGCGGGCGTCAGGGATCGGCTCGACGGCCAGCATCGGATCGACGATCGCCTGATGCCCCGCGGCGGCGAGCCGCGCGGCGGTGGCCTCGGCGTCCGGCCGCGGCCGCGTCACCAGAACCCGCATCATCGCACCCGCATCACGTCCCGCTCGGGATCAGCTCGGGCGGCACCATGGCGCGCATCTCCTGCCCGGCGGCGATGCCGAGCTCCAGCGCCCGCGAGGTCGAGCCGTAGCGCACGATCTCGTAATAGCGCGTGCCGTCCGGCGACAGCACCGCGCCGCGGAAGCGGATCTCGTCGCCGATCACCTCCGCCAGCCCGCCGATCGGCGTGCGGCAGGAGCCGTCCAGCTCGCCCAGATAGGCGCGCTCCACCCGCACCGCGAGCCCGGTCGCCGGGCACACCACGGGCACGATCAGCGCGTCGACGGCGATGTCGCCGAAGCGGGTCTCGATGGCGACCGCCCCCTGCCCCACCGCCGGCAGGAAGTCGGTCACGTCCAGCACCGCGCTCGCCTTGTCCGCGAGGCCCAGCCGGGTCAGCCCGGCGAGCGCCAGCAGCGTGCCGTCGAATTCGCCGCTCTCCACCTTGCCGAGCCGCGTGTGCACATTGCCGCGCAGCAGCGAGACCTGGAGGTCCGGCCGCACCCGGCGCAGCTGCGCTTCCCGGCGCAGCGAGGCGGTGCCGATCTTCGCGCCCGGCGGCAGGTCGCGCAGCGAGGAGCCCTCGCGCAGGATCAGCGCGTCGCGCACATCCGCGCGCGGCAGGTAGCCGACGAGGTGCAGCCCGTCGGGCAGGCGCGTCGCCATGTCCTTGGCCGAATGCACGGCGAGATCGATTCGCCGGTCCAGCAGCGCCTCTTCCAGCTCCTTGGTGAAAAGCCCCTTGCCGCCGGCCTGCGCCAGCGCGCGATCGGTGATGGCGTCGCCGGTGGTGCGGATCACCTGCACCTCGACCGCCTCCTGCGGCCAGCCATGCGCCTTCACGAGGGCATCGCGCACCGCATGGGCCTGCCAGAGCGCCAGCGGGCTGCCGCGCGTGCCGAGCCGGAGTTTGGGAAGCGATTGCGTCATGCGGTCCTGCGGTGCTAGCGGTTCGGTGCAGGTTCAGATCACCGTCCAACCATATAAAGTCAATGAGCGATCTTCTCCTCCTCGGCATCGAGACCACCTGCGACGAAACCGCCGCCGCGGTCGTGCGCCGGCGTGGGGACGGCACGGGCACCATCCTGTCCAACGTGGTGCATTCGCAGACCCAGGACCATGCCGAGTATGGCGGCGTGGTGCCGGAGATCGCCGCCCGCGCCCATGTCGAAATTCTCGATCATGTGATCGAGCGGGCGCTGCGCGCGGCCGGCCTCGGCCTGCCGGAGCTCAGCGGCATCGCCGCCGCCGCCGGCCCGGGGCTCATCGGCGGGGTCATCGTCGGCCTCACCACGGCCAAGGCGCTGGCGCTCGCCGCCCACAAGCCGCTGGTCGCCGTCAACCATCTGGAAGCGCACGCGCTGACCGCCCGGCTGACCGACAAGGTGCCCTTCCCCTTCCTGCTGCTGCTCGTCTCGGGCGGGCACACCCAGCTCGTCGCCGTCACCGGGGTCGGCGAATACACCAAGCTCGGCGGCACCATCGACGACGCCATCGGCGAGGCCTTCGACAAGACCGCGAAGATGCTCGGCCTGCCCTATCCCGGCGGGCCGGCGGTGGAGCGCGCGGCGCTCAAGGGCGATGCCAGCCGCTTCGCCCTGCCGCGCCCGCTGCACGGCAAGCCGGTGCCGGATTTCTCGCTGTCCGGCCTCAAGACCGCCGTGCGGCTGGAGGCGCTGAAGATCGCGCCGCTGGGCGAGGAGGATGTGAACGACCTGTGCGCCTCCTTCCAGGCCGCCGTCGTCGACATCCTCGCCGACCGCGTGCGCTGCGCCCTGCGGGTGATGCGCGAGCGCGGGCTGAAGCCCCACGCCCTCGTGCTCGCCGGCGGCGTCGGCGCCAATCAGGCGGTGCGCCGCGTGCTGCACAAGGTGGCGGCCGATGGCGGCACGCGCCTCGCCGTGCCTCCGCCGGAGCTGTGCACCGACAACGGCGCCATGATCGCCTGGGCGGGCGCCGAGCGCATGGCGCGCGGCCTCGTCGACGGGCTCGACGTCTCCCCCCGCGCCCGCTGGCCGCTGGGCGAGATCGAGAGCGCGGAACGCGGCGCCACGGAGCGCGGTGCCACGGGACCCGGCACCACGGGGCCGGCCGACTGATGCCGGCACGCTTCTCCACCATCGGCGTGGTCGGCGCCGGCGCCTGGGGCACGGCGCTCGCCAACGCCGCCGCCCGCGCCGGGCGCGAGGTCGTGCTGTGGGGCCGCGACGCCGAAGCCGTCGAGGCCATGGCCCGCAGCCGCACCAACCCGGCGCATCTTCCCGGCGTCCGGCTGGCCGATTCCATCACCCTCTCCGCCTCGCTCGCCGCCCTGTCGGGCTGCGACGCGGTGCTGCTGGTCGTGCCGGCTCAGGCGAGCCGCGAGGTCGCCCACGCGCTGGCCCCGCATCTGGCGGCCGGTACCCCGGTCGTCACCTGCGCCAAGGGCATCGAGCGCGGCACCTCGCTGTTCATGACGCAGGTGCTGGCCGAGGCGTGCCCCGGCGCGACGCCCGCCATCCTCTCCGGCCCGAGCTTCGCGGCGGACGTCGCCGCCGGCCTGCCGACCGCCGTCACCCTGGCGGCGCGGGACCTCGGCGTGGCGGAAGGTCTGGCCACCGCCCTCGGCTCGTCCTCGTTCCGGCTCTACCACAGCGACGATGTGCGCGGCGTCGAGATCGGCGGCGCGGCCAAGAACGTGCTCGCCATCGCCGCCGGCATCGTCGGCGGGCGGCAGCTCGGCGCCTCGGCGGGCGCGGCGCTCATCGCGCGCGGCTTCGCCGAGCTGATGCGCTTCGGCAAGGCGTTCGGCGCCCGCACGGAAACGCTGACCGGCCTCTCCGGCCTCGGCGACCTCATCCTCACCTGCTCGACCGCGCAGTCGCGCAACTACGCGCTCGGCCTCAGCCTCGGCCGCAACGAAGGGCTCCACCCCACCGGCAAGCTGGCCGAGGGGGCGCTGACCGCCGCCGTGCTGGTGGCGATGGCGCAGGCGCGGGGCGTCGACATGCCCATCGCCCGCGCCGTCGAGGCGGTGCTGGCCGGGCGCAGCGATATCGAACAGGCGATCGGGTCGCTGCTGGCCCGCCCCCAGAAAGCGGAAGCGTGAGATCAAGATCAGCCTCGTCCTGAGTGCCTGACCCGTAATTCACGACCGGGATGCTTGGAAGTTCATCATGGCCGGGCTTGTCCCGGCCATCCACGCCTTCGGTTCAGCCGGGCACGCGGCAAGTCGCGGTTTCCCGACCCGCGCCCGGGGATGACGGCGATGCCGGGGTAAAATAGGAATGCGAGTCGGCTCCTCACGATGAGGTTCACGAGGATTGGAAATGGCGCACTGGCTCTATAAGTCCGAACCCTTCAAATGGTCCTGGGACCAGCAGGTCGCCGCCGGGGCGAAGGGCACCCACTGGGACGGCGTGCGCAACCATCTCGCCAAGCAGCAGCTTCTCGCCATGAAGACCGGCGACCGTGGTTTCTTCTACCATTCGAACGAGGGCAAGGAGATCGTCGGCATCGTCGAGGTGATCAAGGAAGCCTATCCTGATCCCTCCGACCCGACCGGAAAGTTCGTCATGGTCGACCTCAAGGCGGTCCAGCCGCTGAAGAATCCGGTCTCGCTCGCCGACATCAAGACCGAGCCCCGCCTCGCCGAGATGGCGCTTCTCAAATATTCCCGCCTGTCGGTCCAGCCGGTCACCGACCGGGAATGGGAGATCGTGCTGGAAATGGCCGGCGGCACGCGGTGACGCCGCGCACCGCCGCCGACCCGCACGCCTTCATTCGCGAGCAGACGCGCCTCATCGCGCCGCCGCTGGTGCCGGAGATCCTCCTCCATCTCGCCGAGGAATCGCTGCCCATCTGGCAGCGCACCGAGGAGGAACTGGGCGAGATCGGCCTGCCTCCGCCCTACTGGGCCTTCGCCTGGGCCGGCGGGCAGGCTCTCGCCCGGCATGTTCTTGACCATCCCGAGATCGTGCGCGGCAAGCGCATCCTCGATTTCGCCGCCGGCTCCGGCCTCGTCGGCATCGCCGCCGGCAGGGCGGGCGCGCGGGCGGTCGAGGCGGCGGACATCGATCGCTTCGCGCACGCCGCGATAGCACTCAATGCGACTGAGAACGCTACGCGAAACGCTACTGTCGATGCGACTCCCGGCACAACCTGCGGGATTACCGTCCTCGCCACCGATATCGTGGGGATCGACGGCGGCTGGGACGTGGTGCTGGCGGGCGACATCGCCTATGAGCGGGACCTCGCCGAACGTGTCTTCGCCTGGCTGGAAAGCCTTGCGGCGCGCGGGGCCGATGTGTGGATCGGCGATCCCGGCCGCTCCTATCTGCCGCGCGAGAGGCTGGAGAAAATCGCCGAATACGGCGTGCCGGTCTCGCGCGATCTGGAGGACACGGAGATCAAGCGTACCAGCGTCTGGCGCCCGCGCGGGCGGACCGGCGGCTGATCCGCACGATTACATACCGACCAAAGTCGCGCGCCCACGCGCTTGTCGGCCCTGTGCCGGGTCACCATAATCCGGGCGAAGCAAGAGAGGCGCGTCAGCGCCTGCCTGAAGGGGAAGAAACGCCATGTCCGACAAGATCTACGACGTGCCCGCGGAGTGGGCCAAGCGCGCTTTCCTGGACGATCACGCCTACCGGGCGAAGTACGAGGCGTCCGTGCGCGATCCCGAGGGCTTCTGGGGCGAGGAGGGCAAGCGGATCGAGTGGTTCGAGCCCTACACCATCGTCAAGAACACCTCCTACGCCCCCGGCAACGTCTCGATCAAATGGTTCGAGGACGGCGTGACCAACGTCGCCTGGAACTGCATCGACCGCCATCTGCCCACCCGCGCCGACCAGGTGGCCATCATCTGGGAGGGCGACGACCCCTCGCAGTCGCGCAGCATCACCTATCAAGAGTTGCACGACGAGGTCTGCCGCTTCGCCAACGTGCTGCGCAATCGCAACGTGGAGAAGGGCGACCGAGTCACCATCTACATGCCGATGATCCCCGAGGCGGCGTATGCGATGCTTGCCTGCGCGCGGCTCGGCGCCATCCATTCGGTGGTGTTCGGCGGCTTCTCGCCGGACAGCCTCGCCGGCCGCATCCGCGACTGCGGCTCCAAGGTCATCATCACCACGGACGAAGGCCTGCGCGGCGGGCGCAAGGTGCCGCTGAAGGCCAATGTCGACGCCGCCATCGCCAAGGCGTCCGACGTCGAGGTCGACCATGTGATCGTGGTCAAGCGCACCGGCGGCAGCGTCGACATGAAGCCCGGCCGCGACGTCTGGTACCACGAGGCCGCCGACCTCGTGACCAGCGAATGCCCCGCCGTGCCGGTGGAGGCGGAGCACCCGCTGTTCATCCTCTACACCTCGGGCTCGACCGGCCTGCCCAAGGGCGTGCTGCACACGACGGGCGGCTACCTCGTCTACGCCTCGATGACCCACCAGTACGTGTTCGACTACCACGAGGGCGACGTCTACTGGTGCACCGCCGATATCGGCTGGGTCACGGGCCACAGCTACATCGTCTATGGCCCGCTCGCCAACGGCGCCACCACGCTGATGTTCGAGGGCGTGCCGAACTACCCGACCAACTCCCGCTTCTGGGAAGTGATCGACAAGCACAAGGTCAACATCTTCTACACCGCCCCCACCGCCATCCGCGCGCTGATGCAGGCGGGCGACGAGCCGGTGACCAAGACCTCGCGCGCCTCGCTGCGCCTGCTCGGCTCGGTCGGCGAGCCGATCAACCCGGAGGCGTGGGAGTGGTATCACCGCGTGGTCGGCGAGGAGCGTTGCCCCATCGTCGACACCTGGTGGCAGACGGAGACCGGCGGCATCCTCATCACCCCGCTGCCGGGCGCCACGCGGCTCAAGCCCGGCTCGGCCACACGCCCCTTCTTCGGCGTCATCCCGCAGGTGGTGGACGCCGAGGGCGGCGTTCTGGAAGGCGCCTGCGAGGGCAACCTCGTGATCGCCGACTCGTGGCCCGGCCAGATGCGCACGGTCTACGGCGACCACGAGCGCTTCATGCAGACCTATTTCTCCACCTATCCCGGCAAGTACTTCACCGGCGACGGCTGCCGGCGCGACGCCGATGGCTACTACTGGATCACCGGCCGCGTCGACGACGTGATCAACGTCTCCGGCCACCGCATGGGCACGGCCGAGGTGGAAAGCGCCCTCGTCGCCCATCCCAAGGTCTCGGAAGCCGCCGTGGTCGGCTACCCCCACGACATCAAGGGCCAGGGCATCTATGCCTATGTGACGCTGATGGACGGCGTGGAGCCCTCCGAGGATCTGCGCAAGGAGCTGGTGAACTGGGTGCGGCGGGAGATCGGCCCCATCGCCTCGCCGGACCTCATCCAGTTCGCGCCCGGCCTGCCGAAGACGCGCTCGGGCAAGATCATGCGCCGCATCCTGCGCAAGATCGCCGAGGACGAGTTCGGCAATCTCGGCGACACCTCGACGCTCGCCGACCCGACGGTCGTCGACGACCTGATCTCGCACCGGCAGAACAAGAAGCACGCGGCAGCGTAGCGGACAGGGGGCCGTGCCGCCCCCTGCGCCCGTCGACCCCACGGCCAGACCATCGGGAGTGATCGCCTCGCCTTCCTTTCTCGGCTTTCCTGATCGCCTCTCCGATGGTCGCATGCCTCGTGCGGTGATCTTCGGCGCCGGTCACGGCAGCACCTATCCCGGACAGGACAGCGGCGGCTACGCGTTGGCCGCCGCTGCCGTCCGCGCGGCGAGCCAGGAAGACGCCGGGCTTGTGGAACACTGGGACTTCGATCTCGGCGGCCCGCTGTTCGACGGCGAGCCGGTCTGCTGCATCGACGCCGGCAACGTCCCGACCACGCCGCGCGACAATGCCGGCAATCGAGCCCGGATCGAGGTGAAGACGCGCGAGATCCTGGCCCTGCCGGCCGTTCCGATCCTGCTCGGCGGCGACGATTCCGTGCCCATTCCCTTCCTCGCCGCCTTTGCGGAACACGGGCCGGTCTGGATCCTGCAGATCGACGCCCATATCGACTGGCGCGACGAGGTTCATGGCGAACGCCACGGCTATTCGAGCCCGATGCGGCGGGCGAGCGAAATGGCCCATGTCGCCGGCATCGTGCAGGTCGGGCTGCGCAGCGTCGGCAGCGCGCGACGCCCGGAGATCGAGGCGGCGCGGCGCTACGGCAGCCGCTTCGTGACGGCCCGCGAGATTCACGCGCAGGGCGTCGAAGCCGCCCTGCGGCATATCCCGGAAGACGCGCGGGTCGTCGTCACCCTCGACTGCGACGGCCTCGATCCCGGCATCATGCCGGGCGTGGCGGCGCGCACGCCCGGCGGCCTCACCTACACGCAAGTGATCGACCTGATCGCGGGCCTCGGCCGGCGCGCCCGGATCGCGGGGTTCGATCTCGTCGAGCTTTACCCGCCCGCCGATAGGGACGGCCTGTCGGCCCTCACTGCCTCGCGGGTTCTGGTCAACGTGATCGGCACCATCGCCCGGCAGGCGTGAAGCCTGCATACGGGGAAAGAACCGGGCGAGCCTCAGCCCGCCCGGTCGGCCTCACCCGCGTACCAGATCGCCGATCAGGCTCGCCGCCACCGACAGCTTGGAGACGCTGAGCCCGGACCCGGCGATCTCGTGCACGCCGTTGCGCGCACGCTCCACAACCTCGCCGCGCGCGGCCGCCCAGGCGGCGACACCCTCCGCGCCGGTGCCGTGCGCCTCGATCACCTCGGCGGTGAGGCGGCGCACCGCGATCTCGAAGGCGGCGAGCGCCCGCTCCATGGCGAGCCGGTCGTAATAGTCCGCCACCGAGAGGGTGCGTGCCGCGCCGAGCACGCGGTCGAGCCGGAACAGCAGCGCGACGGCGAAGAAAGTCACCGCCACTTCCGTCAGCGGCGCCTTCGTGCGGTCGGCGATGAGCACGATGTCGGTGGCGCTCTCCACCGCCGAGAGGCGGGCGATCTTGCGGGCCAGCACCTCGGGCACGCCCGCCTGCGTCCACTGCACGACGCGGGCATCGTAGAGGGCACGCGCCTCCTCGGGCAGCAGTTCGCGCACCGGACCGCTCAGCACCTGCTCCACCGGCGCGATGCCGGCCGCGTAATGCGCCACCAGCTCGTCCAGGCTGCGCCGGAGATCGACATTGCGCAGGAACCAGACGGCGCGGTCGAGCAGCATCTCCTGCACCGCGCCGTAGAGGTCGAGCTGTACCGCGCCGGGCACGCGCCCATCCAGCGCATCGATCTCGCCGTTGAGGGCGGTGAGGCCGAAACCGTCGCGCACCACCGCGAAGGCCTTGGCGATCGACTCGATGCCCGCCCCGGTCTCGTCCGCCAGCCGCGCGACGAAGGCGGGGCCGCCATGGTTGATCATGGCGTTGGACAGCCGCGTGGCGATGATGTCGCGCCGCAGCCGGTGCCCCTCGATGCCCTCGGGGAAGCGCTCGCGCAGTTCCGCCGGGAAATAGGCCGCGAGTTCGCGCGCGAGATAGGGGTCGTCCGGCACGCCGGTGTCGAGCAGGTCGGCATGGGCGGTGAGCTTGGCATAGGCCAGCAGCACCGCGAGTTCCGGCCGCGTGAGCCCCTCCCCGCGCCCGCGCCGCTCGTTGATCTCGGCGTCGGCAGGCAGGAACTCGACCACCCGGTCGAGCAGCCCGCGCGCCTCCAGCCGCTGCATCAGCCGCTGCAGGAAGCCCAGTTCGTCCAGGCTGTGCCGCTCGGCCAGCGACAGCGCGAGCGTCTGCAGGTAGTTGTTGCGCAGCACCAGCCCGGCCACCTCGTCGGTCATGCCGGCGAGAAGCTGCGCGCGGCTCTGCGGGTCGAGCCGTCCCTCGCGCAGCGCCGGGCCCATGGCGATCTTGATGTTCACCTCGACGTCGGAGGTGTTCACGCCGGCCGAGTTGTCGATGGCGTCGGTATTGAGCCGCACGCCACGGCGCGCCGCCTCGATGCGCCCGCGCTGGGTAACGCCGAGATTGGCGCCCTCGCCGATCACCTTGGCCCGCACCTCGCCGCCGGTGATGCGGATGGCATCATTGGCGCGGTCGCCCACCTGCGCGTCGGTCTCGCCCGAGGCGCGCACATAGGTGCCGATGCCGCCGAACCAGAGCAGGTCCACCGGCGCGCGCAGGATGGCGCTGATCACTTCCGCCGGCGAAGCGGCGTTCTTGTCGAAGCCGAGGGCCGCGCGCACCTCCGGGCTGAGCGGAATGCTCTTGGCCGAGCGCGGGAACACCCCGCCGCCGGCCGAGATTAGCGACTTGTCGTAATCCTGCCAGCTCGAACGCGGCAGGGAGAACAGCCGCTGCCGCTCGCGGAACGACAGCTCCGGATCCGGGTTCGGATCGAGGAAGACGTCGCGGTGGTCGAAGGCGGCGACCAGCCTGATCGTGTTCTCCAGCAGCATGCCGTTGCCGAACACGTCGCCCGACATATCGCCGACGCCGACCACGGCGAAAGGCGTCACGCGGATGTCGGTGTCCAGCTCGCGGAAGTGCCGGCGCACCGCCTCCCAGGCGCCGCGCGCGGTAATGCCCATCGCCTTGTGGTCGTAGCCGACCGAGCCGCCCGAGGCGAAGGCGTCGTCCAGCCAGAAGCCGCGCTCCTGCGACAGCGCGTTGGCGGTGTCGGAGAAGGTCGCCGTGCCCTTGTCGGCGGCGACGACGAGATAGGGGTCGTCCTCGTCATGGCGCACGGTCAGCGCCGGATGCACCGTCTCGCCGCCCTCGATATCGTCGGTGACGTCGAGCAGGCTGGAGACGAAGAGCTTGTAGGCCGCCACGCCTTCCGCCTGGATCGCCTCGCGCGGGCCGGCGGGAAGCTGCGCGGGCACGAAGCCGCCCTTGGCGCCCACCGGCACGATGACCGCGTTCTTCACCTGCTGCGCCTTGACGAGACCCAGCACCTCCGTGCGGAAATCCTGCGGTCGGTCGGACCAGCGCAGGCCGCCGCGCGCCACCCGGCCGAAGCGCAGGTGGATGCCCTCCACGCGCGGCGAATGGACGAAGATCTCGAACAGCGGACGCGGCAGCGGCAGACCCTCCACCTTGTGGCTGAGGAACTTGATGGCGACCGTCGGCCGGTGCCCGCCCTCACTGCCCTGCTGGTAGAAATTGGTGCGCACGGCCGCTTCGACGAGATTGGCGAAGCGGCGCAGGATGCGGTCCTCGTCGAGGCTCTGCACATCGACCAGCGCCGTCTCGATTTCCTCGCGGATCGCCGCCTGCCGCTCGTCGCGATGCTCGGCATGGGCGGGATCGAAGCGGGCGTGGAACAGCGCCACCAGCTTCTGCACGATGGCCGGATGGGCGTTAAGCGTCGCCCACAGATAGTCCTGGCTGAACGGGATGCCGACCTGGCGCAGATAGCGGGCGAGCGTGCGCAGCAGCACGATGTCGCGCCAGCCGAGCTGGGCGCTCAGCACCAGCGCGTTGAAGCCGTCGCTCTCGCCATGGCCGCGCAGCACCGCCATCAGCGTCGCGTGCAGGCGCGCCTCCAGCGTGTCGAGGGCGATGGGACCGCCGCCCCGCCGCGCCAGCACCATGTCGTGCACATAGACCGGCGCGCCGTCTTCCGGCCGCACCGTGAAGGTGCGCTCGTCGATGACGATGAAGCCCATGGCCTCCAGCAGCGGCACGCGCTCGGAGAGCAGGCGCGGCACCTCGTAGCTGAGCACCTTCAGCCCCACGCGGTCGGGCTCGCGCAGCGCGGGCGCGCGGAAATCCGCCGCCACCGGGCTTTCCGGCCCCAGACGCTCGATGAGCCGCACATCGGCCGCCGCTTCTTCCGGCGTGTAGCTCGACTGGAAGCCGGCCGGGAACGCCTCGCCGTAGCGCTGGAGCAGACCGCTCGCGACGTTCGCCGGGAAGGCGGCGGCGACGGCTTCGCTGAAACCGTCGCCCCAGGTGCGGATGATGTCGGAGATACCCGCCTCGAGCGTGGCGCGGTCGACCTTCGGCATCGCGCCCGGATCGCGCTCGATGATGAAGTGAACGCGCGTCAGCGGCCCGTCCATGAACAGCGGCCGGAAGGTCGCGACCTGGCCGCCGAAGCTCTCCGCCAGCAGGTCGCCGATGCGCTCGCGCACCTCCGACCCGTAGCGGTCGCGCGGCACGAAGACGAGCACGGAGACGAAGCGGTCGAAACGCTCGTTGAGCGCCAGGACGCGCACGCGCGGATGCTCGTCGAGCTGGAGGATGGCCAGCGCGAACTGGAAGAGCAGGTTGGTGTCGATCTGGAACAGGTCGTCGCGCGGATAGGTCTCCAGCACCTTCACCAGCGCCCGGCCGGAATGGCTGTCGGGCGCGAAGCCGGCGCGCGCCAGCACGCCCGCCGCCTTCCGGCGCAGCATCGGAATGGTGTGCACGGAGCTCGTATAGGCGGTGGCGGTGAACAGGCCGGCGATGCACAGGCCGCCGATGACCTGCCCCTGCTCGTCATAGCGCTTGATCAGCACCACATCGATCCACACGCGCCGGTGCACCCTGGAGACCATGCGCGACTTGGTGACGAGCAACGGGCTGGGATCGGCGAGCACCTCGCGCAGGTCGGCGCTCACGCTGCGCGTGTCGTCGGTGCGACGGAACAGGCGGAAATCCTCGTCCGCCAGCAGGCCGAAGGCATTCTCCATACGCCGCTCGAACTGCGGCATCCCCGCCGGGCCACCGGCCGCCTGATAGTGACGGCAGCCGAGGAAGGTGAAACGCCCGTCGAGGAGCCATTCCAGGAAAGCGACCGCTTCGTCGCGGTCCTCCTGCGGCACCGGCGCGCGCGACAGATTGGCGACGGCATCGCGCAGTTGCCCCATCATCGGCTGCCAGTCATGGACGGCCGTACGCACCTGATCGAGCACGAGGGTGAGCTCGTCGACGAGCGCCGCACGCCGACCCTCGTCCTCGATGCGCGGCACGTGGATATGGATGAAGCTTTCCCGGTGCGGGCGGATACCGGCCGCCGCCTCGCCGGTCATCGTCCCCCGCGCCTCGCTTGCCGCGACCGCCAGCAGGGCCCCTGCCCCGTCGCGCTCCACGGCGAGAATCGGGTGCACGACAAAACTCGCCGTGAGCCCCTGCGCGGTCAGCGTCGCCATGACGGAATCGAGCAGGAACGGCATGTCGTCATTGACGATCTCGACGACCGACACCCGTCCCAACCGCTCGCCGCCCTCCACCGCGTGGGGCTGCACGATGCGGATGTCGAAACGGCCCGGCTGCCGGGCCGCGAGATGGCCATAGGCGAGCCCGGCCAGGCTGGCGAGCTCGTGGGCGGTGTAGACCCGGGCGTCCTCGGCCACCGCCCGGCCGAACAGCAAGCTGGCGAAATGAGGCGGCGCGTGAGCGTCCGTCGCCCCAAGGACAAGATCGGCCTGTTCGACCAGCTTGCGCGCGACGCGCTCGTCTTCGCTGGCGAAGAACCCTTCGACACCCATAGCCATCCCCGATTTCCGTCACCCTGCCGCATGGTCCGCGATGCACCTGCGCATCGTTCTCCTGCGCGGCTTTTCAAGCGGTGGTTTCTCTACCACCTGTCTGTTGCTGTCATGTCACAGCCGCTGAAGACTAGCCGGCCCTTGATTTCGATCAAGCTCGTCGATGCCCCCGCGCCCCACTGATAACCCATGTCCCGCTCACGGGGGCTTGGGGATTCAAGGGGTTTGGGCATGCCGATGCATCGATCAGCCATCAATCAACTCTCTGCGCTCGCAGCGCTTTTCGCACTGGCCGCGCCGCTCGCCAGTGCGCCGGCCATGGCCGCGGACGTCGCCGCCGCGCCGGTCTACAAGGCGCCGCCGCCGGTCGAGGAGCAGAGCCCGTGGCAGATTCGCGTCCGCCTGCTCGGGGTGATTCCCGATGACGGGGGCAAGGTGCACGGCGTTCAGGGCTCGGATCTCGATTATTCGAGCTCCGTCGTGCCCGAGCTCGACATCACCTACTACTTCACGAAGAACTGGGCGGCCGAACTCATCCTCGGCGTGACGCCCCACGACATCGACGGCGCCGGCACGATCTCGAATCTCGGCAAGATCGGCGAAGTCTGGCTGCTGCCGCCGACGCTGACCCTGCAGTACCACTTCACCGATTTCGGCGCCTTCAAGCCCTATATCGGCGCCGGCATCAACTACACCTTCTTCTTCGACCAGAAGGCCGCCGCCGCCGACGCGCTGGACGTGAAGGACACGTTCGGCTGGGCGCTGCAGGTCGGCTTCGACTACATGCTCGACGAGCACTGGGGCATCAACGTCGACCTCAAGAAGCTCTTCCTGCAGCCGGACTTCGACGTCACCGTCGCCGGCCAGAAGCTCACCGGCAAGGCCGATCTCGATCCGTGGATCGTCGGTCTCGGCGTGACCTACCGCTTCTGAGCCACGCGAAAGCCGTTACAAAAGCAAAGGGCCGGCATCCGCCGGCCCTTTTTCGTATCGCGCCCGGAACGCCGCGACTCAGTGGCGGAAATGGCGCACGCCGGTGAACACCATGGCGATGCCCGCCTCGTCCGCCGCCGCGATCACGTCGTTGTCGCGGATCGAGCCGCCCGGCTGGATCACGGCGGTCGCCCCGGCCTCGATGGCGGTGATGAGCCCGTCGGAGAAGGGGAAGAAGGCGTCGGACGCCACGACGCTGCCCTTGGTCAGCGGCTCGGCGAGGCCGGCCGTCGCCGCCGCGTCGCGCGCCTTGTGGGCGGCGATGCGCGCCGAATCCACCCGGCTCATCTGCCCCGCGCCGATGCCGACCGTGGCGAGGTCCTTCGCATAGACGATGGCGTTCGACTTCACGTGCTTCACCACGCGGAAGGCGAAGGCGAGGTCCGCCAGTTCCTTGGCCGTCGGCGCGCGCTTGGTGACGACCTTCAGCGCCATGTCGTCCACCACCGCATTGTCGCGCGACTGCACGAGATAGCCGCCGGCCAGCGACTTCACCGCGAGCCCCGGACCGCGCGGATCCGGCAGCGCGCCGGTGACGAGCAGGCGCAGGTTCTTCTTGGCGCCGACGATCGCCGCGGCTTCCTCGGTGGCGTCGGGCGCCACGATCACCTCGGTGAAGATCTCGACGATGGCGCGGGCGGCATCCGCATCGAGCGTGCGGTTGAGCGCCACGATGCCGCCGAAGGCAGAGGTCGGGTCGCAGGCCAGCGCCTTGCGATAGGCCTCGACCAGCGTCGCGCCCTCCGCCACGCCGCACGGATTGGCATGCTTGACGATCACCACCGCCGGGGCGCGGGCCGGGTCGAATTCGGCCACCGCCTCGAAGGCGGCATCGGTGTCGTTGAGGTTGTTGTAGGAGAGCGCCTTGCCCTGAAGCTGGCGCGCCGTGGCGACGCCCGGACGGGCCGCGCCGCCGACATAGAAGGCGGCCTGCTGGTGCGGGTTCTCGCCATAGCGCAGCGCTTCCGCGAGGCGGCCGCCGAACACGCGGCTCTGCGGCGCCGCGACCTCCTCCGCCTTGGCCTCGGCTTCCTTGGCCGCAGCTTCCTTGGCTTCGACCTCGGCGAACCAGCTCGCGATCGCCCCGTCATAGGTGGCGGTGCGGGCATAGGCGAGCTGCGCCAGCTTGCGGCGCGTCACCAGCGTGGTGCCGCCCTTCTCCTCGATCTCGGCGAGGACCGTCTCATAGCTCGAGGAATCGACGATGACCGCGACATCGGCGTGGTTCTTCGCCGCCGCGCGGATCATCGCGGGGCCGCCAATGTCGATGTTCTCGACGCAATCGTCATATCCGGCGCCGCGCGCCACCGTCGCCTCGAAGGGATAGAGGTTCACCACCACCAGGTCGATCGGGCTGATGCCGTGCTCCTGCATCGAGGCGCGGTGGGCGGCGTCGTCGCGAACGGCGAGAATGCCGCCATGCACGGCGGGGTGCAGCGTCTTCACCCGCCCGTCCATCATCTCGGGAAAGCCGGTCAGGTCGGCGACGTCCAGCACCTTCAGCCCCGCCTCGGCGAGCGCCTTGCGCGTCCCCCCCGTCGAGACGAGTTCGATCCCCTTGGCGGCAAGCCGCTGGGCGAACGCCACGAGGCCGGTCTTGTCGGAGACCGAAAGCAGGGCGCGGGCGATGGGGCGGACGTCAGCGGGCATGGGAATGGCCAATGTGTTGCAGCGAGGAATGGCCGCCGCCCTATCACGTCTCGGCCCCGGCGTGAACCGCCGCAGGGGGCAAGGCTGGCCTGCGCATGCGGCTCCGTGGCGCCGGAATCAGTCGCGCAGCGCCTTCAGGCGGACAAAGGTCCACTCGATCCGCGGCACGTCCCGCGCCTGTCCGGAAATGACGATCTGCTCGGTGCGGCGCGGGCCGGCACCGCCGGCGAGGAAGATGCTCTCCTCGATCACCACCGTGCTGCCGGGCGCGGTGAACGCCCAGTCGTCGCCATCCGGCAGCTTGAGGATCACGGTCTGCCCGTCCGACGCCCGCGACGGCTCCACGGAAGGGTGCAGGTGGAAGCGGATGGCGTAGCGGCCCGGCTGATCGGCGGGAAACTCCTCGCCCTGCGCCACGCGGAAAAGGTCCTCGCCGTCGACGCGCATGCCGTCCGGCGACAGGCGCCAGGAGCGCTGGTGCACGATGCCGAAACGCGCCGCATAGCCGTCATGGCTGGCGCGCAGCACATCGGCCCCGCCGCGCTCGCCGCGATCCACATGGATGTCGGTCGGCCCGCCCAGCACCGGCGTTCCGCACAGCCGCGCCAGCGCCCCGCCGGCCACAAAGCGGCAGGACGAGGTGTCCTCGACCACGGCGGTGGAATGCGCCGCCGTCTGCCGCGCGACCGAGCGCCACTCGTCGCGGCCCGTGGCCGGCAGGCCGCAATTGACCACGATGCGGTGCCGGCCCGCCGACAGCTCGAAGGACAGGCAGCCGGCATGCGCCTCGAGGCTCATGGAAATGGGCGGCGGCGCGCCGGTGTCGGCGATCACCACCGTGCCCCCCGCTTCCATGCGCTGGTAGCCGGAATAGGGCGCGTTGGAGACCGGGCGGCCGCGCGCATCGTCATAGGCGAGCACCGTGGCGAGCGCGTCCGCCGGCGTCGGTCCCATGCCGTTGAACAGCGCGAACGCGCCGTCGACATGCCGGAAGAAGCGCAGCATCGGCATCATCCGGTCGATGGCGTTCATCAGCGCCTGTGGCGGCGGCACATGGCGCGCGCTGAAGCACTGGCGCAGCGGCAAGAGATCGAGCAGCAGCTCGATCAGCATGCCGGGATTGCGGCTGGCATGGCCGCCATCGCCGAGAATCTGCCGCTCGATCTCGTCGACGAGGCGCTTCTGCGCCGTCTTCATCAGCCGCGCCTGATCGGCCATGCACAGGCTGGCGAAGGCGAGCGCCAGCGCGCAGGTGAGGCGCGGCCGGCCGTCGGGCGCGTTGGGCCCGACGCTCTTGATGTAGCGCACCTGCGCGGTGAGGCTGCGGATGAACCGGCGATGGAAGCCGGGATCGGCGTCCTGCAGGATGAGCGGCGACTGGCTCAGCCAGCTCATCACCCGCCGCGCCGCGACCTCCGGCGAGGAGGCCTGCGGCAGGCGGTGGCCGCGAATGGTGATCCAGTCCCCGACCAGCGCCCGCGCATGCGCCCGCGCGATCGGCGAGGCAGCGGCCTGCAGATGCCGCAGCCAGCCGAACGAATAGAGCTCGCGCGCCCATTCCGCCGAGGGCGGCTCCATCTCGAACGGCGAGGAGCCGTCGGTGAGCACCAGCTTGCCGGCGAAGGAGAACCGCCCGGCATAAAGCTCCCCCGCGCGGGCCGGGTCGCCGGTGCGCAGGTCGTGCGGGGCGAACATCAGGCGGGACGGCACCGGCACGGAAGCCGTGCGCCAGGGGAACCACGGGTGCGCCATGGCGCGTGCCACGAGGCTGTTCCAGCCGGTTTCGCTCGCGAACAGCGCCAGACGGGCGCGGTCCGCGTAGATCTCGCGGGCCATCAGCGCCTCAGTTCTTCTCGACGCGATGGGGAATCACCCTTCGCCATGCGGGGAGCTTAGCGGAGCCGCCGGTCACGTCCAGCCGCGCGCGGGAGCGCTTGTGGATGCTCATTTCCGGCGCAGGCGCGCAGCGAAGAAGCCGTCGAGGCCGGCAAAGCGCGCATCGGCGTCGGGCAGGTGAGTCGGCAGCGTGCGGACCTCGCCGGCGGCGTTGATCCATTCGGGCGCGATGCCGCATTCGCCGGGCGTCACCGGCTCGCGGACGAAATCGGTGTGCCGGGCGAGAAAGGCCTCCACCTGCCGCTCGCCCTCCTCCGGCTCCAGCGAGCAGGTGGAATAGACCAGCCGCCCGCCCGGCTTCACCAGACGCGCGGCGTGGGCGAGGATGCGCGACTGCAGATCGGCGAGGCTGGCGATGTCCGCCGGCACCTTGGTCCAGGCAACGTCCGGATGGCGGCGGATGGTGCCCGTCGCCGAGCAGGGAGCGTCGATCAGCACGCCGTCGAACGGACCGCCGCGCCAGTTCGTGGCGTCCGCCTCGACGATGTCCGCCGTAAGGCCCAGGCGCGTCAGATTCTGCCGCAGCCGCCTGAGGCGGGGCGCCGAACGGTCGAGCGCCACCACCTCGGCGCCGGTGACGGCGAGCTGGGCGGTCTTGCCGCCCGGCGCGGCGCAGAGATCCGCGACGCGCTGCCCCTCCCCGGCGTGCAGCAGCCGCGCCGGCAGCGCCGCCGCCGCGTCCTGCACCCACCACGCCCCCTCGGCGAAGCCCGGCAGCGCGGTGACGTTGCCGGCATCGACGAGGCGGATGCTCCCGGTCGGCAGCAGCCGGCCGCCGAGCTTCTCGGCCCAGCCGGCGGCGTCCTCCTTCGCCGTGACGTCGAGCGGCGCCTCCGCCGCGAGCGCCCGCGAGATCGCCTCGGCCGCCTCCCCGCCATAAGCCCCCGCCCAGCCCTCGACCATCCAGGTCGGCTGGTCCGGCACGTCCGGCAGCACGGCGCGCCCCTCGCGGGCGATCCGCCTGAGCACGGCGTTCACCAGCCCCTTGAAGCCGGCCGTTCCCGGATTCTCGCCGGCGAGGGCGACGCTGGTGCCCACCGCCGCATGGTCCGGCACATCCATGAACAGGATCTGCGCCGCGCCGATGACGAGCAGCGTCTCGACGCGCCGCGCCTTGTCCGGCACGCCGCGCTCCAGCAGCGTGCGCAGCAGCGCCCGCAGGCTGCCGAGCCGGCGCAGCGCGGTGGCGGCGATCATGCGGGTGAGCGCCCGGTCGCGCTCGTCGAGATCGCGCGTCAGCCGTTCGAGGCTTTCCTCCAGCGGCCGCCCCTTCTCCAGCACGGTGTCGACGGCGTCGGCCGCGGCGCGGCGGGCGGCGAGGCCCGGCGTGTCCGGCGCAGGGGCGGGAGCCTTCGGGCGACGGGAGGAATGCGGAGCATCTTTCATCTCGCATGCCACTAGGCCCGCACGTCCGCGAAGGCAACTCCCGCGCCGCGCCGCCATGGCCGATCGAACCGAATTGTCGGCCGGGACTTGTGGAAGCAGGCGAGATTGGTTCCTATCCGATCCCGCCCCGTGCTTCGCCCCGTAGCGTCTGGATCATGCCCCATCTCATCCTCATCGCCGATATCGGCGGAACCTCCTCCCGTCTGGCGGTCGTCGGCACCGACGGCGTGCCCCGCGACATCCAGATTCACCGCAACGATGACTTTGCCGGCTTCAAGCAGATGATCGAGGCCGACCTCACCCGGCGTGGCGATGGCGCGCGCCGGGCGGTGGGCGGTGCCGTGCTGGCGGTCGCCGGGCCGGCGGACGGGGAGATCATCAAGCTGACGAATCGCGACTGGTCCTTCACCAAGCGCGACATGCGCCGGCATTTCGGCTGGCAGAAATTCGCCGCCGTGAACGATTTCGAAGCCCTCGCGCTCGGCGTCCCCGCTCTGGGACCAGACGATCTCGTGGCCGTGGGTAGCGGCATCGCCGAACCGGATGCGCCCATCCTCGTCTGCGGCCCCGGCACCGGCTTCGGCACCGCCATGCTGGTGAAGCAGGGCCGCAACCGCCACGTCCTCACCGGCGAGGGCGGGCGCGTGCGGCTGGGTGCCGCCGATGCGGAGGAGGCATTGCTGCTCGGCCATATGGTCCGCGAGCTCGGCCCCGTTGTGGTGGAGCATGCCGTGTCGGGCTCGGGCCTCGCCCGCATCCACCGCATATTGACCGGCGCGACGCAAAGCCCCGAAGACGTCATCACCGCCGCCAAGCGCGGCGAAGACGCGGCGCGCGAGACCTGCAACGTTTTCCTGCGCCTGTTCGGCCGCATCGCCGGCGACCTCGCGCTCATCACCAATGCACGCGGCGGGGTTTATCTCGCCGGCGGGGTCTCGGCGGCGCTGGCGCCTCTCTTCGCCGGTTCACCCTTCCGCGACGCCTTCGCGGAGCATCCGCCCTTCGAGGCGCGCCTGATCGACACGCCGGTGCACATCATCGTGCACGCGACGCCGGGACTGATCGGCTGCGGCCAGTTCGGCGCGCGGCTCGCCCGCACCCTCAAGCCCGGCCTGCACGTGGTGTGAAATCGGCGGCATCCGCCGCCGCTTCCAGCGCCGCCGGGTCGAGTCCCGCCCGCTCCAGCGTCGCCCGCATATGAGCCGGCAGCGGCGCGCGTATATCGACCGGCTCCCGCCCCTTGCGCTGGGGGATCACGACGCGGCGCGAATGCAGGTGCAGTATCGGGCCGCCCGGCAGGCGCGAAGCCCCGCCATAGATGCTGTCGCCGAGGATCGGATGGCCGATGGCATCGAGATGCACGCGCAGCTGGTGCGTCCGGCCTGTCAGCGGAGAGAGCGCCAGCACGGCAAAGCCCTCGCCCTCGGCGAGCTTGCGCCACTCGCTGATCGCCTCCTGCCCGCGCGGATCGACGGTCATCCACCAGCCACGGGTCGGCGAGCGCTTGGAAAGCTTCAGCTCGATGCGCCCGCCCGCCTCGGCCGGCACGCCGCGCACCACCCCCATGTAGGTCTTGCCCACCGTGCCGTCGGCGAAGGCCTTGCCGAGGTCGGCCAGCGCCTTGCGGTGACGGCCGAGCACGAGGCAGCCGGACGTGTCCTTGTCGAGCCGGTGCGCCAGCTCCGGCGCGTTCGGCAGGCCGAAGCGCAGGGCGTCGAGGTGGTCGGCCAGCGTCTCGCCGCCCTTCGGCCCCTTGTGCACGGCGAGACCTGCCGGCTTGTCGATGACCAGCATCATCCCGTCGCGGTGCAGGACGCGGGAAGCGATGTCGAGAGCGGGTTCGGATGCGACGGTCGGGTTCATCCCGCCGTCACACCACAAAGCCGCTGGCGCGTCGAGAGGCGCGCGCGCCTCAGCCCCTGTTCAGCTCCTCGCGCACGTCGAGCGTCGAGCGCACGCCGATATCGTCGAAGTGCTTCTCCAGGAAGCTCTCCGCCGCCTCGCGGCCGATGGCGTTGAGATAGAGCAGGAACTCCCATTCCGCGTTCATCTTGGTGGAGGCGTCGAGCGCGACCAGCTTCTCCGCCCCGTCGATCCGGTGGATGCGCAGGTCGCGATAGCCGTCGATGCCGTCGCCGCCCTTCTTCTGGAGGCTGCCATGCTTGAGCAGGCGGGTGACGAACTCGGCCGCGCGCAGCTGCGCCAGCAGCGAGGCGTTGAAGGTGATCTCGTTCATCCGGTTGTTGATGTCGCGCGCCGTCTTCGGCGTCTCGCGGCGGATGATCGGGTTGATCTGGACGAGCAAGATGTCGTCGGTCTTCACCGCATTGTAGAAGGGGAACAGGGCCGGGTTGCCCATGTAGCCGCCGTCCCAATAGGGCACGCCGTCGATCTCCACCGCCTGGAACATGAAGGGCAGGCAGGCGGAAGCCATCACCGCCTGCGCCGTCAGCTCATGCTTGGCGAAGACGCGCACCTTGCCCGTGTGGACGTTGGTGGCGCTGATGAAGACGTGGACATGGCTGCAGGACTGCAGCGCCTTGAAATCCACGTGCTCCTCGATGAGGTCCATCAGCGGATTGATGTTGAGCGGGTTGAAGTCATAGGGCGACAGGAACCGGCTCATCACGTCGAAGGCGATATAGCTCGGATTGGTGTTGAGCGACCAGTTGCCCATCAGCCGGTCGAGCAGCGTGCGCTGCAACGGGCTGGTCCGCCCGTCCTTGGACACCGCGCGCCAGTAGCGGTTGAGCGCCTCGCGCCCGCCTTCATTGCCGCCGCGCGCGATACCGGTGGCCAGCACGGCCGCGTTCATCGCCCCGGCGCTGGTGCCCGAAATGCCCTCGATGGCGATGCGCCCGTCCTCCAGCAGCCGGTCGAGCACGCCCCAGGTGAAGGCGCCGTGCGCGCCGCCGCCCTGAAGCGCGAGGTTGATCGGCTTGATGACCGGGCCGGTCGCCTTCGACGCCTTCTTCGCCTCCTCGGCCGGGCCCGGCTCGCGCTTCACCTCGCCCGATCCGGCGGGGGTGGCGAGCGCTCCGGCCGCCGCTTCCGCCTTTTCCTGGTCGGAGGCCGACAGTTTCCGGACCTCCGCCGCCACCTTGGCAGCCGGCTTGGGACCAGACGTCTTGGGACCTGACGTCTTGGCGGCGGCCGATCTCGCGGCCGCGCGCTTGGGCGCGGCCGGCTTAGTGGCGGCAGGTTTGGCGGCAGCAGGTTTGGCAGCCGCCGGTTGGGCGGTCACTGGCGTGGGAGCCGTTGCCTCGGCCCGCTCACTTTCGACCGCGGCGTCCTTGGCGCCCGGAACCCTCTGCGCGGCGGGTTTTGACCCTGCGGGCTTGGCAGCCTCGGCCTTTGCCGGCGCTTTCGGCTGCGCCGCTCTCGGCCCGGCAGCCGCCGGTTTGGCAGCCACCGGTTTGGACGGCGCGGGTTTGGCCGCGGCTTCCGGCTTGGGAGCAGGCGTTGCGACAGACGTCGCCTCGGTCGCAGCGGCCTTCGCGACGGGGGACGGCGTCGCAACGGGAGTCTGCGCCGCCTTGGCGCGCCCGCGTCGGGGCGCGCCGGTGGCCGGCTTTGCGGTGCCGGGCGGTTTCGGGCTTCGGGCCACTCTCTACCTCCGGAACGCTATTCGGCGACCCAGCCGCCGTCGATCTGCTGCAACGAGCCGGTGATCGAACGCGCCGCATCCGACGCGAGGAACACGGCAAGCGCCGCCACTTCCTCCACCGTCACGAATTCCTTGGTCGGCTGGGCGGCGAGCAGCACGTCGCGCTTCACCTGCTCCTCGGTCATGCCGCGCGCCTTGGCGGTGTCGGGAATCTGCTTCTCGACCAGCGGCGTCCAGACATAGCCCGGGCAGATGGCGTTGCAGGTGATGCCGAAGGTCGCCGTCTCCAGCGCCACCGTCTTGGTCAGGCCGGCAATGCCGTGCTTGGCCGAGACATAGGCCGACTTGAACGGCGAGGCGACGAGCGCGTGCGCCGAGGCGGTGTTGATGATGCGGCCCCATTTGCGCGCCTTCATGCCCGGCACGGCGGCCTTGATGGCGTGGAAGGCGGCGGAAAGGTTCAGCGCGATGATGAGGTCCCACTTGTCATCAGGGAACTCCTCGATCGGCGAGACGTGCTGGACGCCGGCATTGTTGATGAGGATGTCGACCGAGCCGAGCGTATCCTCGGCGAACTTCACCAGCGCGGCGCATTCCGAGCCCTTGGTGAGGTCCGCGCCGGAATAGATCGCCTTGACGCCGAACTCGCTCTCGATGCCGACGCGCTCCTTCTCGATCGCCGCAGCGTCGCCGAAGCCGTTCAGCGTCACGTTCACGCCCTCGGCGGCCAGCGCACGCGCATAGGCGAGGCCGATTCCGCTGGTCGAGCCGGTGACGACCGCGTTCTTCCCCTTAAGCATTCAAGAGCTCCTCACACGAGATGACGGCCGGCGCGCCCGTTCCGGGCCTCGCGCCGTGCCGCAGGAATTCCTACATGTCGCAGGCTAGCACGCCGGTGTGCGGTGCAAAGAGGTCTTTCCTTCCCATGGCACCGTACGCCGCGTCACATGCGAGACATGGTTTTCGGTTTCCTAGCGCTGGAGTACGATTGCGCGATGACGACGAACGCCCACCCTCACGATGACCACGACCACAGCGCCTGCGTCGCCGACGCGCTGGCGCGGGCGGAGGCGTCGTGCGGCGAGCGCGGCGCGCGGCTGACCCCGCTGCGCCGGCGCGTGCTGGAAGGGCTGGCGGACAGTCACGTGCCGCTCGGCGCCTATGATCTGGTGGAGCGGCTCGGCGCCTCCGGCGAGAAGCCGCCGCCCATGTCCGTCTATCGCGCGCTCGATTTCCTGGTGTCGGAAGGCCTCGCCCACCGCATCGAGAGCCGCAACGCCTACATCGCCTGCGGGCGCGACCACGGCACCGATGACGTCATTGTGTTCCTGATCTGCGAAGCCTGCGGGCTGACCTCGGAAGTCGCCTCGCACGCCATCGGCCGCGATCTCGCCTGGGCGACGCGGGCCGCCGGCTTCACCCCGCGCACCCCGGTCATCGAGATCGCCGGCACCTGCGCCCGCTGCCGCGCCGCGGCGGAGGCCGCGCCGGCCATCGAGGGTGCGGGGAGCCCCCGTTGACGGCGGCCGGACGCCGGCTTACCCCCTTCGCCGCCCGCATGCGGCAGCTTCCGCTTTCGCCGCGCGCCGCCGGATCTGATCGCCCATGAATAGCCCGACCGACGCCATCACCCCCATCGTCGCGCCCGAGCTGGAAGCCGCCGGCCCGGCCGCGCGCCGCCTCACCGTCGCGGTGAAGGTCGGCGGCGTCACCGTCGGTGGCGGCGCTCCGGTCGTCGTGCAGTCGATGACCAACACCGACACGGCGGACGCGGCCGGCACCGCCCTGCAGATCGCCGCGCTGGCCCGCGCCGGCTCGGAGATGGTGCGCATCACGGTGGACCGCGACGAATCCGCCGCCGCCGTGCCCGAGATCAAGGAACGCCTGCTCAAGATGGGCCTCGACACCCCCATCGTCGGCGATTTCCACTATAACGGCCACCTCTTGCTGACGAAGTACCCGGACTGCGCGGCCGCGCTCGACAAGTACCGCATCAATCCCGGCAATGTCGGCTTCGGCGAGAAGCGCGACCGTCACTTCGCCACCATCGTCGAGCAGGCGATTCTGCACGGCAAGCCGGTGCGCATCGGCGCCAACTGGGGCTCGCTCGACGGCGACCTGCTCACCGCGCTGATGGACGAGAACGCCCGCCTGCCGCGTCCCGCCGATGCCCGCGCCGTCACCCGCGAGGCGCTGGTGCGCTCGGCCCTGCTCTCGGCGGCGCTCGCCGAGGAAATCGGCCTGCCGAAGGAGAAGATCATCCTCTCGGCCAAGGTCTCGGCCGTGCAGGACCTGATCACCGTCTATGCCGAGCTCGCCCGCCGCGCCGACTACGCGCTGCATCTGGGTTTGACGGAAGCTGGCATGGGCTCGAAGGGCATCGTCGCCTCCTCCATCGCCATGGGCGTGCTGCTCCAGCAGGGCATCGGCGACACCATCCGCGTCTCGCTCACCCCCGAGCCCGGCGGCGACCGCACCCGCGAGGTGACGGTGGCGCAGGAGATGCTGCAGACCATGGGCCTGCGCACCTTCGTGCCGCTGGTCGCCGCCTGCCCCGGCTGCGGGCGCACCACCTCCACCACCTTCCAGGAACTGGCCTTCGAGGTGCAGGACTTCATCCGCACCTCCATGCCCGAATGGAAGAAGCACTATCCCGGCGTCGAGACGCTGAACGTCGCGGTGATGGGCTGCATCGTGAACGGACCGGGCGAGAGCAAGCACGCCGATATCGGCATCTCGCTGCCCGGCACCGGCGAGTTCCCCACCGCCCCGGTCTATCTCGACGGCAAGAAGGCCATGACCCTGCGCGGCCCGACGCTGCGCGAGGACTTCAAGAAGATCGTCGAGGACTATGTGCAGCGGCGGTTCGGCGTCGGGCGTCCGGCTTCGGGCGTCGACGCGGCGGAGTGAGCCGATGAAGAAGGGCTACAAGCAGCTCCTGGCCGAAGCGGAGGCCGAGATCGCCGCCATCGACGTCGCCGAAGCCGCGACGCTTCGCGGCCGGGACGACACCGTCTTCGTCGACCTGCGCGATCCGCGCGAACGCGAGCGCGACGGCTCCATCCCCGGCGCCTTTTCCTGCCCGCGCGGCATGCTGGAATTCTGGATCGACCCGGAAAGCCCCTACGCCAAGCCGGTCTTCCAGCAGGACAAGCGTTTCGTTTTCTTCTGCGCCAGCGGCTGGCGCTCGGCGCTCGCCACCAGGACCGCGCAGGACATGGGGCTGGAGAAGGTCTGCCACCTCAAGGGCGGCTTCGGTGCGTGGAAGGCCGCGGGCGGCGAGATCGAGAGCCTGCCCCGTCGCGAGGGTTGAGCGGCGCGCCGGGGTGCCCTCCGTCCGGCGCCCGTTGCCTCGCTTCGCCTTATCGCGTAAAAGCCCGCGCTCGCCCGAGCCTGTGAATGGCAGGGCCTTCAGGAGAAACGACATGGGCTACAAGGTCGCCGTCGTCGGTGCCACGGGCAATGTGGGCCGCGAAATGCTCGACATCCTCTCCGAGCGGGGCTTTCCCGCGGACGAGGTCGTTGCGCTTGCCTCCCGCCGTTCGGTCGGGACGGAAGTCTCTTTCGGCGACAAGACGCTCAAGGTCAAAGCCCTCGAAAACTACGACTTCTCCGACACCGACATCTGCCTGATGTCGGCCGGCGGCGAGGTGTCCAAGGAATGGTCGCCCAAGATCGGCCGGCAGGGCTGCGTCGTGATCGATAACTCCTCGGCCTTCCGCTACGACAGCGACGTTCCGCTGATCGTGCCGGAAGTGAACGCCGACGCGGTGAAGGGCTTCACCAAGAAGAACATCATCGCCAACCCGAACTGCTCGACCGCCCAGCTCGTCGTGGCCCTCAAGCCGCTGCACGACAAGGCGACGATCAAGCGCGTCGTGGTGGCGACCTACCAGTCCGTCTCCGGCGCCGGCAAGGACGCCATGGACGAGCTGTTCGCCCAGACCCGCGCGGTGTTCGTCTCCGATCCGGTCGAAGCCAAGAAGTTCCCCAAGCGCATCGCCTTCAACGTCATTCCTCACATCGACGTCTTCATGGAAGACGGCTACACGAAGGAAGAATGGAAGGTGATGGCCGAGACCAAGAAGATTCTCGACCCGAAGATCAAGCTCACCTGCACCGCCGTGCGCGTGCCGGTGTTCATCTCCCATTCCGAGGCGGTGAACGTCGAGTTCGAGAATCCGATCACCGCCGAGGAAGCCACCGAGGTCCTGCGCAACGCGCCGGGCGTGCTCGTCGTCGACAAGCGCGAGCCGGGTGGCTACATCACGCCCTACGAGGCGGCCGGCGAGGACGCCACCTACATCTCGCGCATCCGCGAGGACGCGACGGTGGAGAACGGCCTCAGCTTCTGGTGCGTCTCGGACAATTTGCGCAAGGGCGCGGCGCTCAACGCGGTGCAGATCGCCGAAGTGCTGGTCAATCGCAAGCTGCTCCAGCCCAAGTCCCAGAAGGCGGCGTAAGCCGACTTCGGGGACAAGAAGCAGGCAGTATCCCAGAAGGCGGCGTGAGCCGATTTCGGGGACAAGAAGCAGGCAGTGTCCCAGAAGGCGGCGTGAGCCGACTTCGGGGACGGAAGCAAGCAGTGTCCCGGAAGGCGGCGTGAGCGGGAACAGCGTCATGCCCGGGCTTGTCCCGGGCATCCACGCTTTCTCTTCTCGGCAGGAATTGATGCGGCCGCCTCCGGGCGGCCGTTGCCGTTTCTGGCGGTCGCCGTCACCATTCCGCCGAACTCGGCAGCCACCAATCGACCAACGCGGCTGCTTCGGAGAAGGCCCACCGTGATCCGGCGACTTCTGGCGACCATCCTCGCGCTCGGCGCGCTCATCGGGCCGGCGCTCGCCCATCCGCATGTGTGGGTGGAGGTGCACTCCGAGCTCGACTACACGCCCGACGGCAAGCTCGCCGGCGTGCGCCATCACTGGAAGTTCGACGAAGCGTTCTCGACCTATGCGCTGCAGGGGCTGGAGACCACGCCGGACGGCAAGCCCAGCGACAAGACGCTGAAGGAACTCGCCCAGGTGAACATCGAATCCCTGCACGAGTTCGATTTCTTCACCTACGCCAAGCGGAACAAGCAGGACGTGAAGTTCCTCCAGCCGAAGGATTATTCCCTCAGCTATGACGGCACGCAGCTCACCCTGCACTTCACCCTGCCCTTCGCCGAGCCGCCGGTGAAGGCGGGAGCACTGACGCTCGACGTCTACGACCCGACCTATTTCGTTTCCTTCCAGCTCGCCGACAAGGATCCGGTCACGCTCGCCGGCGATGCGGCGGGCTGCGCGCTCGCCCTGCACCGGCCGGACCCGGCCGTCGGCACCAGCTCGGCGACGCTCTCGGAGAGCTTCTTCAACGCGCTCACCTCCGCGAGCGAGTTCGGCTCGCAATTCGCCAACCGCGTCACGGTGACGTGCTCGTGAAGCACCGCCTGCTTCTGGCGCTGCTGGCCGTCGCGGCCGGCTGGCTCAGCCTGCATCCCGCCCTCGCCCAGAGCCCCTTCGGCGTCGGCGCCCCGCCCGCGCCGGATTCGGGCGGCGGCCAAATGGGCGGCCAAATGGACGGCATCGCCGGCTTCATCCTCGCCAAGCAGGCGGAATTCTACCGGCTGCTCACCGCCGCGGTGCGCGCCTCGAAGGAAGACGGCAACGCTCTCTTCCTGCTGGGCGGCATCTCTTTCGCCTATGGCATCTTCCACGCCGCCGGTCCCGGCCATGGCAAGGCGGTGATCTCCTCCTACCTGCTCGCCAACGAGGCGACGCTCAGGCGCGGCATCGGCCTCGCCTTCGCCAGCGCGCTGGCGCAGTCGCTCACCGCCATCCTCGTCGCCGGCGTGTTCGCGGTGCTGCTCGGCACCACCGCCGCCTCGATGAGCCGGGCCGTCTCCATTATCGAGATTGCCGCCTATGGGCTGATCGTGCTGATCGGCCTGCGCCTCGCCTGGACCAAGGGCCGCGCGCTGGCCGCCGCCTGGCGCGGCGTGCCGGCGCATGTGCACGGCGCGGATTGCGGCTGCGGCGACGATCACGCCCACATGCCCGGACCCGAGGCGCTGCCCAAAGGCTCGGGCTGGCGCGAATGGTGGGGGGCGGTGCTGTCGGTGGGGCTGCGGCCCTGCTCCGGCGCGATCCTCGTGCTGGTCTTCGCGCTGGCGCAGGGCATTTTCTGGGTCGGCGCCGCCTCGACCCTGCTGATGGGTGTCGGCACCGCGCTCACCGTGAGCGCCATCGCCGCGCTCGCGGTCTTCGCCAAGCATGCGGCGGTACGGCTCGCCGCCAACCGGCCGGGCTCGGCCGGGGCGGTGGTGCTGCGCGGCGTGGAATTCCTCGCCGCGCTGGCCCTCGTCGCCTTCGGCCTCGCGCTGCTGCTCGGCTTCATGGCGAGCGAGCGGCTGACGCTGGGATAGCGGCACCCCTCACAGCGCCACCGTCATGGCCGGGTTTTGGCCCGGCCATCCACGTCCTCGGTTCGAGGCCGGCAAGGAGGGCCTCAGTCCTTCAGATAGTCGAAGACCACCTTGCCGAGGCCGAGGGTCAGGTCGGTGCGGAAATGCGCCGCCGAAAGTACCTCCAGCACCGGCAGCTTGGCCACGTCGGCCAGCGCGTGCGGGAACAGGCCGAGCGCGGCCGGACCGGTCCAGGCCTCCTTCACCACGAGATTCTCGAGATAGTACTCGACCAGTTCCAGTACCCGCGCCGAGCCATCGACATGGGGGATGATCTTGAGCATCCAGTTCGGCGCCAGCAGCGACTTGTGCAGCGCCTCCAGGTCGAGCTCTTGATATTTGTAGCCCATGGTGGCGGAGGTGCAGAGCACGCTGCCGTAATGCAGCGTGCCGACCAGCGTGTCGCTCTCCACGCGCAGGCTGGGCTTGGCGATCTTCTTGGGGAAGCCCCACAGCTCGCGCCCCCCGGCGGTGGGAGCCTCGTCGTCGAGATACATGGAGTGGACGTAGCCGCCCTTCACGCCGTTCAGCTCGACCGGGATCACCTGCCCCGTCTCGGTGTAGTCCCCGAAGCCGGTCGAATCCGGCATGCGGATGAACTCATACTTGACGATGGGCTCCACCACCTTCAGCGGCTCGGGCACCACCTTTGCCAGCGCCGCCGGATCGGTGCGGTAGGTGATGACGAAGAACTCGCGGTTGAAGAAGCGATACGGCCCCTTCGGGTAGGAGGGATTGGTCAGCGGCATGGAATAGGCGGTGCGGCGGACGTCCTCGATCTTCATGTCTGGCGATCCTCGGCTGAACGGACGTGGTAAGCCTATCCGACCCTGCTGCGCCGCAATAGCGCAAACCGCGTCACCATGCCGTCACAGCTCGAGCAGGCCGCCCGTCTCGCCCTCGGTGCCGATGGCGAGCGCACCGCCGTCGGCCCGCCACGCCATGGCGCTGACCGGCTGCCCGTCCGGCGCGCGCAGGAGAATCTCCGCCGCATCCGAGATGCGCACCATCAGCACCAGGCCGTCCTCATAGCCGCAGGCGATCACCTCCTCCTTGGGATGCGCCGCCACCGCCGAGACCCGCACGTCGCGCGGGGCCAGCATGGTCGGCTGCTTGCCCATCGGTCCTTCCTTGGAGGCGAACGGCCAGAGGATCGCCTCGCCGGAACCGGAGGTCGCGAGATAGCGCCCGCCGGCGGTGAAGGCCATGGAGCGCACCCGCGAGGGATAGCCGGACATGCGCATATGCGCGCCGTCGGGCAGGCGCCAGCCATGCAGCGCCGCCTCCTGCATCGTCGTGACCACGAAGCGCCCTTCCGGGTGCCAGAGCACGCCGCGATGCGAGCCCTTCCACTCCAGCAGCTCGGGCTTGGCCACGGCATTGGGGAACCACAGCGTGGTCCCGCCATAATGGGCGACGGCAAGCCGCGTGCCCTTCGGCGCGAAGGCGAGCCCGCCGACCGTCGAGGGCAGGTCCAGCGACTTGGCTTCGCCCCTGGCCGGCTGGAAATAGGCCGTCTTGCCGGCGGAGAAGGCGACCGCCCCGTCCGACCCGGCCGCGACCTGGTCGATCCAGCGGCCCTTCTGCTCGAACAGCGTCTCGCTGGTGCCGTCCGCGAGCGTCGCCGCCACCCGGCCGTCGTCGCCGCCGGTCAGCAGCCGCTTCGCGTCGCCGGAAACGGAGAGGATCGCGCCCCTGTGCGCCGCGACCCGCTTTTGCTCGGCGCCGACGAGCACCACCTCGCGCTCGGTGAGCGCGAAGGCCGCCGTGGTGCCGAGAAAGCGCACGCCGGCAACGCCGCCGCCGAGATCGACCGGACGCAGTTTCGAAGTGAGCGAGGAGGGAGCGGAAGACAGGGCGGCCATGGGCTTACCGGCTTTCTGGGAGACGGTGTCGGGTTAGCCCAATTCGCGCCCGGCGTCACGCAACCCGAAGGTCGGGGGTGCCCCCCGACGACCCGCCCGGAGGAAAAGAGGCCGAAGAATCGTTGCCGGGCTGGGCAACGTTTCTTCGGCCCCACGTTCAAATCCGCCGCTGACCGGCCCCTGCTAGGCCACGCAGGAGAGGAAGCCCGCCTCCAGCGCCTTGGGATCGAGCTTGCGGCCGATGAAGACGATGCGGCTCGTCTTCGCCTCGTCGTCGCGCCAGGGGCGCTGGTGGTCGCCGTCGAGGATCATGTGCACGCCCTGGAACACGAAACGGTCCGGGTCGTCCTTGAAGGCCAGAATGCCCTTGGAGCGCAGGATGTTCGGCCCCTCGCGCTGGGTCAGTTCCTGGATCCACGGGAAGAACCGGTCGGGATCGAGCGGCTTGTCGGACGAGAACGAGTAGGACTGCATGTCCTCGTCGTGGAAGTGCTTGTGCCCGCCCTCGAGGAAATCCGGGTCGATCGCCTGGATGCGGTCGAGGTCGAACGCCCCCTGCCCCAGCACCTTGTCGATGGCGATGTCGGACTTCTGCGTGCGGTGGATGCGGGCGAAGGGGTTGATGGCGCGGATGCGCATCTCGACGTCCTTCAGCTCGGTCTCCGAGACCAGATCGGTCTTGTTGAGCAGGATGACGTCGGCGAAGGCGATCTGGTTCTTGGCCTCCGGCGCGTCCTTCAGCCGGTCCTTCAGCCATTTGGCGTCGGCCACCGTCACCACCGCGTCGAGCGTGGTCTTGGCACCGACGGTCTCGTCGACGAAGAAGGTCTGGGCGACCGGCGCCGGGTCGGCGAGGCCCGTGGTCTCGACGATGATACCGTCGAAGTCGTTCTTGCGGCGCAGCAGGCCGTCAATGATGCGGATGAGGTCGCCGCGCACGGTGCAGCAGATGCAACCGTTGTTCATCTCGAACACTTCCTCGTCGGCGCCCACCACGAGGTCGTTGTCGATGCCGATCTCGCCGAACTCGTTGACGACGACGGCGAATTTCTTGCCGTGCGGCTCGGAGAGGATGCGGTTGAGCAGCGTCGTCTTTCCGGCGCCGAGATAGCCGGTCAGCACGGTGACGGGGATCTTGTTGGGCTGCACGTCGGACATTGTCGACCTCGATCTTTCAGAACGTCATGCCCGGGCCTGGCCCGGGCATCCACGCCTTGCGGCGGGAAGTCGTGGATGGCCGGGACGAACCCGGCCATGACGGTGTGGTGAACCGCGAACTCAGCTCGACAGGGCCGAGGACAGCTCACGGACGTTGTTGTTCATCATGTCGATGTAGGTGCTCGCCGGGCCTTTGTCATCGGACAGCGCGTCGGAATAGAGCTCGCCGCCGATCTTCGCGCCGGTCTCTTCCGAGATGCGCTTGACGAGGCGCGGGTCGGAAATGTTCTCGACGAACACCGCCGGAATCTTTTCCGTCTTGATCTGACGAATGATCCGGGCAACGTCCTTGGCGGAGGCCTCCGCCTCGGTCGAGACGCCCTGCGGGGCGACGAACTCGATGCCATAGGCCGCGCCGAAATAGCCGAAGGCGTCGTGCGAGGTGATGATGCGGCGCTTGTCGGCGGGAATCTTCGCCACCGCCGCCTTCACCTCGGCATCGAGCGCCTCGAGCTTGGCCGTGTAGGCGGCCGCATTCGCCTCATAGGTCGCCTGGCCCGCCGGGTCGGCGGCGATCAGCGCGTCGCGGACATTGGCGACGTAACGCTTCGCATTGCCGACCGACTGCCACGCATGAGGATCGATGCCGCCATGGTCATGGGCGTGATCGTGGGCATGATCGTGGTCCTGCGCCTTCCCCTCGGCATGCTTGTCGTGATCGTGGTCGTGCGCCTTGTCGTGGTCATGGGCGGCCTCGTGGCCGTCTTCCTCCTCGGCCATTTCGCGGGGCTCGATGCCCTTGGTCGCGACGACCACGTCCGCCTTGGTGCCGGAGGCTTTCACGAGCCGGTCGATCCAGCCCTCGAAGCCGAGCCCGTTGACGAACACCACCTTGGCGCCCGCCACCTTCTTGGCGTCGGCCGGCGCCGGCTGGAAGACGTGCGCATCGCCATTGGGGCCGACCAGCGTCGTCACCGCGACGCGATCGCCGCCGACCTCCTTCACGAAATCCCCGAGGATCGAGAACGAGGCGACGACGGGAATCTGGGTCGCGGCGGCGGGCGTGGCGTCCTGCGCGGCGGCAGGCGCGGCAAGGCCGAGCGCAAACGCGGCGGCGAGCCAGGGGCGACGGGTCAGCATGGGCTTACTCCTCAGGCTTCGAGATGACGGCGCGGCATCAGGCGGAGCAGCAGCCCGCCGACCGGCCCGAACAGCACCGACAGCGCGTAGGCGCCGCCGGCGACAAGGATGATGGCGGGGCCCGAAGGCACGCCGGAATGGTAGGAGACCAGCAGGCCGACGACGCCGGAGACGCAGGCGACGAGCACCGACACGCCGACCAGCGCCGTCAGCTCGCGCGTCCAGAAGCGCGCGGCGGCGGCCGGCAGCATCATCATGCCCACGGCGAGCAGCGTGCCCAGCGCATGGAAGCCACCGACGAGGTTCGTCACCACCAGCGCCAGGAAGACGAGGTGCGAGGGCGCCCCCGCCCGGCTGACCGAGCGCAGGAAGCCGGGATCGACGCTCTCCAGCACCAGCGGCCGCCAGAGCAGCGCCAGCACCGCCAGCGTCAGGGTGGAAATGGAGACGATCAGCAGCAGCGTGGCGTCGTCGAGGGCCAGCACCGTGCCGAACAGCACATGCAGCAGATCGACGTTGGAGCCGCGCAGCGAGACCAGCAGCACGCCGAGCGCCAGCGAGATCAGGTAGAAGGCGGCGAGCGCCGCGTCCTCCTTCATCTGCGTGGCCCGCGCCACCGCGCCGGCGCCCAGCGCCACCGCGAAGCCGGCGACGAGACCGCCGACCGTCATGGCGAAAAGGTTCAGCCCGGCCGCGAGGAAGCCGACCGCCGCTCCCGGCAGGATGGCGTGCGCCATCGCGTCGCCGGCGAGGCTCATGCGGCGCAGCATCATCAGGACGCCGACCGGCCCGGCGCCGACGCCGAGCGCCAGCACGCCGACAAGCGCGCGGCGCATGAAGTCGAATTCGGCGAACGGCCCGATGAGAAGATCGTACATCACGCCACCCTCATGCCGTGCGAGGGCATATCCGGCGCGCAGGCCGGCGCGTCCTCGTCCCATGCCTCGCACATGCGGCGCGCCTCGGCGAGATTGTGCGTGGTCAGCACCTCGCGGGTCTCGCCCCAGGCGACCGGGGTGCGCGCGAGCAGCAGCGTCTGCGGGAAATGCACCCGCACCAGTTCGAGATCATGCAGCACGGCGATGACGGTCCGCCCCTCCCCGTTCCAGCGCTCGATCAGCGCCACGAGATCGGACACCGTGCCGGCATCGAGCGCGGTGAAGGGCTCGTCGAGCAGGATCAGCCTTGCGTCCTGGAGGAGCAGCCGCGCGAACAGGGTGCGCTGCATCTGCCCGCCGGAAAGCGTGCCGACGGGGCGCGCCTCGAAACCTTCCAGCCCCACCGCGGCGATGGCTTCCTCGATGAGCCGCCGGTCGGCACGGCCGATGCCGCCGAACAGGCCGGAACGGCGCCAGAGCCCCATGGCCACGAGATCATAGACATCGATGGGAAAGGAACGGTCGACCTCCGCCGCCTGCGGCAGATAGGCGACGGCGTGGTCCGGCAGCTTTCCCTCGATGCGCCCCGCGAGGGGGGAAAGCACCCCGGCGATCCCCTTGAGCAGCGTCGACTTGCCGGCCCCGTTCGGCCCGCAAATGGCGAGCAGCGCGCCATCCGGCACATCGCCGTCGAGATGGTGCACCGCCGGGTGCCGGTCATAGCCCAGCGTCAGGTCGCGGAAGGAGAGAACGTTTCCCATCACGCGCCCGCCCCGATCACGGCGAGCGCCGCCGCCCAGAGAAGCGCCGCCAGCGGCAGGGCGATGGCGAGCCGCTGCCAGACCGACAGGCGCAGCAGCGAAAAACCCGGCCGCGCCGCCGGATGCCGCTCTCCCGCCGCATGCGAATGATGGGCATGCCCGTGATCGTGCGGGGCGTGATCGTGCGCGGCATGGTCATGCGAAGGGGCGTGAGGCTCGTGGACGTGCAGGCGGGGGGACGCGGCAGGCATGGAAATCTCCGTTGGGAGAAGTTGATACAGTATATCATGTCGCTCCGTCCAGCCGAAAGATACACTGTATCAAGCCTCGCGCGACCGCCTCTCCGCCACCCCGCGCTCCGGCCTGAAACCGCCTCGTCGAATTGATGGGGTTCTTGCGTCTCGACGCCACGCCCGCCACGCCTTATGAGAAGGCGCCTTGCCCGCCGGCGCGGGCCAGCCTGTTCGATCCGGAGCCCGTTGGAGCCCATTCATGGATATTTCGCGCATTTCGATCGGCCCGAATCCGCCTGACGAGATTCACGTCATCATCGAGATCCCGGCCGGCGGCGCGCCGGTGAAGTACGAGATCGACAAGGAATCCGGCGCGCTGTTCGTCGATCGCTTCCTGCACACGCCGATGTTCTACCCGGGCAATTACGGCTTCATCCCGCAGACGCTCGGCGACGACGGCGACCCGCTCGACGTCGTCGTCATCTCGCCGATCCCGCTGCTCGCCGGCTCCGTGATCGCCGCCCGCCCGATCGGCGTGCTGATGATGACCGACGAGAAGGGCGGCGACGAGAAGGTCCTCGCCGTGCCGGCGGACTCGGTCTATCCCTACCACTCGAAGGTCATGAGCTATGCTGACCTGCCGCCGCTCGTCGTCGAGCAGGTGGCCCACTTCTTCACCCACTACAAGGATCTGGAGAAGGGCAAGAAGGTCTCGGTGGCCGACTGGGAAGGCCCGCAGCGCGCCCGCGAGCTCATCGTCAAGGCGATCGAAGCCGCCAAGAAGTGATGTGAGCCGCAGCCACGGTTCATGGAAAGGCCCGGGTCGCTCCCGGGCCTTTTGCGTTTCAGCCCGCGAAGCCCATGCCGGCCAGCGCCCGCTGCAGCGCCGCGCCGAGCGTCACGCCCTCCCGCGCCGCACGCGCGCGATTGGCGAGGCGCCGCGTGCCCGGCAGCCGCGCGCCCGGCTCGCCCTCGATGGCGAGCGCCAGCCGCTCGAGATGGTCGAGATAGGCGTCGCCCGCGATGCGCGCGGGGTCGATGGCGATGACCACATGGCCGACGGCGGCCGGCGGCCCCTTGCCGTCGAAGAAGCTGGGCGCGTCGAAGGAGAAGGTGGAGGCCGTCAGCGCCGCCGCCATCACCTCGATGACGAAGGCGAGCGCGGTGCCCTTGGCCTCGCCCATCGGCACCATCGTGCCGGCGAGCCCCGCCTTGGCGTCGGTGGTCGGGTTGCCCTGCGTATCGAGCGCCCAGCCCTCGGGGATCGTCGCCTCGCCCCGCTGCACGGCGGCGAGCAGGTTGCCGCGCGCCACCTTGGCGACCGACAGGTCCACCACCGCCGGCGCGCGCCCCTTCAGCGGCGTGGCGAAGGCGATGGGGTTGGTGCCGAACACGGCCCGGCGCCCGCCCCACGGGGCGATGGAGGCGGAGGCGTTGGAGAAGGCCAGCCCCACCAGCCCCGCCTCCGCCAGCGTCTCCACCGGCTGGCCGGCGACGCCGAAATGGCTGGAGCGGCGGATCGCCATCAGCCCCATGCCGGTCTCGCGCGTCAGCGCGGCGAGTGCCGGCAGGCCGAGCTCGATGGCCGGATAGGCGAAGCCGTTGCCCGCATCGACCGCCAGCACGGAAGGCGCGACCCGCATCGTCCTCGGCACGGCGTGGCCGTCGATCTTGCCGGCCGCCGCCATCGCGCCATAGCTCGGCAGCCGCGTCAGCCCGTGCGTGCCGAGCCCGTCCGCCTCGGCGCGCACGAGCGCGGCGGCGGTGAGGCGGGCGTTCTCCGGCGCCGTGCCGAAACGCTCCAGCACGCGGGCGGCATAGGCGCGGGCCTCGTCGAGGCTGAGCGTTCGGTCATGGAAGGCCTCCGCGGCGATGGAGCCCTCCATCACAGCGCGCTCCCGCCCAGCGGCCCCGCCGGCAGACGGGCGAGATCGAAGCGATGCACGTCCGCCAGCAGCTCCACGAAGGCGCGCGCGCCGTAGAGCGCGCAGGTCTCGCCCTTCTCGAGGCTGGCCTCGGTGGCATTGCCCATGGCGCCGGCGGGCTGGATATCCTGCGCCATCCAGCCGAAGCCGGCCGGCGTGCCGGCGCGCAGGAAGGCGAATTCCTGCTCCATGGCGAGCGTCACCGGCGGGAAGTCCCGCACTTCGCCGGTCCGCACCATGTCGGGGCGGAAAGCCATCATCAGCGAGGTCTCGATGCCGCCGGCATGGATGCCGTGCTGGCGCTCCTGCGGCGTGAACAGCCCCTCCGGATAGCCGAAGCGATGCCAGGATACCGTCACCGCCAGCATGCCGAGCCGGGCGCGCAGGTCGCGCGCCACCACGTCGAGGATCGGCACGTTGCCGCCATGCGAGTTGACGAGGACGATCTTGCGCACCCCCGCGCGGCGCACGCTTTCGCCGATCTCCGTCCAGGCGCGGATCACCGTCTCGGCGGAGAGCGTCAGCGTGCCGGGGAAATGGATGTGCTCGTTGGACTTGCCGATCGCCTGCAACGGCAGGAAGACGGCCGGGACGTCGTCGGGCAGCAGCCGGGCGACTTCCTTCAGATAGCCCTCGCCGATGAAGGCATCCACGCCGACCGGCAGATGCGGCCCGTGCTGCTCGACCGCCGCGACGGGAAGCACGGCGATCCAGTTCTCCGTGTCGCCATCGGCGAAATCGGGCCAGGTCAGTTCGGTCCAGAAGCGTTTGGGCGGCATGGCGGCAGGTCCGGAAGCACGAGGTCGGCGAATGGAGGCGGGTGAAGGGAGGCGAGTGAATGAAGGTGGCCGTTCTAGGCTCAATCCGCCCGTGCCGCCAGCGCCTCGATCTCCACCTTGAATTCGGGGCGGGTGAAGCCGGAGACGATCATCAGCGTCGAGGCCGGCGGCGGGTCGACGACGAAGCGGTCGCGCGCCGCCATGTAGCCGGCCATATGGGTCCGGTCGGTGACATAGGCGTTGAGGCGCACGACATCGGCCGGCTCCATCCCGGCCTCCCTCAGGCAGGCGGCGATGGCGGCGAAGCACAGCTCCGCCTGCTCCTCCACCCCCTCGGGAATCGCGTCGTCGGGCGCGATGCCGAGCTGGCCGGAAGTGAGCAGCAGCCGCGCGCCGGCCGTCACCTCCACGGCATGGCTGTAGCGGGCGAAGGGACGACGGACGGCGGCAGGGACGAAATGGCGCAGCATGGTCGCGAAAAATCCGGCGGGAAGGAAAGCGGCAGGCGTTCACAGACTTGTCGCCACAGCATATGTGCATGGCGATTAAGCTCGCCTATCATGACGGCACAGATCCCGTAACGCACTGCCTTTCGCACCCGGATGGAGACATCGATGCGCCTGCGTTTCCTGCGCTTGCGTTCCTTCTGCTCCCGCTCTCTCCGCATGCTTGCGGCCCTGGCCGCGCTGGCCGCCACGGCGATGCCCGCCTTCGCCGTCGACAAGGTGACCTTCGGCACCAACTGGGTGGCCCAGGCCGAGCATGGCGGCTTCTACCAGGCGGTCGCGGACGGCACCTATGCGAAATACGGGCTCGACGTGACCATCGTTCCGGGCGGCCCGCAGGCCAACAACCGGCTGCTGCTGCCGGTCGGCAAGATCGATTTCTACATGGGCGCCAACATGCTGCAGGCGTTCTCCTCCGTGGCGGAGGGCATCCCGACGATCATCGTCGCCGCGCTGTTCCAGAAGGACCCGCAGGTCTTCATCGCCCATCCGGACGTCACCGCGTTCGAGCAGCTGAAGCAGAAGACCCTCTTCGTCTCCAAGGAAGGGCTCGCGAGCTATTTTCAGTGGCTCGTCGCCGATTACGGGTTCAGCGAAAGCCAGGTGAAGCCCTACACCTTCAACGCGGCGCCGTTCCTCGTCGACAAGAACAGCGCCATGCAGGGCTATGTCACCTCCGAGCCCTATTCGGTCGAGCAGCAGGGCGGCTTCAAGCCGGCGCTGTTCCTGCTGGCCGATTACGGCTTCGACACCTACGCCACCACCATCGAGACCCGCAGCGAACTGGTGAAGCAGAACCCCGATCTCGTGCAGCGCTTCGTCGATGCCTCGATCATCGGCTGGTACAATTATCTCTACGGCGACAACACCAAGGCCAACGCCCTGATCAAGCAGGACAATCCGGAGATGACGGACGCGATGATCGCCTTCTCCGTCGCCAAGATGAAGGAATATGGCATCGTCGATTCCGGGGACACCAAGACCCTCGGCGTCGGTGCCATGACGGATGCGCGGGTGAAGAGCTTCTATGACAAGATGGTCGAGGCCAAGGTGGTCAAACCCGGCATCGACTATGTGAAGTCCTACACCACCCAGTTCGTGAACAAGGGCGTCGGCAAGGAGCTGGCGCCGAAATGACGGAGCGTCCATGACGCCGCGCCTTTCGCCATCATCCCGGCCGCTCCAGCCGCCGTGCACCTCGCGCATCGCCGCACGCTGCGCATGAATGACGTGATCGCGGAAGCCGACGCCGGCACGGTGCTGCTCAGCCTCAGGGGCGTCGGCAAGCGCTTCGCCAATAATGTGACGGCGCTCGAAGGCCTCGACATGGAGGTCCGGCAGGGCGAATTCCTCTCGCTGCTCGGCCCCTCCGGCTGCGGCAAGTCGACGGCGCTGCGCCTCATCGCCGGCCTCACCGAGCCGACCGCCGGCCGGCTCGACTGGAACGGCGGGGAAGCGACGCGCCGCACCACCGGCCCGCGCTCCATCGGCTTCGTCTTCCAGGAGCCGACGCTGATGCCGTGGGCCAGCGTGTTCGGCAATGTGCACCTGCCGCTCAAGCTCGCCGGCATCGGCCGCCGCGAGGCCGAGCCTTCCATCGCCGAGGCGCTGGAGATGGTCGGGCTGTCGGGCTTCCGGGACGCCTATCCGCGCGAGCTGTCCGGCGGCATGAAGATGCGCGTCTCCATCGCCCGCGCGCTCGTCACCAAGCCGCGCCTGCTGCTGATGGACGAGCCCTTCGCGGCGCTCGACGAGATCACCCGCTTCAAGCTCAACAACGATCTCCTCGAGGTCTGGCGGCAACTGGGCTGCACCATCGTCTTCGTCACCCATTCGGTGTTCGAATCGGTGTTCCTGTCCTCGCGCATCCTCGTCTTCCGCGCCCGACCGGGCCGGGTCTCGGCGGAACTGTCCATCGACCCGAACCAGCCGCGCGACGAGGCATTCCGCACCTCGCCGGAATATGCCGGCCTGTGCCGCGAGACCTCCCTCGCCCTCGCCCGGGCGATGGAAGCGCGCTGACGGCCGGGAGGGAGATGGAGCGGCGCATGGAGCGGCACCTCGAACATTCCTCCTCCCGGCCGTTCCCCTTCCGCTGGCTGCTGCCGATCGGCGTGCTCGCCGCGCTCGTCGCCCTCTGGGCGCTGGTGGTACGGATCAACAACCTGCCGCCCTATGTGCTGCCAAGTCCGGGGCAGGTGCTGGAAACGCTCGTCAGCGACCGCGTCGTGCTGTTCCAGTCCATGCTGGTCACGCTGGAGACGACGGTGCTGGCGCTCCTCCTCGCCGCTGCGGGAGGCGTCGCTCTGGCGCTCATCTTCGCCAGCGCGCGCATCGTCGAGTTCTCGCTGTTTCCCATCGCGGTCATCCTGCAGGTGACGCCGGTCATCGCGGTGGCGCCGCTGATGCTGATCTATCTTTCCACCGACACCGCGGTGCTGGTCTGCGCGTGGATCGTCGCCTTCTTCCCGGTGCTCTCCAACACCACGCTCGGCCTCAATTCGGTGGATCCGAACCTGCGCGACCTGTTCCGCCTCGCCGGCGCCTCCCGCTGGCAGACGCTGCTGCGGCTCAAGCTGCCGACCGCCCTGCCCTATTTCCTCGGCGGCCTGCGCATCGCCGGCGGGCTGGCGCTCATCGGCGCGGTGGTCGGCGAGATCGCGGCGGGCTCGGCGGGACAGGGCTCCGGCCTCGCCTTCCGCATCGTCGAGTCCGCCTACCGGCTGAACATTCCGCGCCTCTTCGCGGCGCTGCTGCTCATCTCGCTGGCCGGCATCCTCATCTATGCCGCGCTGAGCCTGCTCTCCTGGCTCGTGCTCCGCCGCTGGCACGAGAGCGAACTCGGCGGAGCATGACCATGCAGGAATTCGATCTCGCCGCTCCCCCCTCCGCCTATGTGCTCGGCCGCGTCCGCGTTCCCGCCTGCCTCGTATCGGACGAAGCAGCCCTCCCCGCTCCGGTCGACGCCGAAGGATTGGTCGAGCTGGATATCGCGGTCGAGGCGGGACGCATCGCCCGTCTCGCACCCGCCGGAACTCTCCTCAATGGCGCCGCGCGGCTCGAGCTCGCCGGCCGGCTGGTCCTTCCCGGCCCTGTCGACGTTCACACTCATCTCGACAAGGGCTTCATCTGGAAGCGCGCGCCGAACCCCGACGGCACCTTCGCCGGCGCCCTTGCCGCCGCCGATGCCGACCGGCGCGCCAACTGGAACGCGCAGGACGTGCGCCGGCGCATGGATTTCGCCCTGCGCTGCGCCTATGCGCACGGCACGGTGGCGATCCGCACCCATCTCGATTCCATCGGCCCGCAGACCGCCATCAGCTGGCCGGTCTTCGCGGAGATGCGCGAGCGCTGGGCGGGGCGCATCGCGCTGCAGGCCGTGTGCCTCACCCCTATCGATCTCGTGCTGGACGACGCCGAATTCCTGCCGCTCGTCGATGCGGTACGCGCCCATGGCGGCGTGCTGGGCGCCGTCACCTACATGTCTGCGGCGCTACCGGCGGGGCTGGAGCGACTGTTCGAGACGGCGGAACGCTACGGTCTCGATCTCGATCTCCACGTCGACGAAAGCGCCGATCCCGGAGCCCGTTCCCTCGCCCTGATCGCCGAGGTCGCCCTGCGCCGAAGCTTTCAGGGTCAAGTGCTTGTCGGCCATTGCTGCTCCCTCGCCCGTCAGGAGACGGCGGAGGCCGACCGCACGCTCGACCGGGTAGCGGAGGCCGGCATCGCCGTCGTTTCGCTACCCACATGCAACCTTTACCTCCAAGACCGCCACCCCTCCCACACCCCGCGCTGGCGGGGGATCACGCTGCTGCACGAGATGAAGGCGCGCAGCATCCCGGTCATGGTCGCGAGCGACAATGCCCGCGATCCCTTCTACGCCTATGGCGACCTCGACCTCGTCGAAGTCTATCGGGAGGCCAGTCGCATCGCCCATCTCGACCATCCGCATGGCGACTGGCCCTCGATTATTGCGCGCGCGCCGGCCATGCATATGGGCATCGAGGCCGGCCTTCTCGGCCCCGGCCGTCCTGCCGACCTCCTGCTCTTTCGTGCCCGCAGCCTCAACGAGGCGCTGTCCCGTCCCCAGCTCGACCGCCGCGTGCTGCGCGAGGGGCGGGCAATCGACACCACGCGGCCCGATTATGCCGAACTGGACGACCTGATGGAGCGCTCCGATGCCATCTGATGCCTACGACATCGTCGCCCTGAAAACCCGGCTGGGCGACATCCGCACCGAGGACAATCCCGCCCTGGTGCGCCAGAAGAGCCGCGACTTCTACTGGTACTCACCGACGCTCAAGCGCCAGCTCGACGGCGTGAATGGCGACATCGTCGCCTTTCCAACCACCGAGGAGGAGGTGCTGCGCGTCCTCGCCGCCTGCGGGGAGCTCGGCGTCCCCGTCACTCCGCGCGGCGCCGGCACCGGCACCGGCAATTACGGTCAGGCCATGCCGCTGGCCGGCGGGCTGGTACTGGACCTCTCCGGCCTCGACAAGGTGCTGGAGATCGCGCCCGGCCGCGTACGCGCCCAGGCCGGCGCCATCCTCGCCGACATCGACGCCGCCTGCCGGCTGTCGGGGCAGGAGCTGCGCCTGCATCCCTCCACCTATCGCACCGCCTCCATCGGCGGCTTCATCGCCGGCGGTTCGGCCGGCGTCGGCTCCATCACCTGGGGCGGTCTGCGCGACCTCGGCAACATCGTTTCCCTGCGTGTCGCCACCATGGAGATGCCCCCGCGCATTCTCGAACTGACGGGCGAAGAGGTGCAGAAGGTCGCGCATGCCTATGGCACCAACGGCATCATCCTGGAAGCTGAGATGCCCCTCGCCGGCGCCTGCGACTGGATCGAGGCCATCGTCGGCTTCGACGATTTCGCTGATGCCACCGCCTATGCCAACGCGCTGGGCGAGCAGGACGCGATCCTCAAGAAGCTGATCTCGGTCATCGCCGCCCCCGTCCCGCAGGACTATTTCCTGCGGCATCGCAAATACCTGCCCGACGGCACGCACGTGGTGCTGGTGATGCTGGCGCCGATCGCCCGTACCGCCTTCGACGACTTCACCGCCTCGCGCGGCGGACAGATGCTCTACCGTTCGGATCTCGTGCCGACGGAGGAGGCCAAGGGCCTGCCGCCGCTCTACGAACTGACCTGGAACCACACGACCCTTCGGGCGCTGCGGGTCGACCCGACGATCACCTATCTGCAGACGCTCTATCCGTTTCCAAACCAGCTGGCCCTCATCGGCCGCATCCATGCCCTGCTCGGCGAGGAAGTGCCGGCGCATCTGGAATTCGTGCGCTTCGACGGCAAGATCACCTGCTTCGGCCTGCCGCTGGTGCGTTTCACCACGGAGGAGCGGCTGGAAGAAATCATAGCGCTTCACGAAGCGGAAGGTATTCCGGTATTCAATCCGCATCGCTACACGCTGGAGGAGGGCGGCATGAAGCAGACTGATGCGGCGCAGCTCGCCTTCAAGCGCGAGGCCGATCCGGCCGGGCTTCTCAATCCCGGCAAGATGATCGCATGGGAGGACCCGGCGTTCGATTTCAGCACGCGGCGGACCTACCTCTTCCCCGGCCTCGAACGCGACGTGACGAGAGAGGCGTGATGCAGGCGCTCGTCGTCTATTGCCATCCCGTCCCTGAAAGCTTCAGCGCGGCCATACGCGACGCGGTGCTGCGCGGCCTCGGGACGGCCGGGCACGAGGTCGACCTGATCGATCTCTACGCGGAAGGCTTCGACCCCACCATGGGCCGGGAAGAACGCCTCGGCTACCACACGCCGGGCACCAACGTACTGCCCATCGCCGCCCATCTCGAACGGGTGAAGCGGGCGGAGGCACTGATCTTCGTGGCCCCGACCTGGTGGTACGGCCCGCCGGCCATGCTGAAGGGCTGGCTCGACCGGGTGCTGGTGCCGCACGAGACCTTCGGCATGCCCGAGCCGATGCGCCCGCTCGAGCGCCGGCTGACCAATATCCGCCTCCTGGCCACCGTCACCACGCTCGGCTCGCCCTGGTACTGGTGGCTATGGATCGGCCAGCCCGGCCGGCGCATCCTGCTCGACGGGGTGGGAGGAATTGTTCACCCCCGCGCCCGCAAGGTATGGCTGGCGCTGCACGGCATGGACTCGGTGAGTGAAGGCCGGCGTGCCGCGTTCCTCGCCCGGGTGGAAGCACGCTTTGCGCGCATATGAACTTGGATCCGGGTGTGAATTCTCGGTCGAAATATAAAAATCTTGCTGTGATTTATCGGAACTTTGACGAAATTGCCAATTGCGGCCATGTTCGTGTCACGGCAAGCCGCTTCTATCGCAACAAATAGTTGTTGCCTTGGCGTTTCGGATCGCGGGGGCACCCATGAAGGACGGCTTCGAAAAGAAAATCGGCCAGAGACTGCAGCATACGGCGCGTCTCCAGCGCGCCCTCGCAGCGCGTCGTCTGCAGGAAATCGGGTTGTTTCCCGGTCAGGAATCGGTGCTCAAGCTGCTCGCCGACACGGATGGGCGCACCATGACCGAACTGGCGGCGGCGCTGAAAGTCCGCCCACCCACCGCATCGAAGACCGTCGGCCGTCTCTCGGCTCAGGGCCTTCTGGTGCGGCGCGCCTCGGAAGGCGACGCCCGCCTCGTGCGAGTCTATCTTACCGATGAGGGGCGCACGCGCGCCGGCGCGATCGACGACATCTGGGATTCGCTCGAAGGGACGATGACGGCCGGCCTCGATGGGAAGGACCGCAAGCGCCTGCGTAAGCTTCTGCGCAAGATGGAGCGCAACCTGTCGACCGAGCTCGGCACCGTCGTCAGCGACACGGCCGAGGACGCTGATGGGGCCGACGAGGCGGAAGGCGCCGAGGAAGAGACGGTCTGACCAAGCGCGCGGGGGCTTGAAACCGCCTCCGCTTTGGTGAGGAATACCGGCCCCTTCGCTCAGGAGTTCCTCATGTCCGCTCGCCCCGACCTTCTCCAGACCGGCCCCATGATGGCGATGATCGAGGCGCAGCTGAACGAGCACTTCACCGTTCACCGCCTCGACGCCCCCGACGCGGAGGCGGTTCTTGCCGAGATCGGCCCGCACATCCGCGCCGCTGCCACCGGCGTCGGCTCGACCGGCGGCGGGGCCCGCCGTGTCACGGACGCGCTGATGGCGCGCCTGCCGGCGCTGGAGATCGTCGCCAACTTCGGGGTCGGCTACGATTCGGTGGACGCCGAGGCGGCCGGGCGACGCGGCATCGTCGTCACGAATACGCCCGGCGTGCTCGACGATGAGGTAGCGGACCTGACCGTCGGCCTCGTTCTCTCCACCATCCGGCAGCTGCCGCAGGCCGAGCGTTATCTGCGGGCCGGCAAGTGGCCCTCGGGGGCTTTCCCGCTCACCGCCACGCTGCGCGACCGCACCATCGGTATCGTCGGCATGGGTCGCATCGGCAAGGCTATCGCCCAGCGCCTCGAAGGCTTCGGCAGACCGATCGCCTATCACAGCCGCCGGCCCGTCGAAGGCGTACCCTACAGGCACTATCCCGACCTGCTCGGGCTGGCGCGCGACGTCGACGTTCTGATCGTCATCGTTCCCGGCGGGCCGGAAACCAATCACATGATCAATGCCGAGGTGCTGGCAGCACTCGGCCCCACCGGGTCGCTGATCAACGTGGCCCGCGGCTCAGTGGTGGACGAGGAGGCGCTGATCAAGGCCCTCCAGCAAGGCACCATCGCCAGCGCCGGCCTCGACGTCTTCGCCAACGAACCGCATGTGCCGGAGGCGCTTATCGCGCTCGACAACGTTGTGCTGCTCCCGCACGTCGCCTCGGCCACCCATCTCACCCGGAATGCCATGGGCCAGCTCGTCGTCGACAACCTGACCGCCTGGTTCTCCGGCCGGCCGCCGCTGACGCCGGTGCCGGAAACGCCCGTCAAGACGCCCGCCTGAGGAGGCACGCATGAGACTGCGGCCGCGTCTCGCCATCCTTGCCGTCGTTCTTGCCGGCCTCCCCCTGTCGGCGCAGGCACAGGAAACGCCCGCACCGGAGCCGGACATCGCCGGGCGCGCGGCGGCGCTGGCCGACAGCTATCAGCTCACCAATGCCGATGGCGACCGCGTGTGCCCCATTGTCCTCACGGACAAGCCCTATGGCCGCAAGGGCGCCGAGCCGGCGCTGTTCGATGTCACCCTCGACAAGGAAGCCTGCGCCTCCAGCATACTGTTCAGCGTCGATGTCGCCGCATGGACGCCGGGACCGGGCGAATCCATCCGCCTCCACGGCGCGACCGGCGGGCTCGTGGCCGAGTTCACCGAGGGCGTCGGCGGCACATGGGAAGCCCTGCGCGAGGGCGACGGCGTGTACTTCCTGGTCAATCCCCGTCTGGCTGATCCAGCCATCCGCCCGGCCGACCTCGTCGGCAACTGGGACCTGGCACAGACTGCCGGGCAGCCAATCTGTCGCGTCGAGCTGACGGACACCAACGCGGGTGAGAACACATTCCGCGCCACGCTCCTGCCGGGCTGCGCGACCGGCATCGTCGCCCTGGCGCCCGATCGCTGGCGGCTCGACGGCAACAATCTGGTGCTTCTGACCGCCAAGGGCGAGGGCCTGCGTTTCGCCCCGCAGGAGGATGGCGGCTGGGAGAAGGTGCCGCCCGATGAAGGCACGCCGCTGCTGCTCACGCGCCCCTGAGCACCGGCTCAGATCAGCCGCAGCCCGCGCAGGCTGGCGTGTCCGTCCTTGCCGACAATGATGTGATCGTGCACCTCGATGCCGAGGGGCTTGGCCACCTCGATGATCGTCCGCGTCATCTGGATGTCGGCGTTCGAAGGCGTCGGGTCGCCGCTCGGATGGTTGTGCACGAGAATGATGGCACTCGCCGCCACCTCCAGCGCCCGCTTGACGACCTCGCGCGGATAGACCGGCGTGTGGTCGACGGTGCCGCGCTGCTGCACCTCGTCCAGAATGAGCTGGTTGCGCTTGTCGAGGAACAGGATGCGGAACTGCTCCTGCTCGGCGAACGCCATGGCGGCGCGGCAATGCGCGAGCACGGCGCTCCATGAGGACAGCACCGGCCGCTCGCGTACCTTGCCGCGCGTGACCCTCTCCACCGCCGCACCGATCAGCTTGAGTTCGGTGACGATGGCATCCCCCACCCCCTTCACCTCGCGCAGACGCCCCGGAGCCGCGGCGACGACCTCAGCAAAGGAGCCGAAGCGGTCGATGAGGCTTTTGGCGAGCGGCTTCACGTCCGCGCGCGGTACGGCACGGAACAGCACCAGTTCCAGCAGTTCATAGTCGGGAAGCGCGTCGGCGCCGGCCTGCCGGAAGCGCTCGCGCAGCCGTTCGCGGTGGCCGATATAGTGGGCCGATGCCTCGGCGAGCCCCGGGGGATCGGTCACGGCAAAGCTGTCAGTCGACAAAGCGTTGCCGTTCCGCCCTGCCCCTTTCCGCGCCATGCGGGCTCCCGCGTGCTCAGGCGTCGCCGAAGATCGGCTTGTGATAGCCCTTGGGCGAGAGCGTGAAGATCTCGCAACCGGTCTCCGTGACACCGACCGTGTGCTCGAACTGGGCGGACAGTGAACGGTCGCGGGTGACCGCGGTCCAACCGTCCGAGAGCACCTTCACATGCGGCCGGCCGAGATTGATCATCGGCTCGATGGTGAAGATCATGCCCGGCAACAGCTCCGGGCCGTCGCCGCGCCGGCCGACATGCACGATGTTCGGCTCGTCGTGGAAGAGCTGGCCCACGCCGTGGCCGCAGAAATCGCGCACCACGCTCATGTGGAACGGCTCGACATATTCCTGGATCACCGCGCCGATGTCGCCGACATGCCTGCCCGGCTTTACCTCGGCAATGCCGCGCATCATCGATTCATAGGTGACGTCGAGCAGCCGCTCGGCGCGGCGCGGAATCTCGCCCACCGGGTACATGCGGCTCGAATCGCCATACCAGCCGTCGACGATCAGCGTGACGTCGACATTGACGATATCGCCCTCGCGCAGCGGCTTCTCGTTGGGAATGCCGTGGCAGACAACATGATTGATCGAGGTACAGGTGGACTTGCGATAGCCGCGATACATCAGCGTCGCCGGCAAGGCGTCGTGGTCCATGGCGAACTCGAACACCAGCCGGTCAATCGCGTCGGTCGTCACACCGGGTGCCACCAGCTCGTGCACGAGATCAAGGGCCTCCGCCGCCAGTTTTCCGGCCTTGCGCATGCCCGCGAAGCCTTCCGGCCCGTGCAACTTGATATGGCCGGTCTTGCGCAGCGGCGCGCCGGCTGCCTCCACGTAACTCATCATCGAACGTCCAGACGAAAACCTGAGCTGAATGTAAGCCATCCGCCGCCGGGTGCAAGAAACCGGCGAGAGCAAGCTGCCGCAATCGGCATCCTGCCGGCGGTTCAGCCCACCGCCTTGGCCATGTGAACCAGCCGCCGGTCGGGCAGTTGCTCGACCCGCTCGATCGCGTAGCCCTTGCGGCGATACCAGTGGATGTTGGCCGAAAGCGGCTCGCCCGTGTAGAGCCGCACGGTGCGCTTTCCAAGGGCACGGGCGCGGACTTCGCCAGCGGTCAGCAGCAGGTTGCCGAAGCCGAAGCCCTGCGCCTTGGGGCAGGTGGCGATGCTGTCGGTGAGCAGATCATCGGCGCGGGCCTGAAGAATCGCCACGCCCGCAATGCCGTCCGCTCCGTCCAGAACCCAGACCTCGCGCTCGCGGAAAACCCGTGCATAGTCCCACAGCAACGGCACCGGCTCGACGCCGAGCAGGATGCGGTTGCGGGCATAGGCGGCCTTCTGCAGCGCCTCGATCTGCGACAGTTCGTCGAGGCGCGCACGGCGCAGCACGCGACCCTCGACCTCCATCTCCCGCGCATTGAGGATGGAGAGCGGCACGATCTGCCGGCCCGCGCCGTCGAAATTCTCCGGCGCCAGCCACGTCTCCATCGCCACCGCGATCTGCGGCCATTCCTCCGCGAGGATGGAAAACCAGGCGGTGTCGCGGTTGCGGCCTTTGACGATCATGTGGTGGCGGAAGGTTCCCTCGAAGCGGAAGCCATAGCGCTCGGCCGCGCGGCGCGACGGGGCATTCAGCGCGTTGCATTTCCATTCATAGCGCCGGTAGCCCAGCGTCTCGAAGGCGTGGCGCGCCATCAGATACATCGCCTCGGTGCCGCCAGGCGTGCGCATCATCGCGGGGGTGTAGAGGATGTTGCCGACCTCGATCACCCGGTTCGCGGTGTCGATGCGCATATAGGTGGCGTGGCCCACCACATGGCCGCTCTTGTCGAGGATGGCGAAGAGCAGCGGGTCGTCGCGCTCCGCCGCCGCTCGATAGGAGGCCTCGAAGGCCGCGAGATCGGCGAAGGGACCGACGCCCAGATAGGCCCAAAGCGCCTCCTTCTCGGGACCGTGCGACGCCTCGTAGAGCGCACGCGCATGCAAATCCGGATCGAACGGGACGATGTCGACATAGCGTCCGGACAGGCGCATCCGCTCGGGCCGCGGCGCCGGCGTCGCGTCAATGACGTCGCCCACGGGCGGCGAACTCTGCTGCATGTTCATGAGTTGGGTCATCCCCCTTGACCGCCCCGACCGTGCCGGGGGCCCCTTGAACCACGCCCCCGTCCCGTGTGACAGGAATGCGAAAGACTGCAAGCGCTTTGTGCGACTTGCGCCGGGAAGCGTTGCGAGGAACAGCATGACGTCAGCCAAGTCCCACTTCCAATTGCACCCGATCGAGGCGTTCAATCGCATCGGGGAGGAAAATGCCTTCGCCGTGCTGGCGCGTGCCGCCGCCCTCGCGGCGCAGGGGCGCGACATCATCAACCTCGGCATCGGCCAGCCCGATTTCTCCACCCCCGCCCACATCGTCGAAGCCGCCATCAGGGCGTTGCGCGACGGCCATCACGGCTACACGCCCTCCATCGGCATCGAGCCTCTGCGCGTGGCGGTGGCGGCCGATGTCCATCGCCGCTTCGGTACCGAAATCGATCCGGGCCGCGTCGTCATCGTGCCGGGCGGCAAGGTGACCATGTTCAGCGCCATCCTGATGCTGGGCGAACCGGGCGCGGAGATTCTCTATCCCGATCCCGGCTTTCCCATCTATCGCTCCATGATCGAGTTCACCGGCGCCACTCCGGTCCCGGTGCCGATCCGCGAGGAGAACGGCTTCGGCTTCTCGGCGGAGGAGGCGCTCGCGCTCATCACGCCCCGCACGCGCCTCGTCATCCTCAACTCGCCCGCCAATCCGACCGGCGGCGTCACGCCGAAGGCCGAGATCGACGCCTTCGTTGCCGGTCTGGAGAAGCACCCGCACGTCGCCATCCTGTCGGACGAGATCTACGACCAGTTCCTGTTCGACGGCGAGCAGCACACCACCCTGCTCGCCTATCCCGAAATCCGCGACCGCCTGATCCTGCTCAACGGCTGGTCCAAGACCTACGCCATGACCGGCTGGCGGCTCGGCTGGGCACTGTGGCCGCCGGGCCTCTTCGAGGCCGCGCGCAAGCTGGCGGTCAACGCCTGGTCCTGCGTCAATGCTCCGGCGCAGTATGGCGCCCTCGCCGCGCTGACCGGCCCGCAGGATTGCGTGGCGGAAATGGTCGCCGAGTTCGACCGGCGCCGGCATCTGGTGGTTGCAGGGCTCAACGCTTTGCCCGGCGTCTCCTGCGCTGTGCCGAAGGGCGCCTTCTACGCTTTCCCGAACATCCGGGGCACCGGATGGACCTCGGCGAAAAAGCTGGCGGCGGCCTTGCTCGATGACGCAGGAGTTGCAACCATAGGCGGACCGGATTTCGGCGTCTTCGGGGAAGGCTATATCCGGCTTTCCTACGCCAATTCGGCCGAGAACATCACCCGCGCGCTCGAGCGCATGGGCGCCTTCCTCAACGAAGCGCGCGCCGCATGAGGAGACCGAGACCGGAATGCCACGTCCTGCCGGCATCGCGAGGGTCGGCGCCGTTTTGCTGGGCACCCTGGGTTCCGCCACGGCGGCCGAACCGCCGACAGGATGCACGCGCGGCGGCTCGGATGCGCGCGCCTATCTCGACTGCCTGAACGCCCGCCAGAAGGCGAGCGAGGAAACCCTTGCCCGCGCCGAAGCCGGCGTGGAGCAGGCCATCGCCGCCCGGCAGGACCTTCCGCCGCCCCAGCGCAATCGCTGGCGGGCCTTGTTCGAGGAGTCCCAGAGCCGCTTCGTGCTCTGGCGCAATTTCGAGTGCCAGAGCATCGCCCCCTTCGAGGGCAGCGAGGCCGAGCGCAGCGTCGGCGGCCGGCTCGGCGGCATCGGCGTTCTCGAACAGCGCATGGTCTGCCTGATCATCCACAATGAGCACCGGGCGAGCGATCTTGCGGACCGCTACGCGCCGCCCGGCGGATGGAAGCAAGCGCCGCCGGTTGCCGGGGAAGCCTCCGCCAGCCCTTCTGCCGCCCAAGGCCAGCCGACCGCGCCGGTCTCGCCCACCGTGAATTCCGTCGGGCCGGACTCCACCTCCCGAAGCAGCGCCACATCCGGCTCTGTAATGCCCGGCGGCACAATGCGCATCATCGAGATGTCGCCCTGAGCCGCGCGCCGGACGTCGCGCCTCTCCTCCAATACCGGGATAATCACACCGGCGGTCTTGTGCTGTGCACACAGAGCGCGGGATCATACCCGTCTCACCCCGCGCACAAGGAAGACAGGATATGGATCTCGGACTGAAGGGACGCCGCGCCATCGTGACCGGCGGCACCAAGGGCATAGGCCTCGCCATCGCCGAGACACTGGCCGCGGAAGGCTGCAACGTCGCGCTCTGCAGCCGCAACGCCGCCGAGGCGGAAGCCACCGCCGCGGCACTCGCTGGGAAGGGCGTGTCCACCCTCGGCGCCAGCGTCGACGTGGCCGACGGCCCGGCGCTCGCCGCCTTCGTCGAGAAAGCGGCCGAGCAATTCGGCGGCCTCGACATCGTGGTGGCCAATGTGAGCGCGCTCGCCATCGGCAGTGACGAGGAGAGCTGGAAGAAGGGCTTCGAGACCGATCTGCTCGGCACGGTCCGGCTGGTGAACGCGGCGCTGCCCTATCTCGAGAAGAGCGACGCCGGTTCCATCGTCACCATTTCCTCGGTCTCCGGCCGCGAGATCGACTTCGCCTCCGGCCCCTACGGCGCCTTCAAGGCCGCGCTCATCCACTACACCCAGGGCCTCGCCTTCACGCTCGCCCCGAAAAAGATCCGTGCCAACTCCGTCTCGCCCGGCAACACCTATTTCAAGGGCGGCGTCTGGAACACCATCCAGGACACCAACCCGACCCTGTTTGCCGAGGCGCTGGCGCTCAATCCGACCGGCCGGATGGCGACGCCGCAGGAAATCGCCAACGCCGCCGTCTTCCTCGCCAGCCCCGCCGCCAGCTTCATCTACGGCACCAATCTCGTCGTTGACGGCGCCCTGACCCGCGGCGTCCAGCTCTGAGCCAATAGCCGCCTCCCGCCCGAGACCGGCGGCGGGCGGCCTCCTCCGGCAGGCCGCGAAACTTGCCCCTCGCGGCGAATAGGGCGAGGGTGGCCGCCGAATCCGGCCGCCGCCCTTGGCGCCGGAGGCTCGGAACGGAGGAAGCACCATGGCCAAGGTAGTCTCGATCGGCGAGGTCATGGTCGAACTCGCGCGCGGCGCGGACGGGCGGTTCGGCCTGTCGCTCGGCGGCGACACCTTCAACACCGCCGTCTATCTCGCCCGCGCCGGCGTCGACACCGCCTATGCGACCGCGCTCGGCGACGACCGCTACTCCGAGGCGATCCTCGCCTCCGCGCAGGGTGAAGGCATCGAGACTGCGCTCATGATGCGCGTGCCCGGACGCACGGCCGGGCTCTACCTGATCGATACCGACGCCAAGGGGGAACGCGCCTTCACCTATTGGCGCGACAACGCGCCGGCGCGCGAGCTGTTCGAGCTGCCCGGCTGGGAAAGCGTGGCCGAGCGGATGATCGAGGCGAGCCTCATCTATCTCTCCGGCATCACCCTTTCCCTCTACTCCAACACCGGGCTCGGACGGCTGTTCGCAACGCTGGAGTTCGCCCGCGAACGCGGCGCGCGCATCGTGTTCGACGGTAATTTCCGCTCGATCAACTGGAAGGGCGATGTCGCCCGCGCCCGTGCCGTCTACGCCCAGGCGCTCAAGCGGGCCTCCATCGCCCTGCCGACCTTCGATGACGAGGTGATGCTGTGGGGCGACGGCTCGCCCGCCGCGACCGCCGAACGCCTCGCGACCTTTGGCGTGCAGGAGATCGTGGTGAAGAACGGCGCGGAGGGGGCGCTGGTCGTTACCGGCGACGCCTCGCAGTTCGTGCCCATTCCGCAGCCGGTCGAACCCGTCGACACCACCGCCGCCGGCGACAGTTTCAATGCCGCCTACCTCGCCGCCCGCCTCGGTGGCGAGGCCCCCGCCGTCGCCGCGGAAGCAGGGCACGCTCTCGCCGGCCGCGTCATTCGCCATCGCGGCGCGATCCTGCCGCGGCAGGCCAACGCCTGACTGTCGATCGACACCATCGCCCGATTGCTTGCGAACGCTTCTGCGAATGACTTGCAAGTCATTGGTCTTGCTTGATTTTCTGTTCCCGACTCTCTAAGCGGTCGGCGCAGGGGCGCTGGGCGCCGGAGCAGGTAGTGGCGGCGCCGATGAACCAGTCCTCGCGGATTGCACTGATCAATGTCGGCATCAGCATCCTCGTGCTGTCGCTGAAATATGTCGCCTATCTGCTCACCGGCAGCATCGCGCTCTACTCCGACGCGCTCGAGAGCATCGTGAACGTCGCCACGGCCGCCACCGCCGTTCTCGCCCTGCGCGTCAGCCACAAGCCGGCCGACGCCGCCCATCCCTACGGCTACGCGAAGGCGGAGTATTTCTCGGCCGTCGTCGTCGGCGTGCTCATTGTCGTCGCGGCGATCTCGATCTTCCGCGAGGTTTATCTCGGCTGGTTCAGCCCGACGCCGCTCGACGCCTCGCTTCCCGGCCTTGCGGTCAATGCCGGTGCGACGGCGATCAATGCGATCTGGTTCGCGGTACTGCTGCGCACGGGCCGGCGGGCGCGCTCACCGGCGCTCATCGCCGATGCCCGCCATCTGCTCACCGACGTCATTTCTTCAGCCGGCGTGCTGGTCGGCGTCGCCATCGCCGCCTTCACCGGTTGGGAGAGGCTCGATCTCATCCTCGCCGGCCTCGTCGCCCTCAACATCCTCTGGTCGGGCTGGAGCGTGCTGAAGGAGAGCATTGACGGGCTGATGGACCACGCCGTGCCGCCCGAGACGCTGGCGCTGATCCGCCGGCGAATCGCGGCGGAGGCGACCGGCGCCATCGAGGCGCACGACCTGCGCACCCGCCAGGCGGGCCGCATGACCTTCGTCGATTTCCACCTCGTCGTGCCCGGCGACATGGCGGTGAGCGAGGCGCACGCCATCTGCGACCGGATCGAGGACGCACTGGAGGCCGAGGTGCCGGACGTGCTCGTCAACATCCATGTCGAGCCGGAAGCCAAGGCCAAGCAGCACGGCATTCCGGTGATCTGACGAAGAGAGATCGCCGTCAGCGTCCCGCCCGCAACGCCGCCAGCAAGTCCGGCGTCGGATAGGAATCGGCCGGCAGGCCGAGACGCATCTGCTCGACCTTGATCGCCTGCCGGGTGGCCGCCCCGGCAATGCCGTCGATGCGCCCGACATGATGGCCGCGGGCATTGAGCAGGCTCTGCAGCTCTTTCACCTGCGCCATCGACAGAACCGGAATCCGGTCGCCCTGCCCGCGATTGAACGGCCCCGCCCCGGCGACGCGCGTGGCGAGATAGGCCGCCGAGGTCGCGTAGACGAGCGAGTTGTTCCACTCGGTGAACACGTCGAAGTTCGGATAGGCGAGGAAAGCCGGCCCGTTGCGCCCCATCGGCAGCAGCAGCGACGCGGTGAGCTGGTCCGCCGGGAGCTGCCCGCCACCGGCCCGCACTACCCCCATCCGCGCCCACTGCGCGCGGGGCAGCTTGGTTGAAAGATCCGCCTGATCCCAGGCGATGTTGGCCGGTACGCGCACCTCTTCCAGCCAGGGCTGGCCGGCCTTCCAGCCGAGAGCGCGAACATAGTTCGCCGCCGAGGCCAAAGCGTCGGGAGCGGAGCGGATGAGGTCGACACGGCCGTCGCCGTCGAAATCGACGCCGTAATTGAAATAATGATCCGGCAGGAACTGGAACTGGCCGAGTTCGCCGGCCCACGGCCCGCGCATGGTCTGGGGCGTCAGGTCGCCGCGATCGATGATCTTGAGCGCCGCGAGCAGCTGGGTGCGGAACATGTCGGCCCGCCGGCAATCCCAGGCAAGCGTCGCCACCGAACGGACGGTGGACTTGTCGCCCATATTGGCGCCGAAATCGGTCTCCAGCCCCCAGAACGCCACCAGCACCGGCCCCGGCACCCCGAAGGTCTGCTCGATCCGGCCGAACAGCGACGGGTTGCGCTGGATCTGCTGGCGCCCCTGCTGGATGCGGTAATTCGCGACCATGCGGTCGGAGAACTGGAAGAAGTTCTGCCCGAACACGCGCTGGCCGCGGTCGGTGGCGACGATGTTCGGATCGTAGCCCACGCCATTGAGCGCCGCCGTCACGGTCCGGGGGGAGACGCCCTGAGCCACCGCCTGCTGCTTGAAGCCCGCGAGCCACTGGTCGAAGCCGGCACCGCTGTTGCCGCAGGCTTGCTGCGCCGACGCGGCGGCAGGCAGCAGAAATGGGCCGGCGACCAGCGCCGCCAGGGCGGCCTTGCGGGTTGCCGTTCGGAGCGGATTCTTCAAGCCGGCCATGTATCCCTCGGATTGCTCGATGCGTCGTTCCCTCACGAATCAGCAATCTACAGGAAATGCGGCAGCGGCGGGGTGACAGCCGCCCGCCCAAATTGACCCGCGCCCGACTTTGGTCGAAGATCGCCGCGTTCCAAGGGGAGCCCCGTTAGGGGGCTGAGAGAGCGCCCGCCATGCCGAGAGGCAGGGCAACGCGCTGACCCTTCGAACCTGATCCGGGTCATGCCGGCGAAGGGATCGGAACCGAATGGCGATAGCGCTCGTGCGCCCAACGTCATCCTTCCCCAACGTCATACACCCGGATCTCCCCAACCTCTGGTTCTGGAGATCCATCATGCCGACCAAAAACCCGAACAATGCCGACGCCATCGGCGTCGCCACCGGGCCGATTCCCGGCTCGCGCCGCATCTATGCCGAATGCCCAGCGCGCGGCTTCCGCGTGCCCTTCCGCGAGATTCTGCTAGCCCCCTCCGCCGGGGAACCGAACCTCGCCGTCTACGACGCCTCCGGCCCCTATACCGACGCGGCCGCCATCATCGACATCGAGGCCGGCCTCGCCCGCCCGCGCGATGAATGGGTGCTCGCGCGCGGCGACGTCGAGGAATATGTCGGCCGCGACGTGAAGCCGGAGGACAACGGCAATGTCGGCGACGACAGGCTCGTCGCGCCCTTCCCGCTCCAGCGCCGGCCCTTGCGTGCGAAAGGCGGGGCTGCCGTCACCCAGATGGCCTATGCCCGCCGGGGCATCGTCACCCCGGAGATGGAATATGTCGCCATCCGCGAGAACGGCCTGCGCGAGCGCGTCCGCGAGATCGTCCGCGACGGCGAGGATTTCGGGGCCGCCATCCCCGACGTGGTGACGCCGGAATTCGTGCGCGACGAGGTGGCGCGCGGGCGTGCCGTCATCCCCGCCAACATCAACCATGGCGAGCTGGAGCCGATGGCCATCGGCCGCAATTTCCTGGTCAAGATCAACGCCAATATCGGCAACTCCGCCGTCACCTCCTCGGTCGCCGACGAGGTGGACAAGATGGTGTGGGCGATCCGCTGGGGCGCCGACACGGTGATGGACCTCTCCACCGGCCGCAACATCCACAACATCCGCGACTGGATCGTGCGCAACGCCCCGGTGCCCATCGGCACCGTGCCGATCTATCAGGCGCTGGAGAAGGTCGGCGGCATCGCCGAGGATCTCACCTGGGAGATCTTCCGCGACACGCTGATCGAGCAGGCCGAGCAGGGCGTCGACTATTTCACCATCCATGCCGGCGTTCGCCTGCCTTTCGTGCCGCTCACCGCGAACCGGGTGACGGGGATCGTCTCGCGCGGCGGCTCGATCATGGCCAAGTGGTGCCTCGCCCATCACCGCGAGAGCTTCCTCTACGAGCATTTCGCCGAGATCTGCGAGATCATGCGCGCCTATGACGTCACCTTCTCGCTCGGCGACGGGCTGCGCCCCGGCTCCATCGCCGACGCCAACGACGCGGCTCAGTTCGCCGAGCTGGAGACGCTGGGCGAGCTGACCCGGATCGCCTGGGCGAATGACTGCCAGGTGATGATCGAAGGCCCTGGCCATGTGCCGATGCACAAGATCAAGGCCAACATGGACAAGCAGCTCGCAACCTGCGGCGAGGCGCCGTTCTACACGTTGGGCCCGCTGACCACCGACATCGCGCCCGGCTACGACCACATCACCTCCGCCATCGGCGCGGCGATGATCGGCTGGTTCGGCACGGCGATGCTCTGCTACGTCACACCGAAGGAGCATCTCGGCCTGCCCAACCGCGACGACGTGAAGACCGGGGTGATCACCTACAAGATCGCCGCCCACGCCGCCGATCTCGCCAAGGGTCATCCGCTGGCGCGGGCCTGGGACGACGCGCTGTCGCGCGCGCGGTTCGAGTTCCGCTGGCAGGACCAGTTCAACCTCGCGCTCGACCCCGACACGGCGACCGCCTTCCATGACGAGACGCTGCCGAAGGAGGCGCACAAGCTGGCGCATTTCTGCTCCATGTGCGGGCCGAAGTTCTGCTCGATGAAGATCAGCCAGGACATTCGCGACGCCGCACGGCAGGCCGAAGCCGAGCAGGGCATGGAACGGATGAGCGAGGCCTTCCGGGCCGGCGGCGGGCAAATCTATCGCGACTCCGCAGCCGCGGAGTAGGTTGTCGCCGAGCAGCCCCGGCCGGGGAAACCGCCCTCCCCGGCCGGCAGCCGACGTTCCGAAGAAAGGCCATCCATGTCGTCGCCCTCTCCCGTCCGTCCCATCCCCGCCGTGCTCGCCGTGGTCGAGCGCGACGGCGCCGTACTGCTGGTCCGCCGGGCCAACCCGCCCGATCAGGGCCTGTGGGGCTTTCCCGGCGGACGCATGGAGATGGGAGAAACACATCTGGAAGCCGCGTTGCGCGAGCTCCATGAAGAAACCGGGATCGAAGCGGACGCACCGCGCCTCATCACCGTGCTCGATTTCATCCAGCACGATTCGGCCGGCGTGCTCGCCCATCATTTCGCGATGATCGCCGTTCTCTGCCGCTGGCGCTCCGGCGAGGCGGTGGCCGCGGACGACGCGCTGGAGGCACGCTGGTTCGATCGCCCGGCTCTGGCCGCGCTCGGCGCGAGGGCCAGCCTGAAGGTCGAGTATCTCGCCGAACTGGCGCTCGCCATGGCGCCGGAGCCGGATTCGACGGCAGGCGCCTGATCCGCTCCACACGCACGAAAAAGGGGCCCCGAAGGGCCCCCAAGTCGAGAAGGTATCCTGTCCGGAAGGCCGCTTGAGCCTTCCGTGCCGGTGGCCGCTTCGGACCGCCGGCGATCAGGCATGCGCCGAGGCGGTCTTCTGCTCCGTCGGCGAGGTCGCCGAATTCGCGACGCCCGAGCGGGCCACGTGGGCCGAGAGCACCCTCGGCAGGAGCGTGATCGCGAGGAACGCCGCGAACAGGTCCATGGCGGCGACGGTATAGAGAACCGACGACCACGTGCCGGTGGCCTCCATCAGCAGGTTGCCGACCGGCACGAACAGCGCGCCGATGCCCTTCGCGCAGTAGAGCACGCCGTAGATCTTGCCGATGTGCTTGGTGCCGAAGGCGTCGCCCGCCAGCGCCGAGAACAGCGAGTAGACCTCGCCCCAGGCCAGGAACACGACGCCCGAGAGGATGAGGAACGCCCACGGATTATGGCCGAAATAGCCGAGCGCGATGATGCCGAGGCCTTCGAGGGTGAAGGCGATCACCATCGTCTTCTCACGGCCGATATGGTCGGAGATCCAGCCAAACAGCGGGCGCGAGATGCCGTTCATGACACGGTCGAGCATCAGCGCGAGCGGCAGGGCGGCCATGGTGAAGAAGTACAGGTCGACCTTGAACTCCTTCACGCCGAGGTCCTGGGCGATGACGCCGAGCTGGGCGACGGCCATCATGCCGCCGGTCACCACGCAGGTGAACATGAGCAGCATCAGCCAGAACAGCTTGGTGTTCAGCGCTTCCTTCAGCGTGTAGTCGCGCCGGCTCTGGCTGAGCTTGTCGGACGCCTTCACTTCGCCGGTCTTCGGCGCGCGCAGGAACCAGGCCGCGAGGAAGGCGAGGCCGCCCTGCAGCAGGCCGAAGAAGAAGAAGGTCTGCTGGAAGCCCGACGTCTCGATCATCGAGGCGATCGGCAGGATGGTGAGGGCCGAGCCCGCGCCGAAGCCGCCCGCCGTGAGGCCGACGGCGAGGCCGCGGCGATCGGGGAACCACTTGAGGGCGTTGTTGATGCAGGTGGCGTAGATGCAGCCCACGCCGATGCCGCCGACGGCCGCGCCGACATAGAAGCCCGTCAGGCTGACGGCCTGCGAGTTGAGAACCCAGGCCGTGCCGATCATCAGCGCGCCGAAGGCGACCATGATGCGGGGACCGAACTTGTCGATGAAGTAGCCTTCAATCGGCGCAAGCCAGGTCTGAACGAGCACGAAGATGGTGAACGCGATCTGGATCGACGCGCGTTCCCAGCCGAAGGTCTGCTGGATTTCCGGAACGAACAGCGTCCAGGCGTACTGGATGTTCGCCGTTGCCACCATACAGACGATGCCGACAATCAGCTGCAGCCAGCGGCGGCTTTCCGAAAAATCCTGTCCCGGCCCGACGGCCGCAATAGTCTTGGACGTACTCAAGGGGCGATCTCCTCTCCCAAATCGATCTTTGCCGCGGATCGGCTTTTTATGGCGGTCGCTCCTTGCCCCTGGCTGGGGGCGGGCGCCGGCTTTTCGTTGATCACGGGCCGCTCTCCCTGCGTCCCGTGACGACCGCTCCTGCGGCGTATGCTTCCCAATAGGCTGTGCGGCTTCCGCTCCCCTGGCGCCCGTACCGGTCGCTTTGATCCATGTCTGACGCAGGGTTGCGGAACCGACCCGCTGAGTAAGGATCATAATCGACAATATTATGTATGCCAATTGGCATTTATGACCCGAGAACCTCTCCGTAAGCATCAAGACGACGTACACTTTCGACTTAACAAACGGACCTGAACTGAAAGATGTCATATCGCTGACATCCCATTCCCCTGCGATAGCTTAAATCCTTTCGGCAGATGACAAACAGGAACCCTGAGGAAGGTAAACTCTGGAACGTCCATAAATAGGAGGCGAACATCCCGAATCCGAGCGCACCTTCTCCATCCACGCACCCAAGGGAGACCCGCCATTACATCAGAAATGCTGGACGACTAAAGTCGCAGATCATTGCGAGTATTCGGTATTTTAATACCTCTCATCGGTAAAAGAAAAAGGGCGCGCCCGAAGACGCGCCCTGAACGGAGCCGGTGAAAGCCCAGGCGGACTATTCGGCGGCGACGGCCTTGGCGGCCCCTGCGGCCTGGGCCGAGCGGCGGCCATGGGCGGCAGCCAGCGGCTTCAGCACCAGCAGCGCCATGACGGCGGCGACGATGTTGAGTACCGCGGCCGAGATGAACACCGCATGCCAGCTCCCCGTCGCGGTGGTCAGGATGCTGGTGAACGGCACGATCAGCGCCGCCGTGCCCTTGGCGGTGTAGAGCAGGCCCGCATTGGTGGTGGCGAACCTCGAGCCGAAGGCGTCGCCGCACATCGCCGGGAACAGCGAGTAGATCTCGCCCCAGGCGAAGAAGACGAGGCCGGTCAGGATCACGAACAGCACCGGGTTGGAGCCGAACACGCTCAGCGCGTAGATGCCGACGCCCTCGATGGCGAAGGCCAAGAACATGGTGTTCTCGCGGCCGATCTGGTCCGACACCCAACCGAAGAACGGACGGGTAAGGCCGTTCAGCACGCGGTCGATCGCGGCGGCGAAGGTGAGCGCCGGCAGGGTGATGCCGATCAGGCTCACCGGCACGTCGGCGATGCCGAAGTCCTTGGCGATGGGGCCGAGCTGGGCGGTCGCCATCAGGCCGCCGGCGGCCATCATGACGAACATCGCGTACATGACCCAGAACAGCGGCGTGGAGAGCATCTCCTTCGGCGAGAAGTCGCGGGCCGACTGGGCGACCTTGGCGACCACGTTCTTGGCGAAGGCCGCGATCTGCTCCTTCTTGGGGGCCATCAGGAAGAGCGCGATCACGGTGATGACGATGCCCTGCCCGACGCCGAAGTAGAAGAACGCCGCCTCGTAGCCCTGGTTCTTGATCATGTTCTGGATCGGGATGACGGTCAGCGCCGAGCCCGCGCCGAAGCCCGCGGCGGTGATGCCGGCGGCCAGGCCGCGACGATCCGGGAACCACTTCAGCGAATTGCCCACGCAGGTGCCATACACGGCGCCCGCGCCGATGCCGCCCAGCGCCGCGCCGATATAGAGCGTGGTGAGCGTGGTCGCGTAGGAGTTCAGCACCCAGGCGAGGCCGCACAGGATACCGCCGAACAGCACCACGACGCGCGGGCCGTACTTGTCGACGAACCAACCCTCGACCGGCACCAGCCAGGTCTCGGTGACGATGAAGATGGAGAACGCCACCTGGATCGCCGCGCGATCCCAGCCATGGGCCTCCTGCATCGGATTCACGAAGAACGTCCAGCCATACTGCATGTTGGCGATCATGCACATGCAGATCACGCCGAACACGAGCTGGAGCCAGCGCGTCCTGTTCAGAGATGACGTTGCGTCAGTTGTCATTGTGTCCTCGAACGTTTCCCAACGTAAAGAGCGCGATTAACTTCTGCTTTTCTTATTGAATGCGCCGTGGCCGCGCCGGATTCGCAGCGGCAGCGACCAGCCATTGCCGGCACCATACTATGATTTTTCAGTTATGCAAAATTTTGCATACCAGAGAAACGGGCTATGTAACAGAAACATGTCTTCCCCAGCGTCACGTTACGATAGGGAATATTTGGCGAATATTACCTAACGTCACGAGCCGATGCCGGAGGAGCGCCAAGCTCCCCGCGGGGTATCCGGACGGGCAGCGAAAGGCGCCGCACCGGCCTTTCCGCGGGCCTCCGGGAACGGTTGCCGCCCAGCCATGGGGCGCATGGACATTCGGTATGTGATATACGATCCTCCTTTGGCCTGTTTCCCGAAGAGAATCGCCAATGATCGGGTGAGCGGGCCCGTAGTCGTCCGGGCGACCGGACGCCTCGCGTCTGTCGCGCGGGGGCAACCAACAAGAACAACAGCCTTGACGAACTGACGAGGAAGCCACCCGTGGAAAGCGCAGACACCCAGACGAGACTGAACATCGCTCCGCTGGCCGCGAATACCAGCCTTCGAACCTTGGCCTACGACGCCATCAAGAAGGCGATTACCGAGATGGACATGTACGGCCAGGAGAGCGAGATCCGTCTCGACGAGCGCCAGCTCTCGCACGACCTCGGCGTCAGCCGCACGCCCATCCGCGAGGCCCTGACCGTCCTCGAACAGGAAGGCTTCGTGCGCTCGGTGCCGCGCCGAGGCATCTTCGTGGTGCGCAAGTCCAAGCGCGAGATCATCGATATGATCATCGTCTGGGCGGCGCTGGAGAGCATGGCCGCCCGCCTCGCCGCCTCCCGCGCGAGTGACCGCGACCTCGCCGAGCTGCGCGACATGTTCCACGACTTCGAGGAAGAAGCGCCGTCCGAGCACATGAACGAGTACTCGAACGCCAACATCCGCTTCCACCAGACGATCATCCGGCTGGGCGGCTGCGAGATGATCGCCGAAATGACGGCCAATCTCTTCATTCATATCCGCGGTATCCGCGCCGTGTCGGTCCGCCAGGAGAACCGCTCCCAGCGCTCGCTGCAGGAGCACCGCGCGATCATCGCCGCACTCGTCGCGCGCGACGCCGACCTTGCCGAGCGCCTGGTGCGCGAGCACACGCTGGGCCTCGCCGCCCATGTGGAGAAGCACGGCAGGTTTCCGTCCTGAGGTTTCGAGCCCCGGTACAGTGCCGTGCCGCCGTTCGGCGGCCGCAAGAATCTGCCCGGCGCCGCCTCGACGGCATCAGACGAAGCGCCGCCTCGCCCAACGGGGCTCTGCAACCGATCCTCGGGCGCTTCCGGGCGAATCGGGGGCACCGTCGCTCCCGAGCCGTCACGAGAATCCGGGCCTCGGTAGGCTGGATCACTCCCGCCGCCCATGACAACCCGCCGCCCATCACAGCCCGCCACCCGGACCGCTCGTCACCGGAACCGGCAGGCGCACACGTCCAGCCCGTTTTCGCCCCACCTTCGGCCCTTCCCGCCGAACGTCGACGGAGCGCCAGCCCGCCCTCTCCGGCAGCATAAACCGCCACGCCGGCACTGTTCCGTCGCGCCGCGCCCGCCCTGTCAGGCGAGCCGCGCCCGAACTTTTGCTCACAGGCCGCCGCTATCTGTTCAGTTGGTCTCGCCAATCCGCTTTCGTCTGTGGTATATTGCATACGTAAGTTCGGCGAACAGCTCGCAAAGCCTTCAGGAGAGAGGCGCGGCGCCGACAGTGACGAAAGGGAATGAGGAGCGCCGTGGCCCCGGGATCGGGGACATCCGAATTGACATGTTGGTATTTGGTATGCCAATTTTTCGGAAATCCCCGGCGGATTTTCCGCAGAGGACACTTCCGTGAGCAGCAAGGCAGTTGTGAGCAAGCGCTGGCAAAGCGGTGACAATGGCCTGACCATCGAACGCCTGCCGGCCAAGGAGAGCTTCAAGAGCAAGGCCTACGCCGCTCTCAAGGAAGCCATTACCCACATGAATATCTACGGCTCGAGCGAGCCGTTGCTGCTCGACGAGCGGGACATTTCGGAGCGTCTCGGCGCAAGCCGGACGCCCATCCGCGAGGCGGTTGCGATGCTGGAGCAGGAAGGCCTGCTCCGCGCCGTACCCCGGCGGGGCATTATGGTGGTACGCCGTTCGAAGGCCGAGATCATCGAGATGATCGAGGCCTGGGCGGCGCTGGAAAGCATGGCGGCCCGCCTCGCCACGCAGCGCGCAAGCGACGAGGCGATCGCCGGGCTGAGGACTTTGTTCAAGGAGTTCGATCTCACCCGGATCGAGCGCGACCGGTGCGACGAGTATTCGACGGCGAATATCGCGTTTCACCAGGCGTTGATCCGGTTGAGCGGCTCCAGGCTGCTCGCAGCGATGACGGAAAACCTGTTCTTCCACGTACGGGCCATCCGCCATCGCACGATCTTCGAAATGGACCGGGCGCAGCGTTCGGCGTCCGACCATAAGGAGATCATCCTTGCTCTCGAGGCGCGGGACGCGGACCGCGCCGAGCGTCTGGTGCGAGACCATACGCTCCGGCTCGCGCGGCACGTCGAGAGCCACGTAGACCTAGATTAAGGCGGCAGAACCCGCCGAAGGACGTTTTGGGAGGGAATACGGGATGTCCGCAGTCGCACAGGTAATTGACGTAAACGCGGCCGTTGAAGCCGAGCAGGAGCTCACCGACGGCTTCCACCTCGTCATCGATGCGCTGAAACTCAACGGTATCGAGACCATCTACGGCGTGCCGGGGATTCCGATCACGGATCTCGGCCGCATGGCGCAGGCCGAAGGCATCCGCGTCGTGTCGTTCCGCCACGAGCAGAACGCCGGCAACGCCGCCGCCATCGCGGGCTTCCTCACGAAGAAGCCGGGCGTGTGCCTCACCGTTTCCGCGCCGGGCTTCCTCAACGGCCTGACGGCGCTGGCCAACGCCACCACCAACTGTTTCCCGATGATCCTCATCTCGGGCTCCTCGGAGCGTGAGATCGTCGACCTGCAGCAGGGCGACTATGAGGAGATGGACCAGCTCGCCATCGCCAAGCCGCTCTGCAAGGCGGCCTTCCGCGTGCTGCACGCGGCCGATATCGGCATCGGCGTCGCCCGCGCCATCCGCGCGGCCGTGTCCGGCCGTCCCGGCGGCGTCTATCTCGACCTGCCGGCCAAGCTGTTCTCCCAGGTGATGGACGCGGCCGAAGGCGAGAAGTCGCTGGTCAAGGTCATCGACGCCGCCCCCGAGCAGCTCCCGTCCCCGGCCGCGATCAAGCGCGCCCTCGACGTGCTGAAGTCGGCCAAGAAGCCGCTCATCATCCTCGGCAAGGGCGCGGCCTACGCGCAGGCCGACGAGGAGATCCGCTCCCTCATCGAGACCTCCGGCATTCCGTTCCTGCCGATGTCGATGGCCAAGGGCATCCTGCCCGACACCCATCCGCTCTCGGCCGGCGCCGCCCGCTCGACGGTGCTGAAGGATTCGGACGTCGTCCTGCTGATCGGCGCGCGCCTCAACTGGCTGCTGTCGCACGGCAAGGGCAAAACCTGGGGCGACGCCCCGAAGAAGTTCATCCAGGTCGACATCGAGCCAAAGGAGATGGACTCCAACGTCGAGATCGCCGCGCCGCTGGTCGGCGACATCGGTTCGGTCGTCGCGGCCCTGAACCAGGGCATCAAGTCCGGCTGGCAGGCTCCCCCGTCCGAGTGGACCGAGGCGATCAACGCCCGCAAGGAAGTCAACATCTCGAAGATGACCCAGCGCCTGCTCAAGAACTCCTCGCCGATGGACTTCCATTCGGCGCTCGGCGCTCTCAAGCAGGTCATCAAGGAGCGTCCGGACGCGATCCTCGTCAACGAGGGCGCCAATACGCTCGACCTCGCCCGCGGCGTCATCGACATGTACCAGCCGCGCAAGCGCCTGGACGTCGGCACCTGGGGCGTGATGGGCATCGGCATGGGCTTCGCCGTCGGCGCGGCTGTCGAGACCGGCAAGCCGGTGCTGGCGGTCGAGGGCGACTCGGCCTTCGGCTTCTCCGGCATGGAGGTCGAGACGATCTGCCGCTACAACCTGCCGGTCACGGTCGTCATCTTCAACAATAACGGCATCTATCGCGGCACCGACACCGACCCGACCGGCCGCGATCCCGGCACCACCGTGTTCGTCCCGGACAGCCGTTACGACAAGATGATGGAAGCCTTCGGCGGCGTTGGCTACCACGTCACGACCCCGGACGAGCTCAAGCGCGCCGTGGACGAGGCGATGGACAGCGGCAAGCCCACCCTCATCAACGCTGTGATCGATCCGGCGGCCGGCAGCGAGAGCGGCAATATCGGCAGCCTCAACCCGCAGAGCGTTGTGAAGAAGAAGTAAGTCGAGCCGAGACGGGCGGGGTTTCCCCACCCCGCCCGTCTCTTTCCGTATCAACGATATAACGGCGTAAAAACGCCGAGCTTAACCTCGAGAGGAACCCCATGGGAAAGGCTTTGGACGGCGTTCGCGTCCTCGATTTCACCCATGTTCAGTCCGGCCCCACCTGCACGCAGCTTCTGGCGTGGTTCGGTGCCGACGTGATCAAGGTAGAGCGTCCCGGCGAGGGCGACGTCACCCGCGGCCAGCTGCGCGACGTCCCCAATGCGGACAGCCTCTACTTCACCATGCTGAACTCCAACAAGCGCTCCATCACGCTCGACACCAAGAACCCCGAGGGCAAGAAGGTCCTCGAGGAGCTGGTGAAGATCTGCGACGTGATGGTGGAGAATTTCGCTCCCGGCGCGCTGGACCGCATGGGCTTCACCTGGGAACGCATCCAGGAGCTGAATCCGCGCATCATCCTCGCCTCGGTGAAGGGCTTCGGCCCCGGCCCGTTCGAGGACTGCAAGGTCTATGAGAACGTCGCCCAGTGCACCGGCGGCTCGGCCTCGACCACCGGCTTCCGCGACGGCCTTCCTCTCGTCACCGCCGCGCAGATCGGCGATTCCGGCACCGGCCTGCATCTGGCGCTCGGCATCGTCACCGCGCTCTACCAGCGCACGCTCACCGGCCGCGGCCAGAAGGTGCTCTGCGCCATGCAGGACGCGGTGCTGAACTTCTGCCGCGTGAAGATGCGCGACCAGCAGCGCCTCGATCGCGGCCCGCTGCGCGAGTACAGCCAGTTCGGTGAAGGCCTGCCCTTCGGCGACACGGTTCCGCGCGCCGGCAACGATTCCGGCGGCGGCCAGCCGGGCCGCATCCTGAAGTGCAAGGGCTGGGAGACCGATCCCAACGCCTACATCTACTTCATCACGCAGGCACCGGTCTGGGCCAAGATCTGCGACGTGATCGGCGAGCCCGAGTGGAAGACCGATCCGAACTACGCCACGCCGGCGGCGCGCCTGCCGCACCTCAACGAGATCTTCACCCGCATCGAGGCGTGGACCATGGCCCACACCAAGTTCGAGGCGATGGAGATCCTCAACGGTCTCGACATTCCCTGCGGTCCGGTGCTCTCCATGAAGGAGATCGCCGCCGACGAGTCGCTCTATGCGACCGGCACGCTGGTCGAGCTCGATCACCCGACGCGCGGCAAGTACCTGACCGTCGGCAACCCCATCAAGCTCTCCGACAACGACGTCGAGGTTGAGCGCTCGCCGCTGCTGGGCGAGCACACCGAGGAGATCCTCGCCGAGGTGCTCGGTCTGGGCGGCGACGAAATCGAGCGCATCAAGACCTCGGGCGCCGTCGGCGAGACGGTCCGCCTCGCGGCCGAGTGATGGCAAAGCATCCGCCCTTCGCGACGCGCGCGGCAGCGCGACGACAGGATGCATGAAGGATACGGCCCGCCACGCGGCGGACCGGGACGAGACGGTTCGCCGGGCTGCGCATGTCGCGTGCGCCCGGCGGATTGTGACACCAGGGTGAGCGAGAAGAAGTCGCAAGTATTTTCGAAGTCGATCACCACCTGGGAGTTGCTCGCGCTTTCTTCGTGAAGCGGAGCATGGGGAGAAGGAAAGCTTTTCCATTCAGAACGGATGGAAAATCTCATTGCGGCGGCAGGGTGAGCCTCCGTCGAATGGTTAACGCTTAAAAGGGAAGTCGACCACGATGTCTAAGCCCCTCGAAGGTATTAAGATCATCGATTTCACGCACGTTCAGGCTGGTCCGGCCTGCACGCAGCTCCTCGCCTGGTTCGGCGCCGACGTCATCAAGGTCGAGCGCCCCGGCGCGGGCGACGTCACGCGCTCGCAGCTGCGTCACGTCAAGGACGCCGACGCGCTGTACTTCACCATGCTGAACTCCAACAAGCGCTCGCTGACGCTGGACACTAAGACGGCGCAGGGCAAGGAAGTCCTGACCAAGCTCATCAAAGAGTCGGACGTCATGGTCGAGAATTTCGGCCCCGGCGCTCTGGACCGCATGGGCTTCACCTGGGAGCACATCCAGTCGCTCAACCCGGGCATGATCCTCGCCTCGGTGAAGGGCTTCTCGGAAGGCCACGCCTATGAGGACCTGAAGGTCTACGAGAACGTCGCGCAGTGCGCGGGCGGCGCCGCCTCCACCACCGGCTTCTGGGATGGCCCGCCGACCGTGTCGGCTGCCGCGCTCGGTGACAGCAACACCGGCATGCACCTCGCCATCGGCATCCTCACGGCGCTGCACCAGAAGATCAAGACCGGCAAGGGCCAGAAGGTCGCCGTGTCGATGCAGGACTCGGTGCTCAACCTCTGCCGCGTCAAGCTGCGCGACCAGCAGCGTCTCGACGCCCTCGGCTATCTCGAGGAATACCCCCAGTATCCGCACGGCGAGTTCTCGGACGTGGTGCCGCGCGGCGGCAACGCGGGCGGCGGCGGCCAGCCGGGCTGGGTGCTGAAGTGCAAGGGCTGGGAGACCGACCCGAACGCCTACATCTACTTCACCATCCAGGGCCATGCCTGGGCGCCGATCTGCAAGGCGCTGGGCAAGCCGGAGTGGATCGACGACCCGGCCTACAACACCGCCGAGGCCCGTCAGGACAAGATCTTCGACATCTTCGCCTTCATCGAGAGCTGGCTCGCCGACAAGACGAAGTTCGAAGCCATCGACATCCTGCGCAAGTTCGACATCCCCTGCGCCCCGGTGCTGTCGATGAAGGAGATCGCCAACGACCCGTCGCTGCGCAAGAGCGGCACCGTGGTCGAGGTCGATCACCCCAAGCTCGGCAAGTACCTGACCGTCGGCTCGCCGATCAAGTTCTCGGATGTCGAGGTCGAGGTGACCGCCTCGCCGCTGCTCGGCCAGCACACCAACGAGGTGCTCGCCCAGCTCGGCTACTCGCAGGAAGAAATCGCTGCGATGCACGACGCGAAGGCGGTCTGATCGACCGTCCCGCCGGGCGGCGCCCTGCGCGCCGCCCTCCCCTCCGCGGGGGCAAGCGCGGAACGATCGGCCCCCGCTTCAAGGCTGCGCGGCATATCCGCGGCGGACGGGCGAGCCACAGAGCCTCCCGGAGCGGAACGAAGGGTTTGCCCGACGTTCGGTTCCTCCTAGGCGACTGGTGCCGGCGCGGCTTCGCGCCGGCATTTTTTTATGACAATGTATTGTCACGAAGAACTTCGGACGGATGTCTCCGTGAAAAACATCGCGATTGGGTTTCTACTCGTTGCGCTGGCGTTTACGTCCTATCGCATCATCGAAATCGAGAATCAGCGATATGCATTAATCGTAGGAATGTGTCGGCGGATCGATTCAAACGTACCCGACCTCAACTGCCTGCAACGAGCCCAGAGCCGCACAAATTGGCTTTGGCATCTGTATTACGGCCTCACCGAATAAGGCTCACCGCCCCGAATATTGCGTCGTCAGCCGCCGCGCCGCCTCGCGCACCCGCGCGCCGAGATCGGCGATGCGCTCGGGCGGCATGCGTACCGTCGGCGCCGAGATCGAGATCGCGCCCACCGGCTCGCGCCATTCGTCGAGCACCGCCGCCGCCACGCAGCGCATGCCGGGCGTGTGCTCCTCATCGTCGATGGAATAGCCGCGCTCGGCGATCTCCGCGAGATCGGACTGCAGCGCCCGCCGGCTCACATGGGTATGCTCGGTGAAGCGCTGGAGCTGGTCGCCGCCGAGCCAGGCGCGCCGGGCCTCCGGGTTCATCCCTGCCAGGATCGCCTTGCCGCCGCCGGAGGCATGGATCGGCAGGTCGCCGCCGATGCGGAAGAAGGCGCGCACCGCCGCGTGGCTCTCCACCTGCGCGACGCAGATGAGATGAGGCCCCTCAATCAGCGACAGGTTCACCGTCTCGTTCACCCCGTGCGACAGCTCGCGCAGCAGGGAGCGCGCGATCTCCGGCAGCTTGCGGATGCGCAGGTAAGCCGAGCCGACGCGGAAGAGCCCGATGCCCACCATCCACTGCCCCGTCGCGGGGTCGTGGCCGACGAGACCGCGCCGCTCCAGCGTGGTGAGCAGGCGGTGCACGGTGGAGGTCGGCAGCTCGGCCGCCCGCGCCACCTCGCTCAGCGTCAGGCCGTCCTCGCGCGCCAGCACCTCGAGCAGCGCGATGGCGCGGTCGAGCGACTGCACTTCCCCGCCGCCCTCCGCCCCACCCGTCGAGGATGGGCGGCCGCGACGGCGCACGGTCGGGACAGCCTGGTTCATCTGCAACTCACCTCCGAAGTCGGGCAGCGGGAACGGGATACCCGATCCAGGCGCCGCCCGCCGTCTGCCGATCTTATGCCATCGGTCGGCATGTACCCTTCCTAGCATAAAGGCGCATTCGTCTAATTTTCGCAAATCAGAAATATATCCCGTATTGCGGAAATGGGGGTGACGTGGCATGTTTTCCGCGATTTCGGAAATTCATCCCGCAACGCGGGAAGAATCATGCCGCTTCGCAGCATGGCGCCCGGTTGATGAAACCCCGGCGCCACGCGCCTCGGCGGCCACCGGAACCGGAGATTTTGAACAGAGTTCGAAAGCCGGCCGAGCGCCGCCAGCCCTGCGAGCCAGGGCGACGCTCCGCCGGCGACAACGACGCCAGGAGGAGTTGCCATGGCCAAGATGCGTGCTGTCGATGCCGCAATCCGGGTTCTCGCCAAGGAAGGGGTGACCACCGCTTTCGGCGTGCCCGGCGCCGCGATCAATCCGCTCTATTCCGCGATGCGGGCCCATGGGCAGACGCGCCACGTGCTGGCGCGCCATGTCGAGGCCGCCTCGCACATGGCGGAAGGCTACACCCGCGCCAAGGCCGGCAATATCGGCGTGTGCATCGGCACCTCGGGCCCGGCGGGCACCGACATGATCACCGGCCTCTACTCGGCCGCCGCCGATTCGATCCCGATCCTGTGTATCACCGGCCAGGCGCCGCGCGCGCGTCTCTACAAGGAAGACTTCCAGGCGATCGACATCGAATCGATCGCCAAGCCGGTCGCCAAGTGGGCGGTGATGGTGCGTGAGCCGGCGCTGGTGCCGATGGTGTTCCAGCAGGCGTTCCACGTCATGCGCTCGGGCCGCCCTGGCCCGGTGCTGATCGACCTGCCGATCGACGTCCAGCTCGCCGAGATCGAGTTCGACGAGGACACCTACGCCCCGCTGGAAGTCTACAAGCCCAAGGCGACCCGCAAGCAGGCCGAAAAGGCCATCGCCATGCTGAACGAGGCCGAGCGCCCGCTCATCGTCTCCGGCGGCGGCATCATCAATGCGGACGCCTCCGACAAGCTGGTCGCGTTCGCCGAACTCACCGGCGTGCCGGTCATCCCGACCCTCATGGGCTGGGGCACGATCCCGGACGACCACGACCTGATGGCCGGCATGTGCGGCCTGCAGACGTCGCACCGTTACGGCAACGCCAACATGCTCGCCTCGGACTTCGTGTTCGGCATCGGTAATCGCTGGGCAAACCGCCACACCGGCTCGGTCGAGGTCTACACCAAGGACCGCAAGTTCATTCACGTCGACATCGAGCCGACGCAGATCGGCCGCGTCTTCGGCCCCGATCTCGGCATCGTCTCGGACGCCGGCGCGGCGCTCGACCTCTTCATCGAGGTGGCGAAGGAATACAAGGCCGCCGGCAAGCTCAAGGACCGTTCGGCTTGGGCCAAGGAATGCCTCGACCGCAAGAAGACCATGCTGCGCAAGACGCACTTCGACAACGTGCCGCTGAAGCCGCAGCGCGTCTATGAGGAGATGAACGAGGCGTTCGGCCGCGACACCCGCTATGTCTCGACCATCGGCCTCAGCCAGATCGCGGGCGCGCAGATGCTCCACGTCTACAAGCCGCGCAACTGGATCAACTGCGGCCAGGCCGGCCCGCTGGGCTGGACCCTGCCGGCGGCGCTCGGCGTGCGCGCGGCAGATCCCGATGCCGAGATCGTGGCCCTGTCGGGCGACTACGACTTCCAGTTCCTCATCGAGGAGCTCGCGGTCGGCGCCCAGCACAAGCTGCCCTATATCCATGTGGTCGTGAACAACTCCTATCTGGGCCTCATCCGTCAGGCGCAGCGCGGCTTCAACATGGACTTCGAGGTCTCGCTCGCCTTCGACAACATCAATGCCGACGAGAATGCCGGCTACGGCGTCGACCACGTGGCCGTGGCGGAAGGCCTCGGCTGCAAGGCGGTGCGCGTTTCCTCGCCCAACGAGTTCAAGGACGCCTTCGTGCGGGCCAAGGCCCTGATGAAGGAACATCAGGTTCCGGTGGTGATGGAGTTCATCCTCGAGCGCGTCACCAACATCGCCATGGGCACCGAGATCGACGCGGTCAACGAGTTCGAGGAAGTGCTCGACCTCCCGCTGGAAGGCGTCACGGAAAAGGCCTGATCGCGCGGGGTGGCGCGCAGCCCGGCAGTGGCCGGCCGCCGCCCCGTCCGTACTTCGGCGGAAGCCGCGTACTTCCGCCTTGCGCGCTTTCATGCCATCGAGGCGGCGCGCCCATACCGTCGGGGCATGGCCTTCACCGGCCCCGCCCCGCGTCAAACAAACCTGTCCCTGCCTAGGAGAGCGGTCCATGCCCCGTTTTGCCGCCAATCTCACCATGCTGTTCAACGAGGTGCCCTTCCTCGACCGGTTCGAGAAGGCCGCCGCCGCCGGCTTCACCGGCGTCGAGTACCTCTTCCCCTATGACTTCCCGGTCGAGGAGCTGGTGGCCCGCCTGAAGGCCAACGGCCTCAGCCAGGTGCTGCACAACCTGCCGGCCGGAAACTGGGGCGGCGGCGAGCGCGGCATCGCCATCCTGCCCGACCGCGTGGAGGAATTCCGCGCGGGCGTCGACAAGGCGATCACCTACGCCACCGCGCTCGGCTCCCCGCAGGTGAACATCCTCGCCGGCATCGCTCCCGCCGGCGTAGACCGTGCCGTGCTGCACAAGACCTTCGTGGAAAACCTGAAATACGCCGCGCCGCGCATCAAGGATGCCGGCCTCAAGCTGCTGATCGAGCCGATCAACACGCGCGACATCCCGGGCTTCTTCCTGAACTACACGAAGCAAGCCAAGGACATCATCGAGGAGGTCGGTTCCGACAACCTCTTCATCCAGTACGACATCTACCACATGCAGATCATGGAAGGGGATCTCGCCCGCACCATCGAGGCGAACCTGCCGCTGATCGCGCATATCCAGCTCGCCGACAATCCGGGCCGCAACGAGCCGGGCACGGGCGAGATCAACTACGAGTTCCTGTTCCGCTACCTCGACTCCATCGGCTACGCCGGCTGGATCGGGTGCGAGTACAAGCCGAAGGGCGACACCGAGGCGGGCCTCGGCTGGCTCAAGGCGCTCACCGGCGCGGCCTGAGCCACGTCCGGTCAAGAAACGACATTCAAGAATACCGTCTGGGAAAACGAGGAAAAGACGATGGCGAAGGTTGGATTTGTCGGTCTGGGCATCATGGGCGCGCCCATGGCCGGTCACCTCATCGACGCGGGCCACACGCTCTATCTCTATGACGTCAAGCCGGTGTCGGCCGAGCTGACGGGCAAGGGCGGCATCGCCTGCGCCAGCGGCGCCGAGGTCGCCAAGAACGCCGACATCATCATCACCATGGTGCCGGACACCCCGCACGTGAACGCCGCCCTCTTCGGCGAGAACGGCATTGCGTCGGGTCTTTCGGCGGGGAAGATCGTGGTGGACATGTCGTCGATCGCGCCGGTGGAGACGAAGGAGTTCGCCGCGAAGATCAACGCGCTGGGCTGCGACTATCTCGACGCGCCGGTTTCCGGCGGCGAGGTCGGCGCCAAGGCGGCCTCGCTGACCATCATGGTCGGCGGGCCAGAGGCGGCGTTCGCGACGGTGAAGCCGCTGTTCGAGAAGATGGGCAAGAACATCACGCTGGTGGGCGGCAATGGCGACGGGCAGACCACCAAGGTCGCGAACCAGATCATCGTGGCGCTGACCATCCAGGCGGTGGGCGAGGCGCTGTTGTTCGCCTCCAAGGCGGGCGCCGACCCGGCGAAGGTGCGCGAGGCGCTGATGGGCGGCTTCGCCAATTCGCGCATCCTCGAGGTGCATGGGGAGCGGATGGTGAAGCGGACCTTCAACCCCGGCTTCCGGATCGAGCTGCACCAGAAGGACCTGAACCTCGCCCTGACGGGGGCGCGGCAGCTTCAGATGGCGCTTCCGGCGACGGCGCTGGCGCAGCAGCTTTTCAGCGCCTGCGCGGCGAATGGCGGGGCGGCGTGGGACCATTCGGCGCTGGTGAAGGCGCTGGAGATGCTCGCCAACCACACCGTCGCTCCCGATGCCTGACGGGAAGTGAATTCATAATTCAGAATACCTTTCGGGGGCGCTCAGGCGCCCCCGATCTGTTTCTGCCAGAATAAGTAAGGATTGCTGCCCCGGTAGTGGAACCCCGCTGCCGGGGTAGTCTTTTGCGTAGTCAGACAGACAATTGTTCTGGCCTATACACCGTGGACAAGCCGGCATTCGCCGAAGTAACTTGTAAGACACGTCGCAAACACGCCCCGCAGGACACGCGAAGCGGCACAACATGCGCGACGTATTATCACGCCCTTGAATTCGCCCTTGACGAGGGACCTGTCGTCCCCAATCATGGCATACAAAATACCAAACAAGTTCCGGGCACCGCGGGGGTAGCCCGGACGCAGGAGGGAGTCCCATGAAGGTCTGCATCTACGGTGCCGGCGCGATCGGCGGCTATGTCGGCGTCCAGCTCAAGCGGGCGGGTGTCGACGTGAGCCTCGTCGCCCGCGGTGCCCATCTCGAAGCGATGAAGCGCAACGGCCTCAAGCTGCTCATCGACGACGAGGAGCGTGTCGAGCACATTCCCTGCTCCGACAACCCGGCCGACCTCGGCCCGCAGGATTACGTCATCGTGGCGCTCAAGGCCCATTCGGTGCCGGGCGTCGTCGACGCCATGCAGCCGCTGCTGGGCAACGACACCGCTGTCGTCACCGCGGTGAACGGCGTGCCGTACTGGTACTACTACAAGCACGGCGACCAGCTCGAAGGCCGCACGCTGGAGAGCGTCGATCCGGGCGGCAAGCAGTGGAACGGCCTGCGCCCCGAGCGCGCCATCGGCTGCATCGTCTATCCCGCGACCGAAGTGATCGAGCCGGGCGTCATCAAGCACGTCTACGGCGACAAGTTCCCGCTGGGCGAGCCCTCCGGGGAGATCACCGAGCGCGCCACCAAGCTGTCCGAGGCCTTCGCCGCCGGCGGCATGCGCGCGCCGGTACTGCCGAACATCCGCGACGAACTGTGGCTGAAGCTGTGGGGCAATCTCTGCTTCAACCCGATCAGCGCGCTCACCCACGCCACCCTCGACGTGATCGCCTCCGATCCGGGCACCCGCGCGGTCGCCAAGGCGATGATGCTCGAGGCGCAGGAGATCGCCGTCCAGTCCGGCGTGAACTTCCGCGTCGGCGTCGAGCGGCGCATCGACGGTGCCGGTGCGGTCGGCGCGCACAAGACCTCCATGCTGCAGGACCTGGAGCGTTCGCGCGCCATGGAGATCGACCCGCTCGTCACCGTGGTGCAGGAGATGGGCCGTCTCGCGGGCATCCCGACCCCGACCATCGACGTCGTGCTCAGCCTGGTCCGCCAGCGCGCGCAGATCGCCGGCTGCTACAACTGAGTTCGACGAAAAATGGCACATTGGGTTCGTTTCCAGCGCTCGGGCGCGGCCGGCTTCGGCACGCTCGAGGGCGACACCATCACCGTTCACAGCGGCAACATGTTCAACGGCGCGACGCCGACCGGGGAGCGCGTCGCGCTCGCCGAGGTCGAGCTGCTCAGCCCCACCGAACCGACCAAGGTCATCGCGCTGTGGAACAATTTCCACGCCCTCGCCGCGAAGCTCAATTCGCCGGTGCCGGCCGATCCGCTCTATCTGCTGAAGGCCGGCTCCAGCCTCACCAGCCCCGGCGCCACCGTACGCCGGCCGGCCTCCTATGACGGCAAAATCGTCTATGAGGGCGAACTGGGCATCGTGATCGGCCGCAAGGCGACCGCGGTGTCCGAGGAGGAAGCCGGCGACTACATCTTCGGCTACACCTGCGTGAACGACATCACCGCCGCCGACATCATCAACAAGGACGCCACCTTCGCGCAGTGGGTGCGGGCCAAGAGCTTCGACGGCTTCGGCCCATTCGGCCCGGTGGTGGCGACCGATGTCGACCCCGCCAGCCTCGTCGTACGCACCGTGCTCAACGGCGAGGAGCGCCAGCGCTACCCGATCAGCGACATGGTGTTTCCCGCGCAGCGGCTGGTCAGCCGCATCTCGCACGACATGACACTCAACCCCGGCGACGTCATCTGCTGCGGCACGTCGATCGGCGTTGGCACCATGAAGGCCCCGAGCAACACGGTTGAAATCGTGATCGAGGGCATCGGGACGCTCAGCAACACTTTCGTGCAGTAGCGCCCCGGCGCGCGAGCGCCTATAGGGAAATAGGATACGCCAATCGACGGGAAGGCCAGGGGCTTCGCGCCATGCGCTTCAGGCCCTATGCCCTCCCGGCCGTCCGGTTGTGGAGGAGCGGATTTAATGAATATCCATGAATACCAGGCCAAGGGGGTGCTCCGCGAATTCGGGGTCCCGGTGCCGAACGGCGTTGCCATTCTCGCGGCGGCCGAAGCCGAGGCCGCGGCGGCCAAGATCGCCGGTCCGGTGTGGGTGGTGAAGAGCCAGATCCACGCCGGCGGACGCGGCAAGGGCAAGTTCAAGGAAGCCGACGCGGGCGAGAAGGGCGGCGTGCGCGTCGTCAAGTCCGCCGCCGAAGCCGCCGCCAATGCCAAGCAGATCCTCGGCAAGACGCTGGTGACCATCCAGACCGGCCCGGCCGGCAAGCAGGTCAACCGCGTCTACATCGAGGAAGGCTCCGACATCGACAAGGAGTTCTACCTCTCCGCCCTCGTCGACCGCGCCACCTCGCGCGTTGCCTTCGTCGTCTCGACGGAAGGCGGCATGGACATCGAGGAAGTCGCCCACTCGACCCCCGAGAAGATCCACACCTTCTCGGTCGATCCGGCCACCGGCGTCATGCCCCATCACGGGCGCACCGTCGCGCAGGCGCTCGGCCTCACCGGCGATCTCGCCAAGCAGGCGGGCGATCTCGTGACCAAGCTCTATGCCGCCTTCGTCGGCAAGGACATGGCGATGCTCGAGATCAATCCGCTGGTCGTCACCAAGGACGGCAAGCTGAAGTGCCTCGACGCCAAGATCTCCTTCGATTCCAACTCGCTCTACCGTCACCCGGACGTCGTCGCCCTGCGCGATGAGACCGAGGAGGACGCCAAGGAGATCGAGGCCTCGAAGTACGACCTCGCCTATATCGCCCTCGACGGCACCATCGGCTGCATGGTGAATGGCGCCGGCCTCGCCATGGCCACGCTCGACATCATCAAGCTCTACGGCGAAAGCCCCGCGAACTTCCTCGACGTGGGCGGCGGCGCCACCGAGGAGAAGGTGACGGCGGCGTTCAAGATCATCACCGCCGACCCGAACGTGAAGGGCATCCTCGTCAACATCTTCGGCGGCATCATGAAGTGCGACGTCATCGCGCGCGGCGTCATCGCCGCGGTGAAGGCGGTCGGCCTCCAGGTTCCGCTGGTGGTCCGCCTCGAAGGAACAAATGTCGAGGAAGGCAAACAGATCATCCGCGACTCGGGACTGAACGTCATCCCGGCGGACGATCTCGACGACGCCGCCCAGAAGATCGTCAAGGCCGTGAAGGAGGCTGCGTGATGTCGGTTCTGCTGACCAAGGAAACCAAGATCATCACCCAGGGCTTCACCGGCAAGAACGGCACCTTCCACTCCGAGCAGGCGCTGGCCTATGGCTCGAAGGTGGTCGGCGGCACCTCGCCGGGCAAGGGCGGCACCACCCATCTCGGCCTGCCGGTGTTCGACACCGTCGCCGAGGCGCGTGAGAAGACCGGCGCCGACGCCTCGGTCATCTACGTGCCGCCCCCGGGCGCGGCCGATGCCATCTGCGAGGCGATCGCGGCGGAGATCCCGCTCATCGTCTGCATCACCGAGGGCATTCCGGTGCTCGACATGGTGAAGGTGCGCCGCGCGCTGGACGGCTCGAAGTCGCGCCTCGTCGGCCCGAACTGCCCCGGCATCGTCACCGCTGGCGAATCGAAGATCGGCATCATGCCGGCCAACATCTTCAAGAAGGGCTCGGTCGGCGTGGTCTCGCGCTCGGGCACGCTGACCTATGAGGCGGTGTTCCAGACCTCGCAGGAAGGCCTCGGCCAGACCACCGCCGTCGGCATCGGCGGCGATCCGGTCAAGGGCACCGAGTTCATCGACGTGCTGGAGCTGTTCCTCGCGGACGACGCCACCGAGTCGATCGTCATGATCGGCGAGATCGGCGGCTCGGCCGAGGAAGAAGCGGCCCAGTTCCTCAAGGACGAGGCCAAGCGCGGCCGCAAGAAGCCGATGGTCGGCTTCATCGCCGGCCGCACCGCCCCTCCCGGCCGCCGCATGGGCCATGCCGGCGCCATCATCTCCGGCGGCAAGGGCGGCGCCGAGGACAAGATCGCGGCGATGGAAGAGGCCGGCATCGTGGTCTCCCCCTCCCCGGCCCGTCTCGGCAAGACGCTGGTCGACGTGCTCAACAAGCGCGTCGCGGCCTGACGCTGCGGCCTCCAGGCCGACACCACTAACAGAAAGCCCCGCGGCAGCGATGCCGCGGGGCTTTTCGTTTCAGGCCGGGTAGCATTCCGGTGGAAGGCCTGCGGTCTCTTCGTTCTCAAGCGTTTCGGCGATCAGGATCGTCATCCACGCATGGCAAACGATGAGCAGCGGCAGGACGGGAAACACCGTCTCGAACATGCGCTTTCTCCGATCATCCGTCTGTTGCAGTGCAACGTAACGGAGGCCTCGGGTATCTGGTATACCTAATGCCAGATGGTGCCCCTGCGCGTCGCGCATGGCAAAGGACATGAAGCGGGGCTGAATCTCGCAAGCGTCGACGGCGCCAACCGACGCCGCAGGAGCGTCAGTTGTTTTCCTGCTCCGGCGGCACGGCAAGCCCCCACTCGGTGAAGGCCTTGCGGAAGGCGGCGTTGCCCGCGGCCCCCTTCTCCAGCACCAGAATGGCGCGGCGCCCGTTCTCGAACACGATCGGCAGGTCGAGCCAGTTCCGCGTGATCAGGAAGGCGAGGTTGCGCTGGATATCCGCATCGAGCGCCGAAAGACCGATCAGGAAGAAGCCCGGCGCCACCCGCACCGCGAGGCCCACCAGCGGCGCGCCCTGGGCGCCTTCCGAAGCCTTCGCCCGCATGCCCGGCACGTTCGACACATTGCCGAGGTCGAAGTTCTGCGGCAGGCGGAACTGCACCTCGATGATGTGCGACGCCGGAATGCTGGGATCCTGGTTGCGCCGCAGCGTCAGCGTCACCGCGATGTCGCGGGCCGGAATGGTGATATCACCGCGAATGCCGATATCCGGCGCCTGCCCGTTGCTCGCGGGGCTGGTCTCGGTGCTCCACTTCACCGTGCCGACATATTGCTGCAGCCCCTGCTCGCCGCCGCCCGGGCTCTCCTCGAACAGCACCGCGCGCTGCGGCGCGTTGATGTCCTGCTCGCTGGGGGCATTGCTGGGGGCACTCATCGCGGGACGCGACGAGTCGGGCGCCTGCGTGATGCGGTCGGTCGACTTCTGCGTCTCGGGCGTGGCCGGGCGCGCCGGCGCCTGCGCGGTCGGACGCGGCGCCGTCTGGCCGCCGACGAGCGCGAGGATGGTCTCGCGCTGCGTGTAGCCGACCGCGCCAGCCGCGATCAGCAGCAGCAGGAAGGCAAGAAGCGCGACCAGCTTGCCGCGACCGCCGCGGGCGGGCGCCGCTTCTTCCTGCTGAGGCTCGCCGATGTCGTTCTCGGCTGCCTCGGTTTCATCGGCGTATTCCGTTGCGCTGGCCTCGCGGGCGCGCACCATGCGCGCCGCGTCGCTGCGCCAGTCATGGCGCCCGCCCGCCCCGACCTCTGGCGCCTCTGCGCCTTCCGGAGCGGGCTTCGCGGCGGAGACCTCGGGCGCCGGCCGCGACACCGGTGGAACCGGAGGCACGACGGGCGAGGAAACCGTTTCCCCACTGCCGGCATGTTCCGCCTCCAGCCGGCCGATGGCATTCTCCAGCGCCTGCTGCTCGCGATGGACATCGTCCTCCGGCAGCGGGGGATCGACCGCGCGGAGCTGGGCGAGCAGCGCCCGGCGCGCCCGCTCATAAACGGCCTTGCGCGCCTCCCCGGATTTGTCGGGAAGGCCGCCGATGGCGCGTGCGAGAAGCGGGTAATAGTCGGCCATAATGCAATCAGCTGGCGGGGATCAGGGAGCGATCACGATTCGAAGGGATTCTGCACCAGGATCGTATCATCACGCTCCGGGCTGGTTGACAACAACGCCACCGGGCAACCGATCAGTTCCTCGATGCGGCGCACATATTTGATAGCCTCGGCCGGCAGGTCGACCCACGAACGGGCGCCGGCGGTGGATTCGGTCCAGCCTTCGAGCGTCTCGTAGACCGGCTCGACCCGTGCCTGCGCATCCTGGCCGGCAGGGAAGTAGTCGATCTCCTGGCCGTCGAGCCGGTAGCGCGTGCACACCTTCAGCTCCTTGAAGCCGTCGAGCACGTCGAGCTTGGTCAGCGCGATGCCGTTGATGCCGGAAGTGCGCACGGTCTGGCGCACCAGCGTGGCGTCGAACCAGCCGCAGCGGCGCGGACGGCCGGTGACGGTGCCGAACTCGTGGCCCCGCTCGCCGATCCGGCGGCCGGTGTCGTCGTGCAGCTCGGTCGGGAACGGCCCTTCGCCGACACGGGTCGTGTAGGCCTTGGTGATGCCCAGCACGTAGCCGATCGCGCCCGGCCCAAGGCCCGAGCCCGTCGCCGCCTGCGCCGCCACCGTGTTGGAAGAGGTCACGAAGGGATAGGTGCCGTGATCGACATCGAGCAGCGCGCCCTGCGCGCCCTCGAACAGGATCTTGGAGCCGTGCCGGCGCTCATCGTCGAGCAGCGCCCACACCCGGTCCATGAAGGGGAGCACCTTGGGCGCCACTTCCAGCAGTTCGGCGCGCAGCCGCACCCCGTCCACCTCATCGATACCAAGCCCGCGCCGCAATGCGTTGTGGTGCGCCAGCAGCCGCTCGATCTTGGCATCCAGCGAATCGGGGAAGGCGAGGTCCATCAGGCGGATGGCGCGCCGGCCGACCTTGTCCTCATAGGCGGGACCGATGCCGCGCTTGGTGGTGCCGATCTTGGTGCCGGCGCTCGCATTCTCGCGAATCGCGTCGAGCTCGCGGTGCAGCGGCAGGATGAGCGCGACGTTCTCCGCCACGCGCAGCCGCTCGGGGCTCACCTCGACGCCCTGGTTACGGATGCGGCCGATCTCGTCCACCAGCGCCCACGGGTCGAGCACGACGCCGTTGCCGATCACCGAGAGCCGCGCGCCGCGCACGAGGCCCGACGGCAGAAGGGAAAGCTTGTAGGTGGTATTGCCCACCACGAGCGTATGCCCGGCATTATGGCCGCCCTGGAAGCGAACGACGACGTCCGCCTGTTCGCTGAGCCAATCGACGATCTTGCCCTTACCCTCGTCGCCCCACTGGGAACCGACGACGACCACATTCGCCACGAGCCACGCTCCTGATTGCGAGCCGGGGGCCGGCATGGTGCCGTGCCCGCCGCACAGACAAAACCCCGGCGAAACGGTCCGACCGGGGCTGCATCGTCTTAAGGGATGACTCCGGGTCAGGCAAGGACAGCCCATCCGCGACGGCAGGCCGCAACCGGGAGATCAACCGGGTCGGCAGGTACGACAGGAGGCAATTGCACCCGCGCAAGCGGCGGACGATTGCGCACGGGCCCGTCCCGCACAACTTTATGCAAACGGCGGAACTTCCGCCGGAAGGAGCCGTCATGACCACCATCACCGCCGATGCCGGAATCGTCGCGCCCCTCGCCGAGGCGCCCTCCCTGCCTGCCACCCTGCACATGGGTGCCGTGCGCCTGCGGGTGCGTGATGCCGCGCGCTCCATCGCCTTCTACACCGGCACGGTCGGCCTCACCCTTCTCGGTAGGACCGCCGAGGGCATCGTGCGCCTCGGCGCCGGCGACGAGGTCGTCGTCGAACTCGAGGAGGCGCCCGAGGCGCGTCCACGTCCGCGCGGCACCACCGGCCTGTTCCACGTCGCCATCCTCGTGCCGGACCGACCGTCCCTCGCCGTCGTCCTCAATCGCCTGATCGCGCAGGGCGTACGTATCGGCGCGTCCGACCATCTGGTCAGCGAGGCGCTCTATTTCGACGATCCGGACGGCAACGGCATCGAGATCTACCGCGATCGCCCGGCCGACGAATGGAACTGGGACGGCCGCACGGTCGAGATGGCGACCTACCCGCTCGACCTGCGCGGCCTGCTCGCCGATCTCCCTGCCACGGCGACTGTCGGGACGCCCATGCCCGCCGGAACCCGCGTCGGCCATGTCCATCTGCAGGTCGGCGAGATCGCCCGTGCCCGTCATTTCTATGTCGACCTCCTCGGCTTCGAGCTGACGACCGATCGCTATCCGGGCGCGCTGTTCGTCAGCGCCGGCCATTACCACCACCATCTCGGCCTCAACATCTGGCAGAGCCGGGGCGGCGGGCCGGCTCCCGCCGGCAGCGTCGGTCTCGTTCATTTCGAGGTGGTTCTTCCCGATGCCACGGCGGTCGAGGCGCTGCGCGCGCGCATCCTCGCGGCCGGAGAGAGCGTCGTGCCGGTGGAAGGCGGCTTCGCCATCGCCGATCCCTGGGGCACCCGCCTGCATGTGCTGAGCCGCGTCTGAAACCGGGCGCGTGCGGCGCGTCATAAGCCGCCCGCGCCGGGCAATCAGATTAATTCATGGATCGGCCGGTGCCACAGAACGTGGAAATGCTCTAGAGCATTTGCGCGCCAACGACCTCGCACCCGGTCCCGCCATGTTCCGCCGCCTGCTGGACGCGCCTTACTTGCTGCTCACCCTGGTACCGCTGTTCTGGGCGGGCAACATCGTGCTCGGCCGGCACATCGCCGGGCATGTGCCGCCGGCGACGCTCGCCTGGCTGCGCTGGGTGCTGGCCGTGCTCATCCTGCTGCCCTTCGCCTGGCGGGCGATGCGCACGGAATGGCCGCTGGTGCGCCGTCACTGGCTGCTGGTCGGCGTGCTGTCCTTCACCGGCATCACGCTGTTCAACACCATGCAGTACCACGCGCTGGAGTTCACCCCGGCGCTCAACGCGCTGCTCATCCAGTCCACCGGCCCGCTGCTCATCGCCTTCTGGGCGCTGGTGCTGAACGGCGATCGGCTCTCGGCCGGACAGGCCGCCGGCATCGGCCTGTCCCTGCTGGGCGTGCTCACCATCATCTGCCGGGGCGATCCGGCGGTACTGGCGAACATCGAGTTCAACCAGGGTGACCTGTGGATGATCGCGGCGATGATCATCTACGGCATCTATTCCGCGCTGCTGGCCCGCCGCCCCGGTTTTTCCCAGCTCGGTTTCCTCGGCTACAGCCTCGCCATCGGCGCGCTGCTGCTCACCCCGCTTTTCGTCGCCGAACGCATGGTCAGCCCGCCCGTCACCTTCGACGCGCAGGCGATCGCCGCCATCATCTACGTCGCCATCTTCCCCTCGGTGCTGGCCTATCTGTTCTTCATCCGCGGCATCCAGCTCGTCGGGCCGAACCGGGCCGCGCCGTTCTTCCACCTCATGCCGGTGTTCGGCTCGGCGCTGGCGATCGTGTTCCTGGGGGAGCAGCCCTTTCTCTACCACGCGGTCGGCTATGCGCTCGTGCTCCTCGGCGTGGTGATCGCCACCCTCTGGTCACCCAGGCGCATCAGCCCAGCTCGAAACTCGTGACGCCGTAGAGCTTCTCCAGCGCCACCGGCCGGACAGCGCCCCTGTACATCCGTGCCGTCTCGAAGACCGGAGCAAGACCGTGGCGCCGGGCCAGTGCCAGGGCCGCCGGGTTGGGCTCGGGCACGTCGAGCACGATGTCGTCGGAACCCGCCGCCGCCCGCAGCGCGCGAAACACCGCCTCGGCCGCCGCCTCGTCCTCGGCGACCAGCGGCCCGATCTTCCGGCCCGCCCGCGCCGGACGCACCACGCCCCAGCCCGCGAGCCTGTCGCCCCGCAGCAGCCCGCGTCCGATATGCCCCGGCGCCGAAAGCCACGCCTTCAGGAAGGCGGCGCGCGGCGCCGGAAAGATCTCGCCGTCGCTCGCCTCGATGAGGCTGAAGGGCAGGTCCGCGAGATCGGCCGTGTCCCCTGCCTCGCCGGCGGCCGGGTTCCCGGCGAAGCGTATGTTGCGGTAGGCGAGCGCGAAGCCCTGCTTCGCATAGTTCGCCTGCTGCGCCGGCACGCCGTCGAGCCCGACGTTGCGCCCGCCCGCGTGGGCGAGGCCCGCCTGCCAGAGCTTCCAGCCGATGCCGCGCCCGCGTAGGTCCGGGCGCACGATATAGAAGCCGAGAAAGGCGAAGCGCGCGTCGTAGTTCACCACCGAGATGGTCGCCGCGGGTTCGCCGTCGAGCTCGGCGAGAAGGAAGCCCTCGGGGTCGACCGCGCCGAAGCAGGCCGCGTCGGCGAGACCGGGATTCCACCCCTCCTGCGCCGCCCAGTCGACGGCGAGGCATATTTCGTTCGCCCCGAGAGGCCGGATAGTGATCGTGCCGGTCATGGCGCGCGCCGCCGATTCGTTATGGGAGCACCATCATGCTGAATGAAATGATCGTCGGCATCGTCATGAATCTTCTGGTGATGCTCGTGCACCTCAGCGCCACCATCCTGCTGATTCTGATGGTCACTCCCTTCGAGAAATGGCTGGTGAAACGCCCCTATCTGCGACTCATGGTGGCGCTGATCATCGTCAACATCGTGCTGCTCGCGGCCCATATGGTGGAGGTCGGCCTCTGGGCCGCCGTCTATGCTATTCGCGATCTCGTTGCCGATCCGGCCGATGCCTACTACTCCGCCTTCGTCAACTACACGACGCTCGGCTACGGCGACGTGCTGCAGGGCACCCGCACGCGCCTGCTCGGCCCCATGACCGCCGGCAGCGGCATCCTCATGTTCGGCTGGTCGACGGCGCTGCTCATCTATGTGCTGCAGGGCCACCTGCCGCGCATCGCCCACAGCCGGATCGAAAGCAAGAGCGACAACGAGACCTGAGAGCTCCCGGCATCTCAGCCTCACTCCGGCTTGTGGTGGGCGTGCCAGTGCCGGGCAATGTCGATGCGGCGCGGCACCCACACCCGGTCGTGCTTCTCGATATGATCGAGGAAGCGCTGCAGGCCGACGATCCTCCCCGGCCGCCCGACGAGCCGCCCGTGCAGACCGATGCTCAGCATCTTCGGCGCCTCCGCCCCCTCGGCATAAAGCGCGTCGAAGCTGTCGCGCAGATAGGCGAAGAACTGGTCTCCGGAATTGAAGCCCTGCGGCGTGGCGAAGCGCATGTCGTTGGTGTCGAGCGTGTAGGGAATGCTCAGATGCGGCCCGCGCGGCCCCTCGACCCAGAACGGCAGGTCGTCGGAATAAATGTCGGAATCATAGAGGAAGCCCCCCTCCTCCATCACCAGAAGCCGCGAATGCTCGGAGGTGCGCCCGGTGTACCAGCCGAGCGGCCTCTCGCCGACGAGTTCGGTGTGCAGGCGGATCGCCGTCTCGAAATCCGCCTTCTCCGCCGCATGGGAATGGTTGCGGTAGTCGATCCATTTCAGCCCGTGGCTGGAAATCTCCCAGTCCGCTTCCTTCATGGCCGCCACCGCTTCCGGGTTGCGGGCCAAAGCGGTGGCGACGCCGTAGACCGTCACCGGCAAGCCGCGCGCGGTGAACAGCCGCCACAGCCGCCAGAAGCCGGCGCGCGAGCCGTACTCGTAGATCGACTCCATGTTCATGTGCCGCTGGCCCGGCCAGGGCTGGGCGCCGACGATCTCCGAAAGGAACGCCTCCGAGGCCGCGTCGCCATGCAGGATGCAGTTCTCGCCGCCTTCCTCGTAATTGACCACGAACTGCACCGCGATCCGCGCGCCGCCCGGCCATTTCGGGTCCGGCGGATTGCGGCCATAGCCGATCATGTCGCGGGGATAGGCGGAATCGATCTTGAACATGCGAAGCGTACTCGGCGGGTGGAAGCGGAACGAACGTCGTCCGTCCGTCAGGCTAATGCGTTACAGGCAGGGGCGGAACATTATCCCGCCCTTGTCGCATAAATCTTGCTTGGTCCTCTCGACAAGCCGGCTCCTGGTGGTCTTGATGGGCCGGAACAGTCACCAAGGTGCCCGATGTCGCTTCCCGATCCCAGCTTTCTCCTCGCCCGCGCCCCGGTCGTTCCCGTCGTCACCGTCCCCAGCGTGGCGACTGGCGTCAAGCTCGCCCGGGCGCTGACGGAAGGCGGCCTGCCGCTGATCGAGGTCACGCTGCGCACGCCGGCGGCGCTCGAAGCCATCGCCGCCATCGCCGCCGAGGTGCCGGACGCCATCGTCGGCGCCGGCACGGTGACGCGGCCGGAGCTGATCCAGAAGTCGATCGACGCCGGCGCGCGCTTCCTCGTCAGCCCCGGCTGCCCGACCGCGCTGGCCGAGGCGCTGGCCGAGGCGCCGGTGCCGGTCATGCCCGGCTGCGCCACCGCCACCGAGGCGATGACGCTGCACGCCCTGGGCTTCCCGGTGCTCAAGCTCTTCCCGGCCGAATCGGTCGGCGGCGTCGGCCTCATCAAGTCCCTCGCCGGCCCGCTGCCGGACCTGCGCTTCTGCCCGACCGGCGGCATCGGTCCGTCCAACGTCGGCTCCTACCTCGCCCAGCCCAACATCCTCGCCGTCGGCGGCTCGTGGGTGGCGCCGAGCGAGGCGGTGAACATGGGCGACTGGGAGCAGATCGTGGCGCTGGCCAAGGCGGCCTCGAAACTGCACCGGGCCTCCTTCCCGCTCTGACCGCTTCCGACCCCTTCGCAAACGAAAAGCCCGGCTGCGCGTACACGCGGCCGGGCTTTTTCTCTGGCTTCACGGTCATCGCCCCGGGGAGACCCGCGGCCATGACCGTCCGGCACGCCGGCGTTCTCAGAACACCAGCGGCTTGGCCTGCTTGACCGAGGGGATCTGCTGCACCTTGTCGAGCAGTTCCGCCGGCACCTTGCCGTCCACCTCGACCAGCGCGATGGCGTCGCCGCCCTGGCGGTCGCGGCCGAGCGCGAAGGTGGCGATGTTGATGCCGGCGTCGCCCAGCAGGCTGGCGAAACGGCCGACGAAGCCCGGCCGGTCCTCGTTGGTGACGTAGAGCATGGACGGCGCGAACTCGGCGTCGACCTTGATGCCCTTGATATCGACGATGCGCGGGCGCCCGTCGGCGAACACCGTGCCGGAGATCGAGCGCTCCATCTTCTCGGTCACCACCGTCAGCGTCACCAGGCTCTCATAGTCGCCGGCGATCTCGCGGGTGGTCTCCTCCACCACGATGCCGCGCTCCTTGGCGATGCTCGGGGCGGAGACGACGTTCACGTCCTGCAGCGCCGGGCGCAGCAGGCCGGCCACCGCCGCCGAGGTCAGCGCCTTGATCTTCAGCCCCGCCACCGCGCCGTCATAGGTGATGCGCACGGTCTTGATGTCGGTGTCGGTGAGCTGGCCGGCGAACGAGCCGAGCTTCTCGGCGAGCTCGATGAAGGGCTTCAGCTTCGGGGCTTCCTCGGCGGTGATCGAGGGGAAGTTCACCGCGTTGGAGATCGCCCCGCGCAGCAGGTAGTCGCTCATCTGCTCGGCCACCTGCAGCGCCACGTTCTCCTGCGCCTCGGTGGTCGAGGCGCCGAGATGCGGGGTGCAGATCACGTTGGGGTGGCCGAACAGCACGTTCTCGGTCGCCGGCTCGGAGGAGAACACGTCGAAGGCCGCGCCCGCGACCTGGCCGGAATCGAGCGCCGCCGCCAGCGCCGCCTCGTCGACGAGGCCGCCACGCGCGCAGTTGATGATGCGCACGCCCTTCTTGGTCTTGGCAAGCGCCTCGGCGGAGAGGACGTTCCGGGTCTTGTCGGTCAGCGGCGTGTGCAGCGTGATGATGTCGGCGCGGGCCAGCAGGTCGTCGAGCTCGACCTTCTCCACGCCGATGTCGAGCGCGCGCTCGGACGAGAGGAACGGGTCGAAGGCGATGACCTTCATCTTCAGCCCGAGGGCGCGGTCGGCGACGATGGAGCCGATATTGCCGCAGCCGATGACGCCGAGCGTCTTGGCGGTCAGCTCGACGCCCATGAAGCGGTTCTTCTCCCACTTGCCGGCCTGGGTGGAGGCGTCGGCGGCGGGGATCTCGCGGGCCAGCGCGAACATCATCGCGATGGCGTGCTCGGCAGTGGTGATGGAGTTGCCGAACGGCGTGTTCATCACGATCACGCCCTTGGCGGTGGCGGCCGGGATATCGACATTGTCGACGCCGATGCCGGCGCGGCCGACCACCTTCAGGCGCGTGGCGTTCTCGAGGATCTTCGGCGTCACCTTGGTCGCCGAGCGGATCGCGAGACCGTCATAATTGCCGATGATCTCGGCGAGCTTGTCCTTGTCCTTGCCGAGGGCCGGCTGGAAATCCACCTCAATGCCGCGATCCTTGAAGATCTGCACGGCGGCGGGCGAAAGGGCATCGGAAATCAGAACGCGGGGAGCCATGGTTTTCGTCCAGTCAGACGGTTGATGTCGACCCGCCTCTGGCGGGAGGGCAAAGGGTCCCGCCGCTGGCGGGAGGGGACGACGAAGCGTTCGTCGGGCGCATGCTCGGAAAAAGGTTCGACGGCGAGACGCGGCCGGGAGGAGAGAGCCAATTCGCCGTCGAGCCGGAAGCGGCCCCTTCGCCGTCCCCTCGCGTCAGCGGCGGGGGAACGCGCGGAAAGGATCAGGCGGCCTGCTTGAGGCCCGCCTTGGCGCTGGCGAAGGCCCAGTCGAGCCAAGGCAGCAGCGCTTCCAGGTCGGACGTCTCGACCGTGGCGCCGGCCCAGATGCGCAGGCCCGCCGGAGCGTCGCGATAGGCGCCGACGTCATAGGCGACGCCCGCCTTCTCCAGCGCGGAGGCCAGCGACTTGGCGAAGGCCGCCTGCGCGTCGGCGGCGAGCGCCTTCACCTCGGCGTCGGCGACGACGAGGCACACGCTGGTGTTGGAGCGCGTCGCCGCGTCCTTGGCCAGGAAGTCGATCCAGGGCGTCTTCGCCACATAGTCGGCGAGCACCTTGAAGTTCGCGTCGGAGCGCGCGCGCAGGCCCTTCAGCCCGCCGATCCGCTTCGCCCAGTTCAACGCGTCGAGATAGTCCTCGACGCAGAGCATGGACGGGGTGTTGATCGTCTCGCCCTCGAAGATGCCTTCGATCAGCTTGCCGCCCTTGGTCATGCGGAAGATCTTCGGCAGCGGCCAGGCCGGCACGTAGCTCTCCAGGCGCTCCACGGCGCGCGGCGAGAGGATGAGCATGCCGTGCGCCGCCTCGCCGCCCAGCACCTTCTGCCAGGAGAAGGTCACGACATCGAGCTTGGCCCAGTCGAGATCCTGCGCGAAGGCCGCCGAGGTGGCGTCGCAGATGGTCAGGCCCTTGCGGTCCGCCGGAATGAAGTCCGCGTTCGGCACGCGCACGCCGGAGGTGGTGCCGTTCCAGGTGAACACCACATCGTGGTCGAAATTCACCTCGTTCAGGTCCGGCAGATCGCCATAGGGCGCCTTCAGGACGCGGGCGTCCTTGAGCTTGAGCTGCTTGACGACGTCCGTCACCCAGCCTTCGCCGAAGCTTTCCCAGGCGAGCATGTCGACCGGGCGGGCGCCGAGCAGCGACCACAGCGCCATCTCGACCGCGCCGGTGTCGGACGCGGGAACGATGCCGATGCGGTAGTCGGCGGGAATTTCGAGGATTTCGCGGGTGAGGTCGATGGCGAGCTTCAGCTTCGCCTTGCCGACCTTGGCACGGTGCGAGCGGCCGAGCGGAGCATCGCTCAAGGCCTCCAGCGTCCAGCCGGGACGCTTGGCGCAGGGACCAGAAGAAAAATTGGGATTCGCCGGCTTCGCCGCCGGCAGAGCGATATTCGTCATTTTAGCCATCCTTCCAGATGGGTGCCCCTCGGTGGGGAGGGGTAGCCCGAGCGGGGATGTACTCCCGTCGTTCGGAAAGCGCAACAGGAAAAGGGTTTCCAAGGTATGCGGGATTTTCCGGAACGCGACGAATGCAGTTTGAGTGCAGGAACGAGTCGGGAACGCGTGTCAGGAAGTGGCACAAAACTGACACAGGGCCGTTCTGGTGCCGTTCCGGATGGAAGCGCCCTCCTCGCCCTATCCATCACGGCTGTGACCATCATTCTGATAGTGGCGATCCTGATGCTTGCCCCTGAGAGACCAACCTGCCGACGCGAGGCCGGCGTGCCGTACAGGCACGCGGTGTGCGTGGCGGGTGAGGAGATGGAGAAATAGACGATGACTGAGATTCTGAACGACAATCACGAGCGCCGGCTTCGCGCTCTGGAAATCGCGACTTTCGGGGCAGATGGGGCAAAGCCGCTTCCCTACAACACGGTCATGGAATTGCAGCGGCACGCGCTCACAGTAGATCAGATGCCACGCAATGACCATCTGACGACCGATCAAGCGAACGGCGCCAAGTACGCCGCCGCCCTCCGCGCCATCATCGAACGCGCCGACAACGGCTCTCTCGGATCGTCCAAGGTGCAGGATATGCGCTATATTGCGGTGAAGGCTTTGGAGGGGTGAGATGCTGAACTGGCTTTTGGGGAATGGTGGCGATCAGGACATGCTGCGGTTAGCGCAGTTCCAAGGGTATATGCCGGTGCAGGAGAATATGCTCCAGCGTGCCGAGCGGCTGGAGGCCACCTTGCGGGCGATAATCGAACGCCCCGACCTCACAGTAGAGGATATGCGGCGGCTGGCCACGGAGGCATTGGATGGGCAATGATGCCGTTTGGGAAATGAGCTATGACTATTTGATAGGGTCACGAGACTGGACCAAGGGTCAATATTTGGTCCGAGAAACGAAAGATGGGCGCGTTCTTTTGTTCGACCAGCAGAGCCAAGCGGCCCGCGCTGCTGAATACACTAGCGCCATGGGGGCAATGGCAGCAGCAGATTTGGAAATAGCGCGTCGTCATCGCCTACCCGCCCCTTAGCCCATTCTTCCCCGTCCGCCCCCGGCAGCACCATCCCATCCGGGTATCGCGCTCCGCACGATGCACAGCGCATGCGGCGCAAGAGGGCCGCCAGAGACGCCATTTCGCCAACGTTGGTGGAGTCGATCAGATCGGCCGGCCGGAAGACCTTTCGGTGCTTGCACAGCGGGCACTCCACCCCCAGCACCTGATGCTGGTGGATCATGCTGTAAATGTTCCCGTCTGGCGGCTTGCCCTGCATAGGAACAGAATGAGAACAAACTTGGACGGGAGTCAATCCGCCGGTCGCCAATCGCTCTTTGGCAGCGGCGCCCCGTCGTGCATTCCCTTCGGGGCTTCATAGGCCGCTCGGATCAGCAGGGCGGCAAAGGCGTTTAGCTGGTGAGCATACCCATGCACGCGGAGATGGCCGCTCTGCACGATGATGATGCCCGACTTGGCGTCGCGGACGATGCGGCCCTCAGGAATTATCGAGGGAGAGCCCTGAACAACGGGGCGAGCCAGTCCCAGACATAGCTTGCCGCCGTGGCGATCACGCTGAGCGCGCCGCCGATAACGACCATGGTGCGCCAGCCTCCGCGAGCCTGGGTGAGGATCGCCTTGATCTCCGCAATGTCGGCCTTTGCGGCCTTGAACTCGCTTCGAACCTCGTCACGGAATTCCTCATGCTTCTCGGTGAGGTGACGCACTTCAGATTCCACGGTGGCGAGCCTTTCTGGCACTGTCGGTCCCATCAGCGGCCCCCGATCTTGCGGGCGATCAGGGCGCCGGCATCCCCGAGAATGATCGCCGGGATAAGGATTCGGGCCATGTCGTTGACGTGCGGCGGCACGTCCACCACGGTCAGCGTCAGCCCGAACCACGGGTTGACGATCTGCACGAGATAGATAGCCGTCCACCAGAGCGAGAAGGGCACCACGATCAGGAGGCGCCCGAGACGCGTCGCGGACCAGCGGTCGGACGCCTCGGCAAGGGCGATGTCACGCGCCGCCTCCAGCTTGGAGATGACAAGATCGGCCTCCATGCGTTGTGTGTCATTCTGGGCTGCCAGCTTGGCCTTGTAGGCATCCGAGAGCGATGATGTGATCTGCTTCAACGTGCCGCCGGTGAGCCAGCCGAGTATGGTTGCGATCATGTCCGCCACCCCATCCGCTTGGCGAGCCAGTAGAAGCCTTCCACGGCGAAACCAAGAGCGAAGCCCGCCCCCGCCTCGACCACGAATGCCACGTCCGGGTCCGACGACAGGAAGTCGCCGTCAGTGCCGGATAGAAGCCCCTTGGCTACGAGGAAGCCCGCGACATAGCGCAGGGCGATGCGTGAAAACGGGCCGATCATTTCGCGTCCCTCCGAAAGATCGCGATCAGGCCGGCGATGAGATCGGCCCAGAAGGAGGATTTCGGCGCGGCCGGTCCTGTCGCCGGCTCCGTTGCGGGAATCCCCGTTTCGGTTGGCTTGGCGACACCGGGCGTCCATCCAGCAGCCTTCAGTGCGGCGAGGAAGTCCCGGTGATAACCGGCGATGGTGCTGGCCTTGTCCGTGCCGTTGATGATGCGGCGAGCGTTTGTCGGGTCGTCCTTGGTGCCGCTGAAATAGTTGCTCAACCTCTTGCTGGTGAACCAGCCTTCGGCCATGCCTCGGAACATGATCGCGGCGGCGATGTTGGGCTTGAGCGCAAGGTCAAAGTTCTTCAGCAGCGCCCCGTTCAGCCCTAGCTCGCGGTCGGCGCGCTCGTAGTTTTCGTCCCAAGTGAGCTGCACATATCCCCGGCCATAAGGAACCTGACCGTACTTGCCCTTCACCCCGTACTTCCGGCCCTTGCCCCGGCCATACTCGGCAATGGGCTGCATGGTCCGCGCGGTCTCCCAATAGGCCGTCGCCAGCGCATAGGAGAGGTGCCGCACATCCTTCACGCCGTAGGTCCCGGCAGCGTCAAGGATGGCATTGATGCCGTTGACCTGAGTTTGGGTAAGCGAACCGCCGAACGGCTTCGCTCGCACCCGGTCGAACAGGACCGTGCGGTTCATCGCAGTCTCCAGATTGTGCTATGGTTTCGCTGTACCGGCGCTGGTATGGGCCGGGTGGCTACCCGCCAGGGATTGCACGGTCGCCCGGCCCGCGCGCGGAAATGAAAAAGCCGCCCGGAGGGGGCTAGGTGTCTCTACGGGGCTTCGACTTGGCGCCGCCCTCTGCTACCGTTTCCGAACATTGCCGGGGGGACAAATGGACATCAACAAAACCAGCACGCCAGAAAGCCGAGCTGCCGCCGTCAGTCGCCATGTCGATGGTGCCTTATGGATGGCTCTGGGAGCATCCATCTGCTTCGCATTGTATGTCCTTCTGATCGGCATAAAGACACCAATCCTCGACAATTTCTATTTCCGCCAGACACAGACCGCGCTCACCACGTATTGGCTGACGCAGGGAGGGCCATGGCTCGCCTACGAGACGCCCGTGCTAGGCTATCCATGGTCCATTCCATTTGAATTCCCCGTCTTTCAACTGATAACTGCGGCGGTCGCGTCACTCGGAATTCATCTCGACGTAGCTGGCCGAAGCGTGAACTTCGCCTTCTATATTGCGACACTCTGGCCGCTCGGCATGTTGGCTCAGACGCTCGGTCTCAGCCGCGCAAGCTATCTCGCTACGGCGATCCTCTACGTCCTCTCTCCGACCTACCTGTATTGGAGCCGGACATTCCTCATTGAGAGCTGCGCCCTCTTCTTCTCCGTTCTATGGCTCGCCTGTCTGGCGCGCTTCGTTCAGAGCGGGAACAAGGGCTCAGCAGTCGGAATGATCGTGGCCGGGTCGCTCGCCATCCTCGCGAAGGCCACGACGTTCCCTGCGTTCGCGCTAGTGGGCGGCCTCGGTGTGTTGTGGGTGCTCGTATCGCGGCTCCGTGCCGGCGCTCCTGTCGGCTCGCTGATCAAACTGACGGCGCTCTCGCTCCTGCTCGTCGCCATCCCGTTCGTGATAGGCCTTCTCTGGGTCGGGTACACGGACAGCGTCAAATCCGCCAATCCGCTAGGACAGCACCTCACATCGTCCGCCTTATCGGCATGGAATTTCGGCAGCATCTCCCAGAAGCTCAGCCGTGACCTATGGGTCAATATCATCGCCGGGCGCATCATCCCCGACGCGATGGGATACCTCTACCTGCTGGGTCTGGCCGTCGCGATTGTCGCCTTCTCTTGTACCCGCAACATCGCTATCGCAACGGTCTCCGTCATCGGCTTTCTGGCCTCGATATTGGCATTCACCAATCTTCACATGGTGCACACCTACTATCAGGTCGCGAACGCGGTATTCTTGGCAATCGCTGTCGGCGTGTGCCTTGGCATCATCTTCGACAGAGGCAACTACGCGGTCGCGGCCACCTTTCTTGCCCTGATCGCCGCTGGCCAGATCTCCCTTTTCGTCACCGCCTACAAACCCATCGTGGAGACGGACCAGCGCCCGAATTGGCTATGGCAGGCCGCGACCATGGCCCACCGTATCACCGGGCCGGAGCAAAGCCTTATCGTGCTGGGGGACGATTGGTCGTCAGCAGTCGCCTACTACTCGAAGCGCAAGACACTGACGATCCCGGGATGGACGCCACCAGAGCTTGCCGAGCAGATCTTCAGCGATCCTCAGCGGTTCCTCGGAAACAATACATTGGGTGCCATTGTCGTGTGCGACGCTGGGCTGAAGGACTACAAGCGCTCCATGCCGCTGGTGGAGAGGTTTTTAGCCAACCGGGAACAAGTGTGGAGGCATGAGGGGTGTCGTATTTTGTCGTCACAAATAAATAACAATTCATGACCTAAGCGTAATTGTCGAGCATGATCAGATCGGAGTTACCACCGCCATCAGTAAAAGGCCCAGAAGACAATGACATGTTGTTCACCATAAAAACGCGCGCTGTCGTACTAGATACGAATATCGGATCCCCTACCGATGCAATGGTGTTGCCTTGAATGACAATACCGCCTGACGTGCTTCTAGCCAGACGTATCCCATTAGATGTGACATTGTTGAACAAGCACCCCCTAATGGTGACGAACCCGGACGCCGGCAGCGAAGCGGGGAACTGAACTCCGTGAGCCGCCACTCCGTTTATTTCGCAGTCGCTTATTGTAACGTTTGTGCAGCCACCGATTACAACGCCATGTCCGGACGTGGTTCCGGATAGATTTGCGACGCTCCTAATTTGAGCAGCGGTGACTACGACATCAGATGCAAGCGTAAAATCAAGCGCCCCTGTTACGAATGTATTCGCTTCGTCAGAGGTCCCATACCAGAAATTGTTCGGAATGACGGCGGGCATGGTTATTTCCGTAGCCTGAATCCCGCTTATGGTGATGTCTTGGCAAGGGCCTGCCCCAACATACTCAGCCAGCTTTACCGCCGGCCCAGAAATACCCTTGACAGAGCACCCGGCAATAATCCCGCGTTTCACGCTGTAGAACGCAAACCCACCTCCCCAACGCGGGGCGTCATAGCTGTGACAGTCGATAAATGTAACATCCATTGATGCATTTACTGCATCGCCCGGAGTTGCGCCGAAGGCATCGTCATTGCATCCGATCACCTTGCATCCGACTGCAATCGGACGAATGCACCGCGCAAAATGAATTCCGTCAGCTTGACTGTTTAGCGATTGACAATTTTGAATAAGCGCATCATGGCAATTATAAAACCAAATGCCATTTGCGTAATTAGTAGTAACTCTATTGAATACCAAATTATTGCACGAAATAAAGAATATAGCCGCCATATCATCGCCTCTAATTAGGCTAGACGGCAGCTCAATGTAGATATCTTTTATCTTGAAATTATGAGCACCCCTCCCATAAAATCCGGCGTTCGGACCTTCAGGAGACGAAGGCGTTCCATCAGTATATAGCGCCCCACTACCCTGACCGTCGTAGGTCGTATAGGGAGATGCCACACAACCGTCTGGCAGATAATAAGAAGACGCGCAGATGCAGGTGCATCCAGTATGCGCATCAACATACAGCCGCATCGCGTCAAAAGCCGCCTGCGAACTCACCACGCTTGAATTGACCGCCCCCCACATCTCAGGCGTGACGACGGTGTTCGTCAGCTCCCACCACTGGCCATCAGCCGACTGAGCCTTTCCGGGGTGCGTCGGCTCGCTCACTGCCTTCTTGTAGATCGCCCCCTGACCGCGATCGCCGACAACCGAATAGCCGATGGTGCGGATCGTGGAGATCGTGCCGGGGATGATCGTCGAGGCGATGCTGGTCGCGAGCAGGCTGACCTCTACCCCGGAGGTGATGGGGATGTCGTACCAGCCGCGCGCGCCCGCGCCGTCGGTGCCATAGAGCTTGTTGTTGCCGGGGGCGGCGGTGTCGTTGACAAGTGAGAGCGCGCGATTGGCAGAAAGGTCCCCGCCGCCTTGCAAACTGTGCTGCGTGGCGACTTGGCGGGTAGCTGGAACAAGCCCGGAGAAATCGACCGACACAGACGGATTAGCCGGGTCGGTGTCGTCAACCGAGACATTCGAGCCGGCAACAATGGACTGCACCAAGCCCGGATCGCCCTGCGGCCCCTGCTCGCCTTGAATGCCCTGTTCGCCCTGAGGGCCAATGACCCCCTGCGGCCCCTGAATACCCTGCGGACCAACGGGGCCCTGCGGCCCGGTCGGGCCCTGAATGCCCGGCACCTGCACGACATGGCAATCTGGCTCGAAGTAGTCGCCGATGCCGCCGATCAGGAGATCAAACGCCCCGATCTTCTCGCGCTTGCCGCCCAGCGTGCGGAACACGTCGAGCTTGGCCGACATGCCGGGAGAAAGAGCGTCCGCGAACGCCCGCCCATAGGTCCAGACGGTCGTCTTCTCGTCTTCCAGCACGACCGACCCGTCATCTGTCGTGAAAGTCGTGGACACGCTCGCGGCGGGCGAGACAACAAACTCGATCAGCGAGCCGGTGAGATCCTGTCCCTTGAACACGATGCGCACCGAAGGCGCGTTCGTGCCCCGGTAGATCACAATGCGGTCTTCGTGGTCGTGATGGTGATGATAATGCTGATGATAGGTCATGACTCGCCCTAGACCGGGCCCCACGCGGGGTTCCCATCCATGCAGACAGAGAAGAAATCGATGTAATGAGAGGACGGCCCGCCAAGAGTTACCTCGGCGGACATGATCACGCCGGCCCTACCCGGCGCTGATGGCGCTGTTCCAGACGGAAGTGTAAGGGTCCATCCGGACGGTTCAGTAGATCCACGCTGCCAATACTTCGCGCGGATGGTCGAGCCGTTGACGTTTATTCGGAACCAGTACCAGACAAGGGGCGCCCAAGGGGCACTCAGCGACGCGACGGACGGGACGCCACCGTTCTGCGACCAGATGCGGAACTCGTCTCCCAGAACGTCGGATGCGTTCAGATAGGCGCCGTTGAAGGTGCTGGATGCGCTAAGCGTCGCCAGTGGGCCGACGATCTTTTCCGAGGTGTCGTTTGCCTGAAGGACGAAGCCGCCCATCAGGACATCCATGTTCACGGCTGTCGGCAGCGTGTCCCAGCGGTACATGTCGACGGAGCCGACCGACTCCGTGTTGGCATGCCGGAACGCCTGCCCGCTGATGGCGCCGGGGATGGCGATGATATCGGCCGTCGCGGTGCCGGAGCCATAGACCAGCGACCAATCCGGCATGAACGAACCGGCCGAATAGGAGCCGAGGTAGGTTTCGCCTGCCCACTTGTCCCGGAAGTCCGTCCAGATCGAGTTGCCCCACTCGATCCCGTTGAGCATGACGGGGAAGGGGAAGGTCACAGCTTGATGTAGATCGTGATGCCGGCAGTCGGCGGGATGATCGAGAAGGCATCCGGGTCAGCATTCCCGACCGTTCCGCCGTGGGTAGCGCCTGCGCGTTGGAGTTGGCATAGTCGGCGCCCGATGTGGCGCTGCCGACAGACTTGCCGTTGCAGATGCGCCATCCGTCGATTTCGTTGGTGTCATAGCGCGCCTTCAGATCCCCGGTCTTGGGAATGGCGGTCACGTCGATAGGCTCGGGGGGCGTCTCGCTGCCGGCCGCCACGCCGAACACCTGACAGGTGGTCATATCGACCAGCGACACGCCGTCTGGATCGGTGATGCGGACGCGATAGAAGGCAGACGCGCTGTCATCGAGCCAGAAGGACGGGAACACGGCATTCCCATCCGCTACCAGCGGGTTCGTCAGCTTGGTCGCCAGCGAGTATTCCGCATAGGCGCTCTTGGGCGTGCTGGTCTCGGCTTCGTAGATGTAGAGCAGCGCTCCCGGCACGGGTTCGCCGTTCTGAAGCGCTCGCCAGAAAGACCACTGGGACTGACCGGGCATGCACGGCTCCATGAAAAAAGCCGCCCTTGTGGGGCGGCTCTGACAGGGCCTCGCGGGATGATCGCGGGCGTGTTATTTCTGGCGGATGATCTGGCGAAAACCCGCAAGCATGACGGATGAGCAATGGGCGCGGCGCGTAGCTGATATTCAGCACGGCCCCGCAGATAGATCGTGGTCGGTGCGCTGGGGTGTGCTTGCCTTCATCGTCGGGTCGGCAACATTCGCAGTACTGGCGGCGCCGCACCTCAACTCATTCTGGAGATGGTTGGACGCCCTTATTGTGGGACTGTTCCAGCAATAAGCCCCCGCGAGAGCAGCCGCCCAAGAGCCGCGCGCGATTGCGCCGATGCCTGCTGCGATGCCTGCCTCTCGGCAATCGACCGGAGAATGGCCGCCTGAGCGTCCGGCGCCTGCCCCAATAGCAGGCGGGCGATTTCCGCACCCGACCGTTCATTGAGCCCGCCGGCTCGGCCGAGAGCATCACGCGCGATATTCGCGACGCCGGAGACGGCACCGCCCCGGAACTGGTCGAGCAGATACCCGGCCGCTCCTTGCCCGCCGCCCTGTTCCTCGGCCATATCCGCCAACTGCGCGGCGGTCGTCGAATTGCCGCTGACGGCATTGCGCGTGGCGATCTGGCCGCGCTCCGCCGACATGAACCGCTCGAAATTGGCTCGGTCCTGCGGCGTGCGGAACAGCTCGTTGAAAACCTCGCGCGTGCGCCTGTTCCAAACCGAGGCCGTCGCGTCGCGCATATCGTTCGTATAGAGCTTATCCTTCATCGCGCGGGCAAAGGCGTTCACACTCTCATCCATGAAGCCATAGGGGTTCGGTGCGTCATTCGCAGGGCGAACGCCAGCCGGGTCCTGCTTGGGGGGGTTATCGAGCCCGATGCGCCGATTGAAGTCCCCTCGGTCCATATCCGAGTAGAACTTGCTGTAGAGCGCGTCACCAAGCTCCGTGTCCGACAGGTCATTGTACTGCGGGAACTTCTGGCGGACTTCAGCTATAGTCGGCATCAGCGCAGCCCCAGAGGATCGGGAACAGTCGTGGCGTCAGGCGCTGGCGGCGTCCCGGAGCCGCCGGGCTTGTAATAATCGCCGCCGCGCATCGCATTGGCGCGCTGGCTGTAGAAGCTCAGCCGGCGGTTCACCGCATCAAGCGCCCGATTGTAGATGCCCTCTCTCACTTTCGGCGGGAGCCGGGACGAACCGGAAATGTCGAGCAGGATCTGACGCTCGCCTTCGGTCGGAGCGGCTCCGAAGATAGCCTTCAACTGCGTAAGGGCTTGGGTCTGTACGACATTATCCAGCTCTGTGGTGGCCTGCGCTGCCTCCGGGCTTCCCGGCGCCAGCCAGTCGGGCAAATTGTTGCCGGCCATAGCCTGAACGGATGCGGTCGGGCCGGAAAACGCCGTCTTGTTCAGTTCAAGCGCTTTGTTGAGCAGAGACGGTTCACCGCGATTGGTGGCGTGGCCAGATTCTAATCTCCCCGGAAGGCCAGGAGAACATGCGCCAGCACACGGAAGGAGCGCGCCATGGATAGCGTGAAGACGGTCGGGCGAGAGCCGACTGAGGAAATGCTGACGGCTGGTCGCGATCATGCTGTGCCTTCGACGCAGAACATAGGCGCCATCTGGCGCGCCATGTGGGATAAGGCCGCCTCTCCCGCTGGCGCTGAGGTGGTGGCGGGAGCCAAGGAGATCATCGCCAACGGTTGCGGCTGCGACCGCGATTGCGAGCGGAACGGAGAAGGATACTGCGGCTGTCTCAGCGACGCACAGTCAGTTTTGGCGCTAGCTGCCCCACTCACCCCCTCCACCGACGCGGTGCGCCGGGAGGCGCGGCCCGCTGACGACTGGCGGCCTATCGAGACGGCGCCGCACGAAGTGAACGTATTGCTCGCGTGGCGAGACTGGTCCTTGCCGGGACAGTGGAGGATGGAAGCCGGCGAGGCCTCTTGGGGCTGGCGCAATGAGGTAGCGTCTAGGATGTCGAGGCACGGCGAGGCCACCCACTGGATGCCGCTTCCTGCCCCGCCGGCTGGCGATGACGAGGGAGGGAAGAATGGCGGGTGAGGCGGCACGCGCCGGCCAGAAGTGGCGGGACACGCGCGGAGATTATTCGCTCGGCACGAGGCTCGAAATCGTTCGCGTCATGGCGGTTGCCGAAGGCTATGTCATGGCGCGCCGCCTCGGATGCATGCCGTTCGTCATGCGCGCGGCCGAGTTTGCAGACCAATTCACCGGGCCTCTACGGGAGCGCACCCCCGCCGACCGCGCCGCGCTAGCCGCTCTGAACGAGGGGGAGGAGTAATGAAGCTCACCATCCTCAATGGGAAGCCTGAGGATCTGATATTCGCTACCGTCTTCGTCCGCGAGTATCGAAAGTCTGGCTACGATGACGGCAGTCGACCGCGGCCGCGCAACTGCGTGATCTATGGTGACAGCGTGAAGGCTGCGGTGTGGGGCGGCCCGGACCATATCCGGGTTTCATTCTTGGGGAGCCGCCCATGACACCCGAACGCACCGGGCGTAGCTGGTTCATCAAGATCGTGTTCGCTGCCGTGCTCGTGGCTGGGGCGGCGTTATGGGAGTGGTCCCATGGCTGGACTTAGATTACCGTCCGAGGTGGCAGCCGAGTTGCACTGCTCTGAGCGTCACCTTCGCTCCCTCGCTCGCCGGCTTGGCGCCTGCCGCCTGATCGGCAAGACTATGCTGCTCACCGAAGCAGATGTCAGCGCCATTCTGGAGGCGTCACGGCCATGCCCCTCAAGATCTACAAGCGAGGCGATGTCTGGCACTACCGAGGCACGGTTGCCGGAAGGCGACTACGAGGCTCTACGGGCTCGAGTGACAAAGCAGTTGCGCAACGCATCGCCGCCGAGAGAGAGGCCACGGCGTGGAAGGGTCATCTTGATGGCCCAGAGTCAGTCCTGACCTTCGCACAGGCCGCTGCGCTCTACACTATATCTGGGAAGGGTGACCACCGGACGCTGCGGATGATGGACTATTGGAAGACGACCCTCGTGAAGGATATCAACGAGGGGGCTGTAAGACAGGCCGCAGTTACGCTCTATCCAAAGGCCAAGTCCGCTACCCGGAATCGAGAAGTGATCGTGCCGACGCAGGCGATCATCAACCACGCGGCGAGCCTCAAGAAATGCCAACGCATCACGGTGCCTCGTTTTAAAGTAGCGAGGGTGGAGAAGACCCCCGCGAGTTGGGGATGGGTTCAGTCGTTCATGAAGCATTCTCCGGCGCATCTTGGAGCGCTGGCATGTTTCATGTTCCTGACCGGCGCTCGCATATCAGAAGCGCTCGCCGTGCGTTGGGACGACGTTGACTTCACTACGCAGAAAGCGCGAATTCGACAAAGCAAGCTTTATGGTGAAGAGCGCTTTGCGCACCTCCCGCCACCCCTCATCGTGGCGATGGCGAATTGCCCGCGTGATCGGGACACGGTGTTCCGGTATGTGGAGCGCGATAGCGTCCGGAAGTCATGGGATGCCGCGATCAAACGCGCCGGGATCGCTCATCTGTCGCCGCACGCCTGCCGGCACGGATTCGCGACAGCGATGCTACATGCCGGCATTGACCCGGTGACCGTCGCTAAACGCGGCGGATGGAAAAACGTGCAACACGTCTTCGCGACCTACGGTCATGCGATGGAGGATGAGACAGTCACAAATCGAATAATTGACACACCAGTGGCACAACGCCCAAAGGTGCACCGAAAAACCGTTTAATATCAACTGTTTCAGCTTAATACCCACTACCCTCGGTGGGGAGGGGTAGCCCGAGCGGGGATGTACTCCCGTCCCGAACCGAACGCAAGGGGCTTCGGAATTGTCCGGACCTCCAGATAATACCTGGCGCGAGGTACAGTATTCCTCAGTGGAACGTATCGGATCGCAAAGTCGTTCTCCCATGTCGTTGCAAAAACGGGAGAGCGTCATGAAGATGACCGCAATCGTTCTGGGAACGGCTCTTGCCGGCGTCGCGGGCGCCGCCTGGGCCGGTCCGTGCACCGAACGCATCACCACGCTGGAGAAATCGCTGTCGACCAGCGATGCCGGCTCCGGCCCGACCCGCTCGACCGACATGCCGACCACGGCGCCGAACGAGAGCGTGCCGAGGGCTGGCGAAACGCCCGGCACGGGCGGCACCGCCGGCATGAACGCCACGGTCGGCAACCGCGCGACCTCGCCCGCCGACGTCCGCGCGCAGACCAGCGGCTCCGGCACGGCGGCGCAGGGCGGCGCCTCGGCCGCCATGCAGCTCAGCGATGCTTTGAAGCGGGCGAAGACCGCCGATCAGGCCGGCGACAGCGCCACCTGCATGCGCGCCCTCGACGAAGCCGAGCAGTTGCTGAAGGGCTGACCCGGCGCGGCGGCCTTCAATCGATCAGGTAGCGAAGGCCGATGCGCACCTCGTGGGTGCTCTGGCCGAAATCGAACCGGCCGCCGCCCGCTTCTTCGAGGTTGATGTAGCGGTAGCCGACATCGACCTGCCAGTTCGGCGCCACGGTCACCGCGGCGCCCGCCGTCAGGGCCCAGGCGAAGCCCCAGCCGCTGCTGTCGCCGGCGGGAAGGCCGAACAGCCGGATGTCGCCGGCGGAAACATAGCCGCCGCCGATTCCCGCGCCGACATAGGGCGTGATGCCGTGCCAGGTGCCGAGGTCGGCATAGACATTGGCGAGCACGGTGGTGGCGCTGAAGTCGGCGGTCACGCCGGTCGCCGCATAGTCGGCGCTGGTGCGGTAGTCGGCCGTCACGTCGACGCGGAACATGTCGTTCAGCCGAACGCCGGCGCCGATGCCGACCAGCCAGGCGTCGTCGAGGGAAGAATCCCGCAACCCGAAGCCGGGGCGCAGGCCGTCGGGCGTCTCGTTGAAGACGTAGCCGACATCGCCGCGCAGATACCAGCCGCTGGTGTCCTCGATCTTCGGCGCCTTCGCCAGCAGATCGTCGTCGTCCATCGAGAGGCCCGCCTCGTCCGCCCGCGCGGAATGACCCGCGAGAAGGCTGGCGCCCAGGAGCCCCGTCATCAGGGCGAACGCCCCGTAGCGGGAAGACTTACGACAAGACGCGACGCGACGCATGGACCCGGCTTTCAGACATGCCGGGAGAGAGTCCCGGCAATCCTCGATCGCCGTGACCTTAGCCGCGAGTGCTTAAGGCGAGCTTAACCTTAACGATTAACCACGTTTGCCTGCCGCCGCATGGCCTGCCCGAGCGTCTCGGGCAGGTAAACCTCGGCACAGCCGGCGTCAGACCTGCCGTGCCGCATGCGCGGCGGCTTCAAGATGCGGCAGCAGCGCCGGATCGAGCTTCAGCGCCGTCGCCAGGCGGGCGAGGAAGGCCCGCTCGGCGGTGTTGTCGGCGTCGATGGCGAGCAGCGCGGCGATGTAGACCTCCGCCGCCGCCTCGGGGGCGGTGACCTCGCTCGCAATCTCCTCCACCGTCGCCGGATTGGCCAGCTCCTCGCTCAGGAAGCGCTCGGCCGCGTCGAGCTGGGCGCCGTCCTCGCTGAGCTTGGCGCCAATCGCCGCGCGCTCGACATCGTCGACATGCCCGTCCGCCAGCGCCGCCGCGATCATAGTGCGCAGGATCACGACCGGCAGCTCGGTCTGGCTGGCCTGGGCCGGGTGGAATGGCGACTGGGGCGGGGGAAGCTGCGCCGGCTCAGGCGGGGTCGCCACGTCCTGCGGCGCCTGCCCGCGCTGATAGTTCTGGTAGGCCTTGTAGGCGAGCGTGCCGACCAGCGCGATGCCGCCCAGCGCCACCGCGTTCGTGGCCAGCTTGCGCCCGCCCTTGCTGCCGAGCACAAGCGTCGCCAGCGAGCCGGCCGCGGCACCACCCGCCAGCACACCGCCATTGCGGGAGAGATAGTCCTTGATGGCGTTCACCACATCGGGATTGCCGGCGATCTCGCTCGTCAGCCCGGTGGGCGCGCCGCCGCCGAAATCGCCGAGCTGCGCCGGGGTCTGGCCACGGCGCCCGGCCAGCGCGTCCGCCGCGAAATCGCCGAGCGAATCGTCGCCCGAGCCCCGTGGCGCGCGTCCACCACCGGCCGCGCCGCCACCGCCGAGGATGCCGCCCAGAAGGTCTTCCAGCGAGATGCCGCCGGGCAGCCCGCCGCCGCCACCCGAAGGCGCACCGCCGGAAGCGGAGCCGCCGCCCGGCTGCGGCGCGCGTCCGGCCCCGCCCCCGAGAAGGCCGCCCAGAAGGTCTTCCAGCGAGATGCCGCCGGGCAACCCACCGCCGCCGCCCGAAGGCGCGCCGCCGGTGGGAGGCGCGGTGTTGCCCGGCTGCGACACGCGACCACCGGCCGCGCCGCCGCCGAGAATCCCACCCAGAAGGTCTTCCAGCGAAATCCCGCCGGGCTGACCACCCGAGGGCGCGCCGCCCGAGGGAAGCGAGGCATCGCTCGGCTGGGCCACGCGGCCACCGGCACCGCCGCCGAGAATCCCGCCGAGCAGGTCCTGCAGCGAAATCCCTCCCGGCTGGCCGCCGGCCGGAGCGCCGCCCGCCGGCGCCCCACCCTGCCGCGCACCACCTCCCAGGATACCGCCGAGAAGGTCGCCGAGCGGATTGTTGCCCGCGCCACCGCCGCCCGACCTCATGCCGAGCAGCTGGTCGACGAGCTGCCCTGCGTCGAAATTGCGTCCGTTGCTCATCGCTGCACTCCGCTCCTTGTCGCCGAGGCTCGCTGTCCCCGTTCCCAGGGAGTAAACGGCCCGATCATGTCCGGCGCAAGTCAGCGCACGCAGATGTCAGCGCGCGACGCGCTCCACATCACTGTCGCTTTTCATGTCGCATCCGTACAACGCCAGCGCCGAAACAGTGCTCGCTTCCATGGTGCCGCCGCGCAAGCATGCGACATCACGAAAGCGGGGCGCATCCCCGTCGGAGGCGAAGGTGCAGAAATTCTCCGGCTTCGAGCTGTTTCGCCGGGCTCTCGGCGGCCACAAGAGCTGGCAGCCGCAATGGCGCAGTCCCGAGCCCAAGGCCGAGTACGACGTGATCATCGTCGGCGCCGGCGGGCACGGCCTCGCCGCGGCCTATTATCTCGCCAAGGAACACGGCATCACCAATGTCGCGGTGATCGAACGCGGCTGGCTGGGCGGCGGCAACACCGGCCGCAACACCACCATCGTGCGCTCGAACTACCTGTTCGACGAGAGCGCCGCGCTCTACGAGCACGCGGTCAAGCTCTGGGAAGGCCTGTCCGCCGACCTCAACTACAACGTGATGTACTCGGCGCGCGGTGTGCTCATGCTGGCGCACAATCATCACGACGAGATCAGTTTCAAGCGCCACGTCCATTCCAACCGCCTCAACGGCGTCGACAATGAATGGCTGACCGCCGAGCAGGTGAAGGAATTCTGCCCGCCGCTCAACATCACCTCGATGCGCTACCCGATCATCGGCGGCGCGCTGCAGCGGCGCGGCGGCACGGCCCGCCACGACGCGGTGGCCTGGGGCTTCGCCCGCGCCGCCGACGCGCGCGGCGTCGACATCATCCAGAACTGCGAGGTGAAGGCCATCCGCCGCGGCCCCTCCGGCGCGGTCGAGGGCGTCGAGACGACGAAGGGCTTCATCCGCGCGAAGAAGATCGGCGTCTCCGCCGCCGGCCACACCTCGGTGGTGATGGCCATGGCGGGCCTGCGCATGCCGCTGGAGAGCTACCCGCTGCAGGCGCTGGTGTCGGAGCCGGTGAAGCCGGCCTTCCCGACCGTGGTGATGTCCAACACCATCCACGCCTACATCTCGCAGTCCGACAAGGGCGAGATGGTCATCGGCGCCGGCACCGACGCCTACACCTCCTATTCCCAGCGCGGCGCGCTGCACATCACCACCCACACGCTCGACGCCATCTGCGAGCTGGTTCCCCAGTTCCGGCGCCTGCGCATGCTGCGCAACTGGGGCGGCATCGTCGACGTGACGCCCGACCGCTCGCCGATCATCGCGAAAACCCCCGTCCCCGGCCTCTACGTGAACTGCGGCTGGGGCACCGGCGGCTTCAAGGCGACGCCGGGCTCGGGCAACGTCTTCGCCCACACCATCGCCCGCGACGCCCCGCACCCGATCAACGCGCCCTTCACGCTGGAGCGCTTCCGCGACGGGTTCCTGATCGACGAGGCGGCGGCCGCCGCCGTCGCGCACTGAGGAGGGCGATCCATGCTCATCATCGACTGCCCCTGGTGCGGCAAGCGGCCCGAAATCGAATTCCGCTACGGCGGCGAGGCGCACATCGCCCGCCCGGCCGACCCCTCCGCCCTTTCGGACGAGGAATGGGCGGAGTTCCTCTACAACCGCACCAACCCCAAGGGTCTGCACGCCGAGCGCTGGCGCCACATCCATGGCTGCGGCCGCTACTTCAACGCCGTGCGCGACACGGTAAGCGACTTCTTCGTCGTCACCTACAAGGCCGGCGAGCAGAGACCCGAAAACCTCGGCCCGGATGTCGATGGCGCCAGCATCGGCGGGGACAAGTGAGATGACCAACCGCTTCCGCACCCCCTCCGGCGGGCGCATCGACCGCGCCACGCCGGTCTCCTTCCGCTTCGACGGCAAGACCTTCACCGGCTATCGCGGCGACACGCTGGCCTCGGCGCTCATCGCCAACGGCGTGCATCTCGTCGGCCGCTCCTTCAAGTATCACCGCCCGCGCGGCTTCATCTCCGCCGGCTCGGACGAGCCGAACGCGCTGGTGAACGTGGTGCGCGACGGCGCCCGTCAGGCGCCGAACCTGCGCGCCACCCAGGTCGAGATCTATGAAGGGCTGAAAGCCGAGAGCCAGAACCGCTGGCCCTCGCTCGGCTTCGACGCCGGCGCGGTGAACGACCTGTTCTCGCCCTTCCTGCCGTCCGGCTTCTACTACAAGACCTTCATGTGGCCGGCGGGCGCGTGGAAGCGCTTCTACGAGCCGAAGATCCGCGCCATGGCGGGCCTCGGCGTCGCCCCCACCCTGCCGGACCCGGACCGCTACACCCAGAACTATGCCCATTGCGACGTGCTCGTCGTCGGCGCCGGCCCGGCCGGCCTCGCGGCGGCGCTGGCGGCGGCTTCGAGCGGCGCGAAGGTCATCCTCGTCGACGAGCAGGCCGAGTTCGGCGGCTCGCTGCTCTCCGAGACCACCGCCATCATCGAAGGCAAGCCCACTGCGGACTGGCTCGCGGACACGCTGGCGAATCTCGCTGCGAAGGACAATGTGACGCTCCTGCCGCGCACCACCGCCTTCGGCTATTTCCCGCACAACCTCATCGCGCTCGCCGAACGCGTCACCGATCACCTCGCCGCCCCCGGCGCCGACCTGCCGCGCGAGCGGCTGTGGCAGGTGCGGGCGAAGGAGGTCGTGCTCGCCACCGGCGCGCTGGAGCGCCCGCTGGTATTCCCGGAGAATGACCGGCCGGGCGTGCTGCTCGCCGATTCCGGTCGCACCTATCTCAACCGCTACGGCGTCCGGCCCGGCGAGCGCGCCGTCATCTTCACCGCCTGCGATGCCGGCTACCGCGCCGCGCTCGATCTCAAGGCCGGCGGCGTCGCCATCGCCGCCATCGCCGATCTGCGCTCCGAGCTGACGGGTGAATTGCCCACCCATGCGCTCAAGGCCGGCATCGACGTGCGCCCCTCCACGGTCGTCACTGGCACGTCGGGCCGCCTGCGCGTCAGCGGCGCCAGCCTCGCCAAGGTGAAGCACGGCACTGTCGGCCCCTCCGAGAGCGTCGCCTGCGACGTCGTGCTGATGTCCGGCGGCTTCACGCCGAGTGTGCACCTGTTCTCGCAGTCGCGCGGCAAGCTGGTCTGGGATGGCGCGGCGGGCGCCTATCTGCCGGGCACCTCGGTCGAGCGCGAGCGTTCGGCCGGCGCCTCGCGCGGCCTCTCGGGCCTGCAGCGCGTGCTGGAAGACGGCTATGCGCAGGGCGAGGCGGCGGCGAAGGCGGCGCGCGATTTCACCTCCCCGGCGCGCGGCCAGACGCCCGCTCCGGCCGAATCCTCGCGCAGCATCCCCGCCAGCGCCGAGGACCTCGGCACGGACGGCTTCATCGGCGCCACCCCGCACAGCCGCAACCCGGCCTTCGTGAAGGCCTTCGTCGACTGGCAGAACGACGTCACCGCCAAGGACATCAAGCTCGCCACCCGCGAAGGCTTTCGCTCCATCGAGCATGTGAAGCGCTACACCACCACGGGCATGGCGACCGACCAGGGCAAGACGTCGAACATGAACGCCCTCGGCATCGTCTCCGAGGCGCTCGACACGCCGGTGCCGCAGATCGGGCTCACCACCTTCCGCCCGCCCTTCACGCCGACCACCTTCGGCATCTTCGCCGGCGAGGCGCGCGGCGACCTGTTCGATCCGCTGCGCAAGACCGCGATCCACGACTGGGCCGCCGAGCACGGCGCCGCCTTCGAGGACGTCTCCCTCTGGAAGCGCGCCCACTACTTCCCCAGGGCCGGCGAGGACATGCATGCGGCCGTGGCGCGCGAGTGCAAGGCGGTCAGGGCCTCGGTCGGCCTCTTCGACGCCTCCACCCTCGGCAAGATCGAGGTGGTCGGGCCGGACGCCGCCGAGTTCATGAACCGCATCTACACCAATGCGTGGGCGAAGCTGGAGCCCGGCCGGCTGCGCTACGGCGTGATGCTGCGCGAGGACGGCTTCGTCATGGATGACGGCGTCGTCGGCCGCCTCGCGCCCGATCGCTTCCACGTCACCACCACCACCGGCGGCGCCCCGCGCGTGCTGGCCCATATGGAGGACTTCCTCCAGACCGAGTGGCCGGACCTCGACGTGTGGCTGACCTCGACCACCGAGCAATGGGCGGTCATCGCCGTGCAGGGTCCGAAGGCCCGCGAGGTCATCGCCCCGCTTATCGAGGGCATCGACCTCTCGAAGGAGGCGTTCCCCCATATGAGCGTGCGCGAGGGCCGCATCTGCGGGGTCCCCACGCGCCTGTTCAGCGTCTCCTTCACCGGCGAGCTGGGCTTCGAGATCAACGTGCCGGCCGAATATGGCCGCTCGGTCTGGGAAGCCGTCTATGCCGCCGGCGAGAGGTTCGGCATCACGCCCTACGGCACCGAAGCCATGCACGTGCTGCGCGCCGAGAAGGGCTACATCATCGTCGGCCAGGAAACCGACGGCACCGCGACACCGGACGATGTCGGCCTCGGCTGGGCGGTCGGCAAGGCGAAGAAGGATTTCGTCGGCAAGCGTTCGCTCGCCCGCGCCGCCTTCTCCGCGCCCGACCGCAAGCAGCTCGTCGGCCTGCGAACCACCGATCCCAGGGTCGTACTGGAGGAAGGCGCGCAGATCGTCACCGATCCTTCCGCGCCGATCCCGGTGCCGATGCTCGGCTTCGTGACCTCGTCCTACAACAGCGCCGTGCTCGGCCGCTCCATTGCCCTCGCCATGATCAAGGGCGGTCGGGCACGCATCGGCCAGAAGCTGACCGTGCCGATGGAGACCCACGCCATCGAGGTCGAGGTGGTGGAACCCGTCTTCTACGATCCGAAGGGAGAGCGTCTCAATGGATGAGATCGCTTCGATCACCGCCCCCGCCACCACGGCTGCCGCCGTTTCGGTCAATCCGCTGCACGCGCTCGCCGCCGCGTCGCATGACGTCGCAGCTGCGCGACTTGTCCCGCTCGGCCCAGCCGCGCGCCTCGCCTTCCGGGGCCGCGAGGCGGCCATCGGCCCGGTCGGGGAGGCTTTCGGCGTCGCCCTTCCGCGCGAGGCCTGCCGGCGCGCTGAGGCGAACGGGCGCGCGGCGCTCTGGCTCGGCCCGGACGAGTGGATCCTGCTCGCTCCCGGCGCCGATCCCGCGCCGCTCTTCGCGGCGATCGACAGCGCCGCCGCCGGCCTGCCGCATTCGCTGGTGGACGTGTCCTCGCGCAGCGTGGGGATCGAGATCTCCGGTCCCCGGGCCGCCTTCGTGCTCAATCAGGGCAACCCGCTCGACCTGTCCCTTGAGAGCTTCCCGGTCGGCATGTGCACGCGCACCGTCTTCCATAAGGCCGAGATCGTGCTCTCGCGCGTCGCGCCGGAGACCTTCCACATCGACGTCTGGCGCTCCTTCGCGCCCTATGTCTGGGAACTGCTGGAAGAGGGCCGGCGCGAGCTGGCCTGAGATTTGCCGTCCCCCGGTGCCAGACCGGGGGACGTGCCAGACATGCGACAAGAAGAAGGGGCCGCAAAGGTCCTGCCAGAGGAATCGTCCGGCCGCACGCCTCACCCGCCTGCGCGACCGAGGGAATGTGATGCGCCCATGATCAGCGCGTTCGAGCTTTTCAAGATCGGCATCGGCCCCTCCTCGTCGCACACCGTCGGGCCGATGGTGGCCGCCGCCACCTTCGTCGACGAGCTGGCCACGCAGGAGCTGCTGCCCCGCGTCGCCCGCGTCGAGACCGTGCTCTACGGCTCGCTCGCCTGGACCGGCAAGGGCCACGGCACCGACAAGGCGGTCGTCCTCGGCCTCGCCGGGCAGCGTCCGCAGACCATCGACCCCGACCGCGCCGACACCCTCGTCGCCGAGGCAGCGCAGGACCGCCGCCTGTCGCTCGGCGGGCGTCACGGCGTGCGCTTCGAGCCGGAGCGCGACATCGTCTTCGACGGCGTCTCCCCCACCCCCGCGCACCCCAACACCCTCGCCTTCCGCGCCTTCGCTGCCGATGGCGAACCGCTCGCCGAGGCCCGCTGGTGTTCCATCGGCGGCGGCTTCGTCGTGCCGGAGGCGGAGGTCGGCCAGCCGGCGCGGGCCGATGACAGCGCCGTGCCCTACCCCTTCCGCAACGCGCGCGAGCTGCTCACGCTGGCCGAGGCGGCGGGCCTCACCATCGCCGAACTGGTCGCCGCCAACGAGCGGGCCCGCCGGCCCGCCGCCGAGGTCGACGCCCATCTCGACCGCGTCATCGACGCCATGATGGCCTGCGTCGACCGCGGCATCGCCACCTCCGGCGAGCTGCCCGGTGGGCTGAAGGTGCGCCGCCGCGCGAAGGCGATCCGCGAGAGCCTTTTGGCGCGCAACGCCCGCACCCCGCACGAGATCATGGACTGGGTGAGCCTCTACGCCATTGCGGTGAACGAGGAGAACGCGGCCGGCGGGCGGGTCGTCACCGCTCCCACCAACGGCGCAGCCGGCGTCGTTCCCGCGACGCTGCGCTACTATCGCGACCACTGCCCCGGCGCCACCGCCGCCGGCATGCGGCTTTTCCTGCTCACCGCCACCGCAATCGGCGCACTGTTCAAGATGAACGCCTCGATCTCCGGCGCCGAGGTCGGCTGCCAGGGCGAGGTGGGCGTCGCCTGCTCCATGGCGGCGGGCGGGCTCGCGGCGGCGCTGGGTGGCACCAACGCGCAGGTCGAGAACGCTGCCGAGATCGGCATGGAGCATCATCTCGGCATGACCTGCGACCCCATTGGCGGGCTCGTGCAGGTGCCCTGTATCGAGCGCAACGCCTTCGGCGCGATCAGCGCCGTCAACGCCGCCTCGCTGGCGCTCTATGGCGACGGCACGCACATCGTCTCGCTCGACAAGGTGATCGCCACCATGCGCGAGACCGGGCGCGACATGGCCTCGAAATACAAGGAAACCTCGCTCGGCGGCCTCGCGGTGAACCTGCCCGAATGCTGAACCGAAGGCCGATACGAGGACATGACCCACGGGAACGGCATCATCCTTGCTACCGGAAGCGGCAAATTTGCTATGCTGCCCGTCGGAGCACGCCATGAACCAGCAGCGTCCTATACCCGCCGGACCCTCGCCCCTCGGCTCGCCAGCCTCCGGCAACGCGGCCGCCGCCGCGCCGGTGCTGAATGTCGGCTTCATCCTCGCCGACAATTTCACCCTCTCGGCTTTCTCGCTGATCGTCGATCAGCTGCGCCTCGCCGCCGATGACGGCGACCGCTCGCGGCCGATCCTCGCCCGCTGGCAGGTCATGTCCTCCCGGCCCGAACCGATCCGAGCGAGCTGCGGCGTCACCGTCTCGCCCTCCGGCCCGCTCGCCGACCCCTCGAACTTCCACTACATCGTCGTCGTGGGCGGCCTGCTGCATGGCGGCCAGCAGCTCGACGAGGAAAGCGTCGCCTATCTCAAGCGCGCGGCGAAGGTCGGCGTGTCGCTGGTCGGCGTGTGCACCGGCAGCTTCGTGCTCGCCCGCGCCGGGCTGATGACCGGCCGGCGCTGCTGCGTCTCCTGGTACCACTACCAGGACTTCCTCGAGGAATTCCCGCACCACACGCCTGTGGCTGACCGGCTCTATGTCATCGACGGCGACCGCATCACCTGTGCGGGCGGCGGCGGCGCGGCGGACCTCGCCACCGCGCTGGTGGAGAAGTTCCTCGGCCGCTCCATCGCCCAGAAGAGCCGCCACGTCTTGCTGCTCGACCGCCAGCGCCCGGGCACCGAATCCCAGCCGCACCCGCCCATCGCCGATCTGGTGGCGGACGACCGCGTGCGCCGCGCCCTGCTCATGATGGAGCAGCATCTCGCCGATCCGCTGCCCATCGCCGACATCGCCCGGCGGCTGCAGCTTTCCACCCGCCAGCTGGAGCGGCTGTTCCAGACCATCATGGGCCAGCGCCCGGCGGAATTCTATCGGCGGCTGCGGCTGCGCTACGCCCGCTTCCTGCTCGACACGACCGGCCGTTCCGTGACCGACATCGCGCTGGAGGCCGGCTTCTCGGACTGCGCGCATTTCTCCCGCCAGTTCAAGGCCCAGCACGGCTTCACCCCGTCCGACGCGCGCGCCCGTGCCCCCGGCCCGGCCGCCCAGAGCGTCGCCGGCCACCGCCTGTTCGAATAGGCGGTCCGGGGAAGCGGCGAATGTCGCTTCCCGCAAACTTCCTGTCGCTTCGGTGAAAGTCGACGGAACGCTTCCGTCGAACAATTCCAGACGACAAGCGGGCCGGGACCCGCGAGGGAGAACAGACCGATGCTGGACACCACCGATACGCCGCTCAAGGCGCTGCTTCGCCGTCGCAAGCCGGGCTACAGCCTCGAAGCCCCGTTCTACACCAGCCCCGAGATCTTCGACGCCGACATGGAGGTCATCTTCGGCCGGCACTGGATTTTCGTCGGCGTCGATCCCGACATTCCCGAGCCGGGCGACGCGATGAGCCTCGACATCGGCAAGAACGCCATCATCGTCGTGCGCGACGACGACAACGAGGTCCGCGCCTTCCACAATGTCTGCCGCCACCGCGGTGCGCGGCTCGTGCTCGACTACAAGACCACGGTCGGCAACCTCGTCTGCCGCTATCACTCCTGGACCTACGGCCTCGACGGCAAGCTGCTCTTCGCCGAGCACATGGGCGAGGGCTTCAACGCCGCCTGCCACGGCCTCAAGCCCGTGCATGTGCGCTCGCTGGAAGGGCTGATCTTCGTCTGCCTGTCCGACGATCCGCCGGCCGACTTCGACGTCATGGCGGCGAAGATGGCGCCCTATCTCGCCCCGCACGACCTGAAGAACGCCAAGGTCGCCTTCGAGAAGGACATCATCGAGCCGGGCAACTGGAAGCTCACCATGGAGAACAACCGCGAGTGCTATCACTGCGCGGGCAACCATCCCGAGCTCACCGTGCCGCTCTTCGCCTATGGCTTCGGCTTCGCCCCCGAGGAGTTAGACGAGCATGAGCGCGCCGAAGCCGAGAGCTACGACAAGCTGCTCAAGGCCAGCCACCGCGAATGGGAAAGCTGCGGCTTCCCCTCGGAGATGATCGAGCATCTCGACGACATGGTGACCGGCTTCCGTACCGAGCGCCTGCCGCTGGCCGGCGACGGCGAGAGCCACACCTCGGACACCAGGGCGGCGTGCCGCAAGCTGCTCGGCCGGATCAACGATCCCAAGCACGGCGCGCTGCATTTCTGGACGCAGCCGAACTCCTGGCACCACTTCATGTCCGACCACGCGGTCGTCTTCTCGGTGCTGCCGCTCGACGCCGAGCGCTCGCTGCTGCGTACCAAGTGGCTGGTGCACAAGGACGCGGTCGAAGGCGTCGACTACGACGTCGAGAACCTCGTCGCCGTGTGGGACGCCACCAACGATCAGGATTCGACCCTCGTCGGCTATTGCCAGGAAGGCGCCCGCTCGCCCGCCTACGAGCCCGGCCCCTACTCGCCGCACACCGAGATGCTCGTGGACAAGTTCTGCAACTGGTACGTCGGCCGCATGGCCGAGCATCTCGGCCGCTGACGATGGACGCGTTGAGCCCGATGGCATCGCCCGATCCCGCCGCCCTGCGCCTGTCCGGCGCCCTGCCGGAATGGAACCCGGAGGCCGACGACGCCCTCATCGTCCGCGAGATCCGCGACGAGACGGCCGACGTGAAGACCTTCGTCCTCGCGCCGAAGCAGCCCTGCGTCTTCCGCTACCAGCCGGGCCAGTTCCTGACGCTGGATCTCGACATTGGCGGCGAGAGCATCAACCGCTGCTACACCATCGCCTCCACGCCGGCACGCCCCCACACCCTCTCCATCACGGTGAAGCGCGTGCCCGGCGGCCCGGTGTCGAATTTCCTCCACGATCAGGTGAAGGTCGGCTCGGTGCTGCACGCCATCGGGCCGATGGGCGATTTCTCCTGCTTCATGCAGGGCACGCCCAGCCCGAATCCCGCTTCGGCGCCGAAATATCTGTTCCTTTCCGGCGGCAGCGGCATCACCCCGCTGATGTCGATGGCCCGCACCTTCCACGACCTCGGCGAACCGCGCGACATCGTGTTCGTCCACGCCGCACGCTCGCCGGCCGACATCATCTTCCGCGGCGAGCTGGAACTCATGGCGCGCAACCAGCCCGCCAGCTTCCGCTTCGCGCCGGTCTGCGAGGCGGACGGCCCGCGCGACCCGTGGCACGGGCTGCGCGGCCGGCTCAATCTCGGCGTGCTCAACCACATCGCGCCGGACTTCAAGCAGCGCGAGGTCTTCGTCTGCGGCCCCGCCCCCTTCATGGCGGCGGTGCGCGAGATGCTGAAGGGCGCCGGCTTCGACATGAGCCGGCATCACGAGGAGAGCTTCGATTTCGCCGAGCTGGCCCGGGCGGAGCCCGAGGTCGCGGCCGAGGTCGAGCTGGCGGAAGGCGTGCAGGCGGTTCAGGAGGCGGTCGCCGCTCCGGAGGTCGCGACCTACACCATCGAATTCGCCAAGCAGAAGCGCACCATCGAGTGCCGCTCCGACACCTTCGTGCTCGACGCCGCCCGCCGCGCCGGCGTGCGCCTGCCCTCCTCCTGCTCGAAGGGTCTGTGCGGCACCTGCAAGTCGAAGCTCATCGAGGGTACGGTCGACATGAAGCACGGCGGCGGCATCCGCCAGCGCGAGATCGACGCTGGCATGGCGCTGCTGTGCTGCTCGAAGCCGACGAGCAACCTGGTCGTCGACCGCTGAAGCACAGGCGGCGTCAGCGCAGGAAGTCAATCGCGCCGCTCACCGCCTGCTTCATCGTGTCGTAGGTGGCGCTGGCGCCTTGCACCGTGCGGTCGACGATCTCGCCCGCCGACGGCAGGAAGGTCAGGCTGAGGAAGCTCTCGTCCTCCTCCGCCCGCGCCTGCGGAGCCGTAGGTGCCGGGGTGCCGGACGCCGGAGCGCTCGCCGCCGGAGCGGGAGCCGAGGTCGACACCAGCACCGGATAGGAGCTGTGCGTGATCATCGGATCGCGCGTGTCGCAGTTGCCCTCGCAGCGGTCGAAGCGCTCCACGCCGACCGGCAGCGACACCGGCATCGCCGTGGCGACCGTGCCGGCGGGCCTGGCCGGCTTCGCCGCTGCCTTCTCGGTCGGGCGATAGACGGCGCTGGGCTCGATGGCGCGGATCATCTTCGGAATATCGAGCTGGTCGCCCTTCTCGGTCGGCTCGGCGTCGAGCTCGATTGGCTGGGCGACGAGGCGGGCGAGGTTCTTGACGCTCTCCTGCGCGTTGGCCTGGTCGGTCTTGCCGCGCTGGTAACCCTCGCTCTCGGCCACCATATAGGTGCCGGCGGCGAGGATGAGGGCGAAGCCGACCGGCAGCATGACGCGGCCGGGCAGTGAGCCGCGAAAGCCGGAAAGCAAGGTCGTACGGGACCGCATGGAAGGATACCTCTCTGTTTCGAGGTCATTTCCCCCTGTTCCGGCGACAAATTTGCGGCACCATTCGCGCTGGCCCGTGACAAAGGCTAGGTATTTCTGCGCGATGTTGTCCGAAGATGGACCGTCGCAACATTCGGCAACGCAACAGTCTTCGGCTCCATCGTGCTCGATCTCGCCTCGCTCACGCGCATCGGCTTCCTGACCTTGCCGAACCACTCGATGATCGCCTGCGCCAACGCGCTGGAGGCGCTGCGCATGGCGAACTATGTGGCGGAGGCCGAGATCTATTCTTGGCGCATCCTCACGCTGGACGGCGCCCCCGCCACCGCCTCCAACGGCCTCACCCTCTCGCCCACCCTCGCCCTGAACGAGGCGGGGCCGCTCGACCTGCTGCTGGTCTGCGGCGGCATCGACGTGCGCCACGCCGCCACCCCGCCCATCGAGGACGCGCTGCGCCGGCTCTCCCGGCGCGGCGTCGCGCTCGGCGCGCTGTGCACCGGCAGCTTCGTGCTCGCCGACGCCGGCCTGCTCGACTTCTACCGCTGCGCCGTGCACTGGGAGAACCTCTCCGCCATCCGCGAGGAATTCCCCGACATCTCCTTCGTCGAGGAAGCCTTCGTCATCGACCGCGACCGCCTCACCTGCACCGGCGGCGTGGCGCCGCTGGAGATGATGCTGGCGCTGGTCGAGGCGCGCGGCGGGCGCGCGCTGGCCGACAAGGTGTCGGAACAGTTCATCGTCGACCGCGCCCGCCCGCCGCACGCCAAGGTCGAAGCCCGCCCGCGCCCGGCGTTGCCCGATCCGACGCTCGCCCGCGCGGTAAAGATGATGCAGACCGCCATCGAGCAGCCGCCCGGCATCGCCGCCATCGCCCGCCGCCTCGACGTCTCGCCCCGGCATCTGGAGCGGCTGTTCCGGCGCCATCTCGGGGTCACGCCCGCCGCCTACCATCTGGCGCTGCGGCTGGAGCGGGCGCGCGAACTGCTGCGCCTGTCGCCGCTGCCGGTCACCGACGTCGGCCTTGCCTGCGGCTTCCAGTCGGCGGCGCATTTCTCCACCGCCTATGCCCGCCATTTCGGCCGCCCGCCGAGCCGCGAACGGGCGGCGTCCTCCCGCGATGCCGCGAAAGCGTGAAGTGTTCGCATGCCACGTAAGCGTTGTTTATTATGGCGCGACGCAACATCTGGTATTAAATACACACCGTCCGATTGCGTTTTCTGCATATCATACCGCCCGATGGACACGGCCTTCGCCGCGCCACTGACATGAATGCGCCTCTCAAGCCGACCAGCTACCGCCGCCATCTGGCGGAACGCTACACGCACCTGACTGCCGACATGCTGGCGCCCGAGCGCACGCCGCTCGCGGACGCGTGGCTCGGCCTGCCCATGACCTTTGTCGCCGGCGCCACCAATGCCGGCGGCCTGCTGGCGGTCGGCCAGTACACCTCGCACATGTCGGGCATCATCTCGGCGGCGGCGGACAACGCCGTCCTCGGCGCCATGGACCTCGTGCTGGCCGGCGGCGGCGCGCTCGTCGCCTTCGTCCTCGGCGCTGCCACTTCCGCCATCCTCGTCAACTGGGGCCGGCGGCATTATGCGGGCCGCGAATATTCCCTGCCCCTGGCGCTGGAGGCGTGTCTGCTGCTGGCCTTCGGCCTGCTCGGCTTCTACACCCACCGCTCCAGCATCGCCCTCGGCATGGAGGTCGCGGTGCTGTGCTTCATCATGGGCCTGCAGAACGCCACCGTGACCAAGCTCTCCGGCGCGAAGATCCGCACCACCCACATGACCGGCATCGTCACCGATATCGGCATCGAGCTCGGCAAGCTGTTCTATTCCAACCGCCGCCGCCGCGGCACCGATGTGCCGCTGGTGCTGGCCGACCGCGAGAAGCTGAAGCTGCTGGCCTATTTCCTGTTCAGCTTCTTCGGCGGCGGCATCGTCGGCGCCATCGGCTTCAATTATGCCGGCTTCGTCTTCGCCGTGCCGCTGTCGCTGCTGGTCTTCGCGCTCGCCGGCCCCTCGGCGCTGCGCATCCTCGCGCGCTGAAACGCCCGCTTTCGCCGGCCTGACTTCTTTCACCCGGGGGACGGTCGCAAGCCTTCCGGCGCGATGGCGCAAATCTTCTGTTCGGCATAGGCGCGCGCGACCTATCGTGCGACCATCGGGCCGGGAACCGGGCCGGCCCCGGACCCATGGTCGAAGGAGCGCGCGGCCATCATGATCGCCAATGCCGAGGCATTGCTGAAACCCTTGACCATCAAGGGCCTCACCATCCGCAACCGGGTGATGTCGACCTCGCACGCCCCCGGCTACGGCAAGGACGGCAAGCCGCAGGAGCGCTACCAGCTCTACCACATGGAGAAGGCCCGGGGCGGCATCGGGCTCACCATGTTCGGCGGCTCCTCCTCCGTCGCCATCGACAGCCCGGCCGCGCCCTGGGCGCAGATCTCCGTCGCCGACGACAGCGTCATTCCCTATTTCCAGCAATTCGCCGAGCGAGTGCACGCCCACGGCGCGAAGCTGATGATCCAGCTCACCCATATGGGCCGGCGCACGAAGTGGGACACGGAGAACTGGTTCCCCACCCTCTCCTCCTCGCCCCGGCGCGAGCCGGCCTCGCGCACCATCCCCCGCGCGATGGACAGGAACGACATCCGCCGCGTGGTGAAGTCCTTCGCGGAGGCCGCCCGTCGCTGCAAGGAAGGCGGGCTCGACGGATGCGAAATCTCCGCCGCCCACGGTCATCTCGTCGATCAGTTCTGGTCGCCGTCGGTCAACGAGCGGACCGATGAATATGGCGGCAGCCTCGAGAACCGCATGCGCTTCGGCATCGAGGTGCTCAGCGCCATGCGCGAGGCGGTGGGCGATGATTACGTCATCGGCATGCGCATGTCCGGCGACGAGATGATCGCCGACGGCCTCAGCCATGAGGATTGCGTGGCCATCGCCTCGGAATACGCGAAAGCCGGCCTCGTCGACTTCCTCAACATCATCGGCGGCCAGGCGCGGGACGAGATGTCCCACGCCATTTCCCTGCCGAACATGTCCTTCCCGGTCGCGCCCTTCCTGTTCCTGCCGAGCGCCATCAAGCGCGAGGCGGACGTGCCGATCTTCCACGCCCAGCGCATCACCGACCTCGCCACCGGCGCCCGCGCCGTGGCGGAAGGCCATGTCGACATGATCGCCATGACCCGCGCCCACATCGCCGACCCGCACCTCGTCAAGAAGCTGATGGAAGGCCGCGACGACGACATCCGCCAGTGCGTCGGCGCCGGCTACTGCATCGACCGCATCTATGTCGGCGGCGACGCGCTGTGCATCCAGAACGCGGCCACTGGCCGCGAGGCGACCATGCCGCACGTCATCCCGAAGGCGGAGTTGGCGCGCAAGGTGGTGGTCATCGGCGCCGGTCCTGGCGGGCTGGAGGCGGCCCGCGTCTGCGCCGAGCGCGGCCACAAGGTGGTGCTGTTCGAGAAGGAGCCGGTCGTCGGCGGCCAGATCAACATTGCCGCGAAGGCGACATGGCGCGAGGCGCTGTCCGGCATTCCGCGCTGGCTCTACGCGCAGGCGCAAAAGAAGGGTGTCGACATCCGCCTCGGCCGGGAAGCCACGCAGGAGGACGTGCTGGCGGAAGCACCGGACGTCGTCATCATAGCGACGGGCGGCCTGCCGATCACCGGCCACGCGAAAGGCCACGAGCATGCCGTCACCACCTGGGACGTGCTCTCGGGCAAGGTGGAGCCCACCGGCTCGGTACTGCTCTATGACGAGATCGGCGGCCACAACGCCGCCTCCACCGCCGAGGTGCTGGCGAAGAAGGGCTGCCTCGTCGAGATGGTGACGCACGATCTTCAGGTCGCGCAGGAAGTGGGCACCACCAACAAGCCGGTGCATCTGCGCGAGCTCTACAAGCTCGGCGTGGTGATGACCCCCAACACCGAGCTGATCGAGATCTACCCCGAGGGCAACCGCCTCGTCGCAGCGCTGCGCAACACCATGACCGACGCCGAGGAGGAGCGTGTGATCGACCGCGTGGTCGTCGATTACGGCACGCTGCCCGTCGACAGCCTGTTCGAGGCGCTGCGCGGTTCGTCGGTGAATGACGGCGAGACGGACCTCGAAGCGCTGGTCGCCGGCCGCCCGCAGCGCTGGACCGGCCAGCCCGGCTTCGCCCTCTACCGCGTCGGCGACGCCTGGACCGGCCGCAACATCCACGCCGCGATCTACGACTCGCTGCGGCTCTGCAAGGATCTGTGAGGCGATCCGATCATGAACGCCGTCATCCTGAGGTGCGAGCGGAGTGAGCCTCGGAGGATGCTCGCCTCAAACACGTCATCTCCGCCGAAGCGAAGCGCAGGGCCGGGATCACCCTCCCGTTCCGCGGACGATGCCGGATCGACCTGCCGGCGGTCCGGGATGACGGTGCCACACCTGAACGCCGTCATCCCCGGGCTCGACCCGGGGATCCACGACTTCCTTCGCCCGCGAAAGACATGGATGGCCGGGACAAGCCCGGCCATGACGGCCATCGAACGCGAACCGGCCATCGGACTGGGTTCGTCCATGCACCCTCCCCTTTCCCCGTTGAGGAGAGAGTTTTGGAGAGAACGATCCTTTCTCAACCTCTCCTCGTCGGGGAGAGGTCGGCCCAAAGGGCCGGGTGAGGGGCCGCCCGACGGCGCTCTCCGGGTACGCCCATGACTAACGCCGCGCCCGGTCTCTCGCTCGTCATCCTCGCCCTCGCGCTCATGGCGGCGGCGATGATGGTCCGCCGCGCCCGGCTCTGGCGCATCGGCCGTCCGGCCAGCGTCGACTGGCTGGCCGGGCTCATGGCGCTGCCGAAGCGCTATCTCGTCGACGTGCACCATGTCGTCGGCCGTGATCCCTATGCGGCACGCATGCATGCGCTGGCCGCCGGCGGGCTGCTCGGCGGCTCTGTCCTCGCGCTTCTCGCCCTCGTCCCTCCGCTCGGCGGCCTGCGCCTCGTCTGGGCCATCGTCGCGCTCGCCTTCGCCGTCGCCTTCATTGGCGGCACCATGGTCGGGCGGCGGCGCCTGCCGGTGAGGCCGGCCCGGCTCTCCGGCGGGCGCTTCCAGCGCCTGCCCTTCCTTCTCGCCGCCTATTCGGGCGGTGCCCTGCTCGTCGCCCTCGACGCCACGCTGGGCGGCATCCTCGGCCCCCTCGCCTGGGCCGGGCTGGCGCTGGCGGCGGCAGGCGGCCTCGGCCTCGTGCTGCAGATCGACCGCGGCCCGATGCGCCATGCCTTCGCCGGCGCGGCGCATCTCGTCGCCCATCCCCGCCCCAGCCGCTTCGAGGGGCAACGTGCCACCGCCCTGCTCCCGCTCGACCTCGATAGCCCACGCCTCGGTGTCGCGACTCCGGCCGACTTTGCCTTCAACCGGCTGATCGGCTTCGATGCCTGCATCCAGTGCGGGCGCTGCGAGGTCGCCTGCCCCGCCTTCGCCGCCGGCCAGCCGCTGAACCCCAAGCGCCTCATTCAGGACCTCGCCGCCAGCCTCCAGCCCGGCGCCACCAACGCCGCCTATGCCGGCAGCCCCTATCCACATGCGCGCGAGGTGGCGGGCGTGGGCGGACCGGAGCGGCCGATCGTCGGCGCGGGCGCGATGATCCATCCGGACACGCTGTGGTCCTGCACCACCTGCCGGGCCTGCGTCGAGGAATGCCCGATGATGATCGAGCATGTCGACGCCATCGTGGAGCTGCGCCGCTTCCAGACGCTGGAGCTCGGCGCCACGCCGCCCAAGGCGGCCGCCCCGCTGGTGGAGATGCGCTATGCCGACGAGCCGGGCGGCCGCCCGCTCAAGGCCCGCACCGATTTCGCCGCCGGCCTGACCCTGCCGCTGATCTCCGCCACGGGCAAGGCCGAGGTGCTGCTCTGGCTCGGCGAGGGCGCCTATGAGCTGCGCTACGGCCGCACCCTGCGCGCCCTCGTCACCCTCCTGCAGAAGGCCGGTGTCGACTTCGCCGTGTTGGGCGAGGAGGAGCGCGACTGCGGCGACCTCGCCCGCCGGCTGGGCGACGAGGCCACCTTCCAGCGCCTCACCCGCGAGAACGTCGCGACCCTCGCGCGCTACGCCTTCGGGCGCATCCTCACCGCCGACCCGCACGCCCTCCACGTCCTGCGCAACGAGTACCGCCCCTTCGGCGGCGATTACGAGGTGGTCCACCACACCGCCTTCCTCGACGAACTGGTGGCCGCGGGCCGGCTTCCCGTCGCCACGCTGCGCGACGTGAGCGCTACCTATCACGACCCCTGCTACCTCGGACGCTACAATGGCGAGACCGACGCCCCCCGCCGCCTCCTCGACCGGCTGGGGCTGCAACGCCTTGAAATGGAACGCTCCGGCAAGCGCTCCATGTGCTGCGGCGGCGGTGGCGGGGCGCCGGTGAGCGACATCGAGGGCGACCATCGCATCCCCGACCTCCGCATGAATCAGGCCGCGGCCACCGGCGCCGCCATCGTGGCGGTCGCCTGTCCGCAGTGCTCGGCCATGCTGGAGGGCGTCACCGGCGAGCGCCCCGCCGTCCACGACATCGCCGAACTGGTGCTGATGGCGGTGGAGACGGCCGCGAGCCGGCAAGCGGAGGCGGTCGCATGAGCCGCAGCCGCAAGGATCCGCGCACCGAGCGCGCCACCCATCGCGTGGAGGGTAGCATCCGTCCACGCTTCGACCTCGCCGCCGCCCCCGCCGCGACAGGCCGTCCGCGCCGCGATCGGCGTGCCGAGGAGCGGCTCGCTCTCGTACCCGGCACCGTCCGCCGCCGTCTCGACCGTACCCAGCGCGTCGCGGCCGTCGGTGCCCTCCCCGCTCCCACCACGCCGGCCGTGGAGACGCCTCCGAGGCTGCGAACGATCCCCGAGCCGGCCTGTCTCGTCGCCGTGGTGCCGGACGCGCCGGGCGGTCGGCTCACCCCGCACGACCGCCAGCTCTTCGGCGCCGCGCGCCTGCTGGCCGATGCCAACGGCGGAGCCGTGCTCGCGCTCGTCGAGAGCTGGAGCGACGAACTCGCCATCGCCGGCGCCGACCGCGTGCTGCCGATTCCCGCTTCCGGCTACGATCCCGAGGCGAAGGCCCTCGCCCTCCTCTCCGTGCTCGACGGCCTCGCCGTCCGACACGTCCTGTTTCCCGAAAGCGCCGATGGCGGCGACCTTGCCCGCCGGCTTGCCGCCCTGTCGGGCGAGGCGCTGTTCGCCGGCGCGGAAAGCCTGTCGGCCAAGGCCGTGACCCGGGCTGCGCAGGGCCGACGGATCGAGCAGCGCCGCGCACCGCCGCGCCTCATCAGCCTCGCCACCGACGCAGTGGCGCCTCATGCCGGCACTTTGCACGAGGCGCTGCCGGTCGAATTCGCCTTTCCCGAGCCCACGGCCGGGGCCATCCTCTCCGCCGAGTACATTCCGGCCGATCCGGCGAAGGTGTCGCTCGCCGAGGCGGATTTCGTCACCTCCGCCGGCAACGGCGTCACCGATTTCGAGGTCTTCCGCGCTCTCGTGGCGGCGCTCGGTGCGACACCGGGCGCCAGCCGCATGGTGTGCGACGCCGGCCTGATGCCGCGCGCCGCACAGGTCGGCGCCTCCGGCACCGTGCTGGAGGCGCGCTGCTACTTCGCCCTCGGCATCGCCGGCGCCCCGCAGCACCTGCAGGGCGTGGCCCGCTGCGAGCACGTGGTGGCGGTGAACACCGACCTCCACGCGGCGATGATCGAGCGCGCCGGCCTTGCCATCGTCGCCGATGCGCAGGAGGTCATGCCGGCCCTGCTCCGGCTGATCGCGGAGGAAAAGCGCGGATGAGGATCGCTGTTCTCCTCTCAGCCGGCCGCCACCGGGTTTCCGCCCATCCCGCCCCCGTGCCGGTCGAGCTTCAGGCCATCCGCCTCGCCGCCGAGCTCGGCGGCGAGGCCTTCGGCCTCCATGCCGGTCCCGCCATCGGGCCGCTTCACGACACACTCGGCCACGGCCTGCCGCGGCTCACGCATCTGCGTCTCGCAGAGAACGACGATCCCGCCCCGAGCCTTGCCGACGCGCTGCGCGAGGGAGCGTTCGACCTCGTGCTCGCCGGGCGGTCGGGCCAGGGCGGCGAGGATGCCGGCCTCCTGCCCTACGCGCTCGCCCGTACGCTCGGGCTGCCCATCGTCGCGGATGCCGTCGCGCTGGCGGAAGGGCCGCAGCCCGGCACGCTGCGTGTCGAGCAGGCGCTGCCGCGCGGCGCCCGCCGCCGGCTCGTCATCCGTCTGCCCGCGCTGGTGACGGTGCATCCGGCTGCGCCCGCCCCCCTGCCTTTCGCCTTCGCCGCCGCGCGGCGGGGCGATGTCGAGACACGGCCCGGCATCGCGGCTGCCTGCGCGCCCTCCGAGATGGAGGAGCGTCCCTATCGCCCCCGCCCGAAGCTCATCGCCAAAGCCGCCGGCGGCGCCTCGGCAGCGGAGCGGCTGAAGGCGGCCACGGAATCGGCGAGCGGCGGGGGAAAGCTGCTGGTCGAGCCCACGCCCGACAACGCCGCGCGTGCGATTCTGGCCCATCTCAGGGAAATCGGCGTCCTCGCCTAGCTCCGCGTCCAGACCCGCAATCCGCTCCCGATTCCGGCCCGCTTGTCAGGAACCCGTCAGGAAGCACGTGCAAGTTTGCCGCCGTGGACGCACGGGCATCCGCAACGCGGAATCTCCCTCCGCGCGGGATCGCGTTGCCCCCACACCCGGCCGATGGAGAGGCACGACGCGATTGGAACGGCGGCAATGAGCGAAGCGATCGGAGCCCCTCCCGAAGCGCTCTCCCCGTCCCATGCCGCGCCGTCGCGCGCCGCCGACATGACGACGGGCTGGCGCCTTCTGCTGCTCATCGCCCTCGTGCTCGCCAGCCTGCTGCCGGGCTTCTTCTCCATCCCGGTCGTCGACCGCGACGAGACCCGCTACGCGCAGGCCTCGCGGCAGATGGTGGAAAGCGGCGATTATGTCGTGCCGCGCCTCGGCGAGGCGAACCGCTTCAAGAAGCCTATCGGCATCTATTGGCTGCAGGTCGCCGCCGTGAAGCTCACGGGGCACGGCGCGGACGCGCCGATCTGGGTGTTCCGCCTGCCCAGCCTCGCCGCCGCCCTCCTCGCCGTGCTGCTCACCTTTGCCATCGGCCGGCGCCTGTTCGACGAGCGGACGGCGTTCTATGCCGCCGCGCTGCTCGGCACCTGCCTCGTTCTGGCCGTGGAAGGCCGGCTCGCCAAGACCGATGCCGCCCAGCTGGCAGCCGCCGTCGCCGGGCAGCTGGCGCTGGCGCGCTTCTACCTCGCCAGCGCGCAGGAGCGCCTGCGCCTGGGCTGGGTGCTGCTGTTCTGGGGTGCCATGGCCGCCGCCATCCTGATCAAAGGCCCCATCGTGCCGATGCTCGCCGCCCTGACGGCGGTGACGCTGGCGCTCTGGGACCGGCGCGCCGCGTGGCTGAAGCGTCTGCGGCCGGCCATCGGCCTGCCCTTCCTGCTGCTGCTGGTGCTGCCCTGGCTCATCGCCATCGCCGTTCAGGCCGGTCCGGCCTTCTTCCATGAATCGGTCAGTGTCGATCTGCTCAGCAAGGTGGCGAAGGGGCAGGAATTCCACGGCGCCCCGCCGGGCGCGCATTTCGCCGCCTTCTGGGTCGCCTTCTGGCCGGGCGCCGCTCTGGTCGCCATCGCCGTGCCATGGGTCTGGGCCAACCGCACCAGCCCGGCCGTGCGCTTCTGCGTCGCCTGGCTGGTGCCGTTCTGGATCGTGTTCGAGCTGATCGCCACCAAGCTGCCGCACTACACGCTGCCGGCCTATCCGGCGCTCGCCCTTCTCGCCGCCGGCGGGCTGACGACCCCGCGCGCCGGCCGCGATCCGCTCTGGGCCCGCCTGCTGGTCGCCGTGGCCGCCATCGGCGGAGGGCTGACCGCCATCGCCGGGCCCGTGCTGCTCTATCTGCTGGAACAACGCCTCCCGCTTCTGCCGCTGGCCGTGGCGGCGCTCGTCGTCCTCATGGCCGGCTATGCCGTCCGGCAGGCCTTCGTCTCCGGCGTGGCTGCCGCCGTTCGTGTCCTGCTCGTCGAGGCACCCGCCCTTTATCTGCTGCTCTTCGGCCTCGTCGCGCCGCAGGCGAACAGGCTGTGGATCGCCCCGCGCCTCGAAGCCGCCATCGCCCGTGTCGCCTGCCCCGGCCCGCAGGTCATGGTCGCCGGCTTCAGCGAGCCGAGCGTCATGTTCGTGCTCGGCCAGGACGCGCAGACCGGCGACGGGGTGAAAGCGGCCGACTTCCTCGCCCAGCCCGGTTGCCGCGTAGTCGTGGTCGCCGACCATCAGCAGCAGCTCTTCGACATCCGCAACCAGGTGCTGGGCCGCTCCCCCACGGTCGCGACGACCACGAACGGCATCAACAGCGCCAATTCCCGGCGCCTGTCGTTCAACGTCTATGTCTCGCCGGAACAGAAAGGTTCCCAGCCATGACGCTCGCCAATGCCGCGCTGGTCAATCTGGGCGCGATCAATCCCTGGCTGGTGCTCGGCTTCGTCGGCCAGGGCCTGTTCACGGCGCGCTTTCTCGCCCAGTGGATCGTCAGCGAGCGGGCCGGACGCAGCGTGGTGCCGTCGACCTTCTGGCTGTTCTCGATGCTCGGCGGTCTGACGCTGCTCGCCTACGCCATCTACCGGCAGGACCCGGTGTTCATCTTCGGTCAGGCGGTGGGCCTGCTCATCTACGGGCGGAACATCTACTTCATCTCCCGCGAACGCGCCGCCCTGCGCGCCGATGACCGGGGCGAGCGATAGTCACAGGATATTTTCGCCAGCCTCCACCCCTTCATTCGGGCGTCATCGATTCATGATTTCTGCTTTCCTGCATTGCAGGCGGGGCAAAGCAGATTAAAATGAACAAGAACGGCAAAATATTTCATAATAAAATGGTTTACATTTCAAATAACCCTATCTCCTATTGCGTTATTTCGACATTCGTTATCTCGGCATTACTCTATCTCTTTCCGTTCATAGATCGATCCTTCTCGCATCTCTTCTACGTCCATGAGCAGGGCTTCCCGGCAGCGCGCATCGATGTCCTGCGCGATTTCCGCACGCTCGCCTCGCACCTGACGGTCGCCCTGCCGATCCTGCTGGCGCTCGCCATCGGCCTGAAGCTGCTCTATCCGGCCAAGCCGAGCCTCGTCTCCCCCCGCTTCTCGCTCTATTTCATCGCCCTGTTCTCCATCGGCCCGGGGCTGATGGTGAACGGCGCGCTGAAGAGCTTCTGGGGCCGACCGCGGCCGGTGAACATCGAGGAGTTCGGCGGCGCCTGGCCATTCCAGCCGGCCTGGGTGATCGGCCCGGAAGGGCTGCTCAACCGCTCCTTCACCTCCGGCGAGGCCGCCACCATCGCCTGCCTTCTGCCGCTCGCCCTGTTCGTGCCGCGCGAATGGCGGGTGCAGGTCGCGGCGATCCTGGGCGTGCTTGTCGCGGCGGTGTCGCTCAATCGCATCGCCTTCGGCGCCCATTTCCTGTCGGACGTGACGATCTCGATCGGGCTGATGCTGACGCTCGCCGCCGCGCTCTATCGGGTGATCTTCGTCGATTATGCCGAGACCTTCGCCGACGCGGCGCTGGAGGCGCGGCTCACCGCGTTCGGCGAGCTTTGGGCGGGTCGCCGCGCGGCCTTCCGGCGTAGCATCCGCGCGAGCCTCGCCGGAGCCGGCATGGCCGTCCTCGCCTGTCTCGGCGCTCAGCGCGCCATGGCCCGGCGGATCGGAGCCTCGCTCATCGGGGCGGAGGCCGCCAGAGGCATGGGCGCGACGGTGCTGGTGCTCCTCTCCTCGACCACCGGCGGCAGCAGCGTGCGCCGCCTCAGCCAGACCACGCCGAACAGGTCGTAGAGGCCCACCAACGCCCGGCCAAGATTGGTGTATTTCGACTGCCCCACGCGCCGCGGGCGATCCCCCACCGGCAAATAGGCCGGCTGATGGCCGTAGCTGAGGAACAGCGCCGGCAGGTAGCGGTGCATGGTCGAGAAATAGGGCAGGTCGAGAAAGGCGACGCGGTGGAAGGCCTTCAGACCGCATCCCGTGTCCGGGCAATCGTCGGCCAGCAGCCGGGCGCGCAGGCCGTTGGCGAAGCGCGAGGCCCAGCGCCGCGAGCCGGACGCCCGACGCTTCTGCCGGACGCCGCCGACCAGCGCCGGCTCCTGCCCTTCGGCTCCCAGCCGGGCCGCAAGCGCGGCGATGTCGGCGGGCGGGTTCTGGCCGTCGCCGTCCATGGTCACGATGACCGGAAACACCGCCGCCCGCACGCCGGAACGCAGCGCCGCGCTCTGGCCGGCGCGGCGCTGGTGGCGGAGGCAACGCACACGCGGATCGCCGACCTCCGCCACCTCGGCGGCGGTGGCGTCGGCACTGCAATCGTCGACGACGATGATCTCACCGAGCAGGGATGGCGGGACGACATCCAGCGTCTCGCGAACGAGAGCCCCGATATTGCCGGCCTCGTTATAGGCCGGGATCACAACCGAAACACGCATGGACCGATCCGGGTTCGCCAGCCCATCTGTCGCGTCGTCGGTGACGCACATATGAACCTGACCCGGCATAGAATCCCATGCCTGACAGTTGCCTTGCATCGCCGGCGATTTGGCGGTGCCCGGCGCTCCTAACGCTGCGCCACCTGCCAGTTCGGCGCGACGTAGTAGGGCGCGTTGGACGGGGCGAGCAGCGGCTTGCCGAGGATATGGTCCGCCGCCTTCTCCGCCATCATGATGGTCGGCGCGTTGAGATTGGCGTTGGTGATCGACGGCATGGCGGAAGAATCCACCACGCGCAGCCCCTCCACCCCGATCACCCGCATCTGCGGATCGAGCACCGCCATCGGGTCGGAAGCCGCGCCCATCCTGCAGGTGCAGGAGGGATGATAGGCGCTCTCGACCTTGGCGCGCACGAAGGCGTCGATCGCCGCGTCGTCGGTCACCTCCGCGCCCGGCTGGATCTCCCGCCCGCGATAGGGGTCGAAGGCCTTCTGCGCGAAGATCTCGCGGGTGAGCCGCACGCAGGCACGGAACTCCACCATGTCGTCGGGATGGGTGAGATAGTTGAACTGGATACGCGGGGGCGCGGCCGGATCGGGGGAGTTGAGCCTTACCCAGCCCCGGCTCTTCGAACGCATCGGCCCGACATGGGCCTGGAAGCCGTGCTCGCTCGCCAGCCCCTGCCCGTCATAGGTCACGGCCAGCGGGAGGAAATGGTACTGGATGTCCGGCGAGGCGATGCCGGCGCGCGAGCGGATGAAGCCGCAGGCCTCGAAATGGTTGGTCGCCCCGAGCCCCTCGCCGGTGAGCAGCCAGCGGGCGCCGATGAGCCCGCGCGCGAACAGTCCCATCTGCGAATAGAGCGTGATCGGCTGCGTGCAGGCGACCTGGAAGTAGAATTCGAGGTGGTCTTGCAGGTTCTCGCCCACCCCCGGTCGATGGGCGACTACATCGATGCCGAGCGCCTGCAGTTCGTCGGCATTGCCGATGCCGGAAAGCTTGAGCAGCTGGGGCGAGTTGATCGGCCCGCCGGAAAGGATGACCTCGCGCGCCGCCCGCACCTCGTGCCTCTCGCCGCCCCGCGACCAGACGACGCCGACGGCGCGGCGCCCCTCGAACAGCACGCGCTCGACCCGCGCATGGGTCTCGACCTTCAGGTTCGCCCGCTTCATCGCCGGCTTGAGATAGGCATTGGCCGCCGACCAGCGCACGCCGTCCCTGACGGTCATGTCCATGCGGCCGAAGCCTTCCTGCTGGTAGCCGTTGACGTCCTCGCTCGCGGGATAGCCGGCCTGGCGCGCCGCCTCGATGAAGGCCTTGTAGAGCGGATTGGCCAGCGTGCCGTAGCGGGTGGCGAGCGGCCCGTCGGCGCCCCGATAGGCGTCTCCCCCGTCGCGGCGCGTTTCCGCCCGGCGGAAATAGGGCAGCACGTCCGCATAGGACCAGCCCTGCGCGCCCTCCTCCTGCCAGCGGTCGAAATCGGCCGGCGCGCCGCGCATATAGACGAGCCCGTTGATGGAGGAGGAGCCGCCGAGCACCTTGCCGCGCGGGCAGTGCATGCGCCGGCCGTCGAGCCCCGGCTCGGGCTCGCTCTCATACATCCAGTTGTATTTCTTCATGTTCATCGGGATGGAGAGCGCGCTCGGCATCTGGATGAACACGGAGCGGTCGGAGCCGCCGAATTCCAGCACCAGGACGCGGTTCTTCCCGTCCGCGCTCAGGCGGTCGGCCAGCACGCAGCCGGCGGAACCCGCCCCGACGATCACATAGTCGAAGGCCTCCCCCGCGCCGTTCAGCATCAGTAGGGCGCCTCGACGCGGCCAAGATTGACGTAGACGCTCTTAAGCTGGGTGTAGTGTTCGATCGCCGCCTTGCCGTTCTCACGGCCGAGGCCGGACTGCTTCACCCCGCCGAAGGGCAGTTCGATCGGCGTGATGTTGTAGTGGTTGATCCAGCAGGTGCCGGCTTCGAGCTGTCCAATCACCCGATGGCCGCGCGCCAGATCGCGCGTGAAGACGCCGGCGGCGAGGCCGAACTCGGTGTCGTTGGCGCGGGCGATCACCTCGTCCTCGTCGGTGAAGGACAGCACCGCCATCACCGGACCGAAGATCTCCTCGCGCACGATGCTCATGCCGTCCGCGCAGCCGTCGAACACGGTCGGCGCGACGAAGGCGCCCTTCCCAAGCCCGTTCGCCACCACGCGCTCGCCGCCGACCAGCACCTTGGCGCCCTCGGCCTTGCCCTTGGCGATGTAGGAGAGAACCTTCTCCATGTGGTCGGGCGAAATCAGCGCGCCGACCTGCGTCGCCGGGTCGAGCGGATCGCCCACCACCATCTTCGCCACACGGGCGACCAACCTGTCGAGGAAGGCCGCGCGCACCTTCTCATGCACGAAGACGCGCGTGCCGTTCGAGCAGACCTCGCCGGCCGAATAGAAATTGCCCAGCATCGCGCCCGAGACGGCGTCGTCGAGGTCGGCGTCGTCGAAGACGATGAGCGGCGACTTACCCCCCAGCTCCAGCGTGACGTATTTCAGCGTGCCGGCGGCATCCGCCATGACCTTCTTGCCGGTGCCGACCTCGCCGGTGAGCGAGACCTTGGCGACGGCGGGATGCCGGGTGAGCAGGCGCCCCGTATCGGCGAAGCCCTGCATCACGCTGAACACGCCCTCCGGCACGCCGGCCTCGACGTAGATTTCCGCCAGCTTGAGCGCGGTGAGCGGGGTCAATTCCGCCGGCTTGAAGATCATGGCGTTGCCGCAGGCAAGCGCCGGGGCCGACTTCCAGCAGGCGATCTGCAGCGGATAGTTCCACGCGCCGATGCCGGCGACGATGCCGAGCGGCTCGCGCCGCGTATAGCCGAAGGCGCTCGGGCCGAGATCGACATGCTCGCCCGACAGCGAGGCGGCAAGGCCGGCATAGTATTCAAGGCAGTCGGCCCCGGAGAGCACGTCGACGACGCTGGTCTCCTGGATCGGCTTGCCGGTGTCGAGCGTCTCCAGCCGCGCCAGCTCATCGTTGCGCGCGCGCAGCAGTTCCGCCGCGCGCTTGAGGATTCGCCCGCGCTCGGCGCCGGTCATCGCCGCCCAGCGCTTCTGCCCCTGCCGCGCCGCCGCGACCGCCGCCTCGACCTCCGGCTCCCCGGCGATCTCGATCTCGGCGAGCACCTCGCCGGTGGCCGGATTGCGGGTCTCGAAGGTCGCGCCGCCAGTCGGGCGGTAGCGCCCGCCGATATGATTGGCGTGGAGCGGGGGGCGGCTGGTCATGCAAGGAGATCCATCAGTGGCGGGAGCCGGAGCGGAAAGGGAGTCCCGGGCGGCGGTGATCTGGGCGTCGACGAAGAGCGAGGCGACCTGGCGGGCGCTCACGGAATCGGTCTCGCCGGCGGCGGAAAGGCTCGAGCGCAGCCACAGCCCGTCGATGACGGCGGCGATGGTGATGGCGACCCGGTGCACATCGCCGGGCGCGACGAGGCTGCGCAGGTCGTGGCGCAAATTGGCGAGCATGCGCGCCTGATAGATGCGCTGCACCCGCCGCAGCCGCTCGGAATGCAGGACCTGCCCCCAGAAGGCGAGCCAGACGCTGGAGGTGCGCTGGTCGAACTCCTCCGGCGCCAGATTGGCATCGATCAGCGCCTGCACGCGCCCGCGCGCGTCCCCCGCCATCGCCAGCCGGGCCGCCGTGGCGCGATAGAGCCGCAGCGAGAGCGAGCGCAGCGTCGCCTCCAGCAGCCCGTCCTTGTCGCCGAAATAATGCGCCACGAGGCCGGGCGAGACGCCGGCGCGGCGGGCGATCTGTGCCAGCGTCGAGGCGTTGAAGCCGATCTCGGCGAGGGATTCGATGGTGGCGTCGATCAGCTGCCGCCGCCGGACGTCCTCCGGCTCGCGCCGGCGCGTCTCCTCCTCGTGCAGGGAATCGTCGCCCCGGTCGGAATGGACTTGCGCGTGCGCATTCGCCCTGGCCACCGGCCCCTCCTGATCGACTTATTGAATGAACATACAATACATCGATCCAATCGGGCCGCAAAGAGCCTCCCGCATCCCAACCCCTGACGTCGCAATGCTTCTGGCACGATGGCGGATTCGGTCAAACTGCACCAAAACGGGACGAGAATTCGCAAATCTGGGCAAAAATTACGCGTGACAAAATGCCCGATCATGTTTTGAATGATCATTCAAAAGAGCCTTCCAGAGGCCGCATCCGGTATCGGGTGCCATAGCGCGCCGCAGGTGCCGACAGGGTTGAGTACGTCCATCTCCGTCCGGCCCCGCACAGGGTTCCGGGCAGCATCGCTCTCTTTCGGGCGGCGGGCGGGACGTATCCGACTCCGACTTGTCGATTGAGGTCGTGCCGGACTTGGCGTCAGGCCATGCCGGTTCCATGATCCTGCCAGGATGCCAACCGGGAACAGAAACGATGCGCACCTTCAAACTCGCGGCCGCGGCCGCTCTCGGGCTGGCGCTGGCCGCCGCCCCGACGCTCCGCGACACCGCCCGCGCCGCCGAGCCCGCCGCCTGCAAGACGGTGCGGTTCGCCGATGTCGGCTGGACCGACATCACCGCCACCACCGCCATCGCCTCCTCGATCCTCGAAGCCCTCGGCTACACGCCGAAGACGCAGGTGCTGTCGGTGCCCGTGACCTACAAGTCGATGCAGACCAAGGACATCGACGTCTTCCTCGGCAACTGGATGCCGACCATGGAAGCCGACCTCAAGCCCTATCGCGAGGACAAGTCGGTCGAGGTCATCGGGGTGAACCTCGAAGGCGCCAAGTACACGCTTGCCGTGCCGACCTATCTCTACGAGGAAGGCCTGAAGTCCTTCGCCGACATCGCCAAGTTCAAGGACAAGCTCGGCGGCAAGATCTACGGCATCGAGCCGGGCAATGACGGCAACCGTCTGATCCTCGACATGATCAAGGACGACAAGTTCGGGCTGAAGGGCTTCGATCTCGTCGAATCCAGCGAACAGGGCATGCTGGCCCAGGTCGAGCGCGCCTCCAAGCGCAAGGAAGCCATCGTCTTCCTCGGCTGGGAGCCGCATCCGATGAACGCCAAGTTCAAGATGAGCTACCTCTCGGGCGGCGACGACGTGTTCGGCCCGAACTACGGCGGCGCGACCATCTACACCAACACCCGCGCCGGCTACGCCACCGACTGCCCGAATGTCGGCACCTTCATCAAGAACCTGAAGTTCTCGCTCGACACCGAGAACGTGGTGATGGGCTACATCCTGCTCGACGGCATGGAGCCGTCCAAGGCGGCCGAGAAGTGGCTCAAGGCCAATCCCACCGTCTGGGAGCCCTGGCTCGCCGGCGTGACCACCATCGACGGCCAGCCGGCGGTGCCGGCGGTCAAGAAGGCCCTCAAGATCTGATGACCGCGCCGGCCTCCCGCCGCACCGGCGGCGGGAGCCCGGTCGGCAACTTCGCGGCGAGAACCGGCTTTGACCCCGCCACCGCATGGGCGGGGGCCCCACCCGCACATCACCACACATCCACCTGCGCCGTCGGGAGTGCGCCATGTATGACTGGCTGACCGAGCACAAGATCCCGCTGGGGATCTGGCTGCGGGACTTCGTCGACCTGCTCACCACGCACGGTCAGGGGTTCTTCGATTTCGTCTCGCTCGTCCTCGGCGCGCTGATCGGGGGCTTCACCGCCGCCCTCCTCTGGGTGCCCCCGCTCCTGCTCATCGCGCTGTTCGGGCTCGGCGCCTGGCTGATGCACCGCTCGATCGGGCTGGTGGTCTTCATCGTCGGCGCGTTGCTGCTGGTCACCAATCTCGGCTACTGGCAGGCGACGATGGAGACGCTCTCTCTCGTCATCTGCGCCACGCTGGTCTGCGTCATCGTCGGCGTGCCCATCGGTATCGCCGCCGCGCACCGCCCCTGGCTCTACACCGCCATCCGGCCGATCCTCGACCTGATGCAGACCATCCCGACCTTCGTGTACCTGATCCCGACGCTGGTGCTGTTCGGGCTCGGCGCGGTGCCGGGGCTGATCTCGACCGTGATCTTCTCGCTCCCCGCCCCGATCCGCCTCACCCATCTCGGCATCTCGTCGGTGCCGCCGGCGCTCTACGAGGCGGGAAAGGCCTTCGGCGCGACCAAGACCCAGCTGCTGTTCAAGGTGGAGCTGCCCTACGCGCTGCCCACCATCATGGCCGGCATCACCCAGTGCATCATGCTCAGCCTGTCCATGGTCGTCATCGCCGCCCTGGTCGGCGCCGACGGGCTCGGCAAGCCGGTGGTGCGCGCGCTGAACTCGGTGAACATCGCCATGGGCTTCGAGGCGGGCCTCGCCATCGTCGTGCTGGCCATCGTCCTCGACCGCGTCTGCAAGCGGCCCGAGCGGCGCTCGCGAAAGGGATAAGCCATGCCCGCCGTTGAATTCCGCAACATCGACATCGTGTTCGGCGCCGACCAGAAGGGCGCGCTGAAGCTGATCGACGAAGGCCGCTCGCGCGAGGAGATCCTCACCGCCACCGGCGCCGTGCTGGGCGCGGCGGGCGTCAGCCTCGCCATCGAGCGCGGCGAGATCTGCGTGCTCATGGGCCTGTCCGGATCCGGCAAGTCCACCATCCTGCGGGCCATCAACCGTCTCAACGAGGTCGCACGCGGCGAGGTGCTGGTCGAACACAAGGGCGGCGCCGTCGACGTCGCCCGCTGCGACGAGGACACGCTGCGCGACATCCGCATGCACACCGTGTCCATGGTGTTCCAGCAGTTCGGCCTGCTGCCCTGGCGCACGGTACGCGACAATGTCGGCTTCGGCCTCGAACTGCGCGGCATGGGAGCCGCCGAGCGCCGGCGCATCGTCGACGAGAAGCTCGCCATGGTCGGCCTCACCAACTGGGCCGAGAAATACACCAACGAGCTTTCCGGCGGCATGCAGCAGCGCGTCGGCCTCGCCCGCGCCTTCGCCACCGATGCCGACATCCTGCTGATGGACGAGCCGTTCTCGGCGCTGGATCCGCTGATCCGCGACAAGCTGCAGGACGAACTGCTCGACCTGCAGCGGCGCATCCACAAGACCATCGTCTTCGTCAGCCACGACCTCGACGAGGCGCTCAAGCTCGGCAACAAGATCGCCATCATGGAAGGCGGGCGGATCGTGCAGGCCGGAACGGCAGAGGACATCCTGCTGCGCCCCGCCAACGCCTATGTCGCCGAATTCGTGAAGCACATGAACCCGCTCAACGTGCTGCGCGGCACGGCGGTGATGCGCCCGGCCGCGAGCCTGCGGCGCGAGGGCGATGCCGTGGTGCTCGACAAGGGCGGTCGGGTGAAGGTGAAGGTCGATGCCGACGGGCGGCCGGTCAGCCTCGATCTCGACGGCCGCGCCGGGCTGCTGGCGGTCGCCGACGGCGAGGCGGGCAAGATCGACGACAAGCTCGCCAGCGACAGCGACTGCATCGTCGCGCCGGTCGATCTCAAGCTGAAGGCGGCGATCGAGCTCAAGCGGCACACCGATCTGCCGATCCTGCTGGTCGACAATCTCGGCCGCCTCGCCGGCCTGTGCGACGACGACGAAATCTACCGTGGCCTGCTGCGGCGGCTGGACGGCTAGGGCCGCCCACCGACGCACGCGCCACGCACGCCGGATGTGAGCATTTCCCTTGGGATCGGACCTCAACAGTCGATTCGGGAAGTGCTTTCGGGCGCGGAGGGGGTCGCCCGGACCGGTCTCTCCTCACAAAGGAGAGGCCGGCACCCTCCTCGAGGAGAGCGCACGCGCCCGATCAGGCGGCGGCCTGCCCCACCGCCTCGACCACGTCGTTGACCACCGCCTCCACGAGATCGCGGTCATCGCCCTCGCCCATGACCCGGATCACCGGCTCGGTGCCGGAGGGGCGGATCAGCAGGCGCCCGTGGCTGTTGAGCTTCAGCTCCGCCGCGGCGATGGCCTTGAGAACAGCGTCATTCTCCAGCGGCCGGCCGTTCTTGTAGCGCACATTCTTCAGCACCTGCGGCAGCGCGTCGAAGCGGTGGCAGACCTCGGACACCGGGCGCTGGCGCCGCTGCACCACGGCGAGCAGTTGAAGCGCCGCGACGAGGCCGTCGCCGGTCGTCGAATAGTCCGACAGGATGATATGGCCGGACTGCTCGCCGCCGACATTGAAGCCGTTGGCCCGCATGTGCTCCAGCACGTAGCGGTCGCCGACCGGGGTGCGGTCGAGCGTCAGGCCGATCGAGCCGAGATAGCGCTCCAGTCCCAGATTGGACATGACGGTGGCGACGATGCCGCCGCGCGACAACCGCCCGTCTTCCTTGAAGCTCTCGGCGACCACCGCCATCAGCTGGTCGCCGTCGACCAGATGGCCCTTCTCGTCCACGATCAGCACGCGGTCGGCGTCGCCGTCGAGCGCGATGCCGATGTCGGCGCGCACTTCGCGCACCTTGGCCATCAGTGCTTCCGGCGCGGTCGAGCCGACCTCGCGGTTGATGTTGAAGCCGTCCGGCTTGTCGCCGATGGTGATGACCTCGCAGCCCAGCTCCCACAACGCTTCCGGCGCGACGCGATAGGCCGCGCCGTTGGCACAGTCGACGACGACGCGCAGGCCGTCGAAGGACTGGTTGCGCGGCAGCGTGCCCTTGGCGAACTCGATATAGCGGGCGTGCACGCTCTCGATGCGCTTCGCACGGCCCATCTGGGAGGGGTCGGCCAGCTTGCCGGCCACGTCGCCGACGATCAGCGCCTCGATCCGGCTCTCCAGCTCGTCCGAGAGCTTGTAGCCATCCGGCCCGAACAGCTTGATGCCGTTGTCGTCGTAAGGGTTGTGCGAAGCGGAGATCATGACGCCGAGATCGGCGCGCATGGAATGCGCCAGCATGGCGACGGCCGGCGTCGGCATCGGGCCGAGCAGCAGCACGTCCATGCCCACCGAGGTGAAACCGGCGACCAGCGCGTTCTCGATCATGTAGCCGGACAGCCGCGTGTCCTTGCCGATCACCACGCGGTGGCGATGGTCGCCGCGCTGGAAGACCAATCCCGCCGCCATGCCGACGCGCAGCGCCAGCTCGGGGGTGATCGTGCCGTTGGCACGGCCGCGAATGCCGTCCGTACCGAAGAATTTACGTGCCATGACCTGCCTCATGCAGATGCCGCCGGACGCCCGTGGCGAATCCGGCGGCATGGATATCCCGCTCGCGTTGCGATCTCTCTACCATTCAGCATGCACGCGAGGGTTTCACAAAGTGTAAGCGTTCCTTTCGTCCGCATCCGGACGGGCGGTCAACCTACCGCCCCTCCCAGACGCGCGAAATGCGCGCGAATACGACGCTCGCGGCGAAGACGGAATCCGTTGAACGGGCCCTTCTTCCAGCCGGCCGGCCGCAACAGCCCGCCGAGCGGCCCCGGCACCCGGTCCGACATGCCGATCACCCCGAGGCCATGCCCGTGGTGGAACTCGAAATGCGGATACCGTTCGGAAAGCTCGGCGAAGAGCTGGTAGACGCCGAAGCCGGGGTGGAACTCGTAGCTGTCGTGGAACAGAACGACGGCATTCGGGCCAAGCTTGGGCCGCCAGCTCTCGAAATCGTGCCGTACGGCCTCATAGCTGTGGAAACCGTCGATGTGCAGGAGATCGATCGAGCCATCGGCGAAGGTCGGCAGCGCCTCGTCGAAGGTCATGCGCAACAGCGTCGAGAAACCATCGAACTCGGCCGTGTTGAAGGCCAGCAGATCGGCGTGGATGTCCTCGCCGTAGAAGCCGGCCTGCTCGTCCCCCTGCCACGTGTCGATGGCAAAGGCCCGGCTGTCGAGCCCCAGCTCCCGGATCGCCTGGCAGAATGCCGCGTAGGAAGCGCCACTATGGGCGCCGAGCTCCACGAAGAGCCTGGGCCTCAGCGCGCCGACGAGCCAGAAGGCGAAGGGAATGTGGCCGATCCATTCGGACCCCTTGGGGCGCCGCAAAGGCACCGTGCGCACCAGAGGTGCGTTCATGCCGAGCTGGTCGACAACAGCGCCCGGATCGATGGACCAGACGAAGGAGCGGGCGGCGGATGGGGGCATTGGCGGTCCTCGACCGTCATCTGACTACCGGAATGCCCAGCTAACACGAAGAACGTGACCTTGCGGAAATAAAAAGGGAGACCCGTGAGGGTCTCCCTTTCGTAAGAGCTGGTTCGCCCGGCTTACGCCTGCGGCTGCGGCTCCATGCCGGCGTCGGGACGCGGCGGACGGTTCTTGCCGGCGCTCGGCACCACCGAACCGCGCGTGTTGGCAGGCTCGATGGTGGTGTCGCGGACCGGCGGCTGGCCGTCGAGCAGGTTGACGATCTCGTCGCCCGACAGGGTCTCGTATTCCAGCAGGCCGCGGGCCAGCGTCTCGAGCTGATCCTTGTTCTCGGTCAGGATGCGTGTCGCCTCGGCATAGCCTTCGTCGACCAGCCGGCGCACCTCGCTGTCGATGGTCTGCGCCGTCGCCTCGGAGACATTCTGCTGGCGCTGCATCGACATGCCGAGGAACACCTCGTCATTGTTCTCGCCATAGGCGACCTGGCCGAGCTTGTCCGAGAAGCCCCAGCGCGTGACCATCATGCGGGCGAGGCGGGTGGCCTGCTCGATGTCGGAAGCGGCGCCGGAGGTGACCTTGTCGTGGCCGAAGATCAGTTCCTCGGCGACGCGGCCGCCCATCATGATGGCGAGGCGCGAGGTCATCTGCTCGTAGCTCATCGAGAGCTTATCGCGCTCGGGGAGCTGCATGACCATGCCGAGCGCGCGGCCGCGCGGAATGATGGTGGCCTTGTGCACCGGGTCGGTCGCCGGAACCTTGAGCGCGACGATGGCATGGCCGCCTTCATGGTAGGCGGTCAGCATCTTCTCGTCCTCGGTCATGACGAGCGAACGGCGTTCCGCGCCCATCATCACCTTGTCCTTGGCGTCCTCGAAGTCACTCATCGTGACCATGCGCTTGTTGCGGCGCGCGGCCATCAGGGCAGCTTCGTTGCACAGGTTTGCGAGGTCCGCACCGGAGAAGCCGGGCGTGCCGCGGGCGATGACCTTCAGGTTCACATCGGGCGCCACCGGCACCTTGCGAGCGTGGACCTTCAGGATCTGCTCGCGGCCCACGACGTCCGGGTTCGGCACGATGACCTGGCGGTCGAAGCGACCGGGACGCAGCAGCGCCGGATCGAGCACGTCCGGGCGGTTGGTCGCGGCGATGAGGATGATGCCCTCATTCGCCTCGAAGCCGTCCATCTCGACGAGGAGCTGGTTCAGCGTCTGCTCGCGCTCGTCATTGCCGCCGCCGAGACCGGCGCCGCGGTGGCGGCCCACCGCGTCGATCTCGTCGATGAAGATGATGCACGGCGCGTTCTTCTTCGCCTGCTCGAACATGTCGCGCACACGGCTCGCGCCGACGCCGACGAACATCTCGACGAAGTCGGAGCCCGAGATGGTGAAGAACGGCACGTTCGCCTCGCCGGCGATGGCGCGGGCGAGCAGCGTCTTGCCGGTACCGGGCGGGCCGACGAGCAGCACGCCGCGCGGGATGCGGCCGCCGAGGCGCTGGAACTTCTGCGGGTCGCGCAGGAACTCCACGATCTCGGTGAGGTCGCTCTTGGCCTCGTCGATGCCGGCTACGTCCTCGAAGGTGACGCGCCCATGCGCCTCGGTCAGCAGCTTGGCGCGGCTCTTGCCGAAGCCCATCGCCTTGCCTGCGCCGCCCTGCATCTGGCGCGACAGGAAAATCCACACGCCGATCAGCGCGATGAAGGGCAGCCAGGAAATCAGCAGGCTGATGAACCACGGCACGTTGTCGGTCAGCGGCTTGGCGGTGATCGACACGCCCTTGCCGTAGAGGCGCTGCACCAGCGAGGGATCGTTGGGCGAATAGGTCTGGAAGGCGCGCCCGTCGGTGAAGGTGCCGGTGATCTCCGGCCCCTGGATCACCACGTCGCGCACGCGGCCCTGATCGACCTCGCTGAGCAGCTGCGAGAAGCTGATGTCGTTCGTCGCCTGACGCTGCGCCGGATTCTGGAACAGCGAGAAAAGCGCCAGAAGCAGAAGAACGATGATCACCCAGAGGGCGAAATTCCGAATATTGGCGTTCATCACGTTCCTTTCGGCGTCGGGCTCGACCGACGCGCGGGTACCGCCGGCGCTGGCGGGCCCTCCCTTATCGCACCGTAATTTAGGTCCGGCATTGATCCTTGCCAAGATGGCGGGGCCAAGGCGTGCGGTCCGGAAGGTGCAAATTGACGTCAGCGTGAACGCTGCGGCAACCGCCGCGCCGGAGCCGGCCCGACGAGAAGGGCCCGCTGGTTCACCCGCACCACCGCCCCGGCGAGCGTGCGCGCGCCATGGCCTTCCGCCCCGAGCGCGGCGATCCAGCCGTGCAGCGCCTCCAGCTTACCGAGCTCGACGACGCCTTCCCCGGCGGCTGAAACCGCGCGGCCCAGCAGGCGCAGCCCGATCTCGTCGGGCAGTTCGGCGAAGGCGTCGCGGCGGATGTGGAAAGGTTCGCCCGCCGGCCAGAGCCGCGCCTGCGCACCGTCCGTCGCCGCCTCCAGCGCCGCCTCGGCGCGCGCCATGCGCTGCGCCAGCCGGGCGAGCGACGGCGCGTCGAGGCCTTCGGCGGCGAGCTCCGGCAGCAGCGTGCGCAGGCGCACCCGGGCGAAGCGCGGATTCCGGTTCGACGGGTCCTCCACGAAGGCGACGCCCGCCTGCCGGCAGACGCCGATGAGCATCGCCTTCGGCAGGCCGAGCAGCGGACGCAGCAGCCGGATGTCCGCCAGCTCCCGCTCTGCCGCCATGCCCGACAGCCCGGCGATGCCCGAGCCGCGGATCAGCCGGAACAGCACGGTCTCGGCCTGGTCGTCGAGGGTATGAGCGGTCGCCACCGCGCCGGCCCCGAGCGCGCGGGCGTGGGAGACGAGCGCCTCGTAGCGCGCGTCGCGGGCGGCTTCCTGCAGCCGCGCCTTCGGCAAGGGAACGGGCAGGGTCAGGACGACGTGGGACAGGCTCAGCCGCGCCGCCAGCGCGCCCACCGCCTCGGCTTCCGCGCGCGATTCGGCGCGCAGCCCATGGTCGACGGTGGCGACATGGAGCTCCGTCGCGGCGCCGGCGGCAAGGCCCCAGCGCCGGGCCAGCAGCAGCAGCGCCGTCGAGTCGGGGCCGCCGGAGACGGCAAGAAGCACCCGCGCATGGCGGGCGAAGGGCGCGAAGAAGGTGGCGAGGTCGGCCTCGCTCAGGCGATGGAGATCCGGTGCGGGCTCAGCACCCGGCACGCTTCTGCTCCTGCACCACCCCCTGCTTGATGGTGGCGGAGGCGCGCGGGTACTTGTTGTTCACCGCGTTCAGCGTCGCGCAAGCTGCATCCTTCTCGCCGATGGCGGCGAGCGACTGGCCGAGCCGCAGCAGCGCATCCGGCGCCTTCACCGCGTTCGGATAGTCCGTCGAGACCTTGAGGAAGTTCTGCGCCGCCTCCTTGTAGGTCTTGCGCTGGAACTGCGTCTCGCCGAGCCAATAATAGGCATCGGGCGCCGCGCGATCGTTCGGATAGAGCTTGAGGAAACGCTCGAAGCTCTGGGCGGACTGCGCGTAGTCCTGCCGCAGCATGTAGCCATAGGCGAGGTCGTAGAGGTCCTTGGGGCTGTTGGTCGGCGGCTGGGTGGACGCGCCCTCCCCCGCCACCGCCCCGGACAGGGCGCCGAGGTCCATCGGCGCGCCGGCCGCGCCGCCGGAAGGCGCGGTGGTGCCGAGCGGGCGCGGCGCGCCCGGCGCCGCCGCCTGCGACGACGGATCGAAGGCGTCCGAACGCCGTCCGGTCGCGGGATCGGCGGCCGGCGCCGGCGTAGCGGGCGCGGTCGTCGCGGGGCCCGGGCGCGGCGGCGTTCCCGCGCTCCCGCCGGCACCGCCGCCAACGCGGAAGTCGATCTCGCCCTGCAGCTGGCGCAGTTGCTGCTCCAGCTGCTGGTTGCGGTACTGCAGCTGTTCGATCTGGCCGGTCATCTGCCGGAGCTGGTTCTCCAGCCGGTCGATGCGGGTGGTGACGCTGCCGGCATCGTCGGTCTCGACCGGCTGCCCGCCCCCCGCCTGTCCGCCGGAGCGCACCTGCCCGGGTGGCTTGAACAGATTGCCGAAGAAGTTGTTGTCGGCCTGGGCCCGCGCCGGCTCGACGGGCAGCAGCGGCGCCACGAGGGCAGCGGACAGGACGAGGACGGCAAGGCGGGGCAGGCAGGCGGTCAAGCGAACGGTCATGATGACGATGAACTGGTGGGGGCTGTGCGACGCACCGGTCAGGCCGGCGGATATCATTTGAACATACGAAGCCGATCGCGTCCAAAGTGTGACCCAGCGTCAGAAGCCGAGCTCACAAAAGCGAAGCCCGGCCCGCTTGCGGCGGACCGGGCTCCGGACGCTCCCGAAGGCGACGCGGTCAGGAACCGGTGCCGTTCAGCACGGTGACGGCGCGACGGTTCTGCGACCAGCAGGAGATGTCGTTGCAGACCGCGACCGGGCGCTCCTTGCCGTAGGAGATCGTGCGCATGCGGTTCGCCGCGACGCCGCGCTGGACGAGGTAGTCGCGCACGCTCTGGGCGCGGCGGGCGCCGAGGGCGATGTTGTATTCGCGCGTCCCGCGCTCGTCGGCGTGGCCTTCGATGGTGAAGCTGTACTTGCCGTAGTTGTTCAGCCACTGCGCCTGCTTGTCGAGCGTGGCCTGGGCCTGTGGCGTCAGGCTGGTCTGGTCGCTCTCGAAGAACACGCGGTCGCCGACCGAAACGACGAACTCCTGCGGGCTGCCGGGAGGGGCCGAACCCAGCGCCTGGCCGGCGGCGCCGTCCATCGGGTTCTTGGCACAGGCGGCCGCGAGCATCGCGAAGCCGATGATGAGGGCGGCGCGCGCACCGCCCAGCTGACGCAACATACGGATCATAACCGCTGACTCCCAAATTCCCCGACCGGGCGCCCCGATCTGCGTGATTGCATTCATCAATGTTCCGTCGTGCTTTACGGAACCTTGCTCAATTGCGTCGATTTGGCGGCTGCGACTTAAACCGCCATTTATGGTTAATCATTCCCTAGCGTGAAGCCCCGGGAGCGTGACGCCCTGGGCCGCACGCCTCACGAACGCAGCGGCGACCATGCCGGATCCGAGGCATAGCTCGGGGTCGGCACGCGCTGCTCATTGTATCCGGTGATGTCGACCGTATAGAGCTGCGGCCCGCCGCCGCCGCCCGGATCGCGGAAGAACATCAGCACGCGGCCGTTCGGCGCGAAGGTCGGGCCCTCGTTGTGGTAGCCCTCGGTCAGGATGCGCTCGCCCGAGCCGTCCGGCCGCATCAGACCGATGGCGAAACGCCCCTGCGCCTGCTTGGTGAAGGCGATGGCGTCGCCGCGCGGCGACCAGACCGGGGTCGAATAGCGCCCGTCGCCGAAGGAGATGCGGTGCTGGTTCGAACCGTCCGGGTTCATCACGTAGATCTGCGAACCGCCGCCGCGGTCGCTCTCGAAGCAGATCTGCGCACCGTCCGGGGAATAGCAGGGCGCGGTGTCGATCGCCGCCGTGTCGGTGAGGCGGGTGGTCGCCTTGGAACGCAGATCCATGACGAAGATGTTGGAATTGCCGCCCTGCTGGAGCGACAGGATCACCCGCTGCCCGTCCGGCGCGAAGCGCGGCGAGAAGCTCATATTCGGGAAGTTGCCGACCACCTCGCGCTGGCCGTTCTCGATGTTGAGCAGATAGACGCGCGGCTCGCCGCGGCCATAGCTCATATAGGTGATTTCCTGGCTGGTCGGCGAGAAGCGCGGGGTCAGCACGAGGTCGTCGCCGCGCGTGAGATAGGTCACGTTGGCGCCGTCCTGGTCCATGATGGCGAGGCGCTTGACGCGCTTCTCCTTCGAGCCGCTCTCGTCGACGAAGACGATGCGAGTGTCGAAATAGCCCTTTTCACCGGTCAGGCGCTCATAGATGGCGTCGGCGATGATGTGGGCGACGCGGCGCCAGTTATCCGGCTGGGTAAAGTACTGCTGGCCGATCAGCTGCTGGCCGGCGAACACGTCCCACAGGCGGAATTCGGCCTTCACCCGCCCGTCCGGCTGGCGCGTCATGCGGCCGGTGACGAGCGCCTGGGCGTTGATCACGCGCCAGTCCTGGAAGCGCGGCGAAGCGTCGGGGTTGCTGATCTTCTCGACGAAGGCGGCCGGATCGATCGGCGCGAACAGGCCCGAACGGCGCAGGTCCGCCGAGATGATCTGCGTCACACCCTTTCCGGCCTCGGCGTCCTGCGGGCTGCCGCCGCCGACGAACTCGGTGATGGCGATCGGCAACGGCTGCGGCGTGCCGGACGTCACGTCCAGCTTCAGCACCGCATGCGCCGGGCGGGTCAGGAGTCCGGCGCCAGCCAGCGCGCCGGCACCGGTGATGAGGCCGCGGCGACCGATGAGAGGGCCCGAAAAAGCAAGGCGGGTCGAATGCGTCATGATCAATACTCGAGGGAGCAAATCAGGGGGCCGGTCAGCCCCGTACCATTTCACGCGGATCGAACGTCACTTCGATGTCCTTCCACGCGTCATATTTTGCGGGTGAGAGCATATCGAACGGCTGACCGCGGAAAATCGCGCGGATCGCGCTGTCGCGCGCCGTCAGGAAGAACGGGCTGGAGCCGGAGGTCACGACCATGGGCGGCCCGGAAAGCGTGCCGTCGACATTAAGGCGGATGCGGACCGTGACGATCAGCTCCTCCGGATTCGAGGCGCCGGCCGGCGGGTTCCACAGCTGCATCAGCCGCGCGCGCAGCGCGTCGATCTCGGTCTGCGAGAGCGTGGCGGCGGTGCCGACGCGCGTGCCGAGCGAGGCGGTGTTGTTGATCGTGTCGCCGACCGCCGCCTGGCGCGAGGCGGTGCGCTTGTCGAGCAGCGCCGCGATCTCGTTCGGCTTGAACTCGGTCTGCTCCTTCGGCGGCGCCTGCACGACCTTCGGCGGTGGCGGCTTCTTGGGCGGGCGCGGCGCGGGCGGCGTCGCCTGGGCCTGCTGCTCCGGCTTGGGCTGGTCGGGCTTGGCCTCCTGCGGCTTGGCGGCGAGCGACTCCGCCTCCTTCGGCGGGGCCGGCTCGGGCTTGGCCTGCGCCTGCGCGGCCGGCGGCTTGGGCTCCGGCGGCTTGTTCTCGGGCGGCGGAGGCGGCGGGGCGGCGGCCTCGTTCGCGGCCTTCACCTCGGGCTTCTTGTCGTCGACCTTGGCCTCGAGCTGCTCGGTCGGCTTGGGCGTGTCGACCTTCTCGACCACCGGCTTGGGGGCCTCGGCCTTCGGCGCGTCCTTCTTGCCCGCCATCATCTGCGACAGCTCGGCGTCGGAAACGATATCGATCGGCATGGCCTCGGTCGGCGACGCGTCGAAGGGCGACGGCGACGCGAAGGAGATCACCATGAAACCGATGATGCCGGCGTGAAGGGCGGCCGAGGACATGAGACCCGCGCGCATACCGCTCAGCTCCCCTGCTCGACTTCGGAAACCAGCGCGACGCGCTTGAAGCCGGCGCCCGACAGGCGGCCCATGACCTTCATGACCGCGCCGTAGTCGACCGACTTGTCGCCGCGCACGAAGATGCGCTCGTCATAGCCCGCCTTGGCGATGGCCTGCAGCTTGGGCACGAGTTCGTCGACCTGGATCTCGGTGTCCTGCAGGAACACCTGTCCCTGCGTGTTGATCGAGATGACCAGCGGCTCGTGGTCCTGCGAGACCGCCTGGGCCTGCGTCTGCGGCAGGTCGAGCGGCACGCCGACGGTGAGCATCGGCGCGGCGACCATGAAGATGATGAGCAGCACGAGCATCACGTCGACCATCGGCGTGACGTTGATCTCGGACATGACGGCACCGCCGCCGCGACGGCGTGAGCGCCGCGACGTCCAGCCGCCTCCGCTGCCTCCTGCGGACATCCCCATTCGATCAGCCCCGTTCGTCGATCTGGCGGGACAGGATGGCCGAGAACTCGTCGGCGAAGCCTTCGAGCCGGGCTGCCTGCCGGTTCACCTGGGAAACGAACTTGTTATAGAAAATCGTCGCCGGAATGGCGGCGATGAGGCCGATTGCCGTCGCGAAAAGGGCTTCCGCGATACCCGGCGCCACCACCGCGAGGCTGGTGTTCTTCGACGCGGCGATCGACTGGAACGAGGTCATGATGCCCCACACCGTGCCGAACAGGCCGATGAAGGGGCCGGCCGAGCCGACCGTCGCCAGCACCAGCAGGCGGCTCTCCAGCCGCTCGACCTCGCGGGCGATGGTGACGTCCATCACCTTTTCGAGACGCTGCGTCAGCCCGGCGAAGGAACGGGCGCCGCCCTCGTAGGAGCGCTTCCACTCGCGCATCGCGGCGACGAAGATCGCCGCCATCGCGTGGTTGGGCCGGGACGACAGCGAACGGTACAGCTCCTCCAGGCTCTGGCCCGACCAGAAGGTCGCCTCGAAGCGGTCCATCTGGCTCTTCATGCGGCGGAAGAGAATCGTCTTGTCGATGATGATCGCCCACACCCACACGGAGGCAATGATCAGCCCCGCCATGACGATCTTCACAACCAGATGGGCCTGAAGGAACAGCCCGATCAGCGACAAGTCGGCGCTCGGGGCTGCCATGGCCGTCTGTGCCACATCGGCAGGATTCATTGGATCACAAACCTCAGTACAGGACCGGCCTTCGCCCGGACGGGCAGCCGGAACTCACGACGCGACGACGCCCTTGAAGCAGGTCCGGCAGGCCGGACGCCGGAAACACTCCGGCGGATCGTCCAGCAATTAACCTGTTGCCCCTGTTCGACGGGGAATCCGTCGAAACTAGGGCGTGCAAGGGCTTGCGCCGCACCCATTAAACCTCTGCTAGGGTTAATAGCGGGTTAGCGTTGCCGCATCGCAACAGATTGCACGGTAAGGGGAAACCGCTTTCGGCGCTCAGCCCTGCGGCGCTTCATCCTGCGCCGCCTTCATGGCCTTGCGCAGCGCGTCAGGTATGCGCCGGGCGCGCCCCTGCGCGACGAAGGCGACCTTCACCTTGCCCTCGACCAGCACCTCGCCGGCGCGCATCACCCGCTGCGCCAGCGTGATCGAGGCGCCGGCGACCTCGATGGGGCTGGTATGGACCTCCAGCACGTCGTCGATTCGCGCCGGGCGCAGGAACTGCAGGTCCATCGAGCGCACGACGAAGGCGAAGCCCGGCGCCTCGGCCAGCGCCTCCCCGAACAGTTCGCCCTGCACCACCCCGATGAGCCGGAGATGGTCGGAACGGGCGCGCTCCATGAACTTCAGGTAGTTGGCGTGATAGACGATGCCGGAGAAATCCGTGTCCTCGTAATAGACCCGCACCGGCAGCACATGGCCGCCCGGCACCAGCTTTCCGGCGAGACGCAGGAAAGGGTCGGCCTTCAGGGTCTCGGGAGAGAGGGGATCGGGGCGCTCGTTCATGGCGCTCCTCATAAACGAGAGCACGCGGCAAAAAAAGAACCGCGCCCTTCTCGACGAAGGGCGCGGCCCGAAAGCAATCCGATGACGATCAGCTCTGCGGCTCGGCCGACTCCGGCACGGGCGCCGGGCGGTTGCGGCGATCGGCCATGAACTGGTCGAACTCGGCCTTGTCCTTGGCCTGCCGCAGGCGGTCGAGGAAGGACCGGAAATCCTTCTGCTCTTCCTCGAGGCGACGCAGCGTCTCCTCGCGATATTCGTCGAAGGCGCGATTGCCGCTCGACTGGAAGCCGCGACCGAAGCGGCCGCCGAAGCTGCGGAAGGCTTCCGCGCCTTCCTCCTGCCAGCGGCCGAAGCCGCGCCTGCCACTGCAGAACATCCGTCCACTCCCTATCGAATAGGCCAGGATCGCCAGACCCAGCGGCCACCAGGCCATGAAGCCGAGGACCGTAAGCGCGATCCAGGCCGGCTTGCCGTAACTGTCGAGCTTTTGCGCGAGCTCCATTGGCGTCCGCTCCTGGGTCAGACCACGCGGCTTGAAGCCCCGCGGTTAATGTTAATCACATTTACATAGGTATGAGCGCAACCCCGGCTTGTCAAGAAGAGCGCGTTCGATTTTGCGGGCGCCGCCGCCGGCCGGATGCCCGGATACCCCCCGACCGACGTCATGGCCGGGCTTGTCCCGGCCATCCACGTCTTCATCGGCCAAAGACGTCATCGGTCAGAACGTGGATCCCTGGATCAAGCCTGGGGATGACGGTGCCTTGCCGTCGTCCGGCTCAACTCGTCGGCGCGCCGAGGCCCTTCAGATAGACGAGGAATGCGGCCTCAAGGAGGTCTTCCGGCGTCATCGGCAGCTTCCGCCGGGAGCCGTCCGAACGGCCGAACAGCGAGGCGACGCCATGCGCCAGCGCCCAGGTGTGCAGCGCCACCATCAGCGCCGGCGGGCGTCCCTGCACCGGCATGGAAGCGACGAGGACGTCCGCCGCCTCGCGCAGCACGCCGAAAGCGCGCTGGCCGGCCTGGTCGAGCACCGGGTGCGCCTCGGGCGGCAGGCCGGATTCGAACATGGCGACATATTCGGCCGGATGCTGGCGGGCGAAGTCGAGATAAGCCCGCCCCATGCGTTCATAGGCTTCCGCCGCCGTCGGCCGCCCGTCGTTCCAGCCGGCCTGCAGCGCCTTGGCGAAACGCTCGAACCCTTCCGCCGCCACGGCGGCGAGAAGCTCGTCCCGGTCCCGGAAGTGCCGGTACGGCGCGGCCGGGCTCACGCCGGCGCGCCGCGCCGCCTCGGCGAAGGTGGCGCCGGCGGTGCCCTTCTCGGCGATCAGGTCGAGCGCCGCCTTCATCAGGGCTTCCCGCAGGTTGCCGTGATGGTAGCCGCGCGACTCTCCGCCGTTTCGGGACCAGCTCATGTGAAGGGGACTTACATCAGGCGCGGACGCGCGTCGATGGCGCCGTTGGCAAGGGGTTAATCCTCGCCCTCGTCGAAGAGCGGCATCTGGTTGACGCTCGTCGGGGCGGCGAGGCCGAGATGCTTGAAGGCGTGCGCCGTCAGCACCCGGCCGCGCGGGGTGCGCTGGAGGAAGCCCTGCTGCACCAGATAGGGCTCGATGATCTCCTCGATCGCGTCGCGCGGCTCGGAGAGCGCGGCGGCGATGGTCTCGACGCCCACCGGCCCGCCGCCATAGTTCATCGCGATGACCGAGAGATAGCGCCGGTCCATCTGGTCGAGCCCGGCGCCGTCGACCTCCAGATGCGACAACGCATGGTCCGCCGCCCCGCGGTCGATGATCTCCTTGCCCGCCACCAGCGCGAAGTCGCGCACCCGGCGCAGCAGCCGCCCGGCGATGCGCGGCGTGCCGCGCGCCCGGCGGGCGATCTCGCGCGCGCCGTCCTTGGAGATCGGGATGCCCAGCACCCGCGCGCCGCGTGTGACGACCAGTTCCAGCTCGTCGACGGTGTAGAAATTCAGTCGGATCGGAATGCCGAAGCGATCGCGCAGCGGCGTGGTCAGCAGGCCCGAGCGCGTGGTCGCGCCCACCAGCGTGAACTTCGACAGCGAGATCTTCACCGAGCGCGCCGCCGGCCCTTCGCCGATGATGAGGTCGAGCTCGTAATCCTCCATCGCCGGGTAGAGGATTTCCTCCACCGCCGGGTTGAGCCGGTGGATCTCGTCGATGAAGAGCACGTCGCGCTCCTCGAGGTTCGTCAGCAGCGCGGCGAGATCGCCGGCCTTGGCGATGACGGGGCCGGAGGTGGCGCGGAAGCCGACGCCCAGCTCGCGCGCCACGATCTGCGCCAGTGTGGTCTTGCCCAGCCCCGGCGGACCGACGAACAGCACATGATCGAGCGCCTCGCCGCGCGTCTTCGCCGCCCTGATGAAGACGTCGAGATTGGCGCGCGCCTGCTCCTGCCCGACGAATTCGGCGAGATTCTGCGGGCGCAGGGAGGCTTCGGTGAGATCCTCCTCGTGCTTGTCGGGCGTGATGAGGCGCTTGGTGTTCATCGCGCCAGTTCCTTAAGCCCGAGCCGGATGAGCTTGGCGGTATCGGCCTCCTCGCCCCCCTCGCGCAGCGCCGCCGCCACGGCGGCGCTCGCCTGGATCTGCGCATAGCCGAGATTGACCAGCGCCGAGACCGCGTCGGCCACCGGGGCGGGCGCCCGCTTCTCGTCGAGCGAGGCGGCAAGCCCCGCCACCGCCGGATCGACATCGGCGAAGCCCGGCGCCTTGTCCTTCAGCTCGGCGACGATGCGGGCGGCGACCTTCGGCCCCACACCGTTGGCGCGCGCCACCATGGCCCGGTCGCCCAGCGCCACGGCGTTGGCGAGCTCGGAAGGGGAGAGGGTGGAGAGCACGCTCAGCGCCACCTTGGAGCCGACGCCCTGCACGTTCTGAAGCAGCAGGAACCACGACTTCTCGGCCTGCGAGACGAAGCCGTAGAGCCGGATCATGTCCTCGCGCACGAAGGTCTCGATGAACAGCGTCGCCGCCTCCCCGGCCGAGGGCAGCGCCTGCAGCGTGCGGGCCGAGCAGTGCACGAGGTAGCCGACCCCCTGCACGTCGAGGATCAGATGGTCGTCGCCATAGCTGTCGACGAGACCCTTGAGCTTCCCGATCATCGCGCCGCCACCCTGCTCACCAGCTTGTTCGTCATCGCCGCCATCCCGCGATGCTGCGCATGGGTCACGGCGACGGCAAGCGCGTCCGCCGCGTCGTCGGTCTCGAAGTCCGCCTGCGGCAGCAGCACCTTCATCATCATACGGATCTGCGTCTTGTCGGCCCGGCCGGCGCCCACCACGGTCTTCTTGACCAGCAGCGCCGCGTATTCGGCGACCGGCACGCCCGCCAGCGCCGGGGTGAGCATCACCACGCCGCGCGCCTGCCCCAGCTTGAGCGTCGAGGCCGGGTTCATGTTGACGAAGGTCTCCTCCACCGCCGCCTCGTCGGGCACGAAATTCCGCAGCACGGCGGCCAGCTCGGTGTGGAGATGGGCGAGCCGCATCGCCAGCTCCCCGTCCTCGGGCGGCATCACCGTGCCGCAGGCGATGAAGGAGAGCCGCGTTCCCACGGCCTCGATCACCCCCCAGCCGGTGCGGCGGAGGCCCGGATCGAGCCCGAGAATGCGAATCGGATGCGGCGCCATACGCACAGTGCGTAGCCGAACAAATGACGAACGCCTAGTACCGAGGACCTCCGCCATCGCCGCGACTTCGCCACGGAAAGGGAACATGGTGAACATGGGATTAAGGGGCTCTCACCCCGGAGAAACGCCATGAGCACTCTTCTCGCCCGCCCGGACCTCGCCCGCCAACGCCTCGCGCGCGGCGCCGCCGCCGGTCTTCTCCTGCTCGGCATGTCCACCCTGGTGCCCGCCCAGGCCGCCGGCCTGCTCACCGCCCCCAACGGCATGACGCTCTACATCTTCGATTCCGACGCCGGCGGCATGCCCAGCTGCTACGATTCCTGCGCCGCCAACTGGCCGCCCTATCTCGGCAAGGAGGGCGCGAAGATGAAGAGCGGCTGGACCCTCGTCCCCCGCAAGGACGGCGCGCAGCAATGGGCCTATGACGGCAAGCCGGTCTATTTCTTCGCCGGCGACAAGAAGAAGGGCGACAAGCTGGGCGACGGGCGCGGCGGCGTCTGGCACGCCGTCAACGACTAGGCGGCCACTCTCCTCCGGCTTCAACGGCTGGCGCGCGGCGCTCCGAAGGCGCCGCTCGCCAGCGCCACGCCCACGCCCGTCGCCGCCACGCCGATCATCGCCGCCGCGTCCGGGTGCTCGCCGAGCACCGGCACGGCGATCAGCGCCGCGAGCGCCGGCACCAGCCCGGTGAAGGCGGCCGCGCGCGAGGAGCCGAGCCGTTCGATGGCGATGCCGAAGGCCACCAGCGCCACGACGCCGGACAGCAGCCCCTGGATGAGCAGCTGGACCAGCACCTCCGTGCCGTAGCCGCTCGACACCGCGTCGATCACCCCCGGCAGGCCGTAGGGCGTCAGGATGAGCGTCGACCAGAGCCCGACTAGCCCGACGATCTCCGTCGCCTTCATGCCGGTGCGGCGGAAAGCCAGCGTGTAGCCCGCCCACATCGCCGCGCCGCTCAGCAGCAGCAGGTGCCCGCGCCAGGCGCCGTCCTCCGGGAACAGCAGCCCCCGCCCGCCGAGCGTCAGCACGCCGAAGGCGATGCACAGGAAGCCGAGCGCCCGCAGGCGGCCCAGCCGCTCGCGCAGGAACAGCACCGAGATCGCCGCCACGATCAGCGGCATGGTGCCGGGCAGCAGCGGGCCGACATCGGCGGCCGGCACGAAGCGCATCGCGTTGGCGACGACGAGGAAGAAGATTCCCCCGGCCCCGAAGAAGCAGAGCACGAAGGGAACCAGCCCGCTCTTCGGCCACAGCCCGACCCGTATCCAGGCCGGCGCGAGCACGGTCGCGGGAACGATGAAGCGCAGCCATCCCACCGTCGCCGGCGGCAGGTGGCCGTGCACGGCGTGGCGGGTGGACACGATCCAGCCGCCCCAGATGGCGATGGCGAGCAGCGCGCAGCCGATGCCGACGAAGCGGTCGGAAAGGGGCGGATCGGCCGCGGCGCGGGTCGCCGCGGGAGCCAGGGGCTTTTCCATGTTCAAGGTCCGGCCGCCGAGGCGGCGATGGGGGGCCGCGAGGCGGCAGGTTGCCGCGAATGTGCCGCGCGCGATCCTTTCCGGCAAACGAGTTTTCCGAATAGGCACGTTCAGCAAACGCGATGGGAGAGCGAAGGCGACAAAGCAGGAAACCCGATGGAACGGCCGCAACCATCGATTTCCGCGTTGACGGGCCGGGGGCGCCGGATTAGGTCTCGCCGGCACGCTCTCGCGCGGCGCGTTCGGGCCCGGTTTCCTTCCATGTCGTTCGATCCGGCCCTCTCCTGGGCCTTCCTCACGGCGCTCGTCGCCGGCGTCACGCGCGGCTTTTCCGGCTTCGGCGGCGCGCTCATCTACGTGCCGCTGGTAAGCGCCGCCTTCGGGCCGCAGGTGGCCGCGCCCTCCCTGCTCGTCATCGACACCGTGCTGACCCTGCCCTTCCTGGTGCCGGCGCTGCGCGCCTGCCTCTGGCGGCAGGTGGCGCCGCTCGCGGTCGGCGCGGTGGTCATGGTGCCGCTCGGCGTGTGGGTGCTGAAGCATCTCGACCCGCTGCTGCTGCGCTGGTCGCTGGCGGCGCTCAGCCTCGGCCTGCTCGCGCTGCTGGTGTCGGGCTGGCGCCATTCCGGCCGGCAGAACCTGCCGACGACGCTGTCGGTCGGCGCCGTCGCCGGCTTCTTCGGCGGCGCCGCGCAGATGTCCGGGCCCGCCGTCGTCGCCTACTGGCTCGGCAGCGGCCAGCCCTCGGCGCTCGTGCGGGCGAACCTGTTCGGCTTCTTCGCGCTGGTCACGCTCGCCAGCGGCACGACCTACATCGCCAACGGCATGATGACCGCCGAGGTCGGGCGGCTGGTGCTGCTGCTGGGCCCGGCCTATGCGATCGGCCTCTATGCCGGGGCGCGCGCCTTTCGCGGCGCGTCCGACCGTGCCTACCGCATCGCCGCCTACTGGGTCATCGCCGCCGCCGCGCTGCTCAGCCTGCCGCTGTTCGACGTCCTGCTCGGCCGGTAATCACTGCCATTCCATGCAGCGTCATGGCCGGGCCTGGCCCGGCCATCCACGATTTCGCCCTGTCCCGAAGACGCGAATGCCCGGCACGAGGCCGGGCATGACGGTGCTCCATCCGGGATGACGATTGTCGGGTGAGCCCTCAGTCGCTCATCTTCGCCAGCATCGCCTCGGACACTTCGAAATTGGCGTAGACGTTCTGCACGTCGTCATTGTCGTTCAGCGTGTCGACGAGCCGGATCAGCTTCTCCGCCGTCTCGTCGTCCACGGCGATGGTGTTCTGCGGGCGCCAGACGAGGCCGGACTTGCGCGGCTCGCCGAACTTGGCTTCGAGCGCGCGGGCCACCTCGTGCAGGTTCTCCACCGAGCAGACGATCTCGTGGCCGTCATCGTCGGAGGACACATCGTCCGCGCCGGCGTCGATGGCGGCTTCCAGCATGTCGTCGCCCGAAGCCTTGGCGGCGTCGAACTCGACGACGCCGATGCGGTCGAACATGAAGGACACCGCGCCCGTCTCGGCCAGCGAGCCGCCAGACTTGGTGAAATAGGAGCGCACTTCCGAGGCGGTGCGGTTGCGGTTGTCGGTCAGCGCCTCGACGATGACGGCGACGCCGCCGGGGCCGTAGCCCTCGTAGCGGATCTCGTCATAGTTCTCCGCGTCGCCACCGGCCGCCTTCTTGATCGCGCGGTCGATATTGTCCTTCGGCATGTTTTCCGCGCGGGCCGCGAGAATGGCGGCGCGCAGGCGCGGATTCATGTTCGGGTCGGGCATGCCCATCTTGGCGGCGACGGTGATTTCACGCGCCAGCTTGGAGAACAGCTTGGAACGCACCGCGTCCTGCTTGCCCTTGCGGTGCATGATGTTCTTGAATTGCGAATGCCCGGCCATCGCCGCCTCCACGTCGTCCCGGACGGACTTGCCGCCCGGCCGCATTGAAGTCCTGAAAAATTGGGTGCGCGGCTTATAGGCGAGAGGGCATGCGCACGTAAAGCGGGAGCCTTCTACCAGAAGGAGGGCACCGTCTCTTCCAGCGCGCCGCCGATCCGCACCGGCGCGACCCGGACGGCGAGGCCGGCATCGGTCTCCACCGCGAGGCCTGAAAGCGTCCCCGCCCCGCCCGCCGGCTCGAAGCGCGTCGCGCCGATCTTGCGGGTGAAGCGGCGCAGCGGCTCCTCCTTGTCCATGCCGATCACCCCGTCATAGGAGCCGCACATGCCGACATCGGTCATGTAGGCTGTGCCGCCGGGGAGGATGCGGTGGTCGGCGGTGGGCACATGGGTGTGCGTGCCGAGGACGAGGCTGGCGCGCCCGTCACACCAGTGCCCGAAGGCCTGCTTCTCGCTGGTGGTCTCGGCATGGAAATCGACGATGGTCGCATCCGCCACCTGCCCGAGCGGCGCGGCGTCGAGCTCGCGGTCGATGGCGGCGAAGGGGTCGTCCAGCGGGTCCATGAAGACCCGACCCATGATGTTGACGACGAGCACCTGCGCGCCGTTGCGCGCCTCCACCAGCGCCGCCCCGCGGCCCGGCGTGCCGGGCGGGAAATTGGCCGGACGCACCAGTCGCGGCGCGCGCTCGATGAAGACCAGCGCCTCGCGCTGGTCGAAGGCATGGTTGCCGAGCGTCACCGCATCGGCGCCGGCTTCGAGGAATTCCTCGTAGATCGCCTCGGTGATGCCGAAGCCGCCGGCGGCGTTCTCGCCGTTCACCACGACGAAATCGAGTTCCCAGCGCTCGCGCAGGCGCGGCAGGTGTTCGAGCACGACCTGCCGGCCGGGGCGCCCGACCACGTCGCCGAGAAAGAGTAGGCGCATTCGTTCAGTCCTCCGCCGGGCGCACGATGCCGGCATCCGTGGCGATGGCGTCCAGCCGCTCGTCATGCGGTTCGGCGGGCACGGCGGCAAGCTCCTGCACGGCGAAGGCATAGCCGACCGCCTCGATGCGCTTGGCGCCGCGCAGCAGGGCCAGCGTGCGATCGTAGAAGCCCGCACCGTAGCCGAGCCGGTTGCCGCGCGCGTCGAAGGCAGCGAGCGGCACCACCAGCACGTCCGGCACGACGGCGGGCGCCGTCTCCGGCGGGGCGGGAATGACGATCCGGCCGGGGCCCTTGGAGGCCACCAGCTCCACGCCCGCTTCCCACTGGCGGAAGATCAGCGGCTTGCCGTTCTCCACCACCACCGGCAGGGCGACGGCGGCACCGCCCTCGCGCAGGCGCCGGATGAGCGGCCCGGTGCCGATCTCGGTGCCGATGGGCGTGAAGACGGAGACGACCTCCCCGCGCACGTCTCCAAGCCACGCCAGCGCGTTGGCGGCGGCGGCTTCGGCGGCGGCCTCGCGGGCATCCGGATGAAGCGCCGCACGCCGTGCGAGCGCCTCCGAGCGGAGGCTGGCCTTGTCGAATTGCGCGTCGGGCGAATAAGGCATGATGAAACAGGTGCGGAGCCACAATGGCCGTTGGAGGATCGATCCCGGGAACCTACAACGTAGGTGGGCGCCGTTTGTCCGAACCCAGGGGTTCGGTCAGGGACAGCTCCCTTGGAGATCGATAAGGCCCCGGGGAATATGTTCTCCTGACGAGCCTTGCAGCCCCGCATGACAAATTTAGGATGCGATGGGAAATATTGCCAGAGGGAGCCGGAAACGGCGAACAGCTTTCCGCGATAGGGGCCTTTCGTTCGTCATTCCCGCCGCGGCGGAACGGAGAGCCGGGATCGCGTTCCAGCAGACAGGTCGCGAAATTGCGGAAGAGTCTGGCGCTGGGTCCCGGATCGACGCTGCAGGGCGTGCAGCTTGTCCGGGAAACAGGAAGCCAAGATACCTCCCGTATCCCGGACCAGCGGAGGCGAGGCCGAAGCGCCGATCCGGGATCCCACACAGGCCTCTTCGGCAAAACCCTCGGCGAAGTCCCTCACCCCACCTTCAGCATGATCTTGCCGATATGGGCGCTGGTCTCCATGCGCGCATGCGCCTCGCTCGCCTTCTCCAGCGGGAAGGTCTGGTCGAGCACCGGCTTCACCTTGCCGGCCTCGATCAGCGGCCAGACCTTTTCCTTCAGCGAAGCGGCGATGACGGACTTCTCCGCCTTCGGCCGCGAGCGCAGCGTCGAACCCATATGCGAGAGCCGCTTCAGCATCAGACGCATGAAGTCGATCTGCACCTTGGAGCCTTCCATGAAGGCGATCTGGACGATGCGGCCCTGCGGCGCGGCCGCCTCGTAGTTGCGGCCGATATAGGAGCCGCCGACCATGTCGAGAATGACGTTCACGCCCTTGCCGGTCTTCGCCTTCACCGCCGCGACGAAATCCGCGGCCTTGTAGTCGATGGCGAGATCGGCGCCGAGCGAACGGCAGACCTCGCATTTCTCGGGGCTGCCGGCGGTCGTCAGCACCGTGGCGCCGAACGCCTTGGCGAGCTGGATCGCCGTCGTGCCGATGCCCGAGGTGCCGCCATGCACGAGGAAGCTCTCGCCCGCCTTCAGCCCGGCGAGGTCGAACACGTTGGTCCACACGGTGAAGAAGGTCTCGGGCAGCGCCGCCGCCTCGACCATGGAAAGCCCCGCCGGAACCGGCAGCGCCGCGCCCTCGTCCGCGAGGCAGTACTCGGCATAGCCGCCGCCGGAGACGAGCGCGCACACCTTGTCGCCGATCTTCCACGAGGTGACGCCCGCGCCGAGCGCCACCACCTCGCCGGCGATCTCCAGGCCGGGGATGTCGGAAGCGCTGGGCGGCGGGGGATAGAGCCCCTTGCGCTGCATCACGTCCGGCCGGTTGACGCCCGCCGCCGCGACCTTGACCAGGATCTCCCCCGCGCCGGGCACGGGCACCGGGCGCTGCTCGGGAACCAGCGCTTCCGGGCCGCCGGGGGTCGGCAGGCCAACGGCCGTCATGGTAGCGGGCAGATGGGCGGGCAAGCCAACGGGCAGGTCGGTCACGGCGTCTTCCTCATCCTGTCGCGATTGTTGTCCCGTCCTAGGTCAAGCCGCCCCGGCTGGCAACCGGCGCCGGCAGGGGCTAGATTGGGACAGGCGTGCTGGACCTGAAAAGGAGTGACGCCATGGCGATCGAAGACGACCTCTTCCTCTCGGCCCCCGCGGTGAAGGCACCCGGGCACGAGATCGGCACCGATCTCTCGGCGCTGTCCGAGACCGAGATCGAGGAGCGCATCGGCCAGCTCACCGGCGAGATCGAGCGGCTGAAGGGCGCCCTCCAGAAGAAGCGCGCCTCGCGCGAGGCAGCGGAAACCTTCTTCAAGCGCTGAACCCGCCGACGGGGGGCTTAACCCGGCATTAAGCTTTCCGAACTATTACTGGCAGCGGTCCAGTTTTGACCGCGAGTGGCCTCTGTCCACTCTGTTTGACGCATCCCTGTCTAGACTTATCGAGCCGCCCCACCGGGCGGCTCTTTTTTCATCCCCGCAATCCCACGCCCTCATCCGCCGGGACGACTGGACAGCGCGCCCGCGCTGGGCGACAGGCATGTCGGCGCGCGCCGCGCGGCCACGGATGCAGCGGACCCAGGGCGATGAACGACGATCGGGACGATTCCGGCACCGGCGATTCCGGCACGGACGAGGCAGCCCGCGGCGAGATGATCCGCCTCGCCGAGCGCCGCCTCGCCTCCCCCGCCTTCATCGCGCTGTTCCAGCAGGGCATGGCGCTGGTCGACGAGACCGCCGCCTATCTCGACGGCGAGGGCCGCACCGCGAGCCGCGCCCTCTCCCGCACCGCCCTCGCCGCCTACGCCCAGCAGAGCATGCGGCTCTCCACCCGGCTGATGCAGCTCGCCTCCTGGCTGCTGCTGCGGCGCGCCGTGGCGGAGGGCGAGATGAGCGGGGAGACCGCCCGGCGCGAGGCGGCGAAGATCGACCTCAAGGGTCCGCTGCGCGACATGGACCAGGAATCGCTGCTGCCGGAGCCGCTCGTCGACCTCATCCTGCGCGGCTACGAGCTGCAGCGGCAGATCGTCCAGCTCGACGACACCCTCTCCGCCCCCTCGCCGACGCCCGGCGAGCTGCGGCCGAACGCCGTCGCCGGCCAGATCGGCCGCCTGCGCCGCGCCTTCGAGCGCGGCTGACGACGAGCCGCCAATCCCCGCGCGGAACGCCCGTCACGCTGCCGGACCGTTCCGACCTCCGCGCAAACGAAAACCCTCGCGCGAGGCATCGCCCGGCGCGAGGGTCGGCATCGTCGGATCGCAAGACTGGTTCCGGAAGGCCGATCAGGCCTTGAGGAAGCCCGCGAACTTCTTCTGGAACTTGGACACGCGGCCGGCGCGGTCGAGCAGCTGCTGCGAGCCGCCGGTCCAGGCCGGGTGCGAGGTCGGATCGATATCGAGCTGGAGGACGTCGCCCTCCTTGCCCCAGGTCGTCCGGGTCGTGTACTCGGTGCCGTCCGTCATCACCACCTTGACGATGTGGTAGTCGGGATGGATGTCGCTCTTCATGGGTAGCATCCTCAGCCGCCGCACGGCCGGCCCCTTGCGGGAGCCACGCGGCGATCTACAAAACGATCCTGCCGGAAATCCGAGCGGCTCTATAACCGAGACATGCCTGTGACACAAGCCGCCTCCCTTCCTTCCGAGACCACGCCGGCCGCCCCCGTCCCGCGCCGCCCCCGGCTGAGGCCCCTGCGGGCGCTCTGGCCGCACATCCTGCGCTATCGCGGCCGCGCCGCGGCGGCGCTGGCGGCGCTGGTGGTCGCCGCCATCGCCACGCTGGTGGTGCCGATCGCCGTTCGGCGAATGATCGATCTCGGCTTCGACGAGAGCCATGCCGGCTTCATCGACCGCTATTTCGGCGTGATGATCGGCGTCGTGGCGGTGCTCGCCATCGCCTCGGCCGCGCGCTACTACCTCGTCATGACGCTCGGCGAGCGCATCGTGGCGGATCTGCGCGCCCAGCTCTTCGCCCATGTGCTCACCCTCGACGGCGGCTTCTACGACAGCGCCCGGTCCGGCGAGCTGATCTCGCGGCTCACCGCCGACACCACCCAGATCAAGTCGGCGGTCGGCGCCTCCGCCTCCATCGCGCTGCGCAACCTCGTGCTGTTCTTCGGCGCGGCGGTGATGATGGTGGTCACGAGCCCCTGGCTCTCGGCGACGCTGCTCATCGCCATTCCCGTCATCGTCGCCGTGCTGCTCGGCGCCGGGCGCGGCGTGCGCAAGCGCTCGCGCAACGCGCAGGACACGCTGGCCGAGGCCTCCGCCTATGCCGCCGAGGCCATCGGCGCCGTGCGCAGCCTGCAGGCCAACACGGCGGAAGCGAGCGCCGCCCGCCATTTCGCCGGCGAGGTCGAACAGGCGTTCAACGCGGCGAGCGACGCCGTCCGCGCCCGCGCCTGGCTCACCGGCTTCGCGATCCTGCTCATCTTCGCCAGCGTGGTCGGCATCCTATGGGCCGGCGCCAACGCCGTGCTCGCCGGCACCATGACCGCCGGCACGCTCGGCCAGTTCGTCCTCTATGCCGTGCTGGCGGCCAGCGGCCTCGGCCAGCTCGGCGAGGTCTGGGGTGAAATCTCGCAGGCGGCCGGCGCCACCGAGCGCATCGCCGAGCTGCTGGCCGAGCAGCCGAAGGTCTCCCGCCCCGCCGTGCCGGAAGCGCTGCCGGAGCCGGCGCGCGGGGCCGTCGCCTTCGAGAACGTCGCCTTCGCCTATCCGACGCGGCCGGACCTGCCCGCCCTTTCCGGGGTCAGCTTCGCCGTGCGGCCGGGCGAGCGCGTCGCCGTCGTCGGCCCGTCCGGCGCCGGCAAGAGCACGCTGTTCCAGCTTCTCCTGCGCTTCTACGATCCGGCCTCCGGGCGGGTGGAGGTGGATGGCGTCGACATTGCCAGGGCCGATCCGGAGGCGGTGCGCGCGCGCATCGCGCTGGTGCCGCAGGACGTCGCCATCTTCGCCACCTCGATCCGCGAGAACATCCGCCTCGGCCGGCCGGACGCCACCGATGCCGAGGTCGAGGAGGCCGGGCGCCTCGCCCGCGCCGACGAATTCGTCACCCGCCTGCCGGAAGGCTGGGAGACGGCGGTGGGCGAGCGCGGCGTCACTCTCTCCGGCGGCCAGCGCCAGCGCATCGCCATCGCCCGCGCGATCCTGCGCCGGGCGCCGATCCTGCTGCTGGACGAGGCGACCTCCGCCCTCGACGCCGAAAGCGAGACGCTGGTGCAGCAGGCGCTCGATCGCTCGATGGAAGGGCGCACCACGCTCGTCATCGCGCACCGGCTCGCCACCGTGCTCTCCGCCGACCGCATCCTGGTGATGGAAGGCGGGCGCGTGGTGGAGGAAGGCAACCATGCCAGCCTCGTCGCGCAGGGCGGCCTCTATGCCCGCCTCGCGGCGCTGCAGTTCGGCGAGGGCAATGGGGGCAAGTAGGCGGGGTTCGCCGTCATCGCAGATGAGCCGTCATCGCGGATGGGATGCGGAGCGGCAGTTCACCCGCTCTTTTGCTCCATCCGCAGCGTCGGGCGGCCGGAGGTGGGGTTGACGCCGCGCCCGGTCGCCACGAAGCCGGCCTTCTCGTAGAAGCGCACGGCCCGCTCGTTCTCCTCGTTCACGTCGAGCGAGAGCCGCCCGTGCGAACGCGCGGCGGCGGCGGCCACCAACCGGCTGGCGACCCCCTCCCCCCAATGGTCGGGATGGACGACGAGCTGGTCGACATAGCCGGTGCGCGGATGCACCGAGACGAAACCCAGCAGCCGTGCCGGCGCCGCCTCCCCGCGCGTCTCCAGCGCCAGCTCGATGACCGCGCCTTCCTCGATCAGCGTGCCGATGCGGTGGCACAGCCAGCCGCGCCGCGCCTCGAAGTCGATCTCGGGCATCGCCTCCTGCCACGCCTCCACCCACAGGTCGGTCATGGCCGGCATACGGTTCCAGTCGAACTGTGCGAGCGTGGCGGATGGGCCGGATGTCATCGCCGTTCGGTCATCTCTCGGTGAGCTTCAGTTCGATGCGGCGGTTGCGGGCACGCGCCTCGTCGCTGCTGCCGGTATCGATCGGCTGGTATTCGCCGAAGCCGGCGGCGACGAGGTGCTGCGGCGACACGCCCTTGCTGGCGAGATACTGCACCACGGCGATGGAGCGCGCCGCCGAGAGTTCCCAGTTGGACGGGAACTGCGGCGTCGCGATGGGACGGTCGTCGGTGTGGCCGTCGACCCGCAGCACCCAGCCGAGATCGGGGGGGATCTCCTTCTCCAGCTGCACCAGAGCGGCGGCGAGCTGGTCGAGGGCGGGGACCGCGTCGGTGCGGATCTCCGCCGATGCGCGGTCGAAGAAGATTTCCGACTGGAAGACGAAGCGGTCGCCGACGATGCGCACGTCCGGGCGGTCGCCGAGAATCGTGCGCAGCCGGCCGAAGAATTCCGAACGGTAGCGCGTCAGCTCCTGTACGCGCTGGGCAAGGGCGACGTTGAGCCGGCGGCCGAGATCGGCGAGGCGCGACTGGCTTTCCTTGTCCTTCTGGTCGGCGATGTCCAGCGCCTGTTCCAGTGCCGCGATCTGCCGGCGCAGCGCGGCGATCTGCTGGTTGAGGATGGCGATCTGCGAGGCGGCCTGCGCCGCCGCGTCCTTCTCCTGGCCGAGCTGGCGGGCGAGGTCGTCGCCCCGGTTCTGCGCCGCCGCGATCTCCTCCGGCGTGGCGACGGCGGTCGCCGCCTCCTGCAGCGCGTCGCGCTCCTGCTCCATCCGCAGCAGGCTGGCGCGCAGCGCGCCCATCTGGCTTTCCGCCTCGGCGTCGTTGGTCCGCTCCAGCGCCAGCAGGTCGGTCAGCTCGCGAATCTGCGCCTGCAGCCGCGCCATGGCGTCGTCCTTGCTGCCGATCTCCTGCGTCAGCACGAACTGGGCGAGCACGAAGACCGAGAGCAGGAAGACGAAGACCAGCAGCAGCGTCGACAGCGCGTCGACGAAGCCGGGCCAGTAGTCGATGTGGCGTTCGCCGCGGCGGGCGCGTCCCAGGGCCATCAGGCGCTCTCGCGATCCGACTGCTTCTCGGCGATGCGCTCCAGCAGCCGCTTAATGTCGCGCTGCTGCTCCGCCTGGGCCTCCACCCAGTCGCGCACCATCTGCTGCTCGCTGCGCATGTGCTGGACCAGTCCCTGAAGGCTCTCAGCCAGATGCGCCATGGCGGTGGTCACGCGCTGCGAACCCGCTTCCGTCATGGTGCGATCGAGCTTGGCGATCGCGTCGGTGAGGTTGCCGAAGTCGGCCGCCGGCGGCACCGCCGCCGCGGGCACAGCCGCGCCCGGCACCGTGGCCGCGGCCGTCGCGGGCGCGCGCGCCGGCCGCTCGCGGGCGGCCTCCACGCCAAGGTCCTCGACCGTCGTGGACAGCCAGTCCTCGAGGTCGGTGTAGAAGCGGTTCTGCGCCTGCCCGGCCTGAAGATCGAGGAAGCCCAGCACGAGCGAGCCGGCCAGACCGAACAGGGAGGACGAGAAGGCGATGCCCATGCCGCCGAGCGGCGCGGCGAGGCCGGTCTTCATCGCGTCGAGCACCGAGGCCGATTCCGGCCCCACATCCAGCGAGCCGATCACCCGGCCGATCGAGCTCACCGTTTCCAGAAGGCCCCAGAAGGTGCCGAGCAGGCCGAGGAAGACCAGCAGGCCGGTGAGGTAGCGCAAGAGGTCGCGCGCCTCGTCGAGGCGGGTGCCGATCGACTCCAGGATGCCGCGCATCGTCGCCTGCGAAATCGACATGCGCCCCACGCGGTCGCCGAGCAGCGAGGCCATCGGCGCCAGCAGGACGGGGGCGCGCGCGACTTCGAGGCCGGGATCGGCGATGCGGAAGCTGTTCACCCACGCCACCTCGGGCAGCAGGCGCACCACCTGCCGGAAGGCGAAGACGATGCCGATGAACAGCACACCGAAGATGACGCCGTTCAGCCCGGGATTGTTGAGGAAGGCCCGCCAGATCGGCTGGTAGAGGACAGAGGCCAGCGCCACGCAGAGCAGCACGAAGACGAACATCCGCACCAGGAAGATGCGGGGCGAAGAAAGCTGATGAAACGAATCCGTCGCGTTCATGAAAGTGGCCGTCCTGCGGGCGGGGGCAATCGCCGGAGAAAAGCTTCCGGACAAAACCGCCTCTCGCGCCGGACTATGCCACAGCCGGACGGAAATGGAACGCGCGACGGCCTTCCCGCGCGCCCCTATCTTCGCACCGGCTACGCCTTGCGCAGCAGTCCCAGCAGGTCGCGGCGGACGGTTTCGTTGCCAACGATGATGTCGCCCTTGGCGAGCATCTTGTCGCCGTCGTCGAGATCGGAGACGTAGCCGCCGGCCTCGCGCACCAGCACGATGCCCGCCGCCATGTCCCACGGGCTGAGCCCGCGCTCCCAGAAGCCGTCGAAGCGGCCGGCCGCCACCCAGGCGAGGTCGAGCGCCGCCGAGCCGGTGCGACGCATGCCCGCGACCTTCGGCGCGATGGCGCCGTATTCGCGGGCAAACCGGCCGAAATCGCCGCGCCCCATATGCGGCATGCCGCAGCAGACCACGGCATCGGCCAGATTGCGCCGGGCGGCGACGCGGATGCGCCGATCATTCACGAAGGCGCCGGCGCCCTTCTCGGCGATGAAGAGTTCATCGGTGATGGGGTTGTAGATCACCCCGGCCACCGGCACGCCGTCGCGGGCAAGGCCCAGCGAAACGGCGAACAGCGGAATGCCGTGCAGGAAGTTGGTGGTGCCGTCGAGCGGGTCGATGATCCAGCGATGGCTCTCGTCGGAGCCGTCGACCTCGCCGCCCTCCTCCATGATGAAGCCGTAGCTGGGGCGTGCCTTGGAGAGTTCCTCCTGCAGGATGCGCTCGGCCTTGCGGTCCGCATTGGACACGAAATTGGCCGGCCCCTTCAGCGAGACCTGCAGGTTTTCCACCTCGCCGAAATCGCGAACCAGGGAGCGGCCGGCCTTGCGGACGGCCTGGACCATGACGGTCATCAGGGGGGAACGGATCATGTCGACTTCCAGATACGGCACGGGCGGGATAAGGGGCGGAGTGCTCCTCTGCGCCCGACGCCCTGCCGCGTCAAGTACGCCTCACAGTCACAGGGGGCAGCCGAGGATCGGCTCACCCCATGCCCACCCCGCCGGACGGGCTCGGCCCCAGCTCGCGGGCAAGGCGTTCCAGCCTTTCGGCGGCAGAGATCACGGTGCCGGCAAGCTGCGCCTCGGTCTGGTCGAGGCGCTGGCTGGCCGCTCCGCGGGCAGCGCGCTCGCTGGCGGCCTCCTGCTCGAGGGCTCGGATGCGCCGGCGCGCCTCGCTCAGCTCGTCCGCGATCGTGATCGCGGCCATGACGCTGAGCCGTTGGTCGCCGATCTCGCCAAAGGCGGCGCGAAGCTGGTCGATGCGCGCGTCGACCTCCTCGCCGAGGCCGACGAGATGCTCCTCCTGCCCGTCATCGCAGGCCATCCGGTAGGCGCGTCCGCCGATGGTGACGGTGACGTGGGCCATGGTCGTTCCTCCGTCCCGCTTCAGCGCTCATGCGCGGCCAGCACCGCGCGGATCGTCTCCATCGCGCTGCCGAGACGCCGGGAGACCTCGTCATTGGCGTTCTCCAGCCGGTCGGCCCGCGCCTGCGCGCCGTCGAGCGCGTCGGCAAGACGCGAACGATCGGCGCCGAGCACGTGAAGCTGCTGGGCGAGCGCCGCCTCCTGTCGCTCGACCTCCAGCCGACGCTCGATCGCCGCTTCCAACGCATCGACAGCGCCGCTGAAGCGCCGGAGCGCCGCCTCCAGTACGGTCGGCTCGCTCCCTCCCGGCACGCTCATGCTTTCTCCGCCCGTTCCCGCCCGATTCGGGAAGCGATATCGCCAAGTGATTCCGGCGATATTGAGCCTGTGCCGGCCGGGAGCGTCAACCGCGGCCCGCCCGGCCGCGAACGTCCCCGCCTTTGACAGGGCGCCGGGTGATGCTATCACTCGGCCGCCCTTTACCCGCACGCTGAAAAGGCCAGCCTGGGAGCATCCGCCGCTCGGCGAGCGGCCATTCTCAAGGCATCGCGCCGAACACCCTCAACGCGTCCCCTCGGAGACATCCGTCCTCATGTCGAACCGCGAAAAGCACGATCGCATGGCCAATGCCATCCGGGCCCTGACCATGGATGCCGTCGAAGCCGCCAAGTCCGGCCATCCCGGCATGCCGATGGGCATGGCCGACGTCGCCACCGTTCTTTTCGGCAAGGTATTGAAGTTCGATCCGACCGACCCGCACTGGCCGGACCGCGACCGCTTCATCCTGTCGGCCGGCCACGGCTCGATGCTGATCTATTCGCTGCTCTACCTCGTCGGCTACGAGGGCATGACGCTCGACGACATCAAGAACTTCCGCCAGCTCGGCTCGCGCACGCCGGGCCACCCGGAGTTCGGCCACACCACCGGCATCGAGACCACCACCGGCCCGCTCGGCCAGGGCCTTGCCAACTCCGTCGGCTTCGCGCTCGCCGAGCGCATGCTGGCCGCGCAGTTCGGCTCGGATCTCGTCGACCACCACACCTATGTCATCGCCGGCGACGGTTGCCTGATGGAAGGCCTCTCGGAGGAGGCGATCGAGATCGCCGGCCGCCAGAAGCTGAACAAGCTGATCGTCCTGTGGGACGACAACCACATCACCATCGACGGCTCGACCGCCCTGTCGGTCGCCACCGACCAGCTCGCCCGCTTCGAGGCTTCCGGCTGGAACGCCACCCGCATCGACGGGCATGACCCGGACGCCATTCTCGCCGCCATCGAGCGCGCCAAGACCAGCGACAAGCCTTCGCTGATCGCCTGCCGCACCACGATCGGCTACGGCGCGCCCAACAAGGGCGGCACCAATGGCGTGCACGGCGCCCCGCTCGGCGCCGCCGAGATCGCGGCGGCCCGCGCCTTCCTCAACTGGGAATACGATCCCTTCGTCATCCCGAGCGACGTTCTCGATGCGTGGCGCCTCGCCGGCCTGCGCTCGCGCCAGGCACACAAGAACTGGACCCAGCGCCTCAAGGACACCGACGCCACGCTGCGCGGCGAGTTCGAGCGCCGGGTGCGCGGCGACCTGCCGTCGAAGACCGGCGAAGTGGTCGCCGGCGTGATCGCCAAGGCGCGCGCCGACGGGGGCGCCGTCGCCACCCGCAAGTCCTCCGAGATCGCGCTGGAAGCGCTGACCGAGGCGCTGCCGGAGATGGTGGGCGGCTCGGCCGACCTTACCCACTCCAACAACACCAAGACCAAGGCGACCTCGGTCTATGTCGAGCCGCCGAAATATGACGGCCGCTACGTGAACTGGGGCATCCGCGAGCACGGCATGGCGGCGGCGATGAACGGCATCGCCCTCCACGGCGGCTTCATCCCCTATGGCGGCACCTTCCTCGTCTTCTCCGACTATTGCCGCCCCTCGATCCGCCTCTCGGCGCTGATGGGCGTGCGGGTGGTCTACGTCTTCACCCACGATTCGATCGGCGTCGGCGAGGACGGCCCGACCCACCAGCCGGTGGAGCACCTCGCCGCCCTGCGCGCCATTCCGAACCTGCTCGTCTTCCGCCCGTGCGACACGGTCGAGACGGCGGAAGCCTGGAAGCTCGCGCTCGAGCACAAGACCGGCCCGAGCGTGATGGCGCTGACCCGCCAGAACCTGCCGCTGCTGCGTACCGACGACACCGAGCGCTGCCTGACCGCGCGCGGCGCCTATGAGCTGGCCTCGGCCTCCGACGAGGCGCAGGTCTCGCTCTTCGCCTCCGGCTCGGAAGTCTCGCTCGCCATGAAGGCCCGCGAGAGCCTCGAGGCGCAGGGCGTGCCGACCCGCGTCGTCTCGGTGCCGTGCTTCGAGCTGTTCCTGAACCAGCCCGAGGAAAGCCGCCGCCAGGTCGTCGGCAAGGCGCCGGTGAAGATCGCCATCGAGGCGGCCATCCGCCAGGGCTGGGACCAGATCGTCGGCTCGGACGCCGCCTTCGTCGGCATGACCGGCTTCGGCGCCTCCGGCCCCGCGCCCGAGGTCTTCGCCCATTTCGGCATCACCCCGGAAGGCGTGGTGGCGACGGCGCTCAGCCGCCTGAAGCGCTGAAACGACCCGCCACGGGCCGCCGGCTGCACCAGCCGGCGGAACGGGTTACCGGACAAGCCATGCGGCTGGCGCATGCAGATTGCGCCAGCCCTGCCCTGAGGTCGCAGCGTCAAAAGTGCGACTGGTGTCGCAACGTCCTCCGCGCTATGAGGCCCTCGCGCGGACGTGATGAGACGCTTACCTGGGGAATAAACGCATGACGCTCAAGGTTGCCATCAACGGCTTCGGACGCATCGGTCGCAACGTGCTGCGGGCCATCATCGAGTCGGGCCGCACCGATATCGAAGTCGTCGCCATCAACGATCTCGGCCCGGTCGAGACCAACGCGCACCTGTTCCGCTTCGACAGCGTTCACGGCCGCTTTCCCGGCACGGTGAAGGTCGACGGCGACACCATCGACGTCGGTCGCGGGCCGATCAAGGTGACCGCGGTGCGCAATCCCGCCGAGCTTCCGCATGCGGCGCTGGGCGTCGACATCGCGCTGGAATGCACCGGCATCTTCACCGCCAGGGACAAGGCCTCCGCGCACCTGACCGCCGGCGCCAAGCGCGTGCTGGTCTCGGCTCCGGCCGAAGGCGCCGACCTCACGGTCGTCTACGGCGTGAACCACGACAAGCTGACGAAGGATCACCTCGTCGTCTCCAACGCCTCCTGCACCACCAACTGCCTCGCGCCGGTGGCCAAGGTGCTGAACGACGCCGTCGGCATCGACCACGGCTTCATGACGACGATCCATTCCTATACGGGCGACCAGCCGACGCTGGACACCATGCACAAGGACCTCTACCGCGCCCGCGCCGCGGCGCTGTCGATGATCCCGACCACGACGGGCGCGGCCAAGGCCGTCGGCCTCGTGCTGCCCGAACTCGCCGGTCGCCTGGACGGCACCTCCATCCGCGTGCCGACCCCGAACGTCTCGGTCGTCGACTTCAAGTTCGTCGCCAAGAAGAAGGTGACGAAGGAGGAGATCAACGAGGCAATCAAGGCCGCCGCCGCCGGCCCGCTCAAGGGCATCCTCGGCACGACCGACCAGCCCAATGTGTCCACCGACTTCAACCACGACCCGCACTCCTCCATCTTCCACCTCGACCAGACCAAGGTGCTGGAGGGCAACTTCGTTCGCGTGCTGTCGTGGTACGATAATGAATGGGGCTTCTCGAACCGCATGTCCGACACGGCGGTCGCCCTCGGCAAGCTGATCTGATCTCCGGCCCGGCCGGGCCTTCCGCCAAGAAGGCCCGGCCGTTTCGCATCAAGATCAACACATCGAGGGAGAATACCCATGAGCGAGGCTTCCGCCTTTCGTACGCTCGATGACGCCGACGTCGCGAACAAGCGCGTGCTGGTGCGTGTCGACCTCAACGTGCCGGTCGACAACGGCAAGGTGACGGACGACACCCGCATCCAGGCCGTGCTGCCCACTATCCGCGAGATTTCCGAAAAGGGCGGCAAGGTGATCCTGCTGGCCCATTTCGGCCGCCCCAAGGGCGAGGATCCGGCGCTGTCGCTGGCCCCCATCGCCGGCGAGGTCGCCTCCCGGCTCGGCAAGCCGGTCGCCTTCGCGCCGGCCACCATCGGCCCCGTCGCCGAGGCGGCGGTCGCGAAGCTCCAGCCCGGCGACGTGCTGCTTCTGGAGAATACCCGCTTCGACAAGCGGGAAGAGAAGAACGATCCCGACTTCGTGGCGGCGCTGGCCGGTCTCGGCGATCTCTATGTCAACGACGCCTTCGCCACCGCCCATCGCGCCCACGCCTCCACCGAAGGCCTCGCGCACAAGCTGCCCGCCTATGCCGGCCGCTGCATGCAGGAAGAGATCGAGGCACTCGCCAAGGCGCTGGAGAAGCCGGAGCGCCCGGTGCTCGCCGTCGTCGGCGGCGCCAAGGTGTCCTCCAAGCTCGAGCTGCTCGGCAACCTCGTCGCCAAGGTCGATATCCTCGTCATCGGCGGCGGCATGGCCAACACCTTCCTTGCGGCGCAGGGCAAGGATGTCGGCAAGTCGCTGTGCGAGCACGACCTCGCCGGCACGGCCCGCGAGATCCTCGAAAAGGCCAAGGCCGCCGGCTGCGAGGTGGTGCTGCCGGTCGACGCGCTGGCGGCGACCGAATTCAAGGCCAACGCACCCCATCGTGTCGCCTCGGTCGACGACATCAAGGCCGACGAGATGATGCTCGACGCCGGCCCGGCGTCGGCGGCGAATGTCGTCGCCAAGCTGAAGACCGCCCGGACGGTGGTGTGGAACGGCCCGTTCGGCGCCTTCGAGCTGCCGCCCTTCGACACGGCCACCGTCGCGGTCGCCAAGGCGGCGGCGGAACTCACCGATGCCGGCAAGCTTCTGTCGGTCGCCGGCGGCGGCGACACGGTAGCGGCCCTCAACCATGCCGGCGTGGCCGACCATTTCACCTATGTGTCGACGGCAGGCGGCGCCTTCCTCGAATGGCTGGAAGGCAAGGCCCTGCCGGGGGTCGAGGCCCTGAGACGCTGAGCTGGGCGCCCGGCGGCAAATTGTCCCGCGGTTCGGGACTTTGCTCCCGGGTGCTATAAATCTGACCGGTCCGGCCCCGCGTTCGATCCGGCCGCGGGGCCGGACCGGTCTGTTTCGCGCGGGAGAGAGAAATGACGGCTAGCCTCGAAGAGGTTGCGTACAAGCTAGCGGCAGGCGGCAAGGGAATCCTTGCGGCCGACGAGAGTGCCAGCACCATCAAGAAGCGCTTCGACGCCATCGGTGTCGAATCCACCTTCGAGAACCGGCGCGATTATCGCGAGATGCTGTTCCGGTCCGAAGAGGCGATGTCGCAGTATATTTCCGGCGTCATCCTGTTCGACGAGACGATCCGCCAGAACGCCAAGGACGGCACGCCGCTGGTCAAGCTCATCGAGCAGGCCGGCTCCATCCCCGGCATCAAGGTCGACCTCGGCGCCAGGCCGCAGCCCGGCTGCCCCGGCGAGACCATCACCGAAGGCCTCGACGGTCTCGGCGAGCGCTTCAAGGAATATTACGAGCTCGGCGCCCGCTTCGCGAAGTGGCGCGCGGTGATCGACATCGGCGCGCACATTCCCAGCTACACCTCCATCCTCGCCAATGCCCAGGCGCTCGCCCGCTACGCGGCGCTGGCCCAGGCCGCCGGCATCGTGCCGATCGTCGAGCCGGAAGTGCTGATGGACGGCGACCACGGCATCGACCGCTGCTACGAGGTCACCGAGTGGGTGCTGAAGGAAGTGTTCCAGCAGCTCTTCTACGGCCGCGTGAAGCTCGAAGGCACGGTGCTGAAGCCGAACATGGTCATCGCCGGCAAGAAGTCGGCGAAGCAGGCCTCGGTCGAGGAAGTCGCCGAGAAGACCGTGCGCTGCCTGAAGAACTGCGTGCCGACGGCGATCCCGAGCATCGCTTTCCTCTCCGGCGGCCAGTCGGACGAGGAAGCCACCGCCCATCTCGACGCCATGATCCGTGGCGGCGGCCTGCCGTGGAACCTCACCTTCTCCTATGGCCGCGCGCTGCAGGCGGCGCCGCAGAAGGCGTGGTCGGGCAAGGTCGAGAACATCGCGGCCGGCCAGGCGGCGTTCACCCATCGTGCCAAGATGAACTATCTCGCGGCGCTGGGTCAGTGGACCACCGAGGTCGAGCGCAAGAAGGCCGCCTGACGGAAGATCACAAGGAAGGCGGCGCGGGCCGTCTTCCTTCCGTCGCCGGAAACGAGAACGCCGCCCCGAGGGGCGGCGTTTTTGTTATCGGGATCAGCGCCGGAAGCCGCCGCCAAAGCCGCCACCGCCGAAACCGCCGTGGAAGCCACCGAAACCGCCTCCACCGAAGCCCCCGCCGCCGAAGCCGCCTCCACCAAAGCCGCCGCCTCCAAAGCCGTCGTGGAAGCCGCCGCCGCCGAAGTTGCCCCCGAACCGGTCGCCGCCACCGAAACCGCCGCCGCCGAAGCCGCCATAACCGCCGGCGCGGGCGAAGTTGTCGACGCGCTGGTTGCCGAGGTCCTGGAACTGCCGCTGCTGGTCGAGCCGGCCGATCTGGTCGGCATTGCTGTCCTGGTTCCAGCCGTTGATGGTCTGGTGCTGCCAGCCATTATTGGCATCGTATTGATGAATGCTGCCGTCGTGGTCGGTGTAGATGTTGCCGTTGTTCCAGCCGACCGCGTTGCCGGTCCGCATATTGCCGGCGATCCCGCGGCTGTCGGCGCTGATATGGCCGTTCTGGTCGGTGATGCCGGTCTCCGAGGCATGGCCGATGCCCGTCGTCGGGTTGAACCCCGCCGACTGCCGGCCGGCGGCGAAGTTGCCGGTATAGGCATTGCCGACGGCGCCCGCCCGCGCCGCGCCTTCCGCCCCGGTATAGGGATTGAAGAAGGCGGCGGAGCGCCCCGCGGCGAAATTGCCGGTCCACGGATTGAAGGCCGCGCCGGAACGCCCGGCAAAGCCAGCGCCCCAAGGGGTCACGCCGTGCACGGCATTGGCCGTCCAGCCCGTGCCCCACGGACCGGCGCCCCAGGCATGATCCCAGGCCGCCGCCGCGCCCCAGGCGCCATAGATGTTGACCTGGTTGATGTTCACGCCCGCCCAGGGGCCGTACCACGGGCCGACGCCCCAATAGGGACCCCACCAGGGAGACATCGCGCCCCAGCCGAAGTCAGCATCATAGCCGAAGCCGAAACCGTCGGCCCAGGCGAAGGAGGCGTCATAGCCATAGGTCGACGGGCAGCCGTACCAGAAGGTACCGACATAGCCGACGCAATTGTAGCCCGTGCCATAGACGACCGTTCCGCCCGGCTCGATCACCACGCCCAGATAGCCCGGCGTGTAGCCGACCGTCACCGCGTCGGCGGTCGAGGCGTAGACCCGCACATAGGTCACATAATGCAGGGGGGAGGACACCGGGATGGTGTAGATCGCCGCCGGAACCACGTCGGTGACGAGCCACGGCCCGGTCGGCGTGCTGGAGACAAACCATGCCCCCTTGAACAGGGCGTAGTAGCGCGTCGGGTCGAGCTGGATGACGGGCGTGCGGGTGTTCACCGCATAGCTGAGGATGGTGCCCTTGATCGGCTCGAACTTCGGCGTGCCGCCGTCATACTGGATGGTGAGCTGGGTATCGCGCTTGATGGTGGCGGTCTGCGGCACCGTGGCGGCGATGGCCGCCTCCTTCGCCTGCGGCGTGCCCGGCACGGCGACAAGCGCGTTGGAGGCCGGATCGGTCGGCGAGATCTTGGCGAAGCCGGCAGGCAGGCTGGTGCCCGGGACGAAGCTCCACGGCCCCTCGAAGCCCGGCCCACGGAACCAGCGGCCGGAGACCAGCACGTAGTACTGGTTGTTCGACGGATCGAGCAGGATCGCGTGGTCGGCATTGCTCACCCGCAGCAGCGAGGTACCGCCCACCGGCACCATCTGCGCCGCGCCGGCGGTGATCACCAGCTCGGTGGGCTTGGTCGAGGAGAGGATCGCCGGCGGGGTATCGGGCTTCTGGCCGTTCGCCGGCATCATCGACTGGGCCGGCTCCACCGAGGTTGCCATCGTGCCGGCCGCCTGCAGCGCGGGGCTCGGCTGCGCGGTGACCGTCCACGGCCCCTCCACGGCCGGAGCCTGGTACCAGGTGCCGGCCGCCTGGAGATGATAGGTGCCCGAACCCTCGACCAGCATCAGCACCGGCGTGTTGACGATGCGCTGAAAGCCGGTGACGCCGTCGATCGGACGCGGCACGGGCTGGCCGGCCACCAGCACAAGGAGGGTCGGCTTGTCGGCGAAGACGATGCGCGGAGGGGTATTGTCCACCGGCTGCGTCATCTCCTTGTCGAGCTGCTTGGTCGCCGCGTAGCTGGTCAGCAGGTTGTCGAGCGCGAAGGTCATGCCCTGCGGGGAGATGCGCGACTGCAGGGCGCTGAGCAGGGCGGTGTTCTGCGACGGATCGGTCGGCACGTCGACGGAGGTGATGGCGACATTGCTGAGCTGCGCGAGCTTCGACGGCTTGTCGACCGCCACCCGTGCGGTGAAGCGGGCGATGCCGTAGGTCGGCGCGGCGGAAGGTGTCGTGGAAGACGTCGTGGAGGCACCCTCGGCAGGCTTCGGCCCGATGGCGATGGCGGCGCGTCCGGAAAGCTGGTCGCCGTTCCACTGCTCGATCAGCGGCTGATAGACCTCGAGCCGCTTGTCGCCGAGATCGAAATTGCGCGGCCAGGCCAGAGCTTGCGGAATGGCCGACGCCGGCGCGGCCGTCTGGCCAGCCGGGGCCGCCGGCTGTTGGCCGAGGGCCGGAGTGGCGACGATCGCGGCCGCGGCGGCCATGAGAACGAAGCGGTTGGAACGAAGGCGCATATTTCCCCCACAGGCGGCGACGCCCGGCGACAGACCGGTCCGCTCGGCACCGGGCACATCAATATCACCGGCATTTCCCCGCGATAAGACGCCAGCCGTTCGCGAAAACGCGAAGTTGTCGCGGCACGACCGCCAGCCTACACGTACCGGCCGGGCCGCTCATCATCCGGCGTGCAGGAGCATTTCCCGGCCGAACGGTTCCATCTCCGGGGAAAGGGCTCTAGACAGGTGCGGCATGCCGCGCTTTCGCCGCCATCCTGCGGAATGGCTCGTCTAGTCCCGTCACATGGCTTGTCATCGATGGCTCGTTCCCCGGCCCGACACGATCCCGAACCCGCACGGCCGGCTCCCCGGCTCTATGTGCTGGTGTCTCTCCCGGAGACGCCCGCCGACGTCGCCGCGCGTGCCGAGGAGCTGCGTGCCGCAGGGCAGCTTGCCGACATCGCTGCCGTGCTGATCCGCCCCGGCGCCGCCGCCCAAGGCGACAACGCGGTGGCAACGCTGCAGCCGCTCGTCGCCGCGAGCCACGCAATCGGCGCGGCCTGCCTGGTGGAAGGCAACGCCGCCCTTGCCGGCGCGGCCGAAGCGGATGGCGCGCATCTCGACGGCATCGCCGCGCTGAAGAGTGCGCTTCCCGCCCTGCGGCCCCACGGCATCGCCGGGGCCGGCGGGCTGCGTACCAAGCACGACGCCATGACGGCGGCTGAGAGCGGCGCGGACTATGTGATGTTCGGCGAACCCGACGCCGCCGGCCGCCGGCAACCCTTCGAGGCGACACTGGAGCGCATCGAATGGTGGGCGCAGATCTTCGAGCCGCCCTGCGTCGGCTACGCCCGGACGCTGGAGGAGGTCGACGCGCTGGTCGAGGCCGGTGCCGACTTCATCGCCGTCGACACCCTTCTGCTCGACGCCCCGCAGGACGGCGCCCACGCGCTGGCCGAGCGCCTCTCCACCGGCGGAGAGACGTGATGGGCTACCGACGCGCCACCCATGCCATCGTCGGCACGAGGATGGGCGGCATTACGCTGCTGACCGCCCTGCTGACGGCTCTCGCCCTGCCGGCCGCCGCGCAGTCGCCGGCACCGGCGAAGCCCGACGCGGCCAAGCCGACAAGCCCCGCCAAACCGACGGCTCCCGCCAAGCCTGCGGCTCAGGCCAAACCGGCAGCTCAGCCGGCAACCGGATCCAAGCCCGCGCAGGCCGCCAAGCCCGCCGCTCCTGCCCCGGACCCCGCTTACGCCGCCTACCAGCTCGGCCACTACCGGACCGCGCTCGACCTTGCCGTGGAACGCGCCAACAAGCAGGGCGACCCGGTCTCCATGGTGCTGGCCGGCGAATTGCTGTCGCAGGGCTATGGCGTCCGGCAGGACGCGGCAGCGGCGCAGAAATGGTACGAGGCCGCGGCGGCGAAAGGTAATCCCGACGCCCTGTTCACCCTCGCCTCCATCCTGATGACCTCCGCCTCGGTGACCAACAAGGACGAGGCGGTCGGCATGTTCCGCAAGGCGGCGGAAGCCGGCAGCTCGCGCGCCGCCTACAATCTCGGCCTCATCTATCTTCAGGGACAGGTCGCGCCCCGGGAGCCGGCCATCGCCGCCGACTGGTTCCGGCGCGCCGCCGACGAGGACCAGCCGGACGCGCTCTACGCGCTGGCGACGCTCTATCGCGACGGCAACGGCCTGCCCAAGGACCCCATCGAGGCCGCGCGGCTGTTGCAGCGGGCGAGCGAGCTGGGCAATCCGGTCGCCACCACCGAGCTCGCCATCATCATCTTCAACGGCACTGGCGTGCCCAAGGACGAGGAGCGCGCCGCCGAGCTGTTCCGCAAGGCGGCGCTGGGAGGCAACGCCATCGCCCAGAACCGCTATGCCCGCATCCTTTCTGCTGGCCGCGGCGTGCCGAAGGACATTATTGCGGCCGCCGCGTGGCACCTCGCCGCCAAGGCCCAGAAGCTCGATGATTCCATGCTCGACAAGCTCGTCGCCGATCTCACGCCTGAAGAGCGCGCGCAGGCGCAGGCCCGGCTCAAAATCTGGTCGCCCGGACAGTTGCTGTAGCCGCCGCCGGTATGGTCCAAATAACGACCCAATTTCAGTCGATTAGCATCACGGTATCCGCGGCGGGAAAAATCGGCGTTCATTGACGATAGACGCCACGCCTTGCTCCGGCCGCGTCCCGCCGTTACTCATCGTGGCCGCGTCGCCGTGGGGGAGCCGGTGGTGCGGCCTTCCAGGCAGTATCTGAGGAATTCGCTTGGCCATCGTCCGTCCAGTATCGTCGTGGAATCTGCTGCGTCCCGCGTCCTGCCGGCTGGCCCCGGCCCGGCTTTTCGCGGTGATGGCGGCCCTGCTGTTCGCGACGCTGCTGCTCGGCGCCCCGCGCGCCATGGCGCTGGAAGCGGTGGCCATCCGGCTCGACGCGCTGGTCGTCGACCTCGCCCCGGCGCTGGAGCGGCGCACCAGCGAGACCGACCGCATTCAGGTTTCCACCGTGCCCGGCGCGGACGGCATCGTCCGCCGCATCGAGGTGCGCTCCGTCGCCCCCGGGCCGGACGGCAGCAAATGGGCGATCTTCGCCCTTGCCAACAACACCGACGAGCAGGTCGACCGGCTGATCGTGGCGCCGCACTACCGCATGGTCGGCTCCGGCGTCTTCTGGCCGGATCTCGGCAACCGCCGCATCCTCAACGTCACGGCGAGCCAGGGCTTCCGCCCGGAGCGGCAGAACGCCCCCGACGCCGACGTGTTCCTGATCACCCTCGACCCCGGCACCACCGTGACGCTGGTGGCCGAACTCGGTGACGGCGGCCTGCCGCAGCTCTATCTGTGGGAGCCCGAAGCCTACAAGGACAAGGTCAACTCCTTCACGCTCTACAACGGCATCGTCATCGGCATCGCCGGCCTTCTGGCGCTGTTCCTCACCATCCTGTTCGTGGTGAAGGGCAGCGCGATGTTCCCGGCGGCGGCGGCGCTCGCCTGGGCGGTGCTCGGCTATATCGGCCTCGATTTCGGCTTCTGGTCGAAGGTGTTCGGCATCTCGCCGCTGGCCCAGCAATTCTGGCGCGCGGCGGGCGAGGCGATCCTCGCCGCGACGCTGGTGGTGTTCCTCTTCGCCTATCTCAACCTCAACCGATGGCACGTGCGCTACGCGCATGTCACCGCCGGCTGGCTGGTCTTCCTCGCCGCCATCGTCGGCCTCGCGCTGCTCGACCCTTCGGCGGCGGCCGGCATCGCCCGCCCCTCCCTGCTCGTCGTCTCCTTCATGGGCTTCGGCGTGGTGATGTGGCTCGCGCTGCACCGCTACGACCGCGCCGTGCTGATCATCCCGACCCTGTTCCTGCTGGTCGTGTGGGTGATCACGGCCGGCATGGCGGTCTCCGGCCGCATCGGCAACGATCTCGTGGCCCCCGCCCTGCTCGGCGGCCTCGTGCTCATCGTCATGCTGATCGGCTTCACCGTCATGCAGCACGCCTTCGCCGGCATCGGCTCGGTGGCCGGCAGCGCGCAGGAACTGGAGCGCCGGGCGCTGGCCGTCGCCGGCTCGGGCGATATCGTGTGGGACTGGGACGTCGACACCGACCGCATCCATGTCAGCCCCGAGGCCGAGCACATGCTGGGCCTCAAGCAGGGCACGCTGGAGACCGAGGCCGCCGGCTGGCTCGACATCATCCATCCCGGCGACCGTGACCGCTTCCGCGCCACGCTGGACGGGCTGCTCGACCAGCGGCGCGGGCGCATCGACCAGGATTTCCGTCTGCGCGCGCATGACGGCCACTATCTGTGGTTCAACCTGCGTGCCCGGCCGGTGGTCGGCACCGATGGCGAGGTGGTGCGCTGCATCGGCACGCTGTCGGACGTCACCGACACCCGTACCGCCGAAGAGCGCATGCTGCACGACGCCGTGCACGACAACCTCACCGGCCTGCCCAACCGCGAGCTGTTCCTCGACCGCCTCTCCGCCGCCAACGGGCTCGCGCGCACCGACGAGCAGATCCGCCCGACGGTGATGCTGATCGATCTCGACCGCTTCAAGCAGGTCAACGCCAGCCTCGGCATGCCGGCCGGCGACTCCATCCTGCTCACCGTTGCCCGGCGCCTGATGCGCCTCGTCAAACAGCAGGACACGCTCGCTCGCCTGGGCAGCGACCATTTCGCGCTGATCCTGCTCTCCGAGCGCGATCCCGAGCGCATCACCGCCTTCGCCGACACGCTGCGCCGGACCCTGCGCGCGCCCATCACCTTCGGCGACCGCGAGATCTTCATCACCGCCTCGATCGGCCTGCTGCTCGCCGACGGGCAGAAGCGCACGCCGTCCGAGATGCTGAAGGACGCGGAACTGGCGATGTATTTCGCCAAGCGCGTCGGCGGCGACCGCATCGAGGTGTTCCGGCCGTCGATGCGCACCCACAAGCTCGACCGCCTCACCATGGAGACGGACCTGCGCCAGGCGCTGGAGCGCAACGAGATCAGCGTCGTCTACCAGCCGGTGGTCGATCTGACCTCGCGCAACATCGCCGGCTTCGAGGCCATGGTGCGCTGGCAGCATCCGACCCTCGGCCTGCTCGGCCCTGACGATTTCATCGGCATCGCCGAGGATACCGGCCTCACCGTCGATATCGGCCTCTTCGTGCTCGACACCGCCGCCCGCCAGCTCGGCGTGTGGCAGCGCAGCCTGCGCGGCGATCCGATCTTCGTCTCGGTCAACATCTCCTCGCGACACATGCTGCGCCACGACCTGCTGCAGGACCTCAAGGCGGTCCTCGCCCGCAATGTCGTGGCCCCCGGCACGCTCAAGCTCGAGCTTTCCGAGACGCTCGCCATGGAGAACCCGGAATACGCCTCGCAGATCCTCCTGCGCATGCGCGAACTCGGCGCCGGGCTGACGCTGGACGATTTCGGCACCGGCTATTCCTCGCTGGCCTATCTCCAGCGCTTCCCGTTCGACAGCATCAAGGTCGACCGCACCTTCATGAAGGCGCTCGGCCGCGCCGGCAACAAGACCCAGCGTCCGATCATCCTGCGCACCATCATCAACATGGCGCATGACCTCGGCATGGACATCATCGCCGAGGGCATCGAGACCGAACAGGTCGCCGCCGCGCTCGCCAAGCTTGGCTGCCGTTACGGGCAGGGGCGGCTGTTCGGCGAACCGATGAGCGCCGACGATGCGCGCAAGCGCCTCCAGCCCGAGCAGGCCCCCGCCTCGCTGCTGGAACGCGGACGTCAGCTGTCGCGCGGTGCGCGGGCCGTCGCCGGCCTCGGCGCATCGAAGCCGGCCGAGAACGCCGCCGCGCCGCACGAGAAGGCGGCCGCGGCAACCGAGGGCTCCGAAGCGGCACAGACTGCCGGCATGCAGAGCGCGGCCGCGCCGGCCGCACAGCCGCAAAGGCTGGCCCGGCAGGCCTCGCAGACCGCTGCCGGCAAACCGGCGGCGAGCGCGGAAGCGCCGACGGCGCGGGCCCCCACCGCCAGGCCGGCCGCAACGCCGGCGGCGGACACCGCCGCCTCGAGCCCCGCGTCGTCCAGCTGACCGGATTTTCCGCCTGATCCTGGGCGGAGGGCATCCCCGAACCGCCGGCCCCACCCCTCAGGCGTGGCCGGCATCCGAGGACAGCATACCCGGATCGATGCCGATCTTGCGCAAGGCAAGATCGTATTTCGCCCCCGCCTCGGCGTCGAACACCAGCCCGCGGTCGGCCGGGCAGTGCAGCCAGCCATTCTGCTGGATTTCGTTCTCCAGCTGCCCCGGCGCCCATCCCGCATAGCCGAGCGCCAGCACCGCGCTGGCGGGGCCGCCGCCGGTGGCGATGGCCTTGAGGATGTCGAGCGTCGCCGTCAGGCAGATGCCGTCATCGATCGGCAGGGTCGAATCCTGGATGAAGAAATCGGCGCTGTGCAGCACGAAGCCGCGTCCGGTCTCCACCGGGCCGCCGCGCAGCACTTTCACGCCCTCCGCGCTGTGCGGCAGGCTGATGCGCTCGTCCTGCGGGATGACGTCGAGCTGCACCAGGAGGTCGGTGAAATTGATGTGATGCGCCGGCTGGTTGACGATGATGCCCATCGCCCCTTCCGCCGAATGCGCGCACAGATAGATGACCGCGCGGGCAAACCGCTCGTCGCGCATGCCGGGCATGGCGACCAGCATCTGCCCATCGAGAAAGGTCCCGCCCGAATTGCCGCCGGAACCCGTGCGGCGCTCTCGTCCGATCCACATACAAGGAAGCGTAAACCCCATCGGCGCATTTTCAAGCCCGCTTCCGGCGTAGGCGGACAACCGTATGGAGGCCCTCACATGAAAGTGCGCCGCCGCCGCTTTCGCAATGCACCGGGAAACGCTACGGCATTGGGCATGATTTCGGATCTGCGTTCGGACCTGCGCCTCGCCGCCTTCTGCGCCCTCGCCGCTGTTCCGTTTATCGGGGCGGGAGCGGCGCGCGCCGAATTGATGTCGGACTGGTCCTCGCCGGTCGGCACGGCGGTCAGGCTCGTTGCCGGCGCGCCCGACGGCAAGGCCGTGACCGGCGGCGTCGAAATCCGCCTCACGCCCGGCTGGAAGACCTACTGGCGCTACCCCGGCGACAGCGGCGTACCGCCGCATTTCGACTGGAGCGGCTCGCAGAACGTCGAGAACATCGAGGTTTTGTGGCCGGCGCCGGTGCGCTTCGACGACGGCGGCTCCTTCTCCATCGGCTACAAGAGGGACGTGGTGATCCCGTTCCGCGTCATCCCGCGCGACGCGGGCAAGCCGGTCGAGCTGCGGCTGAACCTCGACTTCGCCGTCTGCGAGAAGATCTGCCAGCCGGCCAGCGCCTCACTGACCCTCGACGTGCCGTCGGACGGCGCGGCCCCCTCACCGCCGATGCTGGTCAATGCCCTCGCCACGGTCCCGCGCACGACGCAGATCGGCGCCGCCGGCGAGCCGGCAATCGCCTCCGCGGAGCTGCGCGAAGGCGGGGACGGCCCTTCGATCCACATCGAGGCCCACGTCGCCGACGCCGCGAAAGCCGATCTTTTCGTCGAGGGCCCGAACGAGGACTGGGCCCTGCCGCTGCCGAGCCGCGAGACCGGGCCGGACGGGCGCACGGTCTTCGTGCTGCCGGTGGACGGCGTGCCGAAAGGTGCCGATATCGCCGCGACCAAGCTGCGTTTCACCCTGGTCGACGGCAACCGCGCCGTCGAGGTGGACGCCCCTCTTTCCGCACGCTGAAGCCGCTTCCCGACACGCGGGAAATGACTATTCTACCCCGCGACCGGGCCCGCCGGTCGCGGCGGGCTCCGTGCGCGCGAGCTGGCGGCGGGCACCGTTCCCAACCGCTTTCCAGCGTATGAAAGGAAATGCCCATGACGATCAAGGTCGGCGACCAGCTGCCGAGCGCCACCTTCCGCGTCGCCACCGCGGACGGCCCGGTGCCGAAGACCACCGAAGACATCTTCACCGGCAAGAAGGTCGTCCTGTTCGCCGTGCCGGGCGCCTTTACGCCCACCTGCCACAAGAACCACCTGCCGAGCTTCATCGCCCGCGCCGATGAGATCCTCGCCAAGGGCGTCAGCACCATCGCGGTGACGGCGGTCAACGATCCCTTCGTCATGGAAGCCTGGCAGAAGGCCTCGAACGCCGGCGACAAGATCCTCTTCCTGTCGGACGGCAACGGCGAGTTCGCCAAGGCCATCGGCCTCGACCTCGACGCTTCCGGCGCCGGTCTCGGCCTGCGCTCCAAGCGTTACTCGATGCTGGTCGAGGACGGCGAGGTGAAGGTCCTCAATGTCGAGGACGTGCCGAGCAAGGCCGACAAGACCAACGCCGACGTGCTGCTCACGCAGTTCTGAGTGGATTGCCACGGCTCCCGGCGCCCGCGCCGGGAGCTTCCCATCGCCCTGTCAGGCGATGATGTCGGGGCAGATCTGATCCTCGATATAGCCGATACGGTCCTTCAGCATCAGCTTGCGCTTCTTGAAGCGCGCGAGCTGCAACTGGTCGTTACCCGGCATTTCCTGCAGCGTCTCGATCGCCACATCCAGATCGCGATGTTCCTGCCGCAGGCGCTCAAGTAGCGCCAGGAGCTCGCGTTCCTCATCTGCCGTCATGTGCCAAACGCTCGACCCAAACCCCGACTCGCCCCGGCTTGCGCGGGAGCAGGGACGGAGTATCGCCGTCCTCGCGACCGGCTGCAACAGCGCCCGCCGACACATGGTCTGCAGCCCTGCCGTGACGCGCCAGGACGCCCCGCTGCCATGTTGCACTGCAGCGCATCGATTCGTCGACAGCCCGATCTACCCGTGACAGACTGATGACGTTCACTTCGAAAGACAGGGAGATACTGTCCATGTCCATGCAGGCGCATGTTGCGGAGTTGGAACGACGTCACCAGGCATTGGAGAAGGAACTACGGGAAGAGGTTGCTCGTCCCGCGGCCGACGATTCACGCATCGCCGACCTCAAGCGGCGCAAGCTGCATCTCAAGGACGAGATCACACGTTTGAAGGACGCGACCCTCCATTAGGAGTGTCATGATGCGGGTTCGACGGCCCGCATCACCGCAACAGGCTCCGACCGAGCGTCGGGGATCATCGCTCGGCCGCCGGCTCCACGCCGGCGGTTCGCATTTCGGGCCCCGCATCCCGCGCTTCGCCGCGTTTCCCAGCCCTCCGCCCGGACACTCGACGAAGGGCGTAAGCAATTGAGCGTTCTTGTCACGCAAAGAGAGACGCCGGAATGTGCCGGTAACAAGAACGATACCCGTGGGAGGCTCCCGAAATGACCGGCTCCGCCAGCCGCTATCCTGACGTTTATGCGCAGTCCATCCGCGATCCGGAGGGCTTCTGGCGCGAGGCGGCCCGTGGCATCGACTGGTTCGAGGAGCCGCGCCGGGCCTTCGATCCGGCACTCGGCATCTACGGGCGCTGGTTCCCCGGCGGCGTCACCAATGTCTGCCACAACGCCGTGGATCGCCATGTCGCGAACGGGCACGCCGCGCAGCCGGCCATTTTCTACGACAGCCCCGTGGCCGGGGCGAAGCGCACCGTCACCTATGGCGAGTTGCAGACCGAGGTGAGCGTGCTTGCCGGGGTGCTGCGCGAGCTTGGCGTCGGCAAGGGCGACCGCGTCGTCATCTACATGCCGATGATTCCGGAAGCGGTGTTCGCCATGCTCGCCTGCGCCCGCATCGGCGCTATCCATTCGGTGGTGTTCGGCGGCTTCGCGGCGGCGGAGCTGGCGAGCCGCATCGAGGACGCCCAGCCCAAGGTCGTGCTCTCGGCCTCCTGCGGCATCGAGCCCTCGCGCATCGTCACCTACAAGCCGCTGCTCGACCTCGCCCTCACCATGGCGAAGCACCAGCCGGAAGCCTGCGTGGTCTTCCAGCGTCCGCAGGTGGAGGCCAAGCTCCAGCCCGGCCGGGACCATGACTGGGCGGCGCTGCGCGAGAAGGCGATCGCCGGCGGCATGGCGGCCGAATGCGTGCCGGTCGAGGCAACCGACCCGCTTTATATTCTCTACACCTCCGGAACGACCGGGAAGCCGAAAGGGGTCGTGCGCGACAGCGGCGGCTATATCGTGGCGCTGCGCTGGTCGATGGAGGGTCTCTACGGCGTCGAGCCGGGCGAGGTCTTCTGGTCGGCCTCCGACATCGGCTGGGTCGTCGGCCATTCCTACATCATCTACGCACCGCTGCTCACCGGTTGCACCACCGTGCTCTACGAGGGCAAGCCGGTCGGCACGCCCGATGCCGGCGCCTTCTGGCGGGTGATCGAGGAATACAAGGTCGCGGCGCTGTTCACCGCCCCGACCGCGCTGCGCGCCATCAAGAAGGAAGACCCGGACGGCGTGCTGATGCGCGACTACGACCGCTCCAGCCTGCGCACGCTCTTCCTCGCCGGCGAGCGCGCCGATCCCGACACCGTGGAGTGGGCGCAGAACAAGCTGGACGTCCCGGTGGTCGATCACTGGTGGCAGACCGAAACGGGATGGGCCATCGCCGGCAACCCGGTCGGCCTCGGCGCCCTGCCGATCCGCGTCGGCTCCACCGGCGTGCCGATGCCCGGCTATCAGGTCGACATACTGGACGAGGGCGGCCACCCGGTCGGCGCTGACCGGATGGGGTCCATCGCCATCAAGCTGCCGCTCCCTCCCGGCTGCCTGCCGACGCTCTGGCGGCAGGACGAGCGCTTCCGCGAGAGCTACCTCGAGGAGTTTCCCGGCTACTACAAGACGGCGGATGCCGGCTTCAAGGACGGAAACGGCCAGCTCTTCATCATGGGCCGCACCGACGACATCATCAACGTCGCCGGACACCGCCTCTCCACCGGCGGCATGGAGGAAGTGCTCGCGGCGCATGCGGATGTCGCCGAATGCGCGGTGATCGGCATCCATGACGAGCTGAAGGGCGAGGTTCCCTGCGGCTTCGTCGTGCTGAAGGCCGGCGTCGTCCGTTCGCCCGCGGATATCGAGACCGAGATCATCGCACTGGTGCGCGAGCGCATCGGCCCGGTGGCGGCGTTCCGCCTCGCCATCACCGTCAACCGCCTGCCCAAGACCCGGTCGGGCAAGATCCTGCGCGGCACGATGAAGAAGATCGCCGACGCCGAGCCGTGGAACATGCCGGCGACCATCGACGACCCCAGTTCGCTGGACGAGATCGCCGCCGCGCTCAACGCACGCGGGCTGGCGAAGGTCTCGGCGGCCTGAGAAGCGCCCGATAGCGAAAGAAAAAGCCCGGAGCGGCGTCCGCTCCGGGCTTTTTGTTCTCAGCCAGCGATCCCTTGCAGAACGCCCTCCCGAGGATCACTCCTCGTCTTCGGCCTCGCTCTTGCGCGAACCGCCGAGCTTGGCGAACACGGTGTCGAGATCGATGGGCTCCTCGCGCGGCTTGCGGGTCGCCACGAAGGGCTCGTGCTCGGCCTCGCCGGTCGAGACGTCCACCGGCAGCAGGGTGACGTCGTGCTCCCCCGCCGCCGCGGTGGCCGCCGGACGGTCCTTGGAGGCGCGCTGCACCTCGATGTCGAGGTCGATCTGCGAGCACAGGCCGAGCGTGACCGGATCCATCGGCGTCAGGTTCGCCGCGTTCCAGTGGGTACGCTCCTTGATCGATTCGATGGTCGTCTTGGTGGTGCCCACCAGACGCATGATCTGGCTGTCCTTCAGCTCGGGATGGTTGCGCAGCAGCCAGAGGATGGCATTGGGGCGGTCCTGACGCTTGGAGACGGGCGTGTAGCGCGGGCCGCGGCGACGCTTGGCCTCCGGCAGGCGGACCTTCGATTCCAGCAGCTTCAGCCGGTGGTTCGGGTTCTTCTCGGCGCGCTCGATCTCCTCGCGGGCGAGCTGGCCGGTCGAGACCGGGTCGAGGCCCTTGATGCCCTGCGCGACCTCGCCATCGGCGATGCCCTTCACCTCGAGCACATGCAGCTTACAAAAATCCGCGATCTGGTCGAAGGTCAGCGCGGTGTTCTCGACCAGCCACACGGCGGTGGCCTTCGGCATGAGGGGGGCGTTCGCCATGGGACGCGTCTCCATCCATTGATGCGCCAAGCTGGCTGAAACCGAGATTGGCTCGAAGAATAATTGTCGTTTGGCCGCGCAAACATCCTCACGCGCTCCGCCCACCCTGGGGGGCGGAGCCTCGGACCGTCTCACGATGACCGGGATGCGCTAAATATAGGCTCCCGCGCGCCGTCCTGCAAATCCTAAGACGCAGGTCGACATTGCCGCTGCGTCAGAAGGGCTGATAGCGTCCGCGCTCCCGGAAACAAGGAGACAATGATGAAGCCTGTTCGACTTCTGGCAGCCGCCCTGCTGATCGGATTCACCGCCGGCGCCGGCGCGCAGGAAATGCCCGGAAAGGAAGACGTCGCCCGCATCACCGGCGGCACCTACGCGGTCGACCCCGATCACAGCCAGGTCGTCTGGACCGTCGACCACATGGGTTTCTCCCCCCTCACCGGCATATTCGGCGTGGCGAGCGGCATTCTGGTCCTCGACCCGAAGAAGCCGGGCGAAGCCAAGCTCGACATCACCATCCCGATATCCAGCCTGCGCGTGACCTCGGATGGCTTCGCCAAGCATCTGGCCGGCCCGGAATTCTTCGACGCCGAAAAATTCCCGACCGCGACCTTCAAATCGACCAAGGTCACGGTGAACGACGACGACGCGACCATCGAGGGCGACCTGACCCTTCACGGCGTCACCAAGCGCGTCACGCTCGATGCCGAGCTTTTCGGCGCGGGCGTCAACCCGATGAGCAAGGTCGAGAACATCGGCTTCACCGCCTCGGCCGACATCAAGCGCAGCGATTTCGGCATGGGCTACGCCGTACCCGTCGTGTCGGACGAGGTGGAACTCGACATCGTCGGCGCCTTCACCAAGCAGCCGTGAGCCATAGCTCTCCGGCTTGACAGCACGTGCCGCGCCACCCATGACGGTGGCGTGGCCGGCTGGGCGGCCCCATCTGGACATGGCGATGTCAGCTGCCGAAAAGCCTTCCCTGCGCGTCCTGCTCTGCGCCCCGCGCGGCTTCTGCGCCGGCGTGGTGCGCGCCATCGACGCGGTGGAGCGGGCGCTGGAGCTCTACGGCCCGCCGGTCTATGTGCGCCACGAGATCGTGCACAACAAATATGTCGTGGAAGGCCTGAAGGCGAAGGGTGCGATCTTCGTCGAGGAACTCCACGAGGTGCCGGTGGGCACCGCGGCCCCGGTGATCTTCTCCGCCCATGGCGTGGCGAAGTCGGTGCCGGAGGACGCGGCCCGCCGCAACTTCTTCGCCATCGACGCCACCTGCCCGCTGGTGACCAAGGTGCACCGCGAGGCCACCGTCCATCACAAGAAGGGGCGCGAGGTGGTGCTGATCGGCCATGCCGGCCACCCCGAGGTCATCGGCACCATGGGCCAGCTGCCCGAGGGCGCGGTGACGCTGGTGGAGACCGCCGAGCAGGCCCGCCGCTTCGTGCCGCGCGATCCGGAAAACCTCGCCTACACCACCCAGACCACGCTCTCGATCGACGACACCGCCGAGATCGTCGCGATCCTGCGGGAGCGTTTCCCGGCGATGGCGGCACCCCACAAGGAAGACATCTGCTACGCCACGACAAACCGCCAGGAGGCGGTCAAGCGCGTCGCCCCGCAGGTGGACGCGATGATCGTGGTCGGCGCGCCGAACTCCTCGAACTCGCAGCGCCTGCGCGAAGTCGCCGACCGCGAGGGCTGCCGCGTCGCCGTGCTGCTGCAGCGGGCGGGCGACATCGACTGGAACGTCTTCGGCACCATCTCCTCCCTCGGCATCACCGCCGGCGCCTCCGCGCCGGAAGTCCTCGTCGAGGAGATCATCGACGCCTTCGCCGAGCGCTTCGCCGTTCAGGTCGAGACCGTGTACACCGCGCACGAGGACGTCTTCTTCCCCCTGCCCCGGCAGCTCCGCCCCGACGCGGCGGAATAGCCTGATCGAACCCCATGGCCGTTTACACCGACGTTACCCCGGAAGAGCTCGAAGCCTTCCTCGCCACCTACGAGCTGGGCCGCCTGCGCGCCTTCAAGGGCATCGCGGAAGGCGTGGAGAATTCCAACTACCTACTCCAGACCGAGGTGGGGAGCTTCATCCTCACCCTCTACGAGAAGCGGGTGAACCCGGCGGACCTGCCCTTCTTCATCGGGCTGATGGAGCATCTGGCCAGGCGCGGCATCGACTGCCCGCAGCCGGTGCGCAACCGCGAGGGCGTGGCGCTCGGCACCCTCGCCGGCCGGCCGGCGCTGATCGCCACCTTCCTGCTCGGCACCTCCGTGCGCCGTCCCACCGCCGCCAACTGCGCCGCCCTCGGCGCGGCGCTGGCGGCCCTGCACAAGGCCGGCGCGGATTTCACCGGATACAGCCGCGTCAACGCCCTTTCCGTCGCCGGCTGGCGCCCCCTCTACGACCAGGCGGCAGCGCGGGCCGACACGGTGGCGCCCGGCCTGCAGGTCCTGATCGCCGACGAACTCTCCGTTCTGGAAGAACACTGGCCGAAGGGACTGCCGGCGGGGGTGATCCATGCCGACCTGTTCCCCGACAACGTGTTCTTCACCGACGGGCGGCTGTCGGGGCTGATCGACTTCTATTTCGCCTGCAACGACCTGCTGGCCTATGACGTCGCCATCTGCCTCAACGCCTGGTGCTTCGAGCCGGACGGCTCCTACAACCAGACCAAGGGCCGCGCGCTGCTGGCCGCCTACGGCGCCGAGCGCCCGCTCGGGGCGGACGAGATCGCCGCGCTGCCGCTGCTGGCGCGCGGCGCGGCGCTGCGCTTCCTGCTCACCCGCCTCGTGGACTGGCTGAACGTGCCGCCCGGCGCGCTGGTGCGCCCGCACGACCCGCTGGAGTATCTGCGCAAGTTGCGCTTCCACCGCTCGGTGGAAAGCCCGCGCGACTACGGCATCGCCGAAGGGCAGATGGCGTGAAGACGGCGCCGGGAACCGCCCGCGTCTTCTCCGACGACGCGCCGAAGGAGCCGCCGAAGGGAATCGTCGCCGTCTGGACCGACGGCGCCTGCTCGGGAAATCCGGGACCCGGCGGGTGGGGCGCCATCCTGCGCTATGCCGGCGCCGAGAAGGAGCTATCCGGCGGCGAATCCCCGACCACCAACAACCGCATGGAGCTGATGGCGGCGATCTCCGCGCTGGAGGCGCTGAAGCGCCCCTGCACGGTCGACCTGCACACCGACAGCGAATATCTGCGCAACGGCATCACCAAATGGATCGCCGGCTGGAAGCGCAATGGCTGGCGCACCGCCGACAAGAAGCCGGTGAAGAATGTCGACCTGTGGGAGCGGCTGGAGATGGCCATGGAGCGCCACGAGATCCGCTGGCATTGGGTGAAGGGACATGCGGGCGACGAGATGAACGAGCGCGCCGATGAGCTCGCCCGCGCGGGAATGGCCCCCTACAAGGCCGCACGCGGCATGGGATGACGACGTTTTGCGCGCGGGAAAACCCGTCGCGAGATTGACAAACGCCCCTTCCCTCCGCTATCAGCCGGGCCTCGAATTCAAGCTGGCGGATCGGGGCGCGGCCATGGAGGCGCCGTCTCATGCGCGGGCGCAGTCGATCCGAAGGTTACGTGTCATGAAGATCCGCAATTCCCTCAAGTCGCTGCTCGGCCGTCACCGGGACAACCGTCTGGTGCGCCGCAAGGGCCGCGTCTACATCATCAACAAGACCCAGAAGCGCTTCAAGGCCCGCCAGGGCTGAGGCTTCCTCAGGGCCGGGCCGGCCGCGTTCACGATTTCGCGGCCTGCTGCCTTGCAACATTGAACGAGGGCGCCATCGCTCCTAGAGTGGAGTTATGCGCGCCCTTTTTGCTGTCCTGCTCGTCGCCGCCGCGCCGCTAGGCGCCACCGGTGCCCTTGCCCAGAACACGCCGGAAACCCCGGCCGCGACGGCGCCCGCCGCTCCTGCCGCAGAGGCGACACGGGCCGGCACGTCGGAACCGGATCGCGCCAAGCGGCTCGACGCCCTGTTCGCCGCGCTGAAGGTGGCGCCGGACGAGGAATCCGCCAAGGGCATCGCCGAGCGCATCGACGTCGCGCTCACTCCCTCCGACAGCGATACCGCCGATCTCCTGATGGGACGCGCCGCTCTCGCGCTGCAGGCCAAGGATTTCGACCTCGCCCTCCAGCTGCTCGACGGCGTGATCCGGATCGAGCCGGATCATCTGGAGGCGTGGAACAAGCGCGCCACCGTCTTCTATCTCAAGCAGGATTTCTCCGACGCGCTCGCCGATTTGCGCCAGGTGGTGGCGCGCGAGCCCCGCCATTACGGCGCCTGGGCCGGCATCGCCATCATCTGCAAGGAGCTGGGCGACGAGAAGCACGCGCTGGAAGCGGCGCGCAACGCGCTCGCGATCTATCCCCGCCTCGACGAGGTGGAAGAGATGGAGAAGACGCTGTCGATCAGCGTCGAGGGCCGGCCGATCTGAAAGCCCCGCTCACGCCCGCTCGTAATCCACGAAGCTGAAGGCATATTCGTCCTTCTCGCCCTGGATCGGTCCCTCGCGGCTCACTTCGCGCCACTGCGCCCGGTCGAAGGCCGGGAAGTGCACGTCGCCCTCCGGGGTGCCGTGCACCTCGGTGAAGCGCAGGCGAGCCGCACGCGGCAGGGCCTGCGCATAGATCTGAGCCCCGCCGATCACCACCATCTCGTCGACGCCGAGCCGCTCGGCCTCCAGCCCGCCGCGGTCGAGCGCTGCCGGCAGCGACGGCACCACGAGCACGCCGTCCGGCGCGGCGAAGCTGGTGTCGCGGGTGATGACGATGCTGGTACGGCCCGGCAGTGGCTTGCCGATGGATTCGAAGGTGCGCCGCCCCATCAGGATCGGCTTGCCCCAGGTGATGGTGCGGAAGCGCTTGAGGTCGCCGGAGATGCGCCAGGGCAACTCCTCGCCTCGTCCGATCACGCCGTTCTCGGCGACGGCGGCAACAAGGATCAGATCCGTCATGCGGCCCTCCCGGTGAGCTGCGCGAGCGCGGCGTCCGCCGCGGCAAGGCCCGTGAGATGCGCGCCGTGCGCGGTGGAATAGGCATGCGCCGACACCGCCTCGCCGGCGAACAGGATGCGATCGCCCAGCGGCCGACCAAGGCGTGCGCGCACATGCGCGAAGCCCGGCAGCGCGCAGCTATAGGCGCCGCCGATCAGCGGGTCCGCCACCCAGCCGGTCGTGGCGAAGCCGGCGACGTGCTTCTCGATATCGGCGCCGAAGGCATCCTTCAGTGCCGCCAGGCCGAAGTCGCGCATGGCATCGGGGCCGGCCTTGACCAGCCGCGCGGCGTTGTCGCCGCCGAGCTGGCCGATGGCCATGTTGGCGCCGAAGGGATTGAGCGTGAAATTGACCGGACGGCGGTCGGGATTCCGCAGGTCGATGGTGTCGACATAGGTCGTCGGCGCCACGCCGAAGACGTCGCGGTCGAACAGGAAGGCCACCTTCTCCGCCGCGCCCAGCGGCAGCGCCTCGAAAGCCTCGGCGAGGTCCGGCGGCAGCAGCGGCGCGAAGGCCAGTCCGCCCCGCGCGATCACCGTGGTCGGCACGGCGATGATGACGAGCCGCGCCTTCAGCGTGCCGCGCGGCGTCTGGAGCGCCACGCCGCTGCCCGACCAGTCGACGAGCGACACCGGACAGCCGGTGACGACGGGCAGGTCCGGCGCCGCGTGGGCCGCCACCGCCTGCACCAGCGCGCCATAGCCCTTCTCGACCGGGTAGTTCTCGCCCGTGTCGGTATAGGCGGCGTAGTCGAGCGTGGAGAGCCGCTCAGGCTCCGCCGCCGACATCAGGGTGAGCCAGTGCCGCGCCAGCCTTATCCACGGGCTGCCCTTGTCGAGCACCTCGCTGGCGGCGATGTCCCGGCCTTCCTCGCCGGCGTGGTGAATGGCGGCGTAGGCCGCGTCGATCGCCTGCCACGCCGCCTTGCGCTCGTCCTCGTCCGCCCAGCGGTCGCCGAGATGCGTGGCGCGGGCCTGCCGGCTGCCGCGGGAGAGATAGGAAAGGCCGAGTTCGTCAGCGGCCGCGCGCAGCGGATTGACGGAGGCCGAATGCAGCCAGTGGCAGCCGCGATCCCACGCGACGCCGAAGGTCGCGGTGTCCGTCCACGCCCGGCCGCCCGTCCGCGAGGCCGCTTCCACCACCAGCACGTCGATGCCGGCCCGGCGCAGCTGCGTGCCCGCGGCAAGCCCCGCCGCTCCGGCGCCGACGACGATCACCTCATGACTGGCGGACACGGCTCACGTCCCGGCTGGAGAAAACTATTTCTTGCGGAAGGCGTCGAGCCGCACCACCTGCGCGCCACCGGTCCCGCCGTCCTTCGGCTCGGCCTCGCCCTCGTCGGCCTTCGAAGCGGGCGACGGCTTGGCCGCAGCAGACTTGCCGGTCGGCTTGCCGGCCTTCCCCTCCGGGGCATCGCCGGATGCGTCGACAGCCCGGGCCGCAGCAGGCACCGGCTTGGGTTCAGCCTTGGGTTCCGCCTTGGCGGCGGGCGCCGGCTTCGGCGCCTTCGCTTCTGTTCTGGTGGAATCGGACTTGTCGGCGTCGGATTTACCGGTTTCCGACTTGCCGACGTCCGACTTGCCGGCCTCTTCCTTCGCGGCGCCGCCCGACCGCGCGGCGGTCCGGGTCGACGGCACAGAGGTCGGCCGGGCGCCGGAGATCGGCGTCACCGGCGCCGGCGCGACGGGCTCTTCGGCTTCCTCGTCGGCATCTTCCAGTTCGTCATCCGTCATCGGCTCGAATTGCAGTCCGAACTTCACGGAAGGATCGAAGAAGCCCTTGAGCGCGGCGAAGGGAATGTGCAGCCGCTCGGGAATGCCGTTGAAGGACAGCCCAACCTCGAAGAACTGGTCGGTGACCACGAGATCCCAGAACTGGTGCTGGAGGACGACGGTCATCTCCTCCGGGTATCTCTCCTTCAGGCGCGGGGAAAGCCGCACGCCAGGGGCCTGCGTGTCGAAGGACACATAGAGATGGTGATCGCCCGGCAGCCCGTCGCGCGCGACATCGGTCAGCACCCGGCGCACGACGCCGCGCAGCGCATCCTGCACGAGCAGGTCATAACGAATTAGGTCGACGCTCATGCCGGCAATGAACCCGATTCCAGCGACAATCGCCAGCCGGAAGGTGAGAATGAAGTGGAGGCTTCTGTTGCCAGGTGCCTCCGAACCCCGCCTCACGGTGCTACCCGCTAGGACTTATTTTCCGTAGATCAAACCGCTCACGCGGCCTGAGCAACCGGAGCATAGTTGTCGTTGGCAACTATAAGTTTGGTCCGATGACGGCGGTACCATGCCGAGCGAAAGAATGCCCTTTACGCCCCCGTCGATCCTGTTTCGCCCCCGCCGCAGGCCACCCGCGCGGGATGGGCTCCGGTGGAGGCGCCGGGTACTGCCCCCGGGTCCGATGGGTTTATTCCGACAACCGTTTATCGCCATAGCCGGCTTGCGCCGGCACGGATGAATATAGGGACTTGCCCGCCGGGTTGGAAGAGGGGCCGGCAACAGAGGTCGCCGTCATCCCCGCTCACGCTTCGGTCTGGTCGCCGAATTGCGCCCGCTCCATCGGCGGATCGCCGGCGTCGCGGCCTTCCAGCCGCTGGTCGAGGCCGGCGATCTTCTCCCGCAGGGCCGTGAGGATGATCCGCCGCATCAGCGCATAATCGAGCCGCACGTCCGAATGGGCGCTGCGCAGCGCCTGCCCCTCGCGCAGCACCAGAACCGGCGTCGTGTGCGCATGCTCCACCGCGAAGTCGAGCGGATGCGTCGGGTCCTGCTCCAGCAGCTCCAGATGGCGGCGCAGCCGGTGGCGCTCGGTGCGCAGCGTGTCGATGCTCTCGATCATTCCATCCTCCCTCCGGCCGCGGCGATACGGGAACAAGTCGCGCGCGATGCGTCGGGTTCCCATGCTACCGCCGCCCGCGCGCCGCCGCAGCCTCCGGTTCGATCCCGCCCCGAAAAGACCCCAGAAATGCCCCGGCCGGGGGTGGAACGCCCGGCGCTCCCGGCCGTTTGCCCCTGCACCGCCCGGAACGCTCCGGGACGGTTTGGGGAGCAGGTATGGGGGAAGACATGGAGACAGGACCATGAGGACCGCGAACTTCACCCTTGGCCTTGCGACCGGCCTCGGCCTGACGGCGCTGGCGGTGACGCCCGGCCTGGCGCAGGAGCTTTATGTACGCAGCGCCGAACCGGTGGGGCCCGGCGTGGTCGTCGTCGAGGAGCCCGGCTATCTCGGCGCCGGAGAGAGGGTCATCGTCCGCGAGGCGCCGGCGCCGGTGATCGTGGAGGATGCGCCCGAGCGCGTCATCGTGACCGAGCCGGCGGACGGCCCCTTCGCCCCCGAGGTCTATGTGCGCCGCACGCCCCTTCCGCCCGAGCCCGTGCCCCACGGCTTCTACGATAGCGGCTGCCAGACGGTGGAGCGCCAGTCGCGCTCCGGCATCGTGACGGTCGGCACGGTCTGCGACTAAGCGTTGATAGCACCCGATCGGACGCGGGCGGCCGGATGCGCCGCCCGCGTCGATGCGCTATATGTAGTGGGGTCCGAACCCCACGGGACGATAGGCATGCGGCAATATCACGAGTTTCTGGAACGGGTGCTGCGCGAGGGCCTGCGCAAGGACGACCGCACCGGGACGGGCACGCTCTCCCTGTTCGGCCACCAGATGCGCTTCGACCTTGCCGAGGGGTTCCCGCTCGTCACCACCAAGAAGTTGCACCTGCGCTCGATCATCCATGAACTGCTGTGGTTCCTCGCCGGCGACACCAACATCCGTTACCTCAAGGAGAACGGCGTCTCCATCTGGGACGAATGGGCCGATGCCAACGGCGATCTCGGCCCGGTCTACGGCCATCAGTGGCGCTCCTGGCCGGACGGGCATGGCGGCGTGATCGACCAGATCGCGCAGGTCGTCGCCGACATCCGCCGCAATCCGGATTCGCGCCGGCTGATCGTCTCCGCCTGGAACCCGGCGGATGTGCCGAAGATGGCGCTGCCGCCCTGCCACTGCCTGTTCCAGTTCTACGTGCTGGACGGCAAGCTCTCCTGCCAGCTCTACCAGCGCTCGGCCGACATCTTCCTCGGCGTGCCGTTCAACATCGCCTCCTATGCCCTGCTCACCCACATGGTGGCGCAGGTGACGGGGCTGAAGGTCGGCGACTTCGTGCACACCTTCGGCGACGCGCACATCTATCTCAACCACCTCGAGCAGGTGCACGAGCAGCTCTCGCGCGCCCCGCGCCCGCTGCCGACCTTGAAGCTCAATCCAGCGGTGGCGGACCTCTTCGCCTTCCGCTTCGAGGACATCGCCATCGAGGGCTACGATCCCCATCCGGCCATCAAGGCGCCCGTCGCAGTCTGATGCGGTACGGGCTTCGGGCTTGACCCGGCGGGCCTGCTTCCGGCAAGCGCTGGTGCCACCACGCTGTGCCGGAGATATCGATGTCGCTGACCATTCGCCCCGCCGAGCCCGCCGACGCCGGGCTCATCTTCGATTTCGTGCGCGAGCTCGCCGAATACGAGAAGCTGCTGCACGAGGTCGGTGCCACGGTCGCGGATATCGAACGCGACGTCTTCGGCCCCAATCCCCGCGTGTTCTCCGACATCGCGGAATGGGAGGGCGCGCCGGCCGGCTTCGTGCTGTGGTTCTACAATTACTCGACCTTCCGCGGCCGGCACGGGATCTTCCTCGAGGACCTCTTCGTGCGGCCGGCCTTCCGCGGGCGGGGCATCGCGACGGAGCTGATGCGCCATCTCGCCCGCCGCTGCGTCGAGGAAAGCCTCGACCGCTTCGAATGGTCGGTGCTGAACTGGAACGAGCCGGCGATCCGGTTCTATCGCGCGATCGGCGCCCTGCCCATGGACGCCTGGACCCTGCAGAGGGTCAGCGGCGGGGCATTGAAGAAGCTCGCCGCCGGCTGAACGAAAAAAGCCGCCGGCACGGAGCCGGCGGCAAGTACGAGCGGGGATGCTCGGGAGTCATTGGTCCGAAAGAAGGAGAGACGCCGTTCAGAGCGGCTCGCCCTCGGGGGCGGGGCCATCCGGCATCGGGCCGGGGCCCATGCGGTGGTGCATCGGGCCGCCCTCGCCGCCGCGCCCCGGGCCGAAGCGGTGCGCGCCGTGGCCCCGCTCGCCGTCATGCCCGGCGAAGGCCATGTGCGGATGCTGCACCTGCCGGAACAGCACGCCGAAGCGACGCTTCTGCGCCTCGTCGAGGCTGTCGTAGAGCGGGGCGGCCGCATCGGCCAGCTTCTTCATCGCCGCGCCGCGCTCAACCATGCCGTCGGCACGCTGGCGCAGGCGCTCGATCACGTCGGGGCGCTCCACCTTGGCGACATCGCCCGCGGCATTCTCATCCTTGGCCGGCCCGGCCTTCGCGGCGTGGCGTTCGGCCCGGCGCTCGATACGCGCCTTCGAAGCGTCCTGAAGCGCGGTCTCCAGCGCCGGCCACAGCTTTTCCTGCTCCGCCGTGAGGCGCAGCCCCGCCTTGAGCGCGGCGATGCGGGCATCGCTCATCGCGCCGGCGAACTCGGCGATCTGTTCGGGGCTGGGACGGGAGCGTTCGCCGGACTTCAGTTCCGGCGCGGCCAGGCCAAACGTTGCACTGGCGAGAAGGGCGGCGGCGGCAGCCGCGATAATCGTACGTTTCATCGGTCTCATCTCCTGTGGAGGTGAGACCGATGTTGCAGTGGACACCGAAGAACTTCAAATGAAACTTCGGTAATGAACCTGAATGACTTTCAGAAACAAAGATTAACAGCCATTCAGGTTCATGAATAGTCATTAACCGGGAGAAATCATCTTCTCCGGACGAACGATCGCGTCGAACTCCTCGTTCGTGACATAGCCGCCGCCCACCGCTTCGTCGCGCAGCGTGGTGCCGTTCTTGTGCGCGGTCTTGGCGATCTTGGCGGCGTTATCGTAGCCGATCTTTGGCGCCAGCGCGGTGACCAGCATCAGCGAGCGCTCCAGCGCCGCCTTGATATTGTCCTCGCGCGGCACGATGCCGACGACGCAATTGTCAGTGAAGCTGATCGCGGCGTCGGCGATCAGGCGCACGGACTGCAGGAAGTTATAGGCCATCACCGGGTTGTAGACGTTCAACTCGAAATGACCCTGGCTGCCGGCGAAGCTGAGCGCGGCGTTATTGCCGAACACCTGCACGCACACCTGCGTCAGCGCCTCGCACTGCGTCGGATTCACCTTGCCCGGCATGATCGAGGAGCCCGGCTCGTTCTCCGGCAGGGAAAGCTCGCCGAGGCCGGAGCGCGGGCCCGAGCCGAGCAGGCGGATATCGTTGGCGATCTTGAACAGCGACACCGCCACCGTGTTGATCGCCCCGTGCGAGAACACCATGGCGTCATGGGCGGCGAGCGCCTCGAACTTGTTCGGCGCCGAGGTGAAGGGCAGCCCGGTGATCTCCGCGATCTTGGCGGCGACCTTCTCGGCGAAGCCGACCGGCGCGTTCAGGCCCGTGCCGACAGCGGTGCCCCCCTGCGCCAGCTCCATCAGCGCCGGCAGGGTCTGCTCGATGCGAGCGATGCCGTTCGTGACCTGCTGGGTGTAGCCGGAGAACTCCTGGCCAAGCGTCAGCGGCGTCGCATCCTGCGTATGGGTGCGGCCGATCTTGATGATGTGCTGCCAGGCTTCCGCCTTTTCCGCCAGCGCGTCGCGCAGCTTGACGAGAGCCGGAAGCAGCCGGCGGACGATCTCCACCGCCGCGGCGACGTGCATCGCCGTCGGATAGGTGTCGTTCGACGACTGGCTCATATTGACGTGGTCGTTCGGGTGAACGGGCTTCTTCGAGCCCTTCTCGCCGCCCAGCATCTCGATGGCGCGGTTCGAGATCACCTCGTTGGCGTTCATGTTCGACTGCGTGCCCGAGCCCGTCTGCCAGACCGCCAGCGGGAAATGCGCGTCGAGCTTGCCGTCGATCACCTCCTGCGCCGCCGCGACGATCGCCGCCGCGACCTTGGGGTCGAGATGGCCAAGTTCCTGATTGGTCTCCGCCGCCGCCCGCTTGATCACGCCGAGCGCGCGGATCACCGGCAGCGGCTGCTTCTCCCAGCCGATCTTGAAGTTGCCGAGCGAGCGCTGCGCCTGCGCGCCCCAGTACTTGTCGTTCTCCACCTCGATAGGACCGAACGTGTCGGTTTCGATGCGGGTGTTGGTCATCGTCAAAGCCTTTCGGGATCAGGCGTCTCACGGCCACGCCATTAGGCGGGACGCCGGGGTGTGCGCCGTCCGTTTAGCATGCGGAAGGATGTGGGAAAATGCGACCTCGGACGGGACGCCCGCTTGACGCATTCCCCCTTTCGGAATCACGAAGGCGCGAGCCGAAGAGCAACCAAGTACCGCGCGAACAAAGGGGGCGGTATTTCTATACTTATAAATAACGACCAAAATTAATTATATAACACCCGACAAATTTGTACTTTAACGAATAATGAAGCTAGACTCTCTTTCGCAATGCGGTATCTGGCAGTATCAAACTTTCGCCGACATTATCGAATCAACTAAGAAGAGTGAGCGACGCGAACAACTTCTGGCCGCGTTTCTTCTCTCTTTGTTCTGGAAATGGCGCTCGTGGCCGACATTGTAAATCTCAATCGGTATCGCAAGCGCATCGCGCGGGCGCACGCGGAACAAAACGCCGCGGCGCGGCGTTTGGAGTTTGGCCGGTCAAAGGCTCAGCGGGAGCTGGAGGCCGCACAGGAGCGGCAAGATGAAAAGTCGCTCGACGGGCACAGACGCATACGAGAGGACGACACATGAAGAGCCCCGTTGTTAAGCGGTCCATCGTGATTGCCGGGCACAAGACGAGCGTCAGCCTGGAAGATCAGTTCTGGGATGCCCTCAAGGAAATCGCCGCAAATCGCCGCAGTACACTTTCGGAGATTGTGGCTTCCATTGATTCGGGGCGCAATCAGGGCAACTTGTCCTCAGCGATCCGTCTCTACGTGCTGGCCCATTACCGCAATCCGCCGACCCGCGACACGATCGACGCCCCCGAACGGAACGCGGCCGCGCGCCCTACCGTTGCGTAAGACCGCGCCGTACACCATATCGGCACTGGCGGTGCGTTGTAACCGAATGCCTCGTCACCTATAACCGCCTCTCCGCGCTTTTCGCATGGAGGGGCGCGGTCTTTCCTGCACGGTGGCGTCTGGCGGTTCTGCGCATGCGAGCCCTGACACTGCCGGGCGCGCAAACGGAGTGGGCGCGGAATGTCGTGGAAGAACCAGAGCGGTGGGCCATGGGGTGGTGGTCCGCGCGGCCCCTGGGGCACTGGTCCGCAATCGTCGGGACCGAATAATTCTCCCGATCTCGAAGAACTCATCCGCCGGGGCCAGGAAAGGTTGCGCACCGCCGTGCCCGGCGGCTTCGGCAGCGGCAAGGGCATCGTCGTGGTGGTGGTCCTCGCCATCGTGGCCTGGCTGCTCTCCGGCTTCTACCGCGTCGAGCCCGACGAGCAGGGCGTGGTGCTGCGCTTCGGCAAGTTCGTCGCCACCTCCAATCCCGGCCTGAACTACCACCTCCCCTACCCGATCGAGACCGTGCTCACCCCCCAGGTCACGCGCGTCAACCGCATCGACATCGGCATCCGCACCGGCGACGATCCGCGCCGCGGCGCCGCCATGCGCGACGTCTCCGAAGAGAGCCTGATGCTCACCGGCGACGAGAACATCGTCGATGTCGACTTCGCCGTGTTCTGGATGGTGAAGCCCGCCGCCCCCGGCTCGGCCGAGGACATCGGCGCCGCCAACTTCCTGTTCAACGTCCAGAACCCGGAAGGCACCATCAAGGCCGTGGCCGAAAGCGCCATGCGCGAGGTGGTCGGCCGTACCAACATCCAGCCGATCCTCACCGGCGCCCGCCAGAACATCGAGACGGCGGTGCAGGAGCTGATGCAGCGCACGCTCGACAGCTACAAGTCCGGCATCCTCGTCACCCAGGTCCAGCTGCAGAAGGTAGATCCGCCCTCGCAGGTGATCGACGCCTTCCGCGACGTGCAGGCCGCACGCGCCGACGCCGAGCGCCTGCAGAACGAGGCGCAGGCCTACGCCAACCGCGTGGTGCCGGAAGCGCGCGGCGAGGCCGCCCGCATCACCCAGGGCGCCGAGGGCTACAAGGAGCGCGCGATCATCGAGGCGCGCGGTCAGGCCTCGCGCTTCCTCAGCGTGCTGACCGAGTACCAGAAAGCGCCGGACGTGACGCGCCAGCGTCTCTATCTCGAAACCATGGAGCGCGTGTTCGGCGGCATGGACAAGGTCATCATCGATCAGGCGGCGAGCGGAACTTCCGGTGTCGTCCCCTATCTGCCGCTCGCCCCGCTCAGTGGTCGCGGCGCCGCCCCGGCGGCCGGCCAGGGAGCTGCGAAATGAAGAACAGCCTCGGCCTGATCCTCGCGGTCGTCGCCGCCGCGATCCTGATCGTCCTCTATTCCGCGCTGTTCTCGGTCTACCAGACCCAGCAGGCGCTGGTGCTGCGCTTCGGCGAGCCCGTGCGCGTGATCGAGCAGCCCGGCCTCAACGTGAAGATCCCGCTGGTGGACAGCGTGATCTTCGTCGACAAGCGCATCCTCGACCTCGAGAACCCCTCGCAGGAAGTGATCGCCGCCGACCAGAAGCGCCTCGTGGTGGACGCCTTCGCGCGCTACCGCATCGTCAACCCGCTGCGCTTCTACCAGTCGGTCGGGTCGATCGAGGGCGCCAATTCGCGTCTCGCCACCATCCTCAACTCGTCGCTGCGCCGGGTGCTCGGCGAATCCACCTTCACCGAGGTGGTCCGCGACCAACGCGAGAACCTGATGGCCCGTATCCGCGATCAGGTGAACCGCGAGGCCGCCGGCTTCGGCATCAGCGTGATCGACGTGCGCATCCGCCGCGCCGACCTGCCGGAAGCCAACAGCCAGGCGGTGTTCCAGCGCATGCAGACCGAGCGCCAGCGCGAGGCGTCCGAAATCCGCGCTCAGGGCGGCGAGGCGGCGCAGACCATCCGCTCGCGCGCCGATCGCGATTCGACGATCATCGTCGCCGAGGCGAACGCCACCGGCGACAAGCTGCGCGGCGAGGGCGAGGCCCAGCGCAACGAGATCTTCGCGCAGGCCTATGGACGCGATAAGCAATTCTTCGACTTCTATCGATCCATGCAGGCCTACGAGGCCTCGATGAAGAGCGGGGATACGCGGATGCTGCTGACGCCGGATTCGGAGTTCTTCCGGTTCTTCAACAATCCCGCGCCGACCGCTCCGGCTCCGGCTTCCGCCGGCGCCGCCCCGGCCGCGCCCGCCAACTGACGCGGCGGGCAATGTCCGATCTCGTCGTCGCCCTCGGCCTCGTCCTGGTGATCGAGGGACTGATGCTGGCCGCCATCCCCGGCGCGGTTCGCCACGCCGCGGAGGCGATCGGACAGGTGCCCGACATGCCCCTGCGCATCGCCGGCATCGGCGGTGCCATTCTCGGCGTCCTCATCGTGTGGCTGATCCGCGGCTGATCCGTCTCCGGGTCAGCCGCACGCCTCCCGCCTCGCGCGCTTTTGGCTTGCATCACGCCCGGCGCGGGTTAGCGTCGGTCGGATCGCGGCGCACGGCGCGCAACCGTGCCGCCCATTCGGCGTGGCGGCACCGCCCCTGCGGCGCAGCGGCACCTAGGAGGCCTTATGTTTCAGCGTGTTGAGCGTATCGTTCGCAACCGTCCCGCGCCGCCCCGCGGCCGCCGCCTGATGCGCGGCCTTGCTGCCGCCGGCCTGATGGTCGCATCCGCCTTCGCCGCACCGACTGCCACGCTCGCCGCCGCCACCAAGGGACCGGACACGGTCGCCGACACCGCCGCCCAGGTGATGGACGCGGTGGTGAACATCTCCACCTCGCAGACCGTCGCCCCCTCGCGCGGCGTGCCGACGCCGGAGCTGCCGCCCGGCTCGCCCTTCGAGGAGTTCTTCGAGGAATTCTTCAAGCGCCGCCAGCAGCAGGGCGAGGACAACGCCCCGCGCCGCGTCTCCTCGCTCGGCTCGGGCTTCGTCATCGACGCGACCGGCTACATCGTCACCAACAACCACGTCATCGCCGACGCCGACGAGATCTTCGCCAACTTCTCCGACGGCACCAAGCTGAAGGCCGAGGTGGTCGGCCGCGACACCAAGATCGACCTCGCCCTGCTCAAGGTGACGCCCGAGAAGGACAAGCCGCTCAAGGCGGTGAAGTTCGGCAATTCCGACATTCTGCGCGTCGGCGACTGGGTGATGGCCATCGGCAACCCGTTCGGCCTCGGCGGCACGCTCACCGTGGGCGTGATCTCGGCCCGCAACCGCGACATCAACTCCGGGCCCTACGACAACTTCCTGCAGACCGACGCGGCCATCAACCGCGGCAATTCCGGCGGCCCGCTGTTCAACATGGACGGCGACGTGATCGGCATCAACACCGCCATCATCTCGCCGTCGGGCGGCTCCATCGGCATCGGCTTCGCCGTGCCGTCGAACACCGCCGTGCCGATCATCGCCCAGCTCAAGGAGTTCGGCGAGACGCGGCGCGGCTGGATCGGCGTGCGCATCCAGCAGGTGACGCCGGAGATCGCCGAGAGCCTGTCGCTCGGCAAGCCGCGCGGCGCGCTGGTCGGCAGCGTCACCGAGGAAGGCCCCGCCGCCAAGGGTGGCCTCAAGGCCGGCGACGTCGTCGTCACCTTCGACGGCAAGGAAGTGAAGGACATGCGCGGCCTGCCGATCATCGTGGCCGACACGCCGGTCGACAAGCAGGTCGAGGTCGTGGTGATCCGCAAGGGCGAGGAGCACAAGCTCAAGCTCGTCGTCGGTCGCCTCGACGAGGAAGAAACCAAGGACAGCGCGGCCGAGACGCCCGAGCAGAAGCCGGACGCGCAGCCCCCGGTCGCCACGACCAAGGCGCTCGGCGTCGAGATGGCCGAGCTGACGCCGGAGCTGCGCACCCGCTTCAAGATCAAGGACGAGCTCAAGGGCGTCGTGGTGGTGACGGTCGAGCCGGGCTCGGTCGCCGCCGAGCGCGGCATCGCGCCGGGCAACCTCATCGTCGAGGTCAATCAGGAAGCGACGGTGACGCCGAAGGAAGTGCAGGACCGCGTGGCGGCGCTCAAGAAGGAGGGCCGGCGCTCCGCCCTGCTCATGCTGTCCGACGCCGAAGGCCAGGTCCGCTTCACCGCCCTGCCGATCGAGTGAGATCGAGGCGCCCGCGGGCCGATCCGGGCTTCGCCCGATAATCCCAACCTCATCCCCGGGCCCCGGCCCGGGGAGCATGGCCGCAGACATCGCGGCCGATACGCCACGGACATTGACGCCCGCCGGGGCCATGCGCGCCCATGACGGCATCCGACACGGCACCGTCCGATCAGCCCGGCAATCGCATCATCTTTTCAGGAAAGCGCCGGAGAAAACGGCAGGCGCGCACGCCCCGCCCGTCAGGGCTTCTTCGGCGGCAGCGGGGCGGTCGGCGGCGCGCCCGCCTGCTGCGACTTGCGCTCGGTGAGCTGCACGGTCCAGCTCTTCTGTTCCTGCGTGTCCACCTCGAAAAAGCCGGTGCGGTCATAGCCGCGCGCCAGGCAGTTCTCGATGCCGCGAATGGTGAACTCCTTCTCGCGCGTGCACATATAGGCCTTGCCGGCCCATTCCCCGCCGAGATCGTAGTCGATGGCGTAGACGTAATAGAAGCGCGCCACGAGATCGCCGCGCAGCAGCGTCTCGCAGCTGTTGGGGCCGATGTTCCACCAGCCCTCGGTCGCCCAGGCATTGCCGTCCTTGTAGCCGAGCGCAATGCCGATGCGGCTGGTCGAGCGGTTGCACAGGCGGAAATCCGCCGAGGCCGGCGTCGGCATCAGCGCAAGCAGCACCGGCGCCGCGAGGAGTACCGGCAGCAGCGCGCCAAGGGCGGCCCGGCCGGGCTTCCTGCCGGCGGCAGCGCTATTACTCGTCGACGAGGACCGCTCGGAAGTCATTGACGTTGGTGCAGGTGGGACCCGGGTTCAGCAGGTCTCCCAGGGGCTCGAAAAAGCTGGTGGAATCGTTATTGGCGAGAAAGGCGGCAGGATCGAGACCGGCGGCCTTGGCGCGCGCCAGCGTATCCGGCAGCACATAGGCGCCCGCCGGGTCGCTGGCGTCGCCGCCGCCGCCATCGGTGCCGTCGGTGTCGCCGGCCACCGCGTAGATGCCCGGCGCGCCGGCGAGCGCCACCGCCAGCGCCAGCGCGTATTCCTGGTTCGGGCCGCCGCGCCCCTGCCCGCGCATGGTCACGGTCAGCTCGCCGCCGGAGAGCAGCACCGCCTTCTTGCCGGCCGCCTTCAGCTCCTGCGCCTTTGCCGCCTGAGCGGCCGCGACCTCACGGGCCTCGCCTTCGAGATTGTCGCCCAGCAGCACCGGCTCGACACCCGCCTCGCGGGCCAGCTTCTCCGCCGCCACGAAGGAATCCGCCGGACGGGCGATGAGGATGTATTCGGAATTGGCGAAAGCCGCGTCGCCCGGCTTGGGCGATTCATTGGCCGGATCGCGCAGCGCCACCGCGATGGAGGGCGGCGGGTCGATGCGGTAGCGGGCCAGCACGTCGCGCGCCTCCGCCAGCGTGGTCGGGTCCGGCACGGTCGGCCCGGAGCCGATGACCGCCGGATCGTCGCCCGGCACGTCGGAGATGGAGAGCGTCACCACCTTCGCCGGCTGGGCCAGCGCCGCGAGACGGCCGCCCTTGATGCGCGAGAGGTGCTTACGCACGGTGTTGATCTCGGTGATGTTGGCGCCCGAGCGCAGCAGGGCGCGGGTCAGGGCGCGCTTGTCGTCCAGCTCGACGCCGAGCGCCGGGGCGATCCAGTTGGCCGAGGCGCCGCCGGAAAGCAGCACCAGGACCAGATCGTCGGCGGTCGCCGAGGCGGCGAGGTCGAGCGCCTTCTGCGCACCGGCGAGCCCGGCGGCGTCCGGCACCGGATGCCCCGCCTCGACCATCTCCAGCTGCCGGGTCGGGCGACCATAGCCATGGCGGGCGACGCCGATGCCGGCGAGCCGCTCGGGGTCGAAGCCGAGCTCGTCGAGATAGTGCTTCTCGGCGACTTCCAGCATGGAGCCGGCCGCCTTGCCGGCGGCGAGCAGGATCAGGCGGCCGCGCGCGGGCGGCGGCGGCAGGGCCGGAGGCAGACACGTCGCGGGATGGGCGGCGGCGACCGCCGCCGTGAACAGCCGATCAAGAAAGGCACGCGCCGAAACGTCCGTCATCACACCCTACCCCGCCCCGAAAGGGGCTCCCCGCCAGTGTCACCGGCCGGCCTTGCATTATTGCGCGCGAACGGGTTCGAATCCGCCGCACGACGCGAAACGGGCGTATTCCTATGGCACGGGGAGCCCCACGTCACTATCCTCTCCGTACTTAGTCGAAGCCCACGGGGAAATATGCGCCGCCTCTCGACGGAAGACCTTGCGACGGATGATCTCGCCGGAAGGGAACAGCCCGACCGTGCCGCACCGGGCTTCGCCGCCTTCGAGCGGATCCCCGGCGGGCTGGAGAGCGGCCTCATCCTGATCTGCGACCACGCCTCGAATGCGCTGCCCCCCGGCTATGGCTCGCTCGGCCTGCCCAAGGCCGAACTGGACCGCCACATCGGCTACGATATCGGCGCCGCCGGCGTCACCCGCATGCTGGCCCACCGGCTCGGCTGCCCGGCGCTGCTCACCCGCTTCTCGCGGCTGCTGATCGACCCCAACCGCGGCGAGGACGATCCCACGCTGGTGATGCGCCTTTCCGACGGCGCGGTGATTCCCGGAAACCGTCACGCCGCCGCGGACGAGATCGAGCGCCGGCTCACCCGCTTTCACCGCCCCTATCACGCCGCCATCGATGCGGAGATCGACGCCGCGCTGGAGCGGGGAATCGTGCCCGCCATCTTCTCCATGCACAGCTTCACGCCCGTCTGGCGCGGCGTGGCGCGCCCCTGGCACGCCGCGGTGCTGTGGGACAGCGATCCGCGCCTCAGCCGCGAGCTGATCGACGGGCTCAGGGCGCCAGGGGACCTCATCGTCGGCGACAACGAGCCCTATGACGGCGCGCTGCGCGGCGACTGCCTGTTCCGCCATGGCACGCTGCGCGGCCTCGCCCATACGCTGCTGGAGATCCGGCAGGACCTGATCGCGGAAGAGGATGGCCAGCGCCGGTGGGCGGACCGCCTTGCCGGCCTGCTGCCGGCACTGCTCGCCCGGCCCGAACTGCACGAAGTGCGCTCCTACGGCTCGCGCACCGGCCCTGTTCCGCCTATCTAGCGAAGACGGCGCCACGTCGCAGACGTCACACGCGCCATGCCGGGAGGCACACAATGAGCGAACTCGACGACAAGACCCGTACCGAGCTGGAAGCCGCCGCCTTCCGCCGCCTCGTCGCGCATCTGCGCGCGCGCACCGACGTGCAGAACATCGACCTGATGAATCTCGCCGGCTTCTGCCGCAACTGCCTGTCGAACTGGTATCTCGACGCCGCCAAGGAACGCGGCGTGCCGCTGACCAAGGACGAGAGCCGCGTGGCCGTCTACGGCATGCCCTATGAGGAGTGGAAGGCCACCTATCAGGCCGAGGCGACGCCCGAGCAGAAAGCCGCCTTCACCGGGCCGGGCTCGCACTGACCCCTCCTGCCATGTGCGGCCCGTCCGGCGCCGAACCCGCCCCTTTGCCAGTGGATAGCGGGCGTAGGCGGCGGCCCTGCGGCCCTCGGGCACCATCCGCGCCTTGACGGGCCGGCTCTGTTCCGTTCCTGATCGCCGCCCAATTTGTGTTCTAGACGCCGGGCTCCGCCCGCCGCCCTGGAGAGACCATGTCCGATATTCCCAACGACCAGCCGCTGTCCGACGCCGCCGCCGGCTTCGCCAAGGAGCAGCTCAAATCCTTCATCGAGCGCATCGAGCGCCTCGAGGAGGAGAAGAAGACCATTTCCGACGACATCAAGGACGTGTTCGCCGAAGCCAAGGGCACCGGCTTCGACGTGAAGGCGCTGCGCGAGATCCTGAAGATCCGCAAGCAGGATGCCGACCAGCGGGCCGAGCATGAGGCGATCGTCGATCTCTACCTGCAGGCGCTGGGCATGGTCGGCTGAGGCCACCGCTCTCCGGCACGATCGCTGCCGCCGAACAAAAAGCCCCGGGAACAGGCCGTTCCCGGGGCTTTTTGTTTGATGATCAGGTCGAAACGCCGCTCTGACGCCCGCGCGATGGCGGGCGTCGCCTCACAGGCGCTTCTTGATCGGCGCCGGCCCCGACACCATCGCCACCACCGGCACCGCGACGATCGCCGCCCCGGTGAACTGCGTGGTCGACAGGCCATTCGTGCCATCGGTGCCGAAATGCGTCTCCACCACCTGGCGCGGCGGCGCCACGAAGGCCGCGAAACGGTGCAGCTCCGGCGTGCGCAGGTTGACGTTGTTGGCCACCGTCGGGCCGCTGAACAGGCGACGGATCTCCGCCAGCATGTCCGCCGAGTGGCTGCGGCGCTTGTTGCGCGCCTGAGCGGCGGCCGCCGGGGTCGGACGGGCGGCATCGGCCGCGCCGGCCGGCGCGCGGCCGGGCTGGAGGCGCTCGGACGGGAAGAGCGGGGCGGTGGCGTCCGCGTAGGAGAGCGCCGGGCCGGCGCCGTCGGTGCCGCGCACGATGAGCTCGGGCAGGCCGCCGGCGTCGCCGGGACGGGCCTGCGGCCGCGGCACGGGCGCACCGGCGCTGGCGACCACCATGGTCGCGTCTGGCGCCTGCGCGGGACGCGCCTGCGGCAGCGGGACGGCGGCGGCGAGCGCCGCCAGCTCCGCGCGGTTGTCGGCCGGAGCCGGGATCGCGGCGGGTTCGAGGGCCGCGACGCGCGACAGCGGATTGGGCTGGGGACGCGGCACCGGAGCGGCGGAGGCGACGGCGACGGGCGCCGCAGGGGCTTCCTCGTCATCCACGGCCGGGGCGGCCGCCGGCGCCGGCTTGGCGGGAGCGGCAGCCGCGACGACCGGGGCGGCGCTCTCCTCCTCGTCCTCATCCTTGCCGAACAGGGCGGCGAAGAGATTCTTGGCCGGCTTGCCGGACGCCGTGCCGCGGCTGTTCGAGGCGAAGGCGGCACCGGCGCCGCCGGCACGCGAGCCGTGCGATTCGATATCGGCGAGGGCCATCGCATAGCCGGACATCGGCTTGCCGTCGGCCGGGATGTGCACGGTCTTGCCGTCCGGGAACACGCGGGCGAGCTCGGGCCGGGTCATGCGCGGCCAGTGGCGCACGCCGCCGGTGTCCATATGCACGAAGGGCGAGCCGGAGGTGGGGTAGAAGCCGACGCCGCCGCGCTGCAGGCGCAGCCCGGCCTCGCGGACCTTCGCCAGCGGCACGCCGGGAATGTAGAAGTCCATCGCCTTGCCGAGCATGTGCTGGCTGGACTTGGCGACGCCGCGCGAGCGCGAGCGCAGCATGGAATTGGTCGCCGGGGAGCGGTAGCCGCCGATCACCTGGATCGGCTGCGTCGCGCCGACCTCGCGATAGACCTCCCAGACGATGTCGAAGAGCTGGGGGTCCATGTTGGTCGGCTCCTTGCGGCGCCAATCCTGCATGAGAATGTTGAGCTGCTTCAGCGCGGCCGGATCGTAGCGGCCGTTCCGCTTGAAGGTGACGGTGGCGCTGGCACCGGAATGGACGTGCTGGAAGCTCAGCGTGCGCGTGTCGCCGTTCGCGACGGCGTCCTGCAATAAATTCGCGCTGCACAGCGTCGCGGCCACGGCGAGCGCGACGGCGGCGACAGACTTTCCGGAGCGAAGAGCGAGATTGATGCGCACGAATCGGAACCCGAACTGAACGTTTCCTTGAGACGACACGGACAACACGTCCGGGCCGTACATGGTGAACATAGTCTTCTCGGGTTTGGTTAAGAGGTCATTACGACCTCACCCCCACGCCTATTGCCTCTCTGGCTAAGAAGCGACTGTGGCAAAAGAGTGCCGCACCGTCAAATTTTCGACAGCTCATCACACATCGGCGGATTTTTCTCTGATGCGTGTCAAATGAGCCACAGGCGACTGTGCACGCAGCCCCGCGAAGGCGCGCTACAGGCGCCTTCGCATATGCGAGAAACGAGGATGAGCCTTCCGCGCCAGCAGACGGCGTCAGCGCGGGCGGACCGCCGCGCCGCGATCGGCGACCCGCCGCGTGCCGTCGAGGCCGAGGATCGCCTTGGTCGCGGCGTTGGTGCCGTAGATATCCTCGCGGGTGACCAGCTGGCCGGTGCCGTCGACATAGGTGGTGAAGTAGACGAGGTGCACCGGGAAGCGCTGCTTGAGCGGCAGCGACTTCTCATTGCCCCCGACCAGCCGCGACAGCCGCTGCTGGCTCCACCCCTCGCCCGGCGAGCCGACGGCGAACAGCGCCTCGGCGAAGGCCAGCGGCTCGTGCACGCGCACGCAGCCATGGCTGAAGGCCCGGCGGTCGCGGGAGAACAGCGAGCGGCTCGGCGTGTCGTGCAGATAGACCGCGTGCTTGTTCGGGAACATGAACTTCATGCGGCCCAGCGCGTTGCGCTCGCCCGGTGCCTGGCGGAAGGAATAGCCCTGCGCGCCCCGGCTCCAGTTCACCGAGCCCGGATCGATGATGCGCCCGTTGCGCACCACGTCGATGCCCTGGCGCTCCAGCGCATAGGGGTCGGCCATCAGCTTGGGCAGCATCTCGTTGCGGATGATGCCGGGCGGCACGTTCCAGGACGGGTTGAACACCGCGTACTGCATGTTCTCCGACATGATCGGCGTCTGGTTCTCGGGCTTGCCGACGACCACGCGGGTCTCGTGCACGGCCTGCTCGTTGACGACGATGCGCACCATGTATTCGGGGATGTTCACCATCACATAGACCGGCGCCACGTCGTGCGGCACCCAGCGCCAGCGTTCCATGTTGGCCACGATGTCGTGGAGCCGGTCGCCACTGGCCCCGGCATTCAGCGCCGCCAGCGTGCCGCGGCCGACAATGCCGTCCGCGCTCTGGCCGGACAGGCGCTGGAACTCGCGCACGGCGTCCACGAGCATCGGATCGTAGACCGAATCCTCCGGCGCGCCGCCGATGCCGAGCCGCGCCCGCAGCAGCGGCACGCGCGGATCATTGTCGCCCGGACGCAGCGACGGACCCGGCGGGATCGCCGCGTGGGAGACCGCCTGACCCTCGGTCATCAGCCGCGCGAGCTGGGTCTTGAGCAGGCGATACTCGTCATATTGCGGGGCGAAGGATTCGAAGGCGGCGCGCGCATTGGGCGCCGTGCTCACCGTCGCCAGCACGGCGGCGGGGTCCGGAACGGTCGGGTTTGGATCGACGTCCTTGGAGATGATCTTCGGGTCGAAACGCCCGCTCTGCACATGGCGCGCATAGAGCAGCGTCGTCGCCGCGAGGCGCAGTTCCATTTCGGCGAGCTGCGTATCGCTCGGCGAGGCCGGCAGCGCCGGCACGAGGTAGTCCGCCGGGTTCAGCCCTTCCACCGCCGAGGCCGCGAACTGGTCGAGCGCGATCTGGCCGAGCGGGGCGATGCCCTTGCCGCCGGTGAAGACCGGCTGATAGCCCCGCGCGCCGTAGAAAGCCGCCAGCGCCTGCTGCTCTCCCACATTGGGGGTGAAGCGGATGAGCTGATTACCGATCATCTCGGTGAGGCGTGCCGGCACCGTGGCTCCCGGCGCGGCCGCGTCCGGAACGCTGGCGGCGGTGGGATGCGCGGCGCCGGGCGTCGCCGCCGCCGGAGCGGGAGTGGCGGGCGTCGCCGCGTTCCCGGAAGCCGCGCCCGGCGTCGCCGTGCCGGTGCCGGTCTCCGGCGCGCCGCGACCGACCGCCGGCTCGGCGGGCACATCCGCCTGCAGCGCGAAGGGGGCGGGCTCGGCATGCATGGCGAGCGCGGCGCCGGGCGCCGGTCCCACGCGGCGGCGCTCGCCGGCCATGTCGAAGGGGGCGTGGTCGTCGGCGACCACCGGCAGGGGCGAGGCCGCATGTCCGGTGTCGCGCATGCCGGCCGAGGACGAATCGAAGGCCGCCACGGTGTCGCCGGTGCCGCTGCCCGCGCGATCGACGGCGATGGCGGCGCCGGTCAGCTCCTGCGCCCGTGCCGTGAAGGGATTGCCGGTCAGCTTGCCGCTGAAGGTCGCCAGCCCCAGGCCCGTCGCCGCCGACAGCAGCAGCGCCGCCGCGCCCCTCAGGCGCCGCGTTCCCGAAGACTGCACGCCGTGGCTACGCCCCGCACCATACTCGCCGCGACCGGACATCGATGTCTCCGCTTCCTCTCTCACCACGCCGGACCGGCCGTAGGGACGCCCTTGGGTATCCAACTACATTCCAACGCGAACCCTCAACCGTTCAACTCACGATGACGGCAGAGTGTCCGAATCCGGCCGATCTCCAGCGCGCACCTTGCCCTGCGCGAGTAAAGGTCGTGTTAAGCATGTTCGTTCCGCGCGACATTGGGGAGAACGAAACGCGGGGCGCCCCGTCATCCCTTGCCGAAGATGCCGCGATTCCTATAATCCGCGCCTTTCCCGCGGGGGTACGAGCAAGAGAATGAGCGACCTGACGGCCGGAACGGCCACCGACCGGCGGCCCGTCGCCATCATCATGGGGAGCCAGTCGGACTGGGAGACCATGCGCCACGCGGCCGAAACGCTGCAGGCGCTGGGGGTCGGCCATGACTGCCGCATCGTCTCCGCCCACCGCACGCCCGACCGCATGTACGACTTCGCCAAGGGCGCGAAGGCGGCCGGCTACAAGGTCATCATCGCGGGCGCCGGCGGCGCGGCCCATCTGCCCGGCATGGTCGCCTCGCTCACCACCCTGCCCGTCTTCGGCGTACCGGTGGAATCGAAGGCGCTTTCCGGCCTCGACAGCCTCTATTCCATCGTCCAGATGCCCGCCGGCATCCCGGTGGGCACCCTCGCCATCGGCAAGGCCGGGGCGACCAATGCCGGCCTGCTCGCCGCCGCCGTCCTCGCCGTCTCCGACGAGGCCCTGGCCGAGCGGCTGGCGCAGTGGCGGGCGGCGCGCACCGCCGCCGTGACGGAGCGGCCCGAGTGAACGCGTCCTACATGCTGAAGCCCGGCGCCACCATCGGCATTCTCGGCGGGGGCCAGCTCGCCCGCATGATCGCCCTCGCCGCCGCCCCGCTGGGGCTGAAGGCGCACATCTACGCGCCGGAGGCCGGCAGCCCGGCCTTCGACGTGGCCAGCACCCACACGCAGGCCGCCTATGACGACCTCGCCGCGCTGGAGCGCTTCGCCCGGTCGGTCGACGTCGTCACCTATGAATTCGAGAACGTGCCGGTCTACACCGCCGATTTCCTCGCCGGCCACGTGCCGGTGCATCCGGGCGCGAAGGCGCTGGGCATCACCCAGGACCGGCTGGAGGAGAAGACCTTCGTCTCCCGCCTCGGCATCGAGACCGCCCCCTTCGCCGCGGTGAACAGCGTGGCGGAGCTGGAGCAGGCGCTCCAGGAGATCGGCCGGCCGGCGGTGCTGAAGACGCGCCGCTTCGGCTATGACGGCAAGGGACAGGTGATCATCCGCGAGGGCGACGATCTCGCCGCCGCCTTCACCGCGATCGGCCACCAGCCGGCGATCCTCGAAGGCTTCGTGCCCTTCGAGTGCGAGGTCTCCGTCGTCGCCGCCCGTACCGGGGACGGGCGCTTCGCCGCCTATGAGGTGACGCAGAACGAGCACCGCCATCACATTCTCTACCGCTCCACCGTCCCGGCCGAGGTAACCCCGGCCGTCGAGGCGGTCTCGCGGGAGATCGCGCGGCGCATCGGCGAGGCGCTCGGCTATGTCGGCGTGTTCGCGGTCGAGATGTTCCTCGTGGTGGTGGACGGCACGCAGGGCCTCATCGTCAACGAAATCGCCCCGCGCGTGCACAATTCCGGGCACTGGACGCTGGACGGCGCCGTCACCAGCCAGTTCGAGCAGCATGTGCGCGCCATCGCCGGCTGGCCCCTCGGCGCGGTCGAGCGGCTCGGCCGGGTGGAAATGACCAATCTCATCGGCGACGAGGCCGACGAATGGCTCGCCGTTCTCGACGAGCCCGGCGCCCACCTGCATCTCTACGGCAAGGAAGAAGCTCGTCCCGGCCGCAAGATGGGCCATGTGACGCGCATCTTCGAGGAGTGAACCACCGCCGCGCGCCGGCGGCGCACGCCGCCGGTCTCACGCGGCGCCGGTCTCACGCGAAAGTGCGGGTGCGTTATTGTAAGATCGCCACACCGGCCGGCGTAATGATGGGCATCGCAACGCTCACGGTCCGCCCATGCCCTTCCTGCGCGAGAATTCCGGCAAGCTCAGCCCCGAGAAGATCGGCGCGCTCGTCGTCGTCCTGTTTCCCCTTGCCCTGCTGGCCGCCCGTGCCCTGAGCGGCGGCTTCGCGCCGCAGGACCCTTTCGGGGTCGGCGGCGGATTGGGCGGCGGTGGGCTTGCAGGCGGTGGACTTCCAGGCGGTGGGCTGGGCGGCGGTGGATTGGGGGCCGGTCCCGGCCTCGGCGGTGGCGCCCTCGGGGAAGACCCGGCGCTGACCGCCCGGCCGCTGATCGAGGTCATCCGCTTCGTCGGCGACTGGGCGATCCGGCTGCTGCTGGTCACGCTGGCGGTGACGCCGGCGCGGCGGCTGTTCAACTGGCCGAAGCTCCTCAACGCCCGGCGCACGCTCGGCCTCGGCGCCGCCTTCCTCGTCGGCGTCCATTTCACCTTCTACCTCATTGATACCGCGAGCCTGTCGACCGCCGCGCGCGAGATCGTGCTGCGGATCTATCTCACCATCGGCTTCGCCGCCGTGCTCGGCCTGATCGCGCTCGCCGCTACCTCCTGGGACGGCGCGGTGCGGCGCATGGGCGCCGAGCGCTGGTCGCGGCTGCAGATGCTCGTCTATCCGGTGACGGCGCTCGGCATCCTGCATTTCTTCATGCAGCAGAAGCTCGACGTGACCGAGCCGACGCTGATGGCCGGCTTCTTCGTCTGGCTGATGGGATGGCGCGTGCTGCAACGCCATGGCTACGGTAGCAGCCTTGGTGCCCTCCTCGCGCTGGCCGCGTTCTCGGGCCTCGCCACGGCGCTTCTCGAAGCCGGGTGGTATCTCGCCGCGACAGGCGTCGATCCCGCGCGCGTGCTGGCGGCCAATCTCGCCTTTTCCTATTCCATCCGCCCCGCCTGGTGGGTCGCCGGCCTCGGAGCGGCCGTCGCCGTCGCCAGCGCCCTCGCCCTGCGCCTGCGCCCGCTGCCCGTTCGACGGACGGCACGGGCCTGAGCGCGCTTCGCCAGAGGTGACTCATGTCGGAAACACACCCGCCTCTCCCGCCCTTCACCCGCGAGACGGCAATCCAGAAGGTTCGCGGCGCCGAAGATGGCTGGAACTCCTGCAATCCCGAGCGCGTCTCGCGGGTCTACACGCCGGACAGCCAGTGGCGGAACCGCGCCGAATTCATCAACGGCCGCCCCGAGATCGTCGCCTTCCTCACGCGCAAATGGGCGAAGGAACTGGACTACCGGCTGATCAAGGAACTCTGGGCCTTCACCGACAACCGCATCGCCGTACGCTTCGCCTATGAATGGCACGATGATTCCGGCAACTGGTTCCGCTCCTACGGCAATGAGAACTGGGAGTTCGCCGAAGACGGCCTGATGCAGCGTCGCTACGCCTGCATCAACGACCTGCCGATCAGGGAAAACGAGCGCAAGTTTCATTGGGACCGCTCCAGTCCGCGTCCGGCCGATCATCCTGGATTGTCGGAGCTTGGCCTTTAGGAACTCCGATAAGCGCACATCAGGATGACACCTCTTCGAGAAGCCTCCGGGCTTCCGGGGCCGTCACCGCCGTCCAGCCCTCGAGCTGGTGGCGGAACCAGGTATCCTGCCGCTTGGCGTAATGGCGCGTATCGAGGATGGCGCCCGCCACCGCCTCATCCTGCGTGATCTCGCCGGCGAAACAGCGCCGGAACCACGGCACGCCATGCGCCTTGAGGATGGTCCGGTCGGCCGGCAGGTCGCGTGCCAGCAGGGCCCTCGCCTCCTCCGGCGCGCCTTCCTCCATCATCGCGTGGAAGCGCTCGGCGATGCGCGCGCGCAGCACCGTCCGGTCGGTGGCGAGAAAGAGCTTGAACGCCTGGTCCGCCGCCAGCACCGGAGGCTCGGCACGTTCGTCCTGCCAGAGCGCCAGCGGACGGCCCGTCGCCTCGAACACTTCCAGCGCGCGCATCAGCCGCTGCGTATCGGAGGGACGCAAGCGCGCGGCGGTCTCGGGATCGACGGCGACGAGACGCGCATGCAGGGCCGGCGCATCAGGAGCGAACGCACGCACGCGGGCCCGCACCTCGGCGGGAATGACCGGCATGGGCGAAAGGCCGAGCGTCAGTGCCTTGAAATAGAGACCCGTGCCGCCGACGAAGATCGGCAGGCGTCCCTCCGCCTCGCTTTCTGAAAGGACGCGCCGGGCGTCCTCCAGCCAGTGCGCGACGGAATAATCCTGCGCACCGTCGACATGGCCGTAGAGACGATGCGGCGCGCGCGCCTCCTCCCCGGCGGTCGGCCGGGCGGAAAGCACTCGGAGATCGCGATAGACCTGCATGGAATCCGCGTTGATGACGACGCCGCCCGCCCGTTCCGCGAGTTCGAGCGCCAGCGCCGACTTGCCGCTCGCGGTCGGTCCTGCAATAAGCACCGCGCGCGGGCGCGAAGCATTTCCGGTCACGCCCGTCTCCGCTTCATGGGTCTCATCCCGCCTTTTTGCCCGTCGCCGGCCCGGCGGCAAGGTCTCTGTCGCCGCAATGTCCGATCACGCTTCCCACGTCGCCGTCCTCATCTCCAATCCGGCCGCCCCGGCGGTCGATGCCGCGGTGATCGCCGCGGCCCGCTCGGCGCTGCCCGCGCCCGGCGAGGCCCGCCTCCTCAGCCCCGGCATCGCCGCCGAAATCGGCTTCTCCGGCTCCACCGACATCGACGCCGTGCGAGCGGCGCTGGGCGCGGTGCCCGTCGACGTCGCCCTGCTGCCGGCCGAGGGACGCCGCAAGCAGCTTTTCCTCGCCGACATGGATTCCACCATGATCGGGCAGGAATGCATCGACGAGCTGGCCGACTATGCCGGCATGAAGACGCATGTTTCCGAGATAACCGAGCGCGCCATGCGCGGCGAGATCGCCTTCGAGCCGGCGCTGCGCGAGCGCGTGGCGCTGCTCAAGGGCCTGCCGCTCGCCGTCGTCGACGAGGTGATCGCCGACCGCATCCGCCTCACCCCCGGCGGCACGGCGCTGGTGCGCACCATGCGGGCGAACGGCGCGCGCACCCTGCTCGTCTCCGGCGGCTTCACCCTGTTCACCGCGCGCGTCGCGGAGATGATCGGCTTCGACGCCCACCGCGCCAATGTGCTGCTCGCCGATGGGGAGAGCTTCGCCGGCCTCGTCGAGGAACCGATCCTCGGCCGCGAAGCCAAGCTGACCGCGCTGGTCGAGACGCGGCAGGCGCTCGGACTGCCCTACGACGCGACGCTGGCGGTGGGCGACGGCGCCAACGATCTCGCGATGATCGGCGAGGCCGGTCTCGGCGTCGCCTACCACGCCAAACCGGCCGTGGCGGCCGCCGCGCAGGTGCGCATCGACCATGGCGACCTCACCGCCCTGCTCTATCTGCAGGGCTACGCCGCCGACGAATTCATTACCGGCTGAGCCGCCTCACGGCGCCAGCGGCGGCGCCATGATCGGGCTCTGCAGCGGATCGGCCGGAATATCGACCGGCGGCCCCAGCGGCGGCGCGGCGCTACCCGGCGCGAGTTCTCCCGGCATCTGGGCGCCGGGCGCGGAATACTGCCCGTAATAATAGGACTGCGGCGCCGGACGCGATGGCGATGCGGCGGCCGGGGGCGAAGCCGGCGGCTGGGCGGGCGCTGCCGGCGCCGGCTCCTCGCGGCCTCTGCCGACAGCGGGATTGCCGGTCGCCTGCCCGCCATCGGTCAGCGGCGTACGCCCGAATTCCGCTTCCAGCCGCTTGGTTTCGCGGTCGAGCGCCCGCATGTTGATGGCCGCCGTCAGCGCGGTGATGTCGAAGCGCCGTTCCGGCGCGGCCAGCGGGCCACGCCATTGCACCGCCGCCGCCGGCACGGCGGGCAGTCCCCCCTGCGCCACATCCTGCAGTTCCAGCGTCGCCTCGAAGCCGAGCGCGGCAATGTCGAGCACGCCGGAAACACCGAAACGCTGCTCGCCGGCAGCGATCCGCGCCGCGCTGGTGCGCGCTACACCGTCAACGACGCTGATGGCACTCTCCACCCGCTGCAGCCGCAGTGGGCCGCGCGACAGCCCCTCATTGAAGAGCTGGACCAGCTTCTGCCGGTCGGGCGGCAACCCGCGATCGGTCGCCAGCATCACATATTGCAGGGCCGTCGGATCGTTATAGTCGATCTCCAGCCCCTCGATCGCCAGATTGCCCTGCCCCTGGAGGCGGCTCGCCAGCACGAAGGGCGAGTTGCCGCGTCCGGTGAGGTCCAGCGTCGCCGTCACCCGGCCGCGCACGCCCGGCTGCTTCGCCCCGGCGGCCGCCAGCAGCGCCGCGCCGTCGGCATTGGCCAGCGACAAGCGCCCGTCGAACTGGACGTTCTCGCCCTCGCGCCCGAGATTGAAGCGCCCGGCGAGGCTGCCGCCCGCCAGCTGGCCGGCGATCTCCTCCACCGCGAGGCGCCCGCCCGAAAGCTTGCCCCGCAGCCTGGCATCACTGAGCGCCAGACCGCCCGGCAGTTCGAACTGGCCGACGTTGAGCGCCAGCTCGGCCGCCAGCGTCGCGAGCATCGGCGTGCCGAAGCGCGTCTTCGACCAGCCCTCCCCGCCGGAGGCGCCGACGACGAGGCTGAGCGCCTGCGGCAGGCTCCATTTCGCCGTCGTCAGTTCCGCCCGCACCGGCTGGCCCGGCGCATAGGCGAGGCTGCCGTCGAGCCGCTGGCCGGCGATCGAGCCGGAGAGGCCGCGCACCCACCATGTCTCGCCGTCGCGGCCGAGGGCGCCCTTGAGGCTCGCCGGCACGGCGCGCGCGTCGCCCGACGCGACGTCGCTCAACAGCACGGCGAGGTTGGCGCCGTCGAGGGTGAGCGCGAGATCGGGCTGCACGCGTCCCTCGGCGTCCAGCGCGAGGCTTCCCTGCCCCCGCAGGCTCGCACCGCCGAGCGTCAGCGTCGCGTCGACGCGTTCGCCGAGATCGACGACCAGCCGCCCCGCCCCGAGATTGCCCCGCAGGCCGGGAACGCCGAGGCGCGAGAGCACCGCGCCGCCGTCCTTCGCGTCGAACTGAACGCGCCCCTGCGGCCGCCGGTCGGCACCGAAGCCGACCTTGCCCGCGCCCGACAGGCTGCCGAGCTGCCCGCCCGCCTCGACGCTGGTGCGTCCCGCCTCCGAGGCGAGCACCAGTCGCACATCGACCGGCGCCAGCATCGGGCCGGCCGAGGCGAGGAACGGCTCGATCTGCGTCAGGCCGAAGGCGCGCGCCAGCGCCGGCAGCCCTTCCGCCCGCTTGCCGGAAAGCTGCGCCTCGAAGCGGCCGTTGGCGCCCGCCTCGGCGCTGCCTAGAGCGGCAAGCCGGCCCGAGCCGGTCAGGTCCAACCCGGCGAAATCGTCGATGGCAAGACGCTCGATGCCCAGCCCCTCGGCGTCGCCCTTCAGGATCACGTCGACGCTCTTCGCATTAGCGCCGGCAAAGCGCACCTGCCGGCCGGTCAGGCTGAGGCCGAGGTCGAAGCGCTCGGTCCCGAGCCCGATCAGCCGCCGCGCCGAGGGCAGCAGCGCGTCGAGGTCGATATTGTCCGTCGCCAGAACGGCGTCGAGCCGGCCGCGCACGCCGTCCTGTGGCACGCTGTAAGCGGCGGTGCCGGTGAAATGGCTGTCTCCGGCGGTCAGGTCCAGCTTGTCGAAGGCGACGCGCGACGCGCTGGCGCTGAGCTCGCCGGCGAGACGCGCCGCGCCGGCCGGCAGGTTGGTGACCAACGCGCTCGCCTCCGGCGCCGCCCAGCCGGCGAAGGCCGGCAGGTCCTGTGCCTCCAGCACCACGGTTCCGCCGAACAGCGCCGCGTTCGGATCAGTCTTGCCCGCCACGCTCGGCAGGCTGCCGGAAAGCGCGACCCGCGCCCCGCCCGGCAGCCGGGCCTCGATGGTGCGTGCCCGCCAGCCGGCCGGGGACCAGTCGAGCCCCGCCTGTGCCTCGCGCATCGCCGCGCCGGCGAGCAGTACGGTGTCGCTGGTCAGGTCCAGCGTCCCGCTGATGGCGACCCCCGCCAGCGGGGCGATGGTCGCGGCCAGCGCATCGACGGCGGCCAGGGGCGCGGCACCGCCGGTCATCGCGTTGAGGTCGATCTGGCGGGCGGAGAGCTTCAGTTCCAGCCGGGTGTCCGGCTGCTTCTCGTTGCCGCCGGTGAAGCTGGCCATGCCCGTCAGCTCGACCGGGCGCTGCGCTCCTTCCAGCGTGAGGCTGAGGTCGCTGGCGCTGACCGCTTGCGGGCTTGCCTCCACCGTGCCGGCAAGGCTCCATCCCTTCAGCACGTCGGAGAAGGTCGGCACGGCCGGCGCCTTCCCGTCGGCGCCACGCAGGGCGGGCGCCGGATCGGTGGCGGCGGCAAGCGAGGCGCGGCCGCGGAAGCCCGGCTTTCCGCCGGCGAGGCTGAGCACGCCGTCGGCATCGATGCTGAAGGGCGAGCCGACATTCTGCACGCCGAGCCGCAGCTTCGCCGTGCCGTCCGGCGCGAAGGTCGCGAGCGAGGCGCGCAGCCGGCGGCGCACGCCGGCGGTCTCCACTTCGCCATCGAGCCGCGCCGGCCCCAGCGTACCGCCGAGTGCGCCGGTCAGGTCCATGTCGTCGAGCTTGAGCGTGCGCCCGTTGGCGCGGTCGACGAGTTCCAGCGTGCCGTCGCGGATGTCCAGTTCGGCGATGCTGAAGCCCGCGGCCCGCGTGGCCCCGGTGGGAAGAACGAACTTGCCGGTGGCATCGACCACCACGCGCAGGCGGGGCCGGGTCAGGGTCAGCCGGTCGGCGACCACCTCGCCGCGCATCAGCGCGCCGAGCGAGAGATGACCGGCAAGCTCCGCCGCCGCCATCCCCGTGCCGCCGCCGTCGACGCCGACCGAAACGTCGCGCAGCACGATGTGCGGCGTGGGCAGGATCTGCGCCTCGATGGGGCCGCGGATCACCACCGGGGCGCCGATGGCACGCGCCGCCTGCGCCTCGAAGACGGAGCGCCACTGCGTCCAGTCGACGACGAACGGCGCGGCAAAAGCCGCCGCGACGGCCAGTATGATGGCGCTCGCAATGGTCAGCAGCAGGTTCTGCACGCGACTCCTCCGGTCCACCCGCCCCGGCGCGCCCCGTCCCGGAAAGCGGGGCCGTCGAACCATCCTACGCTAGATTGTTGATATTTTTTGCATTCTCCGCGACACCCGCAAAGTGTCATTTGCGCCGCGGACGCCGTTTGGAAGGTCTCTTGGAGCCGGATCCCGCTCAGGGCAGGATCTTGCCCGGATTCATGATGTTGTGCGGATCGAGCGCCAGCTTGACGGCCCGCATCGCATCGAGCGTCGCCGTGCCGTGCTCGGCTTCCATGTATTTGCGCTTGCCCTGGCCGACGCCGTGCTCGCCGGTGGCGGTGCCGCCCATGGCGAGCGCGCGCTCCACCATGCGCGAGATGAAGTCCTTCGCCTTCGCGACCTCGTGCGGATCGTCCATGTCGACAAGGGTGACGGTGTGGAAATTGCCGTCGCCGACATGGCCGACGATGGGCGCGATCATGCCCATCTCCTCGATGTCGTGCTTGGTCTCGTCCACGCAGTCGGCGAGGCGCGACAGCGGCACGCAGACATCGGTCGCCAGTGCCTTGGCGCCCGGCTTCAGCGGCAGGCAGGCCCAGTAGGCGTCATGCCGTGCCTGCCAGAGTTTCGTGCGGTCCTCGGGTCGCGTCGCCCACTTGAACGCGCCGCCGCCATACTCGGCCGCGATCTCGCCGAAACGCTCGGCCTGCTCGTGCACGCTGGCCTCGGTGCCGTGGAACTCCACGAAGAGCGTGGGCTGCTCGACGAGATCGAGCTTCGAATAGGCGTTGCAGGCCCGCACCTGCACCTCGTCCAGCAGTTCGATACGGGCGACCGGCAGGCCGGACTGGATGGTGAGGATCACCGCGTCGCAGGCGGCGCGGATGGTCGGGAAGCCGCAGACGCCGCCGGAGATCGCTTCAGGAATGCCCGCGAGCCTGAGCGTCAGGTTGGTGATGATGCCGAGCGTGCCCTCGGCGCCGACGAAGAGCCGGGTGAGGTCGTAGCCCGCCGACGACTTCCTTGCCCGCCGCGCTGTGGTGATCACCTCGCCATTCGCCAGCACGGCGGTCACGGAGATCACGTTGTCCTTCATGGTACCGTAGCGCACCGCATTGGTACCGGAAGCGCGAGTGGAAGCCATGCCGCCGAGCGAGGCATCCGCGCCGGGATCGATGGGGAAGAACAGGCCGACATCGCGCAGATGCTCGTTGAGCTGCTTGCGGGTGACGCCCGGCTCCACCACGCAGTCGAGGTCCTCGGGGTGCACCGAAAGCACCCGGTTCATGCGCGAGAGATCGATCGAGATACCGCCCTTCGGCGCATTGATCTGCCCTTCCAGCGAGGAGCCGGTGCCGAAGGCGATGACCGGAACGCGGTATCGGGCGCAGCTGCGCACAACAAGTTGAACGTCCTCCGTGCTCTCCACGAAGACCACGGCGTCCGGTGCCTCGTTCGGCAGCCAGGTGACGGTGTTGGCATGCTGCTCGCGAATGGCGCGGCCGGTCGCCAGCCGGTCGCCGAAATGGGCGGAGAGCTCGGCGATGACTGCGCTAACCGCTTCGCCTGCCTTTTCCGTCGCGGGACGCGCCTGCAATACCTCGTTCATCCCGCTCTCCTCTTCTCGCTGCCTGCCGCTAACCACGCGGCGACCATCGCATATACCTTATCGGTGTCCGCCGCGACCCCCGCCTCCGGCGCCCCGCCGCGCAAAAGGCACGGCGATACCCCCGGATCGCAAGAATTCAGTCATTCAATCGCCATCAGGACAGGTGACGACTGCACTGAAAGTCGGCACAATGCTTGTCAATAAGGCAGAGCGGTCACGCGCTCGCGGTCGGGATGGTGTCATGCTGGACGGGATCGACTTCGAGCCCGTGTTCTTCGCTCCTTTTGTTTCGTCCGTGATGACGGTCGAGCCGAACTGGGGCGATCACCACGGGCAGCTCAACGCAGCCTATTACGGCCTGCTGTTCGACCGTGCGGTCGACGAGGCCGTCTTCCTCGTGGGTCTCGGCCCCCATCGGGTGGAGAGCCGCAGCGCCTCGTTCGTCACGATCGAGGCCCATCAACGCTTCCTGCGCGAGCTTCGCGTGGGACAGGAGGTGCGGGTCACGTTGCGCCTCGTCAACTACGACGACAAGCGCATGCATCTGTTCCAGGAACTGCACCATGCCCGCGAGGGCTGGATCGCGGCGACCTGCGAGCAGATCGCCCAGCATGTCGAGGCCGGCACCCGCCGTGTGGCGCCGTTCCCCGACGAGGTGCTGGAACGCCTCGCGCTGATGAAGGCCGCCCATGGCGCGCTGCCGATCCCGGAAGGGCTCGGTCGGCCGGTCAACATGCCGATCCGGCTGTCGTGAGCGGCGTTCCTTCCTGACGTCTCCTCACCGCCGACCGGCGGGTGTCTCGTTGCGCCCTGAATCGGCTGTCAGCTCCAGCGTCGTCCAGCCCTCGATGTCCCGCCGCCGCTTCAGCCGCAGCCCCTGCGCGCAATAGGCGGCCAGCGCCGCATTGGCGTGCGAGGGCAGCAACCCCGACAGCACCACCGTCCCGCCCGGCGCCAGCAGCCGGCGCAGTGGCCGGGCGATCGCCTTCAGCGGCGGCAGCAGGATGTTGGCGACGATGAGGTCGTAAGGCCCCTGCCGGCGGAACTCGCCCGCCCCGAGACCCGGCGCATGCAGGAAATGGATGTGCGGCGCGGCGCGGTTGGCCTTCGCATTGGCCTGCGCCGTCACCACCGCCACCCGGTCGATGTCGCTGGCGACGACCGGCGCATGGAACAGCCGCGCCGCCGCCATGGCCAGCACGCCCGTTCCGGTGCCGACGTCGAGCGTGCGCGCCGGACGGCGCTGCTTGCCATAGGCGGCGATCGCCGAGAGGCAACCCTTGGTGGTGCCGTGGTGACCTGTGCCGAAGGCGAGCGCCGCCTCGATCTCGATGCCGATGCGGCTCGGCGGCAGCCGGTCCCGGTCATGCGCACCATGGATGACGAAACGGCCGATCGCGACCGGCGCCAGTCCTTCCAGCGAGGAGGCCACCCAGTCCTTCTTGTCGAGGGTGAGGAACTCGGCCTTGTCCGCATGGTCCGGCGCCACGAGGCGGATCAGGTCGCGGACGCTGTCCTCGTCCGGCGCCTCGCCGAAATAGGCCTCCATCGCCCAGGACGCCCCCTCGGCGAGATCCTGCTCCTCGAAGGCGGCAGTCGCCACCTCGGCCGGATCGAAGCTCTCGGAGATGATGTCGGCGATGGCCCGCGCCTCATGCTCGGGCGCCTCCACGCGCATCACATGGGTGGCGCCATTGGGCGGCAGTCCTTCGAGCATTCGGCATTCCTCGCGGCGGATCGGTCGCGCTCTGTTAAGCGAGGAAGGCGCGGAACGCCAGCGCGTCGCCGCTCAGGCCGCCTCGACGAAACTGTCGACCACCTTCTTCTCGCCGGCCTTGTCGAACTGGACGGTGAGCTTGTTGCCCTCCACCGAGGCCACTTCGCCATAGCCGAACTTCTGGTGGAACACCCGGTCGCCGATGCCGAAACGCGACGATGCACCGGTGGACTTGGCGATCAGCTCGCCCTCGATGACCCGCCCGCCGCGCGCGCCCTCGCTCGCGGCATAGCGCGAGGGACGGTCCGAAAACCCGCCGCCGGAAGACCCGCCGCCCGATCTGGCCGCGCTCTGCGCCCGCTGCCAGCCCGGCGTCGAATAGCTCGAGCCGAAGGTCTCGGCCTGGTCGAAGCGGCTCGGCCCGTAGCCGTAGCGGCCGGCCTGGCCACCTCCCCAGCCCTGGCCGCCGCGCGATTCCGTCACCTCCACGTCCTTCTCCGACAATTCATCGAGGAAGCGGCTGGGCACGCTGGACTGCCAGAGGCCGTGGATGCGCCGGTTGGAGGCGAAGAACACCTTGGCCCGCCGCCGGGCGCGGGTGATGCCGACATAGGCGAGGCGGCGCTCCTCCTCCAGCCCGGCACGTCCCTGCTCGTCGAGCGCGCGCTGGTTGGGGAACACGCCCTCCTCCCAGCCGGGCAGGAACACGGTGTCGAATTCCAGCCCCTTGGCGGAATGCAGCGTCATGATGTTGACGGCGTCGCCATTGCCGCCGCCATCGACGTCCATCACCAGCGAGATGTGCTCGAGGAAGCCGATCAGGTTCTCGAACGGCTCCATCGAGCGCACGAGTTCCTTCAGGTTCTCCAGCCGGCCGGCAGCGTCGGCCGAGCGGTCCTTCTGCCACATCTCGGTGTAGCCGCTCTCGTCGAGCACGATCTCGGCCAGCTCGTGATGCGGCATGGTCGCCATCTGCTCGCGCCAGCGGTCGAACGCGCCGACGAGATCACGCAGGGTGAGGCGGACCTTGGGCTTCAGCTCCTCGCTGCCGACCAATTCGCGTGCCGCCTCGATCAGCGGCAATTGCGCCGCGCGGGCATGGTCATGGATCTGGCGCAGCGCCGCGTCGCCGAGGCCGCGCTTGGGTACGTTGACGATGCGCTCGAAGGCGAGGTCGTCGGCCGGCGAGGCGATGACGCGAAGATAGGCCAGCGCGTCTCGGATTTCCGCGCGCTCGTAGAAGCGCGGGCCGCCGATGACGCGGTAGTTCAGCCCCAGCGTGACGAAGCGGTCCTCGAACTCGCGCATCTGGAAGGAGGCGCGCACGAGGATGGCGATCTGCGCCAGCGCATGCCCCCCGCGCTGGAAGTCCTCGATCTCCTCGCCGATGGCGCGGGCCTCTTCCTGGCTGTCCCAGGCACCCGTCACCGTCACTCTCTCGCCGCTGGCTCCTTCCGAGAACAGCGTCTTGCCGAGCCGCCCCTCATTATGGGCGATGAGATGCGCCGCCGCGCCGAGGATGTGGCCGGTGGAGCGGTAATTGCGCTCCAGCCGCACCACCTTCGCGCCGGGGAAATCGCTCTCGAAGCGCAGGATGTTGTCCACTTCGGCGCCGCGCCAGCCATAGATCGACTGGTCGTCGTCGCCGACGCAGCAGACATTGCGCGAGCCCTGCGCCAGCAGGCGCAGCCAAAGATATTGCGCGACGTTGGTGTCCTGATACTCGTCGACGAGGATGTAGCGGAAGCGCCGGTGATAGTCGGCGAGCACGTCCGGATTCTCGCGCAGGAGACGGATGCTCTCCAGCAGCAGGTCGCCGAAATCGACCGCGTTCAGCGCCTTCAAACGCGCCTGATAATCGGCGTAGAGCTTCTGCCCCCGGCCATTGGCGAAGGCCGCCCCCTCGCCCGCCGACACCTGGTCGGGGCTGAGGCCGCGGTTCTTCCAGCCGTCGATGGTGTTGGCCAGCAGGCGCGCGGGCCAGCGCTTCTCGTCGATGTTCTCGGCCTGCAGCAGCTGCTTGAGCAGCCGGATCTGGTCGTCGGTATCGAGGATGGTGAAGCCCGACTTCAGCCCGACCAGCTCCGCGTGCCGGCGCAGCATGCGCACGCCGATGGAGTGGAAGGTGCCGAGCCACGGCATGCCCTCCACCTCCTCGCCGACCATGGCGTGGATGCGCTCCTTCATCTCGCGCGCGGCCTTGTTGGTGAAGGTCACGGCGAGGATCTGCGAGGGCCAGGCGAGGCCGAGCGAGAGGATGTGGGCGATGCGGGTGGTCAGCACCCGCGTCTTGCCCGTGCCCGCGCCGGCCAGCACCAGGACCGGCCCTTCGGTCGCCTCGACAGCCGCGCGCTGCTCGGGGTTGAGCCCGTCGAGATAGACACCGCTCCCGCCGGCCGACCGGCCGGGATTGGCCAGCGCCGCCGCGCGCGCGGCAATGCCACCGGGGCGCGGAGCAGGCGCCGGCAGATCGGCTGGCACATCGGCGGACCTGTCCGCCGAAGCGCGCTCCGGCAGGTCGAAAGGAATGTCGAACGGATCGCCGTCCGGCTGTTTACGGGGGTCGGCCAACGGCCTGCTCACAGTCATGTCACGTGATTCTTGGAGGAACAAAATGGCACCGGCATGCCCATTTGGCGAGGGCGGCACCGAAATCGCGTTTCGCCTCACCTTTTACGGGCGCGGCAGCACCATCGCCGTCGGGCCGTCGGGCTCGGGCGGAATCCCGAACCATTTCTGATGAATCCGTGCCAGCGTTCCGTCCCGCTTCATCTTCGTGATGGCGGCATCGATCGGCTCGGTCAGGGGAGAATTCCGCGCCAGCATCAGCGCGTAGCGCTCATCGCTCGGCACGCGCGCCACCACGGCGAGATCGGAGCGCCCGAGCAGGCGGTAGAGCAACGCCGGGATGTCCCCGACATGCGCGTCGACGCTTCCCTCGCCCAGCCACGCCAGCCCTTCGTCGAGCCCTTCCGCCTTGCGGATGGCGGCGATGCCGAGCCGCTCCTTGTTCGCCGTCACCCACAGGTCGCTCGTGGTCTGCGGAATGACGCTGACCGTCCGCCCTGCAAGGTCGCCGAGCGAGCGGATGGGAGAATTGCGCATCACCACCACCCCCTGCGTCGTCTCGTAATAGGGCTGGGTGAAGTCGAAACGGCCGACGCGCGGCGCCACAATGCTGATGGTCGACATGGCGAGGTCGATCCGGCCCTCCTCCAGCGCCGGAAACATCTCCCCGAACACCATTTCGTGGATCACCACCTTCCGCCCGATCTGCGCGCCGATGGCTTCGACCAGATCGACCTCGAAGCCGACCACCGCGCCTGTCCCGTCACGGAACTGCCAGGGCTTGTTGTCGAGATAGGTGCCGACCCGCAGCTCGGAATCCGCCCGCGCGGGCGGTACGGCGGCGGGCGCGCCAAAGGCCAGCGCGAGCGCCGCGGTCAGGATACGCATGATCACCCGCGATGCGACGACCATGGCTCCTCCCATGCGCCCGCAGCAATTGACGTCATCCCCGTTCGCGCCGATGCTGGCGCAATCGCCAACATTCGTCCAGCGAGCCCCCATGTCGAACGGCCTTTATCTGATGACCGCGCTCGCGGGCGCGCTCTACGTGCTGTCGCCGGGGCCTGCCTTCCTCGCCTTGTTCTCGCTGGCGGCGACGCATGGGCGCCCGGCCGGCGCCCGCTTCGTCGGCGGACACCTGATCGGCGACGTGGCCTGGAGCGCCCTCGCCTTCGCCGCCATCATCGGCGTGAACCAACTCGGCCCGACGCTGTTCGACATGCTCGGCATCTTCTGCGGGCTCTATCTGTGCTGGCTCGGCGCCAAGGCGCTGATGTCGCGCGAGGGCGCGGCAGCGCCGGCCGGCTCCAGCCGTCCGCTGATGACCGGCGTGCTGTTCGGCCTCACCAATCCGAAGGCCTACCCGGTCTCGGTAGCGATGTTCACGGCGCTCACGGCGCAATACGCCTCCGGCCTCTCCTGGGATGCCGCCCCTCAGCTGCTGCTGGCGGCGTTCGCCGGCTTCATCGTCGCGGACATCATCCTCGTCTGGGCCGCCGGGCTGGCGCCGGTGCGGCGCGTCTTTCTGCGCCACGGCCTCCTCATTACCCGCCTCGTGGGCGTGATGTTCATTGCCTTCGGCGCCAAATCGCTGGCCGATGCCGGGCGCGGCATCGCCTCGCGCAACTGACCGGCGACGTGCCTGCGAGACCCGAGTGACGTGATGTTCGAAGCCAAGTTCCAGACCTTTTCCGACGCCGCCGCTCCCTCCCTCGGTACGGCAAGACTCAAGCTGCTGCGGGCGGAGCTGGAACGGCGCGGGCTGGACGGCTTCATCGTGCCGCGCGCCGACGCGCATCAGAACGAATATGTCCCGCCTTGCGACGAGCGCCTCGCCTGGCTGACCGGCTTCACCGGCTCGGCTGGCGTCGCCGTCGTGTTGCGCGACAAGGCCGCTATCGTCGTGGACGGACGCTACACGCTGCAGGCCGCCGATCAGGTCGACACCGCCTCCTTCGAGGTCGTCCCCCTCGCGGAGACCACGCCCGAGCGCTGGCTGGAGAAGAACCTCCCCGCCGGAGCACGTTTCGGCTACGACCCGTGGCTGATCACGGTGGACGGGGAACGCAAGCTGCGCCAGTCGGTTGCGGCGGCCGGCGGCACTTTGGCCGCTGTCGAGGGCAACCCGGTCGACGCGGTATGGACCGATCGGCCGGCCGCGCCGCTCGCGCCGGTCATGCTGCGCGAGGCGGCACTGGCCGGGGAGGCGGCGGCGGACAAGATCGCCCGCGTGCAGGCGGCCCTCGCCGAGCAGAAGCTCGATGCGCTGGTGATCTCCGATCCGCATTCGGTCGCCTGGATCTTCAATATCCGCGGCGGAGACGTCGCCTTCACACCCCTGCCGCTCTCCTGGGCTCTCGTGCCAAAGGAGGGGCGCCCGACCCTGTTCGTCGACGGACGCAAGCTCTCCAATACGGCGCGCGATGCCCTCGCGCAGGTGGCGGAGATCGCCGAGCCGGTGCTGCTGGAGCGCGCGGTGGAAATGATCGCCGGTTCCGGCGCTACCCTGCGGCTCGATCAGGCGACCGCTCCCGCCCTTCTCGCTGCGCGCATCGAGGCGGCGGGCGGCAAGGTTTCCTCCGGCCCGAGCCCGGTCGCGCTGATGCAGGCGGCGAAGAACGCGGCCGAGCTCGCCGGCATGCGCACCGCCCATCTGCGCGACGGCGCGGCGCTCGCCCGCTTCCTGGCCTGGTTCGATGCCGAGGCGCCAAAGGGCACGCTGACCGAGATCGACGCCGTGGCGGCTTTGGAAACCTTCCGCCGCGAAACCGGCGCGCTGAAGGACGTTTCCTTCCCTACGATCTCCGGTGCCGGCCCGAACGGGGCCATCGTGCACTACCGCGTCACCGAGGCGACCAACCGGGCGATCCACCCCGGCGAACTTTTCCTCATCGATTCCGGCGCGCAATACGAGGACGGCACCACTGACGTGACGCGCACCATCGCTGTCGGCGTGCCGACGCCAGAGATGCGCGACCGCTTCACCCGGGTGCTCAAGGGCCACATGGCGATTGCGCGCGCCGTGTTTCCGCTCGGCACCTCCGGCGCGCAGCTCGACCCCTTCGCCCGGCAGTTCCTCTGGGCCGCCGGGCTCGATTTCGAGCACGGCACCGGTCACGGCGTCGGCGCCTATCTCTCTGTGCATGAGGGGCCGGCACGCATCTCCAAGCTCGGTACGGTGCCTCTGGCGCGCGGCATGGTGCTCTCGAACGAGCCCGGCTACTACAAGACCGGCGCTTACGGCATCCGGCTGGAGAATCTTGAGATCGTTGTCGATGGCCCCGCCGTCGAGGGCGCCGAGAAGACGCTGCTGGCCTTCGAAACGCTGACGCTCGCGCCGTTCGACCGGCGGGTGATCGAGACCGCGCTGCTCACCGCTGACGAGATCGCCTGGCTGGATGCCTATCATGCACGTGTGCTGGCATCGGTCGGCCCGCTGGTGGACGAGGCGACCTGCGACTGGCTGCGCGCGGCCACCGCTCCGCTCGCCCGCTAGCGGGATCGCGGCAGCTCTCTTACCGCGGCGAATACCGCAAGCATTCGGGCCGGCGCATCCTCTAATGTGCTTGGCGGTTTAATGGAACCATCGCCAGCGGCCGGCGTTTGTCTCCTGACCCATGCAACGTGGCAGACGGAGACACCGCCATGACCACTATTCTCCTGATCATTCTTATCCTGATACTTGTCGGCGCCCTGCCGAGCTGGGGCTATAGCCGCAGCTGGGGCTATGGCCCCAGCGGTCTCGTCACCATTCTTCTGGTGATCCTGATCGTGATGATGCTCACCGGCAGGGTATAGGCGGGGCTCGCTCAGCCCCGCCATTCGGCGGCGATCTCTCCCGCCGGGCGGATCGCGGCGCCGGCGAACTGCAGTGCCGCCATCATCGCCACCTGCACGTTCGCCGCCGGCACCTCGCTACCGCCGAAAGCAAGATCACGGGTCGCCGCCGCGTCATGCGCCAAGGTGACACCGTAGCCGAGGTCGAGCGCCGCCCGCGTGGCGGCGTCGACGCACATATGGCTCATCGCCCCAACCACAACGAGCGCACCGACGTCCTTGCTCTTCAGCACCTCGTCGAGGTCCGTGCGCAGGAAGGAATTCACGTTCTGCTTCACGATCACCGGCTCTTCCGGCTGCGGCGCCACCGCCGGATGGATCTCTGCACCCGCGGTGCCCTTGCCGAAGAACGGAGCGTCGACCTTCGGCGACTCGTGCCGCACATGGACGACGGGAATTCCCTTCTCCCGCGCGGCGCGCAGAAGGCCGGCCGCAGCCTCCGCCGCAGCTTCAATGCCGACCAGCGGATACTTCCCGCCGGGAAAATAATCGTTCTGAAGATCGATGATGAGCAGGGCAGTGGCGGACACGATACGTCTCCGGGACGAAGGGGGGGCGCCACGGTCGGACGCCGTGGCCCCACCTGTCAACCGGCGCCCGCCAGCGCCAACCATTCGTCTTCGGTAAGCACCGCGACGCCCAGTTCGCGTGCCTTGGCGAGCTTGGAGCCGGCATCGGCGCCGGCCACGACATAATCGGTCTTCTTCGATACCGAGCCGGCGACCTTGGCGCCAATCCGCTCCGCCATGGCCTTCGCCTCGTCGCGCGTCATCTTCTCCAGCGCGCCGGTGAACACCACCGTCTTGCCCCCGACCGCGCCGCCGCTCGCCACCGCCTCCATCGGCTCGGTGGTCACTTCCTTCAGCAGGGCATCGAGCGCCGCCTCATTGTTCGGCTCGTTGAAGAAATCGACCACCGCCTCCGCGACGACCGAGCCGATGCCCTCGATCCCCACCAATTCGGCCCAAGCCTCGTTGCCCTTGGGGTGCTCCTCGCCCGGCGGCACGGCCGCCAACGCGGCCTCGCGCAGCGCCTCGATGGAACCGAAATGCCGCATCAGCCGCTTGGCGTTGGTCTCCCCGACATGGCGGATGCCGAGCGCATAGAGGAAGCGGTTGACCGGCACATGCCGGCGCGCCTCGATGGCGGCGAAGAGGTTCTTCGCCGAGGTCTCGCCCCAGCCATCGCGATTCTTCAGCCGGGTCAGCGAGGTGGGATCGGAATCGCGGGCCACCAGCGTGAAGATGTCGGCCGGCTGGGTGATCATCCCCCAGTCGTGGAAGGCCTGCACCTGTTTCTCGCCCAGCCCCTCGATATCGAAGGCGTCGCGCGAGACGAAGTGGCGGATGCGCTCCACCGCCTGCGCCGGGCAGATCAGCCCGCCGGTGCAGCGCCGTACCACCTCCCCCTCCTCGCGCACGGCATGCGAACCGCAAGCGGGACAGATGGTGGGGAAGCTGTAGGGCTTCGCATCGGGGGAGCGGCGCTCCAGCACCACGTCGACGACCTGCGGGATGACGTCGCCCGCCCGCTGGATCGTCACCCAGTCGCCTTCGCGTATGTCCACCGGCTTGTCTTCGAAAGTCCCGCGGATCGGCTCGCCACTGCCGCCGATGCCCCGGATGTAATCCTCGTTGTGCAGCGAAGCGTTGGAGACCACGACGCCGCCCACCGTCACCGGGGTCAGCTTGGCGACCGGGGTGAGCGCGCCGGTCCGCCCCACCTGGATCTCGATCCGCTCCAGCTGCGTGATCGCCCGCTGGGCGGGGAACTTGTGCGCCAGCGCCCAGCGCGGCGAGCGCGAGACGAAGCCGAGCCGGTTCTGCAGCGCGAGGCTGTCGACCTTGTAGACGACGCCGTCGATGTCGTAGCCGAGAGCTGCGCGCTGTTCCTCGATCCGATGATAATGCGCCAGCAGCTCGGCCGCCGAATGGCAGCGAACGGTGAGCGGGTTGGTCGGCAGCCCCCAGCGTCGGAACGCCTCGATCACGCCGAACTGAGTGTCGGCCGGAAGCCCCCGGCCCTCCTTGCCGCCATCGCTTACCTCGCCCCAGGCATAGGCGAAGAAACGCAGAGGACGGCTGGCCGTGATCTTCGCGTCGAGCTGGCGCAGGCTGCCCGCCGCCGCGTTGCGCGGATTGGCGAAAAGCGGCTTGCCGGCGGCCTGCTGGCGCTCGTTGATCGCGGTGAAATCGGCGTGGCCCATATAGACCTCGCCGCGCACCTCGAAGATCTCGGGGATTTCGAACATGTCCCGGCCCTTCAGCTGTTCCGGGATCTCCGCGATGGTGCGCACATTGGCGGTGACGTCCTCGCCTTCGAAGCCGTCGCCGCGCGTCGCCGCCTGCACGAGGCGCGCCCCCTCATAGCGCAGCGAACACGACAGGCCGTCGATCTTCGGTTCAGCGGTAAAGGTGAGGTCGGCATCGACCGACAGCCCGAGGAAACGGCGGACGCGGGCGACGAATTCCTCGACCTCCTCGTCGGCGAACGCATTGCCGAGCGAGAGCATCGGCACGCGATGGCGCACCTTGGCGAATTTCGCCGACGGCGCCGCGCCCACCTTCTCCGACAGGCTGTCGATGCCTTTGAGCTCGGGAAACTGCGCCTCGATCGCCTCGTAGCGCCGGCGCAGCTCGTCATACTCCGCATCGGAGATGGTCGGCGCGTCTTCCTGGTAGTAGCGGCGATCGGCGGCGGCGATCGCGTCGCCGAGCCGGGAATGTTCCTTGGCCGCCTCATCGGCGGTCAGCTTCTCGACGGGGATGTCGGCGGTGGATGCGCTCATGGCGTTCACTTAACGGATTCGGCGCCCTTGAGCAGCCGCTCGGCAGCCGCGCGGGCTTCCGAGGTGATCTCGGCGCCGGAAAGCATGCGGGCGATCTCCTCGCGGCGATGATCGGGCGCCAGCGGCGCGACGCGCGTCGCCACCCGGTCGAGATCGCTCATCGCTTCCTTGGCGATGCGGAAATGATTGCCGGCGCGCGCCGCGACCTGCGGGGCATGGGTAACCGCGACCACCTGCACGCGGTCGGAGAGCCGTGCCAGCCGGGCACCGATGGCGTCCGCCACGGCCCCGCCGACGCCCGTATCGATCTCGTCGAAGACGAGGGTCGGCGCCGATCCCCTGTCGGCCAGCACCACCTTGAGCGCCAGCAGGAAGCGCGCCAGCTCGCCGCCGGACGCCACCTTCATCATCGGCCCCGGGCGCGTGCCGGGGTTGGTCTGCACCCAGAACTCGATGCGGTCATAACCATCGGCCTGGCCGCTCTCGTCGCTCTGGCAGTCGGTGATGAAGCGCGCATGTTCCAGCTTCAGCGGCGGCAGCTCGGCGTTCACCGCGGTGTCGAGTGCCATGGCCGCCGCGCGGCGCTTTTCGGAAAGCTGCCGCGCCGCGTGCCGGTAGGCCGTCTCGGCCTCGGCCGCGCGGGCTTCCAGTCGCTTGAGCGTTGCCGCCCCGTGATCGAGCGCATCGAGCTGCTCGGCGAAGCGCACCGCCACCGCGGGCAGCTCGTCCACCGTGCAGGCGAATTTGCGCCCGGCCGCACGTAGCGCAAAGAGCCGCTCCTCGATCCGCTCCAGTTCGTGCGGATCGAAATCCGCCTCACGCAACGCCGCGTCGAGATGCGCGCGGGCGAGTTCCAGCGCGTTCAGCGCCGCGTCGATCGCCTCCACAGCCGGGCGCACCAGCGCCTCCACCTCGCCGGCCCGCCTCTCCAGCCGGCGTACGGCGGCGGCAAGGCCGGGAATGGGCGAGCTGGCGCCGCCGACGGCGTCCTGCGCGTCGGCGAGATCGGTCGCGATCTTCTCGAACCGCATCATCTCGGTACGTCGCGTCGCGAGGCGCTCCTCCTCGCCCGGCTCGGCCGCCAGCGCCGTGAGTTCCTCCACCGCGTGGCGGATGAAATCGGCCTCCTTCGCCGCCTCGTCGAGCCGCGCCTTCTCTTCCGCCGCCTCCGCCCGGGCCGCCCGCCAGCTCCGCCAGAGGCTGCCGACCTCCTCGGTCAGCGGCGCAAGGCCGCCATAGGCATCGAGCAAGGCGCGGTGCGAGGCGGGGTCGACCAGCGCCCGGTCGTCATGCTGTCCGTGGATCTCGACCAGCCGCCGGCCGAGATTGCGCAGCATCTGCGCGCTCACCGACTGGTCGTTGACGAAGGCACGGGTGCGCCCGTCCGCGTGCTGCACGCGGCGCAGAACGAGCGCCCCGTCATCGTCGATGCCGGCTTCGTTGAGCAGGCCCCGCACGGGATGGTCGACCGGCAGGTCGAATTCCGCCGTCACCTGTCCCTGCGCCTCACCCTGCCGAACCAGCGAACCGTCGCCGCGCCCGCCGAGCGCGAGGGTGAAGGCATCGAGGAGGATCGACTTGCCGGCGCCGGTCTCGCCGGTCAGAACGGTGAGACCCGGCCGGAAGGACAGATCGAGCCGCTCGATGAGCACGATATCCCTGATCGACAGGGCGGCCAGCATGCGTGACGCTCCAGAACGATTCCGCGCGGAACAGCGGGACGCGCCTTTCTAGCAGCTTGCGCAGCCGCGCGCACCGGGCGTTCTCATTTTGTTCGCAGAACACGTCACAGGACGGAAGAGGCGCTTGGCGCCCCGCCCAGAGATCAGCCCAGCGAGAATCCCTTGAAGGCCTTGGCGATCCAGGACTGCTCGTTGAGCTGCGGATTCACCCCGCGCGACTGAACGAGCTTGTAGGCGTCCTTGTACCAGGAGCTATCCGGGAAATTGTAGCCGAGCACGGCCGCCGACGTCTGGGCCTCGTTGATCACGCCCAGCGCCATATAGGCTTCGGTCAGGCGATACAGCGCCTCCTCGACATGGCGCGTCGTCTGGTAGCGGGTGACGACGACCTTGAAGCGGTTGATGGCGCCGGCGTAGTTGCGCTGCTCCAGATAGTAGCGCCCGATCATCATTTCCTTGCCGGCGAGCTGGTCGCGCGCGACCTCGAGCTTCTTCTTGGCGCTGACGGCGTACTCGGTGTTGGGGTACTTGCGAACCACCTCATCGAGCGCGTCCATCGCACGCTGCGTGCGCGCCTGGTCGCGGGAAATGTCGGGGATCTCATCGTAATAGGACGAGGCGACGAGGAACGCCGCATAGGCCGCGTCGTCCGAGCCCGGATGCAGCGCCAGATAGCGCTTGGCCGCCGCGACGCACTCGTCGTACTTGCCCATGGAGTAGTTCACATAGGCAATCATCAGCAAGGACTTGCGCGCCCATTCCGAATAGGGATGCTGACGATCCACGTCCTCGAAGCGCTTGATCGCCTCGGCATAGTCTTCCTTCGCCATGAGGGTCAGGCCCTCATTGTAGCGCTGCTCCGCCGGAACGTCGGGGAAGACCGTCTCTTCCTTGTTGGTGTCGAACCAGCTCGCGCATCCGCCGAGGGTCGCGCCGACCATGACGAGGCCGGCAAGCCGGACGGCGAAGGCGCCGGCGCTCAGCCCTCCACGCGCGTGCGCCGGGCGTTCCGCCGAAAGAGCCGCGCTGGGCCGGCCGAGACTGAGAAGACGCATCACAAGTTCGATCCCGATCTGGTCGCTACTTCGCCGCCGTGTTGCGCGATCAGGCGCTAAGGCCGCTTTCCGACCGGATTATGGCGCCTTGGGATGTAGAGAGCAAAGAGGTGTGGGCGAGCGCCGGTAAATCCGTATCTGTTGCGCAAAGGACGCGCAGGGGACGGGAAAACAGCCTCAAAGCTCCGGCGCATAGGCCGGGACGGCCACCGCGACCACGCCGGCATTGGCGCTGACGCTGCGGCGCGCCGGAATGCGGGCCTCGACAACCTCATAGGCCGTGCGGTCGGAAAGCAGAGCGTCGACCACGGCGAAGTTGAGCTTGTGGCCACCGCGATAGGAACGGTAGCGCGCCATCATCGGCAGGCCGCCAATGGCGAGGTCGCCCACCGCGTCCAGCGCCTTGTGGCGGACGAACTCGTCCGCGTAGCGCAGACCGGTCGTGTTCACGATGCCGTCCTCGCCGAGGCAGATCGTGTTGTCGAGCGAGGCGCCGAGCGCATAGCCCGCCTGCCAGAGACGCTCCACATCGCTCACGAAGCCGAAGGTGCGGGCCGACGCCAGCTCCTTGCGGAACACGTCCGGCGACATGGTGGCCGCGAAGCGCTGGCGGCCGATGGCGGCGTGGGCGAAGTCGATCTCAACCTCGAGCCGGAAACCGAAATCGTAAGGGGTCAGTTCGCCATAGCCGGTTTCGGTCTCGATGCGGACCGGCTTCAGCACGCGCAGATACCGGCGCGGCCGGTTGGTCTCGACGATGCCCGCATCATCGACCGCCGCCACGAACTCCCCGGCGCTGCCGTCGAGGATCGGCACTTCCGGCCCGTCCAGCTCGACATGCGCATTGTCGACCCCGAGACCGGCGAAGCAGGCCAGCAGGTGCTCGACAGTGGAAACGGCCGGACCGCTCGAATCACGCAGTACGGTGGCGAGGTCGCTGCCGCGCACGGCGCCACGGCAGGCGCGGACGGACTGGGACGAATCGGTACGGTGGAAAACGATGCCGGTATCGGCTTCAGCGGGAGCGATGCTCAACCGGGCCTGCTTGCCGGAATGAACGCCGACGCCGGAAAGCGTCACGCAGTCGCCAAGAGTGGTCTGCCGTACAGCGTTCATTCAGTCCACAAAGCGTCCACACGAAGCGGAGCCGCTTTCCCCATTCCCCAAGAACCAACAAATTCGACCGCCATGTTGTGAGGTACGGAAGCGAATCCGAACCGGCGGCTTATCGTTGGCTGGCAAGATAACGACGCCCCCACCCGGCGCCAAATCACGCTTGCTTACCTTCTGTTACCGTTCCTACGCTGCCGCAAAATCCTAAAAAATCGTTTAATCTCAAAAGAGTACACCCGGGCCTCGCGACCCGGGTGCTGCGTTGCGTTACAGGCTCTGTAACAGGCGGCTTCCGCCCTCGCGGAAGACCGCCGTATCGGCCCCTCAGCCCTGCCGGCGCAGGAAGGCGGGGATGTCGAGATGGTCGTCCTCGGCCGGACGCGCGGCGCGGGGCTCGGCCGGGCGCTGGGCGGGACGCTTGGCGAACTCGGACACTTCCGGACGCATGTCGGCCAGCGGACGGCTCTCCGGCTGCGCGGCGCGGCGCACCATCGGACGCATCTCGGCCGGCGGATCGACCTCTTCCTCGTCCTGGTGACGGCCGAGGCCGACATTGGCGAGACGCTGGAGCAGCGTCATGCGCTTCTTCTCGGCCTGATGATGCTCGGGCACCTCGCCGCGCGCGGCGCGGATCTGGTTCTGCGCGGGCATCGGCAGTTCGTCGACACGCGGCATGCGCGGCGAGGGACGCTCGGCCTGCGGCGGAATGAACGGCTCGATGGCGTGATCCTCATAGGCCGCCTCGTTGACCATCGGCGCCGGCTCCGGGTCCGCGTAGAGCGCGGGCTTGGGCGCCAGCGGGCGGATGGTCACGTCGTCGATCGCCGCCGGAGCGGGAGCATAGGTCTCCTCGCCGCCGTAGATGTGGTCGTCGGCGGCCGGGCCGGCGAAGGTCGGCTCGGCGACCGACGCGTAGTCGTCGACCAGCGCGGACGCGACCGAACGCAGCGCCGCGTCGCGGCGGGCCTCGACGGCCGCACGGCCGGCATTGGAGACCCGGCGCCCGCCGATGTCGGCGACGTTGCCGAGGCTATGCGGGATCTGCTCCGGGATCACCGCCGGATCGATCCCGGTGGCGACCACGGACACGCGGATCAGGCCTTCCAGCGTCTCGTCGAAGGTGGCGCCGAGGATGATGTTGGCATCCGGATCGACTTCCTCGCGGATGCGGGTGGCCGCCTCGTCGACCTCGAACAGGGTAAGGTCCTTGCCGCCGGTGATGGAGATCAGCAGGCCGCGGGCGCCGCGCATCGAGACTTCGTCGAGCAGCGGATTGGCGATCGCCGCCTCGGCCGCGTGCAGCGCGCGCTTCTCACCGGAAGCCTCGCCGGTGCCCATCATCGCCTTGCCCATCTCGCGCATCACGGCGCGGACGTCGGCGAAGTCGAGGTTGATGAGGCCTTCCTTCACCATCAGGTCGGTGATGCAGGCCACGCCCGAATAGAGCACCTGGTCCGCCATCGCGAAGGCGTCGGCGAAGGTGGTGCGCTCATTGGCCACCCGGAACAGGTTCTGGTTCGGGATGACGATGAGGGTGTCGACACCCTTCTGCAGCTCGGAGATGCCCATCTCGCCGATGCGCATGCGGCGCTGGCCCTCGAAGTGGAAGGGCTTGGTCACGACGCCGACGGTGAGGATGCCGAGTTCGCGGGCCGCGCGGGCGATGACCGGGGCGGCGCCGGTGCCGGTGCCGCCGCCCATGCCGGCGGTGATGAACACCATGTGCGCGCCGGCGAGGTGATCGCGGATCTCGTCGAGCGCTTCCTCGGCGGCGGCGCGGCCGACTTCCGGCTGCGAGCCGGCGCCGAGGCCTTCCGTCACCGCGACGCCCATCTGCACGATGCGCTCGGCCTTGGAGAGGGTGAGCGCCTGCGCGTCGGTGTTGGCGACCACGAAATCCACGCCGCAAAGGCCGGCGGTGATCATGTTGTTGACTGCGTTGCCGCCTGCGCCGCCGACGCCGAACACGGTGATCCGGGGACGCAGTTCGCGGATGTCAGGTGCCTGGAGGTTGATCGTCATTTCTGTTGTCCCCTAACGCCGGAGGGCACGGAGCCCGTCTCGATCACTTTGGTGCCGGTTCCGCCGGCGCGGGTTATGTGGAAACGGGTTGCGCGAAGCACGTCAGAAGGCCTCCCTGAGCCAGTGTCCGACGCGCGAGAAATAGCCGTCACCCTCCGCATGGGAGGTGCGGTGGCGGCGGGCCTCGAAGTGCTCGAGTCCGGCGACCTGCGGATAGACGAGAAGGCCGGTGGCGACGGCGAAGGGCGCCCCGCGCGCCGCCTCCGGCAGCTTGGAGATGCCCAGCGGGCGGCCGATGCGCACCTGCGGGCCGAGGATCTTGCCCACCAGCTCGGCAAGACCGGTGAGCTGCGCGGCACCGCCGGTGAGCACGACGCGCTGGCCCGCGCCGGCCGCATGGCCGGAAGCGTTCAGCCGGTCGCGCAACAGCTCGACGATCTCTTCCACCCGTGGGCGGATGATGCGCACGAGGCGCGATTTCGGCAGCGCCCGCGGCAGGTCGTGATGGTCGTCGGAAATGCTCGGCACGGTGAGCATCTCGCGTTCATCGGCGCTCATCGCCATGACGCCCCCATGCAGGCTCTTCAGCCGCTCGGCGTCCATCAGGCGGGTGGAGAGGCCGCGCGCGACGTCGTTGGTGACATGCTGGCCGCCAAGCGCGATGCCGTCGACATGCACGCAATGGCCGTTCTCGACCACCGCCACCGTGGTGGTGCCGGCGCCGAAATCGATCAGCGTCACGCCGAGCTCGGCCTCGTCGTCGGCCAAGGTCGAGAGCGCGGCGGCGTAGGGCGCGGCGACCATGGCCTCGACACCGAGATGGCAGCGCTCGATGCACAGCAGCAGGTTGCGCACCGCCGCCGCTTCCGCGGTGATGACGTGAAGGTCGACACCGAGCCGGCGCCCGAGCATGCCGCGCGGCTCGCCGATGCCGCCCACGCCGTCGAGCGCGTAGCCGACCGGCAGGGCGTGAAGGATGGTGCGCCCCTCGCCGACGGCGAAGGTCGAGGCGGCGTCGAGCACGCGGCGGATGTCGCCCTCGGCAACCGCCGGCTCCGGCAGGTCGACCTCGGCGGCGAAGTGCTCGGAGGACAGACGGCCGCCCGCGAGCGAGACGACGACGGAGGCGATCTGCGCGCCGGCCATGCGCTCGGCGGCGTCGACCGCCCGGCGGATGGCGTGCTCGGCACGCTCCATGTCGATGACGGTGCCGCCCTTCATGCCATGCGCGCTGGTGTGGCCGATGCCGAGCACGTCGACCGAGTGGCTGCGGCGGCGCAGGCTGGAGGAAGAATCGCGCGGCTTCAGCCGGGCGATCATGCACACGATCTTGGAGGTGCCGACCTCGAGCACCCCGACCACGCCGGTGCGGCGGGGCGAGAGCGGACGCATCTTCGGGGCGATCTCGAACGGAGCGCGCGGTCTCATGTATTGCTCCCCTTCTTCGCCTTGGCCCGGGCCTTCAGCTCGGCCTGGCGCGCCTCGTAGGCGGCATCGGAGAGACGGACCGACACGCGGTCGGGCAGGCGAAGGTCGACGATGGTGATGTCGCGGCTCAACAGAGACTTGTCCTTGTCCAGCACGGCAAGCTGCTGGAGCGCATCCACGAGGCCGCGCTCGGGCAGGCGCACGTCGATGCCGTTGCGCATCTTCAGCGTCCAGCGGCGATCGGCGACACGAATCGCGGCGCGCACCTGGTCGCGCACGCCGGGCACGAGGCTCAGGGCCTCGACGATCTCGACCACGCTCTTCTCGGCGCCGTCGCCGACGACGATCGGCAGGCGAATGTAGCGGGCATCGTCGGAATAGGGCGCGATCACCGTGCCGTCGCGGGCGATGACGTTGATCTTGCCGTCCTTCTGCCAGAGCGCGAATCCCTCGCGCTCGACGATCTGGATGTCCAGACGGTCGGGATAGAGTTTCTGCACCGTGGCACGCTTGATCCAGGCGAGTTCTTCAAGCCGGGTGCGCGCGCCCTCGGCGTCGAGGAACACCAGCGAGGAGGTCGGCTTCACGCCCGCCGTCGCGAGGATGTCGCCGGGGGTGACGTGATTCTGGCCGGAAAGGTTGACGTTGGCGATCCGGAAACCGGCGAGATTCGCGGCGGCATCGCCCATGTCGCGGACGGTTTCGATCGCGGTCGGCATATGGCCGCCACGCTCGAGGCCGTAGATGCCGGTGGCGGCGAAGAGCAGCGCCGTCAACCAGGTTCCGGCGCCGCAGCTCATCGCCCGCGAGGCGGAAAGGCCGACGAGGAATCGCCGACCGCCGATGATGGCGCGATCGAGTATGCGGGTGCGCCCTTCGGCCGGCGCCGCCCCCGCCTGATGGCGGCTCGGCATCCGGCCTCGCACGTCACGCTGCGAATCACCTGTGGCCGCGCCGGGTCGCTTGCCCGCAGGCGCCTGCCTGGGGGTCAGCGATCGAGCGAAGCGTCCTCCACCATCCATCGTACAAGCTCACCGAACGAATGGCCCGCATGGGCAGCCAGTTCGGGCACAAGCGACGTCTCGGTCATTCCGGGCTGGGTGTTCACTTCCAGACAGACCAGACCGGATTCGTCCCCGGTCCGATCGTCGTATCGGAAGTCCGACCTGCTGATGCCCCGACAGCCGAGCGCGCCATGCGCCTTAACCGCTAACATCCGCACCTTTTGGTAAACATTCGGTAAAATTCGGGCCGGAAGAATGTGAACAGAACCGCCCGGGGCGTATTTTGCCTCGTAATCATAGAACCTTACGGCGGACTGGATTTCGATGACGTCGAGCGCCTCTCCGCCCATGACGGCGCAGGTAAGCTCCAGTCCGGGGATGTAACGTTCGGCCAGAAGCAGGTCGCCATGCGTCCAATCGGGGCGATGCAGCTCCTGCGGCGGGTGCTCCTGGTCCTCGCGGACGATGAACACGCCGACCGACGATCCTTCCGAGACCGGCTTGAGCACATAGGGACGCGGCAGCACATGCGCGCGCGCCGCTTCCGCGCGCGTCACCACGCGCCCCTCCGGCACGGGCACGCCATGCGCGGCGAGGATGATCTTGGCCTGCGCCTTGTCCATCGCCAACGCCGAAGCCAGCACGCCGGAATGGGTGTAGGGGATGCGCAGGATCTCGAGGATGCCCTGGATGGTGCCGTCCTCGCCGGGCCGTCCGTGCAGGGCGTTGAGCGCCACATCCGGCCGGAGCCGCGTCAGCACCTCGGCAATGTCGTGCCCGACATCAACACGCGAGACGCGGTAGCCGACGCTCTCGGCCGCCCTGACGCAGGCCTCCCCCGAGCGCAGCGACACGTCGCGCTCCGCCGACCAGCCGCCCATGAGGACGGCGACATGCTTGGACATGGTCTTCTCCTGACGCCCGGCCGGGCGCCTCTGTTCAGGCCGGAATGCCGATCCGCTTGATCTCCCATTCCAGCTCGACGCCGGAATGGGCCTTCACGCGGCGGCGCACTTCCTCTCCCAGCCCTTCGATATCGGCAGCGGTGGCGCCGCCGGTGTTGATCAGGAAGTTGCAGTGCATAGGCGACATCTGGGCGCCGCCCAGCGTCAGTCCGCGGCAACCCGCGGCATCGATGAGCTGCCAGGCCTTGTGGCCGGGCGGGTTCTTGAAGGTGGAACCGCCGGTCTTCTCGCGGATCGGCTGGGAGGCCTCCCGCGCCTGGGTGATTCGGTCCATCTCCTCGAGGATCGCCGCCGTCTCGCCGGGCCGGCCCTGATAGAGGGCGCTGGTGAAGATCACATCCGCCGGTGCGCCGGAATGGCGATAGGTGAAGCCGAAATCGGCATTGGCGAACACTCGGATGTTGCCGGCGCGGTCGACGCCACGGGCCTCGACGAGCGCGTCCTTCGTCTCGCCGCCGTGCGCACCGGCGTTCATGCGCAGCGCGCCGCCAATGCCGCCGGGGATGCCGCGGTAGAAGGCAAGCCCGTCGATTCCGGCATCCGCCGCCGCCCGGGCCAGCTTCACATCCGGCACCGCCGTGCCGACGCGCAGGCGATGACCTTCCTCGACCTTGATCTCGTTGAAGCCGCGCCCGAGCCGGATCACCACGCCCGGCACGCCGCCTTCGCGGACGATGAGGTTCGAGCCGAGGCCGACCACCATCACCGGGATGTCCGCCGGCAGATGCCGGAGGAAATAAGCGAGGTCGCCCTCGTCCGCCGGGGTGAAGAGAACCTGCGCCGGACCGCCGACCCGGAACCAGGTGAGATCGGCCAGCGGCTGGTTGGCGATCATCCGCCCGCGCAGTTCCGGCATGCGGGCGGATAGCTCGCCGGTGATGTCGGGGAAGCTCACGCCGCCGGCTCCTTCGCCAGCTGCTCGGGCAGGGCATAGGCCCACTGGGTGATGTTGCCGGCGCCAAGGCAGATCACGTAGTCCTCCGGCCGGGCGAGCCCCTTCACGATGCTGGCAAGCGCATCCGCCCCCGGCAGCGCGATCACCGAACGGTGGCCGCGCGCGCGCAGCGCCTCGACCAGATGATCGCGGTCGATGCCGGGGATCGGCGCTTCGCCGGCGGGATAGACGTCGGCGACGATCACATGATCGGCGTCGTTGAAGCAGGTCGAGAACTGGTCGAACAGGGATTGCAGGCGCGTGTAGCGATGCGGCTGCACGATCGCGATCACCTGCCCTTCCGTCGAGGCCCGCGCGGCGCGCAGGACGGCGGCGATCTCCACCGGGTGATGGCCGTAATCGTCGAAGATGGTGACGCCGTTGACCTCTCCCGTACGAGTGAACCGGCGCTTCACGCCGCCGAAGCCGGCCAGCGCGGTGCGGATCTGCTCGTCGGTCGCGCCGAGCTCGTGCGCCACCGCGATGGCGGCCGTGGCGTTCAGGGCGTTGTGGCGGCCCGGCATGGGCAGCACGAGATTGCGCAACTCGTGCACGAGGTCGCCGTTGCGGTCGCGGAACAGCACGCTGAAGCGCGAGACCCCGCCGCGCAGGTCGAGCTCGATCAGGCGCGCATCCGCCTGCGGATTCTCGCCATAGGTGATGACCCGGCGGTCTTCCACATGACCGACGAGGTCCTGCACCACGGGATGGTCGGTGCACATCACCGCAAAGCCGTAGAAGGGCAGGTTGTCGATGAAGCTGCGGAACGCCGCCTGCACCGCCTCGAAGGTCTTGAAGTGGTCGAGATGCTCGGGATCGATGTTGGTGACGACAGCAACCTCGACCGGCAGCTTGAGGAAGGTGCCGTCGCTCTCGTCTGCCTCCACCACCATCCATTCGCCGTCGCCGAGGCGCGCATTGGTGCCGTAGGCGTTGATGATGCCGCCATTGATGACGGTCGGATCGAAACCGCCGGCATCGAGCAGCGTCGCCACCAGCGAGGTGGTGGTGGTCTTGCCGTGGGTACCGGCGATGGCGACGCAGCTCTTCAGCCGCATCAGCTCGGCCAGCATCTCGGCACGGCGCACCACCGGCAGGCGCTTGGCGCGGGCGGCGACCAGCTCGGGGTTGTCGCGCTTGATGGCGGAGGAAACGACCAGAACCTCCGCGCCCTCGATATTCTCGGCCGCGTGGCCGACCTTCACCTTGATGCCCTTCTCGACGAGGCGCTTCACATTCGCGCTCTCGGAGACGTCGGAACCCTGCACCGTGTAGCCGAGATTGTGCAGCACCTCGGCGATGCCGCTCATGCCGATGCCGCCGATGCCGACGAAATGGATGGGACCGAGGGAGAGCGGCAGTTTCATCGTTTCTTCCTTCCGCCTGCGCGCGGGAGAGGCGCCGGCACAACTTCCGGGCGCGCAGAAATAAACGAGGCGGCCCGGCGCGTCACCCGGCTTGTGGCGTGTTCGCTAGGCATCGATTCTGGCAATTGTGACGACGAGTTCGGCCAGCCGCTCGGCGGCGTCGGCGCGGCCCATGCGGCGCGCATCCGCCGCCATGCTCGCGAGGCGGCCCGGATCGGCGGCGAGGCGCGTCACCAGCTCGGCGAAGCTGTCGGGGGTGAAATGGCTCTGCGGCATCAGCACCGCCCCACCCCCATTGGCCAGCGCGGTGGCGTTGGCGAGTTGATCCTGATCGAGCGCGCCGGGCAGCGGCACGAGGACGGAGGGGCGTCCAATGACGCCCAGCTCCGCCACCGTCATGGCGCCGGAACGGGCGATGACCAGATGTGCGTGGGCCATGCGCGCCGGCAGATCGCCGAAGAAGGGGGCCAGCTCGGCCCTGACGCCGAGCCGGGCATAGGTTGCCCGTACCGCCTCGATGTCCTCCTCGCGCGCCTGCTGGACGATGTTCAGCCGGGCCCGCAGGGCCGGATCGAGCCTCTCGACGCCCGGCGGCACGATCTCGCTCATCACCCGCGCTCCCTGGCTGCCGCCGAACACCAGAAGGTCGATCGGGCCGTCCGGTGCCGGCGCCGCGAAGGGAATGCCGGCCGCCTCGATCACCGCCGGACGGACGGGGTTGCCGGTGTGGTGCGCCTTGGCGGCGAGGGCCGAATCGGCGGCGCAGATGTCGGGGTAGCCGGTGGCGATGGCGGTGACGCGCGGTGCGAGCAGGGAATTGGCACGCCCCATCACCGCGTTGGCTTCGTGGATCAGTGTCGGGAAGCCGGCGAAGCGCGCGGCGAGGATCGGCGGCAGGGTCGGATAGCCGCCGAAGCCGACCACGGCGGCGGGCTTCAGCGACCGCATCAGCCGGTAGCCCTTGAGGAAGCCGGCGCCGAGGGTGAGCGCGGTGCGCGCCAGCGCGAGCGGCGAGCGCCCGCGCACCGTCTCCGCCGGCAGGACATGCAGGCGCCGGGCGGGAAAGTCTCCGGCATAGCGGGCGGCACGGGCATCGGTGGCCAGATCGACGTCGATGCCGCGCCGCGCCAGCACGCCGGCCAGTGCCTCGGCCGGAAAGAGATGGCCGCCGGTACCTCCGGCGGCCAGGACGACGAGCGGCTTCGCGTTCGGGCCCTTGCCGTTCACACTCATGACGCCCTCACGCCGGATGGGGAACCGGAGCGCCGAGGCGCGTGCCGAGCCGCTCCAGCTCGGCGAGCGTCGCGGTGCGCGGGCGGCGGCGCGTCAATGCCAGCAGCATGCCCATGCCATAGGCCAGCGACAGCAGCGAGGAGCCACCATAGGACACGAAGGGCAGCGTCATGCCCTTGGCCGGCATCATGTGCAGGTTCACCATCATGTTGATGCAGGACTGGAGCCCGAACAGGATGGCGAGGCCGGCCGTCGCGAAGCGCACGAAAGGATCCTCGTCATTCATCGCCCGCGAGAGCGCCCGCAGAACGATGAAGGCGAACAGGCCGGCGATCATCATGCACAGCACGGCGCCAAACTCCTCGCCCGCCACGGCGAAGATGAAGTCGGTGTGGCCGTCCGGCAGAAGCTTCTTAAAGCTGCCCTCGCCCGGCCCCTGCCCCAGCCAGCCACCATTGAGGAAGCTGCTGATCGACAGGTCGATCTGGTAGGTGTCGCCCGAATCCGGGTTGAGGAAGCGGTCGATGCGCTGGGTGACGTGCGGCACCATGGTGTAGGCGATGAACAGGCCCGTCGCGCCGACACCGGCAAGGCCGATCACCCAGATGATACGCAGGCCGGCAAGGAAGAACAGGCTGCCCCACACCAGCGAGACCAGCATGGTCTGGCCGAAGTCCGGCTGCATGACCAGTGGCGTCACCACCATGCCCAGCAGGCCGATGGCGAGGATCTGGCCCGGCATCTCCGGCCGCCGCACGCTCTCGGAGAACAGCCAGGCGGCGATGATGACGAAGCTGGGCTTGAGGAATTCCGACGGCTGCACGGTGATGCCGGCGACGGTGAGCCAGCGCCGCGCGCCCTTCACCTCCGGCCCGACGACGAGCGTGGCGCAGACGAGGGCGAGGAAGACGAAGAACAGCACCAGCGCGATGCGCCGGATGTTGCGCGGCGACAGGAAGGACGTGCCGATGAGCACGATCAGCGCCGGCACCAGGAACATCACCTGACGGTTCACGAAATGGAACGGGTCGGCAATGCCGAGCCGGGCCGCCACCGGCGGGCTGGCGGCGAGCGCCAGGACGATGCCGATGATCATCAACGCGGCGAGAGCCCCGAGGAGCAGCCGGTCGATGGTCCACCACCACTCGCCAACCACCGTCCTTTCGGCACGCGAAATCATGTACGCCACTCCGGGAAACACACGGCCGGAGTATCGGACGATTAAGGTTGACGGGCGCTTAATGCGCGCCCGCCTCCTCAGCGCGCCGGCAAGGCGTTCACGAGATCGCGGAAGGCGTCGCCGCGCACCTCGAAATTGCGGAACTGGTCGAAGCTGGCGCAGGCCGGCGAGAGCAGCACCACCGGATGGGCGAGGCCGGAAGCGGCCGCATCGCGCGCCGCACTCGCCACCGCGGCATCGAGCGTACCGCTCATCTCATGGAGCACCGCGTCCCCCAGCGTGGCGGCGAAATCCTCGGCGGCGACGCCAATGAGATAGGCCTTGCGCACGCGCGGGAAGTACGGCTTCAGCGGCACGATGCCGCCCTCCTTCGGCTTGCCGCCGGCGATCCAGAAGATGTCGTCGAAGGAGGTGAGCGCCCGCTCGGCGGCGTCGGCGTTGGTGGCCTTGGAATCGTTGACGAACAGCACGTCGCCGATGGTGCGCACCTGCTCCATCCGGTGGGCGAGGCCGGGGAAGCTGCGAATGCCGGCGGCGATCACCTCCGGCGCGAGGCCGAGCGCGCGGGCGGCAGCGAAGGCGGCCGCCGCGTTCTGGGCATTGTGCGCGCCACGCAGCGAGCCGATCCCGGCCAGCGGCAGGGTGAAGACCGTCGCGCCCTTCTCGGCCACTACGAGCGTGTCGCCATCGAGCCAGATGCCATCGTCGAGCTTCTCGCGCACCGAGAGACGCACGACATACTTGCCTGCGGCTTCCGCGCGGTCGGCGATGGCGCGCGACCAGTCGTCGTCGACACCGATCACCGCCGTGCCGCCGGCCTCGACCCCGGCGACAAGGCGTTCCTTGACCTCCGCGTAGTGCTCCATCGTGCCATGCCGGTCGATATGGTCGGGCGACAGGTTGAGCAGGATGCCGACCGACGGATCGAGGCTCGGGGCGAGGTCGACCTGATAGGAGGAGCACTCGATCACATAGACGCGGCCGGGCTTGGGCGGCTCCAGCCCGAGAATGGCGGGGCCGAAATTGCCGCCGATCTGCACGTCGCGCCCGCCGACCTTCATAAGATGGGCGAGCAGCGCGGTGGTGGTGGACTTGCCATTGGTGCCGGTGATGGCGGCCAGCGGCGGACGGCGGGTGGCGAGCCGGCGTTCGCGGCAGAACAGCTCAATGTCGCCGATCACCTCGACGCCCGCGCCCCGCGCCAGCCCCACGCTCCAATGGGGCTCGGGATGGGTGAGCGGCACGCCGGGGGCCAGCACCAGCGCGGCGATATCGCTCCAGTCGAGCGCGCGCAGATCGCCCGTCGGGATGCCCTCCTCCGCCGCCTTGGCGACCGAGGCCGGGGAATCGTCCCACGCCGTCACCCGCGCTCCCCCGGCGATCAGCGCGCGGGCGGTGGCGAGGCCGGAGCCGCCGAGGCCGAACAGAGCGACCGGGCGGTCTTTCAGGGACGTGACGGGGATCATGGTGCGCAAAGACCTCGAATGGGCGGCCCGATGCGGGCACATCTGGCTAGCGCATTTCCGGGGCCGATGAAATGATCCGGGAGTCGCCCCACGCATGAGAATTCGCCATGGCCGCGCCTGCCCTTCTTCCCCTCGGATCGACGATGCGGGTGCTGCGCCCCTACCCGAACATCTACGCCTTCTATGACGGGCGGATCGAGGGCGCGCGGGCCCACGCGGCGGGGCCGAACTGGCTCGATGACGGCGCCTATGCGCTGGGCGTCTGCGTCTATGCCGTGGTCGATGGTGAGGAGGCAATCCTCTACGACACCCACATCTCGCTCACCCATGCGCGGATGATGCGCGCGACGCTGGAGGAAGCGGGCATGCGCTCGATCCGCGTGGCGCTCAGCCACTGGCACGACGACCATGTGGCCGGCAACGAGGTGTTCGCCGATTGCGAGATCATCGCGCTCAACCGCACCGAGCAGGCGCTCGCCGCCAATCGCGTGGCGCTGGAGAACGCCGACCCGCCGATCCACCCGCTGGTCATGCCGAACCGCGTCATCACCGGGCCGACGGAGCTGAAGGTCGGCCGGCTGCGCGTCGAGCTGCGGCCGGCGGAGATTCACAGCAGTGACGGGCTGATCCTGCTGCTGCCGGACCTCGGCCTCATGCTCGCTGGCGACACGCTCGAGGACACCGTCACCTATGTCGGCGAGCCCGACCGGCTCGGGGTGCACATAGAGGAGCTGAAGCGCATCCGGGAATGGGGGTACCAGCGCATCCTGCCCAATCATGGCGCGCCGGACATCATCGCCGGCGGCGGCTACGGGCCGGAATTCATCGACGCGACGATCCGCTACCTGAAAAAGCTGCTCCACACGCGCATCGACATGGCACTGGCCGATCAGGACCTCTCCACCTTCGTCGCCGAGGATCTCGCGGCGGGGGCGATCCGTTACTTCGCGCCCTACGAGGCGGTGCACGCCAACAACGTGAAGCAGGTGCTGGCGCTGTAGCGCGCCCTCACCGCAGCTTCAGCGTCGACAGCCCGATCAGCGCCAGCACCACGGCGATGATCCAGAAGCGGATGACGATCTGCGGCTCGGTCCAGCCCTTCTGCTCGAAATGGTGGTGGATCGGCGCCATCTTGAAGACGCGCTTGCCGGTGAGCTTGAACGAGGCCACCTGCACGATCACCGACACCGCCTCCAGCACGAACAGCCCGCCGATCACCGCCAGCACGATCTCGTGCTTGGTGGCGACCGCGATGGTGCCGAGCAGGCCGCCGAGCGCCAGCGAGCCGGTGTCGCCCATGAAGATCTGCGCCGGCGGGGCGTTGAACCACAGGAAGCCGATGCCCGCCCCGATGAGCGCCCCGCAGATCACAGCCAGCTCGCCGACGCCGGCGACGTAGTGGATCTGCAGATAATCCGCGAACAGCACGTTGCCGGACAGGTAGGAGATCAGCCCGAAGCTCGCCGCCGCCACCATGACCGGCACGATGGCGAGGCCGTCGAGCCCGTCCGTCAGGTTCACCGCATTGCCGGCGGCGACGATGACGAAGGCGCCGAAGATCACGAAGAACCAGGAGAGGTCGATCAGCAGGTCCTTGAAGAACGGGAAGGCCAGCGAGGAGGACAGCGGCTCGCGCCCGACATGCATGATGACCACGGCGGCGGTGCCGGCGATCAGCGCCTCGATGGCGAGGCGTGCCTTGCCGGAAAGGCCGTTATGGGTCTGCTTCGTGACCTTCAGATAGTCGTCGTAGAAGCCGATCAGCCCGAAGCCGATGGTCACGAACAGCACCACCCAGACATAGGGGTTGGAGAGGTTGCCCCACAGCAGCGTGGCGACCATCAGGCCGGAGAAGATCATCAGCCCGCCCATGGTGGGCGTGCCCTTCTTGGTCAGCAGGTGCGACTGCGGCCCGTCGGTGCGGATCGGCTGCCCCTTGCCCTGCTTCAGCCGCAGCAGGGCGATGATGGCCGGCCCGAACATGAAGACGAAGAGAAGGGCGGTGATGATCGCCCCGCCGGTGCGGAAGGTGATGTAGCGGAACACGTTAACCGCCGGGACGCTTCCCTGGAGTTCGGCAAGCCATTGCAGCATGGGGGATCAACCTTCCGGTAGGCACAGCGGCACGCGCGCGGCGCGCCGCGTGCTCGGATCGGGATTATGGCGGGAAGCGTCGCTCATTCCGGGCTTTCGGCCGGCTCGGCGAGCGCGCCGGCGGGGAAGCGTTCGGCAAGGCCGCGCGCGAGCGGGCCCATGCGGCTGCCGTTCGAACCCTTGACCATCAGCACGTCGCCACCGCGCAGGCGCTCGGCAACCAGCGGCAGCAGCGCCTGCGCATCCGGCGCCCAGGCGCCGCGGCGGTTCTCCGGCAGCACCTCCCAGAGCGCGCGCATGAGCGGCCCGGCGCAGAAGACGAGATCGGCCGCGTCGGCAGCGGGAGCGAGGTCGCGGTGCATCGCCTCGCCGGCCGCCCCGAGCTCCAGCATGTCGCCGAGCACGGCGAGCCGCCGCCCGCGCCCGGCCACCGGCGTGGTGCCGAGCACGGCGAGCGCGGCGCGCATGGAGGCGGGATTGGCGTTGTAGGTTTCGTCGATCAGCGTCGCGAGCCCGCCCTTCACGGCGAGCGGCGTGCGCACGCCGCGTCCGGGCGGCGGACCGAGCGAGGACAGGGCGAGCGCCGCCAGCGCGAGATCGGCGCCGGCAAGCTTGGCGGCGGCGAGCACGGCGAGCGCGTTCTGCACGATATGCCGGCCGGGCAGGCCGATCTTGAAGCTGACCGTCTCGCCCATGATGTCGGCCATGGCGGTCGAGCTCTGCGCCTGAAGCTTCACGCAGACGAGGCGCGCCTGCGCCTCCGCCGCCTCGCCGAAGCCGACGATGTTGGCGATGCCGGCCGCCCGCGCCGCCGCCGCGAGGCGCTCGAAATGCGGGTTGTCGCGGTTGAGCACCGCCGCGCCGCCCGGCTCGACGCCGGTGAAGATTTCCGCCTTGGCGTCGGCGATCGCCTCGACGCTGTCGAACTGGGCGATGTGCACCGGCTCGACGGTGGTGACGACCGCCACGTGCGGACGCACCATCGCGACCAGCGGCGTGATCTCGCCGGGATGGTTCATGCCGAGTTCGAACACGCCATAGGCGCTCGACGCCGGCATGCGGGCGAGCGAGAGCGGCACGCCCCAATGGTTGTTGTAGGACGCCGCCGAGGCATGGGTGGGCCCGTCGGCGCCCAGCGCCAGCAGCAGCGCTTCCTTGGTGGTGGTCTTCCCGACCGAGCCGGTGACGCCGACGATCTGCGCCGCCGTCCGCGCCCGCGCCGCGCGGCCGGCGGCCTCCAGCGCCAGCAGCACGTCGTCGACGGCGAGCAGCGCGACGCCCTCCGGCATTTCGGTCGCCCGGGCGCGCTCCACCACGCACAATGCCGCGCCGCGATCGGCCGCCGTGCGGACATAGGCATGGCCGTCGCTGTTCTCGCCGCGAATAGCAAAGAACACGTCGCCCGGCTGCAGCGTGCGGGTGTCGATGGACACGCCGCCGATCGCCCTCGCCGCGCCCGACAGCGTGCCGCCGGTCGCCCCGGCGAGGTCGGCGGGCGTCCAGAGCGGCGAGGAGGCAGCGGCCGTAGCGCCGACCATGGCGATCATCCCCCGAGAAATTCGACCGCGACGTCGCGGTCCGAGAAAGGCAGCGTCCGGTCGCCGATGATTTGGCCGGTTTCGTGACCCTTGCCGGCAATCAGCACGACATCCCCGCTCCGCGCCATGGCGATGGCAGCACTGATCGCCTCGGCACGATCGCCGATTTCCCGCGCCTCGGGGGCGGCGGCGAGGATCGAGGCGCGGATCGCCGCAGGGTCCTCGCTGCGCGGATTGTCGTCGGTCACGATGACCACGTCCGCCTTCTCGGCGGCGATGGCGCCCATCAGCGGCCGCTTGCCGCGATCGCGGTCGCCGCCGCAGCCAAAGACCGCGATCAGCCGGCCCGTCGCATAGGGCCGCAGCGCGTCGAGCGCGTTGGCGAGCGCGTCCGGCTTATGGGCATAGTCGACGAAGACGCCGGCACCGTCCCGAGATCCCGGCTTCACGCCGACCAGCTCCAGCCGGCCGGGTACGCCCTCCAGCGTCTCCAGGGTCGCGAGCGCCTCGCGGGCACCGGCGCCGGTGAGCATGGCGAGGCCCGCCGCGACCAGCGCGTTGCAGGCCTGAAAGGCCCCGACGAGCGGCAGCTTCAGCGACAGGCGCGTGCCGTCCGCCTCGATCTCGAGGCGCTGACCGAGTCCCTCGTCCTGCCGCGACAGCAGCGAGATGCCGGCGCCGGCGACGCCGATGCCGAGCACGTTCAGTTCATGGTCGGCGGCGACCTGCGCGACGTGGCTGCCCTCCGCCGTGTCGACCCACACCGCCGCGCCGCCGCCGCGCGGCACGAGATCCCGAAACAGCCGCATCTTGGCGTCGAGATAGGCTTCCATGGTGGGATGATAGTCGAGATGATCGCGCGAGAGATTGGTGAAGGCCCCGGCCTTCAGCCGCACGCCGTCGAGCCGGTGCTGGTCGAGCCCGTGCGAGGACGCCTCCAGGCACAGATGCGTCACGCCCTCGCCGGCGAGCGTGTGCAGCGTGCGGTGCAGCTCGATCGGATCGGGCGTGGTGAGCGACCCGTAGACGGCGCCGGAAGGCGCGACCACGCCGAGCGTGCCGAGGCTCGCGCTGGCATGGCCGAGCTTCTGCCAGATCTGGCGGGTGAAGGTCGCGACCGAGGTCTTGCCGGACGTGCCGGTAACCGCCGCGATGGTCTCGGGCTGGCGCGGGAAGGCGCGCGCGGCGGCAAGCGCGACGGCGCGGCGGGCATTGCCGACGCGTACATAGGCGATGGCTGGATCGAGGGAGGCGGGGCGCTCCGTCTCCGCCACCACCGCGACGGCGCCGCGCGCGATGGCGTCCCGCGCGAACGCCATGCCGTCGGCCTTCGCCCCGGCCAGGGCGAAGAACACGTCGCCCGCCCGCGCCTTGCGGCTGTCGAGCACCGGACCGGCGACGGCAAGCGCACGGTCGGCGCCGGCATAGTCCGCGTCATCGCCGATCAGGTCGCCCAGAGTGAGGTTCTGCGGACAGTCGGCGGTGGGTCGTATCGGATCAGGCATGCCCGTCATCCCGCGTCCTTCGACGCCTCCTGCCGGACCGGCCGTAAGGGCGGCCACCTCCGGCTGCATGTTCCGCATAGCCGATTCCAGGGCGGTGACGCACCGGAAATCGGCCTGCGCGCGTTACTGGGCCCGCGCCAGCGTGGTGTTGGCGAGCAGGCTCTCCGCTGGCGGGACGTCGGTGCGCGGCATGATGCCGAGCATGGGGCCGATACGGGAGATGATCTTGCCCGTCGTCGGCGCGGCGTTCCAGCCGGAGGTGGCGAAACCGTAGGTGCCCTCGGCCGCCTGCGGCTCGTCGAGCATCACCAGCACGAGGTATTGGGGGTTGTCCATCGGAAAGACGCCCGTGAAGGTGGTGAGCAGCTTGGTCTTCGAGTAGCGCCCGTTGATCACCTTCTCGGCGGTGCCGGTCTTGCCGCCGGCATAGAAGCCGGGGGCGTTGGCCTTCTTGGCCGAGCCCTTCTCGGCATTGAGGCGCAGGAGATAGCGCATCTTGGCGCTGGTCTCCGGCTTGATGATCGGCTTGGCCAGCGCCCGCGCCTCTTCCGGCGTGCGCTTGAGGAAGGTCGGCGGGATGAGATAGCCGCCGTTCACCAGCGCGTTCACCGCCATCACCGCCTGCAGCGGCGCGACGGCGAGGCCGTGGCCGAAGGCGATGGTCGCGGTGTTCAGCTCGCCCCAGCGCTTGGGCACGATGGGCATCGCGCTCTCGGGCAGCTCGGTGCGCAGCCGCTCCAGCTGGCCGGCCTTGGCGAGGAACGCCTTGTGGGCGTCGACGCCGAGCGCCAGCGCCATCTTCGCCGTGCCGATGTTCGAGGAGTAGAGGAAGACCTCGGGCAGTGTCAGTACGCGGTTCTCGGCGTGGTAGTCGCTGATCTTGAAGCGGCCGAAATGCAGCGCGCCGCGCGCGTCCAGCGTCGAGTTGATGTTGAAGCGGCCGCTGTCCAGCGCCATGGCGAAGGTCAGCGCCTTGAAGGTCGAGCCCATCTCGAACACGCCGGTGGTGAGGCGGTTGAGGTTCTTCGGGTCCAGCGAGCGCGCCGGATCGTTGGCGTCGAAGTCGGGCAGCGACACCATGGCGACGATCTCGCCGGTGCGCACATCCACCACCGTGCCGGCGGCGGCGATGGCCTTGAACTTCTCCTTGGCGGCGTTGAGCTCATCGCGCAGCACGTGCTGCACGCGCAGGTCCATCGCCAGCTCCACCGGCTCCTGCTGGCGGTCCGAGGCGAAGCCAGCGAGGTGCAGCTCGGCGAGGCCGCGCGAATCCACCCACTTCTCGATGCCGGCGATGCCCTGGTTATCGATGTTGGTCGAGCCCATCACATGGGCGCCCAGCGTGCCGCCGGGATAGATGCGGCGGTTCTCGGTCATGAAGCCGATACCCGGCAGGCCGAGATTGTAGATCTCGCGCTGCTGCTGGGGGGTGATGTCGCGCTTCAGCCAGGCGAAGCCGCGATTGGTGGAAAGCCGCTGGCGCAGTTCGTCGGCGTTCAGGTCGGGAAGGACCGCGGTCAGCGCCTCCACCGCCTCGTCGACGTCGATCAGCCGCTTGGGCTCGCCGAACAGCGAGGACGATTTCACATCGGTGGCGAGCACCAGCCCGTTGCGGTCGAGCACGTCCGGGCGGGCGGAAGCCACCGCGTCGGAACCGGCGCCGCGCCGCGCCAGCGTTCCCTCGGGCGCGGAGGCGAACATGGCGAGCCGCCCGCCGATGGCGAGATAGACCCCGGCGAACACCAGCATACACAAGAGAAGGCGCGCCCGCGCCACCGCATGGGCTTCCGGCCGCTCCCGCCCGAAGGCGGCGCGCACCACGCCGATGAACGCGCGCAGGAGCGTCAGCGGCAGGCGCGCGAGCCGGGCCGGCAGCGCGGCGAGCATGGTCTTCAGGCGGGACGAGAGGGACGCGAGCAACGCGGACATGGCGGCGACTCCGGGACTACTGGCCGACCGCCGCAGGCGGCAGCAACGGACTTTCCGCCGCGGGATTGAGCGGCGCACCGATGACCCCCTGCGGGCCCACGAGGCTGGGACGCTGGGGCGCCATGCTGCCGGCCGGCGGCATGGCGGAGAGCGGCAGGGTATCCTCCGAGAACGGCCCTTCCGGCAGCGGCGCGTCGTCCGGAAGGCGGGCCACCGGCGCGGACGGCTTCGACGGCTTGGCAGCCGGCTTCGCGGCCGAGGGCACCGGCTCCGGCGAGGGCCCGTCGACCAGCGCCTCGATCATGCCGCCGAGCGCGTCGCCGTTGGGCGCGGGCTTGGACGGCAGGCTGGCGAGCCGATCCATGTGTTCGACGTCGAGCGGCTGCATGTCGAGATGCTTCTTGGCGAGGGCCTGGATGCGGTCCGGCGCGGTCCGGCGCGCCCACTCGGCGTGCAGCAGCGCGATGCGGTCGCGCTCGGCGCGGATCTCGGTACGAAGCTGCGCGATCTCCTGCGCCTCGAAAGCCGAGGAATATTTGACGTGGTAGACGGCGCCCGCCGCAGCGAGAAGCGCGATGACCGAGACGGCATTGAGTACGCGGAACATGTCTCGACCTCAGCGACGGCGATGGGTGTCCAGAACCGGGAGCGGCGGCAGCAATGACGACAGGTCGCCGGACGCATGGGCGGGAGCGCCGGTGCGTTCGGCGGCACGAAGCTTGGCGGAGCGGGCGCGCGGGTTGCGGGCGAGTTCCCCCTCGCCCGGCTCCACCGCGCCACGCGCCACCAGCGTGAAGCTGGGCGCCGCGCCCTGCACCGCCGGCATATGGCGCGAGCCGGTCGCGACCTTCGCCCGGTTGGCGAGGAAATTCTTCACGATGCGGTCTTCCAGCGAATGGAAGGTGACGACCACCAGCCGCCCGCCCGGCCGCAGGATGCGCTCGGCGCCCTCGAGCGCCCGGGCGAGTTCGCCCAGCTCGTCGTTCACCGCGATGCGCAGCGCCTGGAAGGTGCGGGTGGCGGGATGCGGCTCGTGCGGCTTGGCGCGCACCACCTTGGCCACGATGTCGGCGAGCTGCAGCGTGCGCTCGATGGGCTCCCGGCCGCGCGCCTCAACGATGGCCCGCGCGACCGCCCGCGAACGGCGCTCCTCGCCGAAACGGTAGATGACGTTGGCGAGATCGGTCTCGGAGAGCTTCGCCACCAGATCGGCGGCCGAGGGCCCCTCGCTCGACATGCGCATGTCGAGCGGCCCGTCGCGGCGGAAGGAGAAGCCGCGCTCACCCTCGTCGATCTGCATGGAGGACACGCCGATGTCGAGCACCACGCCATCCACCAGCGGCTCGCCGACGGCCGTGGCCACCTCGGCGAGTTCGCTGAAACGCTCATGAACAAGAGAGAGGCGCCCGCCGCTTTCCTCGACCAGCGCCTGCCCGTCGCGAATGGCGTTCGGGTCGCGATCGATGGCGATCACCCGGCAGGCCGCTGCGCCGAGAATGGCGCGCGTGTAGCCGCCGGCGCCGAAGGTGCCGTCCACATAGACGCCGCCGTCGCGCGGGGCGAGATGTTCGAGAACTTCGTCGAGCAGGACAGGCAGATGGCGGGCCGGTCCGCCGGCAGCGTCCGTCTCCGAACCGCCGCGACCCGCCATCATGCCCCATCGGCGCGGGATTCCCGCGTCGCCCCCTGAGAGCCGATCTGCTGCTTCAGCGCACGCACCTTCGCCGTGGCCTCCGCGAGATGCGCCCGGAAGCGTTGTGGCTCCCAGATCCGAAAACTGTCGCCGAGGCCGACCAAAACCGCCTCGTCCCTGATATGCGCGTGCGTCTTCAAACCCTCGCTCAGCACGACGCGGCCCTCCGGATCGAGTTTCAGCATCTCGATCGCCCCGTAGAGTGCGCCGGCCAGTTCCTCGCGCGCCTCCGAATAGGGCGGATAGCGCTCGATCAAGGCGTCGATCCCCGCCATCAGCCGCGTCCCGCCCGCCTGAAGCGCCGGCAGGTCGAGCGCCGGATGGCAGTAGAGATGCTCCAGCCCGTCCCGCGCGAGAAGCCCGCGATACGGCGCCGGGATCGACATCCGGCCCTTGGAATCGAGCCGCATCGCATAGGTCGATACGAAACGTTCCATCGGCCCGGCACGCCCCTACGCAAACACGCCCCGTTGCACGCCCCGCTACAGGCTTTCCGGAGACCAAGCACAGCCCGTCGACGGACGCGGCAAACGCGCCATCGGCTTCGCTGACTCGGTACTGCAACGGGATGACTTGGGATAGCATGGGATACATTGGGCGTCAATGGAACGACTGCGACTTCAACACCGCGCCGCCGGTTGCGACACGGTGATTCCGCCACGGCCGGCGATTGGCCATTAACGCCCCATGAACCTTAAGAATCGGTTGAATCCGGCACCGGCCGGGCGTAGCTGCGAGCCATGACAGAGCCGCCGACCGACAATCCGCCCGCCCCGCCCTTCGCGCCGGACTCGCCTCTGGTGGCGCAGGTGCTGCCCTCGCCGAACCATGGCGAGCGCCTCGGCGTGGCCGGCCCGGACATGCTGCTGCTGCACTACACCGGCATGGAATCGACCGACCAGGCGGTAGAGTGGCTGCGCTCGCCGGAGCGGCAGGTCTCCGCGCACTATGTCGTATTCGAGGACGGACGCATCGCCCAGCTCGTGCCCGAGGCGCGCCGGGCCTGGCATGCCGGCGCCGCGCACTGGGCCAGCGCCACCGACATCAATTCGCATTCCATCGGCATCGAGATCGCCAATCCCGGCCACGACTTCGGCTATCCGCCCTTTCCGGCGATCCAGATCGAGGCGGTGACGGCGCTGTGCAAGGACATCCTGACACGCCATCCCATCCCGCCCGACCGGGTGCTCGCCCATTCGGACGTCGCGCCGATGCGCAAGGAAGACCCCGGCGAGAAATTCCCCTGGGAGGTGCTGCACCGCTTCGGCGTCGGCCATCTGGTGGAGGAGGCCCCGCCGAGCGACGGGCGCTACTTCATGCGCGGCGAGCATGGCCAGCCCATCGAGGCGCTGCAGGCCATGCTCGCCTTCTACGGCTATGGCGTGCCCGTCACCGGCACCTATTGCGAGGAAACGGAGGCGGCGGTGCGTGCCTTCCAGCGTCATTTCCGCCGCGCACGGGTGGACGGTATCGCGGACGTCTCGACGCTGGCGACGCTCTATGCCCTGTGCGCCTCGCGTCCGGGCACGGCGGAACCCGAGCCGGCAGAGCCGCCGAATATCGCCTGAAATATGCGCACGCACATAATGCCGGCAGCGCACGACAGGATCGTGCGCATTGGCATTTGCACGCGCAAGTATCGTTCATGAACGTTGCGGTTGCGCCACAGCCAGAGGTATAGGTTACCGAAAAACACCAACCGATGCAGGGATTGCGACAATCCTGAAATCGTATCGGCCTCATTCGAGACAGATTCGAGCTGATTTTTCCCGGCCGTCGCAGTCAGACGAAAAGGCCATCGGCTCGTAATGAATGTTTCTCGCGTAATCAGTGCTTCGCTTGTCGTCGCCGTCTTTGCCGCCTCCGGCACGAACATCGCCAGTGCCAAGTCGATCTTCACCAAATCATCCGAAGTCAACGTTCCTTCCACCTCGAACAACCTTGCCTCCCTTGTAGATCGTGAGGCCCGCGCCAATGGCGTACCGGTGGCCCTTGCCCGCGCGGTGGTGCGTATCGAGAGCAACTGGAACACGAGGCTCACCGGCCGCGCCGGCGAGGTCGGCCTCATGCAGATCAAGCACCAGACCGCGAAGGGCATGGGCTATTCCGGCAGCCGCGCCGCGCTTTACGAGCCGGCCACCAATATCCGCTGGGGCATGCGTTATCTCGCCGGCGCCTATCGCCTCGCCGCCGGCGACACCTGCGGCACCGTCATGCGCTATCAGGGCGGCCACGGCGCCAAGCGCATGTCCTCGGCCGCGCGGGTCTATTGCAGCAAGGCCCGCACCATCATGGCCTCCAACTGACGCTGGTCATCGTCTTGCGCGCGGCGGGGGCTCACTGGTTTCGCGTCGCCCCCGCCCGTGCGCTCCCTCCCCGGCCGGCATCTTCGGACTTGACGCCGGAGCCGCTCTCCCTCATGTGCTGAACCTGCCAGCCGGCCGGACGGCCGCGTCATCCCCAGGGATGCCGAGGAAAGTCCGGGCTCCACGGAGACACGGTGCCGGATAACGTCCGGCGGGGGCGACCCCAGGGAAAGTGCCACAGAAATCAGACCGCCGCGGGTTCGCCCGCGGTAAGGGTGAAACGGTGCGGTAAGAGCGCACCGCGCGTCCGGCAACGGAAGCGGCACGGCAAACCCCACCGGGAGCAAAGTCGTATAGGGGTGGCACGAAGCTTCGCTTCAGGTCCCGTCTTCGGACAGCCGCCCGGGTTGACTGCTCGAGGCGCCAGGCAACTGGCGTCCCAGAGGAATGGCCGTCACGCGGGAGCAATCCCGCCTTACAGAACCCGGCTTACAGGCCGGCTGGCACTCTTCTTCCTGCCGTCGCCGCGCGGACATGTTTCCACGGCCTGCCCGCCCCGGGCCGGTACGATGCCGGCATGGCGCCGACACGGCCGCTTTGCTACTCCTTCGCTCCCCGCCAGCCGAAGGAGCCCGCCATGTCGATCCGCATCATCCTCGCCGGCGCCACCGGATGGGTCGGCCGCGCCCTCGCGCCGGCGCTCGCCGCGGCGCCCGATCTCGAGCTCGTCGCCGGCGTCGCCCGCAGCCATGCCGGCAAGGATCTGGGCATCGCGCTCGGCGGCGCCCCGTCCGGCGTGCCGGTCTTCGCCAGCGTCGAGGAGGCGCTCGCCGTCCCCGCCGATGTGCTGATCGACTACACCAAGCCCGGCGTGGTGAAGGCCAACGCGCTCGCCGCCCTGAAGGCCGGCCTCGGCGTCGTCATCGGCACCTCCGGCCTCGGGGCCGCCGACTATGCCGAGCTCGACGCCGTGGCGCGCCAGCACGAGGCCGGCCTGCTCGCCGCCGGCAATTTCTCCATCACCGCCACGCTGCTGAAGCGCTTCACGCTGGAAGCGGCGAAGTACGTCGCCGATGTCGAGATCATCGACTACGCCTCGGCCGGGAAGCCGGATGCGCCCTCCGGTACCGGGCGCGAGCTGGCGGAGGCACTGGCCGAGGTGCGCCAGCCGGCGACCAGCCGGCCGGTTGCGGATGTCGTCGGCGTGCCGGCGACGCGCGGCGGCGCCTTCGGGGAAGGGGCGCGCGAGGTGCGAGTGCACGCGCTGCGCCTGCCCTCCTTCGTTCTCGGCGTGGAAACGATCTTCGCCGCGCCGGACGAACGCCTCACCATCCGCCACGACGCCGGCGCCTCGGCCGCGCCCTATGTGGCGGGCACGCTGCTGGCCGCCCGCAAGGTTAAGGGCTGGATCGGTGTGAGGCGCGGGCTCGACACGCTGCTGGACTGACGGCGAACGCCCTGCGGCTCACCGGCCGTCGGTGTAGGAGCGGGCCTTGCCGGTGGAGCCGGTCGGGGTGGGATCGAGCCCCAGCCATTTGGCCAGCGGAATGCTCGCCGGCGGCAGCGGCACGCCGGGCGGGGCGCGACGGCTCGGCGCGGCCGCGGGAGGCACCGCGGCGGGCGCCGCCGGATAGGCCGACGGGTAATCCGACGCCGCCGGATAGGGCGCGGGCGAGGGATAGGCCGACGGCGCGGGATAGGCTTGAGCGGGATAACCCTGCGCCGGATAAGTCTGGCCCGGATAGTTTTGCGAAGGCGCGGCCGGGGTCGCCTGTGCCGGATAGGGATCGGCGGCGGGGTAGCTGCTCGCATAAGGGTCGGATGGTGGCGGCGACAGCACCATCGGCTCGCCGGCCGCCGGCATGTGGGCCGGAGCCGGTCGGGCGGCGGGTTGCGGCGCGGACGGCGGCGGCGCGGAGCCGTAGCCATCCTCCGGCGCCAATCCTTCCTCGCCGGCCGGGACGCCCACGGGCTCTTCCGCCGGCGCGGCGGACGACTCTCCCCAGGGAGCGCCAAAAAGCGGGGCTTTATAGGCAGGCGCCTTGTAGACGGGCAGGTTCGGCGGCGGCGGGGGCGTGACCCGGGGATTGCAGGCGGAACGGTCGGAGGCGCGCCGCATCAGGTCCACATGGATGTGGTCGTAGTGATAGATGTTGGAGCCCGGTCCCAGCACGGTGGAAAAGCGCTGGCAACCGGTGGCCTGCACCGTGCGCAGGAAGCCCTGCTCGTCCGGCCGGCCCTTCCAGCCCTTCTTGACCGTGACCTCGCGCCCGTCGGCGAGCACGAAGCCGCCGATGTCGAAGGCATTGCCGAAGGCGTGCTCGGAAATCTTGCCGCGCGGCCCGCCATTCATGTTGCGGCAGGAATAGGCGGACATCTGCTTCATCTTCGCCACCGGCTGGCCGAACCAGGCCATGGCGGCGGGCTGGATGTCGTCGCGCAGCCAGCGGTCGACGGAAGCGGTGATCGGGCAGGCGAGCGTCGCCTTGGGCGAGACCTCGACGGCGCCTTCGTTGAAGGCGAGCACGCGGAACGGGCGGTCCATGCCGCAGGTTCCCGCGCCGTCGATCTCCTTGATGGGGATGGTGTAGGCGGAGGGCTTAACGAGGCCCCCCGCCACGCACCGTTCCTCGGCATCCGTGCGCCATCGTTCGCGCTGCTCGAGCCCGAACTTGCAACCGGAAAGCCCCAGAAGGACGAGCGGGGCTACGAGAAACCAGGATACGCCGCGCGTCATGGCGGCAAGCTAGGCGGGGTTTGGTTGACAGCGGGTTAAGCAGTCGCCTCGAATGTCGCAGAAAAAGAAAACGGCCGGAAAAGACCTCCGGCCGCTTATTTCGAATTTCGAACCTGATTACAGATTCTTGACGATATCCTCGACCATTTTTTTGGCGTCGGCGAAGAGCATCATGGTGTTGTCGCGGAAGAAGAGCTC
>NZ_VMBP01000005.1 GCF_007559435.1 Ancylobacter moscoviensis | reverse complement strand
AATACGAAATCCAACAAAAACGCCGCCCCGGACTAACCGCCAGGGCGGCGTTTTTGCGTTCAAAGAGATGTTGCCGCTGCCGGGTCTCCGTAATTCGGCATGCTCCGGGAAAACGCAGGGAGCGGCGCGCCGGACGTCATTCCAGCGACGCATATGGTCAACGTGCGGATGAGTACGCAGGCGGGCTTCTGTCCCGGCGCCCTCCCCCTTCTCCACCGGAAGCCCCCATTGCCGGCTCAGCCGCGCCGGATACCGGCGGCTTCGCCGCTCGCGCGTGTCGGCATATCCGGTCGAGCCGCCGCCAGAGACGGCTCGACCTGGCTTGCCCGGCATGGGCGATGATGGGAGGCTGAGGGAGGAATTATCTCAGGCACGGCCCGGATCAGCGCGACATTCGGCGCCGATAGATCCGGCCGGCGAGCGGGCGCCCTTGAGGCGGCTCGCCCGGTGGCTCAGCCGATCTGCTCGATGATGATGGCCCGGATCTGCTCGCGGGTAAGGCCGCAGGGTTCGGGCTTCCAGTCGGCAGGAGAACGGACGGCAGGCGTATCGATGATGCGGCGATCTTCGCCGCGCTTGGCGTTTTTATTCATGGAATCCTTTGCGCACGCGCGCCATTGGCGGGCTTGCGGTGATTTTGGGATGTTTTTGGAAAAGACCCGCGCTCGAAAAGTCCGGGCGGGCACGTCGATCTTTCGACCATCGAGATATAGGCGAGGATTGCGGGCGAAAGAAGGCCGCGACGGAAGGGCTGCCGGAGCAGCCCTCCCCTTCCGATCAGCGCCGGGACGCCGCCAGGAAGGCGATGAGCCCGACGCTGACGATGGCGGCCACGGCGGCGACGGGATGGCGACGGGCGAGCGTGGAAAGCTCGTCGGCAGCCGTCCGCGCGCGTTCGCCGGCGTCCTCCAGAAAATCGCTGCCGCCGGCCAGCGCGTAGTCCACCGCCGCGCCGGCCCTCGCCGCGCCCCGGCGGGCCGCCTGCCGAACCTGGTCCGCCTGGCCGGAAAGCGATTCCGCCAGCTTGGCGACGTCGCCGCGCAGCGCCTCGATGTCTTGGGAAACCTTCGCGAAATCGGGGGTGGTGGCCATGTTCTTCTCCTAGCTTGGGTGACGATAAACGTGGCGGGCGCAGAACGGTTCCATGTCACCGCCTTGGGTTCGGCGCGGAGGACGGCTTCGCGGCGCCAGCCTAAGCTCGGCCTCCGAACAGCCGGGCGCATCCAGCCCACCTTCACACTCATTGTCCGCGAGAGAAAGTTCGGATCGATGGTGCGCACTTCGATGACGACACAGCCTATGTCGACAGCTCTACCCTGCGAACGTCGGCGCGCGGAAGAGAGTTCCAAGACCCCTTGAGTTGCCCCGGCGGAACAGTCGAGCCCCCTCGTCGCCGTGCCGCCACAGTCGTCACCCGATAATGCCGCCTCCTCCCATTCAGCGAGCCCCATGACAAGACGCCGCGCGCTCCTCCTCCGCAATCCGAAGGCTCGTCGTGGGCAGGAAGAAATCGGGCCCGTCATCCGCGGGCTGGAAGATGGCGGCCTCGACGTCCGGGTCGAGACGTTCGAGGCCCTGCCGGAGATCGCGCGCGACATCGTCCGGCTTCAGGAAGAGGCGGATCTGATCATCGTCTGCGGCGGGGACGGATCTGTTTCCTCGGCCGGCATGGCGGTGATGGAAAGCGGCCTGCCCATGGGGATCATCCCGATGGGCACGGCGAATGATCTCGCCCGGACCCTGGAACTCCCCGACGATCTGGTCGCCGCCGCCGCCGTCATCGTGAAGGGCGAGACGCGGAGGGTCGACCTCGGCACGGTCAACGGCCACGCCTTCTTCAATGTCGCGAGCATCGGCCTCAGCGCCAGGCTCGCCGAGGGGCTGGACCCGGTGCTGAAGAAGCGGTTCGGCCGGCTGGGTTATTCGCTCGCCGCCCTGAAGGTTCTGGCGAAGGCCCGCCGCTTCCACGCGACCATCACCGAGAAGGGGCAGGCGGTCGAAGTGGACACCTACCAGATCTCGGTCGGCAACGGACGCCATTACGGCGGCGGCAATGTCGTTCAGGAGGACGCGGAGATCGACGACGGCCACCTCGATCTCTACAGCCTCGAGATGACCAATCTCTGGAAGATGGCGCTGATGCTGCGCTCGTTCCGCTCCGGAACCCATGGTGCCTGGCGGGAAGTGCGAACGGCGCGCTGCGTGGAGTTCGACATCGCGACGCGCAAGCCCATGCCCGTGAACGCCGATGGCGAGATCGTCACCTCGACGCCGGCCCATTTCAAGGTTCACCCGAAGGCCATTTCCGTCTTCGCGCCGCTGATGTGACGGACTGAGTCGCGCTCTTTCCTCGTGGATGCCGCCTCGGCGGAGGGCTCTCGCCCGCGCCGGCCGGGCGGACATTGCCACGGCTCTCCGCGCCGAGCCCCCCTGCAAATCCGGGCGGACGGCACCATCTGTCACCAGAATATACCTAAGCTGCGGATGACAACCGGGGCCTCGGGATGATCAGCTTGCTTCGGCAGAGTCGTATTGCCACACCTCGACGACGTCCACGAAAGGGCGGCGTCAACAAACCGAGCCATCCCCCGGCACTCGAGCGCGAAGAACGCTACGGCATGCGTAACGCACGGATAGAAGAAGCCCTTTCCCATCTCGAAGCCGCCCTGGCCGATCATTCGCGCGATATCGCCAAAGCGAGGGGAATGACGCTGACGGACGAGGACCGCCGCCGCTACGTCGTCGCCAGCCGGCGCTCATGGGCACGCCTCGAGACAAGACGGCGGGAACTGGACGAGGCCACCGGCGGGCATGTGCCCGCTCCGGCGCCGCCGCCCTCCCCCTCGGAAACGGACGAATTGGCGGCGCTCCATGCCCATCTGCTCAAGGCGCAGCGCGACCTCATCCGCGCCACGGCACGCGCGGGCGCGATGCCGTCCGACAATGCGCTGCGAAAGATCGCCGACATCGCGGCCGCGATCGGCGCCATCGAGACGATGATCGAAAATCAGGCGAGAGGCTGAGGCGCCGGGAACCCTGCGTCCCCTCCGCCCCGGAGGGCGGGAAGCCTTTGTCTGCCATGCCTTACGCTGGCCCTCCGCGCCGGCTGACGCGCAATTCATGCTGCCGGTTTGATCGCACCCTGCTCCCAACTTATGAGCAGCGGAAAAGCGGCATCTTGTTAGAAACCACGCATCGATTGATATGTGGATTCCGATCCACGAAACCGGGAGGGCGACGCAGGAGAGGCCCTGCAACCCCGACCGGGGGCCCATCTGCCGCCGGGAGATCGAAAACGGCAGGTGGCGATCGGTTCATCTTGGGTGCGGGGAGATGCAGGCATGATGCTGCAGGGTGTGCCGGACAAGTGGGGACCCAAGTTCGAGTTCGAGGGCGGGGCTGTCACCCGCACGCATACGGGGCCGAACTCCATTCACTTCACAGCCCCCTCGCATATGGCCCTGGTGCTGTTCACCGCGCAGCCGGAACGCCAGATGGCGCTCAACAGCGACCGCCGGACGCCCGGCTTCGCACCCGTGGGATCGCTGGAGATCGTCCCGGCCGACAGCGAGCTCTTCGCACATTGGGGAGTGGAGAAGCAGAATCTTCTGGTCGCGGTGGAGCCCGAGCGCCTGCAGCGTCTGGCCGGCGCGGAGTTCGACAGGGACACGTTCGAACTGCGGCCGCCGAAGCTCGGCATCATCGACGAAAGGGCCCATAACCTCGCCCTGCACATGCGATACGAGGTCGAGAATGCCGAGATGGGCTGCGCGGAAAGCCTTGACGCGCTCGTCACGCTGTTTGCGACGCATCTGCTGCGCAACTATTCGTCGCTGAAGCCGACGATGCTGCGGCCGCACGCCGGGGGGCTCTCGCCGAGCGCCTGGCGGCGCGTGAACGACTACATCCAGGCCAACCTCGGAAAACCGCTGCCGCTGCACGAGCTGGCCGATATCGCCCGGCTTTCGCCGGCCCATTTCGGGCGGGCATTCAAGAGGACGACGGGGCAGACGACGCATCAATATGTGATCTCCGCGCGCCTCGCCTGCGCGCGGCACCTGATCATCAACACCGAACAGGCCCTAAGCGATGTCGCACGGCAGGCCGGCTTCAGCTCGAACAGCCATCTCGGCTCGATCATGCGGCAGATGTGGGGGGTCCAGCCCTCCTACTGGCGGAAGAACATTCACGAGGCAGACTCCGCGCCCGACCTGATGCCGACCGAAGCGGCCGAAGGGTCTTTGTGAATGTTTTCTGATAGTTAACTGCGATGTCGACAGACAGGCGCGTTGACTCTCCGGGCGCCTCGTTGGGTTATGCCGGGCAGTTTCGGCACGCGGCGACACCCGATGGGCGCGGCCGACCGGCCCCGCCTCCCCGCCTGTTCCAGCCGGCCTGGTCACGGGCGCAGCCCAATTGCCGGACCCACCTCCGGCCAACGCGGAGAGCGTCCCCCAAAGCTCCTCGCATATCGACTGGCCCCGCTCCTGTTTCGCAGGACGGGGCCTATTTTTCAGGGGAAGCGCGCAGGCCCCCCGCCCTATCCCAGGAGACGGGCGACAATCGGCGCGAGCAGCACGTTGAGCAGGCCGACCAGCACCATGACGAGACCGGCCACCGCGCCCTCGGTCTCGCCGAGCTGGTGCGCCCGGGCGGTGCCGGCGCCATGCGCGCCGACGCCGAAGAGCGCGCCGCGGGCGAGAGCCGAGACGAGCGGAACGCGCGCCAGGATCATGTCGCCGATGACGGCGCCGGCGATGCCGGTGACGACGACGAACACCGCCGTCAGGTCGGGAACGCCGCCGATGTCCCCGGACACCTCCATGGCGAAGGGCGTGCTGATGGAGCGGGGAAGCAGGCTGAGCAGGAGCGTGTGATCCAGCCCCACCATGGCGGCCAGCGCCCAGCTGGAGGCGATCGCCGTGAGGCTGCCGGCGACCATTCCCACGAGCAGCACCGGCCAGTGCCGGCGAATGAGCCCGCGCTGCTCATAGATCGGGATCGCGAAGGCGACGGTCGCCGGGCCGAGCAGCAGCACCAGCCACTTCGTCCCGCGGATATAGTCGTGATAGCTCGCATGCAGCAGAAGCACGACGACGGCGACCAGCACCGGCGTCACCGCCAGCGGCATGAGCCACCAGCGCGGCCATCGCGCATAGAGGCGCTTGGCGGCCCAGTAGAAGCCGATCGTCACCGCCGACCAGAGCAGCGCCTGAAAGACGGGCTCAGCGATGAGCGGCTTTAGCCCCGACATGGCTGAGCCTCCAGCGGTAGCAGCAATCGACGGCAAGGGCCGTCACCATCATGACGGCCGCGGTGCTGACGAGAATGACGAACAGGATCTTCAGCCCGACCAGCCCGAGAAACTCCCGGTGATCGAGCACGGCGAGAACCGCCGGCACGAAGAACAGCAGCATGTCGGCCAGCAGCCGCTGGGCCCCGCGCCGCATGCTGAACACGCTCACCCTGCGGGTGGCGAGCAGGACCAGCAGAAGCGCCAGTCCCACCACGCCACCGGGAAGCGGCAGCGCAAGGGCGCGCACGCACGCCTCGCCGGCCAGCCAGAAGGCGGCCACGAGGCCGATCTGCAGCCAGGCGCTGCGATGGATGAAACGAGCGAGCCTGTAATGCGTGCTCATCGGGGTATCTCCTCTCGACAAGCTATGTCGCATTGCAGCATGATGAAAATGAATTGATTGACTAATGATCATTCCAAATCGGACTTTAAATGGAATTCCGCCCGCTCCGTGCCTTCGTCGAAGTGGTCCGCCAGGGCGGCTTCTCGCAGGCGGCCAAGACCGTGTTCGCCACGCAATCCACGGTGAGCAAGGCGGTCAAGCAACTGGAGGAGGAACTCGGCACGCCGCTGCTCGACCGGATCGGCCATCGCAGCGTGCTGACCGCCGCCGGGGAAGCGGTGTATCGCCGGGGCGTGAAGCTTCTCGCCGACCGCGACGATCTCCTCGCCGAGCTCGACGAGATACGCGGGCTGAAGCGCGGCTCCCTGCGGCTGGGCCTGCCGCCGGTCGGCAGCAGCACGCTGTTCGCGCCGCTCTTCGCCGTCTATCGCCAGCGCTACCCCGGCATCGAGGTCCGGCTGGTGGAGTATGGCAGCTCCCGCCTCGAGGAGAGCCTGCGCGCGGGCGAGATCGACTTTGCCGGCGCCCTGCTGCCGACCACGGAGGAATTCGACTGGCAGCTCGTCCGGCGCGAGCCACTGGTGGCGCTGCTGCCGTCGGATCACCCGCTGGCCACGCGGCGCTCGGTCACCCTCGCTGAGGTCAGGGACACGCCGTTCATCCTGTTCGAGAGCGGCTTCACCCTGCACCGGGTCATCCTCGACGCCTGCCGGCGCGCGGGGTTCGAGCCGGACGTGGTGGCCCGCAGCAGCCAGCTCGAATTCATCGTCGAACTGGTCGGGGCCGGCCTCGGGATCGCGTTCCTGCCCCGCATGATCGCCACCCAGCGACGCAACCCGGCGGTCCGGCACGTGCTCCTGAAGGAGCCGGACACGGAATGGGCCATGGCCATGGTCTGGCGACGCGGAGCCTATCTCCCGGCGGCGGCGCAGGCGTGGCTCGATCTGGTCCGCGAGGTTCACGGCCCCGGCCCCCATTCTCCATCGGACTGAACGCCAATCCACGAATTCGTTTTCATCGCGCGGCGTCGCGGCCTAGCCTGTCGCGATGCAAGCAGAGGAACATTCCATGTCGGCCATCGCCGTTCCCGGCGTCACCCTCAGCGACGGCACGACGCTGCCGAAGATCGGCTTCGGCACCTACAAGCTGAACGGCACCGAGGGCGTGGCGGGGATGGTGAGCGCCATCCATGCCGGCTACCGGCTGCTCGATTCCGCCTTCAGCTACGAGAATGAGGGCGCGCTGGGCGAAGCCGTCCGGCAGGCCGGCGTGCCGCGTGCAGAGCTGCGGATCACCTCGAAGCTGCCCGGCCGACGCCAGCCCTTCCGCGAGGCGATCGCGACCATCGAGGAATCGCTCTACCGCGCGCGGCTGGACTATTACGACCTCTACCTGATCCACTGGCCCAACCCGAGCAAGGGTCTGTATGTCGAAGCCTGGCAGGCGCTGATCGAGGCCCGCAAGCGCGGCCTGCTCCGCTCCATCGGCGTGTGCAACTTCCTGCCGCCTCACCTCGAAAGGATCATCAGTGAGACCGGGGTCGTCCCGGCCATCAACCAGGTCGAGCTGCACCCTTATTTCCCGCAGGCCGAACAGCGCGCCTTCGACAGGGCCCACGGCATCGTCACCGAATCCTGGAGCCCGCTCGGCCGCGCCAATCAGCTTCTCGAGGATCCGACGATCGGGGCGATCGCCCGGCGGCTCGGCAGGACGATCCCGCAGGTGATCCTGCGCTGGCACGTGCAGCTCGACGCGATCCCCCTGCCAAAGGCCGCCAGCCGCGAGCGGCAGGTGGAAAACCTGTCGGTCTTCGACTTCGCGCTGTCCGCCGAGGACATGGCGTCGATCGCCACGTTGGCGCGTCCCGACGGGCGCACCTTCGACCAGGACCCCGCCCGCTACGAGGAGTATTAGGCGCGCGGGCCGAGCGACCCGCTCAGCCCGTCGCCGGGACTTCCTGCTTCTCGAAGCTCTGCGTGCCGAAATCCTGCCGGTGCGTGCAGAAATACTGCCGGGCGATCTCGCCGACGAGCCGGACACGGGTGACGTGCGAGCCGGGGATGATGCGGTCGATCCATTCGTCCGGCACCGTCAGCACCATTCCGCATTCCAGCCGGCACAGGATGTTCTTCAGCTCTTCGCCGTTCAACGGGACCTCCGATATCTGGCCGCGCCATACGGAGCCCGGACGCGCGACAGAGGCTTTTCCCGTCGCGGCACGGTGAGGTCAAGACCGGCCGCCGCGCTCAAGCCGCCGGCCGCGCGGGCGAGAGGTGCCTGCGGCGTGCCCTCGCCTGCTCACGGCGCCGTTGTGCCGGCCCCTGCGGCGAGGTCGGCGTCCATGTGAGGTAGACCGAGTTGTCCGCCTCGAGGACCAGGCCGAAATTCCCCGCGCTGTAGGAGAAGTTGCCGTCGCCGAACCAGATGTCGGCGTAGCCGTTCGGGAACATCATGAACTGCCAGCGACGCGGCTGCTTCCAGAACGGATCGCCGGCATCGGGATGGACGCCGAGCCCGGCGAATTCGAGCAGATACATGGGCGCGTCGCCCGAGACGCCCACGCCGCTGCTCGCATCGTTGAACACATAGCCGTTCCAGCCCTCGCCCGGCCTGGAATCGACATCCGCCACCAGCTTTTCCAGCCGCCAGTAGATGATGCCGGTGCCGGCGATCGTGGTCGTCGCCTGGAACTCCAGAAGGCCGGCCCGCGTCCCCGGACGGACGGTACCGCCGATGGTGACCGCGCCGGAGATGACGCCGGCGCCTTCGAGGGTGCCGCCGGGCATCGGGCTGTCGGTGCCGATGCCCGCGATCGAGACGGCGCCGGAGAGCGTCCCGTTGTTCAGATACAGCGTCGCCCCCTGCGTGACCTCGACCGGCCCGGCGATGCTGCCGGGAACCTCGAGCCTCGCCGCGGAGCGCACCCGGACATCCCCGGAACCCGTCGCGGAGGCGCCGGCGGCGACGAGGGTCCCGGCGTTCACGTTCACCGCGCCGGAAAGGCTGGAGCCATTGTCGGCGGAGAGGGTGAGCGTGCCGGGGCCGAAGATGCTCAGGCCGCCGCTGCCGCTCAACGTCGAGGCGATCTCCAGCCCGTCCGATGCTGCGCCGTAGACGACCGCCTCGGCGGCGCCGAACACCAGCGTGTCGACGCTGATGCTGCCGGCATTCATCACCACGCCCGCCACATGGCCGGACGCCTGGCTGCCGACCAGAAGCTCGGCATCGCCGCCGGACACGGCACCGCCATTCAGCTCCAGCGCCGCCACCTGCGGGGCGCCGCCGCTATCGACCGTCTGGTCGTCCACGACCTCGTAGACCGTGCTTGCCGTGACGCCGTTGATACCGAGGCTGGAGGACAGCGTCGGCGCGGCCGCGATGAAGCCGTTCGAAGTGTCGTAGGTCAGGAAGCTCGCCGAGGCGGCGGCGTCAGTGTCGACGGCGAGAATGGCGGGAGAGACGATGCCGTCGACGAGCGGGGGAAGGTTGTCGCCGGTGCCGGCGACGAGCACCTTCTGGCTCGTGCCCAGCGCCGCGATGCCGCCGCCGGGGGCAAGGGTCAGGGTGCCGGCATTGTCGCGCACGATGTTCGGCAGTTTCCCGTCCTCGCCCCCGCCGATGGTGGTGGCATAGCTGTTGACCCCGTTCAGCCGCAGCGTGCCGCCGCCGGCCTCGACGACGAAGCGCGCGAGATGCCCCGGGGCGATCCGCACAGTCACGAGGTCGGAGGTTTCCGGCGCGAGCGCCAGCGTGCCGCCGTTGCGCAGGACGACGGTCCACGTGCCGAAGGGCGTGTCGGTCGTCAGCGTGCTCGCCAGCGTGCCGTTGCAGACCTCGTTGCGGCCCATCAGCCGGTTGGACGCGGCGAGCAGCAGCGTTCCCTCGCCATACTTCACGAAGCCGCCCTGGCCGGCGAGCGGGGCCAGCACGGTCAGCGTCGCCTCGTTGGTGTTGAGACTCTTCGGGCCATCGATCTGCCAGGTCGCCGGCGCGTAGCCGGGCGTGGTGGGAAGCGCCGAGGCCGCGATGGTCCAGCTCGCGGCGAGCCAGAGGATGGCAAAGTTGTCGCCGCTGCCGAGAATGTCGGTCATGACCTCGCTGTACTGCTGCGGGTCGTCGAGCCCTTCCACCGTCATGCCCGCCGGCACCAGCTGGAGCGCCACGGTCTGCGGGTTGCTCGACGGCTCGTTCGGCACGTCGAGGAAGGACATCGGATAGGCGTTGTTGATCGTGACCTTCTGCGTGAACAGGTCGACCTTGAGCGGCGCCAGCGTGTGGCCGCCGTCATTGCAGAGGGTGCAGCCGCAGCCCGGGTCGTCCTCCTTCGGTTTGTAGAACCAGCCCACCGAGAAGACGGTGAGCGAGATCCATTGCGGATCCTCGGCGTCGTTGGCGGCGAGCTGGGTGTCGAGCCATTCGAGATCGGGCACGCCCGTGCTGATATAGGTGTACTGGTCCAGCCCGAGGCCGCGGGCGGCGAAATAGTCGGCGAGGCCCGACAGGACCGTGGTGCCCTGGGTGGGCGAGGTGCCGAGCATGCCGGCGATCAGCCGCTCGAACAGGATGCTCTCGCGGTCATCCGGGCCGGCATAGCGCGCCGGGGCGAGCTGGGTGAAACCGTTGCTGCCGAGATAATAGAGCCCCATCACGACCGAGGTCGGGGCGCAGTAACTCTCCCCATCAGCCGGAAGCGACGTGCCCCAGGGGCCGAAATTGGTCTGGACGATCGACGGCGTGTTGGCGACCGGGTCGTTCCACATGCTTGGCTCCATCGGTCCGTGGGAAATCCCCAGCAAAGAGGTGCGCGCGGACGGACGAGGGCCGGTCCGCGCGTTCGAGGAGGCTCCCCTGCCCGCTGGCGGCGCGATCTAAGATGAGCGGCATGCGCGCTGCCATTACCCGTAAGGGTGAAGCCCGGAAAATGCTGTCGACGGACAACTATTGGCACCCGCCACGGTGAGCATAGCGCTTCAGAAACAAGGGAAGCTACTTTTCCGACCCAAGGAAAGAAGGGGCGCCATGGGGACTATACGAAAATTGATACAAATCATTCGTATTCCAGAACGCCTTAAAAAATTGGGATGCGTGCCCAGCACAAGCGCAAAAGCCGTCGCGCGCCCCCCGACCGTGCGCTAGCATGGTGAAGGGGCGTGGCTACACATCGCGCGACGGGTAATGATGCAATGCAGGCGGCGGAACGTGCCATTACCCCAAAGAGTAGACCGCATGATGCGGGGCTCGCGCAGGAAATCATCGTCCTCTACGAGGCCGAGCCCGACCTGCTGAGCCTGCCGGGCGCGCTGTTCGCCGGTGTCGGCCGGCTGATCGACGCCGATGTCGTGACCTATTCCGAATTCCATCACACGAGCGGCGAATTCCGCTCGATGCTGTCGATCGAAGACGACCCGGCCCGGCGGGCCCAGGGGATCGCGGCCTTCGCGCGCCACATGCACAGCCACGCCTTCTGGGGCTACGATCCCGCCTTCTTCGGCGAGCGCGCGCTGCGCGAATCCGACTTCTTCAGTGACGAGGAGTTCCTCGCCCTGCCGATCGCGCAGGAGGTATTCCTGCCCTCCAACGCCCGGCACATCATGTCGATCGTGATGCAACACGAGGATTATGTGCTGACGATCAACGGATACCGGGTGATCGGGCGCTCGGCTTTCGGCGACGCCGAGCGCGACCGGCTGGAGGCCTTCCGCCCACATATCGTGCGCAGCTATCGGCAGGCCTTCCAGCGCACCCTCGCCACCCTGACACCCGCCGACCGGCTGCGCATCGCCTTCCCCGAGCTGACGCCGCGCCAGCTGGAAGTCGGCTCGTGGATCGCCCGCGGCAAGTCGAACGAGGATATCGCGACGATCCTCGACGTCGGCGTCGACACGGTGAAGGCGCACGTCAAGGCGATCCACGCCAAGCTCGGCGCCGACGGGCGCCTCGCCATCGCGGTCATCGCCCACACGATCCCGCCCTTCACCCGGATGCCGCCGCTGTGGCGCATCGGCGAGGACGTCTGGGCCGGCGCGGCGCGGCGCGAGCGCAGCCGGCAACCGCGGATATCCTGAGGATCGGCGGCCGGGCTCACACACCTGTCAGAAGCTTGAAGGCGATGACCCACATGGTCAGCGCGATGAGCCCTTCCAGGCAGCGCCACGCCGCCGGGGTCGCGAAGACCGGCTGCAGGCGGATGGCGCCGTAGCCGAGCGAGAAGAAGAACAGGAAGGAGCCCGTCATCGCGCCCGCCGCGAAGGAAGCCTCGTCTCCGGGGAAGCGGGTGGAGATGGTGCCGAGCAGCACCACCGTGTCGAGATAGACGTGCGGATTGAGCCATGTGAGGGCGAGGCACATCATCAGGGTGCGGCGGAAGCTCGACGCGCCCGCCTCCCCCGCCGCCAGCGTTCCCGAGGAGAACAGCGCGGAATAAAGGCTGCGGGCGCCATACCAGATGAGAAACGCCGCCCCCGCATAGCGCATCGCCGGATCGAACCATGGCAGCAGCGCGGCGATCTGCCGGAAGTTGGTCACGCCCAGCACGATAAGCAACGCATCGGACAGCGCGCAGGTGAGGCAGACGGCGAACACATGCTCGTTGCGCAGCCCCTGACGCAACACGAAGGCGTTCTGGGCGCCGATCGCCACGATGAGGCTCAGGCCCATCAGAAGGCCCGTCACATAAACCGGAAAATTCATGACCACACAGTTCCAAGCGAGTGGTCGTTCCGGTAGCGCGACGACGCCATTCAGGATAGTTAATGCTTCTAATCCTGATTAAGCTATACTAATCCATGCTCGATTATTCCGCCCTCCGGGCCGTCGCGGCGGTCGTCCAGACCGGCAGCTTCGAGAAGGCCGCGCGGAGCCTCAACGTCACCCCCTCGGCCATCTCGCAGCGGGTGAAGCAGCTGGAGGAACGCCTCGGCGTCGTACTGATCGCGCGCGGCACGCCCTGCACGGCGACCGAGAAAGGGGAATGGCTCTGCCGTCATATGGAGAATGTCGGCATGCTGGAAGGCGAGCTGCTGGAGCAGCTGCCGGCCCTCGCCGACCCCGGCGAGCCGCCGCAGCGGGTGACGCTGCACATCGCGACCAGCGCGGACAGCCTTGGAACGTGGTTCCTGTCGGCGCTGGCGAACTTCGCCAAGCGCTCGTCCTATCTCGTGCACGTCACCACCGACGACGAGGAGCATACCGCCGAATGGCTGCAGCGTGGGCGGGTGATCGCGGCCGTCACCAGCGTGGAAAAGCCGATACAGGGCTGCCGGCGCCTCTCGCTCGGCGCGTTGCGCTACCATGCGACGGCGAGCCCGGACTTCATGGCCCGGTACTTCGCCGGAGGTGTCACCGCGGCGGCGATGGCCAACGCCCCGGCCCTGACCTTCAACCAGAAGGACCGGCTGCAGGGCCGCTGGATACGCCAAATGCTCGGCGCCGACCTCGCCTTTCCCACCCACTGGCTGCCCTCGACGCAGAGCTTCGTCGACGCCAGCCTGTCCGGCATGGGATGGGGGATGAACCCGGCCCAGCTCGTGCACGCGCATCTGCAATCCGGCCGGCTCGTCGAACTGGTGCCCGGCACGCCGCTCGATGTGCCCCTGTACTGGCAGGTGAACCGCCTTGCCGCCGACCGGCTGGCGGAGCTCACGCGGGAGGTGGTGGAGACCGCGAAACGGCACCTGCTGGCAGGCGCTGCGGCCACCGACGCCCGGATGGACCAGCCCGGCGGGTCCTCTCCACCGGCCTCCGGGACAGCACTGGTCAAAAAACCCCCGCGGCGAGGGAATAAAATGCCCGCCTCGTCCGTTAATGGGCGATGAGCAAATCCGCCCGCTTCGACGTCGTCGGCCACCTGCCGGCCCTGCACCGCTACGCGCTCGCCCTGACGCGACACCGTGCCGATGCGGACGACCTCGTCCATGACGTGCTCGTGCTGGCCTATGAACGGCGAGCTTCGTTCCGGCCAGAGAGCAACCTGCGGCTCTGGCTGTTCGCCATCCTCCACAACCGTTTCATCGACGACGCCCGCGCCCACTCCGTGCGCGCGGCCCATGCGACGCGCGAGGCGCAGACGCGGGAGGATGTCGTCGAGCCGGTTCAGGAGCAGGGCGTATGGCTCGGCCAGGTGCGCCGCGCCGTCGAGGATCTGCCGGAAGACCAGCGCGCCGCGCTCCATCTCGTCGCGGTCGAGGGCATGAGCTACACGCAGGCGGCCGAGGTGCTGGGCGTCCCCGCCGGCACGCTGATGTCGCGCCTCGCCCGCGCCCGCATGGCGCTTCGCATCATGGGCGAGGCGGGCGAGAGCGCCGGAGCGGAGACGGGGCGTGCTCAAAGGCGGCTGAAGCTGGTGAGGGGTGCCGATGACATCTGACCCGATCCCCGAACACGACCTTCAGGCCTATCTCGACGGCGAACTGCCGCGCGCGCGGATGATCGAGATCGAGGCGCACCTGTCCGGCAATGCCGATGCCGCCGTCGCCATGATGGCGGACATGCGCAGCTGGAATGAGGTCCGCCTCGCTTATGGCGGCGCCGGCGATGCTCCCGTCATCGGGAACGTCGCGGCGGCGCGGCGGCTGGAGCGCGGCCTCACCCGCCAGCTGTGGATGCGGCGCCTGCGCAAGGGTGCGGCGGTGATGGCGCTGATCGGCAGCGGCTGGCTGGCGCATGCCTATCTCGGGCCCTGGGTGGTGAGCCGGGTTGCCGCGCGCGATCTTCCGCCCGCCTATGTGGAGGACGCGGTGCGCGCCTATCATGCCACCGAACTGCGCCTCTCCATGGCCTCGCAGATCGAGACGCGGGCCCTCGACGCCAGCGAGATCCGCGCCGCCACCGAGATCATCGTCCCCGACCTGCCGCCGAGCTGGGAGATCGAGGACGTGCAGGTCTTCCCCTCGACGCAGGGGCCGAGCCTGCAGATCGCCATCCAGACCGGCGCCTTCGGCCTGGTCACGCTGTTCGCTGTGCGCTCCGACACCGCCTCGATCGCCGCCCCGACGCTGCTGCGCCGCGACGGCTTCACCACCGCCCACTGGCAGGCCGGCCACATCAACTACGCGTTCGTCGCCAAAGTCGACACGCCGCTGCTCGAAGGAGCGATCGGCACCCTCGCCGACCGTCCCGCCACATCCGACGCGCATTGAGGTTCCACGGCCATGAAGCCACATGAGAAGCAGGCCATCGAGCAACTCTTCGCGCGTCTGGCGGAGGCGCGCCGGCTGCCGCTCCGCTGGGATGCGGCGGCGGAACGGCTCATCGCCGAGCTCGTCGCCCGGCAGCCCGATGCGCCTTATCTGATGGCGCAGACCATACTCGTTCAGGCGCGGGCGCTCGGTGAGGCCCAGGACAGCCTCGACGCCGCCCATGCCGGGCAGGCTCGCCCACGACGTGCGAACGGCACCACGAAGGGGCCGAGCGGACCGACTTTCATCCCTCGCCCAGCCGCCGCACCGGCGCCGGAAGCGCCCGGCGCCTCCGATGGCTTCCTCGAGTCCGCGGCCAGCGTGGCCCTTGCTGTGGGTGGAGCGATCGTCGTGGAGACCGGCCGATCATGAGCGTCGACGACCTCGGATCGGGCGCCCGGCCATCCGCCGCCACCGACGGCGAGGACATAGACGGCGAGAGTCGTCTCTCCGACCTGCTGGCAGCGCTGGCCGCCGACAAGCGCCGCGAGCGTATCGCCATACGCGACCTGCTCACCGCGCTGGAAGACCGGGCGCTGGCGGCGCTGCTGTTCATCTTCGCCTTCCCCAACGCGCTGCCGGCGCCGCCCGGCCTGTCGGCGGTCCTCGGTGCGCCGCTGATCTTCCTCGCCGCCCAACTCGCCCTCGGGATGCGGCCCTGGCTGCCCGGCATGATCGCCAACCGCTCGATGGCACGCGCCGATTTCGAGGCGGTGGTGATGCGCGCGCGGCCATGGCTGGCGCGCGGCGAGGCCCTGCTGGCACCCCGCCTCGGCTGGATGAGCACCATGCCGATGGAGCGGCTGGCCGGCATCGTCTGCTTCCTCCTCGCGGTCGTCCTCTTCCTGCCCATCCCGCTCGGCAACATGCTGCCGGCCTTCGCCATCTGCGTGATGGCGCTCGGCGTCCTCGAAAGGGACGGGCTGTGGATCGCGGCCGGCCTGCTCTTCTCGGTGCTGTCCGCCGGCCTCGTGTGGGGCGTCGTCTATGCGCTGGTGAAAACCGCGCTCTTCCTCATCGCCCAGATCTTCTGATGTCCTTCATATCCCGGAACTGAACCGATGCTCTTCGAATGGATGGCCGATCCCGCTGCCTGGGCCGGCCTTGCGACGCTGGTCATCCTCGAGATCGTCCTCGGCATCGACAATCTCGTCTTCATCGCCATCCTCGCGGACAAGCTTCCGCCGCATCAGCGCGACAAGGCCCGCATACTGGGGCTGTCGCTAGCGCTGATCATGCGCCTCGTCCTGCTTGCCTCGGTCTCGTGGATCGTCACCCTCACCTACCCGCTCTTTACGGTGCTGGGCAGCGAGATTTCCTGGCGCGACGTCATTCTGATCCTCGGCGGCCTGTTCCTGCTCTTCAAGGGCACGATGGAACTGCACGAGCGCCTCGAAGGCGCGCACGAGGCCAAGGCGTCGAACGCCGCCTATGCGGTGTTCTGGCAGGTGATCGCCCAGATCGTCGTGCTGGACGCGGTGTTCTCGCTCGACAGCGTCATCACCGCCGTCGGCATGGTGCGCGAGCTGTCGATCATGATGATCGCGGTCATCGTCGCCATCCTCGTCATGATGCTGGCGAGCCGCCCGCTGATGGCCTTCGTCAGCCGCCACCCGACCGTGGTCATCCTGTGCCTCGGCTTCCTGCTGATGATCGGCTTCAGCCTCATCGTCGAGGGCCTCGGTTTCCACATTCCCAAGGGCTACCTCTATGCGGCGATCGGCTTCTCGATCCTGATCGAGGCCGCCAACCAGGCCGGCCGGCGCAACGTGCGCAAGCGCGTGACCACGATGGACCTGCGCGACCGAACCTCGCGCGCGGTGCTGCGCCTGCTGCGCGGCGGCGGGAGCGCGCCCGAGGCCTCGGAGGAACTGGCCGTCATCGCCTCGACGGCCGGCGGGGTGCCCGCCTTCAGCGCCGAGGAAAGCACCATGATCGAGCGTGTGCTGACGCTGGCGGAGCGCCACGTCCGCTCGATCATGGTGCCGCGCGTCGACACGGTCTGGCTGGACATCGAGGATCATCCCGATGCCATCATGGACGAAATCCGCCGCAGCGGCCGCTCGCGCTTCCCGGTCTGCCGCAGCGAGGTCGACGAGGTGCTGGGCGTCGTCCATGCCAAGGACCTGCTCGCCCAGCACCGCACGGACGGCACGCTGGACATCGGCAAGGCGCTGCGCCAGCCGCTCTATGTCAGCGAGACGCTGCCGATCCTGAAGCTGCTCGACCAGTTCCGGGGCTCACCCGTCCACATGGCCATCGTGGTCGACGAGCACGGCGCCTTCGAGGGCATCGTGACGCCGACCGACATCCTCACCGCCATCGCCGGCGACCTGCCGGAACTTGCCGGCGAGGAAGCGCCCTACGCGGTGCCGCGCGAGGACGGCTCGTGGCTGCTCGATGCACGCATGCCGGTCGACGAGGTCGAGCGGACGCTGGCGCTGGAGGACATGCGCGGCGGTGACGACTTCGAGACGCTGGCCGGCTTCGTGCTGGCCCGGCTCGGGCGCCTGCCCACCGTCGGCGAGGCGCTTGAATGGGGTGGCTGGCGCTTCGAGGTGCTCGACCTCGACGGCCACCGCATCGACAAGGTGCTTGCCGCCCCGGCGACCTGACGAAGCTGCGACCTGACGAACCTGCGACTCCGGCCGGGCCGGTTTGTCAGGAAGCCGCTGCCGCCGGCACACATAATGTGATATTCGATCTAATATCTAACCATATGCCGTCCCCCATGCGCGATGTGGGCGCTCGGGCGCGGCCGCTGCGACGCCAGCCTACATATCCTCGAGACGAGTGGGCCCATGGTCATCTCCGGCGCCATGTACGATGGCATCTTGCAGTACATGCAAGGCGGCGTGGTGGTGCTCGACCTTCAGGGCTATGTCCGGGTCTTCAACCCCGCCGCCGCGCATCTGCTCGGCGTCGACAGCGGGCATGCCATCGGGCAGCCCTTCGCCTCGCTGTTCTTCGACCACGCGGCGAACGACGACTTCTCGCAGGCCGTGCTGGACGCGATCTACGATCCCGCGCTCCAGCACGCACGCGACCTCGCCTTCTACCGCGAGGATGGACTGATCTGGCTCAACGTCATCACCTCCTTCCTCTGGGCGTCGCCGGCCGCGGGCGAAGCGGCACGGAAGATCGGGCTCGTGGCGCTGTTCGTCGACATCACGCAGCACAAGCATGCCGAGCAGGAACTGCGCCGGAACAACCAGGACCTCGAGGAGCGCGTGCGCCAGCGCACGCAGGAACTGGCGGACGCCAATCACCAGCTCCATGAACGGCTGGCCATGCAGGCCGAGGAGCAGAAGCAGCTTTCCCACCTCGCCCGGCACGATGCCTTGACCGGCCTGCCCAACCGCCGGCTGTTCGGCGAGCGCCTGACCGACGCGCTGGCCGGCGCGGCGAGCTTCGCCATCGCCTATCTCGACCTCGACGACTTCAAGTCCGTGAACGACACCCACGGCCACGAGGTGGGCGACTGGCTGATCGCGGCCGTGGTGGAGCGGCTGAAGACCTGCCTGGAGCCGGAGGACACGCTGGCGCGCGTCGGCGGCGACGAGTTCGCGCTGATCATCGGCGATCCGAAGCGGGCCGAGGCGGTGATGGAAGCCATCATCGCCCGGGTCGGCGAGCCCTATGCCTATGAGGACGGGACCAGGCTCGATATCGGCGCCAGCGCCGGGCTGGCGCTTTATCCGCAGGCCGGCGACACGGTGAGAAGCCTCATCCGGGTGGCCGACGCCGCCATGTACGATGCCAAGCGGGCGGGCCGGCGCACATGGCGGCGGGCGGCGACCCGCATCGACGGCGAGCTGGCCGGCTGAAGCCGCGAAGCGGCGGCCGCTATCCCTGCGCGAGGGCCGGCATCAACTCCGGCTCCGGTACCGGCACCCGCTCCGGCATCGACCATGAGCCCTCCTCTATGGCGCCGATCTGCGAGGAGATCTCGTCGCAGATAAAGCCGCTGAAGGGGCCGAGATGGGCGTAGAGCATCGCCATCTTCACCATCGGCGGCAGCGATGTCGGGTGGGTGAACAGCCCCCGGGCGATGAGCCAGGCGATGCGGCCCGCCAGCCGCGGATGCTTGACCGTGGCGGTGGCCATGAAGCGGATCAGGTGCTTGGCGTCCGCCATCGCGCGGCCGAGGTTGAAGCCCCCCTTGATCGAGCGCACGCGCAGCTTGCCCCCGGCCCGCGCCACGCGCTCGAAGAACACGTCGGGCGCGTAGATCCTCGATATGACTCCGTGGAAATCGCGCAGGATCTCCTCCCGCCGGCGGCGCGTGACGAAATTGAGCCCGGCCACGCACTGGTCGGACCCCAGCCCGTCGTCAATGTCCACGCCGTGGCCGGCGAACAGCCGTCCCTCGCGGGTCAGCCGGGTGGTGAGCTGCGTGTTGGGCAGGGCGTAGAGCAGCCCAACCATGCTGATGGGGATCGGCGCGTCCTCGATCAGCGCCGTCATACGCTCCCCGGCCCCCGGCTTCTCGTCGTCGAAGCCGAGGATGAAGCCGGCGATGACCACGATGCCGGCCGCATAGATCTTCTCGATGCTGGCGACGATGTCGCGCCGCGTGTTCTGCTTCTTCAGCGCCGTCCGCAGCACGTCCTCGTCCGGGCTCTCGATGCCGACGAAGACGGTGAAGAAGCCGGCCTCGGCCAGAAGATCGAGCAGCGCCGCGTCGTCGGCGAGGTTGATGGAGGCTTCCGTCGAGAACTCGAACGGATAACGGCGCGCCTTCTGCCACGCGATCAGCGAGGGCAGGAACGCCTTCACCGCCTTCTTGTTGCCGATGAGGTTGTCGTCGACGAAATCGACATGGCCGCGATAGCCGAGGGCGTAGAGCGCGTCGAGCTCGGCAAGCAGCTGGCCGGTGGTCTTGGTGCGCGGCACGCGGCCATAGAGCTCGATGATGTCGCAGAACTCGCAGGTGAACGGGCAGCCGCGCGAGAACTGCACGCCGATGAAGAGGTAGTTGCGGAAATCGAGCAGATCGAAGCGGGGCACCGGGGTGCGGGTGACATCCGCCTGGAACTTGGGGGCGATGAAGTCGCCCGAGGTCTCGCCGGCGTTCCAGGCGGCGATGAAGGCGTCGATGACGCCCTCGGCCTCGCCCAGCACGCGGAAATCGGCGGAGGCATAGAGCTCGGGGCTGGAGGTCGCGTCCGGCCCGCCGATGGCGACCGGCTTGCCCGCGGCATGGGCCATCTCGACGATGTGCAGCGTGTCGCTCTGCTGGGGCAGCATGCCGCCGGTGAGCACGAGGTCGGCCCAGGCGATGTCCTGCTCGCCCAGATCCTCCACATTGCGATCGACGAGCCGCACTTCCCAGCTCACCGGCAGCATCGCCGCCACGGTGATCAGGCCGAGCGGGGGCGACGGGTAGCGGGCTCCCGCCAGCGTGCACGTCTCCCTGAAATTCCAGAAAGAAGGACCAGAAAATCTCGGATATACGAGTAATATTCTGGTGTTCTCCGGCATTTTTATACCTCTTTCGATCCGTCGAATACCATGACACCTCAAAGAAGCATGACGAATACGATCTTATGCAGGTAAAGCCGCCGGGAGACACGCCCAAAGGGTTGTGTCCACACCGCACTGCAATCAGAGCGGAACGGCACCGCAGCATAACGAGGCGCGATCGGGGCGGATTGATGAGATTTTCCGGAGATAAATCATAACGCCGCGTCATTGCGCGGCAGATCGAGACCGACGACTATATGTGCCGGATAGGCGATGTTTTCTGATCAAGTGTCGGGAGTTCTCATGGCCGCAATACTCGACGAACTCGTGGAACGGACCGGCAGCATACCGCTCGGCTGGGCCGGTTCGACTTTACAAATGAATTATCTCAATTTTGGAGATGCTTTGAGCCCGGTCATGGTGGCGCTGGTCAGCGGCAAGCCGGTGCACCGGCTGCCGACCCAGTCGAACGCGCCGCGCATGGCGGCGGTCGGCACGATCGGGCATGGTTTTTCCGGCGGTGACGTCTGGTTCTGGGGCACCGGCTGCTCGAACTGGCGCAACCCCTCCCGCCCCGAGCCGGAACGCGAGGCCTTCGTGCCGCCGCCGGGATCGCGCTTCCACGTCAACGCCACGCGCGGCCCGGTCTCGGAAGCGCTGCTGAACGGCGGCGGGCGCGGCTCCGGCGTCTATGGCGATCCCGTCTGGCTGCTGCCGCGCTTCCACGCGCCGCCGGTGGCAAAGAAGTGGAAGCTCGGCTGCATCCTGCACCTCTCGGAACTGGCGGACCGCGAGCTGGAAGCCCATCCGCGCGAGGAACTGCTGCGCTACCGGATCCCGGCCGAATTCCGCGACGACGTGCACCTGATCACCACGGTGACGCCGATCTCGATCGACGGGTTGCGCGACAAGATCGACGAGATCCGCGCCTGCGAGCGCATCGTCTCCACCAGCCTGCACGGCATGGTGATCGCCGAGAGCTACGGCATTCCGTGCCTCTACTTCTCGCCGGCGACGGCGGGCACAGGAGCCGGCGACCTCGATCTGGGCGCGGATTCCACCGTCGACCTGCGGATCATCGATCTCTATCGGGGGCTGGGACGCGAGCGGCTGCGCGCCTATCTCCAGCCGCGCGGAGCGCCGACGGACTGGGCGGCGCTGATGGCCGCGATCGACGCCAACTGGACCCCGGTCGACCTGCCGGACGCCGACGCGCTGGTCGAGGCTCTGCCCGTCACCCCCTCCCCGCTCGCGGCGCCGGCCGGCGGCACGATCTGGGATCACCCGATCATCCGCGGCCTGACGCTCCAGCACGACGTGACACAGCTCCGCCGCGACGAAAAGCGCCGCGCGGCGGCTGGGTGAGAGAGGGAGGGGCGCGCGAACGCCGCCGGATCGAAGCGGCAATCGTAGCTTTCGCGGGAGAACCCCCCATCGAATGCGCGGGGTCTTACTTTCGGTAGATTGACGCTCCGGCCTCGCCCGAACACCTTTGCGGCTGAAATTTAGGCATGCACAGGTGAGAAGCGACGATGAGCAATTCGCTTGATCGCGCATTGCGTGAACGGGCAATGAAGGTGGTTCCGGGCGGCATGTGGGGACACATGCACGCCAAGGATCTGCCCGAGGGCTACCCCCAGTATTTTGCTCGTGCCGAGGGCACGAAGCTGTGGGATGTCGACGGCAACGAATATCTCGACTTCATGTGCAGCTGGGGGCCGATCATTCTCGGCCACCACCATCCCGAGGTCGACGCCGCCGCCTTTGCCCAGTACCAGCGCGGCGACGCCATGAACGGCCCCGCCGAGGCGATGGTCGAACTGGCCGAGCTGATGGTGGAGTTGATCCCCCACGCCGACTGGGCCCAGTTCGAGAAGAACGGCACGGACGCGACGACGACGGCGGCGACCATCGCCCGCGCCGGCACGGGAAGACGCAAGATCCTCGTCGCCAACGGCGCCTATCACGGCGCCGTGCCGTGGTGTTCGCCTTCGCTCATCGGCGTCACAGCCGAGGACCGCGCCCACATCCTCACCTACGACTACAACGACATCGAGAGCCTGCGTGCCGCCGTCGCCAAGGCAGATGGCGATCTCGCCGGCATCATCGTCAGCGCCTTCAAGCACGATTACGGCAAGGACCAGCAACTGCCCACGGTGGAGTTCGCGACTGCCGCCCGCGCCGCCGCCGATGATGCCGACGCCGCGCTGATCGTGGACGACGTGCGCGCGGGCTTTCGCCTGTCTCTCGGAGGCAGCTGGGAACGGGTCGGCGTACAGCCCGACCTCGCCGCATGGTCCAAGTCCATCGCCAACGGCTTCCCCCTGGCGGCGGTGACCGGCAATGACCGCTTCCGCGCCGCGACGCAGTCCATCTTCACCACCGGATCCTTCTGGTGCGGCGCGATGTCGATGGCCGCCGCCGTGGCGACGCTGAGCATCCTGCGCCGCGACGACGCCATCGCGCATATGGAGCGCATGGGCACGCTGCTGCGCGAGGGGCTCGCCTCGCTGAGCGCCACCTACGACATCCCGATCCGCCAGACCGGCCCCGTGCAGATGCCGCTGATGCTGTTCGATGACGATGCGGATGCCCGCAAGGGCTTCGCCTTCTGCTCGGCGGCGATCAAGGCGGGAGTCTACTTCCATCCGCTGCACAACATGTTCCTCAGCGCGGCGCACACGCCCGGGGACATCGCCCGAGCGCTCGAAGCCGCCGAACTGGGATTCCGCAGCGTGCGCGCGCTCACGCCGGCCACCGCCTAAGCGTTCCCGCCCTTCCGCCCCATTCGTCCGGAGATACCGCCATGGCCAGACGTTCCCGTCCCGCTCTCTCGACACGCCTCGCCGCCGCGCTGCTGGCGTCCGTCTTCCTCCTGCCGTTCGGTTCGCCGAAGGCAGGAGCCGCCGACGGGCCGATCGTCGTGGCCCGCGACATGGACATCAACTCGCTCGATCCGGCGCGTGCTTACTGCGACACCTGCCAGATCTATCTCTCGTCGGTTTATGCGACGCTGCTCACGCTGGCGGCGGACAACCAGACCATCATCCCCAGCCTTGCCAAGAGCTGGGAGGTGAGCCCGGACGTCACCACCTTCACCTTCCACCTCGACCCGGCCGCCACCTTCTCCGACGGGAGCCCGGTGACCGCGGCCGACGTGAAATGGACGCTGGAGCGCCTGAAGAACATCAAGGGCGGCCCGGCCTACCTGATGGACAGCCTGAAGTCGGTCGAGGCGAAGGACGACAAGACCGTGGTCATCACCGCGACCACGCCCAACTCCGAATTCCTCGGCATCCTTGCGGCGCCCTATACCGGGATCATCAACTCCAAGCTCGCTTCGGCCAACGGCGCCAACGCGAAGGACGACGCGGCGACCTCGGACACCTCCGACACCTGGTTCCTTGCCAATTCGGCCGGTGCCGGCCCGTTCGTGCTGGAGAAATACACCGCTGACGATTCCCTGCGCCTCACGCGCAATGACAAATACTGGGGGAAGAAGCCGGCCATCTCCGGGGTCGTGCTCAAGCAGACCGCCGACGCGGTCACCCAGGCGCAGATGCTCCAGTCCGGCGCCGCCGACATCGCCATGCAGGTCGATCCCGATACGGCGAAGACCGTCTCCGCCCCCGACGCGACCTTCAAATCCGTTCCATCCTTCAACTATGTCTATGCAGCCATCAGCCCGGCGGCCAAGAGCGCCCCGGTTCCGCTGACCAAGGAGGTGCGCGAGGCCATCGCGCTCGCGCTGGACTACAAGGGCATCATCGACTTCACGGTCGGCGGCGACGGCAAGGAGCAGCCCTCCGCCATACCGAACGGCTACCCCGGCACGACGGACCTGCCCGCGCCCGTCTCGAACATCGAGAAAGCGAAGGAATTGCTCGCCAAGGCCGGTCATCCGGACGGCTTCGCCATGGAACTGGAGTTCCCGGCGATGAACGTCTACGGGGTCGACCTGTCGCTGTTGGCACAGAAGGTGCAGCAGGATCTCGGCAAGATCGGCATCAAGCTCTCGCTGAAGCCGGTTCCCTTCACCGTATGGGCGAGCGACATCGACAATCCCGGAGTTCCCTTCGCGCTCGGCTTCTTTGCGCCGGACTATTTCGGCAGCGCCCAGTACGTCCAGTATTTCGGCATGCTGCCCGGCATGCCCTGGGCCAAGCGCGCCGGCGTCGGAAGCCAGCCGGGTCTCGACGGCAAGGAACAGCTCGAAATGTACCATAAGGCGCTCGCCGCCACCGACGCCGCGGCGCAGGAGAAGGCCTATCACGACCTCGCCCTCAGGATGATCGACGACAAGATCATCGTGCCGCTGGTCAGCCCGAACCTTGTCCTCGCCTACCGCAACGACGTCAGCGGCGTGCGCTACAGCGCCTGCTGCAACCTGCCGCTTGGCGAAATCGAGAAGAAGTAAGGGCCTGAGACTGCGCCATGCTGAAGGTCGTCGTACAGCGATTGTTCGTGATGCCGTTCCTGCTCCTCGGGATCGTGACGGCGACCTTCCTGCTCGCGCAGTTCACCAAGGGTAATCCCCTCGTCTCGATCATCGGCGCGCGCAATCTCGACAACCCCGAGATCGTTGCCGCCGCCAAGGCCCGCTGGGGGCTCGACGGCTCCGTCCCGGAACGCTACGCCGTCTACGTCTGGAATCTCGTCCACGGCGACCTTGGCACCTCGTTCCGCACCAAGCAGCCGGTGCTGACCGATCTGCTCCAGCGCCTGCCGGCAACGCTCGAGCTCGTCATCTGCGCGATGATCGTCGGCACCATCGGCGGCATCGTGCTGGCAATCATCTCGGCCGAATTCAGGAACACGTTTGCCGACCACCTCGCGCGACTGATCGCGCTGACGGGTTCATGCCTGCCGGTATTCTGGCTGGGCCTCATCGCGCTGTTCCTGTTCTCGGTGCAGATGAAACTGCTCCCCGGCCCCGGTCGGCTGGACATCCGTGCCGTCGCCCCGCCGACCGTGACCGGCTTCATGCTGATCGACACCCTGCTGGCCCGCGACGGGTCGGCTTTTCTCGACGCGCTGCGCCACCTCGTGCTGCCGTCGCTGGTACTCGGTTGGTCGGTCGTCGGCATCATCGCGCGGATGGTGCGGGCCTCCATGCTCGACGTGCTCGGGCAGGACTACATCACCATGGCGCGGGCAAAGGGCGCCGGGCGGCTGCGGGTGCTCATCCACCACGCCCTCGCCAATGCGCTGATACCGGCGCTGACCATCCTCGGCTTCACCTTTGCCTATCTCATCACCGGCTCGGTGCTCGTGGAGACCATCTTCTCCTGGCCCGGCATCGGTTCCTACGCGGTGGATGCGGCGCGCAGCCTCGACTACCCCGCGATCACCGGCGTGACGATCATCGGCGGGCTCGGCTTCCTCATTGCAAACCTGCTGACCGATATCGCCTATGCGGCGGCGGATCCGCGCATGCGGGAGGCCGGCTGATGCTCTTCAGCCCCGCCCGCACGCTCGAACGCCCGCGTCCGCGCCTCTCGGCCTCCGTTGGCCGTTTTGTCCGCCACCTTGGCTGGCGGCAGGCCCCGGTGATCTTTGCCGTGGCTGTCCTTGTCAGCCTCGTCGTCATCGCCGTCACCATTCCCTGGTGGACGCCCTACGACCCGATCGGCCTCGCCGGGCGGCGCCTCCAGCCGCCAAGCGCCGCCCACTGGCTCGGCACCGACGCCCTTGGCCGCGACGTGCTGGTCCGGACGCTCTATGGCGCGCGCTACTCGCTCCCCATCGCCGTCTCCGTCCTGATCGTCGCGGTGGGCATCGGCGTTGCGGTCGGGGCGCTGGCCGGCTTCCTCGGCGGCATCGTCGACAACGTGCTGATGCGGCTTGCGGACATCACCCTCGCCTTCCCGCCCGTGCTCCTCGCCATGGCGATCGCCGCCTCGCTCGGTCCGGGCCTCGTCAACACGGCACTTGCGCTCATCATCGTCTGGTGGCCGATCTATGCACGCCTGATGCGCGCCCAGGTGCTGAACGTGAAGAAGCTCGACCATGTCGACGCGGCGATCGTCGGCGGGGTCAAGCCCGGCCGGCTTCTGGTCAAGCACATCATGCCGCTGTGCTGGAGCCCGATCCTCGTCAACATGACCATGGATGTCGGGCAGGTGATCCTGCTCGCCGCCGGCCTCAGCTTCATCGGCCTCGGGGCGCAGCCGCCGACTCCGGAATGGGGCCAGATGATCGCCGAGGGCGCGTCCAATTTCTATTGCTGGTGGATTGCGCTCGGGCCGGGCATGGCGATCTTCCTCGTTTCGCTGAGCTCGAACTTCCTGGGCGACGCGCTGCGCGACGTCTCCGATCCGCGCGGCCGCCAGTGAGGAAGAGAACATGAGCCTTCCTCTCCTCGACATCCGCGGCCTCGCCGTGACCATTCCCACCCGTGACGGCGAGCGGACGGCCGTGTCCAATGTCGACTTCTCGGTCCAGCGCGGGGAAGTCGTCGGCCTCGTCGGCGAATCCGGTTCGGGCAAGAGCCTGTCGATGCTGGCGGTCATGGGACTTCTACCCCGTCATTTCGGGATATCCGGCTCCATCCGGTTCGATGGCGAGGAGATCTGCGGTGCCTCCGAGCGGCGACTGCGTGCCCTGCGCGGAAAGCGCATCGCCATGGTCTTCCAGGACCCGATGACGGCGCTCAACCCGGTGAAGACCATCGGGACGCAGATCGTCGAGATGGTCCGGCTGCACAATCCGGGGCTTTCGCGGCGCGAGCTTCGCGCTAAGGCCCTCTCCCTGCTGGAAGCCGTTGCCATTCCGGCACCGGAGCGCCGTTTCGATCAGTATCCGCACGAATTCTCCGGCGGCATGCGGCAGCGGGTGGTCATCGCCATCGCCATCGCCAACGATCCCGACCTCCTGATCGCCGACGAGCCGACCACGGCGCTCGACGTGACGATCCAGGCGCAGATCGTGGAGATCTTCGCCCGGCTGCGCGAGGAGCGCGGCATGGCGATCGTGCTGATCACCCACGATCTCGGCCTGGTGGCAGGCCTCGCCGATCGCATGAGCGTTCTGTATGCCGGCCGCGTGACCGAGAGAGGCCCGGTGGAGCCGCTTTTCGCGACGCCACGCCACCCATACACGGCCAGCCTGCTGGCGGCCGTACCATCCATCGACGACGTGAGCGAACGTTTGCACGCCATTCCCGGCACGCCGCCCTCGCTCGCCGACCGCCCGCCCGGCTGCCCCTTCGAGCCCCGCTGCGGCTTTGCCGTATCTGCGTGCCGGATGAGCGAGCCCGACCTGCTCCGTTTCGACCGTTCGGTCGTCGCCTGTCACCGCGCCGGCGAGCTGTCCCTCGCTACGCTGATGCAGGAGCCAGCCTGACCATGCGTACCGAGACTGTCGAACTACCGCCCCTTCTGGACGTGCAGGACCTGCGGGTGGAATTCCCGGTGCACCGGGGGCTCGTCTTTTCCCGCGTGGTCGGCACCGTCGGCGCCGTCGCCGGCGTCTCCCTGCATGTGGAGCAAGGCGAGACGCTGAGCATCGTCGGCGAGTCCGGCTGCGGGAAGTCGACGCTCGCCCGCGCCATCATGGGGCTTGTCCGGCCGAGCGCCGGACACATCCGTTTCCGCGGCAACGACCTCTCGGGTCTCTCGCCAGCGAAGATGAGGCCGTACCGGCGCGACATCCAGCTCGTCTTCCAGAATCCCTATGCCTGCCTCAATCCGCGCATGACGGCCTACGAGAACATCGCCGAGCCGCTGCGCATGCTGGATCTCACCAGCCAGGAACGCCACGCGAGGGTCGTGCGGGCCATGGAGCAGGTGCAGCTCCTGCCCGAACAGGCCGACCGCTATCCCTTCGCCTTCTCGGGCGGCCAGCGCCAGCGCATCGGCATTGCCCGCGCCCTGGCCGTGAAGCCGGACGTGATCCTGCTCGACGAGCCGGTCTCCGCTCTCGACGTGTCGGTGCAGGCCGGAGTGCTCAATCTGCTTAAGGACATCCAGAAGCGCACCGGCATCGCCTATATCTTCATCGCCCATAACCTCGCCGTCATCCGCCACATGTCCGATCGCATTGCGGTCATGTATCTCGGCCGGGTGGTGGAAACCGCAGGACGCGACCGGCTCTACGGTGCCCCCGCCCATCCCTACACGCAGGCTCTCCTCTCCGCCGCTCCGATCCCCGACCCCGTGCGCGAGCGCTCGCGCCGGCGCATCGTGCTGGCCGGCGACGTGCCCAACCCCGCGCAGCGGCCCTCCGGCTGCGGCTTCCGCACCCGCTGCCCGAAGGCGCAGGCGATCTGCTCCACGACCGATCCGGAGCCAAGGGAGATCGCGCCCGGCCACACGGCCTGCTGCCATTTTCCCGGATAAACCCGGACGCATGGCAGCATTCTTGCTTGGGACGCAGGCAATGCCCCTTTGATTGGGAGGACGATGATGTCCCAACTCTCGGGAGCCGCTCCCTCGCGTGCCACCGACGAGCAGATCGCCCGCATCCGCGACGTGGCAATGCGCACATTCCAGGCCTCCTCGACGGTCGTCTACTGGATCGACGACCGTCGCCACATGGTGGTGGCCGACGTTGTCGGCCCGGGCATGCGCTACATCGACCGCTACATCCGCGACATGAAGCCATTCGACCCGCTGAACATCGAACGGCTTGTCGCCTCCGGCAAACGGATCGCCACGATCAGCCAGGACCGGCATCTCGCACCGGCATGCGACTTCGAGCATTATCGGGGTTATCTGCGGGACAGCGATGTCACCGATGTGCTGGACTTCGTGTTCTGGTGCGACGACGAGCCCTTCGCCGGCCTGGGTATCCTCAAGTCACCGGACGATCCTTCGATCAGTGAGGAGACGCTGAGAATCGCCACGTCTCTCCAGCCCTATCTCGAATTCAATCTCGGCAACCATCCCCGCCACCGCCTCTGGCGGCGCCACCGGCAGATGCGGCTGATCTACGGGCTGACCGATCGCGAGATCGAAGTCGCCGAACTGATCGGCAACGGCTCGACCAATCAGGACATCGCCGATGCGCTGGAGATCGGACTGGGCACGGTGAAAACTCACTTGCTGCGGATCTTCCGGAAGATGGACGTTTCCAACCGCACCAGGCTGTCAGCCCGACTCGCCGGCATCGATATCGACGCGACAGCCTCCACCGTCCGGCACGGCATGCTGTAGATACGCGTACGTACCGCGCCGCGGGGAGCTCGGGCGGATGACGATTTGGAAAAGGCGGCTCCCGCTGGGCCGGAATTGATTTCCTGCAGCCGACAGACCGCAAAACACGCGGCATGTCGTTTATCTCTTACGAATCGTGCAAATCCTATTGCGTCGATCCATCCGAATCTCGCACTGACCATGTGTCACACACCCGACATCGGAAACCGGGTTGAATGAGATGAAAATCAAACGGGAACACCTGCCGAAAATCGGACAGCGCCCCGAGCAGGGAAAATAGCAAATAAGTATTATATTAATATTTTATCCGCATGAGGCGGAATTTCATTCCGAAAATTCAACCCGTCACATTATCATATTCCGATCATTCTTTGGACTATATAAGCTATTTCCAGTTTTGTGCCTTCAATGGAAATTTCTATTGTAACAATTCCATTTCATGCACGATCGCCTGAACCAACCTACACGACAATGCCCGACGCCCTTATGATGACGCGACTGTACGTAGCTGTGGCGGAGCACTTGTCTCGTGGCTGAACAGGGTTATGGGGAAGAGTATTTCCTCTCGCATTGCGGCCTGCCCTATCACCGTGACGAGCCTCACTGGTTCAGGTTCTTCGGCGAGGTAGCCCGGCGGATCGACGAGACCCTTAGCCCCAGGACGGTCTTCGACGCGGGCTGCGCTATCGGTTTCCTCGTGGAAGCCCTGCGGAGCCGGGGCATCGAGGCTTTCGGGCGCGACTTTTCGAGCTATGCCATCGAACAGATTCCCGTCGGCCTTCGCCCGTTCTGCGAATGCGGGTCCATCGCCAAACCGATCGAGGGCAGCTATGACCTGGTGACCTGCATCGAGGTGCTGGAGCACATGCCCGCCGACGAGGCGCGGCGCGCTGTCGAGAGCATGTGCCGCGCCTCCTCTCGAATCCTGTTCTCGTCCAGCCCGACGGATTTCACCGAAGAAACCCACATCAACGTCCAGCCACCGCGCTACTGGATGCAGATGTTCGCGGAGCAGGGGTTCGGACCGCGCGCGGACTACGACGGCTCCTTCCTCTGTCCCTGGGCCATCCTCTTCGAACGCAGATCAGTGCCGCCCGAACCCGCCGAACTCGATGCCCAGGCGCATCTCGTGCTGGCGCGGATGAGGATCTCGGACAACAAGGCGTCCGCCGAAGCCGGAATGCGTTCGCTGCTTGCTCAACTGCAAGGAGAGATGAACGATCTGCAGAACCGCTTCACCGCACTGCAGGCCGGCAATGTCGAGGCGCTGAAGGGCATCGAGACACACCAGAGCGAGGTCACGCTGGGCCTGCGGGCACGAGGGCAGGACGTCGTTCAGTATAGCGAGCACTCCGCCCATATCGAGAAGGCGGAAGCTGAGCTGAACGCGCTGCGCGATCAACTTGCACTCCTTCAGGCGAGTTGCGCGAACAACCGGGCGACCCTGGAAGAGCAACGGGCCAAGGCGAGCCGCAACCAGCAGGCGCACGAACGCGAACTCGCCTTCTCGAAACGTCAACTATCCCGTAATGAGACCGAGATTGCCGAGCTCCGGAACCGGATCTCGGCCTTGGAGAACCGTCGAAGCATGTTCCGCCTGCGCATTGGCAACAAGTCCCGGAAGCGTAACGCTCTAACCCTGTCCGCCCCCCGCCCCGAAGAGATCGAAGTACTTTCGTCCGGACTTTTCGATGCGGAATGGTACCAGGCCAACAATCCGGATATAGGTCACTATGACGGCGGCCCGCTGCGGCACTATTTCGAATTCGGTGCTCATGAGGGGCGGGATCCCAACCCGCATTTCTCGACGAACTGGTATGTGGCGACTTATCCGGCAGTCGTGGAGAGCGGACTGAACCCGCTGCTGCACTATGTCCGGATCGGCTCGGAAATTGGGTTCAGGCCGTCGGCAGACTTCGATCCGGCGTGGTATCGCAAGACCTATCCCGACATCGACGGTTCCGGCTTGGATCCTCTGCTGCACTATCTCAAGTACGGGCACGCGGAAAGCCGGCGCCGGCACGCGACCGACCAGTCCCGCGATGTCGCGGATGCCCAAATCACCGTGCTCAAGGCACCGGTGCCCGCATCCGAACTGGTGCTGTTCGTAACCCATGCCCCGAAGGGGAAGATCAAGCCGCATGTCCCGCTCTACCTTGAGGCCCTGAAGCAAGCTGGTCTATCGACCGTCGTGATCGTCGCGGCCGCGCCCTCCGACAAGGTGGATACGACGGGATTGATCGAACATGCCGACGGGTTCCTTCTGCGCGAGAACGATGGCTATGATTTTGCCGCCTGGTCACATGCGCTTCGCTACCTCGATCTATCGGGCATTAATCTTCTCTGCTTGGCCAATGACAGTCTGATCGGACCTTTCAGCGCGGGTGCGTTGCGGACGATCATGGATCGGGCGCGCTCCTCGACCGCCCAGCTGGTCGCTCTAACCGACAGTCACGAACTCAAGCATCACTTCCAAAGCTATTTCCTCGTCGCCAAGAACGATGCTGTCCGAGTTCTCGCAGACTTTCTCGGGAAAGTCCGCGCCCTGAATGACAAGCACCAGGTCATCATGGCCTACGAGCTGCAGGTCCTCGATGCGCTCGAAGCCGAAGGAATAGTCGGGGAAGCCCTGTTTCCGACGACCGATGCCAAGAACAACACGCTCACCGACTGGCGAGAGCTGGTCGAGGCCGGCTTTCCATTCGTCAAAGCCGCCGTCCTTCAGCTTCCCGAGGCGCAGGGTTGGCAGGAAATACTTGCCGCCAAAGGCTATGATCCCGCCATTGCCGAGGAGAGCCTTGCGATCATCCGCAGCGGCTGGCCTGTCCTGCCGAAGCCGGCCGCCGATGCAGCGCATCCAGCGATCGTCCCCACGCCGCGGAACGTTGCCGCGATGTCGGACCTCGCCGCGGTCCATATCGCGGAGCTCGAACGTGAACTGATCCGTGCCAGGAACCGCCCTTGGAAACAGGTTCGCAATAAGTTCAAGTTCAAGCTTTACCGGTCGATGGCGCGCCTCAGCTCATCCTGGTCCGCAAAGGCAGCGGCCAAGTATGAGCGGCGCGCGCAGAAGCGTGACCCGAAGCGGCCGCCCTCTCTGCCGGGTCAAGCCGACCTCGCTTTCGTCAGCGCAGCCGTCGCCGGGCACACGCGGGAATATAGTGGTGCCGTCCCTCACGATCCCCATAAACCCAACATGCTTGTCGTCAGCCACGAGGCCAGCCGGTCGGGCGCTCCGATCCTCGCCCTCAACATCGCCCAGGCGCTCGCGTCCCGCTACAATGTCACGACGGTGAGCCTTCTGGGTGGGGAACTGATCGACGACTTCTGCGCCATTTCCCAGAAAGTATTCGACGCGAACCTTCTCAGCATGAACGCGTCGAGCTACGAAGCCCTGCTCCAGCGTATCTGCGGCGAACACCGCTACGAATTTGCCGTCGTAAACTCGATACAATCTCACGCTGTCCTGCCCGTCCTGCATGAGCTGGGGGTTCCCTCCCTTGCACTCCTGCATGAGTTCGCAGCCTATATCGGCAAGAAGGCAGCTTTTCCCGAGGCCATGCGGTGGGCAAGCGAAACGGTCTTCTCTACCCGGCTCACCTTGGAAAGTGCGCTCGACTACGTTCGGGATTTCACCCCCCGCGAGCACATTCTGCCTCAGGGCAAGTGCGAGGTTCCCTACCAAAAGCGCAGCCGCGAATCCCGCGAGGCAGCCAGACGGCAATTGCTCGACGTGTTCCGTTCCGGAGGGGAGAAGAAGCGCCGGTTTACCGTGCTCGGAGCCGGAACGGTGGAGATCCGCAAGGGCGTCGACCTTTTCCTGGAAGTGGCGGCGCAAGTCCGGCATGCCGACGGCGGAGAAAAGGTCCATTTCGTATGGATCGGGGGAGGATACGATCCGGAGCACGATTTCGGCTACTCGGTCTTTCTTCGTGATCAGCTCAAGCGGGCCGGACTCGAGAATCACGTCACCATGCTGCCGGCGACATCGGAGATCGAGCTAGCCTACGAGCTGTCCGATGTGCTGCTAGTTTCCAGCCGTCTCGACCCGCTTCCCAATGTCGCCGTCGATGCTCTCTGTGTCGGCCTGCCGGTGATCTGCTTCGAGAACACCACGGGCATTGCTGACATCCTCTCCGCCGCGAACCTCAAGACGGACTGCGTCGCGGGCTACCTCGATACAGGCGATGCGGCGCGGAAAATCCTGCAATTGGCGGCATCGGAAGATGCCTATGCGCGGGTTTCGTCCGAGGCGAAGAGGGTGGGACAAACGACCTTCGACTTCGAGCACTATGTTTGCCAGATCGAAACGCTCGGCCTTAACGCCAAGGCTCGCAAGGTCAACTTCGCCGCCGATGTCGACGAAATCCTGTCCGCCGGAAAATTCCGGGGCGACTTCTTCCACCCTCCTCTGGAGCCGATGCCGTCCCCCACGCAACTGGTGCACGACTATTTCGCACGGCTCCAATGGATACCCGGCCCCCGCAAACCGGAGCCGGGTTTCAATCCCTTCATCTACGCAACATCCCAGGACAGCGGCTACGACCATACCCGCGAAGCCTACGCGGATTTCCTGCGGAAAGGCCGGCCGGCCGGCCCCTGGCTCACGCCTGTGCTCGAAGGAGGGCTCGACGCGACGAAGGGCCTTCCCGCGACCGCTCTGCGGAGTGCCTTGCACATTCACGCCTATTTCACCGGTCAGCTGCAGGAAATCATCGAGAGACTGGAGGTCAACGACGCCCGGCCGGACCTCTTCGTCAGCACAGGATCTCGGTCTTCTGCCGACGAGATAGAGCGCATACTGGCGCGGTACAGCGGCCGTGTCGCGGCGCTGGAAGAGGTGCCGAATGCTGGCCGCGACATCGGTCCCCTACTGACCCAGTTCGGGCCTCGTCTCATCGCGACCTACGACATGGTCGGCCATGTTCACATCAAGAAAAGCCAGCACGTGACCGATTTGGACATGGTGCGCGTCTGGAGCGAGTTCCTGTTCGAGAATGTTCTTGGCGGCCCGGTCGGCGGCCGGATGCTCGATCTCATCCTGAACAAGGCCGAAAGTGACGAACGAATTGGCGTCATCTATCCGGATGATCCGCACGTCATCGGCTGGACGCGTAACATGGCGATTGCCGAGCGGCTGGCAGCCCGCATGGGGCACCCAAGTCTCGCCCGCTCGATCAACTTCCCGGTCGGCACCATGTTCTGGATGCGGACGGCGGCGCTAAAGCCGTTTGTCGACCTCGGCTTCGATTGGCCGGACTACCCGAACGAGCCCATTCCCGAGGATGGAACACTGCTGCATGCACTGGAGCGGCTGTTCGGCGTGGTCCCCCCGCTCGAGGGTTGGCGTACCGTCGTGACCAATATACGTGGCGTGTCGCGCTAGGTCGTCGAAACCTGCCGGCGTGTCACGATATCGTCGGCGAACTGCGCCGGCGCGAAAGAAGAGATGTGAAATGAAAGTGCTCGTGATCGGCGGATGCGGCTTCATTGGCTCACACATCGTGGACCACCTGCTGGCACAGGGCCACTCGGTGAGAGTCTTCGACCGCCAGATGGAGCGCCTCCGCACGTCTCTGCCTGAAGTCGAATACATCCTCGGCAGCTTTGGCGATCACATGGCGGTCATCGATGCGCTGGCAGGCGTCGACGCCGTCATGCATCTCGTGAGCACGACTTTTCCCGGCACTGCCGACCTCAACCCGACAATCGACGTGCAGGACAATCTCGTCGGGACGCTGGGCCTGCTGGATGCGATGGTTGGCTTGGGGATCGCGCGTATTCTGTTCCTGTCCTCGGGGGGAACGGTCTATGGCCCGCCCGACATCGTTCCGATTCCGGAGAGCCACCCCCTTCGGCCCATCAATTCCTATGGCATCGTGAAGACGGCCATCGAGCATTACCTCGACATGTATCGCCGGACGCGGGGGCTCTCGACCATCGCGATCCGCGCGTCAAATCCGTACGGTCCACGCCAGGCCCATACCGGGGTGCAGGGCGTGATCTCGACCTATCTCTCACGCATTCGGGAGGGTCAGCCGCTGGAGGTCTGGGGCGACGGAAGCGTCGTGCGAGACTATCTCCATGTGAGCGACCTGGCGGAACTCTGCGCCCTCGCCGTCGCAAGCGACAAGGTTGGCGCCTATAACGCCGGCAGCGGACAGGGAACGTCCATCCGGGAAATCATCGATATCCTTTCCGACGTGACGGGAGCGCCGATCGAACCGGTCTACAAGCCCGGCCGGGCCATCGACGTGGCCCGGTCGATCCTTGATGTATCGCGCGCGCGTGCTGACTTCGGATGGGAAAGCCGGGTGCCACTGCCGGAAGGCATCGCGGCAACCTATGACTGGATGTGCCGCCAGTAGCCCCGTCCCGGCCCTTCCACATAAGGCTTCTCCGCGCACCCGCCTCTCACTCCGCCGGCGTATGCACGAGGCCGGGAGCGATTTCGGCGTGGGCGGTGTGGTGGATGCGGCCGATCAGCGAGTAAACCACCGGCACCACGAAAAGCGTCAGCAGTGTGCCCAGACTCATGCCGCCGACGATGACCCAGCCGATCTGCGCGCGGCTCTCGGCACCGGCGCCGCTCGCCAGCGCCAGCGGCACGGCCCCCAGCACCATGGCGCCGGTGGTCATCAGGATCGGGCGCAGGCGCAGCACCGCCGCCTCGATCACCGCGGCGCGGCGGTCGAGGCCGGCCTCCTGCTGCTGGTTGGCGAACTCGACGATCAGAATGCCGTGCTTGGTGATGAGGCCCACCAGCGTGACGAGGCCGATCTGCGAATAGACGTTCAGCGAGCCGCCGGCGAAATAGAGCGCGGCGAGCGCGCCGGTCATCGACAGCGGCACGGTGAGCATGATGATCACCGGATCGCGGAAGCTCTCGAACTGTGCCGCCAGCACCAGATAGATGAAGCCCAGTGCCAGCACGAAGATGACGGCGAGGCTCTGGCCGGCGGCGCGGAACTCGCGGCTCTGGCCGGAAACGTCGGTCTGCACGGTCTGCGGCAGCACCTCGCGCGCGGTCTGGTCGAGGAAGGCGAGCGCCTGCCCCTGCGAGAAGCCGGGGGCGAGGTTGGCGGAGATGGTAGCAGAGCGTAGCTGATTGAAGCGCTTCAGCTCCTGCGGCGCCACGCTCTCGCGCACCGAGACGAGGTTGGAAAGCTGCACCATCTCCCCGCTCGCAGAACGCAGATAGATGGTGTCCAGCGTCGCCGGCGAGGAGCGGTCGCGGGCGTCGAGCTGGACATAGACGTCGTACTGCTCGCCGGCTACCTCGAAGCGCGTCACCTGCCGGCCGCCGAGCAGGCTCTCCAGCGTGCGCCCGAGCACGGCGACGTCGATGCCGAGATCGGCCGCCTTTGCGCGGTCGACCGTCACCGAGATCTCCGGCTTGTTCAGCTTGAGGTCGCTGTCGATGCTGACGAGGCCGGGATAGTCGCGGATGCGCTCCAGGAAGCGGTCGACATATTCGTCGAGCTGCTCATAGGTCGCCGAGGTCTGGATGACGAACTCGATGGGCCGCGAATTGTTGGAGGCGCCAAGCGAGGGCGGGTTGTTGGCGTAAGCGTTGACGCCGGCGATGCGTCGGAGCTCCGGCGTCAGCTCGGTGACGAGCTCCTGCTGGCGCTTGTCGCGCTCGTCCCAGTCCTTCAGCCGGCCGATCACCAAGAAGCGGTGCACTTCCGGGAAACCGTTGATGATGAGGACGCTGGCGACCTCCGGCTCCTTCGAGAGGATGGACTCGACCTGGTTGGTGTAGCGCGCCGTATAGGCGAGCGTGGAGCCTTCCGGGCCGCTGCCGGTGACGCGGATCATGCCGCGATCCTCCACCGGCGACAGCTCGGAGGGCAGCACGCGCAGGAAGTAGACGCTCGTCGCCGCCACGGCGAGCGCCAGCACGATCACCGCCGGTCGCACGCGCAGCGTGGCGCCGAGCAGCCGGCGATAGCCTTCCTCCATGCCGCGCAGGCGGCGCTCGATGAAGGCCGAGACCCGGCCCGGCTTCTCCTCGTGCTTGAGCAGGCGCGAGCACATCATCGGCGTGAGGCTGAGCGCGACGAAGCCGGAGACGATCACCGCGCCCGCCAGCGTCAGCGCGAATTCGGTGAACAGCCGTCCGGTACGGCCCGGCGCGAAGGCCACCGGCGCATAGACCGCCGCCAGCGTCAGCGTCATGGCGACGACGGCGAAGCCAATCTCGCGCGCGCCCTTGATGGCGGCGGGGATGGGCTTCATGCCGTGCTCGATGTGACGGAAGATGTTCTCCAGCACCACGATGGCGTCGTCCACCACGAGGCCGATGGCGAGCACGAAGGCGAGCAGCGTCAGCGTGTTCACGCTGAAGCCCAGCGCGTACATGAGGGCGAAGGTGGTGATCAGCGAGATCGGGATGGTGACGATCGGGATGATCGAGGCGCGGAAGGACCGCAGGAACACCACGATCACCAGCACGACGAGCACGACGGCCTCGAAGATCGTCTGGAAGACCGCCTTGATCGAGCGGTCGATGAAGACCGCGTTGTCGTTGCCGATGGACGCGCTCATGCCTTCCGGCAGGCTCTCGTTCACCGCCGGCAGCACGGCGCGGGCACCGGCCGAGACGTCGAGTGGATTGGCCACCGCCTGCTTGATCAGGCCGACGATGATCGCCGCGCCGCCGTTGAAGCGGCTCGCGCGGCGCTCGTCGGCGGCACCGAGTTCGACGCGGGCGACGTCGCTCATGTGCACCTGGCCGCCGCCGGCACGCTTCACCACGATGTCGTTGAACTGGTCGACCGTGGTCAGGCCGGTGCGCGAGAGGACAGTAAACTCGCGGTCCACGCTCTCGATGCGCCCGGAGGGAATCTCGACGTTCTGCCCGTTGAGCGCGTCCTCGATGTCCTGGACGGTGAGGCTGTAGGCGGCGAGGCGCTCGCGGTCGATCCAGATGCGCATGGCGTAGCGCCGCTCGCCGAAGATCTGCACGTCGGCCACGCCGCTGATGTTCTTGAAGCGGTCGACGACGTAGCGGTCGATGTAGTCCGACAGCTCCAGCCCCGACATGCGGTCGGAGCGGAAGACGATGAACACCACCGGCTGGGCGTCGGCCTCGACCTTGGAAATCACCGGCTCGTCGATCTCGTCGGGCAGGCGCTGGCGCACACGGCTGACGCGGTCGCGCACGTCGCTGGCCGCGACGTCGGGGTCGATCTCCAGCCGGAAGCGCACGGTGATGCGGCTCGATTCCGAGCGGCTGGTGGATTCCAGCACGTCGATGCCCTCGATGCCGGCGATCGAGCCCTCCAGCACCTGCGTGACCTGGCTCTCGACGATGCTCGCCGAGGCGCCGGGATAAGTGGTGACGACCGAGACCACGGGCTCGTCGATATTGGGGTACTCGCGCACGGTCAGCCGGCTGTAGGAGACGATGCCCACCAGAACCAGCAGGAGGCTGAGCACCGTCGCGAAGACCGGACGGCGGATGCAGAGTTCGGAAAGTCCCATGACGCGGCCTCAGCCCTGCGGCGCCGACGGCGGGGTCACCACCTCCACGGCGGCGTCCGGCTGGAGCCGGCCCTGCCCCGCCACGACGATCACGGCGCCGGCGGGAACGCCCTTCACCTCGACCTCGCCATTGCCTCGCTGGCCGAGCTCGACCTTCGCCTGACGGGCCTTGCCGTCCACGACCTGCCAGACCAGACGATCCTGCCCGCGCGGCACGATAGCGCTCTCCGGCACGAACACGGCGTCGCGGGTCTGCCGGCCCTTCACCACCACGCGGGCGAACAGGCCGGGGCGCAGGACGAGGTCGGCATTGTCGAGCCGCGCCCTGACGCTGAGCGAGCGGCCGTTGACGTCGACCATCGGGTCGATGGCGTAGATGGTGCCGGTGAAGGTGCGCTGGGGCAGCGCGTCGACCGTGACGAGCACGGTCTGGCCGGGCGAGATGCTGGCGAGATGGGTTTCGGGAACCTTGAAGTCGAGCTTCAGCGTGTCGATCTTCTCGAGGTTCACCAGCTCGGTGCCGGTGGCGATATAGGCGCCGTTCGAGACCGAGCGCAGGCCGACCACGCCGTCGAAGGGCGCGGTGATGGTGTGCTTGGCGATCTGCACCCGCTGGGAATTCAGCAGCGCGCGGGAGGTGTTGAGCTCCGCCTGCGCCTCGTCGAGCGCCCGGGCGGTGCCGGAGCCGGATTGCTGGAGCTTCTGGGCCCGGGCGAAATTGGCCTCGGCGAGGTCGAGCCGGGCCTCGTTCTCATCCAGCGAGGCCTTCACCAGCGCGGCGTCGAGCTGCACCAGCGCGTCGCCCGCCTTGACGTGCTCGCCTTCGCGGAAGCGGATTTCCTGGATGCGGCCGGCGACCTCGGAGGCCACCTTGACCGACTCGTCCGACTGCAGCGAGCCGATGGAGGAAATGTCGGTCGTCACCGTCGCCTGACGGGCGGGCGCCACCTCGACCGGCACGCGGTGCGCGGTCTCCGGCTCAGGGGCCGCGTTGGCCTCGCCCTTGCCGCCGAACAGCGCGGTTGCGTCGAACCAGCCCTTTTCCTGCGCGAGCACACCTGCTCCCAGAAGCAGGGCAGCCAACAGCAGTACGCCGGTTCTACGTCGCATCGGGCCCTCATCAAGCTGCGCCGAAACAGAAACACCCAGTGTGCGACACAGCAGATACGGGAAGAAGTTCCAACTTAATTATGTGTCATGTTCGGCAACGCGGATCACATTCGCGCGGTCACGACACCATCACATGCCGGGCATCATACGCCATCGCGCGGCGTTATGCGCGCGCCACCGGCCGCCCGCAGGTGGCCGGTCGCGCTGGACGCTGCGGGGAAGGCGGCCTCAGCCGTTCTTCACCATCACGTGGCGCACGACCGTGTAGTCCTCCAGCGCGTAGGCCGAGAGGTCCTTTCCGTAGCCGGACTGCTTGAGGCCGCCATGGGGCATCTCGCTGACCAGCATGAAATGGCAGTTCACCCAGGTGCAGCCATATTGCAGGCGGGCGGCCGTCGCCATGCCCTTCGACACGTCCTTCGTCCACACCGACGAGGCGAGGCCGTAGTCGCTGTCATTGGCCCAGGACACCGCCTCCTCCACATCGGAGAAGCGCGTCACCGACACCACGGGGCCGAACACCTCGCGGCGCACGATCTCGTCGCTCTGCAGCGCGCCCGCCACCACGGTGGGCTCGTAGAAGAACCCCTTGCCGGAGGCCTGGCTGCCCGCGATCTTGCCGCCGGTCGCGATCTCGATGTGGTTCAACTCGGAGGCCCGCTCGACGAAGGAGGCGACGCGGGCGCGCTGGCGGGCGGAGATGAGCGGGCCGATGTCGTTGGCGCTGTCGTCGCTCTGGCCGAACTTCAGGCCGGAGACGGCGGAGGCGAGGTCCGCCACCAGCTTCTCGTAGACCTTCTCGCCGGCATAGATGCGGCAGGCGGCAGTGCAGTCCTGCCCGGCATTGTAGTAGCCGAAGACCTTCACCCCCTCGACCACCGCCTCGATGTCGGCATCGTCGAACACGATGACCGGCGCCTTGCCGCCGAGTTCGAGATGGGTGCGCTTGACTGTCTTCGCGGCGGCGGTGAGCACCTTCTTGCCGGTGGCGATGTCGCCGGTGAGCGAGACCATCGCCACCTTCGGATGGTTGATCAGCGCGTTGCCGACGCTCTCGCCGCGCCCGACCACGACGTTCACCACACCTTCGGGGAAGATGTCAGCGATGACCTTGGCCAGCTTGAGCATGGTCAGCGGCGTCTGCTCGGAGGGCTTGATGACCACCGTGTTGCCGCCGGCGAGCGCCGGGGCGAGCTTCCATGCCGCCATCATCAGCGGGTAGTTCCACGGCGCGATGGAGGCGACGACGCCGATGGGATCGCGGCGGATCATCGAGGTGTGGCCGGCGAGGTACTCGCCGGCGACCATGCCGTGCTGGGTACGCGCCGCCCCGGCGAAGAAGCGGAAGCAGTCCACCACGCCCGGCAGCTCGTCATTGAGCACGGCGTGGCGGGGCTTGCCGCAGTTGAGCGCTTCAAGCGTGGCGAAGGATTCGGCCTCGGCCTCGATGCGGTCGGCGAGCTTGAGCAGCAGGTAGGAACGCTCCGCCGGCGTGGTGCGCGACCAGCTGGTGAACGCCTTGCCCGCCGCCGTGACCGCCGCGTCGATCTGGTCCGGGGAAGCCTCCGGCAGCTCGATCAGCGTCTCCTCGGTCTTCGGGTTCAGCACGTTCTCCGGCGTCTCCGTGCCCGCGACGAAGCTGGAACCGATGAGCATGTCGGTGTCGGAAAGAGCGGTCATGGAGCGTCTCCTATTTGCCTGAGCCGGCCACCGCCTCGCCCTCGCGGGTGAGGTAGTAGGCGGCGAGGATGGGCAGGAAGGTCACGAGGATCACGAGCACGGCGACCACGTTGGTGACGGGCCGCTGCCGCGGGCGGATGAGTTCGGACAGCATCCAGATCGGCAGGGTGGACTGCTGGCCGGCGGTGAAGGTGGTGACGATCACCTCATCGAAGCTCAGCGCGAAGGCGAGCATGCCGCCCGCCAGCAGCGCCGTGCCGATGTTCGGCAGGATCACCAGACGGAAGGTCTGGAAGGCATCGGCGCCGAGGTCCATCGACGCCTCGATCAGCGAGGGCGAGAGGCGGCGCAGGCGCGCGACCGCGTTGTTGTAGACGACGACGATGCAGAAGGTCGCGTGGCCGAGCACGATGGTCCAGAAGGAGAAGGGGATCTCCATCAGGCCGAAGGCCTGCCGCAGCGCGATGCCGGTGACGATGCCGGGCAGCGCGATGGGCAGCACGAACAAGAGCGAGATCGGCTCGCGCCCGAAGAATTTTGCCCGCGCCAGCGCGCCCGCCGCCAGCGTGCCGAGCACAAGGGCGAGCGCGGTCGCGATCACCGCCACCTTCAGCGAGAGCCCGACCGCCGCCCAGATGTCGGCCCGCTCCCACACCACGCCGAACCATTTCAGCGTGAAGCCGGGCGGGGGGAAAGCGTAGCTCTTCTCCTCGGTGGTGAAGCAGTAGAGCAGGATGAACAAGAGCGGCACATGCAGGAAGGCGAGCCCGCCCAGCGCCGCGATCTTCAGGGAGAGAGGGGCGCGGGTCATGAACGCGCCCTGCCCGTCAGAGCGCCGTCATGGCCGGGCTTGGCCCGGCCATCCATGACTTGAGACCTAGTGCCACGTGGCTCGGAAGGAAGGCGTGGATGCCCGGGCCAAGCCCGGGCATGACGCTGTGCATGGTGAAACTCACAGCGCATCGAACGCTCCCGTGCGCCTGGCGAGGGTCAGGAACAGCGCCATGACGAGGATCGGCACCAGCGAGAAGGCGGCGGCGAGCGGGATGTTTCCGGCCGTGCCCTGCAGCGTGTAGACCGCCTGCCCGAGCACCAGAGCCGAGGTGCCGATAATCTGCGGCACGATGTAGTCGCCCAGCGTCAGCGAGAAGGTGAAGATCGCCCCCGCCACAACGCCGGGCATGGCGAGGGGGAGGATCACCGTGCGGAAGACGAGGCCGGGATGGGCGCCGAGATCGCCCGCCGCCTCGATGAGATTGGGCGGCACCCTCTCCAGCGCCGCCTGCACCGGCAGGATCATGAAGGGCAGCCAGAGATAGGTGAAGGTCAGCACCATGCCGGTATAGCTGACCGAGAGCGAGGGGCCACCGACCACCGGCAGCGCCAGCCATGTCTCCAGCGCCCCGGCGAGGCCGAGCTTGCCGGCGAACCAGCCGATGGCGCCCTCCTTCGCCAGCAGCAGCTTCCAGCCATAGACCTTGACGAGATAGCTCGACCACAGCGGCATCATCACCGCGAGATAGAAGCCCGCCTTCACCTTCGGCCCGGCATAGCGGGCGGCGTAATAGGCGATGGGAAAGGCGAGGAGCGTGCACAGCGCCGTCACCGCCGCCGCCACGCCGACCGTGCGCAGCACGATGTCGAAATTGGCGGGCCGGAACAGCTCCAGCAGCGTCGCCGTCGTCGGCTCGCGCACGATGGTGCCGGAAAACTCGTCGATGGAGAAGATCGACTGGCCGAGAAAGACGAAGAGGCTGCCGAGATAGACGAGCCCGATCCACAGCAGCGGCGGCACGAGGAGCAGAAGCGTCAGCAGCCGCGCCCGCCGCACGAGCACGTCCGAGACGCGGCGCAGGATGCCTTCGCGCGGTTCGGGAAAAGCGAGGGTGGCGAGGCTCATCCTTCGCCCTCCATCGGCTGCACAGCCCCCTTCGGCACGGCGAGCCGGATCGTGTCTCCCGCCGCAACGGCGCTCGCACTGGCCGGCACCGCGGCGGTGAGATGAAGGCCGCTCGCCGCCCGCGCCGTCACCCGGCGCACCGCGCCCTGATAGGACATCTCGACGACCCCCGCCTCGACCACGGCCGCGCCCGTAGGCTCGGGCGCATCGGCCGCGAGCAGGACGATCTTCTCCGGCCGCAGGCTGGAGGGGCGCGCGGCGCCGCCCAGCGCCGCCGCCTCGGCCGGCTCCAGCACATTGGCCGAGCCGACGAAGCCGGCGACGAAGCGCGTCGCCGGGCGTTCATAGACCTCCTCCGGCGGGCCGACCTGCACGATCCGCCCCTCGTTGAACACCGCCACCCGGTCGGCCATGGAGAGCGCCTCGCCCTGATCATGGGTGACGAAGACGAAGGAGAGGCCGAGCGCGCGCTGAAGGCCCTTCAGCTCGCTCTGCATCTCCTCGCGCAGCTTGAGGTCGAGCGCGCCGAGCGGCTCGTCGAGGAGGAGCACCTTGGGCCGCACCACGAGGGCGCGGGCGAGCGCCACGCGCTGGCGCTGGCCGCCGGAGAGCTGGGCCGGCCGGCGCGTCTCCATGCCGGCCAGCTTGACCATGGCGAGCGCCTCGCGGGCCAGCTTCTCGCGCTCCACCCGACCGACGCCGCGCACACGAAGCCCATAGGCGACATTCTCGCCCACCGAGAGATGGGGAAACAGCGCGTAGTCCTGGAAGACGGTGTTCACCGCGCGACGATAGGGCGGCAGGCCCTCGACCTTCTCGCCGAAGATCTCGATATGGCCGGCATCGGGCTGCTCGAAGCCGGCGATGAGGCGCAGGCAGGTCGTCTTGCCGGAGCCGGACGGCCCGAGCATGGCGAAGAACTCGCCGGGCACGATGGAAAGATCGACGCCGTCGACCGCCCTCACCGCCCCGAAATGCCGCATCACGCCCTCGAAGCGGACGGCGGGGGTGACAGGCGGGGGAGCGGGAGCGTGCATCGAGATGGTCGTCCGGTCGGTCCATGGGAGCAGAGCGAGAAGCTCCCTCTCCCTGTCAGGGAGAGGGTTGGGGTGAGGGGACTCAACGCTGCGCGCGCTCGTCGCCCCTCACCAACCCGCGAAGCCCGTCCTCGGGCTCGCCAAAGGCGAGACCCCTGGGCGGGCCACCTCCCCCCAATGGGGAGAGGAGCAGGGCTGGCCCGGCTTCATTCGTGCGGGCGAGGCCGACTACCGCCCGCCGAGAACGGCAATGTAGTCCGAGACCCAGCGGTAATAGGGCACGCAGCCGGCGGCCTGCGTCGCGCATTTGGCGACCGGGGTGCGCCAGAAATGGATGCGCTCGAAATTCTCGATGCCGTTGGTCTTGCAGCCTTCCGCGCCGAGCAGCTCGTTGCCCTTGCAGGCGGCGGGCACGGACGAAACCGAGCCGAACCACGAGGCCAGATCGCCCTGCACCTTCGGGCTGAGCGAATGCTCCATCCACATGTAGGCGCAGTTCGGGTTCTTGGCGTCGACATGCAGCATGGTGGTGTCGGCCCAGCCGGTGGCGCCCTCCGCCGGGAGGGTCGAGGCGATCGGCTTCTTCTGGCTGACCAGCAGGTTCACCTGGAACGGCCAGGAGGAGGAGGCGACGACGCCCTCATTGGTGAAGTCGTCGACCTGGATCATGGCGTCGTGCCAGTAGCGCTGGACGATCTTGCGCTGCTGGCGCAGCAGGTCGAGCGCCGCCTTGTACTGCTCCTCGGTCAGCTCGTAGGGGTCCTTGATGCCGAGTTCGGGCTTGGTCGCCATCAGATAGAGCGCGGCGTCGGCGATGTAGATCGGGCCGTCGAAGGCCTGCACCCGACCCTTGTTGGACTTGCCGTCCGGCAGGGTCTGCTCCTCGAACACGACGTTCCAGCTCTTGGGCGCCTCGCCCTTGAACGCCTCGGTGTTGTACATCAGCACGTTGGAGCCCCACTGGTAGGGCACGCCGTAATGGACGCCGTCCACCGTGTGCCACGGCGCGTTCTGCAGCCGCTCGTCGACGGTGCCCCAGCTCGGGATCAGCTTGGTGTTGACGGGGGCGACCTTCTTGCCGGCGATGAGGCGCAGCGAGGCGTCGCCGGAAGCGGTGACGAGGTCGAAGCCGCCTTCGTTCATCAGCGCGACCATCTCGTCCGAAGTGCCGGCGGTCTTCACATTGACCTTGCAGCCGGTCTTCTTCTCGAATTCCGTCACCCAGTCATAGGCCTTGTCGGTATCGCCGCGCTCGATATAGCCGGCCCAGGCGACGATGTTGACCTCGCCCTCCCCCTTGCCGACCGCGGTCATCTCGGCGGCGAAGACGGGCTGGAAGGCGAGCGAGACGCTGGCGGCGAGCGCCGGCAGATGCAGATAACGGGAAATGGTCGGCATGTTCTGTCCCTCTGTTCTGCGGGCGCTTTCGGCCCTTTGAGGAAAGTGTGCCGTTGCGTCCGGCACCGCGCCACACCAAAGATCAGAAGCCAGATATCGGGAAAATCGATGACTATTTACTGGGCGTCGTCAGCGCCCGCGCCCGGCATGCCGGGTGGCGGCGATGGAGACGAAGCCGGAGGCGGCGGCGGAGAGGGGCGAGCCGCGCCGCCAGGCGGTCGCCACCTCGACCGCCGGCACGTCGTCGACCAGCGTGCGGGCTTCGATCTTGTCGCCTTCCAGCGACCACGGGCGGTAGGTGAGGTCGGGGAGCACGGCGACGCCGGCCCCCGTCGCCACGAGGCTGCGCACGGCTTCCACCGAGCGGGTGCGGAAGGCCACCGGCGGGCGGATGCCGAGCCGGCGCCAGACGATCTCGGAGGCTTCCGCGATCTCGTCGACGGTAAGCAGCACGTGCGGCTCGGCGCTGAGATCGCGCAGGCTCACGCGCTCTTCCGCCAGCGCCGCGTGGCCGAGCGGCAGCCAGACGCGATAGGGCGAGACTTCCACCGTCTCGGTCTGCAAGGCGGCCGATTGCCGGCCCGGCGGCAGCACCATCACCGCCACGTCGAGCTCGCCGCCGACCAGCAGGTGCTCCAGATAGTCGGCCGCGTCCTCCACCGCCTCCACGGCGATGCCGGGAAAGGCGCGGCGGAAGCGGGCGATGAGGTCGGAATAGATGTAGCCGGCGACCAGCGGCGTCACGCCGACCGACAGGCGCCCGGTGAGCGCCGCCGTCTCCGGGCCCGCGAGCGCGCGCCGGGCATCGGCCACGTCGCCGAGGATTTTTCGCGCATGGCGGAGGAAGTGATGGCCCTTGAGGGTGAGGTCGGCGCCGCGGGCGTGGCGCTCCAGCAGCTTGAAGCCAAGGTCCAGCTCCAGCTCGCGCAGCGCCTCGGTGACGGTCGACTGCGAGATGGAGAGCGTATGGGCGGCCGAGGAGACGGAGCCGTTTTCCGCGACGGCCACGAAATACTGGAGCTGGCGCAGCGAGAAGGCCATCGGATTATCCGAGATGAAACGGCTCGGCCGATGGTAGCGTAGGGGTAGCAAAAACGGTAGCGTTGAGTAGCAAAAGCGGTAGCGCCGGGGTCGCAACAGTAGCGTTCGGTGCAACCTGCGACGGCGGGTGGCGCGACCGGTTCCTATCGTTCGGGAAGGCGTGGATGCCCGGACCGGGTCCGGGCATGACGGCGCGCGGGCGTGCTCGCCGATGCTCCCCTCAACGCGCCAGCAGGCTCTTCAGCTCGAAGCTCTCGTCGGCGGCCTGCCCGGGGGTGATGGCCGGCGTGCCGGCGAGCAGGCGGCGGCCGAGCATATGGTCGGCGGGGCGGTTGACGCTCTCGATGGCGGTGAGCACGCCGTCCCGGAAGCGGAACACCGAGAAGCGCCGGCTCGCCGGATCGCCGCGCAGCACGGCGTCATCGGTGGGGGCGGCGAGGCCGACCATCTGCAGCTTCAGATCGGCCTGATCGCTCCAGAACCACGGCACCGCGTCGAAGGGCGCCGGCTCCCCGGACGGCGAGAGCTTGCCGGTGAGGCGATGGGCGAGGCTGCGGGCCTGATCGACCGCGTTCTGCACGGATTCGAGCCGGACCGTGCCGCCGGCGAAGCGGCTGGGATAGGCGACGGCGTCGCCGAGGGCGGAGATCGCCGGGTCCCGCGTGGCGAGATGGGCGTCGACCACGATGCCGTTCGCCACCTCCAGCCCGGCCTCGGCGGCGAGCTCGACATTCGGCACCACGCCGATGCCGACCAGCACGAAATCGGCGGGATGCACGGCGCCGTCATTCGTCTCGACGGCGGTGACGTGACCGCCCTCGCCTTTCAGGGCGACGACGCCCGCGCCGAGCAGCAGCGTCGTGCCCATGGCCGCGTGCGCCTGCGCGAAGAAGGCCGACATCTCCGGCGAGACGGCGCGGCCGAGCGGGCGGGCGGCGGCCTCGATCACCGTGACCGCGTGGCCGAGGGCACGGGCGACGGCGGCGAATTCCAGCCCGATGAAGCCGGCGCCGATGACCACCACGCGGCGCGCCGCGGCGAGCCGGCCCTTCAGCGCGTCGGCATCCGCGCGGGTGCGCAGATAGAACACGCCGGCCAGATCGTGGCCGGGAACCGGGAGCGGCCGGTTGCGGGCGCCGGTGGCGAGGATGAGATGCGCGTAGGGAAGGCGCGCGCCGCCTTCCAGCAGGAGCCGCTTCGCCGCCCGGTCGATGGCCGTGGCGCGGGCGTTCACCAGCTCGATGCGGTGATCGGCAAAGAAGGCGGCAGGGCGCAGTTCGATCTGCTCGATGCCGGCATCGCCCTTCATATAGGCCTTGGAGAGCGGCGGGCGCTGATAGGGCAGGCCCGGTTCCTCGCCGACGAGGACGACGCGGCCCTCATAGCCGGCCTCGCGCAGCGACGCGGCGGCCTGGAAGCCGCCCTGCCCCGCGCCGACGATGACGATGCCTGCTTCCTCGATGCCCGCCTCGTCGATGCCTGCTTCGCTCATGCCGTCCTCCCGGCTTCGGCGACCAGCCGGTCGCGCTCGTCATAGATCGCCGCATCGAGCCGGGCCATGAACTCGGCGTCCGGCAGGCCGGCGGGAATGGGCGGCAGGAAGGAAACGGTGATCTCGCCCGGCCTGATCTCGAAGCTGCGCGCCAGCCAGAACAGGCCGGCATTGTGCACCATCGGCACCACGGGAAGACCCAGCGCCTTGTAGAGCAGCACCACGCCGCGCTGCATCGGCGCACGCACGTCCACCGGCTGGCGGGTGCCTTCGGGGAAGATCAGCAGGCTGCGCCCCTCGGCTGCAGCCTCGCGGCCCTCGCGGAACATCTTCTTCATCGCCGTGCCGCCGCCGGCGCGGTCGATGGCGATCATCGGCGATTTCCGGAGGAACCAGCCGAACACCGGAATCCTGTACAGCTCTTCCTTGAGGATGATGGCGACGTCCGGCACCAGCACGGCGCTGGCGATGGTCTCGAAGGTCGACTGGTGGTTGGCGACGTAGAGCGCCGGCCCGTCCGGCCGGTTGGCCTCGCCGATGGTGCGGCAGGAGACGCCGACGAGGCGCAGGATTTTGAGCACGCCGCCGGCCCAGATCCGCGAGAAGCGCCGGGTCGCCCTCGGCTCGTTGCGCAGCGCGTAATAGGGGATGGTCACGGACAGCAGCAGCGTCCAGAGGATCAGCAGCAGCAGGAAGGCAGACGAGCGCAGGCGGGACATCTTTAGGTCGCGGGGTCTCGGCGGATGGGTCGACGTTCGGGCACAGGGTCTAGCAGATCGCGCCGGAGGGCGGCCAAAGATTCTTGGCGCCCGCCCGACGCCGCCGACGGATCACCGCTCCATCCGGGCGCGCAGGCGCGGCGCCGTCCAGTCGAGGAAGCTGCGGACTTTCAGCGGCAGCGGATTGGATGGCGCATGGAGGAGGTTCACCGGCAGTGACGCGGGTGCATGTTCCGTCAGCACCTCCCGCAAGTCACCCGTGCGCAGGTGATCGGCGACCTGATAGGACAGCAGGCGGATCAGGCCGACACCCGCCAGGGCGGCCTGAATGGCGGCCTCCGTGGTATTGACCGCCAGACGGGGACGCGGGTCGACGGCAAAGGCCACGCCGTCTCCCCGGTACCGCCATTCCGGCGCGGTCGCGAAGCCCTGGAAACTGATGCCGTCGTGACCGGCGAGATCGTCCGGCCGAAGCGGCACGCCGCGACGGTCGAGATAGGCGGGGCTGGCGCAGATCACCCGGCGCACCGTGCCGACCCGCGTCGCGATCAGCGTGCTGTCCGCCAGATGCCCGATCCGCAAGGCCACGTCGATGTGCTCGTCGGCCAGGCTGATCTGCCGGTCCACGAGCGAGAGGCGCAGATCAATCGCCGGATGCTCCTTGAGGAAATCCAGCGCGATCGGCAGCAGGTAGCTCTCGCCGAAGGCGATGGGCGCTGTCACGTGGAGGCCACCCCGCAGGGCGCCATGATCGCCGGAGGCCTGCCGCTCCGCCGCGTCCAGCGCGTCAAGGATACGGCGCGAGGCGGCGACAAAGGCGCGCCCCTCCTCCGTCAGGGCAAGGCCGCGACTGGTACGCAGCAGCAGGCGTACGCCGAGGTGCCTTTCAAGGTCGCCGACCTTCCGGCTGACCGTCGCCAACGGTGCGTTGAGACGCCGGGCCCCGGCCGAAAGGCTGCCCGCCTCGACGACCGCCAGCAGCACGGACATCGCCTCCAGACGATCCACGTCACCCTTCCATTTTTCGAGAGGATACCTCCCAGAATGCCAGGATACTCTCTGAATTCATCATGGCCTAGCCTCCCCGTGGGAAGGCGAGAGGGCTCGCTGATCCAGATTCAGCAACGGAGAGCGCCATGCCTCAACTGTCACGCCGCGCCTTTGCCGGTGGCCTGCCCCTCGGTTTCGTCGGAGGGAGCCTCCTTGGTGGCGGCCTCCTTGGTGGCAGCTTACTGGACGGCGCAACCGCACCTGCGCTCGCGGCCAGCCCGGCGCCGGGGACCCCCGTCAGCGTGACGCCGCTCGCGCAGATCAAGATCGGTCGCTTCACCGTGACGGCGCTAACGGACGGTTATGCCGACATGCCCTACACGTTCTTTCCGGGGCGGAGCGCCGCACAGGTGGAGCAGGCGGCGACCGCGCAGTTCACCGCCCGGACGAGCGGCGTGCGCTTCCTGTTCAACCAGTATCTTGTGGAGGATGGCGAACGCCGCATCCTCATTGATGCCGGCCCCGCCGGCTCGATCGGGCAGACCGGCGCGCTGCCGCAGGCGCTCGCCACGCTGGGCGTCGAGCGCGACCAGATCGACGCGGTGATCGTGACCCATATGCACCAGGACCATATGGGCGGCCTGATCCTCGGCGGTAAGAACAATTACCCGAAGGCGGAACTCTTCATCGACCGGCGCGACGTCACCCACTGGACCGACCCAGCCAAGCGCAACGGCGCGCCCGACTATCTGCAGACCAGCTTCCGCATGGCCGACGAGATCGTGCGCCTCTACCCGAAGCTGCAGGCGATCGACGGCGAGCGCGAGATCGCGCGCGGCGTCTCCATCGTCGACCTCGCCGGCCACACGCCCGGCCATATCGGCGTGCGGATCGAGGATGGCGGCCAGAGCCTCATCATGGTCTCCGACATGATCTTTCCGGTGGTGCACCCCGCAGCGACCGACGTGTTCTTCCTATTCGAGCAGGACCAAGCCGCAGCCAAGGCGATGCGCGACACGTTCTACCCCCGCGCCGCGGCGGAAGGCGCGCTCATCGCGGCGACGCACATGCCCTTCCCCGGCCTCGGCCACGTGGTCAATGATCGCGGAACGATGCGCTGGCAGGTGGCCGACTGGGCCTTGCAGAACTGAAGCGGCCGCCCGAGGCTTGGTCCGATCGGCGGAAAGGTAAAGCCATGGGCAGACGATATCTGGACATCGCCACGACGCCTTCCGTCGCCGCCGCCCAGGAGCATTACGGCGGCGCCGCCCCGTGGGGAGGTCCGCGCGCGCCCGCCGACGCCGAGGCCGGAGAAAGCCAGCAACTGGGGCCGACGGAACTGGCATTTATCGCGACACGCGACGGATTCTATCTCGCCAGCGTCTCCGAGACCGGCTGGCCCTATGTGCAGTATCGCGGCGGGCCCGCGGGATTTCTCACGCCAGTTGACGCCGGCACGTTGGGCTTCGCGGATTTTCGCGGCAACCGGCAATACATCACCACCGGCAACGTGACCGCGAATGACCGCGTCTCGCTGTTCCTGATGGACTATGCCCACCGCCACCGCCTGAAGATCTTCGGCCGCCTGCGCATGACCGACGCCGCCGACAACCCGGAGCTTGCCGCCCGACTGGCCGTGCCGGGCTATCGCGGGCGCATCGAGCGGGTCGCCCTCATCGCGGTGGAGGCGTTCGACTGGAACTGCTCGCAGCACATCACCCCGCGCTTCACGCAGGCCGAGATCGAAGGCGCCCTCACCCCGGTGCGCGCGGAACTCGCGACGCTGCGGGCCGAGAACGAGCGCCTGCGCCGCGAACTGGCAGGACGCGAAACCACCCGCCACGAAGAGCCGGACGGCCCGGCCTGATCGCCGGCACCTGCGAACCGGACCGGGGCCTCTCAGCCCTCCACCAGCGCGAATTTGTCGACGTCGAACATGCCGTAATCGGTGATCTTCAGATGCGGGATCACCGGCAGCGGCAGGAAGGCGACCTGCAGGAAGGGCTCGGGCAGCACGACGCCGAGCGCCTTCGCCGCCGCCCGCAGGGGGATGAGCCCGTCATGCACCTCCTCGAAGCGGCCGGCCGACATCAGCCCGGCGACGGGGAGCGCCAGCTCGGCCGTGACCTCGCCGCCCTCGGCGACGACGAAGCCGCCCTTGAGCGCGATGAGGCGGTTCACCGCCACCGCCATGTCCGCCTCGTCGGCGCCGACGACGCAGATGTTGTGGCTGTCATGACCGACGGAGGAGGCGATGGCGCCGCGCTTCATGCCGAAGCCGTGCACGAAGCCGCGGCCGATATTGTTGTTGGCGCCGTGGCGGGCGACGACGCAGACCTTCACCGCGTCCTTGTCGAGATCGACCTGCTTCTCGCCGCCGACGACGGGCAGGTCGAGGCTCATGTCCTCGGTGATGATGCGGCCGGGCACCACGCCGATGACCCGCGTGGCGGGCGCGCCGGCGGGAATGCGGAAATCGGCGGGCTCCACCGGCGCGGCCTTCATGGAATCGAGGCCGACCGGCTCCACGGAGCCGCGCGCCGCGAACAGCTCGGGCGTCACCAGACGGCCGGCGCTGATGACGTGGCGGACCGAGCAGGACTCCAGATCGTCGAGCAGCACGATGTCGGCGCGCCGGCCGGGCGCGAGAAGGCCGCGATCCGTCAGTCCGAAGGCATTGGCCGCCGACCAGCTCGCCACCCGGTACACATGGTGCACCGGCGCCCCCTGGCGGATCGCCTCGCGGATCATGAAGTCGAGATGGCCCTCCTCCGCGATGTCGAGCGGATTGCGGTCGTCGGTGCAGAAGGCGAGGAAGGCGGAGGTGTCGGGCGAGATGAGCGGGATGAGCGCGTGCAGGTCCTTGGAAACCGAGCCCTCGCGGATCAGCACCGTCATGCCCTTGGCGAGCTTCTCGCGCGCCTCGTTCAGCGAAGTGGCCTCGTGCTCGGTGCGGATGCCGGCGGCGATGTAGCCGTTGAGGTCGCGGCCCGCGAGCAGCGGCGCGTGGCCGTCGATGGGCCCGTCCGAGAAGGCGGCGAGCTTGGCCAGCGCCTCGGCGTCCTTGAACAGCACGCCGGGGAAATTCATGAACTCGGCGAGGCCGATGCCGGAGGGATGGCCGCGCAGGGACACGAGGTCGGCGGCCGAGAGCGTGGCGCCGGCGGTCTCGAACCTCGTGGCCGGCACGCAGGAGGAAAGCTGGACCCGCAGGTCCATCACGGTGTGCTCGGCGCAGCGCTGGAAATAGCGGATGCCTTCCGCGCCCAGTACGTTGGCGATCTCGTGCGGGTCGCAGATCGCGGTGGTCACGCCGTGCGGCAGCACGCAGCGGTCGAATTCCAGCGGCGTGACCAGCGAGGATTCGACGTGCAGATGCGTGTCGATGAAGCCGGGGACGGCGACGAGGCCGGCGCCGTCGATCACCGCCGTACCCTCGTAGCTCTCATGCGTGCCGACGATGCGGTCGCCGACGATGGCGATGTCGGTGGGCGTGAGCGCGCCGGTGATGACGTCGAGCATGCGGACGTCCTTCACCACGAGGTCGGCCGGCGCGACGCCCCGCCCCGCATCGACAAGGCGGCCGATCTCGGCGGGGGTCAGCTTCGTCATCGTCCTGGTTCCTTCACGGTTCGCGGCCGCCGCGCCGCCTATGCCTTCCAGGCGCTGGCCTGGTCGAGCCGGGCGATGTCGCCGCCGGTGAGCTGGAGCGAGGCGCTGGCGAGCAGCTCGCCGAGTTGCTCCACCTTCGAGGCACTGGCAATGGGGGCGGTGACGCTCGGGCGCGCCATGATCCAGGCGAGCGCGACCTGCGTCGGGGTGGCGCCGCGCGCCGCCGCCACCTCGTCGAGCGCGGCGAGGATGCCGAGGCCCTTGGGGTTGAGGTACTTGTCGACGGTGGCGCGGCCGCGCACGCTCTTCTGCGCGTCCGCCGCCTTGCGGTACTTGCCGGTGAGGAAGCCGGCGGCGAGCGAGAAATAGGTGATGACGCCGAGGCCGTTGCCCGAGCAGATCGGCTCCAGCTCCGCCTCGTAGCCGGCGCGCTCGCACAGATTGTATTCGGGCTGCAGCGTCTCGTAGCGCGGCAGCTTCTCGCGGGTGGCCACCGCCAGCGCCTCGAACAGGCGCGAGGCGGAGAGGTTGGAGGCGCCGATGAGGCGCACCTTGCCGGCCTTGATCAGTTCCTCATAGGCGCCGAGCACGTCCTCGAAGGGCGTTTCCGGGTCGTCCCAGTGCGATTGGTAGAGGTCGATATAGTCGGTCTGCAGGCGCTTCAGCGAGGCCTCGACGGCGGTGCGGATGTAGTCCGGCTTCAGGCAGACCTTGCCCAGCCCCATGTCGGAGCCGACCTTGGTGGCGATGACGAGTTTGGAACGGTTGCCGCGCTCCTTCATCCACTTGCCGATGATGGCTTCGGACTCGCCGCCCTCATGGCCCGGCGCCCAGCGCGAATAGACGTCGGCGGTGTCGATGAAGTTGAAGCCCGCCTCGACCAGCCCGTCCAGCAGACGGAAGGAGACGGCCTCGTCGGCCGTCCAGCCGAACACGTTGCCGCCGAAACAGAGCGGCGGGACCAGGATGTCGGAGCGGCCAAGGCGGCGCAGTTCCATTCTTCTCTCCTTCCGGCTTTGTTGGCGGGCCGGAGTTTAGGGCAGGAGGGCGCGGGTGCTAACCACCCATATGTTGTAACCGGAGAGGGTCAGAACCCGTCGTCGTCGAGGCCGCCGACCTCGATGAGCTCGACCTGGTCGCGCTGGCAGACGTTACGCAGCTCGGGCGACGAGACCGTGTCGGTGACGAAGGTGTCGATCTCCGCCATGGCGCCGATGCGCACGGGCGCGGTGCGCTCCAGCTTGGAGCGGTCGGCCACCAGGATGACCTGACGGGCATTGTCGATGATGGCGCGGGCGACCTGCACCTCGCGATAGTCGAAGTCCAGCAACGTGCCGTCCTCCTCGATCGCCGAGGCGCCGATGACGGCGTAGTCGACGCGGAACTGGCGCACGAAATCCACCGCCGAGGAGCCGATCACCGCTCCGTCGGCGTGGCGCACCGGGCCGCCCGCCATGATCAGCTCGATCTTGGGATGGCGGTAGAGCAGCGTGGCGACGTTGAGGTTGTTGGTGATCACCAGCATGTCCTCGTGATCGCCGAGCGCGCGGGCGACCTCCTCGGTCGTGGTGCCGATGTTGATGAACAGCGAGGCGCGGTTGGGCACGATGCTGGCCGCCGCCTCGGCGATGGCGCGCTTGGCGCCCTGCGCCATGGCGCGGCGGGCCTCATAGGCGAGGTTCTCGACGCCCGAGGCCACCACCGCGCCGCCGTGCACGCGCGACATGAGCCGGCGCACGCACAGGTCGTTGAGGTCCTTGCGGATCGTCTGGGGCGACACGTCGAAACGCGCGGAGAGGTCTTCGACGCTCACCCGCCCCTGTGCGCGCGCCAGCACGAGGATGTCCTGCTGGCGAGAGGAGATCGCGTTCATTCGTCCTGGCTGGCCCTGTCCCCCGGAACCCGTTCGCATCGTCTTCTGCGGACGATTCGCGGACCATCCTGCACATTGGAAGGGGTCGCGGCAAACGGCTGCTTAGACGCGCTGCAACATGAGCGCGCTGCCGAGCCCGCCGGCCGCCGCGATAGCGGCGAGGCCGAGCGCGCCGGGGGTCTCCCGCCCGAGCTCGTGGAACAGGCGGACGGCCAGAATGGCGCCGGAGGCGCCGATGGGATGGCCGCGCGCCAGCGCCCCGCCGCCGCGGTTGACGCGGGCCGGATCGAGGCCCAGCGCGGCGATGTTGGCGAGCGCCTGCGCGGCGAAGGATTCCATCAGCTCGACGCAGGCGGGAGCGCGCTTATGGTGCTCCATAAGGCGCCGGGCGGCCGGCACCAGCGCCATCGCCGGCTCTTCCGGCGCGGCACCGGCGGAGGCGGCGTCGAGAAAGGCGATGCCGGGGCGGCGCGCCTCGGGCAGTCCTTCCGGCGCGACGACGAGCACGGCCGCCGCCGCGTCGGCCTCGACCGCGACGCCGGTCGCGTCGACGGCGAACTCCCCCTCCCCGGCCAGCACCGGCGCGCGGGCGCAGAGCCGGGCCTCGAGGGCACGGGTGAAGGCGTCGCGGCCGAGCCCGGCGACGGGGACGATCTCCGGTTCCAATATCGCGCGGGCCGCCAGCGCCGCCGCGTGGCTGGCGACGGCGAAGGCCCCCTGCGCCTCCCGCGCGATGCCTTGGGCGCGGGCCAGCGCCGCCATGGCCGTGACGAGATCCGGGTCGCGCTGCGGCCAGGGCGCGAAGGGCGGGCGCTCGTAGAAGACCGGCTCCTCGCCGGGCGCCTTCGGGCGGCGGGCGCGCAGGGGGGCGCGGCTCCAGCTTTCCACGCCGCCGGCCAGCACCGCCCGCGCCGCGCCCGATTCCACCAGACGCGCGGCCAGCATGATCGCGTCGAGGCCCGAGCAGCACTGCGTGTCGAGGGTGAGCGCCGGCACGCTGTCGGGCAGGCCAGCCGCCAGCGCCGCGAGGCGGGCGACATTGCCGCCGCCGGACAGCGCGTTGCCGAGGATGACGTGATCGACGGCTACCGGGGCGAGGCCGGCATCGGCGAGACAGGCGTGCAGCACCGGCGCGGCGAGATCGTGCGCCTCCACCTCGCGGAAGGCGCCACCGCGCGGAGCGACCGCCGTGCGGCGGGCGGCGAGGAGGAAGGCGCGGCTCACCGCTTCGGCCTCCCCTCCGCCAGCCGGTCGCGGGCGATGGCCTCCAGTGCCCGCAGATCCGCCTTGCCGCCGGAGGTGCGGGGCCATTCGTCCAGCGCCAGGAAACGGCGCGGCAGCTTGGCGGCGGGCAGCCGCGCGCGGCAGGCGGCGCGCAGGGCCGCGTCCTCGAAGCGCCCGCGCAGCACGGCGACGAGTACCACGCCGCGCAGCGGGTCCGGCAGGCCGAACACCGCCGCTTCCTCGATGCCGTCGAGACCGGTCAGCACCGCCTCCACCTCCTCGGGATAGACGTTGAGCCCGGAGGTGACGAGCATGCGCTTCTCGCGCCCATGCAGGTAGAGGAAACCCTCGCCGTCGAGCCGCCCATGGTCGCCGATGGTGAGGAAGCCGCCCTCCCGGCGCGTCTCCGGCGCGCTGCCGCAGGCGTAGCCGTCGAACAGCATGGAGCTGCCGACCCAGATGGCGCCGGCCTCGCCCACGGGCAGGTCACGGCCGTCAATGTCTCGGATGCGCAGGCGGACGCCGTGCGCCGCGCGCCCGACCGAGCCGGCCGGCACCGCCTCGCCCGGGCGGCTGACGGTGACGAAGCTCAGCTCCGAGGCGCCGTAGAACTCGGCGATGCCGGCGCGCGGGAACAGCCTCTCCACCGCCGCGCGGGTCTCCGGCCGCCATTTGGCGCCGCTGATCATGATGACGCGCACCGAGGGGAACGCCTCGCCCTGCGCCGCCTCGACCAGCATCTGGAGCTGGGTGGGCGTGGCGTAGAGCGCGGTGACGCCGTGGCGGGCGAGCAGGCGCAGCGCCCGGCGGGGATGGAACTGGTGCATCATCACCGCCGTGGCGCCGACATGCAGCGCGTGGACGACGCCATAGAGGTGCAGCGAGGCGGCGAGGCCGCCGGGCGCCATCACGATGTCCTGTTCGCCGAGGCAGAACTCGGCCGCGCTGACCGCGAAGCTGTCGATCCAGGAACGGTGGTTGCGGCGGTAGCCCTTGGGCACACCGGTCGAGCCCGAGGTGAAGCCGACATAGAAGGGGGCCAGCGGATCCGGCGCGGGGGGAAACGGCGCGGGCGGCACGTCGGGCGCGGCGTCGAGCGTCAGCGCCGGCATGAGCGCGGCGTCGATGGCGGCGCGATAGGGCGCGGGCCAGGCGGGATCGTAGACGAGGGCCTGCCGGCCGCTCGCCGCGCAGGCGAGGAAGAGCTCGACGAGCGAGGGGGCATTGCCCATGGCGAGCGCGACATGCGCGCCGGGCGCGGTACGCGCGGCCAGCCACGCCGCCAGCCCGCCGACGCGGGCGGCGAGATCGGCGCGGCTGTGCACCTGCGCGTCGCAGACCAGCGCCGGCCGGGCCGGGTTCGCCGCCGCAAGGGCGGGAAGGCCGGCGCCGATGGTGCGCGGGACGCTCCGGCTCATGGCCTCACGCATTGCGCGAGAGCAGCGCCTCCGGCATGCCGCGCGCCACGGTCTGCGCCACCAGCGCGACCAGCACCGCCTTGATCGTGTCGCCGGGGATGAAGACGAGGCAGGCCTTGGCGGCGTCGAGGAGCGACAGGCTGCCCATCGCCGACATGCCGACGATGCCGAAGGCATAGAGCACGAGGATGCCGCCGACGACCGAGGCGACCAGCGCCGCCGGGAAGACCGGCGCCCGGCGCAACGCCTGCATGATCAGCCCGGCGACGAAGGCGGCGGCGATCCAGCCGAAGATGAAGCCGACCGAGGGGCTGAAGAACACGCCGAGGCCGCCGCGCCCGCCCGCCAGCAGCGGCGCGCCGAGGGCGACGACGAACAGCAGCAGCACGATGGAGAGCGCGCCGCGCCACGCGCCGAGCATCACCCCGGCGAGCATCGCGCCCATGCTCTGCGCGGTGATCGGCACGCCGCCGGCCAGCGGCAGGTCGAAGCGCGGCAGCAGGCCGAGCACGGCGAAGATGGCGGCGTAGAGGGCGATCTGGACGAGGCTGCGATCCTTCATCGGACATCCTTCATCGGCGGCTTCCGCGCGGCACCCCGCCCCGCGCCGCCAGCGCCTCGGCGGTGTGATGGGACAATCTCAGCGTCTGGATACAGAAAGGCGCGAGCAGGCGCCAGCCGCCGCGCCTTCCGGTGCGAGCGCGGTAGGATTCGTTCAGCGACTCCCACAGCGCGAAGAGCAGCGGTATGAGCCGGATCATCAGCGCCACCGCCAGCGCCACCGCGCGCGGCGCGACGCCGAACAGGGCGAGCGGGCGCAGCAGCGGCTCCACCGCATCCATCATCGCGTCCATGCGGGTGGTCATGGTCACGGCATTGGCCAGCAGCACCATGGCGAGGATGCGCAGGCACACGACGAGGCCGAGGAGGACGTCGCCGTTCCACGCGTGCAGGGCGAGCAGGATGAGGAAGAGCGGCCACATGGGCCGCAGCAGCGCCACCTGCGCCAGCGCGGCGCGGCCCAGCGAGGCGTAGAGGGCGAGCGTGGCGAGGACCAGACCCGCCATCAGCGGGAGGCTGTCGAAGGGCGCGACGGTGAGGCTGACCAGCGCCAGCGCGATCAGCTTCCAGCCGGCGGGAATGGCGTGCAGCCAGGTGCGCCCGGGGAGGTAGAGGGAGATCATCCGAGCGATTCCGCGAAGACGCGGTAGGCGGCGACGACCTCGGCGGGCGCCCCGTCCATCGCCACCCTGCCCTCGTGCAGCCAGACGACCCGCTCATAGGCGGCGAAGGCGTCGAGTTCATGGGCGACGAGGACGACCTGCTGCGGCAGGCCGGCGATGAGCGCCTCCAGCCGGCGGCGGGTGGGCAGGTCGAGGCTGGAGAAGGGCTCGTCCAGCACGATCACCGCCGGCTCCATCACCAGCACGGCGATGATGCACAGGAACTGCTTCTCGCCCTCGGAGAGCGCGTGCACCGGCCGCTCCGCCCAATGCTCGCGGCCGAAGCGGGCAAGCGCGGGAACGGCCTCCCTGGCGGCTTCGCGGCGCGGCAGGCCGGCCTGCTCCAGGCTGAAGGCGATCTCCTCGGCGACGGTGGGGAAGATGATCTGGTGGTCGGGGTTCTGGAAGATGAAGCCGACCTTGCGCGGCAGCTCGGCTGCCTGCTCCTTCGCGTCGAGGCCGTGGACGACGACGCGGCCGGCATCGGCGGTGAGCAGGCCGTTGAGCAGGCGCACCAGCGAGCTCTTGCCGGAGCCGTTGTTGCCGATGAGGCCGACGCGCCGCTCGGGCAGCTCCAGCGACACGCCGTCGAGCACGGTGCGCCCGCCGCGCGCGAGGGTGACGTTGTCGAGGAGGAGGGAGGCGTCGCTCATGCGGCCACCCCTGTCACAACGTCATGGCCGGACTCGATCCGGCCATCCACGTCCGTCGGCAGCCGAGGAAGGCGTGGATCCCCGGGTCAAGCCCGGGGATGACGGCGTTCTCGTCGGGAGCGCCGATGCGAGAGTTGCTCACAGCATTTCCAGCGCGCGCTTGCGGGTCGGCGGCGGGAAGGCGGCATCAAGGGCGGCGAGGTCTTCGCCGTCGAGCCTGATGTCGCGCGCGCCGGCATTCTCGCGCATGTGCTCGGGGCGCGAGGCCTTGGGGATGACGATGTTGTTCGGGTTGCGCAGCACCCAGGCGAGCGCGACCTGGAAGGGCTTGGCCTTGTGCTTGGCGGCGATCTCGGCGAGCACGCCGGAGGTCCTGATGCGGCCCTGCTCGATCGGGCTGTAGGCCATCAGCGGCATCTCGTGCTCCTCCAGCCAGGGCAGGAGATCGTATTCCGGGCCGCGCCGGGTCAGGTTGTAGAGCACCTGATTGACCGCGCAGCCCTCGCCGCCGGGGGTCTCGTACAGCTCGTTCATGTCGTCGGTGTCGAGGTTCGACACGCCCCAGTGGCGGATCTTGCCCTGGGTCTTCAGGTGCTCGAAGCCGATGATGGTCTCCTCCAGCGGGACGCCGCCGCGCCAGTGGAGCAGGTAGAGGTCGAGCCGGTCGGTCTTCAGCCGCTTGAGGCTGCGCTCGCAGGCGGCGACGACCCCGGCGCGGCTGGCGTTCTGCGGATAGACCTTGGAGACGAGGAACACCTTCTCGCGCAGGCCGGCGAGCGCCTCGCCGAGGAAGGTCTCGCAGGCGCCGTCGCCATACATCTCCGCGGTGTCGACGAGGGTAAGGCCGAGCTCGATGCCGAGCCGCACCGATTCCGCCTCCTCCTTCCGCGCCGCGGCGCGCTCGCCCATCATCCAGGTGCCGATGCCGAGGGCCGGAACCTTTTCACCGCCGGGAAGAACCACCTTGCCGCTCATCGCGCGCCTCCATTTCATCCTCAGGCGGATTGCCATTCCCGCGTGCCCGGCGCAAGCAGTCCGTGCGCAGGCATGCTATCCTTCGTCACGGCGCTATGCGCCCCGCCCCCGACGACCTGCGATCCAGAGACTGCCGCCCGAGCCCGAATGCCCGCGACGCCGCTCACCCATCCGACCCCCGAGGCCGACCGGCCGGACGCGCCCGAGCCGGGACTGGCCATCGGCCTGTCGGCGGTGATCGTCGCGGTGACCGGCGACGATCCGAAGGTGCTGACCCTCCGGCACGAGGACGGGCGCGACTCGCTGCCCTCCGGCCCGCTGGAGCGCGGCCACCGCACGCTGGAGGTGGGCCTGCGCACCTGGGTGGAGCGGCAGACGCTGCAGGAGCTCGGCCATGTCGAGCAGCTCTACACCTTCGGCGACCGCGACCGCGGCGAGGACGGCGCGCGCTCCCTCTCCCTCGCCTATCTCGCTTTGGTGCGCGAGGCGCGCCCGGCCGGCGACACCGACGCGGCGTGGCAGAGCTGGTACCGCTACTTCCCCTGGGAGGACTGGCGCGACGGGCGCCCGGCCGTGCTCGACAGCCTCGACCACGGGCTGCGCGCCTGGGCGGCCGGGGCGGCGAGCTCGCGCATGGGCGAGATGCGCGCCGAGCGTGTCGCGCTGTGCTTCGGCGGCACGGCCGGCGGCAGCGAGGCGGGCTGGAACGAGGAGCGCGTGCTGGAGCGCTACGAGCTGCTCTACGAGGCGGGGCTGGTCGGCGAGGCGCTGCGCGAGCGCGGCTCGGAACGCGCCGCCCCTGGCCCTTCCGGCTCGGAGATGCGCGAGGACCACCGCCGCATGCTGGCGCTCGCCATCGCGCGGCTGCGCGGCAAGATCAAATACCGCCCGGTGGTGTTCGAGCTGATGCCGCCGAGCTTCACCCTCGGCCAGCTCCAGCGCGCGGTGGAGGCGCTGTCGGGCATCCGGCTGCACAAGCAGAATTTCCGCCGGCTGATCGAGCAGCAGCGCCTCGTCGAGGAGACCGGCGAGACCACGGCCGAGACCGGCGGGCGGCCGGCGCGGCTGGTGCGCTTCCGCCGCGAGGTGCTGCTGGAGCGCCCCGCCCCCGGCGTGCGCCTGCCGGGCGGCTTCGGGCGGCGGTGACTAATCCCGCCCGTCGATCCATTTCGCCATGACCACGCGCGGGGCGACCTCGAAGCCGAGCTTCTCGTAGAAGGCGACCACGGCCGTGTTGGTCTCGCGCACCAGAAGCTGCGCCTTGACCACGCCGCGCGCCTTCAGCCACGCCTCGGCCGCGCCGACGATCTCCGCGCCGACGCCCTGGCGCTGGAGCATGGGATCGACCGCGACGTAGTAGAGCCAGCCACGGTGCCCGTCATGGCCGACCATCGCGGTGGCGCAGACGCGGCCGCATTCGAGGCGCGCCACCAGCACTTCGGAGCTGGCGCCGCCGCGCGCGAAGCGGAAATCCGTCGCCGGATCATTGTAGGGCACGGTGAGCCCGCAGGCCCGCCAGAGATAGACCACCGCCCGCTCATCCGCCTCGGCGGCCGGCCCGATCGTCAACGTCATGCTCGAAACTCCAACGTCGAAATTCCCCCGCGGGCCGGCGGGCCCGCTACGCAAAAAAGCCAATGACCCGATTTGTGACGGACTGTTGACAGCGACTTATACTCAGTCCTAGCATAAGCTCAATCGCCGGGCTTTGGGCCCGGTCTTCTTTGGCCCTAGATATACTCAAAACGAGCATAAGGGGAGGACGCGATGCTGGATGTCAACGTCGCCGCCCGCACGGAAACCGCCGAGGGCTTCGCGCCCGCCTTCACGCCCGACAGCGTTCCCGCCGCCACCCCGGCGGTGCCGCTGGCGCATCTCTATGCCCGCGTCTCCAAGCATGTGACGCCGGCCGAGTGGCCGTTGATCGTGCGCGACGTCGAGGCCATCGAACGGCTGAAGCGCGAGAAGAACGCCGTGGTGCTCGGCCACAACTACCAGGCGCCGGAAATCTTCAACACGGTGGCCGACATCGTCGGCGACAGCCTCGCGCTGGCCCGCGAGGCGGTGACGGTCGACGCCGACATCATCGTCATGGCCGGCGTGCACTTCATGGCCGAGACCGCCAAGCTGCTGAACCCTTCCAAGACCGTGCTGATGCCGGACATGGGCGCGGGCTGCTCGCTGGCCGAGTCCATCACCGCCGCCGACATCCGCCTGCTGCGCCAGCATTACCCCGGCGTGCCGGTCGTCACCTATGTAAACACCTCCGCCGAGGTGAAGGCGGAGAGCGACTATTGCTGCACCTCCGGCAACGCCGTGAAGGTGGTGCGCGCGGTGGCGAAGGAATGGGGCGTCAACCGCATCCTCATGCTGCCGGACGAATACCTCGCCCAGAACGTGCAGAAGGAAGTGCCGGAGATCGAGCTGATCGCCTGGAAGGGCCATTGCGAGGTGCATGAGCGCTTCACCCCGAGCGACATACGCGACCTGCGCGAGAACCATCCCGGCGTGGTGGTGCTGGCGCATCCCGAATGCCCGCCGGAAGTGGTGGCGGAGGCCGACTTCGCCGGCTCCACTGCCGCCATGGCCGACTATGTCGGCGACCACAAGCCGGCGCGCGTGGTGCTGATCACCGAATGCTCCATGGCCGACAACGTGGCGGTGAGCCACCCGGAGGTGGAGTTCGTGCGGCCGTGCAACCTGTGCCCGCACATGCGCCGGATCACCCTGCCGAACATCCGCCGGGCGCTGGAGACAATGACGACGCCGGTCGAGATCGACCCGGCGATCGCCGACCGCGCCCGCCTCGCCGTCGAGCGCATGCTCGCCATCCGCTGAGGACGCTTACCGAGGATCTTCGCGTTGAGCCATTCGCCGCAGAACATCGTCGTGGTCGGCGGCGGGGTCGCCGGCCTCGCCACCGCGCTGCGCCTCGCGCCGGCGCCGGTGACGCTGATCGTCGCCTCGCCGCTCGGCGCGGAGGCCGCCACCGGCTGGGCGCAGGGCGGCATCGCCGCCGCCATCGGCCCGGACGACCGGCCGGATCTCCACGCCATCGACACGCTGACCGCCGGCGCGGGCCTCTCCGAGCCGCATGTGGCGCGCCGCGTGGCGGGCGCCGCGCCGACCGCCATCGACTGGCTGGTCTCGCTCGGCACGCCCTTCGACCGCAACGCCAATGGCAGCCTCGCGCTGGGGCTGGAAGCCGCGCATTCGCGCCGGCGCATCGTCCATGCCGAGGGCGACGGCACCGGCCGCGTGGTGCTTGAGACGCTGGCGCGGGCGGCGCGGGACTGCCCCTCCATCCAAGTGATGGAGGGCTGGCGGGCGACCGAGCTGCTGACCGACGAGAACGGCCGCGTCGCCGGCGTCGCCGCGCGCGACCGCGAGGGCCGGGTGGCGGCGTTGCCCGCCCGCGCGGTGGTGCTGGCCACCGGCGGGCTCGGCGGGCTCTACGCCTCCACCACCAACCCGCTCGGGGCGGTCGGCTCGGGCCTCGCGCTCGCCGCACGGGCCGGCGCGACGCTGCGCGACATGGAGTTCGTACAGTTCCACCCGACCGCCATGGCGGTGAGCGGCGATCAACGCGCCCCGCTCGCGGGCGGTCCGGCGCCGATGCCGCTGGCCACCGAGGCGCTGCGCGGCGAGGGCGCGACGCTGGTCAACGAGCACGGCGAGCGCTTCATGGCCGAGGTGCCCGGCCAGGAGCTGGCGCCGCGCGACGTGGTGGCCCGCGCCATCTTCGCCGAGCTGGCGGCGGGACGGACGGTGATGCTCGACGCGCGGCTGAAGGATGTCGAGCGCCGCTTCCCCGGCGTCGTCGCGCTGTGCCGCGCCAACGGGCTCGACCCGGCGCGCGCGCCGATCCCGGTGCGGCCGGCGGCGCATTACCACATGGGCGGCATCCGGGTGGACGACGCCGGACGCGCCAGCGTGCCGGGCCTGTGGGCCTGCGGCGAGGTGGCCTCCACCGGGCTGCACGGCGCCAACCGGCTCGCCAGCAACTCGCTGCTGGAGGCACTCGCCTATGCCGCGTGGATCGCCGAGGACATTGCCGGACAGGACGCGGCCTCCCCGGCGCCCCGCCCAGGGGGCGCCATCCGCCCGCTCTCGCCGGCCCGCCCGGAGATCCGCACGCTGATGGACCTCAAGGTCGGGGTGGTACGGGACGCGCCGGGGCTGGAGGCGGCGGCGGCCCGGCTCGGCGCCCTGGCCGATGCGAACGGCGACGACCTCTCGCTGGTCGCGCTCATGGTGGCGGAGGCGGCGCTGCGGCGGATCGAGAGCCGGGGCGGGCATTTCCGCGCCGACCACCCCACGCCGGCGGCAGTGACGCGCCATTCCGAAACCACGCTCGACCGCCCCGAGGCCGGCGACGTGCGCCGGGTGGCGTGAAACCGAACGACGTCATGCCCGGGCCCGGCCCAGCCATGACCGACCTTTGGAACTTGCCCTCGTCCCGGGAACCCGCCCCGGAGATCCAGACGAACGGATGGCCGGGTCGGACCCGGCCGCGAGGGATTGAAAGACAGCAGTGAGCCCAGCGATGTCATCCTTCCTCTCCCCCCTGCCCCGCCTGTTGATCGAACCCGTCGTGCGCGCCGCGCTGCTGGAAGACCTCGGCCGCGCCGGCGACGTGACGACCGACGCCGTCATCCCCGCCGGGGCCCGCTTCGAGGCGGTGATCGCCTCGCGCCAGCCGGGCGTGATCGCCGGCATCGACGCGGCGGTGATCGCCTTCGAACTCGTCGATCCCTCGCTGAAGGTGACGGTGGAGCGCGGCGACGGAGCGCGGGTGGCGCCCGGCGACGTGGTGCTGCGGCTGGACGGCCCGGCGCGTGCCATCCTCACTGCCGAGCGGGTGGCGCTGAACATCGCCTGCCGCATGTCGGGCATCGCCACCGCGACCGCCGGCCTGGTCGAGATCGCCCGCCGGCACGGCAAGGCGCAGATCGTCTGCACCCGCAAGACCACGCCGGGGCTGCGGGCGCTGGAGAAGCACGCGGTGAAGGCGGGCGGCGGCTCCAACCACCGCTTCGGCCTCGACGACGCGGTGCTGATCAAGGACAACCACATCGCCGTCGCCGGCGGGGTGGTGCCGGCCATCCACGCCGCCAAGGCGCATGCGGGGCACATGGTGAAGATCGAGGTGGAGGTCGACACGCTCGCCCAGCTCGACGCGGCGCTGGCGGAAGGGGTCGACGCGGTGCTGCTCGACAACATGGACCCGCCGACGCTGAAGGACGCCGTCGCCATGGTCGGCGGGCGGGCGCTGACCGAGGCCTCCGGCCGCGTCTCGCGCGAGACCGTCGGCCCGATCGCGGCGAGCGGGGTGGACCTGATCTCCGTCGGCTGGATCACCCATTCCGCGCCGATTCTCGACCTCGGGCTCGACGCGGCGGGCGTGTGAGGGATCGGCCGGGGAGTCTCGCGCCGGGTACCGGACGAACTGCAGCGTCGATCCGGGACACGGCGCAAGACCCTTTGGCGGAATCCACCGTTCAACGACCCGCCGCCGCCGTTCTGCCCTTGAATGAGGCATGCTTTTGTGCGATGCATATAGGCGTCTGCTAATGATTATGCGGGAGAGACCGACAGTCCTCCCGGACACGTGTCGGCGCCGACGGAGCAACCCCCCAGGAAACTCTCAGGCACCAGGGACCGCATAGTCAGGACGATCTGGAGAGAGGCGTCGGTGCCGGTCCGTAGGCGCAAGACGTCCACCGAAGGGGAAGCCCGGGAAGGCGACGGCCGTCGCCGTTCCGTCTCGGGGCGAGCTCTCAGGTAACCGCGACAGATGGGGACAGCCGGCTGGAACGCCAAGCGGAAACGCCGCCGTTCGAGCCTCGTCGTCCTCAAGCGCGGGAGAGCCCCATGCGCAGCATTGCCATTATCGGTGCCGGAATCACCGGCGTAACCACCGCCTATGCCCTCAACGAGAAGGGCTACGACGTCACCGTCATCGACCGCCAGCGCTATGCCGCGATGGAAACCTCCTTCGCCAATGGCGGCCAGCTCTCGGCCTCCAATGCCGAAGTGTGGAACTCCTGGGCGACCGTGCTGAAGGGCATCAAGTGGATGTTCACGCCGGACGCCCCGCTGCTGATGAACCCCATGCCCTCCTGGCACAAATATTCCTGGATGGCCGAGTTCCTCGCCAACATCCCGAACTACAAGGCGAACACGGTCGAGACCACGCGCCTCGCCATCCAGGCGCGCAACTACATGTTCGAGGTCGCCGCGCGCGAAGGCATCGACTTCAACCACGAGACGCGCGGCATCCTGCACATCTACCGCGACAAGGCGAGCTTCGAGCACGCGCAGTCGGTCTCGGCGCTCTACGCGCAGGGCGGCCTCGAGCGCCGCACGCTCACCCCCTCCGAGATCCGCGCCGTCGAGCCGACGCTGCACGGCAGCTATTATGGCGGCTTCTTCACCCCCTCCGATTCCACCGGCGACATCCACAAGTTCACCTTCGGCCTCGCCGAAGTGTGCCGCCGGAAGGGCGTGCGCTTCATCAACGAGGCGAGCGTCGAGCGCGTGGCGCATACCGGCACGGGCAAGGACGGCACGGGCGTCGAGGTGGCCTTCACGCTCGCCCCCGACGCCGAGGACGCCGCGCCGCGCCGCGAGACGCTGGCCTTCGACGCGGTGGTGGTGTGCGCCGGCATCGGCTCTCGCGCCCTCGCGGCGGAGCTCGGCGACCGGGTGAACATCTATCCCGTCAAGGGCTATTCGATCACGGTGATGCTCGACGACGAGCAGAGCCAGAACGCGGCGCCGTGGGTCAGCCTGCTCGACGACAAGACCAAGATCGTCACCTCGCGCCTTGGCAAGGACCGCTTCCGCGTCGCCGGCACGGCCGAGTTCAACGGCGAGAACCGCGACATCCGCGCCGACCGCATCCGCCCGCTGACCGACTGGGTGCGCAAGCTGTTCCCCGGCGTCTCCACCGAGCGCGCCGTGCCGTGGGCGGGCCTGCGGCCGATGATGCCCGACATGATGCCCCGCGTCGCCGCCGGCGCCCGGCCGGGCGTGTTCTACAACACCGGCCACGGCCATCTGGGCTGGACGCTCTCCTGCGCCACCGCGCAGATCATCGCCGAGAAGGTGGCGGCCTCCATGCCGGTCGAACGCCCCGCCCCGGCGCTGCGCATCGCGGCGGAGTGAGCCTTCCGCAAGTGAATTCGCCCGGCCCCTGTTCAGGGTCGGGCGGCGCCTCCAACGGGTGATCCTCTGCCGATCTCGCCCCCGGAACCCTCCGGGGGCGTTTTCATGTCCGCCCCCCCGCCCTACAGCCGCGTCGTGCGCAGGCGCAGGGCGTTGCCAATGACGCTGACGGAGGACAGCGCCATGGCGAGCGCGGCGACCATGGGGGAGAGCAGCAGCCCGAAGACCGGGTACAGCACGCCCGCCGCGATGGGCACGCCGGCGCCGTTGTAGATGAAGGCGAAGAACAGGTTCTGCCGGATGTTGCGCATCGCCGCCTGCGAGAGCCGGCGGGCCTTGACGATGCCGCCGAGATCGCCGCGCAGCAAGGTGAGCCCGGCACTCTCGATGGCGACGTCAGTGCCCGAGCCCATGGCGATGCCGACATCGGCGCTGGCGAGCGCGGGCGCGTCGTTGACGCCGTCGCCGGCCATGGCGACGACCCGGCCCTCGCGCTTGAGCTTCTCGACCACCGCCGCCTTGTCCTCGGGCGCCACCTCGGCCTCCACCTCGGCGATGCCGAGCCGGCGCGCCACCGCCTCCGCCGTGGTGCGGTTGTCGCCGGTGAGCATGACGACCCGGATGCCCTCGGCGGCGAGATCGGCCAGCGCCTGCGGGGTCGACGCCTTGATCGGATCGGCGATGGCGATCACCGCCGCCGCCTTGCCGTTGACGCCGACGAGGATGGCGCTGGCGCCTTCCTTGCGCAGTTCGTCGGCGGACGCCGCCAGCGCCGAGGTGTCGATGCCCAGCTCCGACAGGAAGGCGGCGCTGCCGAGCACCACGCGCTTGCCCTCGACGAGGCCGTAGGCGCCCTTGCCGACCGGGCTGTCGAAGCCGCGCACCTTGGGGATGTCGATGCCGCGATCCTGCGCGGCGGTGACGACGGCGCGGGCCAGCGGATGCTCGGAGGGGCGCTCGACGGCGGCGGCGAGACCCAGCACCTCCGCCTCCGCGAAGCCCTCCCCCGGCACGATGGCGGTGACGGAGGGGGCGCCCTCGGTGAGCGTGCCGGTCTTGTCGACGACCAGCGTGTCGACCTTCTCCATGCGCTCCAGCGCCTCGGCGTTCTTGATCAGCACGCCCATCTGCGCGCCGCGCCCGACGCCGACCATGATCGACATGGGCGTGGCGAGGCCGAGCGCGCAGGGGCAGGCGATGATCAGCACCGCCACGGCGGCGATGAGCGCGTGCGACAGGCGCGGCTCCGGCCCGAAGATCGCCCAGGCGATGAAGGCGAGCACGGCGCAGGCGACCACCAGCGGCACGAACCAGCCGGCGACCTGATCGGCGAGGCGCTGGATCGGCGCGCGCGAGCGCTGCGCCTCCGACACCATCTGCACGATGCGCGAGAGCATGGTGTCGCGACCGACCTTCTCCGCCTCGATCACCAGACCGCCGGAGCGGTTGAGCGTACCGCCGATCACATGGTCGCCCTCCGCCTTGGTGACGGGCATGGATTCGCCGGTGACGAGCGATTCATCGAGCGCCGAGCGGCCCTCGACCACCTTGCCGTCCACCGGCACCTTCTCGCCGGGGCGCACGCGCAGGCGATCCCCGACCGCGACCTGATCGAGCGGGACCTCCTCCTCGCTCTCGTCGGCATTGATGCGCAGCGCGGTCTTCGGCGCGAGGTCGAGCAGCGCCTTGATGGCGCCGGAGGTACGCTCGCGGGCCCGCAGCTCCAGCACCTGGCCGAGCAGCACCAGCACGGTGATGACCGCCGCGGCCTCGAAATAGACCGCCACCGAGCCGTCCGCCGCGCGGAAGGCGGGCGGGAAGACGCCCGGCGCCAGCACCGCGACGAGGCTGTAGAGATAGGCGACGCCGGTGCCGATGGCGATCAGCGTGAACATGTTGAGGTTGCGCGTGACCAGCGACTGCCAGCCGCGCACGAAGAACGGCCAGCCGGCCCACAGCACCACGGGGGTGGCGAGCACGAGCTGGATCCAGTTCGACACGCCCGGCGGCACGAGGTGATGCAGCGCCGGGACGAGATGGGCGCCCATCTCCAGCGCGAAGACCGGTACGGTCAGCGCGAGGCCGATCCAGAAGCGCCGGGTCATGTCGATCAGCTCGTGGTTCGGGCCGTCGTCGAGGCTCACCAGCACCGGCTCCAGCGCCATGCCGCAGATCGGGCAGGTGCCGGGACCGATCTGGCGGATCTCCGGGTGCATGGGGCAGGTGTACTCGGTGCCCTCCGGGACCGGCTCGGCCGGGGCCTTGTCGCCGAGATACTTCTCCGGGTTGGCGATGAACTTGGTGCGGCAGCCCGGCGAGCAGAAATAATAGGTGATGCCCTTGTGCTCGGCCTTCAGCGTCACGGTGTGCGGATCGACATCCATGCCGCAGACCGGGTCCTTCGCCATGTGGGAGGCAGCGTGGGAGGCGGCGCCGGGCGCGGCGCCGGACGGCATGGCGTGGGAATGGCCGTGCTGATGTCCGTGATCGTGCGAATGGGCATCGCCATGGGGGTCGTCATGATCGTGATGGCCGCAGCAGCAGGAGGACGGAGCCTGCTCCTTCCCCGGTGCGGATGCCTGCGCAGGCTCCTGCGCGGGTGCTTGCGCAGATCTGGCCGCGTGCCCGCCGCAGCATGACCCGGCCTTGCCGTCCCCGTCGGCCGCATGATCATGGGCCGCGTGATCGTGAGCCCCGTGATCGTGAGCCCCGTGATCGTGGTCGCTGTGAGCCATGGCACCCTCCTTATACCCCCATGAGGTATCTATGACTTGCGATATATACCCAATAGGGGTATATGGCAAGCATGCAGAACGACACACGAAACGCCTGTCTCAAACGCCTGAGCCGCATCGAGGGCCAGGTGCGCGGCCTCTCCCGCATGGTCGAGGATAACCGCTACTGCATCGATATCGTCACCCAGGTGGCGGCGGTGCGGGCGGCGCTGAAGAAGGTGGAGGAGGAGGTGCTGCGCGATCACGTCGCCCATTGCGTCGAGCACGCGATCACCTCCGGCGACGCCGACGCGCAGCGGGCCAAGGTTTCCGAGCTGATCGAGGTGCTCGGCAAGCTGAAGGCCTAGAGGCCCGGGACGAGGCCCGGGACACGGCGCGCCGTCAGAACCCCAGCGATTGCTGCGCCGGCTCCGGCGGCCCGAGACGTACGCCTTCGAGCTCCAGCATGTGCGCCTTGGTGTCCGCGCCGCCCGGCGCGGAGAAGCCGCCGAGCTTGCCGCCGGCGGCCAGCACGCGGTGGCAGGGGATGATCAGCGGCACCGGGTTGCGCGCCATCGCCTGCCCGACATCGCGCGCCGCCTCCGGCCCGGCGCCGAGCTGCCTGGCGAGGGCGCCATAGGTGGTGGTCTCGCCCCAGCCGACGCGGCGGAGCGCGGCATAGATCCGCGTGAAGAAGACGTCCTGCTCGCCAAGATCGAGGCGCACCGGCGCGAAATCGACCGCCTCGCCCGTGAAGTAGCGCCGAATGGCGGCGATCGTCCCGGCGATCTCGGGCGGCGGCTCGCCGGGCCGTGCCTCCGGCACGCGGCGCAGCAGATGGCGCTCGGCAGCGGCGGCGCTCGGCGCGGGCAGCTGGAGACGGGTGATGCCGGCCTCGCTCCAGGCAAGGCCGCAGAAGCCGCGCGCGGTCTCGAACACCCGATAATGCGGTGCCAGCGGGTCCATGGCTTTCCTCCCGGGTGAAAGCTAGGCCGGTTCGCCGGCGAGGCAACCCGTTTCCGCCTCGCTGTGCGGCTGTTTTCCCTCTCCCCACGGGGAGAGGGAGGGATCGAGGTGGCTCACCCCGCGTAGAGCGCCTTGTACTGGTCGCGCAGCAGGTTCTTCTGCACCTTGCCCATGGTGTTGCGGGGGAGGTCGTCGACGAAGATGACGCGCTTGGGCAGCTTGTAGCGGGCGAGGCGGCCTTCCAGCGCCTCGATCACCGCCTTCTCGTCCAGCGTCGCCTCGGGGCGCGCCACCACCACCGCCGTCACCCCCTCGCCGAAATCGGCGTGCGGCAGGCCGATCACCGCGCTCTCGACCACGCCGGGAAGCGCGTCGATCTCGCTCTCGATCTCCTTGGGGTAGACGTTGTAGCCGCCGGTGATCACGAGGTCCTTGCCGCGCCCGACGATCTGCACATAGCCCTTGGCGTCGATCAGGCCGAGATCGCCGGTGACGAACCAGCCGTCGTGGAACTCGGCCGCGGTCTTCTCCGGCATGCGCCAGTAGCCCTTGAAGACGTTGGGACCGCTCACCTCGATCATGCCGATCTCGCCGGCGCTGATCTCCCGCCCGGTCTCCGGCGAGACCACGCGCACGCTGACCCCCGGCAGGGGGAAGCCGACCGTGCCGGCGATGCGCTCGCCCTCATAGGGGTTCGAGGTGTTCATGCCGGTCTCGGTCATGCCGTAGCGCTCGAGGATGGCGTGGCCGGTCCGTGCCTGCCATTCGCGGTGCGTGTCGGCCAGCAGCGGCGCCGAGCCGGAGATGAACAGGCGCATCCCCGCCGCCGCCTCCGGCGACAGGTTCGGCGCCTTGAGCAGGCGCGTGTAGAAGGTCGGCACGCCCATCAGCACGCTCGCCCGGTCCATCAGCGCGAGGATGAGCTCCGGATCGAACTTCGGCAGGAAGATCATCGAAGACCCAGCCGCCAGCGTGACGTTGCAGGCGACGAACAGGCCGTGGGTGTGGAAGATCGGCAGGGCGTGGATCAGCACGTCGGCCGGCGTGAAGCGCCAGGTGTCGACCAGCGCCAGCGCGTTGGAGACGAGGTTCTCGTGCGTCAGCATGGCGCCCTTGGAGCGCCCGGTGGTGCCGGAGGTGTAGAGCAGCGCGGCGAGGTCGTCGGGCGCGCGCGCCACATCCGCGAAGGAGGTGGAGGCGGCATCCGCCGCATCGCTCAGGCTGCCCCGGCCGTGCGCGTCGAGGGTGAGCACATGGGCGACGCCCTGCCCGGCGGCGACGGGGACGAGCGGGGACTGCCGGGCGGGATCGCAGACGAAGATGCGGGCCTCGGCGTCGCCGAGGAAATATTCGATCTCCGGGCCGGTATAGGCGGTGTTGAGCGGCAGGAACACGCCACCGGCGCGCACCGTGCCGAGATAGGCGAAGATCGCCTCGATGCTCTTCTCCACCTGCAGCGCCACCCGGTCGCCGGGCTTCAGCCCCAGCGCCACCAGCGCGTTGGCGTACTGCGCCGAGCGACGGTCGAGATCGGCATAGGTGTAGACCGTCCCCTCCGGCGTCTCGATGAACACGCGCTGCCGCTCCGGCTGGCGGGCCCGGAGGGTGTCGAACAGATGGTTGGTCATGGACAGGCGTTTTCCGGTTGGGACGGGCCGGAGACGGGCTCCAGCGAAGCGAGTCGCCCGCAGGGGGCGCCGGTCAGCGCGGCCTCGGGAACCTTCAGGCCCAGCGAGGCGACATAGCCGCGATTGACCGTGGTGTTGGCGAAGCGCGCATTCTCGACATAGGCACGCAGCGTCGCCACCACCTGATCGCGCGGCGGCTTCACCATCGTTTCCCATGCGCTGCGCGGCACGCTGCCGAAACGGGCGATCTCGTCCCAGCCGGCCGGCTTGGTAATGGAGGAGACGGTGGAGCGGGAATCGAGGTTCTTGTAGGTCCAGAAGCTCCAGCCGATGCCGAAGCGCTCGTTCATCGTGCGGTACTTCTCGTTCCAGTCGTCGGTGAGCTCGCCGGTCTCGCCGAGGAAGAGCGGCGCGCCCCAGCGATTGGCGAAGTTCACGTAATCCTGCACCTCGCGCCGTTCCGGGCTGGCCCAGAACTTGTGATAGGTGTAGCCGAGGTTTTCCGCGAAGGGCGGGCCGAACACGCCGAAATTCGTGCTCCACTGCGCCGCCGCCAGGATGAGCGGGTGGTTGGGATCGACCGCGCGGATGGCGGCGGCGATCTCCTGATAGAGCGGCTCAAGGCGCGGGTTGAGATAATCGGTGTCGCTGTAGGGCGAGACCGGCTCGTTGAGCAGGTCATAGGCGAGGACCGTGGTCTCGTCCCTGTAACGAGCGGCGATGGCCTGCCACATGGCGATGGTGCGGCGGCGGAACTCCGGCACGTAGAAGGTGAGCGGATAGCCCACGCCGTCGTCGTGGTTCACGCCGGTCTGCCCGCCGGGAGCGGCGTGGATGTCGAGGATGACCTTGATGCCGTGCGCCTTCGCCCAGCCGATCACCCGGTCGATCAGCGCCCAGCCCTCGCCGTCCGGGTCGACGCGGGAGGGATCCTGCGGGTCGAGGAAGAACTTCCAGTGCAGCGGCACGCGCACCGTGGTGAAGCCGGCGGCCTTGAGGAAGGCGAGGTCTTCCTCGCGGATATAGACGTCGCGGAAGTCGCGCCAGAACCGCTCCGCCTCCTCCGGGCCGGCGAGATATTCGATCACGTCCTCGATCTCGCGCGGGGAGCGCTGGACCTTGAATTTGAACATGTAGCCTTCCGGCAGCAGCCAGTTGCCGAAGCTCATGCCCTTGATCGGGAAGGTGGTGCCGTCCGGATTGACGAAGCGGGTGCCCTCCGCGCGCACGAAGCCGGGCGCCGGGCTTGTCTGGGCAAGCGCGGGAGCGGCGGCGGCGAACAGGGCCAGAGCGAGGGGAAGGACGCGACGGATCATGGGCGGGCAACCTAGTAAAGCCGGGGCGCGGCGGCAATGGCGCCGCTTCGCGCATGGTGCCAGCTTCGCGCGATCCGCCGCCTCCTCGCCGCCGGCCGGACGCGGCAGAGGGCGCGCGACGTCCTTTGGCCACGGTGACAGCGCGGGCGGCGCGGGGTAAGCCAGAGGAAACTCCCGCCCCGGCTTTTCTCCCGTCCCGCGTGTCCCCGATGTCGCTGACCCAGGCCGCCTATTTCCTCGCCGCGCTCGTCCTCCTGGTGCTCGCCACCGGGCGCGGGCGCGTGCAGCCCTTCATCGCCCTCGTGGTCGCCGGCGTCGGCTTCGGCTATGCCGCCGGCATGTCGACGAGCCATGTCGGCAAGGCCTTCGGTCTCGGCTTCGGCCAGACGCTGAACGCGCTCGGCCTGACCGTGGTGGCCGCCGCGCTGATGGCCGAGATCGCCGACGCCAGCGGCGCCACGGCGCGGCTGCGGCAGCGGGCGCGCGGCTGGCGCTCGCAATCCGCGCCGCTGGCGCTGCTCGGGCTGGTCGCCGGCCTCGGCTCGACCCCGGCGGCGGCCTTCGCGGTGCTCGACCCGCTGCGGCGCGGCATCGGCGGCGACAGCCCGCGCTCGGCGCTGGTGCTGGGGCTCGCCCTCTCCGCCAGCCACGGCCTGCTGATCCCCGCGCCGGTGATGCTGGCGGGCCTGACCATCCTGCGGGCGGACTGGACGCAGGCGGTGGCGATCGGCCTGCCGGTGGCGGTGCTCGCCCTGCTGCTCGGCACCGCCTTCGCCCGCGCGGTGGCCAGCGGCCGCCCGGACCCGGCCGACACCGCCCGCGCCCTCGACGGCGAGACGCTGCACGCGCCCCGGCGCGGCGCGCTGGCGCTGACGCTGGTCAGCCTCGTGCTGGTCGGGCTGCTGATCGTGCAGTCGCTCGGCGACATCGCCTCCGAGCCGCTGGGCGGCGGCTCCAACCGGGAATTCCTCATCGCCCTCGGCCGGCCGGTCATCCTGCTGCTGGTCGGCACCGGCCTGCTGCTGCTCCTGAGCGGCCACTGGGAGCCGGGCGGGCTCACCGAGAAGGGCTGGGCCGGACGGGCGCTGACCAAGGTCGCGCCGCTGCTGCTGCTCGTCGGCGCGGCGGGCGGCCTGTCGAAGATCGCTCAGGAGACCGGCATGGCGGAGATGAACGCCGAGCGGCTGCTCGGCTTCGCGCCGGCGGGGGCGCTGGCCCTGCTGCTGCCCTTCGCGCTCGCCGCCGTGATCAAGACGCTGCAGGGTTCCTCGTTGGTCGCGGCCATCACCGCCGCCGGCATGATGATGGAGCTGGTCGACCCGCTCGGCCTCGGCGATCCCGCCGGGCGGACCCTCGCGGCGCTGGCGATCGGCGCCGGCGCGATGTGCGTGTCGCACATAAATGACGGATTCTTCTGGCTGGTTGCGCGGGGCGGCGGCTTCACGCCCGGGGCGGCACTCGCCCGCTTCTCGCTCGGCACCGCGCTGCAGGGCGCGCTTGCCATCGTGCTGCTGATCGCCATCCGGCTGCTGACCGCCTAGACACGACCTCCAGCAGAACGAGGGGAAACTCCGCCGATGCTCCGACGCCGCGACTTCCTCGCCTCCAGCCTCGCCGCCGCCGCCCTGCCGGCCCTGCCCGCGCGCGCGCAGACCGGCCCCCAGCCCGGCGACGTGCAACCGCTGCCGCCCGGCGGGGTGCCGCAGCTGCCGGCCGGCTTCCTCTGGGGCGCCTCGACCTCCTCCTACCAGATCGAGGGGGCGGTGAAGGCCGACGGGCGGCGGCCCTCCATCTGGGACACCTTCTCGCACACGCCGGGCAAGATCGCCGACGGGACCAATGGCGACGTCGCCTGCGACCACTACAACCGCTATGCCGACGACGTGGAGCTGATGGCGCGGCTGGGGCTCCAGTCCTACCGCTTCTCCATCGCCTGGCCGCGCATCGTCCCCGAGGGCACGGGGCAGGTGAACGCCGCCGGCCTCGACTTCTACGACCGGCTGGTCGACAAGCTGCTGTCGCGCAACATCCTGCCCATGGCCTGCCTCTACCACTGGGACCTGCCGCAGGCGCTGCAGGACCGGGGCGGCTGGCACAACCGCGACATCGCCAACTGGTTCGCCGACTATGCCCGCGCCGTGGTCGGCCGGCTCGGCGACCGGGTGAAGCCGTGGGCCATGCTCAACGAGCCCTCGGTGCACGCCATCTTCGGCCACGGCTTCGGCAACCACGCGCCGGGACTGACCGGCTGGCCGAGCTACGTGATGGCCCAGCACCACCAGAACCTCGCGCAGGGCGTGGGCGCGGCGGCGGTGCGGGCGCTGCGCAGCGACCTGAAGGTCGGCACGGTGTTCTCGCTGCAGCCGATCTTCCCGGCCTCGCAGCAGGAGGCGGACATCGCCGCCGCCCAGCGCTTCGACGCCTGCTGGAACACCATCAACCTCGACCCGCTGTTCCACGGCCGCTACCCCGCGCCGTTCGAGAACGTGTTCGCGCAGCTGGTGAAGCCCGGCGACATGGAGGCGATCCGCGTGCCGGTCGACTTCCTCGGGGTGAACTATTACGGGCCGTCCTACATCAAGCACGACCCCGCGGCCTTCCTCGCCCAGGCGGGCTACGGCGCCCTGCCGCCGGGAACGCCGACCACGCTGCTCGGCTGGCCGATCAGCGCGCAGGGAATGGTCGAGGTGCTGAAGCGCCTGCGCGATTCCTACGGCAACCCGCCGGTGTTCATCACCGAGAACGGTGCCTGCTACGAGGACCCCGCGCCAGCCAACGGCACGGTGCAGGACCCCGAGCGCACCGAATATTTCCGCGCCCACCTGACGGCGGCGGGCGAGGCGATCGCGCAGGGCTGCGCGCTCAACGGCTATTTCGCCTGGTCGCTGCTCGACAATTTCGAGTGGGCCGAGGGCGAGCGCCGGCGCTTCGGCGTGGTGCATGTGGATTTCGAGACCCAGCAGCGCACGCCGAAGTCTTCCGCGCTCTATCTTTCCCAGCTCATCCGGGCGCACCGTGCGGGCGTGAAGCCGTGAGGGCGGCGGCCGCGACATGACGAGATGACATGCGCCGGACACATATGTCGGTCATTTGACGCTGCTGCCCCAACCGCCTTTCTTTGTGATACCTAACGGCAATCCCCGGCTTCGCGCCGACGCACGAGACAGAGCAGACGCATGCAGACAGACGATCCCGCCGTCGCCGAAATCGTCGAATTCATCTCCGGCGAGGTGGGTGTCGATTCGAGCCTGCTGACGCCGGAGACGCCGGTCTCCGAACTCGGCATTTCCTCGCTCGACCTCATCGAGACGATCTTCAAGCTGGAGAGCCGCTTCGGCATCGAGATCCCCAATGACGGCCCGCTGAACGGCAACGACGTGACGGTCGGCACGCTGGTGGCGCACGTCGCCGAGCTTCTCGCCGCGCAGAAGGCAAAGTTGGCCTGATGACGGCGCGCGTCGCCATTACCGGGCTCGGCTCCCTCTCGGCGCTGGGCAACGACGTCGCCGCGCACCTCGCCGGGCTGCGCGCCGGCACGGTCGGCATCGGCGAGACGCAGGGCGTCGACGTCTCCACCATGAAGACGAAGATCTCCGCCGAGGTCCGCGGCTTCACGCCGGAGGAGCATTTCGAGCCGCGCCAGCTCGGCCTCATCGACCGCACCTCGCAGTTCGCCGTCGTCGTCGCCCGGCAGGCGCTGGCCGATGCCGGCCCGGCGCTGGAAGGCGTGGCGCGCCACCGCGCCGGCGCCATCTTCGCCGCCTCGGTCGGCTTCCACGCCGTCGACGACAGCTATCACAAGCTCTATGCCGACAAGGCGCCGCGCCCGCACCCCTTCACCGTGCCGCGTGCCATGCCGAGCGGGCAGGTGAGCCACATCACCATGGATCTCGGCATCCACGGGCCAGCCTTCTCCATCGCCTCGGCCTGCTCCTCGGCCTCGCACGCCATCGGCACCGCCTTCCACATGATCCGTTCCGGCATGCTGGACGTCGCGGTCTCCGGCGGCGCGGAATCGCAGCTCACCTACGGGATGCTGAAGAGCTGGGAAGCGCTGCGCGTGCTCGCCCCCAATGGCTGCCACCCCTTCTCGAAGGACCGCGCCGGCCTCGTAATCGGCGAGGGCGGCGGCGCCGTGGTGCTGGAGAACATGGACCGGGCCATCGCCCGCGGCGCCACCATCCATGGCGAACTGATCGGCTTCGGCATGAGCGCCGACGGCATGGACATCACCGCTCCCGACATGGCGAGCGCGGCGGATTCGATGCGTTTCGCGCTGGAGGATGCCGGCCTCGCGCCGGAACAGGTCGACTATGTGAGCGCCCACGGCACCGCCACGGTGCTGAACGACAAGACCGAGACGGCGGCGCTGCGCCACGTCTTCGGCGACCACCTCACCCGCCTGCCGGTCTCCTCGTCGAAATCGCAGTACGGCCACACCATGAACGCCTCGGGCGCGCTCGACATGGTGACCACGGTGCTCGCCCTGCGCGAGGGCTTCCTGCCGCCGACCATGGGCTTCAACGAGTTCGACCCGGAATGCGACATCGACTGCGTGCCGAACGCCGCGCGCAACGCACCGATCGAGGTCGCCATCTCGTCGAGCTTCGCCTTCGGTGGGCTGAACGCCGTGCTCGCGCTGAGGCGCTATAACGGCTGAAGTCGCTTCCCGGCTCGGCGCTTCGGCTTCGCCTCGGTTGGGCCGGGACACGATTGCGAAGCCGCAGAGCCGCTCTCCCCAACGGGGAGAGGGAGACGTAGCCGTTCACGGCTCCACCACGAAGCCCGCCGCCAGCCCCTCCCCGACCAGCGCCGCGAGCGCCGGGCGCTGGGCCGCCAGCCGTTCGCGGCAGAAGGCGGCGACCTCGCGCGGCAGGCGGCCGAGTTCCTGCCGGCGGGCGATCAGCGTCAGATGGCGCGTCAGACCGGGGCCGGGCAGCGGATGGCAGGCGAGGCCGTCGAGCGGGATGCCGGCCTCCATGAGGCACAGGGGCGTGGTGATGGCGAAGCCCGCCCCCTCCGCCACCGCCGCCGTCACCCCATAGGGCGTATCGAACTCCAGCGGCCGCGGCAGGTCGAGCCGCAGCCGGCGCAGATGCCGCTCCACCTCCATGCCGGTCTTGGAACGGGCGGAGAAGCGCACCAGCGGCACGTGCCGCGCCAGCTCCCCCAGATCGACCACCCGCGCCGGGGCCGGCAGGGCGGCGGGCAGCAGCAGCACATAGGGCTCGGTCACCAGCGGCCAGCGCTCCAGCCCCTCGATCTCGTCGAGATCGTCGGCGCCGACCAGCAGGTCGAGCTGGCGGGTGAGCAGCGCGCCGGCATGCGAGGCGGTGAGGCCAGAGAGCAGCGAGACCTGCTCCGCCTTCTCGCCCAGCGCCCGCGCCAGCGGCGCCAGCAGGGCGCGCGAGAGCGAATCGACGAGGCCGGCGCGCAGCAGCGGCAGCCGCGCATGCTCGGCCTCGCGCAGCAGCGGCGCGATCTGTCGCGCCTCGGACAGCAGCGCGCTCGCCCGCTGGCGCAGCGCGCCGCCGGCGGCGGTGAGCGCCAGAGGACGGGCGCTGCGGTCGAACAGGGCGATGCCCATGCGCCGCTCCATGTCGGCGATGGCCTGCGAGATAGCCGGCTGCGTGAGCCCGAGCCGGCGCGCCGCCTGCGCCATGGTGCCGGCGTCGCAGACGGCGAGGAAGAGCTCCAGCGCGCGCAGGTCGAAGGGAAGGCTATCGGCCATGGAGCACGGTTCCGTTCGATGTCATGCCCGGCGCCATATGCCCGGCGCCATTGCCGGACAGCCCGTCCCGATGCGGGCGGAAGGCGTGGATGGCCGGGACGAGCCCGGCCACGACGGCGCTGGCGTATATAAACAAAACTTATATTATCAGCGGATCGGCTCTGATCTATAGCTCACAGCCGCCTCTGGTAGCGAGCCCTTCATGCGCTATTCCTTCCTCAGCATCCTGGCCAACGGCCTCAACGGGCAGTCCGACTGGAAACCCGCCTGGCGCGACGCCGCGCCCAAGCCCTCCTATGACGTCGTCATCGTCGGCGGCGGCGGGCACGGGCTGGCGACCGCCTACTATCTCGCCAAAGTCCACGGCATCCACAACGTGGCGGTGATCGAGAAGGGCTATATCGGCTCCGGCAACGCCGGGCGGAACACCACCATCATCCGCTCCAACTACCTGCTGCCGGGCAACGAGCCGTTCTACGAATGGTCGATGAAGCTCTGGGAAGGGCTGGAGCAGGAGCTGAACTACAACGCGATGGTGAGCCAGCGCGGCATCCTGAACCTCTACCATTCCGACGCCCAGCGCGACGCCTATGCGCGGCGCGGCAACGCGATGCGGCTGGCGGGGGCGGATTCCGAACTGCTCGACAAGCGGCAGGTGCGGGCCATGTACCCGTTCCTCGACTTCGACAATGCGCGCTTCCCGATCCAGGGCGGGCTGCTGCAACACCGCGCCGGCACCGCCCGCCACGACGCGGTGGTGTGGGGCTATGCGCGGGCGGCCGATACGCTCGGCGTCGACATCGTGCAGAACTGCGAGGTGACGGGCTTCCTCCGCGAGGGCGGGAACATCGTCGGCGTTGAGACGACGCGCGGCGCCATCCGCGCCGGCAAGGTCGCGCTCGCCGTGGCGGGCAGTTCCTCGCGCGTGGCGGAAAAGGCCGGGCTGCGCCTGCCGATCGAGAGCCACGTGTTGCAGGCCTTCGTCTCGGAGGGGCTGAAGCCGGTGATCGACGGCGTCATCACCTTCGGCGCCGGGCATTTCTACATCAGCCAGTCCGACAAGGGCGGGCTCGTCTTCGGCGGCGATATCGACGGGTACAATTCCTACGCCCAGCGCGGCAACCTGCCGGTGATCGAGGATGTCGCCGAGGGCGGCATGGCGCTGATGCCGCGCATCGGCCGGCTGCGGCTCCTGCGCATGTGGGGCGGCATCATGGACATGTCGATGGACGGCTCGCCGATCATCGACCGGGCGCCGGTGCCGGGCCTCTATCTCAATGCCGGCTGGTGCTATGGCGGCTTCAAGGCGACGCCGGCCTCGGGCTGGTGCTTCGCGCACCTGATCGCCCGCGACGAGCCGCACGCGGTCGCCGGCGCCTATCGGCTCGACCGCTTCCGCAGCGGCCATCTCATCGACGAGAAGGGAGTCGGCGCGCAGCCGAACCTGCACTGATGACGCACGCACGCTCTCTCACCGGCATTGCCTGCCGGGTCCTGCGTCATGCCCGGCCCAGGGTCGGGCATCCACGCCTTCGGCGCGGCAGGAATACGTGGATGGCCGGGTCAAGCCCGGCCATGACGGTGGCTCTGCCGGCAGCGTTGATCGTTCTTCCCGGAGACCGCACCTGATGCGTATCCCCTGCCCCTATTGCGGCGAGCGCGACGCCCACGAGTTCAGCTATCTCGGCGACGCCACGCTGGTGCGGCCCGACCCGGCGGCGGTGGACGCGCAGGACTCCGCGCTCGCCGACCGCTTCCACGACTACGTCTATCTGCGCGACAACCCGGCCGGGGCGCACCGCGAATGGTGGTACCACGCCAATGGCTGCCGCCAGTGGGTGCGCGTGACGCGCGACACCCGCAACCACGCCATCGCCGGCGCCAGCCTCGCCCGCGAGCCGGGAGACGCCGCATGAGCCGCCCCGACAAGAACCGGCTGGCGAGCGGCGGCCTGATCGACCGCGCCGCGCCCCTCTCCTTCCGCTTCGACGGCCACAGCTACCGGGGCTATGCCGGCGACACGCTGGCCTCGGCGCTGCTGGCGAACGGCGTGCGCCTCGTCGGCCGCTCGTTCAAGTATCACCGCCCGCGCGGGATCTTCTCGGCCGGCGCGGAGGAGCCCAACGCCCTCGTCGAGCTGCGCTCCGGCGCGCGTCGCGAGCCGAACACCCGCGCCACCGTGGTCGAGCTGTTCGACGGGCTGGAGGCGACCAGCCAGAACCGCTGGCCCTCGCTCGGCCTCGACGTGCTGAGCGTGAACCGCTTTCTGTCGCCCTTCCTCGGTGCCGGCTTCTACTACAAGACCTTCATGTGGCCGGCGAGCTTCTGGGAGAAGCTCTACGAACCGTTCATCCGCCGCGCCGCCGGCCTCGGCCGCGCCGCCGAGGAGGCCGACCCCGACCATTACGAGAAGGCCACCGCCTTCTGCGACGTGCTGGTGATCGGCGCCGGCCCGGCGGGCCTGATGGCGGCGCTGGCGGCCGGGCGCACCGGCGCCCGCGTGATCCTCGCCGACGAGGACTTCCTGCCCGGCGGCCGGCTCAACGCCGAGCGGCGGGAGGTGCACGGACGGGCCGGTGCCGCCTATGCCGCGCATGTCGCGGCGGAGCTGGCGAGCCTGCCCAATGTGCGGTTGATGACGCGCACCACCGTGTTCGGCGCCTATGACAGCGGCACCTATGGCGCGCTGGAGCGGGTGGGCGACCACCTGCCCGTGCCGGCGCCCTTCCAGCCGCGCCAGCGGCTGTGGCGGATCATCGCCCGGCGCGCCGTGCTCGCCGCCGGCGCCACCGAACGGCCCATCGTGTTCGGCGGCAACGACCGGCCCGGCGTGATGCTGGCCGGCGCGGTCGGCACCTATGTGCAGCGCCACGCGGTGCTGCCGGGCCGGCACATCGCGCTCTTCGCCAACAATGACGACGCCTGGCGCGGCATGCTGGCGGCCAGCGAGGCGGGCGCGCGCGTCGAGGCCATCATCGACGTGCGCGAGGAGGTTTCCCCCGCCCTCGTCGAGGCGGCCCGCGCGCGCGACATCCGCGTGCTCGCCGGCTCGCGCGTCATCGCCACGCAGGGACGCAAGCTGCGCACGGTCGACGTCGCCACGCCGCGCGGCCGCGAGCAGCTCGTCGTCGATACGCTGGCGGTCTCCGGCGGCTGGTCGCCGGCCGTGCACCTGACCTGCCACCATGGCGGCAGGCCGGTGTGGAACGAGGCCATCGCCGCCTTCGTGCCGGGCGCCTCCCCGGCCGGGCTCACCGTCGCCGGCGCCGCCAATGGCAGCTTCGGCCTCGGCGCAGCGCTGCGCGAGGGCGCGGCGCAGGGCGCGGAGGCCGCCGAGGCGCTCGGCTTCCCGGTGCCGCCGCTCGACGTGCCGGCGGTGGAGGACGAGGCGTTCGCGCTCCAGCCCTTCTGGCATGTCGCGGATTCGAAGGGCGCGGCCTTCGTCGACCTGCAGAACGACGTCACCGCCAAGGATGTCGGTATCGCCCACAAGGAGGGCTTCCGTTCGGTCGAGCATCTCAAGCGCTACACGACGCTGGGCATGGCGACCGACCAGGGCCGCACCTCCAACGTCACCGGCCTCGCCATCATGGCGAGCCTCACCGGCGCCTCGATCCCCGAGACCGGCACGACGATCTTCCGCCCGCCCTACACGCCCGTCTCGCTGGGTGCGCTGGCCGGGCATCATCGCGGCAAGGATTTCCGCCCCGTCCGCCTCACCCCCACCCATGAATGGGCGGCGCGGCAGGGCGCGGTGTTCGTCGAGACCGGGGCGTGGCTGCGCGCGCAGTATTTCCCGCGCAAGGGCGAAAAGGACTGGCTGGAGACGGTGACGCGCGAGGTGACGGCGGTGCGCTCCTCCGTCGGGCTGATCGACGTCTCGACCTTCGGCAAGATCGACCTTCAGGGGCCGGACGCCGGGAGCTTCCTCGACCGCGTCTACATCAACGGCTTTTCGGCCCTCGCGGTGGGCAAGGCGCGCTACGGCGTGATGCTGCGCGAGGACGGCATGGTGATGGACGACGGCACCACGGCGCGGCTCGGCCCCGAGCACTACGTGATGACGACGACCACCGCCAACGCCGCCAAGGTCTACCAGCACCTCGAATTCTGCCTGCAGGTGCTGTGGCCGGAGCTCGACGTCGCCATCGCCTCGATTTCCGAGCAATGGGCGCAGATCGCCATCGCCGGCCCGCGTTCGCGCGAGGTGCTGGCGCGCGTGGTCGACGCGGACGTCGACGTCTCCAATGAGGGGCTGCCCTTCATAGGCGCCGTCGAGGGCCGGGTGATGGGCGGGGTGAAGGCGCGGCTCTTCCGCCTCTCCTTCTCCGGCGAGCTCGGCTACGAGATCGCGGTGCCCGCCCGCCATGGCGCCGCGCTGGCCGAGGCGTTGATGGCGGCCGGCGAGGAATTCGGCATCACTCCCTACGGCACCGAGGCGCTCGGCGTGATGCGCATCGAGAAGGGCCATGTCTCCGGCAACGAATTGTCCGGCCAGACCGCGGCGCGCGACCTCGGCCTCGGCCGGATGGCCTCGACCAAGAAGGACTATATCGGCCGCGTCATGGCCGGCCGTCCCGGCCTCGTCGATCCGGCGCGGCCGGGCTTCGTCGGCTTCCGGCCGGTGGAGCGCGCGCGCCGTCTGCGGGCGGGGGCGCATTTCCTGTCGCTCGGCGCGAAGCCGGAGACGGCCAATGACGAGGGCTACATGACCTCCGTCGCCTATTCGCCGCATCTGGGCCACTGGATCGGCCTCGGCCTGCTGGTGCGCGGGCCGGAGCGGATCGGCGAGCGGGTGCGCGCCTATGACCCGGTTCGCGGCGAGGAATTCGAGGTAGAAGTCTGCGCGCCCGGCTTCATCGATCCGGAAGGGGAGCGTCTGCGTGGCTGACCGTTCGTCTCATGACCCGCTTCACGATCCGCTTGCCGGCATCGCCTTCGACCGCGTGCCGCCTGCCGGCGCCTATGGCGCGGCGGGCGAGCCCGGCGTGGGCGTGTCCACCGCCGAGGAGCCCTTCATCGCGCTGGCCGTCGCCCGGCAGGGCCACGCGGCGAGCGTGGTCGAACGCCTGCGCCGCGCGCTCGGCGTCGAGCTGGCCGACCGGCCGCACGCGGCGATCGAGGGCGGCACCACCGTCGTCGGCACCGCGCCGGGACGCTTCCTCGTGCTGTCGCGCAGCGAGCCCGACCTCGCCGGCACGCTGCGCGCGGTGCTCGGCACCGAGGCGGCCGTGACCGAGCAGGGCGACGGCTATGTGACCTTCGACCTTTCCGGCCCCCGCGTTCCCGACCTTCTCGCCAAGGGCGCGCTGGTCGACCTCGACCCGCTCGTCTTCCGCGTCGGCGATGCCGCGACCACGGTGATCGCGCATATCGGCGTGACGCTGTGGCGGACGGGCGAAACTTCCTACCGGCTGCTCGTCGCCCGCAGCCTGGAGGCGGCCTTCACCCGCTTCCTGATCGCCAGCGGTGCCGAATACGGCCTGCGTCTCGAAAACCAAGGTTCCGGCGGCCGAGGTTGACGGCGGCGCGTCGCGCGCTTCCACGAACACCTCATCTCCCCTAAAACCCGCCCGGCGCGCGCATCACCATCGCCCTTGCCGCCGCCGGCGTTTCGACGAGACAGATCCATGACCGAGAGCACCCAACCCTACGTCCTCACCTTCTCCTGCCCCGACCGTCCGGGCATCGTCGCCGCGGTGGCCAGCTTCCTGTTCGAGCATGGCGGCAACATCCTGGAGGCGCAGCAGTTCGACGACACCGAGAGCGGCCGCTTCTTCATGCGGGTGATGTTCGACCGCGAGGCGGGCTCGGACTCGCTGGAGGCGCTGAAGGCCGAGTTCGCGGACGTGGCCGATAAGTTCTCGCTCAACTGGCGCCTGCGCCCGCGCAGCCAGAAGCGCCGGGTGATGCTGCTGGTCTCCAAGTTCGACCACTGCCTCGCCGACCTGCTCTACCGCTGGCGCATCGGCGAGATCCCGATGGAGATCGTCGCCATCGTCGCCAACTATCCGCGCGAGACCTACGCCCATCTCGATTTCGGCGACATCCCGTTTCACTACCTGCCGATCACCAAGGCGACCAAGATGGAGCAGGAAGCCCAGGTGTGGGAGCTGTTCCAGAAGAGCGGCGCCGAGGTGGCCGTGCTCGCCCGCTACATGCAGGTGCTCTCCGACGGGCTCTCGGCCAAGCTTTCCGGGCGCTGCATCAACATCCACCACTCCTTCCTGCCCGGCTTCAAGGGCGCCAAGCCCTACCACCAGGCGCATGAGCGCGGGGTGAAGCTGATCGGCGCCACCGCCCATTACGTCACCTCCGACCTCGACGAAGGCCCGATCATCGAGCAGGACGTGGAGCGCATCACCCATCAGGACACCGCCGAGGACCTCGTGCGCAAGGGGCGCGACATCGAGCGCCGCGTGCTGGCCCGGGCACTCGCCTGGCACCTCGACGACCGGGTGGTGATGAACGGCCGCAAGACCGTCGTGTTCCGCGACTGAGGAGGCTCCGATGGTCGAGACCCGCCTGATCGACGGCAAGGCCTTTGCCGAAGGGCTGCGCAAGCGCGTGGCCAGCGACGTCACCGCGTTCCACGCCGCGACCGGCGTGACGCCGGGGCTCGCGGTGGTGCTCGTGGGCGAGGATCCCGCGAGCGCGGTCTATGTGCGCAACAAGGGCAAGCAGACGGTCGAGGCCGGAATGGCCTCCATCGAGCACAAGCTGCCGGCCACGACGACGCAGGCCGAATTGCTGGCGCTGATCGCCGCGCTCAACGCCGAGAAGGACGTGCACGGCATCCTCGTGCAGCTTCCCCTGCCCGGCCATATCGACGCGCAGGCGGTGCTCGCCACCATCGACCCCGCCAAGGACGTGGACGGCTTCCACGTGGTGAATGCCGGCCGGCTGGCGGTCGGGCTCGACGCGCTGGTGCCCTGCACGCCGCTCGGCTGCGTGATGCTGCTGAAGGACCGGCTGGGCTCGCTGAGCGGGCTGGAGGCGGTCGTCGTCGGCCGCTCCAACATCGTCGGCAAGCCGCTCGCCCAGCTGCTGCTGCGCGAGGACTGCACCGTCACCATCGCCCATTCGCGCACCCGCGACCTGCCCGAGGTCTGCCGGCGCGCCGACATCCTCATCGGCGCGGTGGGCCGGCCGGAGATGATCCGCGGCGCGTGGATCAAGCCCGGCGCCACGGTGATCGACGTCGGCATCAACCGGGTCGACAAGCCGGGTGGCGGCACGCGGCTCGTCGGCGACGTGGCCTTCGACGAGGCGCAGGGCATCGCCGGCGCCATCACGCCGGTGCCGGGCGGCGTCGGCCCGATGACCATCGCCTGCCTGCTGCAGAACACGCTGACGGCGGCGCGGCGGCAGCTCGGCGCGTGAACCCTTCCGCCGCCGCGTTGAAGCGCGGGGCGGCGGGCGCTACCTAGTCCAGTCACACGCGGCGTCATCGCCCCCTCGCGTCGAGGCGGATGCTGGCGCCGCGCGCTTTTGGGAGGAGGCGCAGCATGGACCGGTTCATGGGTGGCTGCCTGTGCGGCAGCGTCCGGCTCGTGGCGACGGGGCGCCCCTACCGGGTCGGGCTGTGCCACTGCCTCGACTGCCGCAAGCATCACGGCGCGCTTTTCCACGCCTCGGCGGTGTTCCCGCAGGACGCGGTGACGATCGACGGCGAGACACGCGACTATGCCGGGCGCTTCTTCTGCCCCCGCTGCGGATCGTCGGTGTTCGGACGCACCGGAGACGAGATCGAGGTGAACCTCGGATCGCTGGATGCTCCCGACCAGCTGACGCCGACCTACGAGCTCTGGACCGTGCGGCGCGAGTCCTGGCTGCCGCCGTTCCCGCTCGCCCGCCACTACGCGCGCGACCGCGACACGGCGGGCCGCTTCGAGGATTAGGCCCGCGTCATGCGGTTCCACGCGTCGAGGCCGGCGATCTTGTAGGCCTCGGCGAGGGTGGGATAGTTGAAGGTGTTCTCGATGAAGTAGTCGATGGTGCCCTTCAGGTTCAGCACCGCCTGACCGATGTGGATCAGCTCCGTCGCGCCCTCGCCGACGATGTGCACGCCGAGCAGGCGGCGCGTCTTCACCGAGAAGATCATCTTCATCATGCCGTTGCTGAGGCCCATGATGTGGCCGCGCGAGGTCTCGCGGAAGCGGGCGATGCCGCATTCGTAGGGGATCTCGCGCCGGCGCACCTCCTCCTCGCTCATGCCCACCGTCGACATCTCCGGCACCGAATAGATGCCATAGGGGAAGAATTCCGGCGGAGGGGGCGGCTGGAGGCCGAAGGCGTGGCAGGCGGCGACGCGGCCCTGCTCCATCGAGGTGGAGGCGAGGCTGGGGAAGCCGATGACGTCGCCGGCGGCGTAGATGTGCGGCACCGCGGTCTGGAGCGTCTTCGGATCGACGCCGATGCGCCCGCGATGATCGACGGCGAGCCCGGCCGCGGGAAGGTTCAGCCGGTCGGTGGCGCCGACGCGGCCGGCGGCGAAGAGCAGCATGTCGGACTGCACCGAGCGCCCGTCCGCCAGCCGGCAGACCGGCCGCTCCTCGGCGCCGAGCTCGATGGCGGTGACCGCGGCGCCGAAGCGCAGCCCGACATTGCGGTCGCGCAGCTCATGGACGAACTCCTCGATCAGCTCCTTGTCGATGAAGTCGAGGAAGCTGTTGCGGGGCTCGATCAGCGTCACCGCCACGTCGAGCGCCGAGAAGATGGAGGCGTATTCGACGCCGATGACCCCGGCGCCGATGACGGTGAGGCTGCGCGGCAGCTTCGGCAGGTCGACGATCTCGTCGCTGTCGAACACCGTGCGGCCGTTGAAGGGCACATAGTCCGGCCGGAAGGGACGCGTGCCGACGGCGATGAGGACGTGCTCGCCGGTATAGGTGTCGACGTCGCCGTTCTCCTCGGTGATCTCGACGGTGTGCGGATCGAGGAAGCGGGCCTCGCCGCGCGCGGTCTTCACGCCGTTGCGGGCGAACTGGTGCTCCAGCACCTCGACCTCGTGATCGAGCGTCTTGTGCAGACGCGCCATCAAGTCGCCGGCACCGATGTCCTGCTTCACCCGGTAGGAGCGGCCGTAGAAGCCGCGCTCGCGCCAGCCGGAGAGGTTCAGCACGGTCTCGCGCAGCGTCTTGGAGGGGATGGTGCCGGTGTGGACGGAAACGCCGCCGACGCGGCGACCCTTCTCGACGACCAGGACGGACCGGCCGATCTTGGCGGCCTGCACGGCGGCGCGGCGCCCGGAAGGGCCGCTGCCGATGACAATCATGTCGTAATCATACATGGAAGACGCCAAACCATTTGCGGGCAGCAGGGATTACCGTCATCGATGCACGATGAATGCCAAGCTTCGATGACGGCGGGCGGCACGCGGCGCCCGGCTTTTGTCACTGGCAGGCTTGGCTTTTGCCGGCGGAAAGGCTCCCATTGTCCGCGACACGGAGAGACGCCGAATTGACCGACACGTCACGCAAGCCGGCCGCGCGCGCCGAGGCCGCGGAGGATCTGAGCACCGGCTCGGGCGCGCCGCTCGCCAATGAGCGCACGCTGGAACAGGCGCTGGGCCTGCAGGTGCGCTCGCTGCGCCGCGACCTCGACCTCACCGTCTCCGACGTCGCCAGCGCGGCGGGAATCTCAGTGGGGATGCTGTCGAAGATCGAGAACGGGCTGATCTCGCCCTCGCTGGCGACGCTGCAATCCATCGCCACCGTGCTGAACGTGCCGATCTCCACGCTGTTCTCCAGCTTCGAGGAGAAACGCGACTGTTCCTTCGTGCCGGCCGGACAGGGCGTGCACATCGAGCGGCGCGGCACCAAGGTCGGCCACCAGTACGAACTGCTCGGCCACGCGCTGGGCGGGGAAGTGGCGGTCGAGCCCTATCTCATCACGCTGAGCGAGGAGGCGGTGCCCTATACCGGCTTCCGCCATGCCGGGGTGGAGTTCATCCACATGCTGACCGGCGAGGTGGTCTACCGCCACGGCGACCGGGCCTACCACCTGAGGCCCGGGGATTCGCTGCTGTTCGATTCCGCCGCCACGCACGGGCCGGAAGAGCTGGTGGTTCGGCCGATGACCTATCTGTCGATCATCATCTACCCACGCGAGCCGGAGCGGTAGGACGCCCCTTTTCCCCGCTCCATTTTTTCCTCAGAAGAAAATATTATTCTCGACTGATTGACGCCCGCGTTGGCGGCTCCTAAAAGGTTGGGCACGTCCTTCCACACCCTTCCCTGCCAGGAGTTCCGCCATGTGCGGCATTGTCGGCCTTTTCCTGAAGGAGCCGAAGCTGGAGCCCGAACTCGGGGCCCTGCTGTCGGAGATGCTCGATATCATGTGCGACCGGGGGCCGGATTCCGCCGGCTTCGCGGTCTATGGCGCGGGCACGCCCGGCTTCGTGAAGCTGACCCTGCGCGGCCCGGCCGGCACGGACTTCGCCGCGCTCGGCGGGCAGATCGGCCATCTCGTCACCCCGCGCGATACCCATGCGGTACTGAGCGTGCCGGCGGCCGAGGAAGCCGCCGTGCGGGCGGCGCTGGCGCGCATCGCGCCCGAGGTGCGGGTGGTGGGCGCGGGCAACCGCATGGAGCTCTACAAGGAGGTCGGGCTGCCGGCCGACGTCGCCAAGCGCTTCAAGCTGGAGACCATGAGCGGCACCCACGCCATCGGCCACACCCGCATGGCGACCGAGAGCGCCGTGACCACGGACGGCGCGCATCCCTTCTCCACCGGTCCGGACCAGTGCCTGGTGCATAACGGCTCGCTGTCCAACCATGCCGGCGTGCGCCGGCTGCTCGCCCGCGAGGGGCTGAGCGTGAACACCGAGAACGACAGCGAGGTCGCGGCCGCCTACCTCACCTACCGCATGCGCGGCGGCGACACGCTGGGCGAGGCACTGGAGCATTCGCTCGACGACCTCGACGGCTTCTACACCTTCGTCGTCGGCACCGAGACCGGCTTCGGCGTGCTGCGCGACCCGATCGCCTGCAAGCCGGCCGTCATGGCCGAGACGGACAGCTACGTCGCCTTCGCCTCCGAATACCGCGCGCTCGCCGGCCTGCCGGGCATCGAGACGGCGCGGGTCTTCGAGCCGGAGCCGGCCAAGGTCTATTTCTGGGATCGCGCAGCATGAACCTCAAGCTGAAGCCTGCCGTCTCGGACGGCGAAACCTTCTTCGACCTCGCGCAGGCCCCGCTGCGCGAGCTGAACGCGGCGCTGCACAAGCTCGCCGCCGACACCAACGAGACGCACTGGAAGGTGTTCAACCCCGCCGGCCGCCACGCCGTCGCCGCCGGGCTCGACGCTCCGGTCACGGTCGAGATCGACGGGCCGGTCGGCTACTACTGCGCCGGCATGAACAAGCAGGCGCGCGTGATCATCAACGGCAATGCCGGCGTCGGCGTCGCCGAGAACATGATGAGCGGCTTCGTGCATGTGAAGGGCGACGCCAGCCAGTCGGCCGGCGCCACCGCCCATGGCGGCCTGCTCGTCGTCGACGGCAACGCCTCGGCGCGCTGCGGCATCTCGATGAAGGGCATCGACATCGTGGTGAAGGGCTCGGTCGGCCATATGAGCGCCTTCATGGCGCAGGCCGGCACCCTCACCGTGCTGGGCGACGCGGGCGAGGCGCTCGGCGACAGCCTCTACGAGGCCAAGCTGTTCGTGCGCGGCTCGGTGGCCGGCCTCGGGGCCGACTGCATCGAGAAGGAGATGCGCGAGGAGCACAAGGCGCTGCTCGCCGCCAAGCTCGAGGCCGCCGGCATCCTTGGCGAGGTCGATATCTCCGAGTTCCGCCGCTACGGCTCGGCGCGCACGCTCTACCATTTCCACGTCGACAACGTGTCGAGCTACTGAGGGCGACGGCGATGACCGACCACAGCAACACGCCGCGCACCACTCCCCGCGCCTCCTCCACCTTCGACGCCTACACGCTCTCGGAGATCCGCCGCGCGGCGGCGACCGGCATCTACGACATCCGCGGCGGCGGCGCGAAGCGCAAGGTCCCGCATTTCGACGACCTGCTGTTCCTCGGCGCCTCGATGTCGCGCTACCCGCTGGAAGGCTACCGCGAGAAGTGCTCGACGGAAGTCGTGCTCGGCACGCGCTTCGCCAAGAAGCCGATCGAGCTGAAGATCCCGATCACCATCGCCGGCATGAGCTTCGGCTCGCTCTCGGCCAACGCCAAGGAAGCGCTTGGGCGCGGCGCCTCGGCCATGGGCACCTCCACCACCACCGGCGACGGCGGCATGACCAATGAGGAGCGCGGGCACTCCACCCAGCTCGTCTACCAGTACCTGCCCTCGCGCTACGGCATGAACCCGGACGACCTCAAGCGCGCCGACGCCATCGAGGTGGTGGTCGGCCAGGGCGCCAAGCCCGGCGGCGGCGGCATGCTGCTCGGCCAGAAGATCACCGAGCGCGTGGCCAAGATGCGCACCCTGCCGGTGGGCATCGACCAGCGCTCGGCCTGCCGCCACCCGGACTGGACCGGGCCGGACGATCTCGAGATCAAGATCGAGGAACTGCGCGAGATCACCGACTGGGAGAAGCCGATCTATGTGAAGGTCGGCGCCGCCCGCCCCTATTACGACACGGCGCTGGCCGTGAAGTCCGGCGCGGACGTGGTGGTCGTCGACGGCATGCAGGGCGGCACGGCGGCGACGCAGGAGATCTTCATCGAGCATGTCGGCATCCCGACGCTGGCGGCGGTCCGCCAGGCGGTGAAGGCACTGCAGGACCTCGGCATGCACCGCAAGGTGCAGCTCATCGTCTCCGGCGGCATCCGCAACGGCGCGGACGTGGCCAAGGCGCTGGCGCTCGGCGCCGACGCGGTGGCCATCGGCACGGCGGCGCTCGTCGCGCTCGGCGACAACGACCCACGCTGGGAAGCCGACTACGAGGCGCTGGGCACCACCGCCGGCGCCTATGACGACTGGCACGAGGGCCGCGACCCCGCGGGCATCACCACGCAGGACCCGGCGCTGATGACCCGGCTCGACCCGATCGCCGCCGGCCGCCGCCTCGCCAACTACCTCGCCGTGCTGACGCTGGAGTGCCAGACCATCGCGCGCGCCTGCGGCAAGAGCCACGTCCACAACCTGGAGCCGGAGGACCTGGTGGCGCTGACCATCGAGGCCGCCGCCATGGCCAACGTGCCGCTGGCCGGCACCAGCTGGATCCCGGGCAGCACCGGCAGTTTCTGAAACCCTTGAACCCCGCGCCTCGGCGCGGGGTTTGCACGTCCACGCCGAGAATATGCCGCCCTGCGCGCTGAGCGCGACGCGAACCCTGTCGAAGCTACGAGCCCGAACGGGCCGGGGAACAGCACGAAACCGGAATGAACCATGGCCACTGAACTCGCCACTGCCGACCTGAAGCACGCCGCCAAGGAACTCGGCATCAAGTACTTCCTGATCTCCTATGTCGACCTGTTCGGCGCGCTGCGGGCCAAGCTGGTCCCGGCGACCGCCATCGGCGGCATGCAGAAGTCCGGCGCGGGCTTCGCCGGCTTCGCCACCTGGCTCGACATGAGCCCGGCCGACGCGGACCTGTTCGCCGTGCCCGATCCGCAGAGCCTGATCCAGCTTCCCTGGAAGCCGGAAGTGGGCTGGCTCGCCTCCGACCTCGTGATGAACGACGAGCTGGTCGCCCAGGCGCCGCGCAACGTGCTGAAGACCACCATGCTGGGCGCCGACTCGGTCGGCTACCAGATGAAGACCGGCGTCGAGTGCGAGTTCTTCCTGACCAACGCCGACGGCACGAAGATCTCCGACGCCGCCGACAACGCCACCAAGCCCTGCTACGACCAGTCCGCCCTGATGCGCCGCTACGAGGTGATCAAGGAGCTGTGCGACTGCATGCTGGCGCTGGGCTGGGGGCCGTACCAGAACGACCATGAGGACGCCAACGGCCAGTTCGAGATGAACTGGGACTTCGACGACGCGCTGGTGACGGCCGACCGCCACGTCTTCTTCAAGTACATGGCCCGCGCCATCGCGGAGAAGCACGGCCTGCGCGCCACCTTCATGCCCAAGCCCTTCATCGACCTGACCGGCTCGGGCTGCCACATGCACACCTCGCTGTGGGCCGGCGACACCAACCTGTTCGAGGACGAGGCGGGCGAACTCGGCCTCTCCGATCTCGGCTACAACTTCATCGGCGGCCTCATCCACTCGGCCGACGCCATCTGCGCCTTCACCAACCCGACGGTGAACTCCTACAAGCGCATCAACGCGCCGCGCACCGTCTCCGGCGCCACCTGGGCGCCGAACACCGTCACCTATACCGGCAACAACCGCACCCACATGATCCGCATCCCCGATGCGGGCCGGCTGGAGCTGCGCCTGCCGGACGGCGCCGCCAACCCCTATCTCGCCCCCGCCGCCGTGCTCGCCGCCGGCCTGGACGGCATCCAGAACCAGCGCGATCCGGGCAAGCGGCTCGACATCAACATGTACACGGACGGGCACAAGGTGCGCGGCGCCAAGAAGCTGCCGCTCAACCTGCTCGACGCCATCCGCGCGCTGGAGAAGTCCTCGGTGCTGCGCAACGCCCTCGGCGCGCCGTTGATCAACGGCTATACCAAGCTGAAGACCGAGGAGTGGGACGCCTATTCGCGCCACCTCACCCAGTGGGAGCGCGACAACACGCTCGATATCTGAGCGTTCGGCGCCGTTTCGACGGCGGACGCCTCGCCGGTGCCGCGCGCCTGCCGCGCCGGCGCCGGCATCCCCGCGATCTCGCGCACCAGCTTGTCGCGAATCGCCTGCGCGTAGTGCGCGCGGGACTTCACCGGCACGACGAAGGCGCCGGGACCGCCGATGACCTGCGTCTCGAAATAGGCGACGAGCTCGTCATTCGACACGAGGCTCAGCGTGGCCGCCTCGTCCACGCCGACGCTGCCGAAGGGCACCGTCTCGGCCGCGTCGCGATAGACGATGGGCAGGCCGTTGATGACGATGCCGCGCGCCAGCACCTCCCGCCGCACCACCTCGAGCGGCTCGCCGCGATTGCTCATGCCGTCGCCGGACACGTCGATCACCCATCGCTCGCCCTCGTAGGAATTGCGCTCGAACAGCCGGGCACCGAAGGCGAGCGCGTTGCCGAGCGCCGTTCCGTAGGTGAGCCGGCCGGGAAAGGTCCCGGCCAGCCGTTCCGCGAAGGCGAAGGCCGAGGCCGGGCTGTCGATGAGCGTCCACGGCACCACCACGCGCTGCCGGTCGGCGCTCCCCCATTCCACATAAACGACGGCGATGCGCCGGCGCGCGCCGCGCGCGATGGCGCGCTGCACCTCGGCGCTGCGAAAGGCGGCGACGAAGCCGTCGCGCTGGAGGCGTTTCTCCTCGATGTCCATCGAGGTCGACACGTCGCTGGCGATCACCAGTTCCAGATCGACCGGCATGTCGCCGGCTTGGGTGGCGTCGAGGGCGGCGCTCTCCTCCGGAACCTCGCGTGCCTCGCCGCCCCACACGCCAGCGGACAGCGCAAGAAGCGTGGCGCAAAAGTACACTATCACTTCAGGCGTAGGGCGCGATGCATTGTGCATGAGCATTTCCTGTGTCGTCTTAAGACGATCTGCTCGAAGAGCCCCAAGGGTCCGGTGGAATTGTTGCGACATTATTTGATCTGAGGCGTCGTGAACGTGCACGATCCTTCGCGCGTCGCGACCGCCGGTAAGGTGCGGGGGAGATGGACGCGCATGAACGGGAGAGGCACCGAGCCGGCGGCCAGACTGTGCTTTGCCGAGATGATCTTCGACGCGGAATTGCTCTGGGCGGCGCGCCCGCGCGGGCGAAGGGTGCGCTTCACGCGCTCGGAGCGCGCCGTGCTGGCGGCACTGATCCGCAACGCGCACCGGATCATGACGCGCAACCAACTGCTGGACGCCATTTCGGGCGTCGGCTCGGACGCCGCCGAGCGCAGCATCGACTTCCTCATCAACCGCCTGCGCGGCAAGCTGGGCGACGATGCCCGCCGCCCGCGCTTCATCGCCACGCAATATGGCGAGGGCTATGTGTGGATCGCCGAACCGCGAAAGGAGAAAGCCGACGGAAAGCCCCCGAAGGCAAAGACCGGCGCCAACGGGGCGGCGTGAGCGGCCGCCTCACTCCCGCACCGCGAAGGGCACGACGTCGCGGCGGTCCGGGTCGAGCACGATCTCGCGGTCGAGCGGCGGGAAGGCCCGCTCCGGGCAGGCGGCACGGGGGCAGATGCGGCAGTTGACGCCGAGCGGGGCCAGCGCCGCCGATTTGAGGTCCAGCCCGTCCGCATAGACGAGCTCGGCGGCATAGGAGATCTCGCAGCCGATGCCGAGCGCGAAGCGCCGCTCGCGCTGGCCGTGGCGGATCGCCGGCTTGGAAGTGCCGCGCGCCAGGCACAGGTAACGCGCGCCGTCCGGCATCTCGCCGACCTGCACGAGGGTGCGCGAGGGCTGCTCGAACGCTTCGTGCACGTTCCACACCGGGCAGGCGCCGCCATAGCGGGCGAACTGGAAGCGGGTGGCGCTGTGGCGCTTGATGACATTGCCGGCGCGATCGACCTTCAGGAAGTAGAAGGGCACGCCCTTCTCGCCCGGCCGCTGAAGGGTCGAGAGGCGGTGGCAGACCTGTTCCAGGCTCGCCCCGGTCATCGTGGCGAGAAGGTCGAGATCGTGCCGCCTCTCCCGCGCCAGCCGGGCGAAGCGGCGATAGGGCAGCAGCAGCGCACCGGCATAGTAGTTCTGCAGCGACAGCCGGCAGACCTCGCGCGCCGTCGCGCTGCGGAAGCCCGCATCGACGACATGCCGGTCGATGGAGTCGCTCTGCTCGAAGCGGGCGATCAGCGTCCCGAGGCGGAAGGCCTGGCTGGCGCGGTCGAGCGTGCGCGCGAGCGTCGCCACGCGACGGTGGCGGTCATAGGCGAGCAGGGGCGCGTCGAGCCGGTCGGCGGGCGCCATGTCGACGACGATGTCGTGGCGCTGGCGCAGATGCTGGACCAGAACCGGCACCGCGTCGTCGCGGGCGAAGAGGTCGAGCGCGGCGTTGCGCTCCTCCGCCGCCCGGTCGAGGCCGTCGACATAGTTGTCGATGTAGTGGAAGTGGTCGCGCACCTCCTCATAGGGCGCGAGGTTGCGGGTCTCCTCCTGCGGCGCGCCGCCATCCACCTCGCGCGCCACCGACACCACCGCGTCGTCGAGCGCGGCGCGGCGCTCCTCCAGCCGGCGCATGGCGCCGTGCAGGCGCAGGAAGGCATGGGCGAAGGCGGGGGCGTGGGTGGTGGCGTTCTTCAGGTCCTGCAGGCTGGGCTCCAGCCCGCGGAACACCGGATCGGCCAAGGCCTCGCGCAGGTCCGCAACGATACGGTCGAGATCGTCGGCGCCGAAACGTGTAATGTCGAGGTCGAAGGTGCGGCTGATGGCGAGCAGCACCGCGGCCGTCACCGGACGCTGGTTGCTCTCGATCTGGTTGATGTAGCTCGGCGAAAGGGAGAGCCGGCGGGCGAAATCGATCTGCGTGAGCCCCAGCCTCTCGCGGACATTGCGCACCGCGTGGCCGGCGAACACCTTCTTCGACATGCCGGCCATGGCCGTCCCGCGTCCCGTCTTCGATTTTGTGAAAATTTTACAATTTTACGATCCGCATTTTCACAGCTTATGTTTTGTCCCGCAAGGGCCTAGAACCGTCGCGAATTGCCGCGAGGCGAAAAAGCAGCGTCCGAGGGACCGCCCATGAAGCATATTCTCGACGAGCTCGAACAGCGTCGCGCCGGCGCCCGCCTCGGCGGCGGGGAACGGCGCATCGATGCCCAGCACAAGCGCGGCAAGCTCACCGCCCGCGAGCGCATCGAATTGCTGCTCGACACCGGCTCCTTCGAGGAGTTCGACACCTTCGTCCAGCACCGCTGCACCGATTTCGGCATGGACAAGGCCGAGAAGATCCCCGGCGACGGCGTGGTCACCGGCTGGGGCACGGTGAACGGGCGGCGGGTCTTCGTGTTCGCCAAGGACTTCACCGTGTTCGGCGGCTCGCTCTCCGAGGCGCATGCGGCGAAGATCACCAAGATCCAGGACCTCGCGCTGAAGACGCGCGCGCCGATCATCGGCCTGTTCGATGCCGGCGGGGCGCGCATCCAGGAAGGCGTCGCCGCGCTCGGCGGCTATGGCGAGGTGTTCCGCCGCAACGTCGCCGCCTCCGGCGTCATCCCGCAGATCTCCGTCATCATGGGCCCCTGCGCGGGCGGCGACGTCTACTCGCCGGCCATGACCGACTTCATCTTCATGGTGCGCGACACGAGCTACATGTTCGTGACCGGGCCGGACGTGGTGAAGACCGTCACCAACGAGACCGTCACCTCCGAGGAGCTGGGCGGGGCGCGGGTGCACACCACCAAGTCCTCGGTGGCCGACGGCGCCTATGAGAACGACGTCGAATGCCTGCTGCAGATGCGCCGGCTGATCGATTTCCTGCCCGCCAGCAACCAGTCCGGCGTGCCGGCCTGGCCGAGCTTCGACGACGGCGAGCGCATCGACGCCTCGCTCGACACGCTGGTGCCGGACAACCCGAACAAGCCCTACGACATGAAGGAGCTGATCGCGAAGGTGGTCGACGAGGGCGACTTCTTCGAGATCCAGGGCGCCTTCGCCGGCAACATCGTCACCGGCTTCGGCCGCGTGGAGGGCAGGACGGTCGGCATCGTCGCCAACCAGCCGATGGTGCTGGCCGGCGTGCTCGACGCCGACGCCTCGCGCAAGGCCGCCCGCTTCGTGCGCTTCTGCGACGCCTTCGAGATCCCGATCGTCACCTTCGTCGACGTGCCCGGCTTCCTGCCCGGCACCGCGCAGGAATATGGCGGCCTGATCAAGCATGGCGCCAAGTTGCTCTTCGCCTATAGCGAGGCGACGGTGCCGCTTGTCACCGTCATCACCCGCAAGGCCTTCGGCGGCGCCTATGACGTCATGGCCTCCAAGCATATCGGCGGCGACGTGAACTACGCCTGGCCGACCGCGCAGATCGCGGTGATGGGCGCCAAGGGGGCGGTGGAGATCATCTTCCGCGCCGACATCGACGACCCCGAGAAGATCGCCGAGCGGACGAAGGAATATGAGCAGCGCTTCCTCTCGCCCTTCGTGGCGGCCGAGCGCGGCTATATCGACGAGGTGATCACGCCGCGCACCACGCGCAAGCGCATCGCCCGCGCCCTCGCCATGCTCGCCTCGAAGAAGGTCGAGGCGCCGCTCAAGAAGCACGACAACCTGCCGCTCTGAGATCCAGCCATGTTCAAGAAGATACTCATCGCGAACCGTGGCGAGATCGCCTGCCGGGTCATCAAGACCGCCCGCAAGATGGGCATCGCGACGGTCGCCGTCTATTCCGACGCCGACAAAGACGCGCTCCATGTCGAGATGGCGGACGAGGCGGTGCATATCGGCGCCGCCCCGGCCGCGCAGTCCTATCTGCTCGCCGACCGGATCATCGCGGCCTGCAAGGCGACCGGCGCCGAGGCGGTACATCCCGGCTACGGCTTCCTGTCCGAGCGCGCCAGCTTCGCGCAGGCCTTGAAGGACGCCGGCATCGTCTTCATCGGCCCGAACCCCGGCGCCATCGAGGCCATGGGCGACAAGATCGAGTCGAAGAAGGCGGCGGCCGCCGCCAAGGTCTCGACCGTGCCCGGCCATCTCGGCGTCATCGAGGATGCCGAGCACGCGGCGAAGATCGCCGACGAGATCGGCTATCCCGTGATGATCAAGGCCTCCGCCGGCGGCGGCGGCAAGGGCATGCGCATCGCCCATTCGCGCGCCGAAGTGCAGGACGGCTTCGACCGCGCCCGCTCGGAGGCGAAGTCGTCCTTCGGCGATGACCGCGTCTTCGTCGAGAAGTTCATCGTCCAGCCCCGCCACATCGAGATCCAGGTGCTGGGCGACAAGCACGGCAACGTCGTCTATCTCGGCGAGCGCGAATGCTCGATCCAGCGCCGCAACCAGAAGGTGGTCGAGGAAGCCCCCTCGCCGCTGCTGGACGAGGCCACCCGCCGGAAGATGGGCGAGCAGGCCGTCGCGCTGGCCAAGGCGGTGAACTACGACAGCGCCGGCACGGTGGAGTTCGTCGCCGGGCAGGACCGTAGTTTCTACTTCCTCGAGATGAACACCCGCCTGCAGGTGGAGCACCCGGTGACGGAGCTGGTCACCGGCATCGATCTCGTCGAGCAGATGATCCGCGTCGCCGCCGGCGAGAAGCTCGCGCTCCGGCAGGAGGACGTGAAGCTGAACGGCTGGGCGGTGGAGAGCCGCGTCTATGCCGAGGACCCCTATCGCGGCTTCCTGCCCTCCATCGGCCGGCTCTCGCGCTACCGCCCGCCGGCGGAAGGCGTGAAGAACGCCGTCACCGTGCGCAACGACACGGGCGTCTACGAGGGCGGGGAGATTTCGCTCTATTACGACCCGATGATCGCCAAGCTAATCACCCACGCGCCGACGCGCGAGGAGGCGATCGAGGCGCAGGCGGACGCGCTCGACGCCTTCGCCATCGACGGCATCCAGCACAACATCCCCTTCCTCGCCTCGCTGATGGCGCATGAGCGCTGGCGCGCCGGCCGGCTCTCCACCGGCTTCATCGCCGAGGAATACCCCGACGGCTTCCACGCCACCGAACCGAGCCCGGTGCTCGCGCGGCGGCTGGCGGCGGTCGCGGCGGTGATCGACAATGTGGGCAATGCCCGCAAGCGCAAGATCTCCGACCAGCTCGCCGGCCGGGCGGTGGTGTTCGAGCATCAGCGCGTGGTGCGGCTCGGCGAATTGAGCCTGCCCTGCGAGGTCGACCGCGCGGCGGGCGGCTTCATCGTCACCTTCCTGAACGAGCAGGGCGAGCCGGACGGCACGCACGAGCTGCGTTCCGGCTGGCAGCCCGGGGAACCGGTGTGGAGCGGCGTGTTCGACGACGAGGCGATCAGCGTGCAGGTACGCCCGCGCCTCAACGGCGCGCTGCTGGCCCATCGCGGCGTCGCCGTGGATGCGCTGGTCTATACCCGGCGCGAGGCGGAACTCGCGGCGCTGATGCCGGTGAAGCAGCAGTCCGGCGCCGGCAAGCAGCTGCTCTGCCCGATGCCCGGCCTCGTCGTCTCCATCGCCGTGTCGGAAGGCCAGGAGGTCAAGGCCGGCGAGGCGCTGGCGGTGGTCGAGGCCATGAAGATGGAGAACGTGCTGCGCGCCGAGCGCGACGCGACGGTCAGCAAGGTGCTCGCCAAGGCGGGCGACAGCCTCGCCGTCGACGCCGTGATCCTCGAATTCGCCTGAGCGGACCACAGGGAGAGCCGCGCCATGGACCAGCCCCTCGATCTCGACCTCGCCACCTTCCCGGCCGCGACCCGCGCGGACTGGCTGAAGCTGGTCGAGGGGGTGCTGAAGGGCGGCGCCTACGACAAGCGCATGCTCACCCGCGCGGCGGACGGCTACACGCTGGACGCCCTGCCCGAGCGGCGGCGCACGGCGGCGCCGCTCGCCGGACGGCCCGCCGGCGCGCCCTGGCGGATCGTCGCCCGCATCGACCATGACGACCCGGCGGCCGCCAATGCGCAGTTGCTGGAGGACCTGAATGGCGGGGCGGACGGCGCCACGCTGGTCTTCGCCTCCGCGCCCTCGGCCGGCGGCTTCGGCCTGCCGAACCGCTTCGAGGAGCTGGTCACGGTGCTCGACGGCGTAATGCCGGATCTGGTGACGCTGCGCGTCGAGGCCGGGGCCTACCAGGCCCGCGACATCGCGCTCGCCATCGCCCGGCTCTACGAGAAGCGCGACCCGGCGACGCTCGACATCCGCTTCGGGCTCGATCCGATCGGCGACTTCGCCGCGCTCGGCGCCGCACCCATAGAGTGGGACGCACTGTCCGCCCGCCTCGGCCAGACGGTATCGACGCTGCGCGGGCGCGGGCTCACGGTGCCGATGGTGCGCGCGGACGGGCGGCTGCACCACGCTGCCGGCGCCACCGATGCGCAGGAACTCGCCGCCGTGCTGGCGACCGCGATGGCCTATCTGCGCGCGCTGGAAGCCGCCGGCCTGTCGCTGGAGGACGCGGCCGCCGCCATCGAGGTGACGCTGACCGCCGATGTCGACCAGTTCGGCACGCAGGCCAAGCCGCGCGCCTTCCGCCAGCTCTGGGCGGCGGCGCTCGACGCGTGCGGCATCGAGGCGGCGCCGGTGGCGATCCATATGGAGACCGCCTGGCGTTCGCTGACCCGGCACGACGCGCATGTGAACCTGCTGCGCGGCACCGTCGCCGCCTTCGCCGCCGGCGTCGGCGGGGCGGACAGCCTGACGGTGCTGCCGTTCACGCAGGCGCTCGGCCTGCCGGACGGCTTCGCCCGCCGGCTCGCGCGCAACACGCAGGTGATCCTGATCGAGGAATCCAACGTCCATCGCGTCGCCGATCCGGGCGCCGGCGCGGGCGCCATCGAGGAACGCACGGAGAAGCTCGCGGCGACGGCATGGGAGCTGTTCCGCCAGATCGAGCGCGAGGGCGGCATGGTGGAGAGCCTGACCTCGGACGCCTGGCAGGGCCGGATCGCGGCGGCGCGCGCGGCGCGGACGAAGGACATCGCCACCCGCCGCCTGCCGATCACCGGCACCTCGGAGTTCCCGCTGCTCGGCGAAACCGTGCCGACCGTGCTCGCCCCCGCCCGCCGGGCGAACGCGACGCCGCCCGCCGAGGGCGCGCTGCTGGGCGAGCCGCTCACCGGCCATCGGCTCACCGAACCCTATGAACGCCTGCGAGAGGCTGCGGCCGCGACAACCCCGCGTCCTGTGGTCTTCCTCGCCAATCTCGGCACGCCCGCCGACTTCACCGCGCGCTCGGGCTTCGCCCGCGCCGCCTTCGAGGCGGGCGGCATCATGGCCCCGGCCAATGACGGCTTCACCGACATGACGGCGCTGGCCGAGGCGTTCCGTACCTCGGGCGCGCGCATCGCCTGCCTGTGTTCCTCGGACGATCTCTACGCCGCCTCCGCGACGGACGCCGCCTCCGGGCTGAAGGCGGCCGGCGCCGCCGCGCTCTACCTCGCCGGGCGACCGGGCGAGCACGAGGAGGCGTGGCGGGCAGCGGGCATCGACGTGTATCTCTCCGCCGGCGGCGACCTGCTCGCGCTCCTGCAGGACGCGCATCGCCGGCTCGGCATCACCGCAACGCGGGAGGGCACGCAATGACCGGCTCCGCTCGTCGTATTCCCGATTTCTCGACCCTCGACTGGCGCGCCCCGCGCGTCGCGCCGCCCGCCATCGGCGGCGAGGCCTGGGAGACGCCGGAACGCATCGCGGTGAAGCCGCTCTACGGGCCGGACGACATTGCCGGCCTCGGCTTCGTCGACAGCTACCCCGGCATCGCGCCGTTCCTGCGCGGTCCGTACCCGACCATGTACGCGACCCAGCCCTGGACGATCCGGCAATATGCCGGCTTCTCCACGGCGGAGGATTCGAACGCCTTCTACCGCCGCAACCTGGCGGCCGGGCAGAAGGGCCTCTCGGTCGCCTTCGACCTCGCCACCCATCGCGGCTACGATTCGGACCACCCGCGCGTCGCCGGCGATGTCGGCATGGCGGGCGTCGCCATCGATTCCATCTACGACATGCGCACGCTGTTCTCCGGCATCCCGCTGGACCAGATGAGCGTGTCGATGACCATGAACGGCGCGGTGCTGCCGATCCTCGCGCTCTATGTCGTGGCGGCGGAAGAACAGGGCGTGAAGCCGGCCCAGCTCTCCGGGACCATCCAGAACGACATCCTCAAGGAGTTCATGGTCCGCAACACCTACATCTACCCGCCCGGGCCCTCGATGCGGATCATCGCCGACATCTTCGGTTTCACGTCGAGGGAGATGCCGCGCTTCAACTCGATCTCGATCTCCGGCTACCACATGCAGGAGGCGGGAGCGACGCAAGATCTGGAGCTCGCCTACACGCTCGCCGACGGGGTGGAATATGCCCGTGCCGGCATGGCGGCGGGTTTGCCGATCGACGCCTTCGCGCCGCGCCTGTCGTTCTTCTGGGCGATCGGCATGAACTTCTTCATGGAGGTCGCCAAGCTGCGCGCCGCCCGGCTGATCTGGGCGAAGCTGATGAAGGACCTCGGCGCGCAGAACCCGAAGTCGCTGCCGCTGCGCACCCATTCGCAAACCTCCGGCTGGAGCCTGACGGCGCAGGACGTGTTCAACAACGTCATGCGCACCATGGTGGAGGCGATGGCAGCGACGCAGGGGCACACCCAGTCGCTGCACACCAACGCGCTCGACGAGGCGCTGGCCCTGCCGACCGACTTCTCCGCCCGCATCGCCCGCAACACCCAGCTCCTGCTGCAGCAGGAAAGCGGCACGACGCGCGCCATCGACCCCTGGGGCGGCTCCTATTATGTCGAGCGCCTGACCGCCGATCTCGCCGAGCGCGCGCTCGGCCATATCCGCGAGGTCGAGGAACTCGGCGGCATGGCCAAGGCCATCGAGGCCGGCATCCCGAAGCTGCGCATCGAAGAGGCCGCGGCTGTCACCCAGGCGCGGATCGACGGCGGCCGCCAGACCGTGGTCGGCGTCAACAAGTACCGGCCCGACAGCGAGACCCCGATCGACGTGTTGAAGGTCGACAATTCCGCCGTGCGCGCCGCCCAGCTCGACAAGCTGAAGCGCCTGAAGGCGGAGCGCGACCCGCAGGCGGTGGCCGCGGCGCTGACCGCGCTGGAGAACGGCGCGCGCGGAAATGCTAACCTGCTGGCGCTCGCCATCGACGCCGCCCGCGCCAAGGCGACGGTGGGCGAGATCTCGGATGCGCTGGAGCGCGTCTTCGGCCGTCACCGGGCGGAAATCCGCGCGGTCTCGGGCGTCTACAAGCGGGAGGCGGGAGCCATGACCGACAAGGTGGCCCATGTGCGTGAGCGCGTGGAAGCCTTCGAGCACGAGGAAGGCCGACGCCCGCGCATCCTCGTCGCCAAGGTCGGTCAGGACGGCCACGACCGCGGCCAGAAGGTGATCGCCTCCGCCTTCGCCGATCTCGGCTTCGACGTCGATATCGGCCCTCTCTTCGCCACGCCGCAGGAAGCCGCCCGGCAGGCGGTGGAGAACGACGTGCATGTCATCGGCATCTCCTCGCTCGCCGCTGGCCATCTCACCCTCGTGCCGGAGGTGAAGGCCGCGCTCGCCGCCGAGGGACGGCCGGACATCATGGTGGTGGTCGGCGGCGTGGTGCCGCCGCAGGACTACGAGGCCGTCTTCGCGGCCGGCGCCGAGGCGATCTACCCGCCCGGCACGGTGATCGCCGACGCCGCCGGACAATTGCTCGACAAGCTGGCCGACCGGCTCGGCCATAAGAAGCAGGCGGCGGAGTAGCGGCGCCGATTTTTGCGCCGCTTCCAGGCTGCTGATCAAGGAAGCGGCATTCTGGTCGCGGGCCAGCGCCGGCCCGGCCACGCATCGGCACTCCGAACCCCGCCGATAGGCCGTCATCCCCGGGCTTGACCCGGGAATCCGCGCCTTTTTCGACGATCACGACAGGCCGAAGACGTGGATGGCCGGGTCAAGCCCGGCCATGACAGCGTGCGGTCGGCTCACCCGCCGCCCTTTGGCACGTCGCTTGCTTACAGTCTTGTATACAAGTTTGTAAGCAAGTGCAGAGCGCGTGATGAACCCCGCCGCCGCCAATATCGAGGAAGCGATCCTCTCGGCCATCCTTGCCGGCCGCATCGATCCCGGCACGAGGCTGGGCGAGCAGAAGCTCGCCGACCTGTTCGGCGTCTCCCGCACCCGCGTGCGCGAGGCGATGATGCGGCTGGAGACGCGTGGCGTCGTGCAGGTCAGCGCGCGGCGCGGCTGGTACGTGGTCGAGCCCTCGGCCGAAGAGGCACGCGAGGCGTTCCAGACCCGGCGCGTCATCGAGACCGGCCTGCTGCAGGCCGTGCGCGGGGTGCCGCCGCAGGTGCTGGCCAGCCTCAAGGAACATGTCGCCATCGAGCGGGAGGCGATCCAGACCGGCGACGTTTCCTCCCGCGCCTGCCTGCTCGGCGACTTCCACATCCATCTCGCCGACGCGCTCGGCAACCGGCTGCTCACCGAGATCATCCGCGACCTCACCGCGCGCACCACGCTGATCTCGATGCTCTACCAGCCGACCGAGAAGGCCGAGGAATCCAGCCACGACCATGAAGACATCGTCGCGGCCATGGAGGCGGGCGACCTCGCTTTGGCCGCCCGGCTGATGGACGAGCACATCGGCAAGGTCGAGGCGGGACTGGATCTCACCGCCCGACCCGATCCGCTCGCCGGCCTGCGCGAACTCCTGTCGCCGTCGACCTTCGCCGGCAACGCCCCTTCCGTACCGCATGCGCATTCGCATCCCCACGCCCATTCCCCGTCAGGCAAACCAGAGGACTGACCGCATGAACCGCCGCACCCTCTTTGCGCTCGCCGCCGGCGCGCTGCTCGCCGCCACGCAGGCCCCGCTCCCCGCCGCCGCCGACGCCCTCGCCACCATCGAGGCGAACAAGGTGATCCGCATCGCCGTGCCGCAGGATTTCCCGCCCTTCGGCACGGTCGGCGCCGACATGGCGCCCAAGGGCTATGACGTCGACGTGGCTAAGCTGATCGCCGACAAGCTCGGCGTGAAACTGGAGCTGGTGCCGGTGACGAGCGCCAACCGCATCCCCTACCTGCAGACCAACAAGGTCGACCTCGTCATCTCCTCGCTCGGCAAGAATCCGGAGCGCGAGAAGGTGATCGACTTCTCGGTCGCCTACGCGCCCTTCTTCAACGGGGTGTTCGGCCCGGCCGACGCGGCGGTGAAGGAAGCCAAGGACCTCGCCGGCAAGACGGTGGGCGTCACGCGCGGCGCGGTGGAGGATCTGGAACTGACCAAGATCGCCCCGGCCGACGTCACCATCAAGCGCTACGAGGACAATAACGGCACCATCTCCGCCTTCCTCTCCGGGCAGGTCGACCTCATCGCCACCGGCAACGTGGTCGCCGCCGCGATCCTCGAGCGCAACCCGCCGAAGAAGCCGGAGATCAAGTTCCTGATCAAGAACTCGCCCTGCTACATCGGCCTCAACAAGAACGAACCCGCCCTTCTCGCCAAGGTCGATGCGATCATCGGCGCGGCCAAGAAGGACGGCGCGCTGGACGCCATCTCGCAGAAGTGGCTCGGCGCCAAGCTGCCGGCGGACATCTGACGTCCTGCCGCTTCCGCCCTCTTCCCGCCGGGGAGAGGGCGCGTTCCCACCGTCCGCCCATCCTTCCACCAGCGGGAGTTCGCCGGCATGAACTACACGTTCGATTTCGGCTGGCTGATCGAGTATTGGCCGGTCCTGCTGAAAGGCATCGGCATCACCGTCGAGCTGACGCTGGTGGGCGGCGTGCTGGGCGTGGCGCTCGGCATTGCCTGCGCCTGGGCGCGGGCGCTGGGGCCGGGCTGGCTGCGCCCGGTGGTAGCGGCCTATGTCGAGCTGATCCGCAACACGCCGTTCCTGATCCAGCTCTTCTTCATCTTCTTCGGCCTGCCCGCGCTCGGCCTGCGCATGAGCGAACTGCAGGCCGCCAACCTCGCCATGGTGGTCAATCTCGGCGCCTATGGCTGCGAGATCATCCGCGCCGGCATCCAGGCGACGCCGAAGGGCCAGTTCGAGGCGGGGGCGAGCCTCGGCATGAGCCGCCTCCAGACCTTCTGGTACGTGGTGCTGATCCCGGCACTGCAGCGCATCTGGCCGGCGCTGTCCTCGCAGATCGTCATCGTGATGCTGGGCTCGGCGGCGGTGTCGCAGATCGCGGCGGAGGACCTGACCTTCGCGGCGAACTTCATCCAGTCGCGCACCTTCCGGGCCTTCGAGAGCTACTTCGTCGCGACGCTGATCTATCTCGCCCTCGCCATCGCCCTGCGCCAGCTGCTGCGCGGCCTTGGCTGGACGCTTTTCCCAAAACGCACGGCGCGGTGAGGAGGCGGGCATGAGCGATTTCACCACCTGGGACATCCTGCGCAACCTGCTGCTGGCGGCGCGCTGGACGGTCCTGCTCTCCCTCGTCTCCTTCATCGGCGGCGGCATCGTCGGCGCGCTGCTGCTGTTCGCCCGCACGGCCAAGGGCAAGGCGGGGCCGGCCTTCGTGAAGACCTATGTCGAGCTGTTCCAGGGCACGCCGCTGCTGATGCAGCTCTTCCTCGCCTTCTTCGGGCTCGGCCTGTTCGGCATCGACGTGCCGGCCTGGCTGGCGGCAAGCGTGGCGCTCATTCTTTGGAGCGCCGCCTTCCTCACCGAGATCTGGCGCGGCTGCGTGGAATCCATCGCCCGCGGGCAATGGGAAGCCTCCGCCAGCCTTGGCATGGGGTACGTCCAGCAGATGCGCCATGTGGTGCTGCCGCAGGCGCTGCGGATCGCGGTGCCGCCCACCGTGGGCTTCTCGGTGCAGGTGGTGAAGGGCACGGCGCTGACCTCGATCATCGGCTTCGTCGAGCTGTCCAAGGCGGGGACGGTCGTGACCAATGCGACCTTCGAGCCCTTCAAGGTCTACGGCCTCGTCGCCCTCATCTATTTCTGCCTGTGCTGGCCGCTGTCCAAGTCCTCCCAGATCCTCGAGAGGAAGCTCAATGTCGCTCATCGAAATCACTGAGGTGAAGAAGCGCTTCGGCGACAACGAAGTGCTCAAGGGCATCAATATCGACGTCGCGCCGGGCGAGGTGATCGCCATCATCGGTAAGTCCGGCTCAGGCAAGTCGACGCTGCTGCGCTGCATCAACGGGCTGGAGACCATCGACGAGGGCTCGATCTCCGTCGCCGGCGCCCAGCTGCTGCCGGACGAGCTGCACCTGAAGGCGCTCCGGCTGAAGGTCGGGATGATCTTCCAGCAGTTCAACCTGTTCCCCCACCTCACCGCCGGGCGCAACGTGATGCTCTCGCAGATGGTGGTGAAGAAGACGCCGAAGGCGGAAGCCGAGGAGATTGCGAAGAGGATGCTGGAACGGGTCGGCCTTGCCCACAAGTTCGACGCCTACCCGGACCAGCTCTCCGGCGGCCAGCAGCAGCGCGTCGCCATCGCCCGCGCGCTCGCCATGCAGCCCATCGCCCTGCTCTGCGACGAGATCACCTCGGCGCTCGATCCGGAACTGGTGAGCGAGGTGCTCGCCGTGGTGAAGGAGCTGGCGAGCGAGGGCATGACGCTGATCATGGTGACGCACGAGATGCGCTTCGCGCGCGACGTGTGCTCGCGCGTCGTCTTCATGCATCAGGGCCGCGTGCACGAGATCGGTCCGCCGGAGGAGGTGTTCGCCGATCCGAAGACGCCGGAGCTGAAGCAGTTCCTCGGCGTCACGCACTAGGAAGGCGGCGGGAGCGGCCCGAGGCGGTAGACGTTGCTGGAGGCGAAGAGCTCGGCAACCCAGTCGACGAAGACGCGCAGCCGGCTGCTCAGATGCCGGTTGGGAGCGTAGACGATGTGCAGCACGATCGGCTCGCTGCGCCATTCCGGCAGCACCCGCACCAGCGTGCCGTCGGCGAGATAGGGCTGGATCAGCGGCTCGACGGCATGGGCGATGCCGAGCCCGGTGAGGACGGCGGCCTGATAGGCGGTCGAATCGTTGACCGCCAGCGCATAGGGCAGATCGAACTCGTAGCTCTCCTCGCCGCGCACCATGTCGAAGGCCATGCGCCGCCCGGTGCGCGGGCTGAAATAGGCGATGACCCGGTGGCCTTCCAGGAGATCGCGCGGGTGCTGCGGCATGCCGTGGCGCGCGATGTAGCCCGGCGTCGCGCACATGACGAGGTCCACCTGCCCGATGCGCCGGGCGATGAGGTTGGGATCGAGAATATCGCCGCCGCGGATGGCGCAGTCGATGTTCTCGCCGACGAGATCGGCCGGGCGGTCAGAAACGCCGAGATCGAGCAGGATGTCCGGATAGCGGGCGTGGAAGTCCGGCAGGGCGGGAATGATGACGTTGAGGGCGAGCGAGGTGCCGATATCCACGCGCAGGCGCCCCGCCGGGCTGGTCTGGGCGCGCGCCATCGAGCCGTCGAGCTCGTCGAGATCCGACAGCAGCGCCAGCGCGCGCTCGTAATAAGCCGCGCCGTCCGGGGTGACGCGCACGCGCCGGGTGGTCCGGTTGAGCAGCTTGGTGCGCAGGTGCCCTTCCAGCTGCTGGATCAGCTTGGTGACGGTGGGCTTGGGCATTTCCATGAGGTCGGCGGCACGGGTGAAATTGCCGGCTTCGACGACACGGACGAACGCCCGCATGGCGGCGATCTGATCCATGGTCTGTTACCGCGTCATTATTTCCATATGTGAATAATGAAATCACAGAACGGCTATTTTTTCAGTTCCGAGACGATACTAATTTTCGCCGCACTGCAATAGAGCGAAATCGGGTGGCGCAGGTCGTCCGCATTTCGATGGTGGGCGCCATGACGGCATTGTGGACCGAGGACAGGCTGGAGATCGACGGGGCGGCGCTGCCGGTCCGCGTCTATCGCGGCCGCGCGTCCGTGCGTCCGACGCCGCTGGTGCTGCATCTGCATGGCGGATGCTTCACCAATGGCGACCTGGATTGCAGCGCCAAGGTCTGCCAGTTGCTGTCGGAGGCCGGGGCGGTCGTCGTCTCGGTCGATTATCCGCTGGCGCCGGAGCATCCCTTCCCCGCGGCGCTCAACGCCTCCTTCGCCGCGCTTGGCCTGCTGCATGCCGAGCGGGCCAAATGGGCCGGTCGCGGCGCCCGGCTGTTCGTCGCCGGCGAAGAGGCCGGCGCCAATCTCGCCACCGCGCTGGCGCTGATGGCCCGCGACCAGCAGGCGCCGCCGATCGCCGGGCAGATCCTGATCTCGCCCATGGTCGACCCGCGCCTCGCCTCGGGCTCGATCCACGCCGCCGCGGCGGGCGCCGCCGGCTGCAAATGGGCGGATGGCTGGCATCTCTATCTCGGCAGCGCCGACCGGGCGGCGCATCCCTACGCCGCGCCGTTCGGCTCCCGCCGGCTCGGCGGCGTGGCGCCCGCGCTGATCGTCACGGTCTCGGACTGTCCGATGCGCGACGAGAGCCTCGCCTATGCGCGCCGTCTCGGCGAATGCGGGGTCGCCGTCGAGAGCCGCGTGCTGGACGTGCCGGCCGAGGAGCCGGACCCGCTACCCGACAGCCTGGATGCCAGCATCGAGGCCATTCCGCAGTGGGCAGCCCCGCTGCGCGACATGTTTCACCAGTTTCTGGCGGAGCAGTCCGCCACCTCTGTTCGTACCGTTCGGGCCTGAGGGCCGGGAGATCGCCATGAGCAACGACGCATTCGGCACCGATGCCGCCTCCGGTAATATCGTACACGCCGCAATCGCCCGCGATGAGGTTGCCGTCCGTCCGCGCCGCCGCTGGCGCGAGGCCGGCATCGCGCTGACGCTGGCGGCGCTGGCGACCGGGGTGGCCGTGTTCCTCGCCTGGCCGAGCAGCCGGGCGCTCGCCACCGATCCGGCGGCGGAAGCCGCCGCCCCGCAGGCCATGCCGGTCTCGGTCGCGGTGCTGAAGGCGCGCGACACCATGAAGTGGAACGAGTTCTCCGGCCGCCTGCGCGCCGTCGAGGTGGTGGAGGTGCGCTCGCGGGTCGCCGGTGCCGTGCACTCGGTGCATTTCCGCGAGGGCGCGCTGGTGAAGCAGGGCGACCTGCTCGTCACCATCGACCCCGAGCCCTTCGTCGCCGCGCTCAACCGCGCGGAGGCGCTGAAGGAAGCCTCCGCCGCGCAGGTCGAATTCTCGAAGAGCGAGCTGGAGCGCGGCAAGCAGCTCGTCGACAACCGTGTCGTCTCGGTGCGCGATCTCGACCAGCGCACCAACACCTATCGCGAGGCGGAAGCCAATCTGCGCGCGGCGGAAGCCGCCGTGCAGACCGCCAAGCTCGACCTCGGCTACACCGAGGTGCGCGCTCCGGTCGACGGGCGTGTCGGCCGGCTGGAAGTCACCGTCGGCAACCTCGTCGCGGCCGGCGCTTCCTCGCCGGTGTTGACCAGCCTCGTCTCGGTCGATCCGATCTATGTCAGCTTCGACGCCGACGAGAACGCCGTCGCCGAGGCGCTGGCCACGCTTGGCGAGCAGACCGAGGCACTCGACGCCATCGATCGCATCCCCGTCGAGATCACCACCGCCACGACCGCCGACAAGCCGGTGCGCGGGCATCTCCAGCTGGTCGACAACCAGGTGGACACCTCGACCGGCACCTTCCGCCTGCGCGCAGTGTTCGCCAATGCCGACGGGCGCCTTGTGCCGGGCCAGTTCGCCCGCGTGCGCATGGGCCGCTCCAAGGCCGAGCCGGCTCTGGTGATCAACGAGCGTGCGGTCGGCACCGACCAGGACAAGAAGTTCGTCTTCGTGGTCGATACCGAGAACAAGGCCATCTACCGGCAGGTCAAGCTCGGGCCGCCGAGCGAAGGTCTGCGCGTCGTGCTGGACGGCCTGAAGGAAGGCGAGCGCATCGTCGTCAACGGCCTGCAGCGCGTGCGCCCCGGTGTCCTGCTGGCCCCCGAGATCGTCCCCATGGAAACCGCTTCCGCCGCCTCCGCGACGGACCCGTCCACTTCCGTCGCCGCGCGCTGATCCGAAGCCGCCGACGCATCGCCTCCTCAGGGGGAGGACGCCATGAATCTGTCCAAGTTCTTCATTGACCGGCCGATTTTCGCCGGCGTCCTCTCCGTGCTGATCTTCCTCGCGGGGCTTCTGGCCCTGCGGGTGATGCCGATCTCCGAATATCCCGAAGTCGTGCCGCCGCAGGTCATCGTGCGCGCCACCTATCCGGGCGCCAACCCGAAGGTGATCGCCGCCACCGTCGCCACGCCCATCGAGGAAGCGATCAACGGCGTCGAGGACATGCTCTACATGTCCTCGCAGGCGACGACCGACGGCGTGATGACGCTGACCGTCACCTTCAAGCTCGGCACCGATCCCGACAAGGCGACGCAGCTCGTGCAGAACCGCGTCGGACAGGCAGAGCCGCGCCTGCCCGAGGAAGTGCGCGCGCTGGGCATCACCACGGCGAAGAGCTCGCCGAACTTCATCATGGTGGTGCACCTCATCTCGCCGAACGACCGCTACGACATCACCTATCTGCGCAACTACGCCGTGCTGAACGTGAAGGACCGGCTGGCGCGCATCTCCGGCGTCGGCCAGATCGACATCTTCGGCGCCGGCGACTACTCGATGCGCGTCTGGCTCGATCCGCAGAAGATCGCCGAGCACGGGCTCTCCGCCGGTGACGTCGCCAACGAGATCCGTGCGCAGAACGTGCAGGCGGCGGCCGGCACCGTCGGCGCCTCGCCGTCCGCGCCGGGCGTCGACCTGCAGCTCTCCGTCAATGCGCGGGGACGCCTCGAGACCGAGGAGGAGTTCGGCGACATCGTCGTGAAGACCGGCGACAGCGGGCAGGTGGTGCGCCTGCGCGACGTCGCGCGCATCGAACTCGGCGCCGCCGACTACGCGCTGCGCTCGCTGCTCGACAACAAGCAGGCGGTCGGCATCGGCGTGTTCCAGGCGCCCGGCTCCAACGCGCTGGAGATCGCCGAGAACGTCCGCGCGACGATGGACGAGATCAAGAAGACGATGCCGGAAGGCGTCGACTACGACATCGTCTACGACACGACCCGCTTCGTCGACGCCTCGATCGAGGCGGTGGTGCACACGCTGTTCGAGGCGGTGGTGCTGGTCGTCATCGTCGTCGTGGTGTTCCTGCAGACCTGGCGCGCCTCCATCATCCCGCTGCTGGCCGTGCCGGTCTCCATCGTCGGCACCTTCGCGGTGATGTACGTCTTCGGCTTCTCGATCAACGCGCTGAGCCTGTTCGGGCTGGTGCTCGCCATCGGCATCGTCGTCGACGACGCGATCGTCGTGGTGGAGAACGTCGAGCGCAACATCGAGAACGGCCTGTCGCCGCTGGAAGCCTCCTACAAGGCGATGAGCGAGGTGTCCGGCCCGATCATCGCCATCGCGCTGGTGCTGGTCGCGGTGTTCGTGCCGCTGGCCTTCATCACCGGCCTGTCGGGCCAGTTCTACCGGCAGTTCGCGCTCACCATCGCCATCTCGACCGTCATCTCGGCGATCAACTCGCTCACCCTGTCGCCAGCGCTCTCGGCGCTGCTGCTGAAGGGCCACCATGCACCGCCCGACCGCTTCCAGCGGATCATCAACGCGCTGCTCGGCTGGTTCTTCCGCGGCTTCAACTGGGTGTTCTCGCGCGGGGCGAACGGCTATGGCGGCGGCGTGCGCGGGGTGCTGAAGGCGAAGAGCGTGGTGATGGTGTTCTACGCCCTCATGCTCGGCGCCACCTGGTGGCTGTTCCAGGCCGTGCCGTCGGGCTTCGTGCCGGCGCAGGACAAGCAGTACCTCGTCGGCTTCGCCCAGCTGCCGGACGGCGCCACGCTCGACCGCACGGAAGAGGTGATCCGCCGCATGAGCGAGATCACCCTCGCCGAGCCGGGCGTCGCCAGCGCGGTCGCCTTCCCGGGCCTGTCGATCGCCGGCTTCTCCAACTCGTCCAATGCGGGCATCGTCTTCTCGGTGCTGAAGCCGTTCGAGGAGCGCACGGATCCCTCGCTCAGCGCCGGCGCCATCGCCGCCTCGCTGAACCAGAAATACGGGGTGATCAAGGACGCCTTCATCGCCATGTTCCCGCCGCCGCCGGTGCAGGGCCTCGGCGTGGTGGGCGGCTTCAAGCTGCAGATCGAGGACCGCGCCGGACAGGGCTACGAGGCGCTGAGCGAGGTGACGAACGCCTTCATGGCCAAGGCCATGGCGGCGCCGGAACTTACCGGCCAGTTCACCACCTTCCAGATCAACGTGCCGCAGATCTTCGCCGACGTGGACCGCACCAAGGCGCGCCAGCTCGGCGTGCCGATCCAGGCGGTGTTCGAGACGCTGCAGGTCTATCTCGGCTCGCTCTACGTGAACGACTTCAACAAATTCGGCCGCACCTACTCGGTGCGCGTGCAGGCCGACGCCCCCTACCGGGCGCGCCAGGAGGACATCGGCAAGCTGAAGGTCCGCTCCAACAGCGGCGAGATGATCCCGCTCGCCGCGCTCTTGAAGGTCGAGGCGACGGCGGGACCGGAACGCGCCCAGCGCTACAACGGCTTCCTCACCGCCGACGTCAACGCCGCGCCCGCGCCGGGCTTCTCGTCGGGGCAGGCGCAGGACGCGGCCGCGCGCATCGCCGCCGAGGTGCTGCCGCCGGGCTTCGACTTCGAATGGACCGACCTGACCTATCAGGAAATCCTGGCGGGCAGCTCGGCGGGGCTCGTCTTCCCGCTGGCCCTGCTGCTCGTCTTCCTGGTGCTGGCCGCCCAGTACGAAAGCCTGACGCTGCCCATCGCGATCATCCTGATCGTGCCCATGGGCCTGCTGGCGGCGCTGTTCGGCGTCTGGCTGGGCGGGGGTGACAACAACATCTTCACCCAGATCGGCCTCGTGGTGCTGGTGGGCCTCTCCGCCAAGAACGCGATCCTGATCGTCGAATTCGCCCGCGAGCTGGAGTTCCTCGGCCGCAACCCGGTCGAGGCGGCGATCGAGGCGAGCCGGCTGCGCCTGCGGCCGATCCTGATGACGTCCTTCGCCTTCATCATGGGCGTGCTGCCGCTGGTGCTCTCCACCGGCGCCGGCGCCGAGATGCGGCACGCGATGGGCGTCGCGGTCTTTGCCGGCATGATCGGCGTCACCTTCTTCGGGCTGTTCCTGACGCCCGTCTTCTATGTGCTGCTGCGCCGCCTGACGGGCAACCGCCCGCTGCGCCAGCACGGCGAGGCCCTCCCCGCACCCGCAGCGGCGGAGTGAGCGACCGGCCGGGAAGCCGGAAATCCAGGCGTCGTCTGCCCCCTCGACGCCCGGACCACGGCTTCCCGGTCGACTTGCCCGATCAGCCCGGACCACCAGCCTCATCGACAACGCGCCTCATCGACAACGTGCTCCGGCGATGCCACATGCAGCGCAGGAGAAGGCGCGATGAAGCCGATCAAATCCGACTGGACGGACGTCGTGCTGATCTGCCGCAAGTGCGCGAGGAAGCTCGACGGTGGCTTCGGGCCGCATGGCGACCAGCCGCTGCCGAAGGCCCTGCGGGCGGAGATCGCCCGGCGCGAGGGCGGCAAGCCGATGAAGAAGCCGCGCCGCAAGGGCGCGCATGTCGCCGTGATCGAGGTGGACTGCCTTGACATCTGCCCCAAGGGCGCGGCCATGCTGGTGCCGGCAGGCCATCCCGGCCGCTGGCGCGCGGTGCCGCGCGGCGCCGATCTCGGCGCGCTGCTCGACGAGATCGCCCCCGAGCGCGGGGACGACTGATCAGGCCACCTTTTCCGCCGGCCGCACCGGATTGAGCGCCCACACCAGCACGGTCATGATGCTGACGCCGATGACGATGCCGACGAGGCGGTCGATCGGCGGCTCCAGCGTGGTGGGCGGCCCGGCGCTCACCAGCGTCACCAGATAGGCGATGGCCGACTGGGTGCCGATATAGGCCTGCGCCGACTTGCCGAGATGGATATGGGCGAAGGAGAACACGCCCAGAAACAGCATCGCCGCCCACCACCACGGATCGGTCGCATCGATGGCGATGACGAGCAGCCCCGCCGTGCCGCCGATGACGCAGCCGAAGATGCGCTGCGCGCCGCGATGACGTGTCGCCAGCGGATCGCTGTCGACGACGATCAGGCTGGAGATCAGCACCTGCGGCAGCTGCGGCAGGTCGAACAGCGCCCAGGTGACGACGATCACCAGCGCCCCGAGCGCCGCCACCATGGACTGGCGCTCGGCATTGATCCCGGTGGTGGCGCTCGGCTGGGCGACGAGACGGGCGTGCAACTCCCCCGCGCGGGGCCCGAGCGCCCAGCTCGCCAGCGTGCCGCACACCACGCCGATGACGATCTCGTAGCAGCGATAATGGGCGAAGTCGTAGAGCTGGCCCGGCTCCGTCATGGTGTAGAGCATGACGAGGGCGAAGGTCAGCGCGCCGTAGAACCAGACGTAGCCATAGGCGCTGCGCTGGCGGCCATAGGTTCCCACGGCGGCGGCGATGACGACGAAGGTGATCTGCAGGAAGGGCAGCCCCTCCACCCACTGGCCGATGTAGTAGCCGCCGAGGACGCCGACGAAGGTGCCGGCGATGCGCAGCACGCCCTTGGTGAACAGCGCGTCGCGATCGACATTCGCGATGATCATCACGCTGAGCGCCGCCCAGTAGGGCTGCTGAAGTCCCATCCAGAGCGCGATGAAGACCGCCGCGAGCACGCCGCAGGCGGTCGCGAAGGCCTGCCGGGTGACGTCCCGGTCGATCGCGTCCTGGCGGGCGGCCTCGTCCATCGCTCAGAACCAGATCAGCACGCGGGCATCGGCACCGTGGAACAGGCCGACGCCGGGCGGCCAGCCGTCGAGCGTGACCTCGACGGGGAAGCGCCGCGGCAGCCGCACCCAGTCGGTCGTCGGCTCGACATAGGGGATCACGCGCGGATTGTGCGGCGAGCGGGCGACGCCGGCGGCGATGCCGCTCACCCGCCCCCAGTGCAGCACCCACGGGTCGCTGCCGAGGGTGAGCAGCACGCGCTGGCCGAGCCGGATGCGGGCGAGATGGCGCTCGCCCATGTTCGCCACCACGCGGCGGCGGCGCTCGGTCACGAGGGCCAGCACCTCGCTGCCGGCGGAAAGATAGTCGCCGAGCCTTGTGGTGAAGGGCGCGATGCGGCCGGGCTCCGGCGCGGTCACGACGGTCTTGGAGAGATCGTACTGCGCCTTGGCGAGCGCCGCCTGAGCGGAGCCGATGGCGGCGGTGGCCACCGCCACGCGCTGGCTCGCCACGGCGAGCTGGGCCTGTGCCGCCAGCACATTGGCGCCGGCCGTGGCGACGTCGCGGGTCGCGACGTCCAGCGACGCTTCTGGCGAGTAGCCTTCGCCCGACAGGGTGCGCACCCGCGCGAGCTGAGACTGCGCGTTCGTCTGCACCGCCTGCGTGGCGGTGATGTTGGCCGTCGCCGCCCTCACCTCGTCCTGGGCGAGACCGAGATCCGCCTGCGCCTGGGTCAGCGTCGCCTGCGCCTCCTGCACCTTCAGCGCGAAGGGCGTGCGCTCGATCTCGAACAGCAGATCGCCGGCGGCGACCGGCTGGTTGTTCTGGACAGCGAGACGGGAGACCGGCCCCTCGATCTGCGAGGAGATGACGACGATGTCGCTCATCACATAGGCATCCGCCGTATAGGCGAGGAAGCGGACGCTGATCTCGTAAAGGGCGAACAGCGCCGCCACGACGCCGATGATGAGCGCCACCGGATGGCGCAGCAGACGGCTCAACATGGAAATGCGGAACTCCCACCCCCTCCGGCGCCTTTCCGGCGCGCGGCTGCCCCATATTCGCGGCTTTGCCGCCGGGGCTCAATGCTCCGGCGGGGGCGGCGATCAGCGCATATAGGTGCGGATGACGTCGACCAGTTCGGCGACGCCCTCCTCGCGCGCACCTTCCTCCGCCTTCGCGACGTGCTCGCGGATGTGATCCTCGATCAGTTCCGCGGTGAGCCCGTTGACCGCGCCGCGCACCGAGGCGACCTGGTTGAGGATGTCGGCACAGGGGACCTCGCTCTCGAGCGCGCGCTCGATCGCCTCCATCTGCCCCTTCAGCCGGCGGACACGGGCGATAAGCCGCGTCTTATTCCTGACGGTATGACTCATATCTCAAGCTATACCCGATCCGGGCGGCCATGCCACGGCGCCCCGCGACGATTAGCGCGCGGCCCGTGCACACGTATCGGCGAGCGGGCCTTGCTCCGGTCATGTTCGTCTTCACATTGGGCGGGGAAATTTCGGGGGCGGGCTTCTCCCGCCATGTGAGGATATGGAAGCATTCACCGCCGACGTGGCCGCCTTTCTGCACGCCCATGAGTATCTGGTCCCTCTCGTCATCGGGATCATCGCCTTCGGCGAGTCCCTGGTGCTCGTCGGCATCATCATTCCCGCCACCGCCCTGATGCTCGCCATTGGCGGGCTGGTCGGCACCGGCGTGGTGTCGCCCGTGCCGGTGATCGTCGGCGCCATCGTCGGCGCCGTGCTGGGCGATGTCGTCTCCTACTGGCTCGGCCGCTGGCTCGGCCCGCGTGTCGTGCATCGCCGCCCGCTGCTGGGCTATCGCGAGCAGGTGGCGCAGGCGCGGCTGTTCTTCCGCCGCTTCGGCTTCGCCTCGATATTCGTCGGCCGCTTCTTCGGCCCGGTGCGGGCCACCATGCCGCTGGTCGCCGGCATGATGCGGATGGACCAGCGCCGCTTCCAGTTCGCCAACGTCTCCTCGGCCATCGTCTGGGCGCCGGTCATGCTCGCCCCCGGCTGGCTTGCCGGCAAGAGCGCGGACCAGCTCGGCGCCACCGAGCAGGGAGACTGGCTGCTGCTGATGGTCGGGGTGACCCTGGTGATGCTGGTGCTGACGGTCGTCGCGCTCAAGATGATCAAGGCCCGGATCGCCAAGCGCCCGCGCAACCGCCGGCGCCAGCAGCGCGCGCCGGCAGCCTGACGGCGCCGGCATTTTCACTCTCCGCCTCACGGAGCCGCTGGCTGGGTGAGGGCCGACGGCGCGGCCTGCGCCGACAGACCCGCCCAGCCGTGCCAGCCCACATAGAGGCCAACCACGATCAGCAGCACGCCCGAGACATAGGGTGCCCGGCGGGCCACGCGACCGAACCAGGGCAACCGTGACGAGGCGTGCCGGACGCCGAGCGCGGCGGCGACGCCGACCGCCACGAGGGTGACGGCGAGGCCGACCGAGAAGCCCAGCACCAGGGTGAAGCCGAGGGCGAACTCCCGCAGCTGCAGGCAGAGCAGCAGCACGGTGATCGCCGCCGGGCATGGAATGAGCCCGCCGGTAAGCCCGAACAGCGCGATCTGCCAGCTCGTCACCGAACGGCCGGTGAAGCGACGGCGGATGTCATCGGCATGCGCCAGCTCGTGCGCGTCCTGATAGCCTTCGACCTCCAGAACGATCTCGCGCATCCGCTCGCCGTCGCTGTCGTCATCGGCGTGATGATGATGATGATCGTGATCGTGATCGTCATCATGATCATGATCGTGGTGGTGATGATTGTGGTCATGTTCCGCCACCGCCAGCCGCGTGTCCTCGCGGGTGCGCCAGATCATCCAGACCGCCATCGCCACGATGATCGCGGCCGAGGCGAGCTGGAGATACGGCTCGAAGGTCTCCGGCGCGACGCCCTGCCAGAGATAGACGCCGCCGAGGGCGATCGCCCACACGACCAGCGTGTGCGAGACCGTGGCCGCGAGGCCAAGCAGCACGGCCTGCCACACCGTTCCCCGTATGGCGATGATGAAGGCGGCCATCAGCGTCTTGGAATGGCCCGGCTCCAACCCGTGCAGCGCGCCGAGAAGGATCGCGCTGGGAATGAAAAGCCAGCCATGGGCGGCGCCCTGCTGGAGAAGCTCGGCGAAGGCGGGCATGGGAGCCTCGATCTGTCTGGACCGGCGCGAGAAATCGTCGGGAGCGCCGCCCCTGCCTGTCGGCGGGACGAACGGCGGGCGTCCACGCAAACGGGAAGCTAGCCCTCCGCTCCGCCAAACACAATAGAATAGGGGGCATACCTATATGTCGTGAAAGCCATACGACGGGCGCGGCCGGCGCCGATGCACGGGCGCGGCATAATTCTGGAACTTTCCTGCGCGATGCTGGCGCTCGCTCCGCCGCTTAACCACATCGGCGGGGAAAGATCGGCGCGACGCGCCCGTTGCGGTAGATTGCAGCGCGGCGGGCGCCCCGAACCGGGCAGAACGATCGGCGCGACGATGTCGGCGTCGGGCAGGAGTGAGAGATGACGGACAAGCGCGAACCCTCGCTGGAGTCACCCAAGCCACACCCGAACAACGGGGATTCCGCCGCCACCACAACGACGCCGCCGAACCGCAGCAAGGGTCCGCCGAGCGACCCCGAGGCTTTCCGGCGCTGGCTCGGCATCGAGCAGCTCAAGGTCGACATGCGCCGGCTCGAACTGGAGACCAAGAAGGCGGAGGCCCCGCCGCCGCGTACCGGCCATCCGGCCCTGCCGGTGCTGTACGGCCTGATCCTGGTCGCGCTACTGGCGCTGGCGGCCTTCCTCACCTCGCAGGTGATCACCCTGCGCGAGGAGATCGGCGCGCTGCGCACCGCCCAGACCGAGATCGCCGCCCGTCTCACCGCGGCTCCGGCGGCAACGCCGCCTTCCGCCGGCGCAGCAGATGCCGCTCCGGCCGAAGCACCGGCATCGCCGCCGCCGGTACCCCCTACCCCTATGAACACACCATCCGACGCAGCGCCCGGAGACGGCGCCGCCGCGCCATCAGCACCGGCCTCGCCCACGGCGGAGGCCGAGCCGGCGACACCCGCCCTGCCGGGCGCCGGCTATACGGTGCGCATCTTCGCGCCGGTGAACAGCGTGCCGAAGGCGAAGATCGACAATTTCACCAGCCCGCTGAAGGCCGCCGGGTTCGATGTCGTGGTGTCGGATACGGGCGTCGTGCAGACGACCAACAACACGCTGTCCTACCACTCCACCACGCAGGACATGGCGAACCAGGTGGCCGGCATCATCCAGAGGAAGCGGCCCGGGCTCGACATGGAGCTGCGCGCCTCGCCGTCCATCCCGCCCAATGCGCGGCAGGTCCTCATCCTCAACCTGACCGAGGACGCGCTGAACTGAGCGCGCCTCAGGCGGCGGCGCGCGGCCCGCGCGCCTGCCGGCCAGCCTCGCGGATGGCGGCGATGTTGCCGCGATAGCCTTCCACGCCGCCCTTGAACACGGCGGAGCCGGCCACCAGCACATTCGCGCCGGCCGCGGCGCAGAGGGCGGCGGTCTCCGGCGTGACGCCGCCATCGACCTCGAGATGGATCGGCCGCTCGCCGATCATCGCGCGCAGACGATAGATCTTCGGCAGCACGTCAGAGATGAAGGCCTGACCCCCAAAGCCGGGATTGACGGTCATGGCGAGGATCAGGTCCACCTTGTCCAGGACATAGGCGAGAGCGCTCTCATGCGTGGCCGGATTCAGCGCCACGCCGGCCTTCTTGCCGAGCGAGCGTATGTGCTGGAGGCAACGGTCGAGATGGTGCGTCGCCTCCGCCTGCACGGTGATGATGTCCGCACCGGCCTTGGCGAAGGCCTCGATATAGGGCTCCACCGGCTCGATCATCAGATGCACGTCGAACGGCTTGTCGGTATGCGGACGCATCGCCTTGATGACATCCGGACCGAAGGTGATGTTGGGCACGAAATGCCCGTCCATCACATCGAGATGGATCCAGTCGGCGCCGGCGCTCGCGACATCGCGCACCTCCTCGCCGAAGCGCGAGAAGTCCGACGCCAGCATGGAAGGGGCGATGAGGGGCATGGGGTTCTCCTGACGTATGGACCTGGCGCGACGTCACCCCCGCGCCAGGCCCGGCCATGACGTTCAGTTGGATGGATGGAGCGGCGGGTAGCTGTCGATGCCGCCGGAGAATACCCGGCTGGCGAGGACGTCCTCGGCGGTGAGCGTCACCAGATCGTCGGCCGTCACCGGCCGCTCGGCGTTGAACAGGCGGTTGGCCTGCCGCAGCCGGGCACGGTCGAGCGCGTTGCGGATCGAGCGGCCATTGGCGAAATGCGGCTGCAGCATGCGCAGGTCGATATAGCGCCGGAAGGCTTCCTGCGCGCCCGCATCCATGCGGTAGTTCATCGTTTCCAGAATGCGCCCGCCGATGGCGTCGAGCTCGCCGGCCGAATAGTCGGGGAAGTCGACATGATGGGCGACACGCGAGCGGAAGCCGGGATTGGCGGTGAAGAAACGCTCCATCCGGTCGGCATAGCCGGCGAGGATGACGACGAGATCGTCGCGCTGGTTCTCCATCACCTGCAGCAGGATCTCGATCGCCTCCTGCCCGTAGTCGCGCTCGTTCTCCGGGCGATAGAGGTAATAGGCCTCGTCGATGAACAGCACGCCGCCCATCGCCTTCTTGAGGATTTCCTTCGTCTTCGGCGCGGTGTGACCGATGTACTGGCCGACCAGATCGTCGCGCGTCACGGTGACGAGGTGGCCTTTGCGGACATAGCCGAGCCGGTGGAGGATCTCCGCCATGCGCAGCGCCACCGTCGTCTTGCCGGTGCCGGGATTGCCGGTGAAGCTCATGTGCAGCGTCGGGCTCACGGCTTCGAGGCCGAAGCGCTTGCGGGCGCTGTCGACGAGCAGGAGCGCGCCGATCTCGCGCAGGCGCTGCTTCACCGGCACCAGGCCGACGAGTTCGCGGTCGAGCTGGTCGAACACCTCGGCAAGGCCGCTGGACGAAAACTCGGCACGCAGGTCGATGGCGCCCGGCACGGGGGCCTTCGCGTCCGGGACAATGTTCGGATCGTCGATCACGGCATCCATGATCCGCTCTCCGCCGCGTCGGGCCGGCTCTCGCCGGGAAAGAGAAAAGGGGGACCGGTTCCGGGCGCGGCATTCCGGAACCGGTCCCTCGCGGTCGGGGAGGAAACCGGGCGACCGCGATAACCGTCGGGGGAGTTAGGGAGACCGACGGATCAGTAGCGCGCGCCCTCCGGGCGGTTGGCCGCATAGGCGCGCGTCGTGTAGCGGATGGACCGGCCGTCGACTTCCTGGCGCTCCAGCGCGAAGCCGGGCTCCTCCTCGGGGCGGTCGGTGATGAAGGACAGGCGCAGCGATTCCCACGTGTGGGTGGAATCGAAGGCGCTGACGCGGATGTAATGCCGGCCCTTGTAGGTCTTGCGGCACTCGTTCAGCTCGAACATGACGCCGGCGGCGTCGCGCACGTCGAACATCGGCTGGCCCCACAGCTCCCAATAGGTGTTGCGCGGGTGGGGGTCGTCGGTGAACTCGATGTTCACCGCCCAGCCATTGTCGATGCAGTACTGGACCTGCTTGCCGATCTGCTCGTCGGTCAGGTCGGGCAGGAAGGAGAAGGCTCCCTGGGTCAGGCGCATGGTCTTGTCTCGCTCTGTTAGCTGTGACGGGCTCCGCCTTCCGCCGTCATCGCCGGGCTTGGCCCGGGGATCCACGCCTGTGACCTCCGGCAAGCGGGAAGTCGTGGATAGCCGGGCCAAGCCCGGCCATGACGTCGTGAGGCGGCACAGATCAATCACTCCGCCGCGGTGGCCTGCGGCACGAAGTCGGGCGTGTCGGTGGAGGAGTAGTTGAAGGTCACGTCCTTCCACGTCTCCAGCGCCTGCTTGAGCGGCAGGCAGTGCCTGGCCGCCGCCTTGAGGATTTCCGGCCCCTCGCCGAGCAGGTCGCGGCCCTCGTTGCGGGCGAGGATCATCGCCTCCAGCGCCACGCGGTTGGCGGTCGCGCCGGCCTGGATGCCCATCGGGTGGCCGATGGTGCCGCCGCCGAACTGCAGCACGACGTCCTCGCCGAGCAGGTCGATGAGCTGGTGCATCTGGCCGGCATGGATGCCGCCGGAGGCGACCGGCATCAGCTTGCGGGTCGAGGCCCAGGGCTGGTCGAAGAAGATGCCGTGGGCGAGGTTCTGCGGCACGAAGTCCTCACGGCAGAGGTCGTAGTAGCCCTTGGTGGTGTGGGGGTCGCCCTCCAGCTTGCCGACGACCGTGCCCGCGTGGATGTGGTCGACGCCCGCGAGGCGCATCCACTTGGTGATGACGCGGAACGACACGCCGTGCGACTTCTGCCGCGTATAGGTGGAGTGGCCGGCGCGGTGCAGGTGCAGGATCATGTCGTTGCGCCGCGCCCACTTCGCCATGGACTGGATCGCGGTGTAGCCGATCACCAGGTCGATCATGATGATGCTGGAGCCGAGGCTCTTGGCGAAATCGGCGCGCTCGTACATGTCCTCCATGGTGGCGGCGGTCACGTTGAGATAGGTGCCCTTGATCTCGCCGGTCGAGGCCTGCGCCTTGTTGACCGCCTCCATGCAGTAGAGGAAGCGCTCACGCCAGTGCATGAAGGGCTGCGAGTTGATGTTCTCGTCGTCCTTGGTGAAGTCGAGGCCGCCCTTGAGCGCCTCGTAGACCACGCGGCCATAGTTGCGGCCGGACAGGCCGAGCTTGGGCTTCACCGTCGCGCCGAGCAGCGGGCGGCCGAACTTGTCGAGGCGCTCGCGCTCCACGACGATGCCGGTGGCCGGGCCGTCGAAGGTCTTCACATAGGCGACCGGCAGGCGCATGTCCTCGAGGCGCAGCGCCTTGAGCGGCTTGAAGCCGAACACGTTGCCGATGATCGACGCCGACAGGTTGGCGATCGAGCCCGGCTCGAACAGGTCGAGATCATAGGCGATGTAGGCGAACCACGAGCCCGGCGAATTCGGCACCGGATCGACGCGGTAGCACTTGGCCCGGTACTTGTCGCAGGCGGTCAGGCGGTCCGTCCACACCACGGTCCAGGTGGCGGTGGAGCTTTCGCCGGCCACCGCCGCCGAAGCCTCGATCTCGTCGACGCCGTCCTGCGGGGTGATGCGGAACACGGCGATGACGTCCGTGTCCTTCGGCTCGTAATCGGGCTGCCAGTAGCCCATCTTGCGGTATTCCATCACGCCGGCGCTGTAGCGGCTGCGCTTCTCCTCGGCGGGCTTGGTCTTGTCGATCGCGTTCATCGATCTTCTCCTGTGCGTTCCCGTCGGCGCGGCGCCGAAAGCGCGCGCCCCCTGGTCTGGTTGAGGTCATCCCCGCGAGGGGGGAGATTCATTCCGCCGCGGCGCGTGCGCCGCCGATCACCGGATCGAGCGCCCCGCTGGCGTAGCGCTTGGCCATGGCGGCAAGCGGCAGCACCTTGATCTTCGAGGCGTGGCCCGCCGTGCCGAACTGCTCGAAGCGCTCGCGGCAGAGGTCGCGCATCGCGTCCATGGCGGGCTTGAGGAATTTGCGGGGGTCGAACTCCGACCGGTTCGCCTGTCCGACCTTGCGGAACTGCGCGGTCATGGCGAGGCGGCAGTCGGTGTCGATGTTGACCTTGCGCACGCCATGCCTGATGCCGCGTACGATCTCCTCCACCGGCACGCCCCAGGTCTGGGGCATCTCGCCGCCGGACGCGTTGAACAGATCCTGCAGCGCCTGCGGCACCGAGGAGGAGCCGTGCATGACGAGGTGGACGCTGGGCAGCCGGCGGTGGATCTCCTCGATCACGTGCATGGCGAGGATGTCGCCGTCGGGCTTGCGCGAGAACTTGTAGGCGCCGTGCGAGGTGCCCATGGCGATGGCGAGCGCGTCGACCTTTGTGCGGGCGACGAAATCCACCGCCTGATCGGGATCGGTGAGCAACTGGTCATGGCTCAGCACGCCTTCCGCGCCGTGGCCGTCCTCCTGCTCACCCGCCCCGCTCTCGAGCGAGCCGAGCACGCCGAGCTCGCCCTCGACCGAGGCACCGACCCAGTGGGCCGCATCGACCACGCGCCGGGTGATGGCAACGTTGTAGTCGTAGTCCGCCGGGGTCTTGGCGTCCTCCTTCAGCGAGCCATCCATCATGACGGAGGTGAAGCCGTGCTGGATGGCGGACAGGCAGGTCGCCTCGTTGTTCCCGTGGTCCTGGTGCATGCAGATCGGGATCGACGGGTACATCTCGACGAGGGCGTCGATCATGCGCGAGAGCATGATGTCGCCGGCATAGGAGCGGGCGCCGCGGCTCGCCTGCATGATGACGGGCGCGTCGACGGCCTGCGCCGCCTCCATGATCGCGATGCCCTGCTCCATGTTGTTGATGTTGAAGGCGGGCACGCCGTAGCCGTGCTCGGCGGCGTGGTCGAGAAGCTGACGAAGGGTGATGCGGGCCATTGGCGTTTCCCCCGGTTCAGGCGCAGGTCAGAAGGTCGCAGGTCGCGTCGACCACCGCCTCCGGCGTGATGTTGAAATGCTGGTAGAGATCGCCCGCCGGAGCGGAGGCGCCGAAGCCCTCCATGCCGACGAAGCGGCCGCGCTCGCCGATCCAGCGGTCCCAGCCGAGCCGGCCGGCCGCCTCGATGCCGACGCGCGGGGCAGTGCCCAGCACCGCGCGGCGATAGTCGGCGCTCTGGCGCTCGAACAGCTCCCAGCAGGGCAGCGAAACGACGGCGGCGTCGACCTCGCGCTCGGCGAGCAGGTCCGCCGCCTTGAAGGCGAGCTCGACCTCCGAGCCGGTGGCGATGAGAGTCACATCGCGCCGGCGCCTGGGCTTGCGGACGACATAGCCGCCATAGCCGGTGAGGTTTTCCTCGCTGTGCGTGGTGCGGAAGGTCGGCAGGTTCTGGCGCGAGAGCGCCAGCACCGAGGGGGTGCCTTCGGCATGCAGGGCGAGCTGCCAGGCTTCCAGCGTCTCCACCGCGTCGGCGGGACGGAACACGTAGAGGTTCGGCGTCGCCCGCAGCATGGCCAGATGCTCGACCGGCTGATGCGTCGGCCCGTCCTCGCCGAGGCCGATGGAGTCGTGCGTCAGCACATAGACGACGCGCTGGCCCATCAGCGCCGAGAGCCGCATGGCCCCCTTCGCGTAATCGGAGAAGACGAGGAACGTCCCGCCATAGGGAATGGAGCCGCGATGCAGCGCGAGGCCGTTCATCACCGCCGCCATGGCGTGCTCGCGGATGCCGTAGTGCAGGTAGCGGCCGCCATACGCACCCGGCGCCACCGGCACGAGGCCCTTGGTGTAGGTGAGGTTCGAGTGGGTGAGGTCGGCCGAGCCGCCAACCGTGAGGTCGGTCGCCGCGTTGATGACGCCGAGCGCCATCTCCGACGCCTTGCGCGTCGCCACCTTCGGCGCGCTCTCGGACAGCTCACGCTTATAGGCGGCGAGCTTCTCGTCGAAATCGGCCGGCAGCTCGCCTTCCATCGCCGCCTCGAAGGCGGCGCGCTGGCCGGAGGCGGCAAGCCGCTTCTCCCATGCCTCGCGGGCATGGCGGCCGCGCTCGGCGATGCCGGCCCAGGCGGTACGCACGCCCTCCGGCACCTCGAAGGGCGGATGGTTCCAGCCGAGCCTGGCGCGGGCACCCTCGATCTCAGCGGCTCCCAGCGGCGCGCCGTGCACCGCCTCGGTACCCGCCTTGGTGGGCGCGCCGAAGCCGATGGTGGTGCGGCAGGCGATCAGCGTCGGCCGCTCGGTGGAGCGCGCCTCGGCGATGGCGTCGACCAGCGCGTGATGGGCGTGGCCGTCGACCCGCATCACGTCCCAGCCGGCGGCCTTGAAACGGGCGAGCTGGTCGGTCGAGGTCGAGAGCGTGGTGCGTCCGTCGATGGAGATGCCGTTGTCGTCCCACAGCACGATCAGCTTGCCGAGCTTCAGGTGCCCGGCGAGGTCGATGGCCTCGTGGGAGATGCCCTCCATCAGGCAGCCGTCGCCGGCGATGACGTAGGTGTGGTGATCGACCAGTTCGTCGCCGAAGCGGGCGTTGAGCATGCGCTCGGCGAGCGCCATACCCACGGCCGTGGCGAGCCCCTGCCCGAGCGGGCCGGTGGTGGTCTCCACCCCCAGCGTATGGCCGTGCTCGGGATGGCCGGCAGTGATCGCGCCGAGCTGGCGGAATCGCTTGAGCTGGTCGACGCCCATGTCGGCATAGCCGAGCAGATGGTTGATGCCATAGAGCAGCATCGAGCCGTGGCCGGCGGAGAGGATGAAGCGGTCGCGGTCCGGCCAGTCGGGCCGGCCCGGATCGAGCGTCACGAAGCGGGCGAACAGGGCGGTGGCGACATCCGCCATGCCCATCGGCATGCCGGGATGGCCGGACTTGGCCTGCTCCACCGCGTCCATGGCAAGTGCGCGCAGGGCGTTGGCCATGTCGTCGTGGGGGATGTCGGCGGGGTCCTGGTGCGGACGCAGCGCCGTGGTGTTGCTGGTCAACATGCTGTCCTCCCGGCTCATGCGGCGCGCCGCTTCTTCTCGACGATGTTCAGGATCATCGGGGTGAGGATGAGCTGCATCGCGATGTCGAGCTTGCCGCCCGGGATCACGATGGAATTGGCGCGGCTCATCCACGAGCCCTGGATCATCGAGAGCAGGTAGGGGAAATCGATCCCGCGCGGGCTCTTGAAGCGGATGACGACGATCGACTCGTCCGCCGTGGGGATCCAGCGGGCGACGAAGGGGTTCGAGGTGTCGACCGTCGGGACGCGCTGGAAGTTGATGTCGGTGTGGGTGAACTGCGGGCAGATGTAGTTCACGTAGTCCGGCATGCGACGCAGGATCGTGTCGGTGACGGCCTCGGTCGAGTAGCCGCGATGCGAGCGGTCGCGATGGATCTTCTGGATCCACTCGAGGTTGATGACTGGCACGACGCCGATCTTCAGGTCGGCATAGCGGGCGACGTCGATGTTGCCGCTCACCACCGCACCGTGCAGCCCCTCGTAGAAGAGCAGGTCGGTCGGCGTCGGGATCGGCTCCCACTGCGTGAAGGTGCCGGGCGCGCCGCCATACTCTGCGGCCTCCTTGTCGTCATGCACATAGTGGCGGAACTTGCCGGTGCCGGTCTGCGAATAGGAACGGAAGGTCTCCTCCAGTTCCTCGAACAGGTTCGAATCCGGGCCGAAATGGCTGTAGTGGTGGTTGCCGCGTGCGGCCTCCTCGGCCATGACGCGCTTCATCTCGGCGCGGTCGTAGCGGTGATAGGCATCGCCCTCGATATAGGCGGCGGAAACCTCCTCGCGGCGGAAGATCTGCTCGAAGATGCGCCGCACCGAGGTGGTGCCCGCGCCCGACGAACCGGTGACGGAAATGATGGGATGGTGGATCGACATCGCCCTCTCCCTCACGCGCGCAGAAGGCCGCGCCGGCCGAAGAGCGGGGAGCGCTCGGGCATGGCGGTAGCATCGATGTGGTAGCGGGCGATGCGTTCGACCTCGCCGCGCGAGCCGAAGACCAGCGGCACGCGCTGGTGCAGATGGGCGGGGCGCAGTTCGAGGATCGGCCGCTGGCCGTCGGTCGCGGCGCCCTGCGCCTGCTCCATCAGGAAGGCGACCGGATTCGCCTCGTAGACCAGCCGCAGGCGGCCCTGCGTGTAGCCCCGGCGGGCGTCGCCCGGATAGAGATAGACGCCGCCACGCACCAGGATGCGGAAGACGTCCGCCACCATGGAGGCGACCCAGCGGGTGTTGAAATCCTTGCCGCGCGGCCCGTCGACGCCCGCCTGGCAATCCTCGACATAGCAGCGGATCGCCGTATCCCAGTGGCGCAGGTTGGAGCCGTTGACGGCGTATTCGGCGGTCTCGGGAGCGACCACCGCCCGCTCCTCGACGAGCAGGAAATCGCCGCTCGCCCGGTCGAGGATGAAGATCTGCGTGCCGGCGCCGACGGTGAGCACCAGCGCGAGCTGGGGGCCGTAGATCAGGAAGCCGGCGGCGAGCTGCGCCGAGCCCGGCTGCAGCAGCGATTCCGCGCCGACGAAGGGTAGGATCGAGAAGATCGTACCGACCGTCATGTTGCTGTCGATGTTGGACGAGCCGTCGAGCGGATCGACCGCGACGGCCAACGTGCCGGCCGGGTCGAGCGCGACCGGCTCGTCCGCCTCTTCCGAGCCGAGAAGGGTGACGGGCGCGGCGATCAGCGCCTCGCGGACCAGATCGTCGGCGATGACGTCGAGTTCCTTCTGGCTGTCGCCGTCCGCGTGATGGCCGCGGACCTCGGCGAGCGCGCCGGCCAGCGGCCCGGCGGCCAGAAGCTCGGAAATCTTGATACCGGCACCGGCAAGCGCGAGCACGGTGCTCGCGACGTCGCGGCGCACGTCATCGGCTTGCGACCACCTGGACAGGTGGTCCTGCAAAGTCGGGCGTGTCATGGCGTTTCCCCAGTTAGGTCGTGGGCTTGTGCCCATTGGCGTGTCGTTTCCGTAAGACCTTCGAGCGGGGAACCCGAAGCGGCGGACGCCTCTTGTTGATGGCAGACTGCACGAATTGCGGGCGTAAGGAAATTCGAATATTCTTTCCTGAGAATTCAGTTTAGCTGAAATGTAATGCCATATGCGTAATGCCACGCTGAAGCAGCTGCGCGCCGTCGCCGCCATCGTCGAAACCGGCAGCGTCACCGCTGCCGCGAAAAAGCTGAACGTCACGCCGCCGGCGGTGACGATGCAGGTGCAATTGCTCGAACAGCATCTCGGCCTGCCGCTGCTCGACCGCGCCGGGGACCGCTTCCAGCCCAGCGCCGCGGGGCGGGAAGTGCTTTCCGCCGCCGCCCGCATCGAACAGGCGCTGGCCGATTGCGGCGCCGCCCTCGACGCCATGAAGGGCCTGCGCTCCGGCCGCGTCTCGGTGGGCCTCGTCTCCACCGCGAAGTACTTCGTGCCGGCCGCGCTCGGCGCCTTCACCCGCGCCCATCCCGGCATCGACGTGGTGCTGACGGTGGGCAACCGCGAGGCGATCATCGCCGGGCTGCGCGGCGACACGATCGACGTCGCCATCATGGGGCGGCCGCCGCTCGACATGGAGGTCGACAAGACGCTGATCGGCGATCATCCGCATGTGCTGATCGCCCCGGCCGACCACCCGCTGCTCGGCCGGCGCATCCCGGCCGCGGCGCTGGCGGGAGCGACCTTCATGTCGCGCGAGCCGGGCTCGGGCACGCGCGGATTGATGGAACGGTTCTTTCAGCAGTCCGGCATCGATCCGCGGATCGGCATGGAGATCGATTCGAACGAGACCATCAAGCAGGCGGTGATGGCGGGGCTCGGCCTCGCCTTCATCTCCGCCCACACCATCGCGGCGGAAGTCGCGGACGGGCGGCTCGCCGTGCTCGATGTCGAGGGGCTGCCGGAAGTGCGGCAATGGTTCGTGGTGAAGCGCACCGCCAAGCGCCTGACGCCTCCGGCGGCGGCGCTCACCGAGTTCCTGTCGCGGCGCGGGCCGGAATTCTTGCCGGACACGCTGCATTTGCCGGGCGTGGCGCGGGCGATGGCTCCCGCCGACGACCGGCCGGACTGAGCGCGCCGGGCGCGATCAGTCCGAACACAGGTCGGCGGCGCGCGTCAGTCGCGCTTGCCGGTGAGCCAGGAGAGCAGCGGGTTGAGCGGCTTGGACGACCCCGGCATGGCCTCGACCACCACCAGTTCCTCCACATCGCCCTTCTTGAAGGCGGCAAGGAAGGCGTCGTAGTCGCGCACAGAGACGCAGCCATTGGAATCGCCGCGCTCTCCCAGCAGATAGGGGTGCAGGAGGAAGCCGTTGCGCCCATACATGGGCTGGTCGCCGACCGGCGTCATGCGCACCGCCTCGGTGCCATGGAACAGCGCCTCGCGCATGCGCAGCTTGTAGCGGTTCGGCGGGGTCGGGCCGAGCATCTTCACGCGGACGTGGCGGATGTCGTCGAACTTGTCGCCATAGCCCGAATGCGCCTCGAGCTTCTTGCCGTTCGGCAGATAGAGCTTCTTGGCGCGGATATCGTAGACGGCGAACTTGTCGCCCGAGGTGGGATAGCGCAGCCCGTCCTTGGGGGCGGCTTGCTCGGTCGCCGGGGGCGCGGCCGGCGCGGCGGCGGGCGCCTCCTCCGGCGTGACGTCCTCTTCCATGGGCGGCGGCAGCGAGGCGACCTCGGTCGGCGCGGCCGGCTTCCTCGGCGGAAGCGGCGCGAGGGTCAGCGTGTCCTCGGGCTCGTCGCCCGCCATGACGCGGCCGGCGAAGAGCGGGTTCGCCATGGGCAGCGGCACAGCGCTCACCGTCTCGACCGTCGGTTCGGAGGTCGGCGCCGGCACCGGAATGGCGGCCACGGTGGCCGGCCGGATCGGCATGACCGCCGGGTTGAACAGCCAGCTGGCCGGCTGCGCGATCTGACCGGCGGGCCGAAAATTGCGGACGTCGTTCACGCTCATCGCGAACGGAGCCGAGGGCTCGTCCACCACGGCGCTCGCCACCTCGGGCGCCGCCGGAGCAAGCCGCAGCGCAGGATCGACCCGTGCCGCATCGGCCGGGGTCGGAACGGAGGCGTTCGACACCCAAGCCACGGCAACCGCCACGCCGACGAAGCTGGCTGAGCCGATGAGGAACGATCCAATAAGCCGCATTAGGCGTCTCTGCACAGGTGACGGGCGGGCACGGCAAGGCGGCGCGATGAAGCGCCGTGCGTCAGTCTTCGGTTGCGATCAGGAACCCCAACGCCCAAGCCATAATCCGCCGATGGCCCCCAAGCCAGATCGGTTAGTATTACAGCTTACGTAATATTTCATTAATGCCAACCGGACAACCCGAGCCCGGCGCGTGCGGCGCATATTCGCACACAAAGCCATGCGCGGAGAGCTCCGCCCGCGAAATTCGCGGCCTTTGTCGTGGCACCCCGTTATTTTTAGAATAGATTTAAACAAGAGTCGCCACGACGCCGGGCGGCCGATTCGGGTTCATTGTCAGGTTCGTTCGTGGCGGCCTCTCCTTCTTCCACCCATCCTGAAGCAGACCGGCTGCGCGCCGCGTGGACGGCCCTGCGCCGCGCGATGTTGCCGGCGCTCGTGCTGGTTCTGACGATCAGCGCAGCCGCGTGGTTCGCCGGCCAGCACGATATCGCCGATGCGCTCTGGATCGCCGCCACCGGCGCCGTGCTCGCCGTCCTCTCGGTCGAGATCATCGGCAGTCTGCGGCGGGGCGAGTTCGGCCTCGACCTGATCGCGGCACTGGCCATGGCCGGCGCGCTGGCCTTCGGCGAAAACCTCGCCGGCGCCATCGTCGCCCTGATGTTCACCGGCGGCGAGGCGTTGGAAGCCTATGCCCAGCGCCGGGCGGCACGCGAGATGACCGCCCTGCTCGGCCGCCTGCCGCGCACCGCCACCCGCTACGAGGACGGGCGGCTGTGCGAGGTGCCGCTGGACGACCTCGCGCCCGGCGACCGCCTTCTCGTGCGCCGGGGCGAGGTGGTGCCGGTGGACGGTACGGTCGATAGCCCCTCCGCCGCGCTCGACCAGTCCGCGCTGACCGGCGAGCCGCTGCCGGTGCGGCGGGCCCATGGCGAGCCCGTGCTCAGCGGCTCGACCAATGCCGGCGACGCCTTCGACCTCGTCGCCACCCATGCGGCGGCGGACAGCACCTATGCCGGCATCGTCCGGCTGGTCACGGCCGCGCAGCAGTCCAAAGCGCCGATGGCGCGGCTCGCCGACCGCTTCGCGCTCGGCTTCCTCGCGCTGACGCTGCTCATCGCCAGCGCCGCATGGGCGTTCAGCGGCGAGGCGGTGCGCGCGCTCGCCGTGCTGGTGATCGCCACCCCCTGCCCGCTCATCCTCGCCGTGCCGGTCGCCATCATCTCCGGCATCTCGCGCTGCGCCGGCAGGGGCGTGCTGGTGAAGGACGGCGGCGCGCTGGAGGGGCTCGCCAAGGTGCGCACCGTCCTGCTCGACAAGACCGGCACGCTGACCGGCGGACGCCCCCGTCTCGTCGCCGTGCGCACCCGCGACGGGCTGACGCCGGACGAATTGCTGCGCCTCGCCGCTTCGCTCGACCAGGGCTCGGCCCATGTGGTCGCCGAGGCGCTGGTGGCCGCCGCGCAGGAGAAAGGCCTCGCGCTCGAACCGCCGGAGGAGGTGCGCGAGGATCCCGGCGCCGGCATTGTCGGCCGGGTGGGCGGACGGCGCATCGCGCTCGGCGGATGGGATTTCGTCGCCCGGCAAACCGGCACCGGGTCGTTCGACGCCGAGATCGCCGACTGGACGCAGCGGCCCGGGACGGTGGCGGTCGCCGTCACCGTGGACGGCGATCTGGCGGGAGCGCTGATGCTCGCCGACGAGGTGCGCGGCGAGGCCGGCGGCGTGCTGCGCCAGCTCCGGCGGCTCGGTGTCTCCCGTATTCTGCTCGCCACCGGCGACGAGACCCGGCGGGCCAATGCCATCGCCCAAGGCCTCGGCTTCGACGCGGTCGTCAGCGAGATGATGCCGCAGGACAAGACCCGCGCCGTCGTCGCCGAGCACGCCAACGGCCCGGTGATGATGGTCGGCGACGGGGTGAACGACGCGCCCGCCCTTGCCGCCGCTGATATCGGCGTGGCCATGGGCGCGCGCGGCTCGGCGGCGTCCTCCGAGGCGGCGAACGTCGTCATCCTCGTCGACCGGCTGGACCGGCTGACCGATGCCATGCGCATCGCCCGGCGTTCGCGCGCCATCGCCCTGCAGAGCGTCTATGCCGGCATCGGCCTGTCGGTGCTCGGCATGATCGCCGCTGCCTTCGGCTGGCTGGCGCCGGTCGAGGGCGCGCTGCTGCAGGAACTGATCGACGTGGCCGTGATCCTCAACGCGCTGCGCGCCATCGCCGACCCGCCGCAGGACGCCGCGGGCTAGCAGCGGGGGTGCCCGTTGCCGAAGCGCCCGGAGAGGCGTCGTGGCTCCCTAGCGCGGTGGGGACCGCTCACCCATATGAGCGACGCGGGCCCCAGGGACACGTCCCACCGGCCTGCCCAGGAGATCCTCATGAAGAAGACTGACCCCCGCCTCTGGATGTGGTCGGAAGCCATCGACATGCTGAACCGCGCGGAGCGCATGCACCGGCAGATGTTCCAGCCGGCGCAGCGCGCCGAGACGACGGCGCGCCATCGCGTGCCGTGCTGGGAGCCGCCGGTCGACATGCTGGAGACCGAGCGCGAGCTGCTCGTGCTCGCCGCGCTGCCCGGCGTCGACCCCGACCGCATAAACGTCGCGATCCATGGCGGCACGCTCACCATCGCCGGCGAGCGCATGCTGCCGCCGGAACTGCACCGCGCGACCATCCACCGGATGGAGCTGCCGCAGGGCCGCTTCGAGCGCCAGCTCGCCCTGCCGCCCGGCCGCTACGAGGTGGCGCATCCGCGCGTGGTGAATGGCTGCCTCGCCATCGTGCTGCGCAAGGTTTGAGGAAGGGGGACAGAAACCATGACACACCCCGATTTCGACAGATATGCCCCGTTGCGCATGGCGGATGCCGGCGCGAGCGGCGGTGCTTCGGGCGGCGCGTCCGCTGCCTCCAACGGCAACGTGCCGGATGATCAGCTGATCATCCTGCCGGTGCGCAGCTTCGTGCTGTTTCCCGGCGTCGTCATGCCGGTCGCCATCGCGCGTCCGGCCTCGATCGCCGCGGCCCAGCAGGCGGTGCGCGAGGGTCGGCCGGTCGGCATCCTCATGCAGCGCGACAGCAGTGTGGAGGAGCCGAACCCGACCGACCTGCACCGGATGGGCGTGATCGCCAACATCCTGCGCTACGTCACCGCGCCGGACGGCACGCACCACCTCGTCTGCCAGGGCGAGCAGCGCTTCCGCGTGAACGAGTTCGTGCGCGAGAAGCCCTTCATCACCGCCCGCGTGACCCGGATCGAGGAGAGCGATGATCTCTCGTCCGATATCGAGGCGCGCTTCGTTCACCTGCAGAACCAGGCGAACGAGGTGATGGAGCTGCTGCCGCAGGTGCCGGCCGAGCTGGTCGCCGCCGTGCGCGGCGCCAACTCGCCCGCGGGGCTCACCGACCTCGTGTCCGCCTATGTCGACATCGCGCCGGACGAGAAGCAGGAGCTTCTCGAGACGGTCGATATCGCCGCGCGGATGAACAAGGTCTCGCGGCTGCTGGCACACCGCATCGAGGTGCTGCGCCTGTCGCAGGAGATCAGCAAGCAGACCAAGGCGTCGCTGGACGAGCGCCAGCGCGAGGTGCTGCTGCGCGAGCAGATGGCGGCGATCCAGAAGCAGCTCGGCGAGGACGACGGCAACAGCGCGGAGATCGCCGAGCTGGAGAAGGCGATCGCCGACGCCGGCATGCCCGAGGATGTGGAGCAGATGGCTCGCAAGGAGCTGGGCCGGCTGCGCCGCATGCAGGACGCCAGCGCCGAATACGGCATGATCCGCACCTATCTGGACTGGCTGATCGCGCTGCCGTGGAAGCTGCCGGAGGAGAAGGCGATCGACATCGCCGAGGCGCGCCGGATTCTCGACGAGGACCATTTCGGCCTCGACAAGATCAAGCGCCGCATCGTCGAGTACCTCGCCGTGCGCAAGCTCGCGCCGAACGGCAAGGCGCCGATCCTGTGCTTCGCCGGCCCGCCCGGCGTCGGCAAGACCTCGCTCGGCCAGTCCATCGCCCGCGCCATGGGCCGCAAGTTCGTGCGCGTGTCGCTCGGCGGCGTCCATGACGAGGCGGAGATCCGCGGCCACCGGCGCACCTATGTCGGCGCGCTGCCCGGCAACATCATCCAGGGCATCCGCAAGGCGGGCACCCGCGACTGCGTGATGATGCTGGACGAGATCGACAAGATGGGCTCCGGCATCCAGGGCGACCCGTCGGCGGCGATGCTGGAGGTGCTCGACCCCGAGCAGAACGGGACGTTCCGGGACAATTATCTCGGCGTGACGTTCGACCTGTCGCGCGTGGTGTTCATCGCCACCGCGAACATGCTCGACACCATACCGGGCCCGCTGCGCGACCGCATGGAGATCATCTCGCTGTCCGGCTACACGGATTCCGAGAAGCTCCAGATCGCCAAGCGCTACCTGGTCCGCCGCCAGATGGAGGCGAACGGCGTCAGGCCGGAGCAGGTCGAGGTCGAGGACGAGGCGCTGAGCGCCATCATCCGCGCCTATACCCGCGAGGCGGGCGTGCGCAATCTCGAACGCGAGATCGGGCGCGCCATCCGCCACGTCGCGGTCGGCATCGCCGACGGCAGCGTCGCCCATGCGCGCATCGCCGTCGACACGCTGCCGGAACTGCTCGGCCCGCCGATCTTCGAGGACGAGGTCGCCTTGCGCGTCTCGGTGCCGGGCGTCGCCACGGGCCTTGCCTGGACGCCGGTCGGCGGCGACATCCTCTTCATCGAGGCGACCAAGGTGCCCGGCCGTGGCGGGCTGATCCTCACCGGGCAGCTCGGCGACGTGATGAAAGAGAGCGCGCAGGCGGCGATGAGCCTCGTCAAGAGCCGCGCCGCCGAGTTCGGCATCGATCCGGCGGTGTTTGCGTCCAACGACGTGCATGTGCACGTTCCGGCGGGTGCGACGCCCAAGGACGGGCCGAGCGCGGGCGTCGCCATGTTCACCGCCCTGGTCTCGCTGCTCAGCGGGCGCACGGTGCGCAAGGACACGGCGATGACCGGCGAGATCTCGCTGCGCGGCCTGGTGCTGCCCGTCGGCGGCATCAAGGAGAAGGTGGTCGCGGCGGCACGGGCGGGCCTCACCCGCGTGATGCTGCCGGCACGCAACCGGCGCGACTATGAGGACATTCCTCAGGACGCGCGGGACCGGCTGGAATTCGTCTGGCTGGAACGGGTGGACGAGGCCATCGCCAATGCGCTGGAGCCGGCCGCCGACGCCGACGAGCCCCTGCTGCCGTTGAAGGCGGCGAGCTGATCCGCACCTCACGGCCGTCCCGGAGCACTTCCGGGGCGGCCTCTCCCTTTTCGATCTCCACCATTACCAAAGGCACTGACGCAAGGGCATGTCCTGCGGCAGCGGGGATGACGCGGCGCCGATTACCGGCTAGAGCATGATGGTGGTCGGGTGGAATCGTCCGGTCGCGGAGGAAATGCTCCAGTCTGTTGAATCGAGAGCACTTTCCTGTCGTCCGGGCGCTGACCCGGACGCGGAGGGCCCTCGGGCGATGGGTCCATCGAGCCGGCATCATGCTCAGTTTCTGGTTGACCTACTGGCCGCACATCACGCTCGTCGCCAGCACGGCCATCGGCATCGTCGCGGCGATCCACGCCGCGATGACCAAGGACGACGTGCGTGCCGCCATCGGTTGGGTCGGCGTCATCCTGCTCTCGCCCTTCGTGGGCGCCTTCCTCTATCTCGTCGCCGGCATCAACCGCATCCGCCAGACCGCCGCAGGCCGGCGGCGCGCCAGCCAGGACCGGCGGCGCCACCATGAGCGCCCGCCCATCGCCGTCGCGCTCTCTCCCAGCCTCTCGGCGATGAAGCGGCTCGGCGACCGCGTGGCTGCGTTCCCCCTGACCAGCGGCAACGCCGTCGAACTGCTCGACAGCGGCGATGCCGCCTACCCCGCCATGCTCGCCGCCATTCGCGGGGCGAAGCGGCATGTGGCGCTTTCCAGCTACATCTTCGACAATGACCCCGTCGGGGCCGAATTCGCCGACGCGCTGATCGAGGCGCACCGGCGCGGCGTCGCCGTGCGCGTGCTGATCGACGCCATCGGCGCGCGCTATTCGCGCCCCTCCATCGTCGGGCGGCTGGTGGAAGGCGGGGTCACGGTCGACCTGTTCATGGGCAACCTCATCGGCCTGCGCCTGCCCTATGCCAATCTGCGCAGCCACCGGAAGATGCTGATCGTCGATGGAACGCTCGGCTTCACCGGCGGCATGAACATCCGCGCGCAGTTCACCAGCCGCTACGGCGGCGACGATCCCGCGCGCGACACGCATTTCCGCGTCGAGGGGCCGGCGGTGGAACAACTGCTCACCGTGTTCAGCCAGGACTGGTCCTTCACCACCGACGAATTCCTCGACGGCCCGGCCTGGGAGGAAGCGCCGGCCAGCGAGCCGCGCGGGTCGGTGGCGGTACGGGTCGTGCCCTCCGGCCCCGACCGCAACCTCGCCAGCGCGCACAACATGATCATGGGCGCGCTCGCCATGGCGCAGAGCCGGGTGCGCATCTGCTCACCCTATTTCCTGCCCGACCAGCAGCTCATCGGCGCCCTCGGCGTGGCCGGCCGGCGGGGCATCGACATCGACGTCGTCATCCCCTCGGCCAACAACCTGAAGCTCGTCGACTACGCCATGACCGCCCAGCTCGACCAGGTGCTGGAAGGCGACTGCGCGGTGTGGCGGGCGGGCGGCATGTTCGACCATTCCAAGCTGATGGCGGTGGATGGGTGCTGGGCCTATGTCGGCTCGTCCAATCTCGATCCGCGCAGCCTGCGGCTCAACTTCGAGCTGGACCTCGAACTCTACGATCCCGCCATCGCCGGCGCGATCGAGGCGCGCATCGGGGCGATGATGGATGCGGGCAAGCCCGAGACGCTGGAGACGCTCGCCGCGCGCCCCTTCCTGAAGCGCCTGCGGAACCGCGCCATCTGGCTGGCCTCGCCCTATCTGTGAACGGCCGGGCCGCGAGGTTCCGCAGAACCGGACCTCCTCGACGACCATACCCGCGTCAACGCCGTCATGGCCGGGCTCGGTTCGGTCATCCACGTCCTCGGTATCCATGCGCCCGGCCCACATCGTGGATCCCCGGGTCAAGCCCGGGGATGACCTCGCGCAGGCGCGCCATGGACCGGGACGGGCTTACCCGGCACAAAAACAAAAGCCAGCCCCGTTACCGGGACTGGCTTGAAGGAGACGGAAGGTCCGTCTCAGGAGGTTCGGGCAACGGGGCAAAGCGCACCAGCGCCCCACCCCGCCGCGCAATTCCTCACGCCGCAGCGGCGGACTTGGCGGGGACTTCCGAGATCGTCTTCAGGACCTGGGAAGCGATCTGGTAGGGGTCGCCCTGGGAATTCGGGCGGCGATCCTCGAGATAGCCCTTGTAGTCGTTGCGGATGAACGAGTGCGGGACGCGGATGGAAGCGCCGCGGTCGGCCACGCCGTAGGAGAACTTGTTCCACGGCGCCGTCTCGTGCTTGCCGGTCAGACGCATGTGGTTGTCCGGACCGTAGACGGCGATGTGGTCGTCGAGGTTCTTGGCGAAAGCCGCCATCAGGGCCTCGAAGTAATCCTTGCCGCCCACTTCACGCATGAACTTCGTGGAGAAGTTGCAGTGCATGCCCGAACCGTTCCAGTCGGTGTCGCCGAGCGGCTTGCAGTGGAACTCGATGTCCACGCCATACTTCTCGGTCAGGCGGAGCAGCAGGTAGCGGGCCATCCACACTTCGTCGGCGGCCTTCTTGGAGCCCTTGCCGAAGATCTGGAATTCCCACTGGCCCTTCGCGACTTCCGCATTGATGCCTTCGTGGTTGATCCCGGCCTCGAGGCAGAGCTCGAGGTGCTCTTCGACGATCTCGCGGGCGACGTCGCCGACGTTCTTGAAGCCGACGCCGGTGTAGTACGGGCCCTGCGGAGCCGGATAGCCATGCTCGGGGAAGCCGAGCGGACGGCCGTCCTTGTAGAAGAAGTATTCCTGCTCGAAGCCGAACCAGGCGCCTTCGTCATCCAGGATGGTCGCACGGGCGTTGGACGGGTGCGGGGTGACGCCGTCCGGCATCATCACTTCGCACATCACCAGGGCGCCGTTCTTGCGGGCCGGGTCGGGATAGACCGCGACGGGCTTCAGCACGCAGTCGGAGCTGCGGCCCTCGGCCTGCTCCGTGGACGAACCGTCGAACCCCCAGAGCGGCAGCTCTTCGAGCGAGGGGAAGTGGTCGAATTCCTTGATCTGCGTCTTGCCGCGCAGGTTCGGGGTCGGCTTGTAACCGTCGAGCCAAATGTACTCGAGTTTGTACTTCGTCATTGCGTGTCTCTCATAGCTAATGACCCGGTGCAGCACCCCAGGTCGCTTTGCCGGCCGCGCGAGAAGGATCGACCGCCAACGGCTGACGTTCTTAGAAGCATTAACCGTGCCAAGTGGGGAGAGACCGCGTGCGCACAGGGACTTTCCCGGGGCGGGAGGCACGCGACGGGCCGGATCAGCCGATCGAGCAGCGGTATGATTCGCCTGAATCCAGCGGGAGTTGACGCCCCGCCCCGCGATCGGTGTTGCCGCTGCGCCGCACCCGGACACGCAACCGGAAGGGCGGAAGCCGCGTTATCCCGCAGACCCTTAGGGCCGGCTTTGGCGGTGCACAATTTCTACGCTCATTGTGAACGTAAAATAAGCATATTGCGTAAACGCCATGCAAAAGGTGTTATATAGATCCAAAGCGCTGACGCGGGAACGCGCAGCGGGAAAGGAGAAACGTGCAATGAGTACCCACATCCAGCGCGAAAGCGCCCAGATCGTTCAGTTCCCGACCGGTGGTCGTGCCGGTCTCGCTGCCCGTCGCGCCGAACAGCGTGCTTCCGAGGACCTCAAGGTATCGCCCCGTGTGAATTTCGGGAGCTGGTACCACGAAGAGGCCATCCAGGAAGACACCGGCCGCAAGAACTGACGTCATCGGCGGACGATGACGATGTTTCGCGCACAGTGCCTTCGATATACCTCCGCAAGAGGGCCGCGACCGACCGTCCGGCCCTCTTGTCATATCCGGCGGATGGCGAGCGCCCGCTAGCCGAAGATCGACCAGCCGAGCCGCTGGGTCAGCGCTTCCAGCGCGATGCGGCCGAGATGGGAATTGCCGCTGGCGTCGAGCCCCGGCGACCAGACCGCGATCGAGGCCTTGCCCGGCGCGATGGCCAGGATGCCACCCCCTACCCCGCTCTTTCCCGGCAGACCGACGCGATAGGCGAACTCGCCCGAGCCGTCATAATGGCCGCAGGTCAGCATGATGGCGTTGATGCGCCGCGCCCGCTCCGGCGACACCACCGAGAACCCCGTCGCCGGATTGCGCCCGCCATGGGCCAGGAAGCGCCCGGCCATGGCAAGCTGGCGGCAGCTCATGGCGATGGCGCAGTGGTGGAAATAGACGCCGAGCGTGAAGTCGACCGGATTCTCCAGCACCTCGAACGACTTCATGTAGTTCGCCAGCGCCCGGTTGCGGAAGCCGGTGCGCTGTTCGGAGGCGGCGACCGCCTCGTCGATGCCGATGCCGCCATCCTCGGCGAGGAAGTGCATGAAGCGCAGGATCTCGCCCAGCGCCTCGCGCGGCTGGTGGCCGGAGAGGATGACGTCGGTGACGGCGATGGCGCCGGCATTGATGAAGGGGTTGCGCGGAATGCCGTGCTCCGCCTCCAGCTGCACGATGGAGTTGAACGGGCTGCCCGACGGTTCGCGCCCCACCCGCCGCCACAGCCGGTCGCCGATCTTGCCGAGCGCCAAAGTGAGGGTGAACACCTTCGAGATGCTCTGGATGGAGAAGGGCACGTCGGCATCGCCGCCGACGGCCACCTGCCCGTCGCCGCTGACCACGGCGATGCCGAAGGCGTTCGGATCGACGCCGGCCAGCTCGGGAATATAGCTCGCCACCTCGCCGCGATCCGGGCGGGCGCGCATCTCTTCGGCGATTTCGCGGACGATGAGGTCGAGATCGGGCACGGTGTTCTGTCACCTTCGGCTGGCCGCCGGCAAGGCCGGCACGCTGCGGGATAGCGCAGACGCCCCGTGCAATGCCAGTGCCGTTCGCCGTCTGGCGCCACCGATGCCCGCGAGGCGGGGACGCATGCCCCCGCCTCGCGGCGGCCTCAGAACGGGCTGTCGGGGAAGTAGTACTGCGCCGCGTTGTCCGGCGTGATCAGCGTCGAGCCGATGATGAAACGCCCATAGACCGGCGTGTTGGAGACGAAGCGCAGCGCCGTGATCTCCAGCGCGGTGGAGATCAGCGCCGGCGGATAGGTGACGTCGACCGGCAGCTGCGGGTCCTTGTCCATGATCCGCTTCACGATCTCCTTCATGCCAGCGCCGCCGACGACCCACATCTCCTTCTGGCGGCTGGCCTGCGCGATGGCCTCCAGCACGCCGATGGCCATGTCGTCGTCGGCCGCCCACACCGCGTCGATCTGCTTGTGCTTGGACAGGTAGTCCTGCATCACCGAGAAAGCCTTGTCCCGGTTCCAGTTGCCGTGCTGCATGTCGAGGATCTCGATCCCCGATCCGTCGACGGCCGCCTTGAAGGCGTCGACGCGCTCATTGTCGAGCGTGGTGGGGATGCCCCGCAGGACCACGATCTTGGCGCCGGGCTTGAGGTTCGCCTTGAAGTACTCGCCCGCTACCCGGCCGAAGGCAGTGTTGTCGCCGGCGACATAGAGATCCTCGATCCCCGCCTGGGCGAGGCCGCGGTCGACCACCGTCACCCACTTGCCCGCGTCCTTCACCGCCTTGACGGGGCTCGTCAGCGGCTCGGATTCGAAGGGCAGCACCACCAGCGCGTCGATGTTGCGGGTCGCCATCATGTCCTCGATGTCGTTCACCTGCTTGCCGACCGCCCCGGCGGTGGCGAGCACGAAGTCGAGGTTGGGATAGGTCGCCTTGAGCCGCTTGATGGTCTCCTGCGCGTGCCAGTTCAGCCCGCCCATGAAGCCGTGCGTGGCGGAGGGGATCGAGACGCCGATCACCGCCTTCTTGTCCTGCGCCATCGCCGGCGTGGCGAGGCCGGCGGCCGCGACCGCCGCTGCGGTCGAGACGAGGAAAGTCCTGCGTTCCATTGTTGTTTCCTCCCGTTTCTCCGCTCTCAGGCGGATGATGATTTCCCGCGCTGGAGAACCACCGCGAGCACGATGATGACGCCCTGTATCGCGCCGTTGAGATAGGGCGAGACGAGGTCGGCAAGGTTCAGGATGTTGTCGATCAGGCTGAGGATCAGCACGCCCACCACCGTGCCCCAGACGCGGCCATGGCCGCCCTTGAGCGCGGTGCCGCCGATGATGACGGCGGCGATGGCCTCCAGCTCCCACAGCATGCCGGTCGAGCCCGAGGCGGAGCCGAGGCGCGGCACGTACATGATGGTGGCGAGACCGACGAGCAGGCCGAGCAGCACGTAGGTCATCAGCCGCACCCCCTCGACCCCGACGGCCGAGTAGCGCGCCACCTTGTCGTTGGAGCCGATGGCCTCGCAATAGCGGCCGAAGCGCGTATGGCGCATGGCGACCTGCCCGGCGACGGCGACGGCCGCGAAGACGAGGATCGGCCAGGCGACACCGAACAGCCCGGAGTAGTAGACCGGCCGGTAGAGCTGGCGCACCGCGAAGTCGAGGCTGATCGTTCCGCCATCGGCCAGCCACGTCACCAGCGAGCGGAAGATGCCCATGGTGCCGAGCGTGACGATGAACGGCTCGATGCCGGCGCGTGTGACCAGCAGCCCGTTGGCCAGCCCCGCCAGCAGCCCCACCGCCAGCGCGATGGCCATGCCGACCAGGATCAACGGCACGCCGACGCCCATCGACGGCAGCAGCGCGTTCATGGCGAGGATCATCACCCCGGCGATGAAGGCGGCCATCGAGCCCACCGACAGGTCGAGCCCGCCGGAGGTGATGACGAAGGTCATGCCCACCGCGATCATGCCGATGAAGGCCGAACGGGCCAGCACGTTGGTGATGTTGCCGGCGGAAAGGAAATTGTCGTTCAGCACGGCGCCGAGGATCACCAGCAGGATCAGCGCCAGCAGCGGGCCGAGGGCCGAGAGGGCCGGCAGGCGCGAGGCGCCGGCGGGGCGGGAAAGGGCGGTGTCAGACATCGGCGCGTTCCTCGCTTGTGCCCATCACCAGCCGGACCACATCGGTCTCGCTGATGCGCTCGCCCGCCAGCTCGCCGGCGATCGCACCCTGCCGCATGACCAGCACGCGGTCGGACAGGCCGAGAATCTCGGGCATGTCCGACGAAATCACGATGACGCTCCGCCCCTCGCGGGCGAGGCGGTCGATGAAGGCATAGATCTGGCTTCGCGTACCCACGTCGATGCCGCGCGTGGGCTCGTCGATGATGACGATCTCCGGGTCCGACAGCAGCGTCTTGGCGAGCAGCAGCTTCTGCTGGTTGCCGCCCGACAGGTTGCCCACCGCCATGTCGCGGCGGGGCGCGCGAATATCGAAATCGCCGATCGCCCGGGTGAGCGCGGCCTCTTCCCGCGCGGCGGAGATGAAGGGGCTGCCGAAGCGCGGCAGGGTGGAAAGGGTCAGGTTCTCGCGCAGGTTCTTGTCGAGCAGCAGGCCGCGCTCCTTCCGGTCCTCGGTGAGATAGGCCATGCCCTGTGCTGCCGCCTCCCGCACCGAGGCGATGCGCACCGGCGCGCCGTTGCGCCGGATCTCGCCGCTCGCCGCGCGCAGGCCCACCAGCCCCTCGGCAAGCTCCGTGCGACCGGAGCCGACGAGCCCGGAAATGCCGAGCACCTCGCCCCGTCGCAGGGTGAAGGAGACGCCGTGCACCAGCGGCGGCACGGAAAAGCTGCGCACCTCCAGCGCCAGCTCGCCGGCCTCGTGCCGGCGCGCGGGATAGATGTCCTCGAGATCGCGCCCCACCATGGCGGTGGCCATGCCGTCCTCGGTCAGCTCCCCACGCATCGCCCGGCGCACGACGGCGCCGTCGCGCAGCACGGTGACGCGGTCGGCGAGGCGCGTGACTTCCTCCAGCCGGTGCGAGGTGTAGAGCAGCGCCACGCCCTGGGCGCGCAGCCGGTCGATCTGGCGGAAGAGCACCTCGACCTCGCGATGCGTCAGCACCGCCGAGGGCTCGTCCATGATGAGCACGCGGGCGTTGCGCGATAGAGCCTTGGCGATCTCCACCATCTGCCGGTCCGACACCGGCAGGTCGCGGATGCGCGCATCCGGGTCGATGCGGCTGTCGAGCTCGTCCAGCAGCTTGCGCGTGCCCTCGCGCATGGCGCGATGATCGAGGAAGACGCGGCCCAGCTCGCGCCCGAGCCACACATTCTCGGTGACCGTCAGGTCGGGGGCGAGATTGAACTCCTGATGGATCACCACGACGCCTGCCGCCTCGGCCTGCGCACCGCTGGCATAGGGCGCGGGGCGGCCGTCGAGCCGCACCTCGCCCGAGGACGGCGCGAGGAAGCCGCCGAGAATCTTCATGATCGTCGACTTGCCGGCGCCGTTCTCGCCGATCAGCGCATGCACCTCGCCGGGGCGGAGCGCGAAGTCGACCCCGTGCAGGACCTCGATCGGGCCGAAGCTCTTGCGGACGTCGACCAGCTCCAGCACCGGCCCCGGGGAGGCGTTCACCGGGGAAGTATCCGCCGCGCTCATAGCGTCACCCAGGAGGCGTTGCGTTGCGAGGACCGCACGCAGGCCTCGACGAAACGCATGCCGGCGAGCCCGTCCGCCAGCGTCGGATAGACCATGCCTTCGGGGGGCGCCTCACCCGTCTGGCGGGCGCGGATGGCGCGGGCCGCCTCGGCGTAGATGTTGGCGAAGGCTTCGAGATAGCCCTCGGGATGGCCGGGCGGAATGCGCGAGACCCGCGCCGCTTCCGGCCCGGCGCCGGCACCGCTACGGGTGATGAGGCGCCTGGGTTCGCCGAAGGGCGTGAACCACAGGCGGTTCGGGTCTTCCTGCGCCCATTCCAGCCCGCCCTTCTCGCCGTAGAGGCGCAGGCGCAGCCCGTTCTCGTTGCCCGGCGCCACCTGGCTCGCCCAGAGCATGCCGCGCGCGCCGCCGGCGAAGCGCAACAGCACATGGGCGTTGTCGTCGAGCGCGCGTCCCGGCACGAAGCTGGAAAGGTCCGCCGCCAGCGCTTCCGGCGTCAGGCCGGAGACGAAGCAGGCGAGGTTGTAGGCGTGGGTGCCGATGTCCCCCGTCGCACCACCCGCGCCGGAACGCGCCGGGTCGGTGCGCCATTCCGCCTGCTTGGAGCCGTGCTTCTCCGCCGCCTCGGTCAGCCATTCCTGCGCATATTCCACCTGCACCAGCCGGAGTGCACCGAGATCGCCGGCGGCAACCATGGCGCGGGCCTGCCGCACCATCGGATAGCCGGTATAGTTGTGGGTGAGGATGAACAGCGCGTCGGACCGCCCGGCGACCTTCGCGAGCTTTCGCGCTTCCGCCAGGGTGGCGGTCAGCGGCTTGTCGCAGATCACGTGGATGCCGCGCTTGAGGAACGTAATCGCCGGTTCGGCATGCATGTGGTTCGGAGTGACGATGGCCACCGCCTCGATGCCGTCCCTGCGCCGCGCCTCGGCCCGCGCCATGGCGGCGAAGTCGTCATAGCTGCGCGCGATCCCCAGCGCCTGCGCCGAGGCACGCGCCTTCTCCGGCGTCGAGGACAGGGCGCCAGCGACAAGCTGGAACTCGCCGTCCAGCCGCGCGGCGATGCGGTGCACGGCGCCGATGAAGGCGCCGCTGCCGCCGCCGACCATGCCCAGCCGGATCGGAGCGTGGAGCATCGGGGTGTTCATCGGTCCAGCCCCAGCAGGCGGCGATTGGCGACGCGGTCGGTGCCGGCGGCGGCGAAATCGTCGAAGGCCTTCTCGGTGACGCGAATGATGTGGCTCTTCACGAAGGCCGCCCCCTCGCGCGCGCCGTCCTCGGGATGCTTCAGGCAGCACTCCCACTCCACCACCGCCCAGCCCTCGAAATCCATCGCGGCGAATTTCGAGAAGATGGCGCCGAAATCGACCTGTCCGTCGCCGGGGCTGCGGAAACGTCCGGCACGGCCGAGCCACGGCTGGTAGCCGCCATAGACGCCCTTGCGCCCGGTCGGATTGAACTCGGCATCCTTGACGTGGAACATGCCGATGCGCTCGGCATAGATGTCGAGGTGATCGAGATAATCGAGCTGCTGCAGCACGTAGTGCGAGGGATCGTAGAGCATCTTCGCGCGCGGATGGTGCCCCACGCGATCGAGGAACATCTCGAAGCTGTCGCCGTCGTGCAGGTCCTCGCCCGGATGGATCTCGAAGCAGATGTCGACGCCGCATTCCTCCGCATGGTCGAGGATCGGCCGCCAGCGGCGCGCCAACTCGTCGAAGGCTTCCTCGACCAGCCCCGGCGGACGCTGCGGCCACGGGTAGACATAGGGCCAGGCCAGCGCGCCCGAGAAACTCGCCATGGCGGTGAGGCCGAGATTATGGGAGGCGATGAGCGCCTTCTTCACCTGCTCGACCGCCCACTCCTGCCGCGCCGCCGGCTTGCCGTGGACGGCGGCCGGCGCGAAGGCGTCGAACATCGCGTCATAGGCGGGATGCACCGCCACGAGTTGGCCCTGCAGATGGGTCGACAGCTCCGTCACCACGACGCCGTTGTCGGAGCCCTCCCCCGCCCATTGCGCGCACCAGTCGCGCGAGCCGGCGGCCGCGTCGAGGTCGAGGATGCGCGCGTCGTTGGTGGGCACCTGGACGCCGACATAGCCGCAGCCGGACGCCCAGCGCGTGATGGCTTTCCAGCTGTCGAACGGCGCGGCGGCGCCGATGAACTGGGCCAGAAACAGGCCCGGCCCCTTGATCGTCCGCATCTTTCCTCCCGATGCGCCCTGCCGGTAACCGGCCGGGCGTCGTTCTTTTTGTAATCGGTTGCATTCAGCGTAGCGGAGTTATGAAATCGGTTGCAAGAGGGGTGACGCCGACAATCCCGGCGGATTGCCAGCCGCCCCACCGCCCGTCTATGGAGGGGCAATGGAGCACCAGAGACCGAAAATCGTGGATGTAGCGCGCCTTGCCGGCGTTTCCACCGCCACGGTCAGCCGCGTCCTCTCCAATCCGCAGGTGGTCAGCGCGGAAACGCGGCGGCTGGTGGAGGAGGCGATCCGGCAGACCGGCTATCGGCTCAATCTGGCGGCGCGCAATCTGCGCCACCGGCGGACCGGCGGGGTCGTCGCGCTGGTGCCCAACCTGTCCAACCCGTTTTTCTCGCAGATCCTCGCCGGCATCGCCTCGGTGCTGGCGCCGGCTGGCTACAATCTGCTGGTGGCCGATACCCGCGCCGAGGGGGGCGAATCGCTTCTCGCCTATGCCGAGCCGAGCCGGGCCGACGGGCTGATCGTGCTCGACGGCTCGCTGCCGGCGGAAGGGCTGTCCCGCCGCGTGCCGGTGGTGCTCGCCTGCGAGTGGATTCCCGGCCTCGCCGCGCCACGGGTGAAGATCGACAACCGGCAGGGAGCGGTCATGGCGGTCGAACACCTCATCGAACTCGGCCATACGCGGATCGCCCATGTCGCCGGCCCGCCCGGCAATGTGCTGAGCGAGGCCCGGCTGGCCGGCACCGAGCAGGCGCTCGCCGCGCACGGCCTGCCGGCACCGCGCGTCTTCCCCGGCGATTTCACGCTGGAATCGGGCCGCCGCGCCGGCGCCGAATGGCTCGCCGTGCCGCGGGCAGAGCGCCCGACCGCCGTCTTCCTCGCCAGCGATGCCATGGCCTGCGGTTTCATCGGCGAAGTCCAGCACCATGGCATAACGGTGCCGCGCGACGTCTCGGTCATGGGTTTCGACGACATCGAACTGGTCGCGCACATGACGCCGCCGCTCTCGACCATCCGCCAGCCGCGCGAGGCCATCGGCCGGCACGCCGCCCAGCGCCTGCTCGACCGCATCGCCGGCGACGACCGGGCCGACGACACAGTGCTTCCGGTGGAACTGGTGCGGCGCGGCAGCACCGGGATCGTGGCGGAAACGCCAGTCTAAGCCCTGAGAGCACGCCCTTTTCGGTGTCGTCTCAGGCCAGCCCCCTCGCCACCATCTCCACGCCCAGCAACAGCAGGCAGAACAGGAAGCCGCGACGGAACGCCGTCGGGCTGATCCACCCGCGAACGACCTGCCCCGCCCCCATGCCGGCAAGCGCCGGGACGATGGCCAGCGCCGACAGCGCCAGATTGTCGAACTGGAAGACGCCGCGCACTCCCAGCCCCGCCGCCAGCGCGACGGTCGACACGGTGAACGACAGGCCCAGCGCCTGCACCAGATCGTCCTTGCCGAGTCCCAGCGCCTGCAGATAGGGCACGGCGGGAATGACGAACACGCCGGTGCCGCCGGACACCATGCCGGTCACCACGCCGATGACCGGCGACAGCCATGGCTCCAGGCGCTGGGCCACGCTGAGCTGGCGGGCCAGCAGCGTGTAGCCGGAATAAAGCACGAGCGCGCCGCCGAGCGCCGCCGTGGTCAGGCGGGTGTCGCCGCTGGCGAGCCAGGAAGTGCCGAGGACCGTCCCGGCCGCGATCGCCAGCATCATCGGCCAGAGCCGGCGCAGCAGCGGGCCGAAACTCGGGCCGGCCAGGAGCTGCCAGATATTGGCGACGAGGGACGGCACGATGAGCAGGCTCGCGGCGGTGAGCGGCGATATCAGCGCGCCGAGCACGCCCATGGCGACGGTCGGCAGGCCCATGCCGGTGACGCCCTTGACGAAGCCGGCGGCGAAGAAGGTCGCCGCGACGGCGGCGAGAAGCGGGGGCGGAAGCTCGAACATGCCTTCCGCTTAGGCCATCCACCCGCCCCGGCAATGCGGATGTTCCGCAGCCAGACTTCGGCTTTCCCGAAGGCTGGTGACGGGGTATCGTTGGCGGCATGCGCTTCGATCTCGGCGATCTCCGCTTGTTCCTCGCCGTGGTGGATGCGGGCAGCATCACCCGCGGGGCGGCTGAAGCCGGCCTCTCCCTGCCGGCCGCGAGCGAGCGGCTGCGCGACATGGAGGCGGCCGGCGACGTCGTGCTGCTGGAGCGCAGCCGGCGCGGCGTGAGACCCACCGAGGCCGGCGAGGCGCTTGCCCACCATGCGCGCACCATCCTGCGGCAGATCGCGCAGATGCGCGGCGAACTCGGCGCCTATGCCCGGGGGCTTCGCGCCACCGTTCGCCTGCTGGCGAACACCGCGGCCATCACCGAATTCCTGCCGGAGCGGCTGGGACCCTGGATGGCTGCGCATCCGCAGGTCGACATCGAGCTGAAGGAGCGGCAGAGCCTCGATATCGCCCGGAGCGTCACGGCGGGCTTCGCCGAGATCGGCATCCTGTCGGACGCCGTGGATGCCGGCAGCCTGCATCTTTGCCCCTTCGCCATTGACCGGCTGGTCGCGGTCGTTCCGCGCGGCCACAGCCTCGCGGCGAAGGACCGGCTCCAGTTCGCGGAGCTGCTGGGCGAACCGTTCATCGGCCTCGCGGAGGGCGCCCTGCAGGACAATCTCGACGCACGGGCGGCGAATATCGGCGGCCGGCTGAAGATGCGCGTGAAGATGCGCACCTTCGAGGGCATCTGCCGGATGGCGGGAGACGGCGCCGGCATCGGCGTCATCCCGGCGACGGCGGCGCGGCGCTGCCGGCGGTCGTCGCCGATCACCGCCATTCCCCTCGCCGACCGTTGGGCCACGCGGCGGCTTTCGGCCTGCATCCGCAACGAGCCGGAACTGACGCCTTCCGCGCGCAGCCTCTTCGAGCATCTGGCGCAACCCGCCGGGAGGAAGCGCCGATAGCCGCTATCCTCGGCAAGCTCGCTCCCTGATGGCATCGCACCATTCTGCCGGGCTATGATAATGTCTATATCTATCCTGTGACGACATCGCGGGTGACGCGATCCTGCCGCCGGCGGGCGAGACAAGGGCATTCGGCGTGACCGCTACCGTGCACATCCCGGCTGCTACCGACCCCGTCCCGACGCTGCACCAGCGCATCCGCGCCGATCTCGAAGCCAAGATCCTCTCCGGGGAATGGCCGCCGGGGCATCGCATTCCCTTCGAGCACGAGCTGATGGTGCAGTATGGCTGCGCGCGGATGACCGTGAACAAGGTCATCGCCGGGCTCGTCGCGGCCGGGCTGGTGGAACGGCGGCGCCGGGCCGGTTCCTTCGTCGCGCAGCCGCGCCTGCACTCGGCCATGCTGCACATTCCCGACATTCCCAGCGAGATCGCGGCCCGGGGCGAGAGCTACAGCTACACGCTGCTGCGCCGCCGCTGCCGGCCCGCGACCGCCAAGGACCCGGCGGACCTTCAGGCGCAGGGGCAGCCGCGCGAGGTTCTGGACCTCTCCTGCCTGCATCTGGCCAATGGACGGCCGCTGGCGCTGGAGGACCGCCTCATCAGCCTGAGCAGCGTTCCCGAGGCGGCCGAGACCGATTTCGCCGCGACCCCGCCCGGCTCATGGCTGCTCCGGCATGTGCCATGGACGGAAGCCGAGCACCGGATCTGCGCGGTGGGCGCCAGTGCGCGGGCGGCGGAGGCGCTGCGGGTGCCGAAGGGCACGGCGTGCCTCAGCCTGGAGCGGCGGACCTGGCGCGGCGGCGAGACCGTCACCGTGGTGCGCCAGCTCTTCCGCGGCGACGCCTACGATCTCGTCGCCCGCTTCTCGCCGCAGGGATAGTCCCGAAGCGGCTCCCGGAAATGAAAACCCCGGACCGGCGGCAGCCGATCCGGGGTTTCTCAAAGGTCGGCGCGAAGATCGCGCCGGGCGTCAGAAGCTCGCTTCCGTCACCTGATCCGGCGTTTCCATCTCGGTGCCGAACCACTTCTTCTGCAGGGCCGCGAGGCGACCGTCATGCTTCATCTTGATGATGATGGCGTCGACCGCGTCCATGAGCGACTTGGAATCCTCGGCCTTGGTGCCGATGAAGCCGAAATAGACCGGCTTGCCGAAGGGCGGCTGCACCACCTCGAACACGTCGGGCTTGGTCTTGGCGAGGTAGGCGATGTTCGGCAGCGAGTTCGCCACCGCGACGATGCGCCCGGCGCCCAGATCCGCATAGGACTGGCTGAAGTCGACGTATTCCTGGATCGCCGAGGGCGGCGGGTTCAGCGTCTTGGCGAAATCCTGCAGCTGCGCGAGCTGGGCGGTCGCCTTGGCGCTGCCGACCTTCTTGCCGGCGATGTCTTCCGGCTTGGTGATGGACGTGTCGCCCTTCTTCTTCAGGATCGCGACCGTCGCATTGGCGATCGGCGAGGAGAAGCGGTAGCGCTCCATGCGCGCCTTGGTGATGGTGGCCGGACCGGCCACCATGTCGAACTTGCCAGCCTCAAGGCCCGGCAGCACGCTCGGCCAGGGCAGGTCGAGGAAGGTGACCTTCACGCCGAGTTCCTTGCCGATCTCGGCGAAGATCTCCTTGTTCATGCCGGCCTGCTTGCCGTCCTCGACGAAGTCGAACGGCGCGAACTGAAGCTCGGTGCCGACGGTGAGCTCGCCCTTGGCCTTCGCCTTGGCCAGCACGTCTTCGGCGCGCGCCAGGCCCGCGAAGGCCATGGACGCCACCACGCCGAGCGCCGCGAAGCGCGCGGCGCGGATCACGGCGGAGCTCCGCCGGCTAAGCTGGATCATCTGTCTCTCCTGTTCCCGTGGAAGCTATGGGTGGCTCCCGCGCCACCGGCTTTCCTTATGAATAAAAGTATAGACATAAGCCTTTTCGCGCCGCAACACGCGACCGGCCGTCTTTCGTCAGGACGCCGGCGCCGCGTCGGAGCCCTGCCAGAACACGTTACGCTCGAAGTAGTTCTGCAGGAACTGGCGCAGCCGGGGGTTCTCCTCGTGGCGGAACACCTGCTGCGGCGAGCCGGAGGCGGCGATCACCCCGTGATCGATGAACACCACCGTGTCGGCCACCTGCGCGGCGAAGCCCATCTCGTGGGTCACCACCGCCATGGTCATGCCCTCGCCAGCGAGATCGCGCATCACCTGCAGCACCTCGCCGACCAGTTCGGGGTCGAGCGCCGAGGTCGGCTCGTCGAACAGCATGATGTGCGGCTCCATGGCGAGCGCGCGGGCGATGCCGACGCGCTGCTGCTGGCCGCCGGAAAGCTGGCTCGGATAGGCCTCGGCGCGATGGCTCAGCCCGACCTTCTCCAGCATGCGGCGGGCGCGCTTCTCCGCATCCTCGCGGGCAATGCCGCGCGCCAGCTTCAGGGGCGCGGCGACGTTCTCCAGCGCCGTCATGTGCGGCCACAGGTTGAACTGCTGGAACACGAAGCCGACATTGCGCCGCACCCGCGCGACCTCGGCATCGGAGACCCGGCGGCGCTTGCCGTTCTCCAGCGAGAAGCCGAGCAGTTCGCCCTCGATGTAGATCTCGCCCTCGCTGTATTCCTCCAGAAAGGCGATGCAGCGCAGCAGCGTCGACTTGCCCGAGCCGGACGGCCCGATGATGCAGGTCACCTCGGACTTCGCGATGGCGAGGTCGATGCCCTTCAGCACCTCGACGTCGCCGAAGCGCTTCCACACGCCGCGCACGTCGATGATCGGTCGCTCGGCCATGTCCGTCCTTTCCGGTTCAGCCCTGCGTGCGCAGCATGAAGCGGCCAACCCGCTTCTCCAGCCGCCGCGCCGCCGCCGTGACGATTTCGAGGAATGCCCAGTAGACGAGCGCCAGGAACAGCAGCGTCTCGGCGAAGGCGAAGGTGGTCGAGCCGATGGACTGCACGACCGAGGTCAGCTCGTTCACCGTGATGACCGACAGCACCGCCGTCTCCTTCGACAGCAGCACCGTCATGTTGGCGAGCGCGGGCAGGATGATCACCAGCATCTGCGGCAGTTGCACGTGCCGCACGATATCGAGCCGGCCGATGCCCATCATCCGCGCCGCCTCGATCTGGCCCGGCGGCACGGACAGGAAGCCGGCCCGGAAAATCTCCGAGAAATAGGCGCCGCCATAGAGTGCCAGCCCCGCGACGCCGGCGACGAGCGGCGTCAGGTCGAGGCCGAAGAACGGGCCGCCGTAATAGATCACGAAGAGCTGGATCAGGAACGGCGTGCCCCGCATCACCGCGACATAGAGGGTCAGCGGCGCCGCCACCCAGCGGTTGGTGAAGAGCTGGATGACCGCCACCGCGAGGCCGATGACGAGACCGATGGCGGTGCCGGCGATCCAGATGAGGATGGTCAGCACCATCCCGTCGAAGATCTCGCGCCAGTTGTCGGTGAGAATGGCGGGATTGAAGGTCATGGGACATTTCCCTCGCCGCCACTCCGCCCGTCATCCCCGAGCTTGGCCCGGGGATCCACGACTTTCCTCTGCACCGGCGGAACCGAAGGCGTGGATGGCCGGTCCAAGCCCGGCCATGACGACGTTTCCAGCCACACCACTGCGTTGCCCACCATGCCTATAAAGCTCATCGCGCCTTCTCCATCCGGAAGCGGCTCTCGGCGAACTCGCCGGCCAGCGTGATGGCGCCGTTGATCACGAAATAGATCGCTCCGGCGGTCAGATAGATTTCCAGCGGCTGGAAGGTCGAGGTGGCGATGTTCTGGGCGAGGCGGGTGAGTTCCAGCACGCCGACCACCGAGATCAGCGAGGAGGCCTTCACCATCATCGTCGTCTCGTTGACCAACGAGGGCAGCGTGAAGCGCACGGCCAGCGGCACCTCGATGCGGGTGAGGATCTGCGCCCGGCTGAGGCCGACCATGCGCGCCGCTTCGATCAGCCCCGGCGGGATGCCGAGGAAACCGCCGCGCAGGATTTCGGCGATGTAGGCGCCGGTGCACAGCGCCAGCGTGCCCACCGCCGCGACGGAGGACGGCACGTTCACCCCGATCAGCGGCAGGCAGTAATAGGAGATGAGCAGTTGCACCAGCAGCGGCACGCCGCGGAAGAAGCTCACATAGAAGGCAGAGACGGCGCGGCCGAGGCGCGAGGCGGAAAGCCCCGCCGCGCACATCAGCGTGCCGATGCAGAAGCCGATGGCCACCGAGGTGAGCGAGTAGATCACCGTCCAGACCGAGGCTTGGAGCAGCATCGGCAACGATTTGACGATGATTTCCGTATTGAACATCAAGGCTCCAGCCGCATACGCGCCTTGTTCCGCGAAGGCCGACCATCCCGAGCGCGGCCTGTCGCCTCCCGATAAGACGACCCCGTACCCGGAAGCAAGATGCCCGCCAGTTGAGGCGCCTCAGGCTCCCGTGGCGCTCGCCGCCATGCCGCGCTGGCGGCGGGCCAGCGCGTAGCGGTTCTCCGGCACGGGCACGCCGAGATTGGCACGCAGCGTCGTGCCTTCATATTCATCACGGAACAGCCCGCGGCGGCGCAGCTCGGGCACCACCAGCTCGACGAAATCCTCCAGCGCGGAAGGCAGCGTCGGGAACATGAGGATGAACCCGTCCGCCGCGCGGCCCTGGAACCATTCCTCCATGAAATCGGCCACCACCTGCGGCGTGCCGGTGATGCCGTTGCCGGTGTGCTTCTCGCTGAACAGATGGATCAGCTCGCCGACCGTATGGCCCTTCATCACGAAGTCGGTGAGTTCGTCGAACAGCGCCTTGGAGCCCTTCGGCGCCGCCGGCAGGCGGTCCTTCGGGAAGGGCGCGTCGAGCGGCACGCCGGAGAGGTCCGCTTCCAGGAATTCGGCCAGCATCGCCCGGCCGACATCCGGATGCAGCTTGCCGGCGAGGAACTCGACCTTCTCCCGCGCCTCTGCCTCGGTGCGCCCGACATTCAGGACCACGCCCGGCATCACCTTCAGATCGTCCGGCGCGCGGCCGAACTTCGCCATCCGGTCCTTCAGCGTGGCGTAGAAGGCCTGGCTGCGCTCGAAATTGGAGGCGAGCGAGAACACCAGCTCCGCCGTTTCCGCCGCCAGCTCGATGCCGGCCTCCGAGCCGCCGGCCTGCGCGATCACCGGCCGGCCCTGCGGCGTCGCGGCGATGTTGAGCGGACCGCGCACCTGGAAGTGCTTGCCCTTGTGGTTGAGCGTGTGGAGCTTGTCCTTGTCGTAATAGACGCCGCTGGCCCGATCGAGCAGCAGGGCATCCTGCTCGAAGCTGTCCCACAGCCCGAACACGACGTCGACGAACTCCTTGCCGCGCTCGTAGCGCAGCGCGTGCGGGTCGAGGCCCTCGCGGTTGAAGTTGTAGCCGGTCTCGTCATGGTCGGAGGTGACGACGTTCCAGCACGCCCGCCCGCCGCTCAGATGATCGACGGAGGCGAAGATGCGGGCGAGGTTGAACGGCTCGTAATAGGAGGTCGAGGCCGTCGCCACGAGACCAAGACGCGAGGTCGAGACGGCGAGCGCGGAGATCAGCGACAGCGGCTCGAAACGGTTCATCTTGGTCGGCAGGCGGCACAGCGCCTCGGGATCGCCGATGGCGGCGGCGGGCGAATCCGCCATGAACATGAAGTCGAACTTCGCGGCCTCCGAGAGCTGCGCCACCTTGAGCAGGTGGCGGAAATCATTGGCTCCGTGGACGTCACTGCCCGGGTGCAGCCAGCCGGCCGGGTTGTACCCGAAGGTGTAGACGAAGGTTCCGAGCTTCAACTTGTCCGAGCGCTTCATGCCGGTCATCTCCTGCATGGCGCCATCTTATTTGTATAGACCTACTTGTCGAGGTCGCCTGCGGCCTCCCACAGCTCGACAAGGTAGAATTCCCCTGTTCCTTGGGTTTCGAGACGCGCCGGCTCACGCAGCAGCACGGCGTCGCCGGCCTTGAGACGGGCACCCTCGACGGCGAGCCCGGAGGTGCGCGCCAGCAGCAGGAGCGCCCCTTCCGCCGGCGTCAGCGTCGTCGGTGCGTCGATGCGTTGCCAGCGCAGGCGATGCGCGTAGCGCCCGCGCCGCGTCATCACGTTGAGGTCGACGACCGGGCCGCTGAGTAGGCGCGCCCGGGTCGGCGCATCACCGGGAAAGGAAGCCGGCACGCCGTCCTTGAGGACCGTCTGCGGCGCCCTGCCCTCCACCTCCAGAACGAGCCCCTCCCCCTCCAGCACCGCGAGCGTGCGCTCGATGCCGGGAAAGGCCGAGAAGGCCCCGTCCTCGACGACGCTCGCCATGCTGACGCGCCAGTCGAACGTGTCGAGCCCGGCGCCCGCCGGCGAGACGGCGATCTCCGTGGTGGAGCCGGCGCCGTTCTTCCACGGCATCACCTTGTGGTCGGCGGCGCACAGGATCTTCATGGGCGGCCCCTCTCAGCCGAGAATGCCCGGCAGGTCGAGCTGGTGCTCCCTCGCGCACTCGATGGCGATCTCGTAGCCGGCATCGGCATGGCGCATCACGCCGGTCGCCGGGTCGTTCCACAGAACCCGGGCGATGCGGGCATCCGCATCCGCCGTGCCGTCGCAGCAGATCACCATGCCCGCATGCTGCGAGAAGCCCATGCCGACGCCGCCGCCATGATGCAGCGACACCCAGGTCGCGCCCGAGGCGGTGTTGAGCAGCGCGTTGAGCAGCGGCCAGTCGGACACGGCGTCGGAGCCGTCCTGCATCGCCTCGGTCTCGCGGTTCGGAGAAGCGACCGAGCCCGAGTCCAGATGGTCGCGGCCGATGACGATGGGGGCCTTCAGCTCGCCCTTGCGCACCATCTCGTTGAAGGCGAGCCCCAGCCGGTGGCGATCACCCAGGCCAACCCAGCAGATGCGCGCCGGCAGGCCCTGGAACTTGATGCGCTCGGCCGCCATGTCGAGCCAGTTGTGCAGGTGCGGATTGTCGGGGATCAGCTCCTTCACCTTGGCGTCGGTCTTGGCGATGTCTTCCGGATCACCCGACAGCGCCGCCCAGCGGAACGGACCGATGCCGCGGCAGAACAGCGGACGGATATAGGCCGGCACGAAGCCGGGGAAGTCGAAGGCGTTGGTCACGCCTTCCTCCAGCGCCATCTGGCGGATGTTGTTGCCGTAGTCGACGGTCGGGATGCCGGCGTGGAAGAAGTCGAGCATCGCCTTCACATGCACCGCCATCGAGGCCTTGGCGGCCTTGGCGACACCGGCCGGATCGGAGAGCTTGCGGTCCTCCCACTGCTGCAGCGTCCAGCCGATCGGCAGGTAGCCGTTCACCGGGTCATGAGCGGAGGTCTGGTCGGTCACCATGTCCGGCTTCACGCCGCGCCGTACCAGCTCCGGCAGCACCTCGGCGGTGTTGCCGAGCAGACCCACGGAGAGCGGCTTGCCCACCTCGCAGGACTCCTGGATCAGGCGCAGCGCCTCGTCGAGATTGTCGGTGGAAGTGTCGAGATAGCCGGTGCGCAGGCGGAAATCGATGGAGGACGGCCGGCACTCGACCGCAAGGCAGCTCGCGCCCGCCATGGTGGCGGCGAGCGGCTGCGCGCCGCCCATGCCGCCGAGGCCGCCGGTGAGGATCCACTTGCCCTTCAGCGAACCGCCGAAATGCTGGCGGCCCATCTCCACGAAGGTCTCGTAGGTGCCCTGCACGATGCCCTGGGCGCCGATATAGATCCAGGAGCCGGCCGTCATCTGGCCGTACATCATGAGCCCCTTTTTATCGAGCTCGTTGAAGTGCTCCCAGGTCGCCCAGCGCGGCACGAGGTTGGAATTGGCGATCAGCACCCGCGGCGCGTCCTTGTGGGTACGGAACACGCCGACCGGCTTGCCCGACTGCACCAGCAGCGTCTGGTCGGCCTCCAGCGTCTTCAGCGCGGCGACGATCTTGTCGAAGCACTCCCAGTTGCGCGCCGCGCGGCCGATGCCACCATAGACCACCAGCTCGCCCGGCTTCTCCGCGACATCGGGGTCGAGGTTGTTCATCAGCATGCGCAGCGGCGCCTCGGTGAGCCAGCTCTTGGCCGAAAGCTCGGTGCCGTGGGCGGCGCGGATGACGCGGGTGTTGTCGATACGAACCGGTTGGCGGGTCATGGGTGTCTCCCTCAGGCGCGCGAGCGTGCAAAGGCGATGCACGCCTCGAAGATGCGGACGAGCGCCGCGCGGCAGGGCGCGGCATGATCGGGGTCGTAGGCGGCGGGCCAGTTCTCCGGGCCGACGGGCCCGAGCGGCTCGAGCATGTAGGTGCGGCAGGCGAGCTCCATCTGCACCGCATGCACGCCCGCCTCGGGCCGGCCGTAATGGCGGGTGATCCAGCCGCCCTTGAAGCGCGCGTTGCTCACACGGCTGAAGTCGGTCGCGTCGCAGATCGACTCGATCGCCGCCTGCAACTCGGGGGCGCAGGTGGTCCCGGAATTGGTGCCCACATTGAAATTCGGCAGCGTGCCCTCGAACAGGCGCGGGACCACGGAGCGGATCGAGTGGCAGTCATAGACCACGATCGTGCCGTGAACGGCGCGGGCATGCTCGATCTCGGCCTCGAGGGCCGCGTGGTAGGGGTCGAAATAGGCGGCGCGGCGGGCGGCGACGTCCGGTCCGCGGCCCTCCTTGTACAGCGGCTCGCCGTCGAAGGTGGTGGTCGGGCAGAGTTCGGTCGTCGCCTGTCCCGGATAGAGCGAGACGCCGGAGGGGTCGCGGTTCACGTCGATGGCGGTGCGCGAGATCGCGGTGCGCACGACGCTCGCGCCCATGCGCGCCGCGAAGTCGTACAGCGTCTCGATCCACCAGTCGCAGTCCTTGCGGGCCAGCCAGGGCGAGAGGAGATCGGCGGCGATGTCGTCGGGAATCTCGGTACCGGTGTGCGGCAGCGAGACCACGAGCGGCGCGGTGCCGCGATGGACGGAGATGAAGGAGGGGTGGGTCACGCCGCTCACTCCCCGCTGATCGACGGCAGCAGCTCCGCCGCCAGCGCGGCGACGGCGCCGGAGCGGACGAGGCCGTTCGCCGCTTCCATGTCGGTGGCGAAGTAGCGGTCCTCGTCGAGCGAGGGCACCTCGATGCGCAGCGCGGCGCGCACCTTCTCCAGCACCGGGCTGGAAGCCAGCGGAGCGTGGAAATCGCAGCCCTGCGCCGCGGCGAGCAATTCGATTCCGACGACGGCCTCCGCGTTCTCCACCATCCCCTTCAGCCGGCGCGCGCCATGCGCGGCCATGGAGACGTGGTCTTCCTGATTGGCGGAGGTCGGAATGGAATCGACGCTCGCGGGATAGGCCTTCTGCTTGTTCTCCGAGACCAGCGCCGCCGCCGTCACCTGCGGGATCATGAAGCCGGAGTTGAGGCCCGGCCTCGGGGTGAGGAAGGCCGGCATGCCCGACAGCGCCGGATCGACCAGCATGGCGATGCGCCGCTCGCTCAGCGAGCCGATCTCGCACACCGCCAGCGCGATCATGTCGGCGGCGAAGGCCACCGGCTCGGCGTGGAAGTTGCCGCCGGAGAGCGCTTCACCGCCCTCGGCGAAGATCAGCGGGTTGTCGGAGACGCCGTTGGCCTCGGTCTCCAGCGTGCTCGCGGCCTGCCGCAGCACGTCCAGCGCCGCGCCCATCACCTGCGGCTGGCAGCGCAGGCAATAGGGATCCTGCACGCGCTCGTCGCCGACGAGATGCGAGGCGCGGATGGCCGAGCCCTCCATCAGCCGGCGCAGCGCCTCGGCGGTCTCGATCTGGCCGCGATGCTTGCGCAGGACATGGATGCGCGGATCGAAGGGCGCATCGGAACCACGCGCCGCGTCGGTCGAGAGCGCGCCGGTCACGAGGGCGGAGCGGAACAGGTTCTCCGCCTCGAACAGGCCGGCGAGCGCGTTGGCGGTCGAAAACTGCGTGCCGTTGAGCAGCGCCAGCCCTTCCTTCGGACCCAGCTCGACCGGGGCGAGGCCCGCCTCGGCAAGGGCCGCCGCCGCGGGCTTGCGCACGCCGTCGACGAAGATCTCGCCGACGCCGATCATGGTCGCCGTCATGTGCGAGAGCGGCGCGAGGTCGCCGGAGGCGCCGACCGAGCCCTGGCAGGGCACGACCGGCGTCAGCCCCTTCACCAGCATCGCCTCCAGCAGGGCGAGCGTGTCCGGCTGGATGCCGGAAGCGCCCTGGGCGAGGCTGGCGAGCTTGAGCGCCATCATCAGCCGGGCGACCGGCACCGGCATCGGCTCGCCGACGCCCGCGGCGTGCGAGAGCACGATGTTGCGCTGGAGTCGGGCGAGATCGGCATCGCCGATGCGCACCGTCGCGAGCTTGCCGAAGCCGGTATTGATGCCATAGACCGGCTCGCCCTTCGCGAGGATGTCGGCCACCGCCTTCGCCGAGCGCTCCACCGCCGGCAGGCAGGACGGATCGAGCCGCGCCCGCGCGCCGCGATAGACGGTCCGCCACTGGCCGAGCGAGACCTCGCCCGGCTTGAGGATGATCTCGGTCATGCGCCTCTCCAGATACGGGCGTGAAGCGGGTTGAACCCCATGCGATAGACCAGCTCCGCCGGCCGCTCGATGTCCCAGATCGCGAGGTCGCAGTTCTTGCCGGCCTCCAGCGTGCCGATCTCGCCGAGCCGTCCCAGTGCCCGCGCCGCCTCGCGCGTTACGCCGGCGAGGCATTCCTCCACCGTCATGCGGAACAGCGTCGCGCCCATGTTCATGGTCAGCAGCAGGGAAGTGAGCGGCGAGGTGCCGGGATTGCAGTCGGTGGCAAGCGCCATATGCGTGCCGTGCCGGCGGAATAGCTCGACGGGCGGGACCTTGGTCTCGCGGATGAAATAGAACGCGCCCGGCAGCAGCACCGCGACGGTGCCGGCCTGCGCCATGGCGCGCGCGCCTTCCTCGTCGGTGTGTTCGAGATGATCGGCCGACAGCGCGCCGAAACCGGCCGCCAGCTTCGCCCCATGCAGGTTGGAGAGCTGGTCGGCGTGCAGCTTCACCGGCAGGCCGAGTTCCCGCGCCGCCGTGAACAGCCGTGCCACCTCCTCGGGCGAGAAGGCGATGCCCTCGCAGAAGGCGTCCACCGCGTCGGCGAGCTTCTCCGCCGCGATGCGCGGCAGCAGCGCGATCATCCGGTCGATATAGGCCGCCTTGTCGCCCTTGGCCTCCGGCGGCAGCGCATGGGCGCCGAGGAAGGTGGTGGCCACCGATACCGGACGCGCGGCCCCGACCGCGCGCGCGGCGCGCAGGCTCTTCAGCTCCGCCTCCTCCGAGAGGCCGTAGCCCGACTTGATCTCGACCGTGGTCACGCCCTCGGCGATGAGCGCGTCGAGGCGGCGCACGGCGGAGGCGACGAGGTCGCCTTCGCCCGCTTCGCGCGTCGCCTTCATGGTGGAGACGATGCCGCCGCCCGCCCGGGCGATCTCCTCATAGGAGGCGCCGGCAAGGCGCAGCTCGAACTCGTGCGCGCGGTCGCCGCCGAAGACGAGATGCGTGTGGCAGTCGACGAGGCCCGGCGTGATCCAGCGCCCCTCGCAATCGATCGTCTCGTCCGCCGCGAAGGCCGGCGCCTCGTCCGCCGCGCCGGCATAGACGATGCGTCCGTCCTTTGCCGCGACGACACCCTGCTCGACGATTCCGAGACCCTCGCGCCCCACGGCCAGTGTCGCCAGCCGCGCCCCTCGCCATAATCGGTCGCAGCGCATCAACCTCTCCTCGGAACGGATGACAGGGGGTGAATTAATGTCTATACATAATAGCACATCTCGCCGCCTGTCCATAGTCTTCGGAGCGACGCCGCCATGACCCGCCTCTGGTTCGAATCCGCTTATCTGGCAACTGGTTGGGCCTCCGATGTCAGCGTCGGCATCGAAGATGGCGCCATCGTCTCGCTCACTCATGACACGGCGCCGACAGCGGATGCCGAGCGCCACGCGGTCGGCCTGCCGGGCCTGCCGAACCTGCACAGCCACGCCTTCCAGCGCGCCTTCGCCGGCAACACGGAGGTGCGCGGTCCCACAGGCGACAGTTTCTGGACCTGGCGCGAGGCTATGTACCGGGCGGTCGACCGCATGGACCCGGAGGACGTGGAGGCCATCGCCGCCCTGGCCTATGTCGAGATGCTGGAGGCCGGCTTCACCCGCGTCGGCGAGTTCCACTACCTGCACCACGGCCGCGACGGCACGCCCTACGCCGACATCGGCGAACTCTCGGCCCGCATCGCCGCGGCCGCCGGAGCGACCGGCATCGCGCTGACGCTGCTGCCGGTCTTCTATGCCCATGGCGGCTTCGGCGCGCAGGTGCCCAACCACGGCCAGCGGCGCTTCATCAACGACGTCGAGAGCTTCGGCCGGCTGATGGAGTCGGCGCGGCGCGCTCTGGCCTCCCTGCCCGACGCCGTGCTCGGCCTCGCCCCGCACAGCCTGCGCGCCGCGACCACCGGGGAGATTGCCGCCATCCTGCCGCTCACGGCTGGACCGATCCACATCCATGTCGCCGAACAGGTGAAGGAGGTCGAGGACTGCCTCGCCTGGAGCGGCCGCCGGCCGGTGGAGTATCTGCTGGACGAGGCGCCCGTCGACGGGCGCTGGTGCCTCATCCACGCGACGCATATGACGCCGGACGAGACCCGCCGCATGGCGAAGAGCGGGGCCGTCGCCGGGCTCTGCCCGATCACCGAGGCCAATCTCGGCGACGGCATCTTCCCTGCCCCCGCCTTCGTCGAGGCGGGCGGCGCCTATGGCGTCGGCTCGGACTCCAACGTGCGGATCGACGCCGCCGAGGAGCTGCGCCTGCTGGAATATTCCCAGCGCCTCGCCCACCGCGCCCGCAACGTGCTGGCGATGAGCGAAGGCCGCTCGACCGGCGCCGCCCTGTTCGCCGCCGCCTTCAAGGGCGGAGCGCAGGCACTCGATGGCGGTCCCGGCCTCGCCGTGGGCGCCCCGGCCGACATCGTCAGCCTTGATGCCCGCCATCCCTCGCTGGAAGGCCGGCAGCGGGCGGCGGCGCTGGACGGCTGGATCTTCGCGACGGCGCAGAACGGCATCGATTGCGTCTGGCGGCGCGGCGTCAAGCTGGTCGAAGCCGGCCGCCACCGCGACCGCGAGGCCATCCGGCAGCGCTTCCGCGCCGCGCTCGCCCGCATCGCGAGCTGAGGAGGCGGGGAGCCCGGCCCCGATCGCGAGCCGGCCCGGCCGGGTGCTTTCCCTCCCGGCCGCCGCTCTCATCCGGTCAGCCCCTCAGCACCCGCCGCAGCCCGGCCATGCGGTCGATCACCACCATCGCGATGCCGGAGATCAGGATCAGCGAGCTCGCCAGCGCCGCGCCCACGGCGTCGTACTGGAACTTGATGTAGGTGAAGAGCTCGACCGGCAGCGGCGTCCAGCCCGGCGGGGCAAGGAAGACCGAGATCGGGAAGTCGTTCCACGAGAGCACAAAGCACAGCACGAAACTGGAGATGAGGCCGGTCTTCATCACCGGTAGGGTGATCGAGAGCATCGTGCGCACCGGGCCGGCGCCGACATTGCGGGCGGCCTCCTCCAGCGACGTGTCGAAGTTCTGCATGCTGGCGGTGAGGATGCGGGCCGCGAAGGGCAGCACGTGGATGGCATGGCCGATGACCAGCGCCGGAATGCCGCCGCCGAAGCCGAGCTGCACGAAATAGACGTAGAGCGCCAGGCTGAAGATGGTGGTCGGAATCAGCAGCGGCGACATGATCAGCAGGTTGATCAGCGCCTTGCCCTTGAAGTCGTAGCGCACCATCGCCAGCACCGCGAGCAGCGCCAGCGTGTTGGCGACGAGCGAGGCGACGATGCCAAGGATGAGGCTCACCCCCATCGCCCGCACGAAGGTCTCCGACGTCCAGGCGGCCTTGAACCAGTCGAGCGTGAAGCCCGATGGCGGCAGGATGAACTCGCGCGGGTTCACCGAGACGATCAACGTGATGATGATGGGGAAGAAGAGGAACGCCATCGCCGCATAGGTGAACAGGCGCAGGGCGGCGGTGCCGATATCGGGGGAGCGCATGACGGGCGTCCTCATCTCTTCGCTTCGAGACGGTTGAGGATGAGCTTCCCGAAGAGGAAGGACATGCCGAGGAGAATGGTCGCGTTGGCGGCGATCATGATCACCGAGAGGCTGGAGGCGAAGGGCAGGTCGTTGTTGAGCAGGGCCTCGCGGTAGATCACGAGGCCGATCATCTGCGTGTCGGTCGCTCCGACCATCAGCGGCACGGCGAAGGCGGAGAAGTTCAGCGTGAAGACGATCACCAGCCCGGCATAGAGCCCGGGCATGGTGAGCGGGAAGGTGATGCTCCAGAAGGCCCGCCAGCGGCTCGCCCCGACATTGCGCGCCGCCTCCACGAAGGAGGGGTTGATGCGCTCGATGCTGTCGAGCAGCGACAGCACGATATAGGGCATGCCGATGTAGACGAGCAGGATGACGACGCCCTTCAGGTCCCACATGTAGCGCACCGGCTCGTCATAGACGCGCAGCGCGATCATGAGGGAATTCAGCAGGCCGCCACCGCGGAAGATGACGATCCAGCCATAGACCAGCGTCACGAGACCGATCAGCAGCGGCGAGAGCACCATGGTCATCAGCACGTTGCGCTGCACGCCGCGCGTACCGGCGATGTAGAGCGCCACCGGGTAGCCGAGGAGCACAGAGATCGCCGTCGTGAGGATCGCCACACGGATCGAGAACCAGAGCGTGTTGACGAGGTACCAGCCGGAACCGAGGAATCGCGTGTAGTTCTCGAAGGTGAAGGCCGACACCATGTAGGCGCCGTCCACCGTGTGGTTGAAGCTGGTGCGCACCACCCACATCAGGGGAAGGATGACAAAGATCGTCAGCGCGAGAGCGGCCGGCGCCAGCAGCAGGGCGGCGTTGCGTGCCTTCATGACGCCGGCGCCCCCTTGCGGTCGATCAGCCGGAAATGATCCGGCTCGATGCTCAGCCACACGGTCTCGCCGATCTGCGCCGAGCCATGGATGTCGTGGGCCTCGACGAAGAGCGCCTCGCCGCCGGGAAGCGCCACGGTGTAGCGCAGGGTCGGGCCGTAATATTCGATGAAATCGACCCGCGCCGCGAGCATGTTCGCCCCCTCCCGGCGCTCGGCGAGGATGCGTACCCGCTCGGGCCGCAGCAGCACGCGCACCGCGCTGCCGGGAGCGGCGGATATGCGGTTGCCGACGCGCAGCGTCAGCGTCTCGCCCACCTTCACCGTGGCCACGCCTTCGCCGATGTCGCTGACGATGCCGTCGAAGAAATTCGTGGTGCCGACGAAATCGGCGACGAATTCCGACTGCGGGTCCTCATAGACCTCCAGCGGCCGGGCCACGCGAACGATCTCGCCGCCACTCATGATCACCACCCGGTCCGACATGGACAGGGCTTCCTCCTGATCGTGGGTGACGTAGAGGGTGGTCATGTTCAGCCGCTGCTGCAGCTTCTTCAGCTCCCGGCGCATCGCCACGCGCAGGGCGCGATCGAGATTGCTCAGCGGCTCGTCCATCAACAGCAGTTGCGGCTCCAGCGCCAGCGCCCGGGCAAGCGCCACGCGCTGCTGCTGGCCGCCGGAAAGCTGGCGCGGCAGGCGCCCCTCGAAGCCGGAAAGCCCGGTGACGGCGAGCGATTCCTCCACCTTGTTGCGGATGAAAGCCTTGTCGCGCTTGCGCAGCTTCAGCCCGAAGGCGACGTTCTCCGCCACCGTCATATGCGGCCACAGCGCGTAGTTCTGGAAGACGAAGCCGACCTCGCGCTTCTCCGGCGGCAGATAGGTGACGTCGCGGCCGTTGATGCGGATGTGCCCGTCCGAGGCCATCACGAAGCCGGCGATCATGCGCAGCGTGGTGGTCTTGCCGCAGCCGCTGGGGCCGAGCAGCGAGACGAACTCGCCATGACGGACATCGAACGACACGTCGTTCACGGCCGATACGTGGCCATATCGCTTGCAGACCCCCTCGACCTGAATGGCTTTGCCGGTGGAATCGTTCATCGTCAGAGGGTCTCCGGGGAAGTCGGGCCTGGGGCGCGGCACGCGGCGCGACGCTCGTCGCGGCGGGGCGGTGCCGGCCCTTCCCACAAAAGCATCATGGACGGACCGCGGCGGGAAGCCGGCCGATGCCGGTCTCCCGCCGCCATTCCTCGCGTCACTTGGTGGTCAGCTTGCTCAGCTCTTCCTGCCACTTCGCCTTGTTGGCGGTGATCTTGTCCTGATCGGGGAGGAAGAGGCGCTTGAACTGCTCGTTCTGCACCAGCAGGTTCTTGTAGGCGAAGTCCTCGGGGATCTTCGCGTTCTGCACGGTGGGTGCGTAGAGGTTGCGGGTGGCGAAGGCCTGCTGCACCTCGGGGCTGAGAATGTAGTTCACGAAGGCGAAGGCCATCGCCGGGTCCTTGGCGGTCTTCGGCACGTTCACGCTGCTGATCAGCGGAAAGGTACCCTCCTCCGGCCGGACGAAGGCGATGTTCGTGGCGCCCTTGTCGAGCAGGTCCTTCATGCGGCCGGTCGCGAGAATGCCGATCCAGGCATCCTCGGTCTGGAAGAGCGAAACCATCTGGCTCTCGACATCGAGCGCGCCGATCAGATTGCCGCTGTTGAACAGCTCCGCCATCTTCTTCAGCCCGGGCTCGATATTCTCGATGCTGCCGCCGTTCTTGTTGGCTTCCAGCACCGTCAGGCTGAGCGTGGGGATGTGCTGCATGCCGTAGATGACGACATGGTTCTTGTATTCCGGCTTCCAGAGCTCGTCCCAGCTCGTCGGTGGGGTCTTCACCTTGTCGGAATTGTAGGCGAGCACGTAGTCGCCGACATTGGCGAAGATCGTGTAGGGCGAATAAACGGCATTGGGATAGAGATTGGCCATGTTCGGGATCTTGCTCTTGTCGAGCTCGAGCCACAGGCCTTCCTTCTCCCCGGCGATCGAATTGAGCAGGGTGTTGGTCGTCACGTCGACCTGCCCCAGACGGGACTTGATCAGGTGATCGGGGCTGGAGCCGACCACCCATTCGATCTTGCACTTGTGGGCTTCCTCGAAGCCCTTGGCGACCGCCTCGTAGGTTTTCTGGTAGTTACCGCCCCATGTGGTGACGCGGAGCGTGCAGTCTTCCGCCCGCACCGGTGCGGCGAAGGCGAGGAGCGCTCCGGCAAGGAGCAACGCTGGCACTGACGTTTTCATATCCGTTCCCCTTTGGATGTCTCTCTGGACGTTTCTTCCCTCGACGATCGCGTCTCCCTTCTCGTGGGGAGACTGCCTGCCAATTCCGGCCGCCAGCCTGTCGTGCCGCCCTTCCGTCGGGACGGTTCAGCCCTTCGCCTTGCGGCGATTGCGCAGGTCGGTCAGCGAATAGCGGGAGTGGATGGCCTCCTGATCGACGGTGAGCTCGATCAGCGCCGGCCGTCCGGCAGCGAGCGCGCGCTCGAAGGCCGGAGCGAACTCCTCGGTGGTGGTCACGCGCTCGGCATGGGCGCCATAGGCCTTGGCCAGCGCGTAGAAATCGGGATTGACCAGCTGGGTGCCGTTGACCCGCCCCTCGAGGCGGTTTTCCTCATGGATGCGGATGGTGCCGTACATGTTGTTGTTGAACAGGACGACGATCACGTTCGCGCCGTACTGCACGGCGGTGATCAGCTCCTCTGAGCTCATCTGGAAGCATCCGTCGCCGACGAAATCGACCACCACGCGCTCGGGATGGACAAGCTTGGCCGAGATCGCCGCCGGCAGGCTGTAGCCCATCGAGCCGCTGATCGGCCCGAGCTGGGTGTGCAGCCGGTAATGGGCAAAGTAGCGCTGGCTCCACGTTGCATAGGCGCCGACGCCATTGGTGACGATGGCGTCCTCCGGCAGACGCTCGCGCAGCCATTTCATCACCTGCGGCAGGTCGATCGAGCCGGGGCACGGGCCGGGACGGGTCTCGGCCTCGAAGGTCTCGCGCAGCTTCGCCGTCCAGCCGTCGCGGGCGGCATGCGCGACCGGCGCATGGGCGGCGAGCGCCCGGCAGAAGGCGCCGTTGTCGGCGAGCAAGGCGAGATCGACCTGGAAGACGCGGTTCAGCTCGGCGAAATTATTGGTGACATGCACGAATTTCTGTTTCGGCACCGGGATGCTGAAAAGCGTGAAGCCCTCCATGTAGCCGGCGCCGATCGTGTTAACGTCGCTGAGCGCGTCGTTGCACATGATGACGAAGTCGGCGTCCCTGATGTGGGCGAGCAGCGCCGGGTTGGAGCCGATGCCGATCTCGCCGACATAGCAGGGCAGCCGGTGGTCGATGATGTCGCGCCGGCGGAAGGTGGTAACGACGGGCACGTTGCTCGCCGCCGCGAAGGCCTGGATGTCGCCGCGCGCCGCTTCCGTCCAGCCGGAGCCGCCGACGATGAGCAACGGACGCTCGGCCTGCGCCAGCAGGGAGAAGATGGTCTCGACATCCTCCGCCGCGGGCGTGCCGGCGTGGGCGGGCACGGAGCGCTTGCCGGAGGGCACGCTCGCCTCCTCCTCCAGCACGTCCTCGGGCACGACGAGCACGACCGGGCCCATGCGGCCGGTCATCGCCGTCTGATAGGCGCGCTGGACGAATTCCGGGATGCGGGCGGCATCGTCGATCTGCGCCACCCATTTCGCCGTCGGGGCGAACATGGTGCGGAAGTCGTAGGACATGAACGCCTCGCGCTCCATCAGAGCGCGCTTCACCTGGCCGACGATGAGGATCATCGGCGAGGAATCCTGATAGGCGGTGTGGACGCCGTTCACAGCATTGGTGGCACCCGGGCTGCGGGTGACGAAGGCGACGCCCGGCCGGCCGGTGAGCTTGCCGTAGGCCTCCGCCATCTGCGCGGCACCGTTCTCGTGGCGGCAGCCGACGGCGCGGATGCCGGGATGGCGCACCGCCAGCGCGTCGAGCGCACACAGGAAGCTCTCCCCCGGCACGTGATAGACGATATCCGTGCCGTTGAGGGCCAGTTCGTCGGCGAGAATCTCACTGCCCTTGCGCTTCACAGCCTGTCCTTCTCGATAGGTACGCCTGGCGGGACCGGGCGGCCGCAGCGGCCACCCGGCCGGTCGTTCAGCCGATGACGAAGGGATTGGCGATCTCTTCGGCGGTGGAGAGCCAGACCGCCTTGGTCTGCAGATATTCGCGGATGCCCTCGACGCCGTTCTCGCGGCCAATGCCACTCTTCTTGTAGCCGCCGAACGGGGTTGTGTAGGACACGTCGCGATAGGTGTTCACCCACACGCTGCCAGCCTCCAGCAGCTCGGACATGCGTAGCGCCCGCCGCATATTGGCGGTCCAGAGGCCAGCGGCGAGGCCGAACTCGGTGTCGTTGGCGATGGCGACCGCCTCCTCCATCTCGTCGAAGACGATGGTGGAGAGCACCGGGCCGAACACCTCCTCGCGGGCGATCCGCATGTCGTTGTTCACGCCGGTGAAGATGGTCGGCTCGACGAAGAAGCCCTCGGCGCATTCCGCCTCGTCCGGCCGCTTGCCGCCGAGCACCAGCTCGGCACCCTCCTGCCGCGCGATGTCGATATAGCCGAGCACCTTGTCGTACTGCATGCGATTGGCGATCGGGCCGATCTGCGTGGCGGCGTTGCGCGGGTCGCCGATGCGGGCCGACTTGCTGAAGGCGGCGAGCTTCTCGACGAAGGCGTCGTGCACCTTGCGCTGGACCAGCAGGCGGGAGCCGGCGATGCAGGTCTGGCCCACCGCGCCGAAGATGCCGCCGACCACGCCGCGCACGGCATTGTCGAGGTCCGCGTCGTCGAAGACGATGTTCGGCGACTTGCCGCCCAGCTCCAGGCTGACGCGCTTCACGTCCTTCGCTGCCAGCGAATAGAGATGCGCGCCGGTGGCCGTCGAGCCGGTGAAGCCGACATGGCGGGTGAGCGGGTGGGTGACGAGCGGCTCGCCCACCTCCTTGCCATAGCCGGTCACGACGTTGATCACGCCGGGAGGGAAGCCCGCCTTCTCGACCAGCTCCATCAGCTTCAGCGCGGTGGCGGAGGTGTGCTCGGCGGGCTTCAGCACCACGGTGTTGCCGGCCGCCAGCGCGGCCGGAAGCTTCAGCGAGAGCAGGAACAGCGGCGCGTTCCACGGCACGATGCCCACGCACACGCCGAGCGGCTCGTGCCGAGAGAAGCTGAGGGCCGGCTTGTCGCAGGGGTGCACGGCGCCTTCGATCTTGTCGGCGAGACCGGCGTAATAATAGTACCAGTTCGGGATGTAGCGGATCTGGTGGCGCATCTCGGCGAGGAGGCGGCCATTGTCGCGCACCTCGATCTCGGCGAGTTCGTCGGCGTGCTGTTCGATGAGTTCGCCGAAGCGATGGATGATCCGACCGCGCTTGGAAGGGTGCATCCGTCGCCACGGGCCTTCGGTGAAGGCCTTGTGGGCGGCGCGGACGGCACGGTCGGCATCGGAGGCGTCACCGCGGGCGACGAGCGCCCACGGCTTGGCCGTGAACGGATCGATCGTCTCGAAATACTCGCCCGAAGCCGGCGCGACCCACTCGCCGCCGATATACATGTCGAGCTTCGGCAGCGCGTCCGTGCGCGATGTCATTCACACCTCTCCCATGACACTACCGCCGCCACACGACGGCGCAGGCACTCCCGCCGCAACGGATGCGCGGGCAACAAAACACTATTGATTGAGACCCATAATGATATCTCTTTGATCGAAACTGATATCATTATATGAGGCTGTCAAGGCGGTTTTGGATGTGTCCAAAGCCATTCCTGGCTGGACAGCGGGCTTTGAGCCGGCATATCGTTGTGAAAATGATATCTATTTCATGCCGCAAAGAGAGCCCATGAACGAGGTCGCCCCCGTCGATCAGCCCCTCTACGGCCGGATCAAATCCGCGATCGAAAAGCGCATCCGCGCCGCCGAATGGCCGGCGGACTTCCAGGTCCCGCGGGAGGAAGAGCTCGCCGAGGAATTCGGCGCCTCGCGCCTCACGGTACGCCGCGCCTTGCGCGAGCTGCAGACCGAGGGGATGCTGGTGCGCATCCAGGGACGTGGCACCTTCGTCATCGGCCCCAAGATGCAGTGCGCGGTCTTCGAGCTTCCGGACGTATCCGAGGAGATCGAGGACGGCGGCGGCGTCCATACGAGCGAAGTGATATCACTTCTCACGCTGCGGCCCGGCGACCCGCTCTCCAACCTGCTGCCGCTGCCCAATGACGGCGTGGTCTTCCACTCGCGCATCCTGCACAAGGAAGACGGGACGCCGATCCAGCTCGAGGACCGCTTCATCAATTCGGAGGAAGCGCCGGCCTATCTGGATCAGGACTTCACCCGCATCACGCCGCACACCTATCTGCTGCGCGAGACCGAGGTCACCTTCGTCGACAACACGATCCGCGCCATCCGGCCCGACGAGGAAAGCCGGGCGCTCCTGCAGATCGACGCCAACCAGCCCTGCCTGCTGCTCGACCGCCGCACCTGGCGCGGCGACGTCCCGGTGACGCGCAGCCGGTTCCTCTATCCGGGGGACCGCTATCGCCTGCGCAGTTCCCATGAAGCCACCACGGCCACCGCGCGGCCCCTGTCCGCCGGCCCGGCCACAATGAACCTGCCTCCCCGGAGAATTCGATGAGGGACTATATTGCGCGCCTGCGCGAGCGCGGCGACCTGCTCGTGGTCGACAAGGAGATCGACCCCTTTCACGAGCTCGCCGCCGTCACCCACGCCGCGCAGAAGCGCTGGGGCAAGCCCATCCTGTTCACCAATGTGAAGGGCACCCGCTTTCCGGTCGTCACCAATGTCTACGGTTCGCGCGAACGCCTCGCGGAAGTGATCGGCATCGACGCGAAGGATTTCTGCCGCCAGTGGAGCAACCTCGCCAATCTCGGCCAGGGCTCGGGCGAGCCCTTCGTCCACGCCGAGGATGATGGTCTCATCGAGGTGAAGCTCTCCGACCTCCCGCTGATCACCTATTCCGACCGCGACGCCGCGCCCTATTTCACCTCGGCGATGTTCATCGCCAAGGATCCCGAAACCGGGGTCGGCAACCTGTCCTATCACCGCTCGATGTATGTCAACGATCAGGAGCTGCGCTGCCGCCTCGCCCCGCGCCATCACCTCACCATCTACCACGAGAAGGCGGAGAAGATGGGCAAGCCGCTGGAAGCGGCGATGCTGATCGGCGCGCCGGCGACCTCCTTCCTCACGGCCGCCGCCCCCCTGCCCTACGACGTCGACGAGCTGGAGGTCGCCGCGCGGCTGAAGGGCAGCCCGATCGCCATGCGTAAGTGCAGACATATCGACCTCGAGGTCCCGGCCGATACCGAGATCGTCATCGAGGGCCGCTTCCTGCCCAACGAACGCCGCCCGGAAGGCCCGTTCGGCGAGTTCATGGGCTACTACGTGCCCGAGGGACCAAACGCAGTCTTCGAGGTGCTGGGCGTCACCGTACGCAAGGACGCGGTGTTCCACTCCATCCTGTGCGGTTCGGCGGAAGAGGTGCTGACGCTGGAGCTGTCGGTCTCGGCCAACATCTACCAGCGCCTGAGCGCCGCGCTGCCCGGCATTCTCGATGTGACGTGCCAGCCCTTCGTCACCCACGCCATCGTCAAGATCGACCCGCAGTTCGAGGGGCATGCGCGGCAGGTCATGCTGGCGACCATCGGCGCCGAGCCGATCTGGGCCAAGGTGATCACCGTCGTCGACGAGGACGTCGATATCTACAGCATGGACGACGTGATGTGGGCCGTGCTGACGCGCTGCCGGCCGGACAAGGACATGATCATCATTCCCGATACCCCGTCCTTCTATCGCGACGAGCAGAAGGACCACTGGGGCCGGCTGCTGATCGACGCCACCAAGCCGTTCCACCGGCGCGCCGAGTTCGAGCGCAAGAAGATCCGGCTCGCCGACACGGTGAACCTCGCCGACTGGTTCGCGAACGCCTGAGCGTGGACAGGGACATGAGCGGCACGCAGGAAAGACCCCGCATCGTCGTCGGCATCAGCGGCGCCTCCGGCGCCGTCTACGGCGTGCGGGCGCTGGAACTGCTGGAAGCGGCGGGCATCGAGACGCATCTCATCGTCACCCGCTCCGCCCATCTCACCCTCTCGCAGGAGCTGGGCCTCTCGCCGGCCGCGCTGGCGCGGAAGGCGAGCGTCGTCCACAACGTCGCCGATGTCGGGGCGACGATCTCCAGCGGCTCGTTCCGCACCCTCGGCATGCTGGTCGCACCCTGCTCGATCCGCACCATGTCGGAGATCGCCACCGGCGTAACGTCCAGCCTGATGAGCCGGGCCGCCGACGTGGTGCTGAAGGAGCGCCGCCGGCTGGTGCTCATGGTGCGCGAGACGCCGCTTCACCTCGGCCATTTGCGCACCATGACCGCACTCACCGAGATGGGCGCGATCATCATGCCGCCCGTGCCCGCCTTCTATGCCCTTCCGGGCTCGGTGGCGGAAATGGTCGACCATTCGGTGGGCCGGGCGCTCGATCTGTTCGACATCGACAACGACGCCTGCCGGCGCTGGGCCGGCATGCCCGCGGCGCGCCGGGCCGACGCGTAGGAGCACGGCGCGATGCCCCGCAGTCTTCTCACGCCGCGCCGGCCCCGGCCAGTCCACGGCACCATGATCGGCATCATGGTGCTCGACACCCGCTTCGAGCGGCTGCCCGGCGACATCGCCAACGCAGCAACCTGGCCGTTTCCCGTTCAGTTCCGCGTGGTGCGCGGCGTGCGCCCGCAGGATGTCATCGAAGGCAACCCGGCGGAGGCGCTGGCCCGCTTCTTCGAGGCGATCGACGATCTGGTGGCGACCGGCGTCGACGGCATCACCACAAGCTGCGGCTTCCTCGCCGCCGTGCATCCGGAGCTGAGGCGGCACAGTCCGGTGCCGATCGCGACCTCCAGCCTGATGCAGATCCCGCTCGCCCTGAGCCTCCTGCCGGAGGACCGCACGGTCGGCGTCATCGTCTCCGACAAGGCAGCCCTCAAGGACACCCATTTCCTCAATGTGGGCGCTCCGACCGGGCTGCCGCTCGGCGAGCTGGCGTTCGACGGGCCGATCCGCACCCATATGCGCACCAATGCGCCGCGCGCCGACGCCGCCGCGCAGGAGCGCGAGGTGCTGGATATCGTCGCGCGCATGCTGGAGGAGACGCCGTCCATCGGCGCCATCGTCTCCGAATGCGCCAATCTTCCTCCCTTCTCGGCCGCCATACGCGAGACGTTCGGCCTGCCGGTCTACGACATCGTCTCGCTGGTGGACTGGCTGCACGCCGGGTTGCGGCCCCGGCGGTTCGGGCCCGGCGCAGAGAGATGACCACCGGCCGGCAGCACGACCTGATCGTGGTCGGCGGCGGGCTGATCGGTTCCGCCATCGCCTGGGGGGCGGCGCGCACGGGTGCCGATGTCGCGTTGCTCGACGAGGGCGACGTCGCCCATCGCGCCGCGCGCGGCAATTTCGGCCTCGTCTGGCTGCAGGGAAAGGGCGTCGGCGCGCCCGCCTACATGCACTGGTCCCTGCGGGCCGGGCATCTGTGGCGGGATTTCGCGCAAGCGCTGGTCGACGAAACCGGCATCGACATCGGCTGGAGCCAGCCGGGCGGCCTGCAATTCTGCTTCTCGGAAACCGAACTCGACGCCCGGCGCCGCGTCGCCGCCGCGACACGCGCCGATGGCGGCGACATCGAGATCGAGATTCTCGACCGGGCGGCACTTCTCGAGCGCGTCCCCGCGATCGGTCCGCAGGTGGTCGGCGCCTCCTATTCCCTGCTGGATTCGCATGTGAGTCCGCTCTACCTGCTGCGTGCACTCCAGCAGGGACTTCAGACACGCGGAGGCACCTATTTCCCCACCGCCCGGGTCTCCGCCCTGCGCGCCGAGCCCGGCGGCTTCGCGGCCGACACGGCACGCGGCGTCGTCCGGGGCCGACGGATCGTCATCGCCGCCGGCCTCGGCGCGGCGGCCCTCGCCCCCCAGCTCGGGCTCTCCATGCCGGTGCGGCCGGAGCGCGGCCAGATCATCGTCACCGAGCGGGTGAAGCCCTTCTTTTCCTATGTCGGCAGCGGCGTGCGGCAAACGGCGGAAGGCTCCTTCCTCATCGGTTCCAGCCATGAGGAAGCCGGCTTCAGCGAGGAAACCGACGTGACCACCGCCGCGACGCTGTGCGCCGCGGCGGTGCGGGCCTTTCCGCAGATCGCCGACGTGAACGTCGTCCGGCAGTGGGGTTCGCTGCGCGTGATGACGCCGGACGGCAAGCCGATCTACGAGGAATCGCAGCGCCATCCCGGCGCTTTCGCCGCCACCTGCCACAGCGGGGTTACCCTGTGCAGCGCGCACGCCTTCGTGCTCGGCCCGGCCATCGCCACCGGCACGCTGCCTGACGCCGTGGCCTGTTTCCGGAGCGACAGATTCGATGTTCAGGCGCATTGAACCGGCACCGGCAGCCGGCACGCTGGTGTTCGACGGCCGATCGATCGCCTTCCAGGCAGGGGACAGCGTCGCCACGGCGCTCATCGCGGCAGGGGTGGAGCGCTTCCGCGATCACCCGCGCGATGCCGCGCCGCGCGCGCCCTACTGCATGATGGGCGTCTGCTTCGAATGCCTGGTCGAGATCGACGGACGCCAGAACCAGCAGGCCTGCCTCATTCCGGCGCGCGACGGCATGGTGGTGCACGTCCAGACGGGCGCGCGGCAGATTCCGGAGCGCGGCCATGACCGCTGACCGCATGGATACCGATCACATAGCCGCCGACCGGACGTCCCACGACTGGGACGCTGTCGTCATCGGCACCGGCCCGGCCGGCATGGCCGCGGCCGCGGCGCTCGCCGAGGGCGGGGCCCGCACGCTGGTCGTCGACGAGCAGCCGGAGATCGGTGGCCAGATCTACCGCGCCATCGAGCGCAACCGGAACCATTCGCGGCTCGCGCGCATTCTGGGTGCGGATTACCTGCGCGGCGCCCCGCTCGCCGAGCGCCTGCGCGCTAGCGGCGCCGAGATCTCGCTCGGCACGCTGGTCTGGCGCATCGACGAGGAGCGCGGCGTCTGGATCCGCCGGCACGGCGCGATCGAACGGGTGAGCGCGCGAGCCGTCGTCCTCGCGACCGGCGCCATGGAGCGTCCGGTGCCGACGCCCGGCTGGACATTGCCGGGGGTGATGGGAATCGGCGCACTGCAGATCGCGCTGAAATCCGGCGGCCTCGTCCCGGCCGGCCGGCTCGTCCTCGCCGGCAGCGGACCGCTGTTCCTGCTTTTCGCCCGGCAATGCCTCGCAGCGGGTGTCCGGGACATGGTGCTGCTCGACACCTCCGACAGCACGCATCTGTTGGGCGGGTTGCCGCTTCTGCCGCGGGCGCTGACGGGCGAGGGCTGGCGCTATCTGCTCAAGGGCGCCGGCCTGCTGGCGGCCCTGCGCCGTGCCGGCGTCCCCTTCTATCGCGGCGTACGCGACATTGCCCTGGAGGGCGAGCGTCATGTAACCGCGATACGTTTCGTCCATCGCGGCGGCGCGGCCCGGCTGGCATGCGACACGGTGGGGCTGCATGAGGGGGTGATCCCCCAGCAGCAGATCACCCGCTCCCTCGGCTGCGCCCATGAATTCAATCCGGCGCAGGGGAGCTTCCGGCCCGTACTCGGCGCTTCGGGAACGACGGACCTTCCGGGCATCCATGTCGCGGGAGATGCCGGCGGCATCATCGGCGCACAGGCGAGCGCGCATGACGGGAACATCGCGGCGCTGGCGATCCTCCGGGATATCGGCCGACTTGCGCCGGAGGCCGCGGAACGGCGCATCGCCGCGGAGACCCGTGCCAGGCACGCGCATCTCACGGTGCGCCCTTTCCTCGACCGCCTCTATCCGCCCCGCGCGGAAATTCTCGCCCCGGCGGACGACACCGTCATCTGCCGGTGCGAGAACGTGACCGCCGGCGCCCTGCGCGAGGCCGTCGGCCGCGGCGTCACCGGCCCCAATCAGGCCAAGGCGTTCCTGCGCTGCGGCATGGGCCCCTGCCAGGGACGGCTCTGCGGGCCGACCGCCACCGCCATCATCGCGGCAGCGACGCACCGGTCGCCGGAAGAGACCGGCTATTATCGCGTGCGCACCCCGCTTAAGCCCGTCACCGTCGGCGAGCTGGCCGGGCTCGCCGATCATGGCGCGCCGAACGCCGAACGCAACAGGGAAAGGCCCTCGTGATGACCACGTTTTGGGATTTCGCGCTGGATTTCTACGCCCGGCCCGGCGTCTCGGCCGCGTGTCTCACCCTGCAGGACGAGGCGGGTGCCGATGTCATCCTCCTCCTTACGGCCATCTATGCCGACATCCACGGCCGACCATTGGACGGCAATGCCGTGGAAGCGCTGCGGGAGGAAATGAAGGACTGGCGGGAGGGCGTCGTGCTGCCGCTGCGCGCGGCGCGCCGCCATCTCCGCGCGCCTCTTCCCGGTCGAGACGCGGAAAAGGAAAAGCTCCGCTCGGCCGTCAAGGCCGTGGAACTCAGCGCGGAGAAGTTGCAGCTCGCGCTGGCCGAAGCCTGGCTGCAGCGCCGCGCGCTACCGGCCGGTCGGCCCCTGCACGAGGTGATCGGCCATGTACTGGGTCCACGCGCCGCCTCGCCCGAGACAGAGGAAGCGGTCGAGCGGGCGCTCGCCACGATCCTCGCGGCACGCGCTCTCCCCTCAGCCCGGTGACGCCGCTTGCTCCTCCAGCGCCGCGACCCGCTTGCGCAGCGCCTTCGTCTCCTCGAACCGGGCGGTGACATCGCGGACCAAGGCGACCATGCCTGTCACCTTCCCGGCCGCGTCCTTCAGCAGCACGATGGTGAACTCGATCGAGATGCGCCGGCCGTCGCGGTGCAGGCCCGGCACGGCGAGCAGGTCGCCGGCGCCGTAGCGGCTCTGGCCGGAAGCCACCGTCTCGCGATAGCCCTCCCAATGCCGCGCGCGAAACGGCTCGGGAATGATGATGTCGAGCGACTGGCCGAGGGCTTCGTCCTCGGTGAAGCCGAAGATGCGCTCAGAGCCAGCGTTCCACAGCACGATGGCGCCTTCGGCATCGCTGGCGACGACCGCGTCGGCGGCGCTGTCGAGCAGCGCCGCGCCGATCGCCGCGCGCTCGAACCCGCCGATGGCCTGCGAGCGGCGCGCCGCCACTACCGCGCCGGAAGCAGGCGGGCTCTGCTGCGACGTCGCCTCGCCGAACAGGTCCTCGACATCGCCGAAGAACTCGTAATGCACCCGCTCCGGCGGCACGCCGCGCTGCACGAGGCCGGGCACGAAGCTGCGCAGGAAACGCAGCGGGCCGCAGACGAAATATTCCGCCGTGTCGAGCGGCGTGTGCCCGGCCAGCCAGTCGAGGCTCACATGGCCGGCGACGTCGAAGTCGCGCCCCGCCACATCAGCCGCGCGCGGCTGCGAATAGAAGAAGGTCGTGCGGATGCCGGCGCCCCCCGCCGCCAGCTCGCGCACATGCGGACCGAAGGCATGCGTCGCCCCGTCCCGCGTGCCGTGCACGAACAGCAGATCCCCCGCCCGCCGGTCGGCCGCTGCCGCCTCCAGCATCGCCACCATCGGCGTAAGCCCGACGCCGGCGCTGAGCATGACGACCGGGCGCGCATCGTCCGCCGGCAGGACGAAGCTGCCGTCGGGCGGCGCGACGCTCACCGGCGCGCCGGGCCGGGCCTCGTCATGGAGCCAGCGGGAGACCGTGCCCTGCGCCTCGCGCTTCACCGAGATCCGGTAGGTTCGGCCGTCGGGCGCGGAGGAGATCGTGTAGTTGCGCTTCTGCAGCCCCTGTCCCGGCACCTCCGCGAACAGTGTCATATGCTGGCCGGCGACATGCGGCCAGGGCGGGTTCCCATCCGTGGGCCTCAGCCGGAACGAGGTGATCGTCTCGCTTTCCGGATGGCGACTTTCGATGACGAACGGACGCGGCGCCCGCCCGAGATCGCCCGGCACCGGGAGCGTGTCGGTTGATGCCGTCGTGTCCGTCATGAGCTGGCCTCCCGATCAAATGATGTATATGGTATACATGTATTGGCTCGTTAGAAAAGCTCCAGGCACGCATCATGCGACTGACCCGCTACTCAGACTATGCGATGCGCGTCCTCCTCTACCTCGCGGCGCGAGACGACCAGCCCTGCTCGATCTCCGAAATGGCGGCGGCGTACGGCATCTCGCAGAATCACCTCATGAAGGTGCTCAACGATCTCGGCAGGGCGGGGTTCGTCGTCAGCACGCGCGGCCGCAACGGCGGCTTCCGCCTTGCGCGCCCCGCCGCTCAGATCAATGTCGGCCAATTGCTGCGGCATACGGAAGACGATCTGCAGCTGGTCGATTGCCCGAGCTGCGTCCTCTCTCCCGCCGGGTGCGGCCTGTCCTCGGTGCTGGACGAGGCGCTGATGGCGTTCCTCTCGGTGCTGGACGGCTACAGCCTCGCGGACCTGCTCACCCGCCGGCACGGCTTCGGCAGTCTCATCCAGTCCCTCGGCCGCGACCGGGCCTCCCCTCATCTGGCCCGGCAGTGATATCGCTTTCGCACCGTTCGCCTTCCGCGCCGGTCGGGCCGAGGGGCCCGGCAGGGCGTCTCGGCGGCCGGTCCTTCGCCGGGCCCCGCAGGCTTCCACTGCCAGCGGATGCCTCCAGTGCCTTTTCCTTACAGTGCCTTTGGAGTCGGTCTTGTCGGACTTTGCACGCATAAAGCTCTTCCGCCCCATTCTCGCGGGTGCCACGCTGCGCGACCGGCTGCTTGCCAGCCTCGGCGCCCTGATCGGCATCGGGCTCACCGCCTTCCTCACCGCCTTCGCGGCCGAGGACACGCGGCAGCTTCTGTGGATCGTCCCGCCGATGGGCGCTTCCGCCGTGCTGCTCTTCGCGGTGCCGGCGAGCCCGATGGCCCAGCCCTGGCCGGCCATCGGCGGCAACGTCATCTCCGCCTTCATCGGCGTCGTCATCGCCCATTTCATGCCGCTCTCGGCGCTGTCGGCGGCCCTCGCGGTGGGCGGCGCTATCGCCGCCATGTCGCTGCTGCGCTGCCTGCACCCGCCCGGAGGGGCGGCGGCGCTCGTCGGCCTGTTCGCCGGCGCCTCGTCGAGTTACCTCTTCCCGCTCCTCCCGGTCGGTACCAACGCCGTGATCCTGGTGGGAAGCGCGTGGATCTATCACCGGTTTTCCGGCCACGCCTACCCCCATGTGCCGGCCGCGCCGCCCTCGCCCGACACGCCGCCATGGACCTTCAGCCGCAGCGACGTGACGGAGGCCCTCGACGAACTCGGCGAGACCTTCGATATCAGCCCGGCGGACCTCGAGACCATCCTGCAGACCATCAAGCAGCGGGCGCTCGCGCGCTCCTACCGGCAGCTCGCCTGCCGCGACCTGATGACGCCCCACGTCATCTCGGTGGCCGCGTCGGCGTCCCCGGAAGAGGCGCGCGCGCGGCTCGTCGAGAAGGACGTGCGGCGGCTCCCGGTGCTCGACGACGACGGCCGCGTCGTCGGGGCGGTCGGCCTGCGCGAGCTCGTCCGGCCCGCCGCGACGGTCCGGGAAATCATGTCGCCGGCCTCGACCGCGGCGCCCACGCATCCCGCCATCGATCTCCTCGCGCGCTATGCGGAGGACCGCGTGCACGCTGTCTTCATCGTCGACCAGGACAGCCGCCCGGTCGGGGTCATCACCGAGGCCGACTGGCTGTCCGTGCTGACGCGCGGCCTGAAGTAAGGCGGGGCAATCCGGCGGCCGCGCAGCCGCGCGTGCCGCCGCCGCTATCGGGGCGGCCGCGGCAAAGCTCCGGCATTCATGGAAACCGGGCGCGAGACCTTCGGCCCACGCGTCTTCCCGCTTACCGGTCGGCCGCTCTCCCGAAGAGCATCCAGAACGAGACACCGATCAGCAGGAGACTGGCGAGCAGCACCAGCGTCGCGAGAGCGAAGATCAGCGGCACGTTGGAGGAGTGCGAGGTCGCCTGCGCCCATTCGAAAAGCGGCAGCGTCGTTGCCGTTCCGCGCAGCAGGATGGTTCGCGCGAGCTCGTTGAACGACAGCAGGAAGCCGAACAGCGCCGCCGAGACCACCCCCGGCATGATCAGCGGGAACTCGACATCGACGAAGCGCCGCCAGGGACCGGCCCCGAGATCGGCGGCGGCATCGTTCAGCCGCGTGTCGAAACGTGTGGTCGTCACCAGCAGCGCCAGCAGCGCGAAGGGATAAGCCCAGGCGAAATGGGCGAGGAAGACCGACCACCACCCCAGCCGCAGCCCGAGAAAGACACGCAGATAGAGGAAAAGCCCCGCCCCCAGCAGCACGCCGGGGATGAAGAGCGGCGCCAGGAAGGCGATGAGCAGGGCGCCACGCGCGCGCAGTTGCGGCAGTGCCCGTGCCACCAGCAGTCCCGAGGCCGCGCAGGCGAGGCCGACCACGGCGCCGCAGCCCATGCTGGCGAGCAGCGGGCCGACCCAGCGCCGATCGGTGAACAGCCGATCGTACCATTCCAGCGTGAAGGGCCCCGGCAGCCCGCCGAGCGGATCGGCGCTGACGGACATGATGCCGAGCCAAAGCATCGGCGCATAGGTGAGCGCGATCATGCCGAAGCCGCCGAGCGCAGCGAGCAGGCCGAGACGGTGCTCCAGCCGGCCGGCGCGAACGTGGACGGGACGAACCTCGGGCGGCGCGTCCGCCGCCATGCGCGTGATCGTGCCGGGTGCGCTCATCGCTTCATGCCCTCGAAGACGGCGGCGATGGAGCCGCCGCCGATGAGACGCAGCGCAATGAACAACGCCGCGAGGATGCCGAGCACCAGCGTGGAGAGCGCGGCGGCAACGGGATAGTTCAGCACCTGAAGCAGGCTGGAGATCGAGGCGCCGAGCATCGATACCCGTCCGCCGCCAAGGAGCTGTGGCACCACCGTCTCGCCCAGCAGCGGCACGAAGGTGAAAATGATGCCGGCGATGATGCCGGGCAGCGCCAGCGGTAGGATCACGTCGCCCAGCACCTTGGCCGGCGGTGCCCCGAGATCGCGCGCCGCCTCGATCAGCTCGTCGTCGATCAGCGAGATGGAGAGGAAGATCGGCAGCACCATGGTGGGAAAGGAGGGAGCCAGCAGGCCGAGATGAACCGAGAATTCGGAGAACAGCAGCCAGTCGACCGGCTGCTCGACGATGCCGAAATGCATGAGCGCCGTGTTCACGAGGCCGCTGCGCGACAGCACCGAACGCCAGACGATGGTGCGCGAGGCAAGGCTGATGAAGAAGGGAACGGTCAGCAGCGCCAGTACCATCGCCTTGAGCATGGATGAGCGCACGCCCTTGGCCAGCCACAGCGCGAAAGGCAGCGCGAGGCCCAGCTCGATGGCAGTCACGAGGCCGGCGATGCGCAAGGTGCGCAGGGTGACCTCGTAGCGGCCGGAATCGAAGACGGCGGCATAGGCGGCCGTGCTCAGGCCGGAAGAGAAGCTGTAGTCCTTCATTTCGAGAAAGGACCACAGCACCAGCAGCGCCACCGGCACCACGACAAAGACCGCCCATACGGCGATGAAGAGGATCAGGGTGGTGCGTAGCATCGGCCCGTGGATCGCAGGGGGTGAAGCGACTGGAACGCGCGGGCGGTGTTGCCGCCGCCCGCGCAATCATACGGCGTTAGCCGGCCCGGCATCAGGCCTGGCGGAAACGTTCCCATTCGGCCTCGATGGCCTGGAGGTTCGTCGGCGCGGCGTTCTGCCAGAACAGCGGGGCGGCGAACTTCTTCTCGATCTTGGCGATGTTGGCCTTGATCGACTCGATATCCTCCGCTGACATCTTCTGCGCCTCCGCGTAGGCGAGGCCCGCCTTGGCGTTGGCCGTCGCATAGCCGCGCAGAACGGCGATCTGCGCCGCATAGGCACCGCCGAGGAAGCCGGAGAGCGCCTTGGCGACGACCTCGGCGCGCCCGCCGGTGGCAGCCTCCTTCGGCACATAGGCGCAGATCATCCACTTGTTGTAGCCTTCCTTGGTGAAGGCGTAGCGCACGTCCTTGCCCTGCTTGCGCAGTTCCTTCACCGCCGGTTCCCAGCAGTTGATCGCCACCACTTCCTTGCGGGCCATCAGGTCGATGGATTCCTCGAAGGTCGACCAGAGCGCGCGGAACTGACCGGCCTTCTTGCGCGCGATGAGGAAGTCGACGACGGCCTTCGCCTCTTCCGGCGTCATGTTGGAGGGATCGCCGATCGCCTGCTTGCCGGCAACCTTGAGATAGGTGGCCGCCATCGGCAGGGACGTGAGCCAGGTATTCTCCAGCGCCACCTTTCCGAGCGTCTTGTCGCTCTCGAACAGCAGCGCGTAGGAGAGCGGCTCCTCCTCGCCGATCACCTCGGGATAATAGGCGAAGGAGTCGGCGTTCATCACCACCGGCATGCCGTATTGCTTGCCGTCGGGACCCTGTGCCAGCGGGGAGTTCATCACCGCCGCCGGTGCCTCGCTCCAACCCTTCACCTTGGCCGGATCGATGGGCGCGAAGAAGCCCTTGGCGCCGAGTTCATCCTCGATGCCGCCGTCCATCAGGAAGATGTCGATGCGCTCGCCGGCGGCATTGGCGACCACTTCCTGGCGGAAGATGCCGGGATCGGAATTAATGCCGGTGAACTCGACCTTCAGGCCGGTTTCCTTCTCGAAGGAGGACCAGTCATTGAGTGCCGCGGTTTCGACGCCCATGATCCGCACGGTGGACGCGGCGGCATGAGCCTGCCGGATCAGCGCCGGGGTGGTCAGCACGGCGGCGCCGGCGGCCGCGGCTTTGAGGACGGCACGGCGGCTGAGGCCCGGCCGGCCCTGCGGCGTGGTGAGGTCATGCCCGTTCATCTGCCTGTTCTCCTGGTTCTGGAAGGTTTTGTGGTCTTCATCCCTCTGCGGGGACGCATCTGGCATCGCCGGCGGACCAGCCGATCCGCACGGTATCGGAAGTGAGGTCTTCGTCGGTCCAGGCGCGGGCGTGGATCACGCCGACGCGGGTTTCCATTGCGACGTCGATGTATTTGCCCTTGTAGATCCGGGCGGTAATCCGCCCTTCGAAGCTGTCGGCGAACGCGGTCGTGCCGATGCGCAGCTTCTCGGCGCGCAGCAGCAGCGCCGCCGCCTGCCCGACGCGCGGGGGCTCAACGCCGGTCCAGAGGCCGTGGAAGATGCCGGCGGGCGTGGCGATCCCCGCTATGCCGTTGGCAAAATCGGCAACCGTGCCGTCGATGATGTTCTCGACACCCATGAAGGAGCCGGCGAAGCGCGAACAGGGCCGTTCGAACAGATCGCGCGGCGTGCCTTCCTGCGCGATGCGCCCTCCCCTCATCAGGATGACCCGGTCGCTCATGGTGAGCGCCTCTTCCTGGCTGTGGGTGATGAACACGAAGGTCATGCCGAGCCGGCGTTGCAGTTCCACGAGCTCGATCTGCATGTCGAGCCGCAGCCGCTCGTCGAGCGCGCCGAGCGGCTCGTCCAGCAGCAATACGTCCGGCTCGGTCAGGATGGAGCGGGCAAGGGCGACGCGCTGGCGCTCGCCACCGGAGAGCTGGTGGATGCGCCGGTCATATTTGTCGGTCAGCCGCACCGTGGCCAGCGCCGCCTCGGCACGGGTCCGGCGCTCGCTCGCGCCGACGCCCCGCAGCTTCAGGCCGTATTCCACGTTCTGCCCGACGCTCATATGCGGAAACAGGCCGTAATGCTGGAAGACGGTGGTGACGTTGCGCTTGTTCGGCGGCAGGCCGAGCACGTCCTTGCCGCCGATGCGGAGCGCGGCGACCGAGGTCGGATGGTCGAGCCCGGCGATGATGCGCAGGAGCGTGGTCTTGCCCGAGCCGCTCTGCCCGAGAATGGTAAGGAACTCGCCGCGCGCGGCGGTGACGGTTACGTCGTCCAGCCCCCTGACGGCGCCGAAATGGCGCGAGGCGCGGATGACCTCCAGCGCCGGCGCGTCGTTTGCTTTATCGGCAGGGCTGGGCATGGGCGCTTCCGAACAAGGGCAGGACCTCTCGATTTGGCGGCGTTCCGACGGCGGCGCGACAGGCATGACGAACGGTCGTTCCGTGCTTGAGCCGCCGCATCACTTCGCTTAGCATGACGCTATTCTGTGATCACTGATCGCAAAAAGCAACAAGAGGGATTTGCATGGCGACGAGAAATGCCCCCGCTGGCGGCATGGCGGGCGAAACCGTCACGACCATCGAGCCTTTCCTGCTCTCGGTGCTCTCGTCGCGGCTCTCCGCCATCGTGCGGGAAATGAACGCGACCCTGATGAAGTCGAGCCGCTCCGCGGTCATCAAGAACGCGCGCGACTTCTCCTGCGGCCTGCTGACCTACGATCACCGGCTGCTGTCGGTGGAGGACTGCATCCCCATCCACATCACCGCCCTCGACCTGACGACCAAGCCGATCACCGAATTCTTCGACGACATCCGGGAAGGCGATGCCTTCATCAACAACTGCCCCTACACCGGCAACACCCACCATGCGGACATGACCCTCTGCGTGCCGGTGTTCTGCGATGGCGAGCCGCTCTTCTGGACACTGGCCCGCGCCCACCATGCCGACATCGGCGCGCCGATCCCCACGACCTACCTGCCGGAAGCCAGGACCATCTACGAGGAAGGCATCCACCTTCCCTGCGTGCGCATCCAGGAAGGCTTCAAGGACAAGGCGGACATCATCCGCATGTGCCGGATGAAGATCCGCGTCTCCGATCTCTGGTACGGCGACTATCAGGCCCAGGTCGGCGCCTGCCGGGTCGGCGAAAGGCGACTCAAGGAATTGTGCGACCGCTACGGCCGCGCCACGGTGAAGGCGTTCATCGAGGAGTGGATGGCCTATGGCGAGCGCCGGATGATCGCCGAGGTCCGTTCGCTTCCCAAGGGTACATGGCGCTTCGAGACCCGTCACGACCCGGTGCCGAACGTCGCTGAGGACGGCATCCCGGTGCGCGTCACGCTGAGCATCGACCCGGACGAGGCGATGATCACCGTCGACGCCACCGACAATGTGGACTGCGTGCCGGGCGGGCTCAATCTCACCGAGGCGACGGCCCTGGCCGCCTGCCGCATCGGCGTGTTCTACAATCTCGATCCCGACCTGCCGCACAATGAGGGCAGCGCCTCGCGCATCCGCATCCTGCTGAAGGACGGCAGCGCGCTGGGGCGGCCCGCCTATCCGGTCGGCACCTCGGTCGCCACGACCAATCTGACGAGCCGCCTGATCACCGCGGTGGCGAGCTGCTTCTCGCAGATCGGCGAGCCACACGGCATGGGCGAGTTCGCCTATTCGCAGGCGCTCGGCGAAGCCGTCATTTCCGGCACCGACCCGACGCAGGGCGACCTGTCCAAGGGCGGGCAGCCTTATGTGAACCAGATCTTCCTCGGCTATGGCGGCAGTGCGGGCCTTTCCGGCTACGACGGCTGGCTGCTCTCGGGTGCCGGCTGCGACGGCGGGCAGATGTCCGTCGATTCCGTCGAGATCAACGAGGCCATGTACCCGATGCTCGTCGAGGAGCGGCGCGTGGCGGTCGATTCCGGCGGGCCGGGCGAGTTCGACGGTGCGCCCGGCATCGCCGGCACCTATCGCCCGCTGGTCGGCGCGATGACGGTCTACTGGGGCAGCGACGGCGACATCACCCCCGCGCGCGGCGTGCGCGGCGGCGGCGACGCGGCAACCTCCGGCAACTGGCATCGGAACCGCGACGGCGCGGTGACGCAGCTCGTGACCTTCGGCGACGTCACCATCGGCCCTGACGAGGCGGTGCTGTTCCGGGCCTGCGGCGGGGGCGGCTATGGCGATCCCTATGCGCGCGCGCCGGAAAGGGTGCTGCGCTCGGTCCGCCGGGGCTGGATCTCGCCCGAGCGCGCCCGCGAGGTCCATGGCGTCGTCGTCCGTCCGAGCCCCGCCATCGGCGGCTGGGACCTCGACGAGGCCGCGACCGCCGAACGACGCGCCAACCACTCCCCCTCCTCCTGACCATTCCGGCGGAATTTCCGATGAGTTTTTCCATCGCCATCGACATTGGCGGCACCTTCACCGACTGCATCGTCGAGGACGGGCAGGGTGAGCTTCACATCTTCAAGGCATCGTCGACGCCACCGGATTTCGAGACCGGCTTCATGAACGCCCTGAAGCTCGCGGCCGAGCAATTCGGGCTGGGCCTCGCCGACTTCCTCCGCCAGACCGGCCGCATCGTGCACGGCTCCACCGTTTCGACCAACGCGCTGGTGGAGCGCAAGTCGGCCCGCACCGGCTTCCTGTGCAATGCCGGGCACCCGGACATCCTCACCCTCCGTGAGGCGGTGCGCAAACCGGTCTTCAACTGGCGGCTCGACTTTCCCGATCCTTACGTCCTGCCCGCCGACACGGCGGAGATCCGCGGCCGCATCAGCGCGCGCGGCGACGTGATCGAGCCGCTGAACGAGGATGACGTGCGCGCCGCGGCCCTCCGGCTGAAGGCGCAAGGGGCCGAGGCGATCGGCATCTGCTTCCTCTGGTCGATCATCGACGGCAGCCATGAGCGGCGCGCCCGGGAGATCGTCCACGAGGTCTGGCCCGGCGTGCCGGTCACCTTGAGCCACGAGCTGAATCCCATAGGGCGCGAATATCGCCGCGCCATCTCCACCGTCATCGATGCCTCGCTGCTGCCCATCGTCAGCGACTATGTGACGAAGCTCACGGGCGCCTTGGAGGCCGCCGGCTTCCGCGACGAGCTGCTGCTCGCCAACTGCGTCGGCGGCATGATGCCGCCGGGCGACCTCATCGCGCGGCCGATCTTCTCCGTCATGTCGGGCCCGACGCTGGCGCCGGTCGCCGCCCAGCAGCTCACGCCGGAGCCGAACGTCATCGTCGTCGACATGGGCGGCACCACCTTCGACGTCTCGGCGATCCGCGACGGGCATTTCATCGTCTCGCAGGAGGCGATGATCGGCGACGACATGCTGGGCATTCCCAAGATCGACGTGCGCTCGGTCGGTGCCGGCGGCGGCTCCATCGCCTCCATCGATGCGGGCGGCATGCTCCATGTCGGGCCGCACAGCTCGGGAGCGCGTCCCGGCCCCGCCTGCTACGGGCGCGGCGGGCAGCGCCCGACCGTCACCGACGCCAATGTCGTGCTCGGCATCCTCGACCCGGACTATTTCCTCGGCGGACGGATGAAGCTCGACCGGCCGGCCGCGGAGCGGGTGATCGGCGAGATCGCGGACGGTCTCGGCGTGTCGCTGGAGGAGGCGGCCTATGCCATCTACACCACCAGCAACAATGTCATGGTCGGCGCCATCGAGGACATGACGGTGAAGGAGGGCATCGATCCGCGCGACAGCTTCATGGTGGTCGGGGGCGGCGCGACCGCGGCTCATATCTGCGAGATCGCCCAGGAGCTCGGCATCGGCCGGATGATGGTCCCGCGCTTCGCCGCCGGCCTTTCCGCCTATGGCGGCCTCATCTCCGACATACGCTGGGAAGAGCAGGCGACGGCGCTGACCTCCTCGGCCGCCTTCGATCCGGCGCGCATCAACGAGGCGGTGGCGCGCCTCACCGCACGTGGACGCGCCTTCCTGACCGAGGCGGGCGTGCCGGCGGAGCGCCAGCGCTTCGCGACCGTCTATCTCGGCCGCTACCAATACCAGTCCTGGGAGATCGAGGTACCCTTCGACCTGCCGGCGGCGGGACTGGGCGCGGACGACCTCGAACGCCTGGTGGCGGCCTTCCACGCCATGCATGAGCGCATCTATTCGGTGAAGGCCGAGACCGACGTGGTGGAATTCACCACCTGGAAGGTGCGGGCGATCGGGCTCGCGCCGGAACGGCCGGAGCGCGTCATCCGTCCCGCGCAGCAGGGCGCGCCGGCACCGAAGGCGCACCGGCGCGTCTATGTGCGCGAGGCGGGCGGGATCATCGACTGCCCGGTCTATGGCGGCGCCGATCTCGGCGCCGGCGCCCGTGTAACGGGCCCCGCCGTGATCGAGGAGCCGACCACGACGATCATGCTGCTGCCGCGCTGGAGCGCGACGGCCGACCGCGACGGCAATTACCGCCTCGAGCTGCACTGAAACGGAGCGGCCGCCGGCCGCTCCCCCTCTTCGAGGATCGACGCAAAAAGAAGGCCCCGGACATTGCGTCCGGGGCCTTTGCCTGGAGGGGGGCAGGCGCAGTGAATCAGTGCTTGCGGGAGAGCGCCCCCTCGCGCGCCAGCTCGTCCGCCACCGCGTCGACGGCGCGGCCGAGGCCCGTGACCAGTTCCTCGATGTTGGCGCTCGAAAGGGTGAGCGGCGGCGACATGGCGATCATGTTGCCGAGCGGGCGGACGATGACACCCTGCTCGTAGGCCTTGGCGACGATGCGCGCGCCGACCTTCAGCGACAGGTCGAAGGGGCGCTTGGTCGCACGGTCCGCCACCGTCTCCACCGCGAGCATCAGGCCGACGCCGCGAATGTCGCCGACCATCGCGTGATCGCCCAGCCGCTTCTGGAGCGCGCCCTTCAGCTCGGCACCCGCCTTGGCGGCGTTGCCGACGAGGTCCTCGCGCTCGACGATGTCGAGATTGGCGAGCGCTGCCGCCGCGGCAATCGGATGGGCCGAATAGGTGAAGCCGTGCGCGAAGGAGGCCACTTCGCCGGAGGTATCCTTCAGCACGTCCCAGATGCGGTTCGAGATCACGCTCGCCGAAATGGGCTGGTAGCCGGAGGACAGGCCCTTGGCCATGGTCATGATATCCGGCCGGATGCCGAAATGGGTGGTGCCGAAGGGCGCGCCGAGGCGCCCGAAGCCGCAGATCACCTCATCGGCGATCATCAGCACGTCGTGGCGGTCGAGCACTTCCTGCATCGCCTGGAAGTAACCCGCCGGCGGCACCAGCACGCCGCCCGTGCCCATCACCGGCTCGGCGATGAAGGCGGCGACCGTGTCCGGCCCTTCCTTGAGGATGAGGGCCTCCAGCTCGCTGGCGAGATAGGCGCTGAATTCCGCCTCGCTCATGCCTTCCGGCTTCTCGCGATACTGGTCGACCGAATGGGTGCGCAGGATCTGCGGCAGCGGCAGGTCGAAGAACTGGTGGCAGTAGCTCAGCCCGGTGAGGCTGCCGGCGCCGATGGTGACGCCGTGATAGGCGCGGTTGCGCGCGATGATCTTCTTCTTCGCGGGCTTGCCGCGCATGTTGTTGTAGTACCAGACGAGCTTGATGTTGGTGTCGTTGGCGTCCGAACCGGAATTGCCGAAGAACACCTTGCTCATATGGTCCGGCGCCCAGCGCAGCACGCGGTCGGCGAGACGGATCGACGGTTCGTTCGCCATCGAGGTGAACGAATGGAAGAAGGGCAGCGCCTCGGCCTGCCGCGTCATCGCCTCGACGATCTCCTGGCGGCCATAGCCGACATTGACGCACCAGAGCCCTGCGGCGCCGTCGAGATAGCGCCGGCCCTTGCTGTCGGTGACATGCACGCCGCTGGCCGAGCTCATGATGCGCGGCCCGTTGGCGAGATGGTCGCCGATGCTGGTGAAGGGATGGAACAGGCTGCGCTTGTCCATCTCCTCAAGTGACATGTTGTGGTGCGGTTCGAGGCTCATGCGCAGGCTCTCCGGCTGGACGGCATGTTGAAGCAGGTCGGAGGGCACTATAAAGTGTGATCACTGATCTCGCAATGAAGAGGGTCTGAACGTGCAGCGCAATTTCATCGGCGGGGCGTGGGTCGAAGGATCCGGTGCCCTGCGGAACGTGAATCCGTCCGACATTTCCGATGTGGTCGACGAGTTCTCCCTCGCCACGCCGGCCCAGGTCGCCGAGGCGATCGCGGCCGCGCGGGCGGCGCTTCCGGTCTGGGGCGCCATGACGCTGCAGGCCCGCAGCGAGGCTCTGGATGCCGTCGGCACGGCGATACTGACGCGCCGCGAGGCGCTCGGCCGCCTGCTGTCGCGCGAAGAGGGCAAGCCGCTCCCCGACGGGATCGGCGAGGTCACGCGCGCCGGCCAGCTCTTCAAGTTCTATGCGGGCGAGGTGCTCCGCCTCGCCGGTGAGCGCCTGCCCTCCATCCGGGCCGGCGTCGAGGTGGAGGTGATGCCCGAGCCTGTCGGGGTGATCGGGCTGATCACACCGTGGAACTATCCCTCATCCGTCCCCGCCAACAAGATCGCCCCGGCCATCGCCTACGGCAACGCGGTGGTACTGAAGCCTTCCGAACTGGTGCCGGCGAGCGCCGTGGCGCTGTTCGAGATCATGGAGCAGGCCGGTCTTCCGGCGGGGCTGGTCAATCTGGTGATCGGCGGGGCGGAAGTGGGCGAGGCGCTGGCCACCTCGCCGGAGATCAACGGCATCAGCTTCACCGGCTCGACCGTCACTGGACGGAAGGTAGCCGCCCATGCGGTGGCGAATGGCGCACGGGTGCAGCTCGAACTCGGCGGCAAGAACCCGCTCGTCGTGCTCGACGATGCGCCCTTCGACGTCGCGGTCGAATGCGCGGTGAACGGCGCCTTCTACCAGACCGGCCAGCGCTGCACGGCATCGAGCCGGCTCATCGTCACCGAAGGCGTGCATGACCGCTTCGTCGAGGCGGTGGCCGAGCGCGTGCGCAGCCTCAAGGTCGGCCATGCGCTGGAGGCCGGCACGCAGGTCGGCCCGGTGATCGACGAGCGGCAGCTCGCCAAGGACATGTCCTATGTCGACATCGCGCGCGGGGAAGGCGCGCGGCTGGTCGCCGGCGGCGAGCGGCTCAATCGCGACACCGAGGGATTCTATCTCTCGCCCGCGCTGTTCGCCGACACGCATCGCGACATGCGCATCAACCGCGAGGAAGTGTTCGGCCCCGTGGCCTCGGTGATCCGGGTGAAGGACTATGAGGAGGCGATCGAGGTCGCCAACGACACGACCTACGGCCTCTCCGCCGGCATCTGCACGACGACGATGAAATACGCCCACCATTTCCGTCGCCACGTGAAGGCCGGCATGACCATGCTGAACCTGCCGACGGCGGGTGTGGACTACCACGTGCCCTTCGGCGGCACGAAGGCGTCGGGCTACGGGCCGAAGGAGCAGGGGCGCGTCGCGCGCGACTTCTTCACCCAGACCAAGACGTCATACCTGCTGGAAGGCTGACCGTTGCGCCGGACGCCGGCCGGCTCATTTGCCGGTCGGCGGCTCCGTCGGCGCCTCGGCGAAGACGGCCACGCGCTTGAGGAAGACGGCGCCGCCGGCGACATCCTCCTCCATCGCCGCGCGGGCCGTCCGGCCATCCGCCCGGCGCAGCGCGGCGATCACCGCGTCGTAACGGTCGGTGTCGAGCTGGCCGCGGATGTCGGCCGCGTAATGGCGCATGAAAGGACCGATCTGCAGCCACAGCCGCTCGATCAGGTCTTCCAGCGCCGGCGCGCGCGCCGCCTTGAAGATGGCGAACTTGAACTGCTGGTTCAGGCGCAGATAGGCGTCGGCATCGTTCGCCTGGGCCGCCTCGTGCAGCTCTCCGGCGATCAGCTGGAGCGCCTCGATCTCCTCGTCGGTGATGACGCGCGCCGCCTTTTCCGTGGCAATGCCTTCCAGCAGCATGCGCAGCTCGATCAGTTCGTCGAACTGCTCGCGCGTCAGCAGCGGGATGGAGATGGTGCCGTTGGCGAGCGCCGTCACCGCCTTCTCCGCCGCCAATCGCGCGAACGCGGCACGTACCGGCATGGTGCTGACGCCGAAGGCCGATGAAATCGCGCGGACGGTCAGTTTCTGCCCGGGCTCGAAACGCGCAGCAATGATGGCGGAGCGAAGCTCGCGGTGCACGCGCTCATGGAGCGGATCCCTCTCGAGCTTTTCGAAAACTACCTGTTCGGTCATGAGATTCGAAGGGGCGCATCGCGCCTTGATGGGGGAATAGGCAACACATGCCACCTTTGTGATCACTAATCTAATCGGTTTCAAACGTGGATGCTACCCACCGGCAGCGATCGCAACAGCAAAGGTCCACCTTGCCCGTTCCGGTGGCCGGCACGGGCGCTCAGGAAGCCGCGATACCGTGGCTGCGGCCGACGAGCGCGAGAATCGTCCGGAACAATTCGCCTTCCGCCTCCTCCGCCGTGACATCGCCCTTCACGGCAGCGTCCGAAAGCGCGTCCGCGGCGCCGAGCATCGCCCAGAACGCCGCCGGCGCGATGCCGCGTGGACCCGTGAAAGGCGCGAGAAGGCCCCGGCATTTGGCGATGAAGGCCATCTGATAGGCGCGCTTGATCTTTTCGAGTTCCGCGGATCCGGCGAGCGCCGCCAGCACCCCCGGCATTTCCCGACCCTGGGTCAGCACGCATGCGACATAGGAGCAGGCGATGACCCCGGCCGTTGCGTCGAGGCCCGGCGCACTGGCCTGAATCGCGGCGTCCATCAACGCGGCCTGGCGTGCGTCGTAGTCCTGATAGAGGGCGATCAACAGGCCGTTGCGCGTTCCGAAGTGGTCGTAGACGACGGGCTTGGTGATACCCGCCTCCTCGGCGAGCCGTCCGAGCGTCAGCGCATCCGTCCCCTCCTCCCGCACAAGCCGCCAGGCGACGTGCATGAGCTGGCGCTGCCGTTCCTCGCGTGGAAGGCGGCGGCGCGGCGGGGGATCACGCTCCGGCGACGGCGTTGACATAGCTATATACCAAAAGTAACTTACTAAAAGTATATAACAATTACCCTGCCACGGCAATCGGACGGAAGTTTCTCCCATGCACGCGCTCATCGTGATCTCGCATCCCCATCCGGAATCACTGACACATTCGACGGCCCGCAAGATTGCCGAAGGCATTTCCGCGTCGGGCACGGAGCATTCGTTCGAGATTGCGGATCTCAACGCCGAGGGCTTCGATCCGCGCTTCAGCGCGGCCGACCTCGCGGCCCATCTGAGACAGGGACCGCCCCCCGCGGATGTCTCCCGCGAGCAGTCGCGCGTCGATCGCGCGGATGCGCTGGTCCTCGTCTATCCCGTCTATTGGTGGTCGATGCCCGGCCTGCTCAAAGGCTGGATCGACCGGGTGTTCGCCAATGGCTGGGCCTATGACGACAGCGCCTATGACGAAGGCGCCGATACCGGTCTGGTGAAAAAACTCGGTCGGCTCAGGGTCCACCTCGTCGCCATCGGCGGCGCGAGCCTGGGCACCTACACCCGGCACGGCTATCTCGGCGCCATGCGCACCCAGATCGATCACGGCATATTCGACTATTGCGGCGCGCAGGTTGCCGCGTCCGAATTACTCATTCCCTCCGCTACGGAACCGGCGGAGAGGCAGCTCGAAACCGCACGAGCGCTCGGACGCCATCTCTTTGCCAGGGACCGGCATCCGGACAGGCCGAAGGCCGTCTGAACCACGATCGCTGTCGCGATCGATCGGCCTCGAGTCCATAGAATCCGACGACCCGCCCCTCGGACTCGCGCCGGGCAAAGACCCATATCCCGATACGACCGGCGACTTGCGCCGGCCGATCAACGTCATGGCGGCAACGACGGACGCGGTCTCAGAGCCTGTTTCGATCAGCACGGAATAAAGGTGGAAGGTGAAGGCCGAGAACGCCGCGGAAGAGAACGCCGGCTGGCCCATCGCTCGAAAAACGATGCCATCCTAGCCCGCACCAGCATGCGGTAGATGAGAAGGCGAGCCGGACTGCCGATGGCCTCAAGTTGGCGAGCAGCTTGTTCGAGATTCATGGAAGTACGCTAGGCCGCAGGGGATAAGCGTCAAAGTTTATTTCGACGGTTATCGAAATTTGTCAGCGCGTCTCATGTGCGGCCTGCGGGACCGAACTCCCGCTCTCGTACCATCCCTTGGACCGGTTCACGATCCAGACGACGGACAGCATCACCGGCACCTCGATCAGCACGCCCACCACCGTCGCCAGCGCGGCGCCGGACTGGAACCCGAACAGGCTGATGGCGGCAGCCACGGCCAGCTCGAAGAAATTGGAGGCGCCGATCAGCGCGGAGGGCCCCGCCACGCAGTGCTTCTCGCCGGCGAGGCGATTGAGGAGGTAGGCAAGGCCCGAGTTCAGATAGACCTGGATCAGGATCGGCACCGCCAGCAAGGCGATCACCAGCGGCTGGGCCAGGATCTGTTCGCCCTGGAAGCCGAACAGCAGCACCAGCGTGGCGAGCAGAGCCACGAGGGAGAGCGGTTGCAGGCGCGTCAGCAAGGCATCGAGGCTCGCCTGCCCTCCCCGCGCCAGCAGCGCACGGCGCACGGCCTGCGCGACCACCACCGGCACGACGATATAGAGCACCACTGACAGCACCAGCGTGTCCCATGGGACGGTGATGGCGGACAGCCCCAGCAGAAGGCCTACGATCGGCGCGAAGGCGACCACCATGATCGCGTCATTGAGCGCCACCTGGGTCAGGGTGAAGTGCGGCTCGCCACGGGTCAGGTTCGACCAGACGAACACCATGGCCGTGCAGGGCGCGGCCGCCAGGATGATCAAACCGGCGATGTAGCTGTCGATCTGGTCGGCCGGGAGATAAGGGCGGAAGAGCCAGCCAATGAACAGCCAGCCGAGCGCGGCCATGGAGAACGGCTTCACCGCCCAGTTGATGAACAGCGTGACACCGATCCCGCGCCAATGCCGGGTGACCTCTCCCAGCGCGGCGAAATCGATGCGAAGCAGCATCGGCACGATCATCAGCCAGATCAACACCGCCACGGGCAGATTGACCCTGGCGATCTCCATCGCGCCGATCGAATGAAACACGCCCGGCAGAACATGACCGAGAGCGATGCCCACGACGATGCAGAGGGCGACCCAGACGGTGAGGTAGCGTTCGAAGGTCGACATGCCCGCTCCTATGCCGCCGCCACGCGGCGGCCGTCGGCATCCACGACCAGCTCGCCGTCTTCCTTGCGGAACGGGCCCCGCTGCGGAGCGGGGAGGATGTCGAGCACGGCCTCTGATGGGCGGCACAGCTTCACGCCGAGCGGCGTGATCACGATGGGCCGGTTGATGAGGATCGGGTGGGCCATCATGGCGTCGAGAAGATCGTCATCGGTGTGGCTCGGGTCATCCAGACCGAGTTCGGCAAAGGGTGTGCCCTTCTCGCGCATGATGGCGCGCACCGGCACACCCATGCGGGCGATCAGCCCCTTTAGTTCATCGCGGCTTGGCGGTGTCTTCAGGTACTCGATGATGGTTGGCTCGATACCGGCGTTGCGGATCAGGCCAAGCACGTTGCGTGACGTGCCGCAGGCCGGGTTGTGATAGATCGTTACGGACGACATCCAGGTTCCCCTAGGCCACGTTCGAGCGCGGGCTGGTCGCGCCTTCGCCGCGGCCGATCTCGTGCAGCTTGGCGCCGAGCGTCATGGTATCGAGGCTGCGGATCGGCAGGGCCGTGAAGGCGGCGATGCGATTCCTGAGATAACGGAAGGCGCGCGCGAAGGCGGCCTCTTTTTCGATGTCCGTGCCGGTCACGGCGGCGGGATCGTCGATCCCCCAATGCGCCGTCATGGGCTGCCCAGGCCAGACCGGACAGGTCTCCCCGGCCGCCGTGTCGCAAACCGTGAAGACGAAATCCATCACCGGCGCATCCGGAACTCCGAATTCGCCCCAACTTTTCGACCGTAGTCCGTCGGTCGGGTAGTCAAAGCTGCGCAGCGTGGTGAGCGTCAGCGGGTGCACTATACCCTTCGGCTGGCTACCGGCGGAGAACGCTCGGAACCTTCCACCACCTTCCTTCGTCAGGATGGACTCCGCCATCAGCGAGCGGGCCGAGTTTCCGGTGCAGAGGAACAGGACGTTGTAGACATGGCCGGATGACGTGAGATCAGGCATCGCTCGCCTCCCTGGCGGCATTGCTCGCTGGTGTGCAGCAGGGCTCGAGATCGGCGATCAGGGGAACGCACACCTCTGGCCTCCCGCCGCAACAATCCTTGAGGATGAAGGCGGCGAGCTCGCGCGCAGAGGTCAGCCGTACCCGGTAGATGATTTGGCGGCTCTGCCGTTCCGCCTTGATCAGGCCGGACCGAACGAGAATGCCGAGATGGCTGGAAAGTGTGTTGTGGGGAACGTCGAGTTGCCGAGCGACCTCTCCGGCCGGCAAACCTTCCGGCTCGTGCAAGACGAGCAGCCGGAAGACGTCAAGCCGAGTGGGCTGCGACAGTGCTGCGAAGGAAGCCAGAGCCTTATCCGTGTCCATATGTCGACGATATACGACACATGGACATAAATCAACGAGAAAGGCGATCTTGCTTCGACCGACAGCCGCAGGATCGGGCAGCCCCCAGGGAGCGCCACACCCTCATTTCCCCGTGCCCCGCCGCCGATTGTCGAGAACAATCGATGCTTTTTGAGCAGGGCTGAACCAGGACGTGATCGACCTGTATCAGCACATCCCGGACGGCATGAAGGTTGTGGTGCCGCCCGCCACTTGAGGGCTCAGGCCAGCAGCGCCGAGGCGCTCTTGAACAGCATGTAGCTGGCGACCACGAAGATCAGCGTCGCGAACACGGTGGTGAGGCGCCCGGTACGCCCGGAAAGCTGCCGGGCGAGTTTCATCCCGGCGATGCTGCCAAGCGCGCCGCCGGCGATGAAGGTGGCGGCCAGCGGCCAGTTCACGAGGCCGGACAGCGCGTAGTTGAGCGCGGTCGTGAGACCGAACGCCGTCACCGCCACCAGCGAAGTACCGACCGCATTGAGGATGGGCATGCCGGTGGAGCCGATGAGGCCGGGCACGATGAGGAAGCCGCCGCCAATGCCGAAGAAGCCGGAAAAGGCGCCGGTGCCGAGCCCGAAGCAGAGCACCTTCGGCGCCTTCGCGCGGTTGCACTCCGCGCCCGGCTCGCCGGGATTGCCGCGCCCGCGCAGCATCAGAACGCCGACAACCAGCATCAGCAGCGCGAACAGGAACAGCAGCTTCTCCCCGCCCACCAGCTTGCCGAGGCTCGAGCCGGCAAAGGCGCCGAGGATGCCGGCGGTGGCGTACATGCCACCGCAGCGCCATTTCACCGTGCCCGCGCGGGCATGCTGTAGCAGGCCGGCGGCGGCGTTGATCGCGACGGCGAAGGCACTGGTGCCGATGGCGACATGCGGATTGCGCACGCCGACGAGATAGACCATCAGCGGCACGGCGAGGATGGACCCGCCACCGCCCACCAGACCGAGGGTGAACCCCACCAGCACGCCGGCACCGGCGCCGAGGCCGTATTGCAGCGGCTCGAGCATCACGCGGCCTCTTTCGACGGGACCACCGGCTGGGGCTGGCACAGCCATTCCCGCCCCTTCAGCATGGCGTGCCAGTAGATCGGCGGCAGCATGCGGTCCTTGAGAAACCAGGCGAGCCGGGTCGGCCGGGAGCCGTCGAGAATCCAGCGCGGGAAGGTCGGCAGAAGCGCGCCGCCATAGCCGAATTCGGCCAGCACGATCTTGCCGCGCTCGACGGTGAGAGGGCAGGAGCCGTAGCCGTCATACTGGGCGGCGGGCGCCTTCCCTTCCAGTGCCGCCAGCACATTGACCGCCACGACAGGCGCCTGCTTGCGGGCGGCGGCGGCGGTCTTGGCGTTCGGCGTATCGGTGGCATCGCCAAGCGCGAAGATGTCGGGATGGCGAACATGGCGCAGCGTCGCCGGGTCGACCTCGATCCAGCCGCCCGCACCGGCCAGCGGGCTCGCGGCGACGACGTCGAGCGGCCTCTGCGGCGGCACGGCGTGCAGCATATCGAAGTCGCGCTCCACGCGCTCGGCGGTGCCGTCGCTTCCCTTGCGCTCGAAGGTCGCTACCCCGGCGTCGCCGTCGACGCCGACGAGGGTGGAGCCGAAATTGAGGCCGATGCCGTAGCGCTCCACATACTCCATCAGCGCCGGGACATAGGTCGGCACGCCGAACAGTACGCCGCCGGCATTGTGGAACTCGACCTCCATGCGCGGCAGCACGCCCGCCGTCCGCCAGATGTCGCAGGAGAGGTACATCGCCTTCTGCGGCGCGCCGGCGCATTTGATCGGCATGGCCGGCTGGGTGAACAGAGCCCTCCCCCCCTGCACCGTGCTGGCGAGGCGGAAGGTGTAAGGGGCGAGGTCGAAGCGGTAGTTCGAGGTGACGCCGTTGCGCCCCAGCGCCTCGGCCAGGCCAGGAATGGCCTCCCAGGCGAGCCGGAGGCCCGGCGCGGCCACGAGAATGCGGTAGCGCAGGAACGAGCCGTCGGCGAGCGCGACCTCCCGTGCGTCGGGCGCGAAACCGGCCGCCGCCTGCCGGATCCAGGTGACGCGGTCCGGCATCACCGCGCCCATCGGCACGCGGGTGGTCTCCGGCTGGAACACCCCGGCGCCGACCATGGTCCAGCCCGGCTGATAATAGTGGCACTCCGCCGGTTCGACGATGGCGATGTCGAGCGAAGGCCGGCGCTTGAGCAGGCTGGAGGCGGTGGCGATTCCGGCCGCGCCGCCGCCGACGATGACGACGTCATAGGTCTTCGGCGTGCCGGGGCGCGGGGCGACGGCACCGGCGGCAAGGCGGGGGCGCTGGGCGGAAAGGTCAAAGCCGGCGGCGTTCGCCAGCGTCAGGATCGCCTCCGGCGGACGAAGGCCCGCCTGCGCGAGCGCCCACAGCGTCGCCGCCCGCGTGCCGGTGCGGCAATAGCCAAGCACCGGGCCGGGGAGCCGGTCTAGCATGGTGCGCATCGTCGCCACGTCAGCATCGGCAAAGCTGCCGGGCGTCACCGGGATATGGACGAAGGCCATGCCGAGCGCCTCCGCCAGCGTGGCCATCTCCCTGGCCGGCAACTGTCCGGGCTCCTCGCCATCGGGACGGGCGCAGATGATCGCGCGAAAGCCGGCGGTGGCGGCGGCGGCAAGGTCCTGCATATCCAATGGGCCGCACACGTGAAATTCCGGCACGATCTGTTTCGGCGTCATGGGGGTTCCTCGATCTCGTTTTGGGCCGACGCGGCGGACCGGCCGGCGTTGGCGCGCCGGTCGGCGGCCGTTTCAGAGCGTGTCGAGCGGCAGCTTCAGGTAGCGTCGCCCGTTCTCTTCCGGATCGGGAAGGTGCCCCGCCCGCATGTTCACCTGCACGGAGGGGAGGATGAGCTTGGGCATGGCCAGCGTGGCGTCGCGCTTGGTGCGCATATCGACGAAGGCGTCCTCGTCCACCCCGTCGCGAGCATGGATATTGCCGGCACGTTCGGCACCGACCGTGGTTTCCCAGGCATAGCTATCGCGGCCCGGCGCCTTGTAGTCGTGGCACAGGAACAGCCGCGTCTCGTCCGGCAGCGTCAGCAGGCGGCGGATGGAATGGTAGAGCTGGCGGGCATCGCCGCCGGGAAAGTCGGCACGGGCCGTGCCGAAATCCGGCATGAACAGCGTGTCGCCGGTGAATACCACGTCGCCGATCACATAGGCCATGTCGGCCGGCGTATGGCCGGGCACATGCAGAACGATGGCGGGAATGGAGCCGAGGCTGAACGTGTCGCCATCCTCGAACAGGCGGTCGAACTCCGAACCGTCGCGGGCGAACTCGGTGCCGAAGTTGAAGATCTTCCCGAACACGTTCTGGACGGTGATGATCTCCCGCCCGATGGCGAGCTTGCCGCCGAGTTCGCGCTGGATATAGGGCGCGGCCGACAGATGGTCGGCGTGGGCATGGGTCTCCAGCAGCCAGTCGACGTTCAGACCTTCACGTCTCACGTAAGCAATGATCGCGTCCGCCGACGCCGTGGAGGTTCGCCCCGAGGCCGCGTCGAAATCCAGCACGCTGTCGACGATGGCCGCGCGACGGGTGGCGGGGTCGTGAATCACATAGCTCGCCGTATTGGTCGGTTCATCGAAGAAGGCTTCGACCGCGAGGCGGTTGCTGGTGGCACGGGCGGCCAGAACCTGGGCGGCGGCGGCTTCGAGAGACCGGTCAATGTCGAGATGGGTGGCGGACATGGCGTTCCTCCTGCGCTATTCAATTTCATAATTACATAAGTTGTGTAATTGTAAATGCGGATTGCACGGAAACCCGTCAAGAGGCAATCAAAGAGAATGACAGCCACCCCAGCCGCCGCTCATGATTCCTCGGTCGTTCCGCCCCGTCCGCTCCGGATCGGCGACGCCGCGCCCGTGTTCAGCGCCCGCTCCACGCAAGGGCAGGTGAAGCTCTCCGATTATCGGGGACGGTGGGTGGTGCTGTTCTCGCATCCCGCGGATTTCACCCCGGTCTGCACCAGCGAGTTCATCGCGCTGGCCCGGCTCGCACCGGAATTCGAGGCGCTCGGCGTGGGGCTGATCGGGCTGTCGGTGGACAGCCTGTTCTCGCATTTCGGCTGGTTGCGGGCGATCCACGGTGCCTTTGGCGTCGATGTGCCCTTCCCGGTGGTGGAGGACACCTCACTGGTCATCAGCCGCGCCTACGGCATGCTGGACGAGACCGCTCAGGATTCCTCCACCGTGCGGGCCAGCTATTTCATCGACCCGGAGGGCATTGTGCGGGCCATTCAGTGGTACCCGATGTCGGTCGGCCGCTCGGCGCGGGAGATGCTGCGGCTCGCCGCTGCGCTCAGGCGCGCCGAAGCGGGGGATGTGGTGACGCCCGAGGGCTGGCAGCCGGGCGATCCCGTTCTCCGCGCGCTGACCGATGAAAGCACGCCTTCTGAGGCGGATCCCGCCTGGTTCTGCCAGGTGGCGGAACGGGACTGAGCCGATGGCGCTGACACGCGAAGAGGCCGACAAGGCGGTCGAGAAGCTGCGCAGCTACACACAGGCGCAGAGGCTGATGGTTCTCTCCCATCTCCAGGCCGGCGAAATGACGGTGAGCGAGATCGACGCCGCCACCGGCATCGGACAGCCCGCGCTCAGCCAGCAGCTCGGCGAGTTGCGGCGGGCCGGCCTCGTCGCCACGCGGCGCGCCGCCAAGCAGGTCTATTACCGGCTGGCGGATGCCGGCGTGGCGCAGTGCGTGCGCAGCATCGAGGCGCAGTTCGGGAAAGGCGCTCCCGCGCTTCCCGCACCGGATCTTGCCCCGGCCGCGTTGCCTCCCCCCCGCGTACGCAATCGCAGCGCCGCGCTCTTCGCCCGCATCGTGGCGCCGGGGGAACCGTCCGCTTAAGGCTCGCTTAAGCTGCGCTTCGGATCAGCCGGGCTCGTCCCGTTCGTGCCCGGAGCCTGCCCTTCATGAGTACGCTCACCACCCTGCCGAGAATTTGTCGTATCGTTCTCTTAGACCGCGACCCGCGAAGCCTCGCTCAACCCGCGACCGCGACGCACAATCAACCGGTCTGAGCAATGCATGGTTCGAGACTACTGAAGCGATGACGGCCGAAGGGATTGCAGCCGCCTTGATGACTCCGAGCTCGTCCCTGTGGGCTACGGTCACAGATTGCGCCGCAAAGCCCGCTATCCTGTCGTGGCTTCCCGCACCAGCGCCGTATCGAGATGCGCGCGCCACAGCGTAACCAGGCCATTCCGAAGAAGCCATTCATGCGCGAAGCGGCTGCGGAACGACTTGCGCGACGCCCTGTAGGAGCCCGACACCACTCCAAGAACGATGACGCAACTATCCTGCGCGACGAACCTATCCGGAATCAGAGCGAGTTGATCCCAATCGGCCGCGACCCGGGACAGGGCCTCGACAACGCCAGCATGGCCCACATGACGACCGCCGACAGCCGGGTATCCTTCGGCTTCGAACCACTCGACCGCTGGATCGAGCCGCTCCAGGACCGCCGTAACATCGCCTCTGGCGAAGCTCTCATATAGCTGGCTTATGATAGTAGCGTTGTCCACGACGATCCTCTGACTCTGCCGGCGAAGCGGTGCTGGATGGTAACTTGGTCACGTCGATGGGGCTAGCGCAGTGCGGTCAGCGAGACCAGCGCAGGGGAATGAAGGAAATCCAGTGCAGGGCAGCGCGTACCGTGTCTTCGATACCGCCGAGGAGTATCTTCATACAGTCCGGGCGGCGCAGGTTCAGGCTGCGGTCCACGAACGCGGCACGTTCCGGGGCGAATTGGCGCGCATCGACTTCAGCCGACTATGGCTGCAACGTGGCTCGGAAAACCTGGCGCGCTCCCTGCATATTTCCATCCCCAAGGCCCGGGCGCCGATTTTCTTCCTGACCGATGCTGCTCAACCCTCGACCCGTCTCAGCGGGATAGAGGTCCAGCCCGGCGAATTGGTGTTTTGGGGACGCGAAAGCGAACAGTACCAACGCACCGACGCCGCCATCCGATGGGGAGCCATGTCCCTTGAGCCGGACGCGCTGATAAGGGCCGCCTTAGCCATTCTCGGTCACGAGATCTTCGTCCCGGCGAAAACGCTCGTCCTTCGGCCGAACGAGCATGCCATGCGCAGGCTTGTCGCGCTCCATCACTTCGCTGGAGCCCTCGCCAAATCGGCGCCGGATGTGATCGCGCACAAGGAGGTGGCCAACGCGCTGGAGCAGGCGATGGTGCACGCCATGCTGGCGGCCATCGACTGCAGTGAGGAGAAGGCCCCGGCAAGTGGACACAGGTACCGTCAGCATATCCTGGAAAGACTGGAGGCGTTCATCGCCAGGAACGCCGGCCGGCCGCTGTATCTCACGGAACTGTGCGAAAGCCTCGGCGCACCCGAACGTACCCTTCGTCGCGTGTTCACGGAACAGTTCGGCATAAGCCCGACCCGGTATCTCTGGCTTCGCCGCATGCATCTGGTCAATCGAGCCCTGCAACTTGCGGACCCGGCGTGCAGCTCCGTAACGGCGATCGCCATGGAGCATGGCTTCCCAGAACTCGGCCGGTTCGCCACGGCATATCGACAGCTCTTCGGCGAAGTGCCGTCAGCAACGCTGCGTAGGAAGCCCGACTTCGTGCCTCGGATACTGCCATCGAGCTATCTCGGCCTCATCCCCTTCGAGCTGCGAGGTCTGCCCGCTTCATCCACCGGTTCAACCCAGCCCGTTGAATCTGGACCAGACAGGGCGGAAGTTGGAGCATAGGCGTCGAGGGGGATGACAGCGCAGCGCGCTCGTGAATCGCCCCGAGTTTTCTAGACGCCCTCGGCTTTCGCTGTGTGCTGCCGTTCGAACTCGATGGGTGACAGCATCCCGTTCCGTGCGCGCTTCCGGGTCGGGTTGTAGAACATCTCGATGGAATCGAGCACGTCCCGGCGTGCCTCGTCGCGCGTGCGGTAGACCTTGCGGCGGCCGCCTTCGCGCTTGAGCAGGTTGTCATGACAGTGGCCGCGACGGCTCATCGAGGGCTACGCAACCGCTCGGCGAGCCGGGCGAGTTCGGCGTCGTCCGGGCGCAGGCTTACCAGTCGGGGAATAAGCGTCCGGGCCCGGTCGATGTCACCGGACTGAAGCGCCTCATTCAGTGCCAGCGTCAGCAGCGGGGCATCATTGGGCGTGCGACGGAGCGCGTCCGACACAACGGCCGCGCTCTCGGCCCGACGACCGGTCGAACTGAGCGCTACAGCGTAAACATAAGCGTAGCGCGGATTTTCCGGGGCGAGGGCCACGGCGCGCGCCAGGTGGTCCACGGCCTCCGGATAATGTCTCTGGCGAATAAGCGCGAGCGCCAAAGCATGGTATGGCGCGGCAGCCTCCGGCTGCGCGGCGATAGCGCGGCGAAGGGTCTCTCGCGCCTCGTCCTCGCGTCCCTGGAGACGATACAATTCGGCCAGATTGATCATCAGCCCCGCATTGGCCGGCTGGAGCTTCAGCCCGGCCAGGAATTCCATCTCCGCGCCGGCCACATCGCCACGCCGCAGCAGGAAATTGCCGAGATTGGCACGCGCCTCCGCGCGATCGGCGTTGAGCCGCTGCGCCGCCTCATATTCGCGCCAGGCCGCTTCCAACTTTGTCCTGTCCGCTTCCGTGAGCGTGGATGTCGGCTGATCGGCGAGCTGGCTCGCCGCCTCGATCCGCGCGCCCGCGACGGGATCCGCGAGCAGCGGTGAAACGCGGCGCCACCGGACGTCGAGCGGCTGCCCCGCCTGTCCGCGCAGGCCCGCGATGCGCACCAGCGGATCGGGATCCGCGAGGGCCCTGGCTATGGCCTCTTCGCTGGCAATGGAAGGAAAACCCGGCAGCTCGGAAACGGCCGTCGCCCGGACGATGGCCGGAACGGCGGCTTCGTTTGCCAGCGCGATCAGCTTCTCACGCGCGGCCGGCTCGCTGCGTCGGGCGTCGTGAAAGGCGTCCGCCCAGCTCTGGAAGCCTTTTCGCTCCGGCCCGTGCCAGCGCTCGATCGCCTCGGCCGCCCAGTCGGCGGGCTTGTCGGCATGGCAGTCATTGCAGGTGTTCGGGGTACCGAGGCGGGCGGAGACATCCGGCCGTGGAATGCGGAACGAATGATCATGCCGCTTGTCCACCACCATATAGGTCCGCGCGGGCATGTGGCAGGAGATGCAGTCGGGGGCGTTGGGGCCCGGCGCGTGGCCGGTATGGGCGGCCGTGTCGAAGCGTTCGGGCAGATGGCATTGCCCACACACCGCCGGTCCCGGCGCACGCAGTTTCGCGGAATGGGGCGCGTGGCAGTCGGAACAGGTCACGCCCTTCGCATACATCAGGCTCTGCTTGAAGGAGTGATCGTTGAACACCTCGTCCCGCATCACGCCATCCGCCTCGAACAGCCCTTCGGAGAGGAGGGTGGGCAGATGGGTGTCGGTGAGCGGCCGGCCGGGATGCCAGTTCTCCGAGAGGATGCCCCGCCGGGCATGGCAGCGGGCGCAGGTTTCGACCTCGTCGCCCGCCGGCCGGGAAACGCCGGCCTTCGGGCTTCCGGTCGCGGGATCGACCTCCCAGTCCGGGACGGGGCGCGAGGCGGCAACGGATGTGAAACCCCTGTGCGGGGTGGCGGCATCGCGCGCGCCCTTCGCCCAGTCGACATGCCCGCGCGCCGGTCCGTGGCAGGCCTCGCAGCCGACGCTGATCTCGGAAAAGCGGGTATCGAAACGATCCGTGGCCGCGTCATAATTCTTGCGCAGCGCGGTGGAGTGGCACTCCGCGCACATGAAATTCCAGTTCTGCTGCGCGCCCGTCCAGTGCAGCGGATCGGCGGGCGCGATCATCTGGTCCGGATAGAGGTGGAACCAGCGCTGGCCGCCCTCGCTCGCAGGGCGGACGTCATAGGCGAAGGGCAAGGCCTGTTTGCGGCCATCGGGAAAGCTGACCAGATATTGCTGGAGAGGCTCGAGACCGAAGGTATCCGTGACTTCGAAGGCCGCTGTCTTTCCGTCCGCCCCCTCGGTCTCGACCATGTAGCGCGCGCCGTCGCGATAGAAGCGGGCGGATGATCCGCGGTGCTCGATGCGCACGCCGCCGAAGTCGCCGAGCACCGTGTCCGGCGTAGCGCGGGCCATGGCGCGCGCGTGCTGCGATGCGAGCCAGTCGCGGGTTTGTGTCGCATGACAGGTGGCGCAGGAGGCCGAGCCGACGAAGCCCTCGGGCGCGAAGGCCTGCAACGCGCCGATCTCGCCGGGGCCCAGCGCGGCCGCTTCATCTGCCGCCTGGGAACGAATGGGAAAGAGCAGGCTCGCCAGAGCGATCACGCCGGTCGTGAGAAGACCCGCCGCCAGCGCGACAGCGAAGCTCCAGCTTGGCCGTGCGAACCACATCGTCGCGCTCAGAATCGCCAGGCCGCCGCCACCGTTGGCCCGTGCATGGTCGTATTGTAGCGGAAGGAACCGCTCCCCGTCCGTTCGCCGACGTAATCCTCATACAGGTAGCGATAGCCCAACGAGGTGGAGAAGCTGTCGGTCCACATGTAGCCCACGCCGAGATAGCCGGTACTGGAAAGCCTCGAGCCGACGCCGAACCCGCCAATGTCGGCGATGGCGTTGACGTACCATTTCTGGTTCAGCTCCCAATGGGCGAAGACGCCGACGGTGGGGTCGATCCACCATTCGCGCTGGCTTCCCGCGATGTCGACCGGCAGCGCGAAGGGATCGAAGCTCATCGCTCCCTTGACGCTCATGTAGCGCACGCCGCCGGTGATCGCGATATCGAGGTCGGACCGACCCGTCGGCAGCATGCGGCCGATAGCGCCGGTGGCGATGGTCTGCGTGACCTCCGCGTCGAGCCGGCTGCCGCCGAACGCGCCGAGGTCGCGCGCATCGGAGAGTTTGGCGAAGACGACATCGGCAAGGAGAATCCACTCGCCATTCTGGGCGAAGAACGAGCCCATCAGGGCGCCGTTGAGATGGTTCAGCACCTCGGAGAACGGCACGTCGATGGAGCTCGTCGGCAGATTGCGCACGCCGACATCGCCGACCAGCGAGGTCGCCCAGCCATAGAGCGAGAGCTGATATTCCCAGCCCGGGGCAGGAGCCGGCAGTCCCGCCGTCTGCGACGCCGGCGCCGCCGGGGCGGGACGATCCGCCGCCTGCGCCGTAGCGCCGGATATAAGACCGGCGATGAGAGCGGCCAGAGTGCCGATCCGCCCGGCGCAGCGCCCGAGGGCCGGCCGCGCCGTCGATGCGCGTGTCTTGTCCATTCATTCCCCCCGCGGCGTTGGTCGTAAATGAAGGGGCAGCGGACAGCCCACCCGCCGCTCCCCCTTCGTCATCCGTCGTGTCGCGGCTCAGTTGCCGGTCGGCAACGGCAGCGAGAAGCCCTGCTCCTTCAACGAGTCCTGAACGTTCTTGAAACGCTCGTAACCCGAGAGTGTGATGGGTCCGGAATAGGCCTCGCTCTGCGGCTTGCGAGGCGGATATTGGACATAGGTCTTCATGAGCTTGTTGACGGCCTCATTGGCCGGCACCAGCGCCCAGGTGCTCTCGGTGAAGGTCGTCATGAAGATGTCGTAACGCTCCTGCGGATCCGCCGGCAGGTCGAAAACCTGCGGAACCGTGGCGACATACTTCTCGGCACCCTTCCAGCCCAGATTGGTATCGACGGCAAGGCCGCCCGTATGGGCTCCGTCGTCACCGCGCAGGTTGAAGACATACTTGAAGTTGCCGACGCGGGCGGCACCGGGCGAAAGCTCGTTCTCGGTGAAGTAGAACCACTCCTGGCGCGGATTCTTGCCCGTGCGGAACCAGACCGGGGTCACATCGTAGCTGTCGAACATGATCGGTTCGCCGGCGCGATCCTTGGTCGGCAGCGGCAGCCCCGCGAGCGAGGCGAACGAAGCCATCAGGTCGAGACCGCCGAGGATATCGTCGCTCTTGGTGCCGGCCGGCACCTTGCCGGGGAAGCGGACCATGGAAGGAACGAGGTTGCCGCCCTCGCGCACCGTGCCCTTGGTGCCGCGGAACGGAGTGTAGCCGGCATCGGGGTACACGTCCTGCCACGCGCCGTTGTCTACGGTATAGAACACCAGCGTGTTGTCGGCGAGGCCAAGATCTTTGAGCTTCTTCAGCACATTACCGATGCGCGTATCGAGCTCGACCACTGAATCCGCATATTTGGACTTCGAGATCGACTTGCCGATGAATTCCGGCGCCGGCAGGTTCGGCTGATGGTTCTTCATGAAGTTGACGTTGATGAAGAACGGGGTTCCCTTGTTCTTGGCCGCATCGTCGAGAAATTCGAACGCGGCCTTCTCGACATACTCGTCGAGGAACGGAATGCCGACCACCCCCTGTTCCGGCGTGTTGACATACTCGCCGTTGACCTTGAAGTCCTGCGTGACGGGGCCGCCGGCATTGCCCGACAGCGAGCCCTTCGTGACTTTGTCGAACATCTCGCGAAGTTCGGGGCTCATGGCCGGGAACCACTTCGGATCGCCATAGGTATAGGCGTTGAGGTGGTACAGGAAGGCGTACTTCATCACGTCGTAGCCTTGGGCGTTCGGCAGGGCGTAGTCCGCCTCGCCAAGGTGCCACTTGCCGGTGAAGTAGGTCTTGTAGCCGCCCTGCTTCAACACCGAGGCCAGTGTCCATTCGGCGGCCGGCAGGCCGCCGCCTTGCCCCTGGAACGCGACCGTCGTCATGCCGGAACGGTTGGGGATGCGACCGGTCTGGATCGCGGCGCGGCCGGGCGTGCAGCTTGGCTGGCCGTAGAAATTGGTGAAGGTCATGCCTTCGGCAGCCAGCTCGTCGAGATTGGGCGTCGGCATGCCGCGACGTTCGCCGCCGAGATAGGTGCCAAGATCGCCCCACCCCGTGTCGTCGGAGACGATCAGCAGGATGTTGGGCTTCTTCGCCGGTGCCGTGCCCTGCGCGTGCGCGGCGCCGGTGAATGCCAGCAACGCGGTCGCGACGAGCGCCCCGAGTGACTTTTGAATAGGTAGGCCCATCGGCCCCTCCTTCATTTCAATAAGGCCTTGGCCGGTTCGCACCGACCTCACTGCACGTCTCGAAAGCCGCTTCCAGTCGTTCTTCATGTCGATGAGGATCCGGCTCCAGGCCGTCGTCATGTCCAAGGCCCATCGCGCCATTCGAAGGACCAATCGCGATCGGAAGCGATCGCGTTCGACGCCCGAGACAATGTGGATGGAAACCCGGCTCCCATACGCATGGGGGCTGCCCATGCCCTCCGGCACCGGACCACTCCTCAAGTTATGGCTGACGACCGTGCTTACGGCTTCGGCTTCGGAAATATGGTCGCCCAGTCATTCTTCATGCTGATCACCTCCCATGTGCGCGCCTTTGCCTCTTCCATGAGCGACTGGCTAAATGTGCCCACCTCGGTGTCGGGCAGGCCATTGGCCGGGCCGTAGGCAAATTCGCGCGCGGCATCGTCGTGGAGCACCAGAAGACCCAGCCGGGGGCCGTCCCCGGCGGTCGTCCATTCCAGCATCTGACGGTCGCCATCGGAATTGCCGAAGGCGATGATCGGACGCTTGCCGATGAACAGGTTGATGCCGATAGCCTTGCCGTCGAAATTGTCGTTGAAGAACAGCTTCGGCTCGCGCATCAGGACGGGCTTACCGTCTTTGAACTCGTACTTGGTCACGATGCTGGAACCGATGACCTGTTCGGCGGGAATACCATACACCGCATCGGAATAGGGCCGCACGAATTCCTGTCCGCCGCCGGTCACGATATAGGTGCTGAAGCCATTGGCACGCAGATAGGCCATCACTTCGAGCATGGGCTGATAGACGAGCTCCGTCACCGGGCGCTTCAGGATCGGGTTCTTCGATTTGGGCAGCCAGTCACGGACGATCTGCTCAAAATCAGCCGTGCTCATGCCGGCATGGGTGACGGCGACGATTTCAAGCCATTCCTTCTCGCTGAACTTCGAGATGGCGGCGTAGTCGCCGGCAAGGACCGACTTGAACGGCTCGACATTCTTCCACTCGGGATGCTGGGGCGCCAGCGTGGCCACCCGGTCGAGAGCGAAGAGCGCCTGACTATAGAGAGGATGTTCGGCCCATGTCGTACCGTCCTGGTCGAAGACCGCAATGCGGTCCGCCGGCACCACGAAACCGGAACCGCCCTGCGTCGTCGTCTGCCTAACCAGCTCGATGATCGCCTTCTTCGCGGCGCCCTCGTTCCATGACGGAAGAGGGTCCTGCTGGGCGAACGCCGAAAGGGGTGCGGCGGCGAGGCCGGAAATGATAATTGCGGTCGCCAGAAACGACCGTCGAGTAAAGAGATTCTCAATCAAGCGGAGCATCGAACTCTACCGGATGGGGCTGATCCGACCGGCCCACTCTCCAGAGCGGGTCGGTCGGATATCATGGCTTGTAAGGTTGGAGGCCGTCAGTCCCGCGTCGTCCCGGCCGCCTTTACCTGCTCGATGACCTGCGAAAGATTATAGCTGGCCGGAGACTGCATCGGAGGGAACTGATTGTAGGTTTCAAGCTCCTTCAGCCACAGCGCCTGACCGATCGGCAACATGTTCCAGTCATAGACATAGGCGGTGACTGGGGCGGCAAGCGCGCCGCCTACGCCGGTGAGCGTCTTCACCTGGGAACCGATTGAGGTTTCGAAGGGATCGCGCTTGATGTTGACGACCTGGGTCCAGTGGTAAGGGACCGGCCCCCGGGTAAATCCTGAGGGATCATCCGAGACCATCGAGAAGTACATCTTCCAGTTCTTGTAGCGAACCGCCGAAGGATCCTTGCCGGAATAGTAGAAGAACGTGTCGCGGGCCGACTTTTCCGACTTGCCTTCGAGATAAGCGCGTTGGTTGGTGCCATCCAGCGTGGTCTTGACGATGCCGGGATAGGCGCCCTTCTCGATCTGCGCCTTCAGCTCGTTGCCCTTCGGGCCGCCCGCGATCTCAACCAGGGTGGGCAGCCAGTCCAGCGAGGCGAAGATGTCCGTCTTGACGGTGCCGGGCTTGATATGGCCAGGCCAGCGGACGACCATCGGCGCGCGCATGCCGCCTTCCCACGTCGAAAGCTTGCCCCCCTTGAAGGGAGTGGTGCCGCCGTCGGGGAAAGTGATGGTCTCGGCGCCATTGTCCGTCGTGAAGACGATGATCGTGTTGTCGAGCTCGCCCATCTCCTCGAGCTTCTTCATGACGTAGCCGATGTTGTCGTCCATCTGCTTCATACCGGCTTCGTTGACGCCCCAGTCCTTGCCGCCGGGCTGGCCAACCATGCCGAGATACTTTTCCGACAGCATGGTGGTGATGTGCATGCGGGCCGGATTGTACCAGACGAAGAACGGCTTGCCGGTCTCCTTGGGATTGTTGCGGTCGAGGAAGTCGATGATGTGGCTCGAAATCTCCTCGTCGACGGTCTCCGAACGCTTCAGCGTCAGCGGGCCTTCATCCTTGCAGGTCTGTTTCGCCGCGGAACCGTCGCTGGACTTGCAGGCAATCACCGGACGCGGGGGCATCAGGCAGGTGGTGGTAGCCGGATCGACGCCGCCGGGGGTCGGGCTCAGGCCCGGAACCGGCGTGTTCTGACAAGGCGGCGCGACGGTCTGCTCGGTCGGCGTCTTGTTGATGTCCGGGAAGCTGACGCCCTGCATGGCGTCGAGGTGGTAGAGATAGCCCCAGAACTCCTGGAAACCATGCGCCGTCGGCAGGGCGTCCGTATGATCGCCAAGGTGGTTCTTGCCGAACTGTCCGGTAGAGTAGCCAAGATCGAACAGGAACTTGGCAATCGCCGGCGTGCCCGGCTTCAGGTAGGTCGGGCTTCCGGGAAGCTGCGGCATGATCATGCCGGTGCGCAGCGGATGCATTCCGGTGAAGAAGGCGTTGCGTCCGGCGGTGCAGCTCTGTTCCGCGTAGTAGTCCGTGAACAGCGCGCCTTCCTGGCCGATCCGGTCGATATTGGGCGTCTCACCGACCATCAGACCGCGATGATAGATGCTCGGCTGCATGTAGCCGATGTCATCGCCCATGATGAAGAGAATGTTGGGTCGGGCGGGCTGGGTTTGTGCCTGCGCAAGGCCCGGCGCCGTTACCCCAAGCGCGATGCCGAGCGCCGCGGCGCTCGACCTGGACCAGCCTCTTCGACGCCTCCTCGAAGCGTTTCGCGAACATGCAATTCCAAGCATCATCCCACGTCTCCTGCCTAGAAGCGGACGGCAGACCTGCCCCCCGCCGGATCACGGAAAGCGCCGGAATGATGGATCACGAGCCATGCAGCCCCGAGCACGGACATCGAACCGCTCGCTCAATTTCCCATCATTTAGGCGATTACGCTCTTTGCTTCACAAACGCATGAAGACGTGGCTGTCGCTATGCAGATTCGGCCAAGTCGCGATTTAGGAGGGCTATCCCGGCGTGCCTCGTCGCGCGTGCGGTAGACGTTGCGGCGGATGCGTTCGCGCTTGAGCAGGCTGAAGAAGCTCTCGGCGACGGCGTTGTCATGACAGTTGCCGCGACGGCTCATCGAGGGCTGCAGATCGTGGTGTTTCAGGAACGAAGCCCACTCGATGCCGGTGAACTGGCTCCCTGGCCCGAATGCACCAGCACACGGCCCCTCGGCTTGCGCCGCCGGACGGCGGCCAGCAACGCCTGAAGCACGACGTTGGTCGTCTGTCGGAACTGCATGGACCAGCCGACGACGCGGCGGAAGAAGAGGTCAGCAGGCCATTTGCGACAATGACCAACTGATACAACGCTCTGATTTCACGGAAGAAAAGGTGGCGCGCCCGAAAGGATTCGAACCTCTGACCCCCAGATTCGTAGTCTGGTGCTCTATCCAGCTGAGCTACGGGCGCCCGGCTTCTTTCCGCGTGGCGGAGGAAGCCTTGGTCGCGACGGACATGGCCGTTGCGAGGGCCCGTCAGCTACCCCGTTTCCGCGCACATTGCAAGACGTTCCGATGACGAGCGGAGGTTTCCACAGGCCAGTGTCGGTTCGCCCGGCCACGCCCCTCCCCTCCCGGCCGGCTATTTCACCTCGAACGGCATGTTCACCGTGGCCGCCGCGCCGCGGCCGTCCCGCACCTCCGCGAAGATGCGGTAGCGGCCGGGCTTGAGCCCGGAAACCCGCGCGCCCGTCGGCCCACCCTGGCGCACCGCCTCGGGGAAGAAGGGCGGCTCCTCCTCGCGGTCGCCGCCGACGCCCCGCGCCGTGCTCTCGCCCATCACGAACCAGCGCACCTCCATCAGGTCCTCGTCCGGATCGACCGCGTCGAGGGTGAACGAGCCCTCGTCGCCGGCGCTCCACGAGGCGAAGGGCGCGCTCGGGTCGTCCGCCACCCGCAGATAGGCGATGCGCGGCGCGTGGTTGCTCCCCGGCACCTGCCCGCCCCAGGCCTCCGCCATCGCCTCCGCCGCTTCCAGTCCGGTGCCGTCCGGCAGCAGCAGCCCGTGCCAGGTCGGTGTCACCTCCTGCTTCTGGCCCCACAGGAAGACGATGGCGCCGGCCTCCGCCTCGTCCAGCGCCTTGAGGTAGCGGCGCAGCTGGATCGCCTTCTGCGTCGACGAGGGCTCGAAGGGCGCACCCCAGGGTGCCTGTGCCGCCTGCCACTGGCCGAGCGCGCCGAGCTCGGTCACCACGATGGGACCCGTCCAGCCCTGCGCGCGGGCGCGGCCGGCAACCGAATAGAGCGCGTCGCCATAGGAATTGAGCCCGAGCACCTGCACGCTCGGAGCCTGCGCGATCAGCTTCTTCACCTTGGCGTCGCCGGTCTCGGCCAGCACGGCGAGCGTGGGATGCGCGGGGTCCACCCGCCGCACCATCCGCGCGACCTCCTCGATGGCGGGCCAGACCGGCGAATCGTCGGCGAGGTCGACCTCCACCTCGTTGCCGACACCCCACATCAGCAGCGCGGGGTGGTCCTTGTATTTCGCGACGATGGCCTCCAGCTCGGCGAGCTGGCGCTCGACGAAGGCCCGGTCGCCATAGTCCGCCCCCAGCCGCGGATGGCCGACCCACAGACCGGCGATCACCTTCAGCCCCGCCTTCTGCGCCTCGTCGAGCAGCGGTCCGGGATCGCCGCCATAGCTGCGCACGGTGGTGGCACCGAGGCCGGCGAGCGGCGCCAGGGGCGCTTCCACGGCGGCGCCGCGCACGGGAAAGGGCTGGCCGTCGACGAGGATCTGCCGGCCGGAGACGGTGACGTCGGCGGCGAGCACGGCGGTGCCGTGCGCGACGACGCCCGGCGCGGCGAGCAGCAGCCCGGCCGCGAGGGTCCCGGCGGTCCGCCGCGTCGCCCGCCGGCCCTGCGCGCCGCGCTCAGCCATGCGAGCGCAGCGCCCGGTGGGCGTCGAGATCGACCGGACGGTCCGGCACGCGGAGCTGGAAGGTGGCGCCGATGGTGCCGGGCACGAGCTGGATGTCGCCGCCATGCGCCTGCATCAGCTCGGCGGCGATGGCGAGGCCGAGCCCCGTGCCGCCGCGCCGCGCCGAGCCCTGGAAGGCCTCGAAGAGGTGCGCCCGCGCCCGCTCGGGCACGCCGGGGCCGGTATCGGCCACCTCGATGAAGACGATGGCGCCCTCGCGCCGGCCGGTGACGCGGATCTGGTCGCGGGCCGGGTCGTTCGGCGTCCGGGCGGACAGCGCCTCCATGGCGTTGCGGCAGAGATTGAGCAGCACGCGGAACAGCTGGTCGGGGTCGGCGTCGACCTTCAGGTCGCGGTCGACCGATTCGACGAAGCCGATGCCCGGCCCCTCCTCCGTCACGGCGCCGAGGCCGAGCGTGTCGCGCACCTCGGCGACCATCGGCGCCAGCGCCACCATGCGCCGCTCCGGCGCCGGCTCCTGCGCCCGGCCATAGGCCAGCGTGTGCTCGCAATAGGCGATGGCCCGGTCGAGCGCCGCTTCCAGCTTCGGGGTGAAGCGCTGCACCGCCGGGTCGCGGATGGCGGCGAGGCGGTCGGAGATGAGCTGCACCGAGGCCAGCAGGTTGCGCAGGTCGTGGTTGATCTTCGACACGGCGAGGCCGAGCGCGGCGAGGCGGTTCTTCTGCTGCAGCGTCTCGGCGATCTGCCGCTGCATGGCGGTCAGCTCGCGCTGCGCCTGGCCGATCTCGTCGAGACGGGCGGTGGCGTCGTATTCGGGGACCGGCAGCGAGGGATTCGCCCGGAAGGCGATCATGCGCTGGGTGAGCTGGCGCATCGGCTGGACGAACATCCAGGCCAGCCCGAGATAGACCAGCGCGCCGGTGAGCGCGGCAATCACCAGCGAGACCAGCAGCAGGTTGCCGGTGAAGCGCAGCATCGCCTTGCGCAGCGGCGTCTCGTCGATGACGATCTCGACGAAGCCGTCGCCGCGCGGCGGCGTGCCGACGGCGCGGATGACCCGCCCGTCGCGGGCCAGCAGCGTCTCGAAGGCTTCCGACACCGCCTGCCACGGGCCGACGTCGCGCACGTCGGCGTGGTGGTCGACCTCCGGGGGCATGTCGGAGGAGGCGAGCAGGCGGCGCGTGTCGTCGCGCTTCAAGGCCACGGTGATGGCGCCGACGCTGCGCAGCAGCTCCTGCGTCAGCTGCGGCGAGATCATGCCGTCCGGCGCGGCGTCGAGCACCAGCGCCGCCGTCCGCGCCCCGGCCAGCCGGTCGGACAGCCAGTTGAGCCGGAAGGCGGCGACCGCCGGCACGAGAATCAGCACCTCGGCCAGCAGCACGAAGGCCAGGGTGAAGGCGAGCAGCTTGCCGGAAAGGCCGAGATGGCGCGGCTGCCGGGGCGCCTCGGCCTCGGAGGGCCGGGTCGCGGCGGGCACCACGTCGGCGGCCGGGCGCGCGTCGGCACCCGCCGCCGCGACGGCGGCGAGGGCAACGGCTTCCGTTCCGGCTTCCGAACGCTTCTTCATCGCACCCCTTGACCGTGCAGTCCCTGCCCGGACGAGCGCCGGATTCAGGACCGTTTCCTATCCGACCCAACGAATGCGGCATGGAAACGACGCAGCGTCACCGCTGCGCACTTGTCGCCGTCGGACGGATTACCCCATTGCATGATGTATGGCGCCCCGGCGCGAGTGCCAGAGGGGGCCGTCACGATCCGTCGGCCGGCGGTCGGGGTCCCGGCCGTGGACACGTGCCGCGCGGCATGCACATGTCGGGCGGCCCGGATCGACTTCTCAAGTTGACTTGGGCAGGCGCCCCCCCTATAAGCCGCCTCCAATCACGGCTGCCTGCGCGGTCGGGTTGCCCCCTGCATGTTCGTTCATCGCCGCGACAGGTTCGCGGTGCCGGAGAGCAAGGGAGCATTCCGGCCCGGGGCGGCACATCGAACAAGCGGAGAAAGACCCGTGAAGCGCACTTATCAACCGAGCAAGCTCGTGCGCGCCCGCCGGCACGGCTTCCGTGCGCGCATGGCGACCCGCAACGGCCGCAAGATCATCAATGCCCGCCGGGCTCATGGCCGCAAGCGCCTGTCGGCCTGACCTCGCCTTTCGGCCCCGTATGGCTGGGGCGCGCCGCCCTGCCGCCTGAGGATCGGCGCCCCGCCATGCACCGGATCGTCAAGCGCAAGGACTTTCTGGCCGCGGCCTCCGGGCTGCGCGCCAATTCCGGCCCGCTGCTGCTGCAGGGCCGTGACCGCGCCGACGACACCTCGCCCCGTATCGGGCTCACCGTCACCAAGAAACACGGCAATGCCGTCGAGCGGAACCGCATCCGCCGCCGGCTGCGCGCGGCTGTCCGCGACGCCCTGCCGCGCGCCGGCAAGTCCGGTTTCGATTATGTGATCGTTGCCCGGCGCGCCGCGCTCGGCACTCCCTTTGCCGATCTCGTAAAAGACATCGAGCGGGGCATCGCCCGCCTTCACTCAGGAAGCCGGCGTCCGTCGAAGCCTGCGCGCGAGAACGCGCCGCAGCGCCCGGCGAACGCCGACGGAGAGACGCTGCCATGACCAGTGAAAACCGCAATATGATCCTCGCCATCGTGCTGTCGATGGCGGTGCTGATCGCCTGGCAGTACTTCTCCGGCATCCCGCAGATGGATCAGCAGCGCCAGCAGGCGGCGCAACAGCAGGCGGCGCAACAGGGCGCCCAGCCGCAGGGCCAGGCCGGAACGCCCGCCCCGGGCACCGCGGTGCCCGCCCCGTCGGCGACGCCCGCCACCGCGCTGACCCGCGCCGAGGCCCTCGCCCGCTCGCCGCGCATCGCCATCGACACGCCCCGCGTCGTCGGCTCCCTCGCCCTCAAGGGCGGCCGCATCGACGACCTGTCGCTCAAGGACTACCGCGAGACCGTCAGCCCCGACAGCCCGATCATCGTGCTGCTCTCGCCCTCGGGCGGCCCGAACCCCTTCTACGCCGAATTCGGCTGGGTGCCCGGCGCCGGCGCGAATGTCGCGGTGCCCGCCGCCGACACGCTCTGGACCGCCCCGGAAGGCGCCACCCTCACGCCGGACAAGCCGCTCGTCCTGACCTGGGACAACGGCGCCGGCCTCACCTTCCGCCGCACCCTCACCATCGACACCAACTACATGTTCCATGTGGTCGACGAGGTGGAGAACACGACCGCCGCCCCGGTGGCGCTGCACCCCTACGCGCTGGTCTCGCGCCACGGCACGCCCCACACGCTCGGCTACTACATCCTGCATGAGGGCCTGATCGGCGTGACCTCGGAGGGCGGCCTCCACGAGATCAAGTACAAGGACATCGCCGAGCGCAAGTCCGAGACCTTCCCCTCGGTCGGCGGCTGGCTCGGCATCACCGACAAGTACTGGGCCGCCACCGTCATCCCCGGTGCGGAAGAGAAGGTGCAGGCGCGCTTCTCCGCCGCGCAGGCCGGCAACGACCTGACCTACCAGACCGACTTCCTGGGCGACGCCGTCACCGTGGCGCCCGGCGCCAAGGCCACCACCGACGGGCGCCTCTTCGCCGGCGCCAAGGAAGTGCGCGTCGTCGACGGCTACCAGAAGACCTACAACATCGACCGCTTCGACCTGCTGATCGACTGGGGCTGGTTCTATTTCATCACCAAGCCGCTCTTCCTGCTGATCGACTGGATCTACAAGGGCGTCGGCAACTTCGGCGTCGCCATCCTGATCGTCACCGTGCTGATCAAGGGCGTCTTCTTCCCGCTCGCCAACAAGAGCTACGCCTCGATGGCGAAGATGAAGGCGGTGCAGCCGGAGATCCAGGCCCTGCGCGAGCGCTACGGCGACGACCGTGTGAAGCTCCAGCAGGAGATGATGGAGATCTACAAGAAGGAGAAGATCAATCCGGTCGCCGGCTGCCTGCCGATCCTGATCCAGATCCCGGTCTTCTTCGCGCTCTACAAGGTGCTGTTCGTCACCATCGAAATGCGGCACGCGCCGTTCTTCGGCTGGATCAAGGACCTTTCCGCGCCCGATCCGACGACGGTCTTCAACCTGTTCGGCCTCATCCCGTGGGATCCCGGCACGGTGCCGGTCATCGGCCACTTCCTGCTGCTCGGCGTGTGGCCGATCATCATGGGCATCACCATGTGGGTGCAGATGAAGCTGAACCCGGCCCCGCCGGATCCGACCCAGAAGGCGATCTTCGACTGGATGCCGCTGATCTTCACCTTCATGCTCGGCTCCTTCGCGTCCGGCCTCGTCATCTACTGGGCGTGGAACAACACCCTCTCGGTGCTCCAGCAGTCGATCATCATGCGCCGCAACGGCGTGAAGATCGAACTGTGGGACAATCTGCGGGACACCTTCTCCCGCAAGAAGAAGCCGAAGGCCGGCTGAGATCGTGGATCAGGCCGACGATAACGCCGCCGCGTCGGCCTTCACGCCCGACGAGCTCGAAGCCGGGCGCCGGCTCTTCGCGGGCGAGTGGAATTTCCTCTCGGCCGCGCCGACCATTCCCACGCTGCCGCCCATGCGCGGCATCGAGATCGCGTTTGCCGGCCGCTCGAATGTGGGCAAGTCGAGCCTCGTCAACGGGCTGACCGGCCGCAAGGCGCTCGCGCGCACCTCGGTGACGCCGGGGCGCACGCAGGAACTGATCTTCTTCGGCCTCGGACCGGAACTGACCCTGGTCGACATGCCGGGCTACGGCTTCGCCAAGGCGCCGAAGGACAAGGTCGACGCCTGGACCGCCACCATCCACGCCTATCTGCGCGGGCGCGCCAACCTCGCCCGCGTCTTCGTGCTGATCGATTCCCGCCACGGGCTGAAGCCCATCGACCTCGAGGTCCTCGACGGCCTCGACAAGGCGGCGGTCTCCTACGCCATCGTCCTGACCAAGGCCGACCAGCTCAAGCCCGCCGAGCTGGCGCAGCGCGTCGCCGCCACCGAGGCCGCGCTCGCCCGCCGGCCGGCGGCCTTCCCGATCGTGTTTCCCACATCCTCCCGCGACGGAAGTGGCATTCCCGAACTGCGCGCCGCGGTGATACGGCTGATGGCAGAGCGCGGGGTCGGCTGATCCGAATACCGTCGAACGAGCAAGTCCTTGGCCGGCTTTTGACGCTTGTCATGGTACGATGATCTCGGGTCGGCATTCTCCCGCGACGCCAAACGCAGGAGACGCCCAATGCCCAAGATGAAAGCCGCCATCTTCGTCGAACCCGGCCGCATCGTGCTCGACGAGAAGCCGATCCCGGAAGTCGGCCCGCTCGACGCGCTGATCCGCATCACCACCACCACGATCTGCGGCACCGACGTCCACATCCTCAAGGGCGAGTATCCGGTCGCCAAGGGCCTCACCATCGGCCATGAGCCGGTCGGCGTGATCGAAAAGCTCGGCTCGCAGGTGACCGGCTATCGCGAAGGCCAGCGCGTCATCGCCGGCGCCATCACGCCGAGCGGCCATTCCTATGCCTGCCTGTGCGGCTGCTCCTCGCAGGACGGCCCCGGCACCAAGCACGGCTTCAAGCCGATGGGCGGCTGGAAGTTCGGCAACACCATCGACGGCGCCCAGGCCGAATATGTGCTGGTGCCCGACGCCATCGCCAACCTCGCCCCGGTGCCGGACGAACTCACCGACGAGGAAGTGCTGATGTGCCCGGACATCATGTCCACGGGCTTCTCCGGCGCCGAGAGCGGCGCGGTGAAGATCGGCGACCATGTCGTGGTCTTCGCGCTCGGCCCGATCGGCCTGTGCGCCGTGGCCGGCGCCAAGCTGAAGGGCGCCACCCGCATCATCGGCGTCGACACCGTGCCGGCGCGGCTGGAGATCGCCCGCAAGCTCGGCTGCTCCGACGTGGTCGACTTCAAGCAGGGCGACGTCTACGAGCAGATCATGGCGCTCACCGACGGCCGCGGCGTGGACGTCGCCATCGAGGCGCTGGGCACCCAGAACACCTTCGAGACCGCGCTGCGCGTGCTGCGCCCGGGCGGCACGCTCTCCAGCCTCGGCGTCTATTCCACCGACCTGAAGATCCCGCTCGGCGCCTTCTCGGCCGGTCTCGGCGACAACAAGATCGTCACCACGCTCTGCCCCGGCGGCAAGGAGCGCATGCGCCGGCTGATCGACGTCATCGCCTCCGGCCGCGTCGACCTCAAGCCGCTGGTCACCCACCGCTTCAAGCTGGACGACATCGAGGCCGCCTACGACCTCTTCTCGCACCAGCGCGACGGCGTGCTCAAGGTGGCGATCACGCCGTAGGCTCCCGATAGCGGGACGTCATGGCCGGGCTCGACCCGGCCATCCACGGCTCTCGGCTCCGAGGAAGGCGTGGATGCCCGGCCCAAGGCCGGGCATGACAGCGGGCTTTTCGATGCTGTCATGGTTTCCCGGCCCCGCGGAGCCGCAGGCGAAGCGCCGGGCCGGGAAACGATCACCAGGGCAGGATCGCCACCATCTCACACGTCGTTGGCCGAACTCAGCCGCTCGGACGGGATATAGCCGGCCTTCTGCTTGATGCGCAGGCCCGGCCCGCCGCCGGTGCTCGCCTCGCCGGCGTCGAGGAAGTCGATGCCGGCCTCCTCCAGCACGCGGCGCAGCCGCTCCGCCTCGCCGGGGTCGACATCCTCGCCCGGCTCGCGGCCCTCCTCGAAGGCGTGCAGCCAGTCCAGCGTCACGCGCGCGCGCTCGGCGAGCTGCTGCGCGCTCCAGTCGAGCAGCGCGCGCGCCGCGCGGCACTGCTCCGACGCGAGGGCAAGATTGGCGGGAATCGACGTTTCGGCCATGGAGGTCTCTCCTGAGGAACGCTATCCGCCTTCTGACATAGGCGCTCGCCGCCGCAATGACAGCCGTCGCAGCGGGAAAGCCACCGCGACGGGAAAGCCGACCGGCCGGTGCGAAATCGCCCGGCCGCCGCCTCAGGCCGCGTCGGTCGCCGGCGCGCCGGTCAGGATGGCGTGGATCGAGGCCGCGTCGCGCGAATTGCGCAGCTTCTTGGCCACCTCCGGGTCGCGCAGCAGGCGGGCGACACGCGCCAGCGCCTTCAGATGGTCCGCGCCCGCCGCCTCCGGCGCCAGCAGCAGGAACACCAGATCGACCGGCTCGCCGTCCAGCGCCTCGAAGTCGATCGGCTTCTCCAGCCGCGCGAACATGCCGAACAGCTTGTCCATCTTGGCCAGCTTGCCGTGCGGAATGGCGATGCCGTTGCCGACGCCGGTGGAGCCGAGCCGCTCGCGCTGGTTCAGCGTCTCGAAGATCTCCCGCTCGTCCCGCTTCAGCAGCTCCGCCGCATGGGCCGACAGCTCCTGCAGGGCCTGCTTCTTGCTGCCGACCCGCAGGGTCGGGAACACGGCGGCCATCGCCAAAATGTCATTCAAAGCCATGACTCGATCCGTGGCTGACAATCCGGGGCATGACGGTGTGGGACATAACGGTCCGGGACATGGTGATCCGCGTCGCGGCGAGACGAAGCGCGCGGGCCGCTCTCACGGCCGCGCGCTTCCCGGAGACAGGGGCGATCAATGGACTTCTTCCGCCATGGCGCTGGTGGGCGGATCGACCCAGCCGACATGGCCGTCCCCACGCCGGTAGACGACGTTGATGCGGCCATGGCCGGCATGGCGGAACACCAGCGCGGAAGCACCGGTGAAGTCGAGCTCCAGCACCGCGTCGCTGACCGACAGGCGCGGCAGGTTGGCGGTCGCCTCGGCCACCACGGTCGGGCTCCAGCCCTCGATCAGCTCGGCGTCCTCGTGGTCGGGGGCGGTGAACACGGTCAGCGGCACCGTCTCGGCGAGCGCGCTGCCCTCCCCGTTCAGGGCGCGGCGCTTGATACGGCTCTTGTAGCGGCGCAGCCGCCGCTCGATCCGCTCCATGGCGGCGTCGGCGCTGGCATAGGGATCCTGTGCGTCCGCATGGGCCTGCAGCACCGTCCCGCTGTCGAGATGCAGCGCGCAGTCGGAGCGGTAGCCGGAGCCCTCGCGGGCCACCGTGACATGGCCGGACCAGCCGCCGTCGAAATACTTGCCCATGGCGCCGGCCACGCGGTCGGAAACCCGCTGCCTCAGCGCCTCGCCCACGTCGATGTTTTTTCCAGAAACCCGCAGCGGCATCGTGACTCGTCCCTCTGCTGGGGCAAGGCGCATGGCGGTCGATTCTGTCCGCCCCCTCCCTGCCCGAACCCCCTACATGCCCGGCCGGTGCCCTTAAGAGGTAGGAGCCGCGAGGGAATGTGTCAACGAGGGGCAGTGGATAGCTCGGCAAGCCACGCGGCGGCGGGCCTTTTCAGCCGGCCGAGAGGGCCGCTTGCTTCTCGCGGCGGCGCTGCACGGACGAGGGAATCCGCATCGCCTCGCGATATTTGGCGACGGTGCGGCGGGCGATGTCGATGCCGGCCTCGCGCAGGCGCTGCACCAGCGTGTCGTCGGAAAGCACGTCGTCGGGGCTCTCCGCGTCGATCATCTGCTTGATGCGGAAGCGCACCGACTCCGCCGAATGCGCCTCGCCGCCGTCGGAAGCGGAAATAGAAGACGAGAAGAAGTACTTCATCTCGAAGATCCCGCGCGGCGTCGCCATGTATTTGTTGGACGTCACGCGCGACACCGTCGATTCGTGCATGCCGATGGCGTCCGCCACCATGCGCAGGTTCAGCGGCCGCAGGTGCTGCACGCCGAGCGTGAGGAAGGCGTCCTGCTGGCGCACGATCTCGGTCGCCACCTTGAGGATGGTGCGGGCCCGCTGGTCGAGCGAGCGCGTGAGCCAGGTGGCGGTCTGCATGCAGTCGGAGAGGAACGCCTTCTCGCGCTCGTTGCGCGTCGTCTTCTGCACGCGGGAATAATAGGCCTGGTTCACCAGCACGCGCGGCAGCGTGTCGGCGTTCAGCTCCACCAGCCAGTTGTCCGGCGTGCCGCGCACGAACACGTCCGGCACGATCGGCTGGATGATTCCCGAGCCGAAGGCGAGGCCCGGCTTGGGGTTGAGCCGGCGGATCTCGCCGACCATCTCGGCAAGGTCCTCGTCGTCGACGCCGCATACCCGCTTCAGCGTGGTGAATTCGCGCCGGGCGAGCAGTTCGAGATGGCCGAGCAGCGCCGCCATGCAGGGGTCGTAGCGGTTGCGCTCCTTGAGCTGGATGGCGAGGCATTCGGCCAGCGAGCGCGCGCCGATGCCCGGCGGATCGAAGCTCTGCACCACGCCGAGCACCTTCTCCACCGTCTCCGGCGGGGCGCCCAGCCGTTCGGCGACGCCCGCGAGGTCGGCGGAGAGGTAGCCCGCCTCGTCGATGAGATCGATGAGGTTCTGGCCGATCAGCCGCTCCACGGGATCGCTCACCGCCAGGGCGAGCTGCCCTTCCAGATGGTCCGCCAGCGTCGTCTCGGCGGAAACGAAGGCTTCGAGGTTGTAGCCGTCATCGTCGCGCCCGCCGGTGCCGACGCCCGCCCATTCCGAATAGGCCGGCGCCTCGCCGGATGGGGCGAGGCCCGCCGGCTCGCGCCCGGAATCGTCCGGGTAGACGTTCTCCAGCGTGGTATCGAGCCGGTCCTCGATGGCGCTGCGGCTGGCGTCGAGCCGCTCCTCCAGCCAGTCGGAAACCCGCTCCTCACGCTCGCCGCCGGTGCCCTCGGCCTCGAAGCCATGGCCGGCGCGCGGGTCGAGATCGGCATCGGTGACGCGCTCGCCGCCTTCCCGCCCCTCGCCTTCCGCCTCGCCCGGCCGCTCGCCCTCCGGCTCCACCTGCCGCTCCAGCAGCGGGTTGCGCTCCAGTTCCGCCTCGACATAGGCCACCAGATCGAGATTGGAGAGCTGGAGCAGCTTGATCGCCTGCATGAGCTGCGGCGTCATCACCAGCGACTGGGTCTGGCGGAATTCGAGACGCGGGCTCAGCGACATGGCGCGCACTCTCCACGGACGGCATCGAGCGGGGCGGGCGGCGGCTTGTCCATGCTAGAGACGGAACTCCTCGCCCAAATAGAGCCGCCGCACCTCCTCGCTCGCCACGATTTCCTCGGGCGAGCCCTCCATCAGCACGGTGCCGGAATGGATGATGTAGGCGCGGTCGATCAGACCCAGCGTCTCGCGCACATTGTGGTCGGTGATCAGCACGCCGATGCCGCGCTCGGTGAGCTGGCGCACCAGCGCCTGGATGTCGCCGACCGCGATCGGGTCGATGCCGGCGAAGGGCTCGTCGAGCAGCATGAAGGTCGGGCGCGAGGCGAGCGCGCGGGCGATCTCGACGCGCCGCCGCTCGCCGCCGGACAGCGCGATGGAGGGCGACTTGCGCACATGGGTGACGCGGAATTCCTCCAGCAGCGCGTCGAGCTGGCGCTCGCGCTGCTTGCGGCTGGGCTCCACCACCTCCAGCACGGCGCGGATGTTGTTCTCCACCGAGAGCCCGCGGAAGATCGAGGCTTCCTGCGGCAGGTAGCCGACGCCGAGGCGCGCGCGGCGGTACATCGGCAGATGGGTGACGTCGTGGCCGTCGAGCTCGATCCGCCCGGCATCGGCCTTCACCAGCCCGGTGATCATGTAGAAGATCGTGGTCTTGCCGGCGCCGTTGGGGCCGAGCAGGCCGACCGCCTCGCCGCGCCGCACGTTCAGGCTGGCGCCGCGCACCACCTGCCGCCCGCCATAGCTCTTGGCGAGCCCCACCGCGCGCAGCATGCCCTGGTCGGTGGCCGGCGAGACCGAGGAGGACGCGGCGGCCGTCGCCGGCGCCGCGGGCCGCAGGCCGGTCGTCAGCGCCGCCTCGAATTCCGCCTCGAACCGGGCCTCGAGGGCGTCCGGGCGGGGGCCGGCGCGACCGCCGCTGCCGAAGCCGCGCGCGCGCGCTCCATCGGCCTGGGAACCCGGCGGCACCGATTTGCCGCGTCCGACGATGGTCGAGAAAAATCCCACGCGCACCTCCGTGGTGAAGTCACCACCCGGAAGGTGATAAACGCTCTAAACGCGGCTGGCAAATGGCAGATGCAAAATCCGGGCCGCAAGCGCCCGCATGTTGCGGATCCGCGCCGGTTCACGATGCGCAGGCGAACGACGCCGCGCCCCGGAAACGCTCCCCGGCACCCGCACGCCGTCGAGGGTGCCGGGCGCAAAACGCCTCAGGGCGTCGGCTTGGCGGGCTTCGCCCCCGGCTTGGGCGCCGCTCCCGGGGCGGCGGCGCCTTCCATCTGCTTCATGCTGTTGGGCACGATCAGGCTCTCGATGCGCCCGCCGTCGAAGCGCGACAGGCCGCTGGTCAGGTCGACGGTCAGCTTCTTGCCGCGGATCACGTTCGGCCCCGAGGTCAGCACCACCGGGCTCCCGGTGAGCGTGATGGTGTTCGAGGCGGTCTCGAACACGCCCTTCTCGCCGGTCGCCGTCTGCTCCTTGGTGGTCACGACCACCGAGTCGATGATCTCCAGCCGGCGGATGGCGGAGGAGTTGATCGGGCTGCCGGCGGCCAGCGCCTCGCCGCTCTTGGCCGCGCCGCCCGCTTCCTTGCCGTCGTAGAACACCACCAGCTTCTTGCAGCGCAGCGTCGTGTCGCCCTGCTGGACGACGACGTTGCCGGTGAAGATCGCCTGCTTCTCCTGGTCGCGCACTTCCAGGCTGTTGGCGTTGATCCGGATCGGCTGGTCGCGGTTGGCGGCGAAGCCCTGCAGGGCGTTCGGCACGTTGCGGCCCTGCTGCGCCAGCGCCTCCGTCGCCAGCGGGCCGAGGCCCGCGGCGGAGATCACGAGAAGGGCGAGGCCGGTGCCGGCGAAGCGGTTCAACATGTTCATGCTTGCCTGTCTAGCCGCGCCGCGGTGGCCGTTCAATGACGCAACTCACGGGGTGACGCCCACCGTTGTCGCACCCCGAAGCTTCGGCGCCTCGGTGCTCTTGCGCGTGTCGCCGTCGGCCGGCGGCATCTTGAAGTCGAGCTGCACGTTGCCGGTCAGCAGGGCGCGCGAATCCTTCTGGGTGACCTCGATGCTGTCGGCCGTCAGCTTGCCGTCCTGATAGGTCAGCTCCACCGGATGATTCGACACCAGCTTGCCGCCCTTGATGTCGATGGCGGCGTCCTTGAGTGTGCCGCCATAGCCCGAGGAGGTGTCGAAGCGGACCCCCTCGGTCAGTTCCAGCTGCTCGGTCTTGGTGTTGTAGTGGCCGGCATTCGCCGTCAGGTTGGCCCAGCCATTATTGGCCAGCTCCATCTTGGCGTCGATCTTGTCGAGGTTGATGCTGTCCGGCTTCGTCAGGTCCTGCGAGGCCGAGATCGCCGAGACGTTGTAGCTGCGGTTGTCGGCCGTGAAGCCGTGCAGGCGGGGGAATTCCATCTTCACCTGCGTGCCCGACAGCGACACCCGGCCCAGTTCGAAGGGCAGGTCGACGGCGATGCTGAACGGGTCGAGATAGTTCACCGCCACGGTGAGCCCGAGCATCGTCACCACGCCGACCGGCAGGGCCCAGCGAAAAAAGCGCACGCGCCGGCTGTGCCGCTGGGCGTCCTTGTAGCGATCGCCCCCCTTCGAGGCGAGCGCCGTCGCCCGACGAGCCAACGGCTCCGTCGCTCTCGCGCCGCGGCGCGCGGGAGGTTCGACGTATTTGTTCATGCGTGACGGTGTATCCCCGGCTGCGATGGACCCCCACCATCGCGTAAGATGGCGGCTTCCGCCCTGACGCGCAAGCACGGGGCGCTGCAACTCAACAAGCCCTGAGAAGTCGGCGAATCTCGGGCAGACCCCGGACGGCGCCGGGCGCCGCCGTTCAAGAATGCGCGAAGATGTCCTCTTCCGGCCAGCCGGCGAGGTCCAGCTTGGCGCGGGTCGGCAGGAAGCCGAAGCACGCCTCGGCCAGCTCGGTGCGCCCGTCGCGGGCCAGCATCGCGGCGAGCTTCGCCTGCAGGGCATGCAGGTGCAGCACGTCCGAGGCGGCGTATTGGAGCTGCGCCTCGCTCAGTTCCTCCGCCGCCCAGTCCGAGCTCTGCTGCTGCTTGGACAGGTCGACGCCGAGCAGCTCGCGCACCAGCTCCTTCAGCCCGTGCCGGTCGGTGTAGGTGCGGGTCAGGCGCGAAGCGATCTTGGTGCACCACACCGGCTCCACCGTCAGCCCGAACGTCTTGCCGAGCACGGCGACGTCGAAGCGGGCGAAGTGGAACAGCTTGGTGCTGCGCGGATCGGTGAGCAGCTTTTCGAGGTTCGGCGCGCTGCCGGGGCCGGCGCCGGCCGGAATCTGCACGATGTCGGCGGTGCCGTCGCCCGGCGAGAGCTGCACCACGCAGAGCCGGTCGCGATGCGGGTTGAGGCCCAGCGTCTCGGTGTCGATGGCGACGAAGGGCGCGTTCTCGGGCGTGTAGCGGGCGAGATCGACCAGGTCGCCGCGGTGCAGGCGGATGCTCATGGGAACCGTGCTTTCAAGGGTTTGCGGCTCCTTAGCACCGCCGGGGCCGCCCCCGCAACCGCGCAGCCTCGCGGGCACCCGCGTTCGGGCGCTCCGGCCCGCCGCTCAGGCCGCCAACGCCTGGACGGCCAGCCCCGCGAACAGGATCAGGCCGGCGTCGCGGTTGGAGAGGAACACCCGCAGGCAGTTCCCGCCGTCGTCGATGTCGACCCGCCGGATCTGCCAGGCGAGATGCGCCGCGAACAGGGCGAGCCCCAGCCAGGCGAAGACGCCGCCGCCCGCCGCGCCGATCGCCAGCGCGAACAGCACCACCGTGCCGCCATACAGGCCGACCAGCCACCGCTTGGTCGCGCCGGCGAAGAACCGCGCCGAGGACTTCACCCCGACCGTCTCGTCGTCCTCGCGGTCCTGATGCGCGTAGATGGTGTCGTAGCCGATCACCCAGAGCACCGAGCCCGCATAGAGCAGGAAGGCGGAGGGCGGCAGCGCCTCGATCAGCGCGGCGAAGCCCATCAGCGCGCCCCAGGAGAAGGCGAGCCCGAGCACCGCCTGCGGCACCCAGATCACCCGCTTCATCAGCGGATAGATCACCACCACGCCCAGCGAGGCGAGCGCCGTGGCGATGGCGAAGGGCGGCAGGCAGAGCAGCACGGCGAGGCCGGCGAGGCCCTGCACGCCGAGGAAGACGAAGGCGCCGGCCAGCGTCACCTGCCCGGCCGGCAGCGGGCGCGCGCGCGTGCGCTCCACGCGCCCGTCAATGTCGCGGTCGAGAATGTCGTTCCAGGTGCAGCCCGCCCCGCGCATGGCGACCGCGCCGATGGCGAAGAGCGCGATCAGCGCCGCCGCGTGCCCGTAGTCGGGCGCGCCGGCATCCGCCTGCAGGCGCAGGGCGAGCGCCACCGACCACAGGCAGGGAATGAGCAGCAGCCAGCTGCCGATCGGGCGATCGGCACGCGCCAGCCGCAGGAAAGGGCGCAGGAAGGAGGGCGCGCGCCGGTCGACCCAGTTTCCGGTGGTGTCGGCCGGAGCCGGGCCGGCGGGAAGCATCATGGCCGGTCAGCGCAACGCGTCGCCGCCGAGCGTGTCGAACACGCCGCCCGGCTCGGTGCCGACGCTGGGAAGGCCGCTCGGCAGGCCGAGGCCGGCGGAGACGGAACCCTGGGCCGGCGGACCGCTGGGGCCACCGCCGCCACCGCCGCCGCCGTTCTCCTGCATCTTCGCCACCTCGCAGACGCGGTTGCGTGTCGTGGCGACCTGGGAGTTGTTGGCCTTCAGCTTCTGCAGCACGTCGTCGGGCACGCCGCATTTGGCCTTGTTGCCGTTGAGGTAGGCATAGAAGGCCTGCTGGGCGGTGGCGAGGTTGCGGAACAGCGGGCACAGCTCGGACGGCGGGCGCTTGGCCTTCGCCGCCTTCTGCACGGCACCGCCGCGCGCCTCGAGGTCGGTGCGCAGCTTCTGCACGCTCGTCTGGCACTCGGCCATGTTGGGGTTGGCCTGCTGCGGAACGGGCTGCGGCGCCGGTTCGAAACCGGAGCCCAGGCCGCCCTGCATGCCGGGGGCCGGGGCCGGCGCGGTGATGGTCACATTGCCGGAGCCGGAGGCCCCGTCACCGGAACCGCCGGGCGTGCCGATCCATTGCGCGCCGGCCGGCGTCGCATGCAGCATCCCGACGATGAGCGCGCCAGCCAGCGCCGGCATGCCGGCGCGCGGGTGCTTCAGGCGAGCTTCCAATATTCAACCTCTCATCAGAACCGCCGGGCGGTGCCGTCTTATTGACCCAGCGTGATACAGGGGCCTTAAAGATTGGGCAACATCACGGCATATCTCACCGTGCCGGCTTATAAGCGAGAAAATGGCCCGCATCATGGCCCGAACTCAAGATGATTCCCTCGACCAGCCCTATGATTTCCGCGCCCAGCGCCTCTTCGTCGAGGATGGGCTGGCGGAAGGCGCGCTGGTCAGCCTCGACCGCGACCGGGCCCATTACGTCTCCGACGTGATCCGGCTGGAGGTCGGCGGGCACATCCATCTCTTCAACGGGCGCGACGGGGAATGGCGCGCCGTGCGCGAGGCCGGCGGCAGGCGCGAGGCGCTCCTGCGCTGCGAGGCGCGGCTGCGCCGGCAGACGCCGCCGCCCGATCTCGACTATGCCTTCGCCCCGCTCAAGCATGCCCGCCTCGACTACATGGTGCAGAAGGCGGTGGAGATGGGCGCCGGCCGGCTGGTGCCGGTGATGACCCGCCGCACCCAGGCGACGCGGGTGAACACCGAGCGCATGCGCGCCAATGTGATCGAGGCCGCCGAGCAGTGCGGCATCCTCAACCCGCCCGCCGTGCTGGAGCCGGAGCCGCTGGCCCGCTGGCTGGCCGGGCTGGCGCCGGAACGCCGGCTGGTGTTCTGCGACGAGGCCGCGCCCGAGGCCGACCCGATGGCGGCGCTGCGCCCGGCGATCGACGGGCCGCTCGCCGTGCTCATTGGCCCGGAAGGCGGCTTCGACGACGAGGAGCGGCGCCGGCTGGCCGCCCGCCCCGGCACCGTCGTGCTCTCGCTCGGCCCGCGCATCCTGCGCGCCGACACCGCCGCCGTGGCGGCCCTCGCCCTGGTGGAAGCGGCGCGGCACGCCGCCCGCTGAAAGAGCGGCGAAGCACGCGCCCGGCGGGAACCGGATTCGACCCTGCGCGTTAGCCGGCGTCACCGGGCACCCCGCCGCGGGAGCACCGGCTATCGGAAGACCGCCCTTGTGCCGCGCCGCTCCCCGGCCGCGGAAAGGCGGCTGCATGCCCAAGAAACGAGATGCCCACTACTGGTAGTAGCATCAATATAATTTTGACAATTATAATAAATTGACCTCGATACCCCTCCAATTCGGGGTCACATTCCGGTCTTACTTTTCAATCATCAAGCCACCGAAATCGACGCGGATTGATTCTGCGTCGGCTAAGCTATGCCTGCCTGCATCCTTATCGATGAGTGCGGAGAATGACGCCATGACGACAGAAGAATACCGCATCGGGATCGAGGAAGAATATTTCATCGTCGACGGGGAAACGCGCAGCGCGCTGCGCCGCATGCCGGGCGCCTTCATGGACAAGGTGCATGCGGAACTGGGGGGCGCGGTCTCCGGCGAGCTCCTGCAGTCGCAGATCGAGGTGATGACCCGCCCGCACGAGAGCGCCGCCGAGGCGCGCCGCCAGCTTCGCGGCCTGCGCCGTTCGCTGGGCGAGGTGGCCGCCGGCTTCGACCTCGCCTTCCTCGCTTCCGGCACGCACCCCACGGCGAGCTGGCAGACCGGCAAGGGCACGCAGACCCGCCGCTATGACGGGCTGATGCACGATCTCCAGATGCTCGGCGAGCGCAACATGCTCTGCGGCATGCATGTGCATGTGGAGCTGCCCGACGCCGACCAGCGCATCGACGTCATGCGCCGCATCCTGCCCTATCTGCCGATCTTCGTGGCGCTGTCGACCTCCTCGCCCTTCTGGGAATCCAAGCGCACCGGGCTGATGGGCTACCGGCTCGCCGCCTATGACGAGCTGCCCCGCACCGGCCTGCCCGAGCTGTTCGAGACCGCCAAGGACTATCAGGACTACATCGACGCCCTGGTGGCGGCGCGGGCGATCCGCGATTCGAGCTATGTGTGGTGGACCATCCGTCCCTCGGTGAAGCATCCGACGCTCGAGCTGCGGGCGCCCGACAGCTGCACGCGGGTGGAGGATTCCGTCGCCATCGCCGCGCTCTACCGCGCGCTGGTGCGCCATCTCGTGCGCAATCCCGGGCTCAACGCCGGCATCGACGCGGTGGACCGCGCCATCGCCTCGGAGAACAAGTGGCGGGCGCAGCGCTACGGCATCCATGGCAGCTTCGTCGACCGCGGCGCTCGCGAGGCCGTCCCGGTGGCGCAGGCGGTGGAGACGCTGATCGACCAGCTGCGCGACGACGCACAGGCGCTGGGCGGCGGCGAGGAACTGGAGCACCTGCGCACCATCCTCGGCGGCGGCACCAGCGCCGACGTGCAGATCGCCGTCTATCAGGAGGCCGCCCACCGCACCGGCAACCGCAACGAGGCGCTCAACGCGGTCAAGACCTGGCTGGCCCACGCCTCCGCGCAGTAGCCGGCGTCCTTTTATTACCTCTCCCCGCCGGGGAGAGGTCGCCCACGGAACCGGGCGGCGCCGGATCAGGTGATCCCTTCCGTCGCCCGCAGCGCCGGCACGGCGAAATCGGTGAAGGCCCGCACCACCGGACGCATGAAGCGCACCGAGGGATAGGCGAGGAACACCTCCGACGGGCGCACCTCGTATTCCGGCAGCAGCCGCACGAGGCGCCCCGCCGCCAGGTCGCGGGCGGCGAACAGCACCTGCACCGGCCCGGCCGCGTGGCCGCCCAGCAGCGTCTGCTCGATCACTTCGGCGGCATTGGTGCGCAGGATCGGGCGCACCGGCACCTCGATGGATTCGCCCAGCGGGTTCCCCGCGCGCTGCACGACCAGCATGTCGCGCGGCGATACCACGGCGGGCGTGGTGACGAGGTCGATCTGCGACAGGCGCTCCAGCGTGTCGACGGGGCCGCAGCGGGCCAGGAAGCTCGGCGCCGCCACCAGCACCCGCCGCACCAGCCCCAGCCGCCGGATGATCAGGTCCTGTCCTTCCGGCCGGCCATATTTCACCGCGAGGTCCAGATTCTCGTAGACGAGATCGACGCTGCGGTTCTCCAGGATGAGATCGACATTCACGCCCGGATGCGCCGCCTGGAACTCCAGGACGATACCGTGCAGCCGCCGGGCGCCGAGGCAGGCGGGCGCGTGGATGCGCAGCGTCCCCTCGATGGCGCCCATGTCGCGCCGCACGCCTTCCAGCGCCGAATCGATGGAGGCGAGCGCCGAGCGGCTCGTCTCGTAGAGCGCCGCGCCCTGCGGCGTCGGGCGCACGAGGCGCGCCGAACGCTCCAGCAGCCGCGCGCCGACATGGCGCTCCAGATTGCGCAGATGCTTGGTGACGGCCGGCTGCGTCACGGCGAGGTCCCGTGCCGCCGCCGTCACCGAGCCGCGCTCGACGGTGCGCACGAAGGCGCGCAGGGCGGCGGCGAGATCCATCCATGCCTCTTGGTTATGGAAGTGATTACCCCATAACATATGGACGCTTCCGGCGCCATCGCGCACCTAGGCCGCGACCCCATCGCATTCCTTCCGGAGGCACAGACGTCCATGGCCATCGACCGACGCGGTTTCCTTCTCGGCGCTCCCTTCCTTCTCGCCGGCTGCGCCACGGCGCGCCGGCCGGCGCCGGCGGAGGCCGCCCTTCCCCTTGCTTCCGCGCCCGCGCATGCGGCCTCCTATGAGGCCATCTACGCCGCGCTCGACGGCGAGCCCTATCCGGTCCCGGCCGTCGATCTGTCGCGGATCGATCCGCGCTTCCTGAGGCGCGAGGTCGCCTATGCCACCCGCGAGGAGCCCGGCACCATCGTCGTCGACGTCGAGGCCCGCTACGCCTATCTGGTCCGCGAGGGCGGCCGGGCGCTGCGCTACGGCGTCGGCGTCGGCCGGGAGGAAGGCTTCAACTTCCGCGGCGCCGCCACCATCGCCCGCAAGGCCGAGTGGCCGCGCTGGACGCCGACCCCGGACATGATTCGCCGCGAGCCCGAGCGCTACGGCAAATATGCCGGCGGCCTGCCGGGCGGCCCGGGCAACCCGCTCGGCCCGCGCGCGCTCTATCTCTACCGCGACGGGCGCGACACGCTGTACCGGCTGCACGGCACCGTCGAGCCGTGGACCATCGGCACCATGGTCTCCTCCGGCTGCATCCGGCTGCTGAACCAGGACATCATCGACCTCTACCGGCGGGTGCCGGCCGGCACCCGCGCCGTCGTCCTCGCCTCGTCCGCCGCCACCGGCTGAAACGGCCCGGCGCCGGCCCGCCATATTCCCCGATTTTCATCGGTAGTTACGGCGATTTGCGTCCAACGCCGGCCTGTGTATGGTCTCGCGCCCTGCCAGCCTGCCGCCGGAGTCCTTTATGGCGCGAGACCAGATCGACACGCAGCCCATCGAAAGCCGCGACGAGCTCGTCGCCTGGCTGGAAGCGGGCAGCAAGGCGCCGCAGAAGTTCCGCATCGGCACCGAGCACGAGAAGTTCCCCTTCACCCTGAAGGGCCACGATCCCGTGCCCTATGAAGGCGAGAACGGCATCCGCGCCCTGCTCGAAGGCATGCAGGCGCTGAGCTGCTGGGAGCCGATCATGGAGGGCTCCACCATCATCGGCCTCGCCGACAATGTCGGCGGCGGGGCGATCTCGCTGGAGCCCGGCGGGCAGTTCGAGCTTTCCGGCGCGCCGCTCGTCACCATCCACGAGACCTGCGCCGAGGTGAACACCCATCTCACCCATGTGCGCGAGGTGGCGACCCCGCTCGGCTTCGGCTTCCTCGGCCTCGGCATGAGCCCGAAATGGACGCTGGCGCAGACGCCGGTGATGCCCAAGGGCCGCTACAAGATCATGACCGGCTACATGCCGAAGGTCGGCACGCACGGCCTCGACATGATGTACCGGACCTGTACCGTGCAGGTGAATCTCGACTTCGCCTCGGAAGCCGACATGGTGAAGAAGCTGCGCGTCGGCCTCGCTTTGCAGCCGGTCGCCACCGCCCTGTTCGCCAACTCGCCCTTCACGGAAGGGCGGCCCAACGGCTTCCTCTCCTTCCGCTCGGAGATCTGGCGCGACACCGACAACAACCGCTCCGGCATGCTGCCCTTCGCCTTCGAGGACGGCATGGGCTTCGAGCGTTACGTCGACTACGCCCTCGACGTGCCGATGTACTTCATCAAGCGCGGCGACACCTATATCGACGTCGCCGGCTCCTCCTTCCGCGATCTTCTGGCGGGAAGGCACCCGGCGGTGCCGGGCGAGACCGCGACGGTCTCGGACTGGGCCAACCACCTCTCCACCATCTTCCCCGAGGTGCGGCTGAAACGTTACCTCGAAATGCGCGGCGCCGATGGCGGCCCGTGGCGCAATCTGTGCGCCCTGCCCGCGCTGTGGACCGGCCTGCTCTACGACACGACGAGCCTCGACGCCGGCTGGGACCTCGCCAGGGGCTGGAGCGCGCAGGAGCGCCAGAAGCTGCGCGACGACGTGCCCCGGCTCGGCTTCAAGGCGGAGATCGCCGGCCGCTCCATGCGCGAGCTCGCCCGCGAGGTGGTCGCCATCGCCCGCGACGGCCTCGCCCGCCGCGACTATCGCGACAGCCAGGGCCGCGACGAGACGCGCTTCCTCAAGCCGCTGGAAGAAAGCCTCGAGACCGGCCTCACCCCGGCCGAGGTGCTGCTGCGGCGCTACGAGACCGAATGGAACCGCTCGGTCGAGCCGATCTTCGACGAGTGCGCCTACTGAGCGGCGGCCTCGCCCCGCCGGCTTCCCGCGCCCGCACCGCGGCGGAGAGGTGGTTCCGCCCGCCCCCGGCATGAGAGGCGGCGGCGATCACTCCGCCGCGATGGCCGCCTCGGAGATGTTGTCGAGGCCCTGCACGATATGGTTCGCCAGCGCGTCGGCCAGCGCCGAGGCTTCATGCCGGTTGCGCAGCAGGCCGATGCGGCACGGCGCCAGCGCCGGGAAGCCGTCGGAGGGGCCGAGCACCCGCATCCCCGGCCGCAGCCCCGATTCCGGCAGCACCGAGATGGCGAGACCCGAGAGCACCGCCGCCGACACCGCCGTGCTGTTCGAGCTGGTATAGAGAATGCGGAACGGCCGCCCCACCGCCTGCAGCATGGAGATCGCCTCCTGCCGCCAGTTGCAGCTCTGCCGGCCCAGCGCCAGCGGCACCGGGTCCTCCAGATGCACCGAATGGCGGGTGGAGCCGATCCACAGGAGCTGCTCGCGGCGGATGATCTCCGTCTCGCGGTTGATCATCTCGCAGTCGGTGATGATGGCGAGGTCGAGGTCGCCGGTGTCGATGCGGTCGATGAGATCGGTCGAGGGATCGCAGACGACGGTCAGCTCGACATTGGGATGGGTCGCGGAGAAGCGCGCCATGATCTCCGGGAGGTAGCGGTCGGCGTAGTCGTCGGGCACGCCGAGGCGCACGCGGCCGGAGAGTTCGGCGCTGGCGAGGCTGGCCACCGCCTCCATGTTCAGCTTGACGATGCGCCGGGCGTAATCGAGCAGCCGCTCGCCCTCGTCGGTGAGGCGCGAGGAGCGCCCGTCGCGCGCGAAGATCGGCTTGCCGACCCTCTCCTCCAGCCGCTTCATCTGCATCGAGACCGCCGACTGGGTCTTGTGGACCACATCAGCCGCCTTGGTGAAACTGCCCGTTTCGGCGATGGCGATGAATGTTCTTAATTGATCAATGTCCAGCAACACGGTCATCGGCGGCGCTCCCGGCGGCGTATCATCAATCGGAATGATATCTTGGATCATAAACATTCGCTAGTGTGATCAATCCCGGTACGGCATAACGATCCCGCCGCGAACGGATGACGTCGATATCGGGTGGCTCCAGGGCCGCCGCGAGATCAGAAAACCCAGCGTCATCGCCGCGCGGCCGACAGATGGAGGAATCGATGTCGTATCTTGGCGAAGTCCGGAGAACCGCGTTCTCCTCATTCGGTACCGCGGCGAGCGGAGTGCTGATCGCCGTGTTCACGGGTAGCCTTCAGTTCATTCGGGCCGTTGGCCGCCGCCGTCATCTCGCCCAGCTCGGCGGGTTCGACGACCGCATGCTGCGCGACATCGGCCTCACGCGCGGCGATCTGCGCGATGCCTCGGCAGGTCCGCTCTGGCAGGATCCGACGGCCGTCCTCGTTGTCCGCTCGGTGGAGCGCCGCGCGGCCCGCCGCCTCGCCACGCGCGAGATGGTGCGCGAGGCCTCGCAGCAGGACCTCGCCCGCGCCGGCATGAAACCGCGCAACGACGACCTTGTTTCCTGCGGATGACGCGATGCGCACGCCGCGTCCCGCCCGAACTTACGGCGACATCGACCCCCTCGTGTCGCCGACTTGAAGCCCGCTGGTTCGTCCAGCGGGCTTTTTTCATGTCCCGGCACCGGCGGGAGGTACCGGCCGGACCTTGCAGAAGCGAAAGACCGTCCTTGCAGCCGAGGTGATGCGCGCGCCGCCGTGCCGGTCCATATGGGGATCGCCGGCGCGGAGCCGGCGGAAAGGCGGATGGTCATGGCACAGCATCTCGAACTCGGGCTCGACACCTTCGGCGACGTCACCAGCGGGGCGGACGGCAAGGCGCTGCCGCACGCGCAGGTCATCCGCAACCTCGTCGACGAGGCGGTGCTGGCGGACGAGGTCGGCATCGACTTCATCGGCGTCGGCGAGCATCACCGCGACGATTTCGCGGTCTCGGCCCCGGAAGTGGTGCTGGCGGGCATGGCCACGCGCACCAGGCGCATCCGTCTCGGCTCGGCCGTTACCGTGCTCTCCTCGGACGATCCGATCCGCGTCTTCCAGCACTTCTCCACCGTCGACGCGCTGTCGAACGGGCGCGCGGAGGTGATCCTCGGGCGCGGCTCCTTCACCGAATCCTTCCCGCTGTTCGGCTTCGACCTGAAGGACTACGAGACGCTGTTCACCGAGAAGCTCGACCTGTTCGCCGCGCTGCTGCGCGATAACGGAACGCCCGAGGGCGTGACGTGGCAGGGCAGCAAGCGCCCGCCGCTGGTGAAGCAGCACGTCTTCCCGCCGATCGCCAACGGCACGTTGAAAACCTGGATCGGCGTCGGCGGCAGCCCGGAATCGGTGGTGCGCGCCGCGCGCTACGGCCTGCCGCTGATGCTTGCCATCATCGGCGGCAATCCCGGCCGCTTCGCGCCTTATGTCGACCTCTATCACAAGGCCATCGAGCAGCTCGGCGGCGAGAGCCTGCCGGTCGGCGTGCATTCGCATGGCTATGTCGCGGAGACCGACGAGGCGGCGCGCGCGGAGTTCTACGACGACTACAAGCGCATGCACGACCGCATCGGCGCCGAGCGCGGCTGGCCGGCCTATGGCCGCGACGCCTTCGAGCGCGAGATCGAGCACGGCTCGCTCTATCTCGGCTCGCCCGAGACGGTGGCCCGCAAGATCGCGAACACGGTCAAAACCCTCGGCGCCGCGCGCTTCGACATGAAGTACAGCGCCGGCCCGCTGCCGCACGAGAAGATGATGCGCTGCATCGAGCTCTACGGCACGCGGGTGATCCCGCGCGTGCGGGAAATCCTCGCGGAGGAAAAGGTCGAGGCATAAGGCCCGCCTTTTCACACCAACAACGTCATCCCCGGGCTCGGCCCGGGGATTCACGCCTTCGTCATGCGGCCAAGACGTGGATGGCCGGGACAAGCCCGGCCATGACGATGTTCACGCGGGACGCGCCCAACGCCCTCACACGTTCAGCAGCAGATATTCCCGCTCCCAGGGCGAGATCACCCGCATGAAGGTGTCGAACTCCTGCTGCTTCACCGCCGTGTAGGTCTTCACGAAGGACGGACCCAGCACGTTGGTGATCTCCTCGGAATACTGCATCGCCGCCACCGCCTCGAGCAGGCCGCGCGGCAGCTCGAAATCGAGGCCCTTGGCGTCGGATTCCAGCGGCTCGGTCGGGCGCAGGCCCTCGACGAGGCCGAGATAGCCGCAGGCCAGCGAGGCGGCGATGACGAGATAGGGGTTGGCGTCCGAGGACGGCACCCGGTTCTCGACGCGCCGCGCCGCCGGCGAGGAGGGCGGCACGCGCAGCCCGGCCGTGCGGTTGTCGTAGCCCCACTGCACGTTGATCGGCGCCATGGAGTCGCGCGTCAGCCGGCGGTAGGAGTTCACATAGGGCGCGAGGATCGACATCACCGCCGGCAGGTAGCGCTGCTGGCCGGCGATGAAGGAGAAGAACTCCGGCGTCGGGTCGCCATCCGCGTCGGAGAAGATGTTCTTGCCCGTCTCGCCGTCGACGATCGACTGATGCAGGTGCATGGCCGAGCCGGGCTCGTCGGCGATCGGCTTGGCCATGAAGGTGGCGTAGATCTTGTGCTGCAGCGCCGCCTCGCGGATCGTGCGCTTGAACAGGTACACCTGGTCGGCGAGCGTCACCGGGTCGCCGTGCAGCAGGTTGATCTCCATCTGCGCCGCGCCGTCCTCGTGGATCAGCGTGTCGATCTCCAGACCCTGCGCCTCGGAGTAGTCGTACATGTCCTCGAACAGCGCATCGAACTCGTTCACCGCCTGGATCGAATAGGACTGCCGGCCGATCTCCGGCCGCCCGGAGCGACCGATCGGCGGCTTGAGCGGGTAGTCGGCATCGGTGTTGGGCTCGACGAGATAGAACTCGATCTCCGGCGCCACGACCGCCTTCCACCCCTTCTTCGCGTAGAGGTCGACGACGTTCCGCAGCACCTGCCGCGGGGCGAGATCCACCGGGCGCCCGTCGCGGTGATAGGCGTCGTGGATGAGCTGCGCGGTCGGGTCCTGCGCCCAGGGCACGACGGCGAGGGTGGAGAAGTCGGGCTCCATCACGAGATCGCTGTCGGCGACCACGGAGTCGACGAGGTCGTCATAGGGCGGGTAGTCGCCCGAGATGGTCTGGAAGAACACGCTGAGCGGCAGGTTCATCGTGGGACCGGAAAGGAATTTGGACACCGGCATGATCTTGCCGCGCCCGACCCCCGCGAGATCGGGCACCGCGCATTCGATCTCGGTGATGCCCCGTGCCGCCATCCACGCCTTCGCCTCGGCGAGCGAGGTGACGCCGCGGGGCGCTTCAACCACGTCCTTCTCAGAACGCTTCTTCTTGGCCATGATTGCCTTCCTGATGCGCGATTTGCGCCGCCTTGAGGCAATCACGGCCCCCTTGCGGCCGTCAAGGCGGGGCGCCCGTGCCCGTTTCCGTGCATGATAAAATAGTTTGCACGGTCCCCGTTGAGCCGCCGCGCGAAGCCGGTTAGCGTTCGGGAGCCGACGCATCGAGCGGTACAACGGGACCAGTCAGCATGAGCACCGGCGTCGCCGAGAAGACGCAGAAGACCATCGGTGGCATCCGCCGCAAATTCGCTCCCTGGAACGACCCGCAGGCCGTCCCGCTGATCCGCTACCAGAACGTGACCAAGCGTTTCGGCGAGTTCACGGCCGTCGACAACCTCTCCCTCGACATCTATGAGCGCGAATTCTTCGCCCTGCTCGGCCCGTCGGGCTGCGGCAAGACCACGCTCATGCGCATGCTGGCCGGCTTCGAGGAGCCGACCGAGGGCAAGATCACCCTCGCCGGCGAGGATCTCGTCGGCACGCCGCCCTACAAGCGGCAGACCAACATGATGTTCCAGTCCTACGCGCTGTTCCCGCATATGAGCGTATGGGACAACATCGCCTTCGGCCTCCGGCAGGACCGCATGGAGAAGGGCGCCGTCGCCGCCCGCGTCGAGGAGATGCTCAAGCTCGTCAAGCTGGAGAAGTTCGCCAAGCGCAAGCCGCACCAGCTCTCCGGCGGCCAGCGCCAGCGCGTCGCCCTCGCCCGCTCGCTCGCCAAGCGCCCCAAGGTGCTGCTGCTCGACGAGCCGCTCGGCGCGCTCGACAAGAAGCTGCGCGAGGAGACCCAGTTCGAGCTCATGGACATCCAGATGGAGCTCGGCATGACCTTCCTGATCGTCACCCACGATCAGGAGGAGGCGATGACCGTGGCCGACCGCATCGCGGTGATGAACCACGGCAAGCTGGTGCAGGTCGCCCCGCCGGCCATCATCTACGAGCAGCCCAATTCCCGCTACGTCGCCGATTTCGTGGGCGACGTGAACATCCTCGACGCCAGGGTCGAGTCGATCGCCCCCGGCGCCGTCACGCTGCGCGCCGAGGCCGCGCCCGACATGTCGATCCGCGTCTCGCAGGAATGCCCCGCCAAGGTCGGCGACACCGTCGCCGTCGCCCTGCGCCCGGAAAAGCTGCGGGTCGAGCTCGACCCGCCGGCCGATCCGAGCGTCAACTGCCTCTCCGGCACGATCTGGGACATCGGCTATCTCGGCGACCTCTCGATCTACCATGTGGAGCTGCCCAACGGCACGCGCGTGAAGGCGGCCAAGCCCAACCTCACCCGCATGGTCGAGCGGCCGATCACCTGGGACGACAAGGTCTACGTCTCCTTCACGCCCGATGCGGGCGTGGTGCTGACGAGCTGAGGAGGCGTCCATGGCGGTGAAGTCGCGCGGGCGCTGGCTGGTCCTCGCCATCCCCTATCTGTGGCTCGTGGCGCTGTTCCTGGTGCCGTTCCTGATCGTCTTCAAGATCAGCCTCTCCCAGGACGCCATCGCCCAGCCTCCCTATGAGCCGATCTTCGACCTGTCGGCCGGCTGGGAGGCCTTCAAGGATGCGTTCTCCCAGCTCTCCTTCGAGAATTACTCCTACGTCCTGAGCTGGGACAACGAGTTCATCGAGGCCTACGGCTCCAGCCTCTGGATCGCCGGCATCTCGACCCTGCTGCTGCTCATCGTCGGCTATCCCATCGCCTACGGCATGGCGCGGGCGCCGAAGTCGATCCGCCCGACGCTCTTGATGCTGGTCATCCTGCCGTTCTGGACCTCGTTCCTGATCCGCGTCTATGCGTGGATCGGCATCCTGTCGCCGGAAGGGCTGCTCAACCAGCTGTTGATGGCGCTCGGCATCATCTCGCCGGACGCGCCGCTGCAGATCCTCGCCACCAACACGGCGGTCTATATCGGCATCGTCTATTCCTACCTGCCCTTCATGATCCTGCCGCTCTATTCGGCGCTGGAGAAGATGGACGACACGCTCCTGGAGGCCGCCGCCGACCTCGGATGCCCCCCCTTCGCCGCCTTCTGGAAGATCACCTGGCCGCTCTCGCTGCCGGGCGTCTTCGCCGGCAGCCTGCTGTGCTTCATCCCGGCGGTGGGCGAATTCGTCATCCCCGACCTGCTCGGCGGCTCGGACACGCTGATGATCGGCAAGGTGCTGTGGACCGAGTTCTCGGTGAACCGCTCGTGGACCGTGTCCTCGGCGGTGGCGGTGCTTCTCCTCATGGTGCTGGTGATACCCATCGTCTTCTACCAGAACCTCCAGGCCCGCGAAGTGGAGGGACGCTGATGCGCAAGGGTCTCTCCTGGTTCAACGTCACCTCGATCGCGCTCGGCTTCGCGTTCCTCTACATCCCGATCATCCTGCTGGTGATCTACTCCTTCAACGCCTCGCGGCTGGTGACGGTGTGGGCGGGCTTCTCCACCCACTGGTACTGGCAGCTGTTCCAGAACCAGCAGCTGCTCGACGCCGCGTGGGTGACGCTGCGCGTCGCCTTCCTCACCGCGACCATCGCCACCGTGCTCGGCACGCTGGCGGCGATCACCCTCACCCGCTACGGGCGCTTCATCGGCCGCACGCTGTTCTCCGGCATGGTCTACGCGCCGCTCGTCATGCCGGAGGTGATCACCGGCCTGTCGCTGCTGCTGCTGTTCGTCGCCATCGGTCTCGACCGCGGCTTCTGGACCATCACGCTGGCGCACATCACCTTCACCATGTGCTTCGTCTCCGTGGTGGTGCAGTCGCGCCTCGTCACCTTCGACCGGAGCCTCGAGGAAGCCGCGCTCGATCTCGGCTGCACGCCGTTCAAGACCTTCTTCGTCGTCACCCTGCCGATCATCCTGCCGGCGGTGATCTCCGGCTGGATGCTGGCCTTCACCCTGTCGCTGGACGATCTCGTCATCGCCAGCTTCACCACCGGGCCGGGCGCCACCACGCTGCCCATGCGCATCTACTCGCAGGTGCGCCTCGGCGTGACGCCGGAGATCAACGCCGCCTGCACCATCCTGATCGCCATCGTCACGGTCGTCGTCATCATCGCCTCGGTGATGACCAAGCGGCAGGAAATGGAACGGCAAAAGGCGGAGCGGCTGGCGGCGGCGGAGGCATAGAGGCGTTTCCCGCCTCGTGCATTCGCGTCATGGCCGGGCTCGTCCCGGCCATCCACGCCTTTGATGAAACGGCAATAAATTATCGAATAGAGGCGAGTTTTTTGCCGTCCATACGGACATATGGCAGTCATCAGCAATGATCCGTACGATCTTATTAATAATAATGGCCATTTTTCTGTCAGGATGCATCGAGAGTCGCGGCACGACTCTTGCCCAGTGCCAACTCGATGCGATGAAGCAAGCCAGAGACAACCTGGAGCAGCTTCGTTTCACTAATGTTTGCATGCGAGCAAAGGGGTATCTTCGCATCGAAAATTGCTGGAAACCGTACGATATTAACGAAGACGCGAAATGCTTCGCCAGCGCTAACCAGCTTGCGCAGGCGCTTGATACCCTTCGCGACACCCTCGGTCGCTAGCTGCCGACGAGCAATGGAATCGTGCACGCTTCGGCCGAGTCCAGAGATGATGGGGGGACGATAGGGCGTGCTGATCCGGAGAATGGCGAGCCTGCAGGGCATGCCGGCCGCCACCCTGCTATAGTCGGCCCTGACGCCGTTTCGAATCGAGCCTTCCCATGCCGCTGCGCCTGCTCCCCTCCACCCTCGTCGACCGCATCGCCGCGGGCGAGGTGGTCGAGCGCCCGGCGGCGGCGTTGAAGGAGATCGTCGAGAACGCCCTCGACGCCGGCGCCACCCGCATCGAGATCGTCATCGACGGCGGCGGCCGCCGGCTGATGCGCGTGACCGACGACGGAAGCGGCATGAGCGCGGAGGAGCTTGCCCTCGCCGTCGAGCGCCACGCCACCTCCAAGCTCGACAGCGAGGACCTGCTTTCCATCGCCACCCTCGGCTTCCGCGGCGAGGCCCTGCCCTCCATCGGCTCGGTGGCGCGGCTGTCCATCACCAGCCGCCCGCGCGGCGCCGACACCGCGCACGAGATCCGCGTCGAGGGCGGCGTGAAGTCGCCGGTGAAGCCCGCCGCGCTCGGCTTCGGCACGCGGGTGGAGGTGCGCGACCTGTTCTTCGCCACCCCGGCGCGGCTGAAATTCCTGAAATCCGAGCGCGCCGAGACGGCGGCGGCGGTGGATGCGGTGAAGCGCCTGGCGCTGGCCCGCCCCGAGGTCGGCTTCACCCTCGTCACCGACGAGCGCCCGCCCGTCACCTGGCCGGCGCGCACGCCGGATGCTAGCGGCCAGCGGGCCCGCATCGCCGACGTGCTCGGCCAGGAGGTCGGCACCAACGCGCTCGACGTGGACGGCCTGCGCGAAGGCGCCCGGCTCACCGGCCTCGCCGGCCTGCCGACCTATTCCAAGGCCAATTCGCTGTCGCAGTACCTGTTCGTCAACGGCCGGCCGGTGCGCGACAAGGTGCTGATCGGCGCCATCCGCGCCGCCTATGCCGACCTGCTGCCGTCCGACCGGCATCCGGTGACGGCGCTCTTCCTCGACCTCGACCCGCGCGAGGTCGACGTCAACGTCCATCCCGCCAAGACCGAGGTGCGCTTCCGCGATGCCGGCAATGTCCGCGCCCTCATCGTACGCACCCTCACCGACGCGCTGACCGCCGGCGTGCCGCGCACCGCCTCGACGGCGGCGGACCGCCTCGCCCAGTTCGCCCGCCGGGATTTCGGCCCGGAGGGGCACGGCGCGGCCCGGCCGGGCAATTACGACTGGACGCGCTCCTGGGCCATGCCGGCGACGCCGGACGGCGAAGCGCTACTCCCTGCGACACCGGGGGGCGAAACGCTACCTGACGCTACCTTCCGGGGCGCGAATGCTACGCATTTTGCTACCCTGCCGGCGGATGGGTTCCGCGAGGCGCCGGCGCGCTTCGATTTCGGCCCGCCCGGCCTGACCTCCGGCGGCCGCGAAGGCGCGCTGGGCCTTGATTTCGCGCCTTCCGCCGATGCCCGCGCGAACGCCGCGCCGGCGGCGCCCGACCTCATGGAGCGCCCGCTCGGCGCCGCCCGCGCGCAGCTGCACGAAACCTACATCATCGCCCAGACGAAGGACGGCGTCGTCGTCATCGACCAGCACGCCGCCCATGAGCGCATCGTCTATGAGCGGCTGAAGGCGGCCATGGAGCGCGACGGCCTCGCCCGCCAGATGCTGCTGGTGCCGCTCGTCGTCGAGCTCGATCCTTCCGACGCCGCAAGGCTTTACGAGCGTTCCGCGGCGCTGGAGACGCTGGGCCTCGTCGTCGAGCCCTTCGGTCCCGGCGCGGTTCTGGTGCGCGAGGTGCCGGCGCTGCTCGGCGGTGCCGACGTCACCGCGCTGGTGCGCGAGCTGGCCGAGCACGCGGCGGAATGGGACGACGCGCTGCCGCTGGAGCGGCGCCTGCTCCACATCGCCGCTACCATGGCCTGCCACGGCTCCGTCCGCGCCGGCCGCCGCCTCAAGGTCGAGGAGATGAACGCCCTGCTGCGCGAGATGGAGGAGACGCCCAACGCCGCGCAGTGCAATCATGGGCGGCCGACCTTCGTCACCCTGGCGCTGGCCGACATCGAACGGCTCTTCGCGCGTCGCTGAGCATTGGCGTAAGGTTCTGTAATGGCGTCCGAAATCGACCATCCCCAAAGCTGGTACGCCGCCACGGCGCATCACCTTCCCCCCTGCCCCGCGCTCGCCGGCACGGTGAAGGCGGATGTCTGCGTCATCGGCGGCGGCTACACCGGCCTCTCCGCCGCGCTGCACATGGCCGAGGCCGGGCTCGACGTGGTGCTGCTGGAAGCCACCCGCCTCGGCTCCGGCGCCTCGGGCCGCAATGGCGGCCAGATCCACAGCGGCCAGCGCCGCGATCAGGACTGGCTGGAAAGCCATGTCGGCCTTGACGACGCCAAGGCGCTGTGGCGGCTGGCGGAGGACGCCAAGGCCTTCCTCCACGCCCTCATCGCCCGCCATCGCATCGATTGCGACGTGCGCCCCGGCCTGATCGTCGCCGATCACAAGCCGGCCTACGTCGCCCACAGCCACGCCTATGCGCGCAGGCTGCGCGAGGTCTACGGCTACCCGCATGCTACCCCCCTCTCCCGCGAAGAACTCCGCGCGCTGGTCGGGACGGATGTCTATCACGGCGGCATGATCGACCATGGCGCCGGCCACCTGCACCCGCTCAACCTGGCACTGGGGCTGGCGCGGGCGGCGCAGGGCGCCGGGGCACGATTGTTCGAGCAGTCGCGGGCGCTGCGCATCGAGGAAAGCGCGAAGGTGCGCGTCGTCACGGCACAGGGCGCGGTCGAGGCGGACTGGGTTCTGGAATGCGGCGACGGGCTGCAGGACGGGCTCGACCGGCGCGTCGACAATTACGTCATGCCCATCGCCAACTACATCGCCGCCACCGAGCCGCTGGGCGCGCGCGCGCGCGACATCATCGCCAACGACGCGGCGGTCGCCGACAGCCGCTTCGTCGTCAACTACTACCGCCTCTCCGGCGACGGGCGGCTGCTCTTCGGCGGCGGAGAGAGCTACACGCGCCGGCTGCGGCCGAGCCCCGGCGCCTTCGTGCGCCCCTACATGCTGCGCATCTTTCCCCAGCTGGCCGATGTGCGTATCGATTATGGCTGGGGCGGCATTCTCGGCATCACCATGACGCGCATGCCTTTCGTGCGCCGGCTCTCCTCCCGCGTGCTCACGGCGGCGGGCTATTCCGGCCAGGGGGTGATGCTGGCGCCCTATTTCGGCAAGCTGCTGGGAGAGGCGGTGAAGGGCCAGCTCGGCGAGTTCGACCTGCTGGAGCGGCTGCCGGTGCCGGCCTTCCCCGGCGGGCCGCTGATGCGCTGGCCGCTTCTGGTCGCCGGCCTGAGCTATTACGCGCTGCGCGACCGGCTGTGAGGGCACCGGCGTGATCGAGCTGGAAGCCTATGCGCGCGAGGCGCTCGCCTTCGTCGAGGCGCATGCGCACTGGGCGCCCTATGTCGCTTTCATCCTCGCCTTCGGCGAATCCTTCGCCGTGCTGTCGCTGTTCTTCCCCGCTACCTTCGTGCTGATCGGGCTCGGGCCGATCATCGAGGCCGGCGGCGTCGCCTTCCTGCCGGTCTGGTTCGGCGCGGCTGCGGGCGCGGCGCTGGGCGACGCCATCTCCTACTGGATCGGCCACTATTTCAAGGACAGCGTGCGGCGCATCTGGCCGCTGCGCAACTATCCGGAGATGATGGAGCGCGGCGAGCGCTTCTTCCACCGCTTCGGTTCGTGGAGCGTGTTCATCGGGCGCTTCTTCGGCCCGCTGCGCGCGGTGATCCCGCTCATCGCCGGCATGTTCGCCATGCCGCATTTCATCTTCCAGATGGCCAACATCGCCTCCGCCATGGCATGGGCACTGCTGCTGCTCGGCCCCGGCGCGGCGGCGATGAAGCTCATGGGGTGGTGAGGAGACGTTGCGTTTCCTCAAAGACCTGCCTCGTCCGTTCGCCGAAACAGGATCGAACGACAGTGAGGTAAGGAAGGAAGACCCATGGCGAACATCCACGAAGTCGAAGGCGACATCCTGCTGAGCGGCGCGCAGGCGATCGCCCATGGCGTGGCTCCCGGCGACCATTTCGACACCGGCCTCGCTTTGGCGCTGCGCGAGCGCTGGCCCTCGCTCGCCAAGGATTTCCGCCACTATTGCCGCATCGACCACCCCAAGGCGGGGGAGATCTGGACGTGGGGCGGCGTGTCGGCGGAAGGCGGCCCGGTGCGCATCGTCAACCTGCTGACGCAGGAGCCGGCCGAGAACGCCATCGGCCGCCCGGGCAAGGCGAGCCTCGAACATGTCGGCCACGCGCTGCGCGCCCTTGCGCGCCACGCGAGGGAGGAAGGCGTCACCAGCCTCGCCCTGCCGCGCCTCGCCACCGGCGTCGGTGGCCTCGAATGGGCGGACGTGAAACCGCTGATCGAGCGCCACCTCGCGGAGCTGAACATCCCGGTCTACGTCTACGTCGTCTACCACAAGGGCGAGAAGGCGAAGGAGCCGGGCCTGACCGCCGCCGTCTGACCGGCTCCACGCCGAAGCGGATACGGAAAGGGCGGCCCGAAGGCCGCCCTTTTTTTCGGTCGTCGACCGGATGGTCGCGATCAGTTCTTCGCCCTGTCGACCAGCTTGTTGGCCGAGATCCACGGCATCATGCCGCGCAGCTTCTCGCCGACCTGCTCGATCTGGTGGGAGTCGTTCAGGCGGCGGATGCCCTTGAAGCGGGCGGCGCCAGCGCGATACTCCTGCATCCAATCCGAGGTGAACTTGCCGGTCTGGATGTCCTTGAGGACGCGCTTCATCTCTTCCTTGGTCTCGGCGGTGATGATGCGCGGACCAGAGACGTACTCGCCCCACTCGGCGGTGTTGGAGATCGAGTAGTTCATGTTGGCGATGCCGCCCTCATAGATGAGGTCGACGATCAGCTTCACTTCGTGCAGGCACTCGAAATAGGCCATCTCCGGGGCGTAGCCGGCTTCCACCAGCGTCTCGAAGCCGGCGCGGATCAGCTCCACGAGGCCGCCGCAGAGCACGACCTGCTCGCCGAACAGGTCGGTCTCGCATTCTTCCTTGAAGGTCGTCTCGATGATGCCCGAGCGGCCGCCGCCGACGCCGCAGGCATAGGACAGGCCGAGGTCGAGCGCGTTGCCCGAGGCGTCCTGGTGCACGGCCACGAGGCACGGCACGCCGCCGCCCTTCTGGTACTCGCCGCGCACGGTGTGGCCGGGGCCCTTGGGGGCGACCATCAGCACGTCGACGGTCGACTTCGGCTCGATCAGGCCGAAATGCACGTTGAGGCCATGGGCGAAGGCGATCGCGGCGCCGTCGCGGATGTTCGGGGCGATCTCGTCGCGGTAGATGTCGGCCTGCAGCTCGTCCGGGGTGGCCATCATCATCAGGTCCGCCCACTTGGCGGCCTCGGCGACGGTCAGCACCTTGAGGCCATCGGCCTCCACCTTCTTGGCGGTCGCCGAACCCGGCTTCAGGCCGATGGCGATCTCCTTGGCGCCGGAATCCTTGAGGTTGAGCGCATGGGCGCGGCCCTGCGAGCCGTAGCCGATGATGGCGACCTTCTTGCCCTTGATCAGGTTCAGGTCGGCATCGCGATCATAGTAAACGCGCATGGGTGTCTCCTTGTGTCACGCGTTAGTCGGGTTCCGGCCGGGAGCGGTCTTCTCCGTGCCGTAGAGGGTGAGAAACTGGTCGGTGGCGCGGGCCGCGTCGCGCTCGATCTCGGTGGCGGCGAGGTTCAGCCGGTCGCCGAGCAGCAGGCGGATCTGCACGTCGCGGCCGACGAGGCCGATGAAGGTGCGGAAGGCGGTCTCGGTATCGTCGAAGGAGATCAGCCCGGCCTCCCGGCCCGCATCGAGCACCGGCTTCAGCCGCTCGCCGATGGCGAAGCGACCATTGGCCAGCATGATGGCGCCGAGATTGGAACCCCGCGCGCCCGCCTGGGCGATGGCGAAGCGGTTCAGCGCGATGGAGGTCGGGCTGGAGATCACGCCCAGCCAGTTGGCGGCGAAGCGGATCAGGCTGTCGCGCAAGGCGAGGGCGTCGAGCCTCTGGCGGTCGTAATTGCCGGCCCGCACCTTGGAAGCCTGCCAGCGCACGGTCGCCGTCAGCAGCCCCTCGCGGTCGCCGAACCACTTGTAGAGCGTTTCCTTGGAGCAGCTGGCGCGCCGGGCCACCGCCGTCATGGTGAGGTCGCCGCCCTGCTCCACCATGAGGGCGAGCACGGCGTCGAGAACGGCCTGCTGCCGTTCCGTCAGCGTCTCGCCGCTCGGGTCGGGATGCGTCGCCATAAGCGTGGATACCGCCTCTGAAATCCGTACCGTACGTTACGGTTCCGTCGTAGCCGAGACACTGCCCCTCCGCAAGACGCGCCAGGCACGAAGATGAGCCACCGCATCTCGGCGAGGGTATCGGGCGGAAAGGGTATCGGGCAGACGGACGGACCGGCGCGCTCGTCACCACGCCGGTCCGTCGCATCACATCCCGTCCGGCCCGCGGCCGATGGCGGCGACGCCGGTGCGCGAGACCTCGACGAGGCCCAGCGGCTCCAGCAGCGAGACGAACTGGTCGATCTTCTCCGGCTTGCCGGTGATCTCGAACACGAAGCTCTCCAGCGTCGTGTCGACGGTGCGGGCGCGGAAACTGTCGGCGATCAGCAGCGCCTCCTGCCGGATCTCTCCCTTGCCGCGGACCTTGATGAGCGCAAGCTCGCGCTCCACCGCCTTGCCGACCACGGTAAGATCGACGACGCGGTGCACCGGCACCAGCCGGTCGAGCTGGCTCTTGATCTGCTCGATGATCGGCGGCGCGCCGGTGGTCACCACCGTGATGCGCGAGAGCTTGGTGTCGTGGCTGACCTCGGAGACGGTCAGGCTGTCGATGTTGTAGCCGCGTCCCGAGAACAGGCCGACGATGCGGGCGAGCACGCCCGGCTCGTTGTCGACCAGCAGGGAGAGGGTGTGGCGTTCGGCGGGTTCTTGGACCGGGGGCATGGGGAACTCTGACGTATTGTAACGAGCAAGAAGGCTTTCTGGTCGTCATCCCCGGGCTTGGCCCGGGGATCCACGAATTCGGTATGACAAGTCGTGGATGGCCGGGCCAAGCCCGGCCATGACGTGGTTACGGGGAAGCCGGATCACACCAGCATCTTGCCTTCCTCGTCGATGGCCTCGTCGAGCGCCGCGGCGTTGTCGGGCAGGATCATCTCGTTGTGCGGCTTGCCCGACGGGATCATCGGCAGGCAGTTCTCCATCTTGTCGACGAGGCAATCGAACAGCACGGGCCGGTCGACGCTGATCATCTCCTGGATGGCGCCGTCGAGATCGGCGGGGTTCGAGCAGCGGATGCCGACGCCGCCATAGGCTTCGGCGAGCTTCACGAAGTCCGGCAGCGATTCCGAGTAGGAGTGCGAATAGCGCCCGCCATGCAGCAGGTCCTGCCACTGGCGCACCATGCCCATGTACTCGTTGTTCAGCACGAAGATCTTGACCGGCAGGTTGAACTGCAAGGCCGTCGAAAGCTCCTGCAGGCACATCTGGATCGAGGCCTCGCCGGCGATGTCGACGACGAGGCTGTTCGGGTGCGCCACCTGCACGCCGATCGCCGCCGGCAGGCCGTAGCCCATGGTGCCGAGGCCGCCCGAGGTCATCCAGCGGTTCGGCTCCTCGAAGTGGAAGTGCTGGGCCGCCCACATCTGGTGCTGGCCGACCTCGGTGGTGATGTAGACGTCCTTGTCCTTCACCGCGTTGTAGAGCGCCTTGACCGCCTGCTGCGGCTTGATGATGCGGTCGCCCGGCTGGAACGACAGCGACTTGCGGGCGCGCCAGCGGTCGATCTGGCCCCACCAGCCGGCAATCGCCTGCCGGTCCGGCTCCACCTTCATGGAGCGCCAGACGGTCAGGATGTCGTCCAGCACATGCCGGACGTCGCCGATGATCGGCAGGTCGACCTTGACGTTCTTGTTGATCGAGGACGGGTCGATGTCGATGTGGATCTTCTTCGAGTTCGGCGAGAAGGCGTCGACGCGGCCGGTGATGCGGTCGTCGAAGCGCGCGCCGATGCACAGCATGACGTCGCAGTCATGCATCGCCATGTTGGCCTCGTAGGTGCCGTGCATGCCCAGCATGCCCAGCCACTGCTTGTCGGAGGCCGGGAAGGCGCCCAGCCCCATCAGCGTCGAGGTGACGGGATAGCCGGACAGCCGGGCGAACTCGCGCAGCAGGCGGCTCGCCTCGGGGCCGGAATTGATGACGCCGCCGCCGGTGTAGAGGATCGGGCGCTTGGCCTTGGCCAGCAGCTCGACGGCGGTGCGGATCTTCTCCGGGTCGCCCTTCAGGCGCGGCTGGTAGGTCTTGTGCTGGATGTTCTCGGGGCCGATGTACATCCCCTTGGCGAACTGCACGTCCTTCGGGATGTCGACGACGACCGGGCCCGGACGCCCGTTCTGCGCCACGTAGAACGCCTCGTGCATGATGCGCGCGAGGTCGTTGACGTCGCGGACCAGGTAGTTGTGCTTGGTGCAGGGCCGGGTGATGCCGACCGTGTCGCATTCCTGGAACGCGTCGGTGCCGATGAGGTGCGTCGGCACCTGGCCGGTGATGCAGACGAGCGGGATGGAATCCAGCAGCGCGTCGGTCAGGCCGGTCACCGCGTTGGTGGCGCCGGGACCGGAGGTGACGAGCACGACGCCGACCTTGCCGGAGGAGCGGGCATAGCCTTCCGCCATGTGCACGGCGCCCTGCTCGTGGCGCACGAGGATGTGCTTCACCTGGTTCTGGTGGAACATGGCGTCGTAGATCGGCAGCACGGCGCCGCCGGGATAGCCGAACATGTGCTCGACGCCCTGATCGATCAGGGCCTGCATCACCATTTCGGCGCCGGTCATCTCGCGCATCATGGTCTTGTTCCTTTTGAACTCGTCGGTCTCAAGCTGGGAATGTCGAAGAGCGGTCCAGAAAATCAAAAGGCCCCGTCAGGGGCCATTTTCCGCGCGTCACCGGTGAGCGGAGCAGCCGTCAGGCAAGCTCCGCGGCGACGCGCCGTCCTACGATAAGGATAATTTTCTTGCGCATCTCGGCGCCACTCCTTCGTAAAGTTGCGCGACCTGTACAGGCGCACGTCACGCGCGTCAAGCCGAAGGCCGCCGCAATGCGAAGATTGTACGACGATCGCGCACTTTTCGTGGCAGTCGAAGGCCGCTATACCCCGCCGGGGACCGAGGGAGCTTGAGTACATGACGCAGATGCGGCTCGTCGTCGTCGGGGCATCAGGACGCATGGGCCGCGTGCTGATGCGCACCATCAGCGAGGCACCCGATCTCCTTCTCGTCGGCGCCGTCGACCAGCCCGGCAGCGAGTTCGTCGGCCGGGACGCCGGGGAGCTCGCCGGACTGCCGGCGAACGGGCTCAAGATCTCCGACGACGCGCTCACCCTCTTCGCCGCCGCCGACGGCGTGATCGACTTCACCGTTCCGGCCGCGAGCGTGGGCTACGCCGCCTTCGCCGCGCAGGCCCGCATCGTGCACGTCATCGGCACGACCGGCCTTTCCCCGGAGGACGACGCGAAGATCGCCGCGGCCGCGCGTCACGCGACCATCGTCAAGTCCGGCAATATGAGCCTCGGCGTGAACCTTCTGGCGGCGCTGGTGCGGCGCGTGGCCCGCACGCTCGACGAAGGCTTCGACATCGAGGTGCTGGAAATGCACCACAACCGCAAGATCGACGCGCCCTCCGGCACGGCGCTGCTGCTCGGCGAGGCTGCCGCGCAGGGGCGCGGCGTGACGCTGGAGGAGAACGGCGTGTTCTCCCGGCACGGCTATACCGGGCCGCGCAAGGCGGGCGACATCGGCTTCGCCACGCTGCGCGGCGGCACGGTGGTGGGAGAGCACAACGTGATCTTCGCCGGCGCCGGCGAGCGGATCGAACTCGGCCACCGGGCCGAGGATCGCGGCATCTTCGCGCGCGGCGCGCTGGCCGCGGCGCGCTGGGCCCGCGGGCGCAAGCCGGGCCTCTATTCCATGACCGACGTTCTCGGCCTCACCGACTTCTGACCGCACGGAGCACGCACCGATGTCCGAACGCCTCCTCGTCCTCGTCCGCCACGGCCAGAGCGAGTGGAACCTGAAGAACCTCTTCACCGGCTGGCGCGACCCGGACCTGACGCCGCAGGGCGTGGAGGAGGCCAAGCGCGCCGGCAAGCGGCTGAAGGAGGAAGGCTACCAGTTCGACCTCGCCTTCACCTCCGACCTCAGCCGCGCCCAGAAGACGCTCGATCTGGCGCTGGCCGAGCTCGGCCAGACCGGCCTGCCGGTGGTGAAGAATCTCGCGCTGAACGAGCGCGACTATGGCGACCTGTCAGGCCTCAACAAGGACGACGCGCGCGCCAAATGGGGCGAGGAGCAGGTGCATGTCTGGCGCCGCTCCTATGACGTTCCCCCGCCCGGCGGCGAGAGCCTGAAGGACACGGTGGCCCGCGCCCTGCCCTACTACGTCACCGAGATCCTGCCGAAGGTGCTGCAGGGCAACCGGGTTCTGGTGGCCGCGCACGGCAATTCGCTGCGCGCGCTCATCATGGTGCTGGAGAAGCACACGCCCGAGAGCATCATGAAGCGCGAGCTCGCCACCGGCGCGCCGGTCGTCTACCGGCTGAAGGCGGATTCGACGGTCGAGAGCGTCGTCGACCTCGCCGGCTGAGGCGGAACACCCGATGGCCTCCTTCGCCACCTACGCCCTGCTGCTGGTCGCGATCACCGCCGAGGTGATCGCGACGACGGCGCTGTCGCGCTCGGACGGGCTCACACGTCTCGTGCCGAGCCTGATCACCCTGCTGGGCTACGGCATCGCCTTCTGGTGCCTCGCCATCGTGCTGCGCACCATACCGACCGGCATCGCCTATGCCGTATGGTCGGGCTTCGGCATCGTCCTGATCACCGCCGTGGCGTGGCTGTTCTACGGCCAGAAACTGGATACGCCGGCGATCATCGGCCTGGGCCTGATCATCGCCGGCGTGCTGGTCGTCAACCTGTTCTCGAAATCGGTCGCGCACTGAGCGCGGGCGGCGCTCAGCTGCCGCCCTCGCTGCACAGCTGGCCCGCCTCCCAGCCGAGGATGGCCCGCTTGCGGGTCAGGCCCCAGTGGTAGCCGGTGAGATCGCCGTTCTTGCCGAGCACGCGGTGGCACGGCACGACGAAGGACATCGGGTTCTTGCCCACCGCCGCGCCGATGGCGCGCGCCGCCTTCGGCCGCTCCACGCAATTGGCGATGCTGGAATAGGTGGTGGCCTTGCCGAACGGGATGCGCATCAGCGTCTCCCACACCTTCACCTCGAAATCGGTGCCGATGAACACGATGCGCAGCGGATCGTCCGGGCTCCAGGTGCCGCGGTCGAAGATGCGCGCCGCGTAGGGCGCGGTCGCCAGCGGATCCTCGATATAGATGGCGTTCGGCCAGCGCCGGCGCATGTCGGCGAGCGCCTTGTCCTCCTCGCCCTCATCGGCGAAGGCGAGGCCGCACAGGCCGCGCGGCGTGACCATGGCCAGCGCCATGCCGAACTGCGAGGCGTGGAAGCCGTAGCGCACCACCAGTCCGGCGCCGCCGGTCTTCCACTCACCCGGCGACATGGATTCGTGCACCACGAACAGGTCGTGCAGCCGCCCCGGGCCGGACAGCCCCAGCTCATAGGCCGCGTCGAGCACATTGTCGGATTCGGACAGCACGCGCCGGGCGGCGTCGATCGTCACCGCCTGGAGGAAATCCTTCGGGGTGAGCCCGCACCAGCGGCGGAACAGGTCGGTCAGCGCGCGCGGATTGACCCCGGAGGCGCGGGCGATCTCCTCGACCTCCGGCTGGTCGCGGAAGCGCAGATTCACATATTCGACCGCCCGGCGCACGATCTCGTAGTCGGCGGCGGCGATCTCCAGCGGATGGGCGGCATCGAGATTGGGCGCTAGCACGGGCGTTCTCCTCCTGCTGGACCTATCCGACCACGCCCCGCAGGCCGGGGCCACCCGATTTCGACACGGCCCCAGAGGGCGGACCTCAGAACGCCGAGCGCACCACGCCGCGCTTGGCCTCGTTCAGCGCCAGCGACAGCCGGTCCGCCAGCTCCTCGCGCTGCGCCGTGTGTAGGAAGCTGCCGATTACATAGGGCCGGCCGCGCATCTCCAGCGTCAGCCGCTGCAGACCGTAATCCTCGTGCAGCTCGCGGTTCAGCCGGGTCCAGAGCGGGTTCAGCTCCTCCTGGTATTCCGTGCCGTCCGGCGTCACGTGGCGCAGCCGGATAAGGCTCGGCGTCACGACGATCTCCTCGCAGGTGCGCGCCGCGCGGAAATTCATCCGGAACGCCCACCAGATCGCCAGCACGTCGAGCCCGAACAGGCCGAAGACCGGCCACGCGCCCATCAGCAGAAAGGCGAGGCCGCAGACGAAGCTGATGCCGGCGACGATGATCATCACGATCATGAAGCCGCGCTCGTCCAGCGAGCGATAGGGATGGTACCGCGCCTCGAACAGCGTCGGCTCGGCATCATCGCGGTCGTCGCGACCGGATGCGGTATTGGCAGCGCTCATGGGCCGGCATTATAGGTCGAAAATGGCTGATGGGGACAGGGATTCGGCGCGCCGCCCGGCGCGCGCAGGCGCCAGGGGCAAGCTCGCCGGAGCCGCCGCCACCGGCGGGCGCGCGGCCGGCAAGGCCGGAGTCAAGGGGAACCCCAAGGTGGACCCCACGGCGGACACCAAGACGGCCGCCAAGAGAACAGCCGCCGGCGCCAAGGTCGCCCTCGCCACGCCGGTCGCCAGCCCGCCCGCACGCCGGCGCGCCGTCGCCAATGCCGCCGCGGCGGCGATCGGCGGCGCCTTCCGTCCGTGGACGGCGCAGGAGGTGGAAACCGCCTTCTCGCGCTTCGAGGCAGCCAATCCGCACCCCGAAGGCGAGCTCGAATATCACGATCCCTACACTCTTCTGGTCGCCGTGGTGCTCTCCGCTCAGGCCACCGACACCGGGGTGAACAAGGCGACGCGCGGCCTGTTCAAGGCGGCGCCGACGCCGGCGAAGATGGTGGCGTTGGGCGAGGAGGGCGTCGCGCAGCACATCCGCACGCTTGGCCTCTACCGTGGCAAGGCGAAGAACGTGGTGGAGCTTTCCCGCCGCCTGATCGCCGAGCACGGCGGCGAGGTGCCGGCGGACCGCGAGGCGCTGGAGAAGCTGCCCGGGGTCGGCCGCAAGACGGCGAATGTCGTGCTCAACATCGCCTTCCACATGCCGACCATCGCCGTCGACACCCATCTCTTCCGGGTCGCCAACCGCACCGGCCTCGCTCCCGGCAAGACGCCGCTGGAGGTCGAGCTGGGGCTGGAGCGCGTCATCCCCGAGCGCTTCAAGCTGCACGCCCATCACTGGCTGATCCTGCACGGGCGCTACATCTGCAAGGCGATCCGCCCGGATTGCCCGCGCTGCCTGATCGCGGATCTCTGCCGCTGGCCGGAGAAGACGCCGGCCTAGTAGTCGGCCCGCGTCAGGCGCTTGTGCAGGCGCACCATGAAGATGGTGGCGAAGACCGGGGTGATGAGGTTGAGGATCGGCACCGACACCACGGCGGCGATGATGAGGCCGGCGAGGAACACCGCACCGGAATGATGGCGGCGCAGCAGCGCCACCTGGTCTTCGTCGCGAAAGCGCATGGCGGCCAGCTGGAAATATTCGCGCCCCAGCAGGTAGCCGTTGGCGACGTAGAAGACGACGAGATTGACGCCCGGCACCAGCAGCAACAGCAGGGCGACGAGGTTCACCGCCAGCATCACGCCGAAGAACCTGACGGTGAGCACCAGCGAGCGCCCGATCGGCAGCGCCTTGCCCTCCGGCTCGCCGGGGAAATCGGTGCGCTCCACCAGCGCGGCCACATCGTCCAGGAACAGACCGGCGATGAGCGAGGTCACCGGCGGAACGAGGAAGACAGCGCCTATGATGATGCCGAAGGCGGCGAGGATATCGAGCGTGATCTGCGCCCAGCGCACGTCCAGCGCCACGAAATAGGTGAGCGCGTAATGCGCGCCGATGCCCAGCGCGACGAGCAGGCCGACGGCGAGACCGATGGAGCGAAGCAGGACCCGGCGATATTCCGGCGAAAAGGTCTGGAGAAAGGCCTTGAATGCGTCCCGCAGCATGATGATCCCCGATGGCGACCGTCCCTAGGTAAGGCGCCGCGGCGTTCCTCTCAAGCCGTTCGCTCCGGCAAATGAATCGGCCGGGGCCGGCCGGGGACTTGCAATTCCCGAATCAGTTCGCGAGTCCTGATTCGTTCCGCCGCGAACAAAGCATGATTCGCGGGGCTTCGCAGGCCGCTGCGCGTCCAGCCGGCTTCGCCGCAGGGGGCCGCCATGCTAGCGTGCCGCCCACACCTTCTTCCGAATCCGACGCATGACGTCCGCCGTATGACCGAAACGCCGCCCTTCTCCGGCTCCCTTACCCGCCGCCGCTTTCTGGCCGCCGCCTCCGCCGCCCTGCTGCCGGCGCCCGCCTTCGCGCAGGCGATGGGCGAGGGCAATGTCGACATCGCCATTGTCGGCGGCGGCGCGGCCGGCATCGCGGCGGCGCGCAAAGTGGCCGACGCCAAGCGCTCCTATGTGCTGCTGGAGGCCGGGCCGAAGCTCGGCGGCCGGGCGCGGACGCTGAACGTCTTCGGCCAGAACGTCGACCTCGGCGCGAGCGGCTTTGCGCGCGGCGATGGCACGCTGGCGGAAAGCGCGCAGGCGGCCGGACAAGGCCTCGTCGCCCTGCCCTCCGGGCGCCGGCTGTTCGACGGGCGGCGCGAGGCTCACGAGAGCGGCTATGATGCCTTCGCCGCCGCGCTCGGCAAGGCGCGGCGCGATCTGCTCGTGGCGGCCGATTCCGGCAAGGACCCGGCAGCCGCGACCATTCTCGCCGCGGCATCGGGCGCTCCCGCGACCGTCAGCGGCTGGTCCGCGACGGCCGCCGCCTTCCTCGGGCCGATGAGCTGCGGGCGCCCTCTGGCAAGCCTGTCGGCACTCGATCTGGCGCTGCGCGACGCCCCGCCCGACGACACCACCGGCCCGGCCGGCATGGGCGCGCTGATGGAAGCGCTCGGCGCCTGGCTGAACGTGCAGACCGACGCGCCGGTGACGCAGATCACCAATGCCGGCCGCCTGCACATGCTCACCGTCCGCAACCAGCGCACGCCGATCCGCGCCCGCGCCATCATTCTGGCGGTGCCCGCGCCGGTGATCGCGGCGGGTGCGATACGCTTCAACCCGGCGCTGCCGCCCCGTTTCGCCAATGCCTTCCGCGCCATTCCGGCCGGCGCGCTGGAGCAGGTGGCGTTCCTGCTGCCGGGCAATCCGCTCGGGCTGGAGCCGAACGAGACGGTGCTCGCCAGGGTCGGGGCTGACGGCAAGGTGCCGCCCGCCCTGCTGCGCGGGCGCATCAATGGCAGCGACGTGCATGTGCTGACCTTCGCCGATGCGCAGGCCCGCGAGATCGCCGAGAAGGGTGAGACGGCCGCGCTGGCGCTCGTGCGGACCTATCTCGGCGCGACCTTCGGCATTGCCGGCGATACGGTGAAGGAGGTCTCCGCGTCGCGCTGGACCAGCGACCCGCTGTTCCGGGGGGCGCTGGCGGCGGCCTCGCCGGGACAGGGCGCGCAACGTCGCGTCTTCGCCGATCCGCTGCAGAACCGCATCTTCCTCGCCGGCGATTATGTGGACACGAGCGGCTGGGGCACGCTGACCGCCGCCTGGAGCGCCGGCGAAGCCGCCGCCACAAGAGCGTTGCGCCTCGTCGGCGACGGGCCAGCGTAACCGTGTCCCGGACAAGCCGTGCGCAGCACGGCGCCGATCCGGGATCCAGGAGAGGCTCGCCGAAGCCCGCCACCCACCAAGGCGTTTCGGCTCGTCGGCGACGGCCGGCGTGAGCCCCTCTACGACATGATCGGCGTCATGGCCGGGCTTGGCCCGGCCATCCGCGACTTCTCGTTCCGGACCGAAGTAAGACGTGGATCCCCGGGACAAGCCCGGGGATCACGTTCATTGGGTGGCTACCCGCGCAGGGTGGCGCCAGTCTTCTTCGCCACTTCCGCGACGATCCTGCCCGCCACCGCCTCGATCTCGGCGTCGGTGAGGGTCTTCTCGCGCGGCTGGAGCGTGACCGAAAGCGCCACCGACTTCTTGTCGGCGTCGATTCCCGGCCCCTCATAGAGGTCGAACACGTTCACCGCCGTGATGAGCTTGCGATCGACGCCAGCGGCGGCCTTCACCATGTCGCCCGCCGCGACGCTGCGCGGCACCACGAAGGCGAAATCGCGCTCCACCGGCTGGAAGGCCGCGAGTTCAAGCAGCGGCTTGACCCGGGTCGCCTTGGCCTTGGGCTCGGGCACGCGGTCGAGCAGCACCTCGAAGCCCACCAGCGGCGACTTCCCGTCTCCCGCCGCATCGAGCGCTTCCAGCACGGAAGGGTGCAGCTCGCCGAAATGGCCGATGACGTTGGCGCCGAGGCGGAAGGTGCCGGAGCGGCCGGGATGGAACCATTCCGGCGCGTCGGTCGAAATCTGCAGGTTCGCCACCGGCGCGCCCGCCGCCGCCAGCACGGCCAGCGCGTCGGCCTTGGCGTCGAAGGCATCGACCGCCTCGGCCTTGCCGGACCAGTGACGCCCGGCGCCCGCCGGCTTGGCGGTGGCGCGGCGGATGCCCGTGGCGGCGATGAACTGGTCCTGCGGCCGGTCGCCCTTGAAGACCTGACCGACCTCGAACAGGGCCGCGTCACCGAAGCCGCGATCTGCATTGGTCTGAGCCGAACGGACCAGCCCCGGCAGCAGGCTCGGACGCATGTCGGAGAGGTCGGAGGCGATGGGGTTGGCGAGCGCCAGCGCCGCGCTGCCGCCGCCGAACAGTTCCGCCTCCGCCTTCGCCACGAAGGACCAGGTAACCGCCTCGACGAGGCCGCGTGCCGCGAGGGCGCGCTTGGCCTTGCGGGTGCGCAGTTGCAGCGTGGTGAGCACCGGCTTGCGGGCGTTCTCGTCGCGCGGGAAGGGCAGCGAGGGCACGCGGTCGAGGCCGACGATGCGGATGACCTCCTCCACGAGATCGGCCTTGCCCTCGATGTCGCCGCGCCAGCTCGGCGGCGTCACCCGCACGGTGCCAGACGTGCCCTCGACCCTGAAGCCGAGCGTGGCGAGCGTCTCGACCTGTTCGGTGTCGGTAGCGACGAGGCCGGTCAGCTTCTCGGTAAGGCTCAGCGGGAACTCGATCACGCGGGTAGTGTCAGGAATGGCGCCGGCCAGCACCACCTCGGACGCTTCGCCGCCGCAGAGATCGAGGATCAGCTTGGTCGCCAGCTCCAGCCCGGCCAAGGTGAAGGCCGGGTCGATGCCGCGCTCGAAGCGGAAGCGGGCGTCGGAGTTCAGCCCCAGCTTGCGGCCGGTCTGGGCGATGTTGATCGGCTCCCAGAGCGCCGATTCGACCAGCACGTCGGTCGTCGCCTCGTCGCAGCCGCTCTCCTCGCCGCCCATCACGCCGGCGAGCGATTCGACCGCCTTGTCGTCGGCGATGACGCACATGCCCTCGTCCAGCGCATAGGTCTTGCCGTCGAGCGCCAGCAGGCTCTCGCCCGCCTTCGCCCGGCGCACGACGAGATTGCCGTGCACCTTCTTCGCGTCGAAGACGTGCAGCGGGCGGTTCTGGTCGAAGGTCAGCAAATTGGTCACATCGACCAATGCGTTGATCGGACGCAGCCCGATGGCCCGCAGCTTGGCCTGCAGCCAGTCGGGCGACGGGCCGTTCCTCACCCCGCGCACGAGCCGCAGCGCGAAGGCGGGACAGGGCGCCCCGTCCGCGATCGTCACCGAGACCGGGCACGGATAGGCGCCCTTCACCGGCACGATCTCGTCCTCCACCAGCCGGCCGAGCCCGGCGGCGGCGAGATCGCGCGCCACGCCGTGCACGCCGAGCGCGTCGGCGCGGTTCGGGGTGACGGCGATCTCGATCACCGGGTCGTTCAGGCCGATCCAGTCGACGTAAGGAACGCCGACCGGCGCATCTTCGGCCAAGTCGATGATGCCGTCATGGTCCTCGGAGAGCTGCAGCTCGGCCGCCGAGCACAGCATGCCCCGGCTCTCGACGCCGCGTATGGTGCCGACGCCGAGCGTGATGTCCTTGCCGGGAATGTAGGTGCCGGGCGGCGAGAACACGCTCTTCATGCCGGTGCGGGCGTTCGGCGCGCCGCACACCACCTGCACCGGCGCGCCGGCGCCGGTGTCGACCATGCACACCCGCAGCTTGTCCGCGTTGGGATGCTGAACGGCGGAGATCACATAGGCGATAGTGAAGCCCTTGAGCTTGGCCGCCTTGTCCTCGACGCCCTCGACCTCCAGCCCGATGCGGTTCAGCGCATCGAGGACGTCCTGCAGCGAGGCGTCGGTGTCGAGGTGCTCCTTGAGCCAGGAGAGGGTGAATTTCATGGGACTAGCTCCTCTCCGCGATCAGTTCGACAGGCCGCCGGCCAGCGTCGGGAAGTCGAGCGGGCGGAAGCCGTAATGGGAGAGCCAGCGGACATCCGCCTCGAAGAAGGCGCGCAGGTCCGGCATGCCGTATTTCAGCATGGCGATGCGGTCGATCCCCATGCCCCAGGCGAAGCCCTGGTACTCGTCCGGATCGAGGCCGCAATTCCTCAGCACGTTCGGGTGCACCATGCCGCAGCCGAGGATCTCCAGCCAGTCCGAGCCCTCGCCGAAGCGGATCTCGCCGGGGCGCGAGCGGTCGCACTGGATGTCGACCTCCATCGAGGGCTCGGTGAAGGGGAAGAAGGAGGGGCGGAACCGCATCTTCACATTGTCGACCTCGAAGAAGGCCTTGCAGAACTCCTCGAGGATCCATTTCAGGTGGCCGAGATTCGAGCCCTTGTCGATGACGAGGCCCTCGACCTGATGGAACATCGGCGTGTGGGTCTGGTCGCTGTCGGAGCGATAGGTGCGGCCGGGGCAGATGACGCGGATCGGCGGCTTCTTCGACATCATGGTGCGCACCTGCACCGGCGAGGTGTGGGTGCGCAGCACGAGGCGCGAGCCGTCCTCCTTGGTGGGCAGGTAGAAGGTGTCGTGCATCTCGCGCGCCGGATGCCCCTCGGGAAAGTTCAGCGCCGTGAAATTGTGGAAGTCGTCCTCGATATCCGGGCCCTCGGCCACCGAGAAGCCCATGTCGGCGAAGATGGCGGTGAGCTCGTCGATCACCTGGCTGATCGGGTGAACGCGGCCGGCTTCCGCCGGCGCCTCCCGCAACGGCAGCGTGACGTCGACGCGCTCGGTTTCGAGCCGCCTGGCGAGGCTCGCGGCCTTCAGCTCGGCCCGGCGGGCGGTCAGCGCCGCGTTGACCCGGTCGCGCAGGCCGTTGATGGCGGGGCCGGCGGTCTTGCGCTCCTCCGGGCTCATGCCGCCCAGGCTCTTCAGCAGCTCGGAGACGGAGCCCTTCTTGCCGAGCGCGCTCACGCGGATCGCCTCCAGCGCCGCCTCGTCGGCGGCGGCGGCGATGCCGGCGGTCAGTTCGCGCTCCAGCGCGTCGAGATCGGGAAGGGCGGCGACGGACATGATCGTTTCTTCTCGGATGGACAGAGGTATCTGGTCTGCCGTCATCCCCGGGCTTGGCTCGGGGTTCCACGCCTTTCACCGTGCGGCGGAAGTCGTGGATGGCCGGAACAGGTCCGGCCATGACGTCGTTCGGGCGGGCAGGCGGCTTGCGCGGGCTTATAGCTGCCCGGAACCGACGCGCAAAGCCGCCAACGCAAAAAGCCCCAACGCTTGCGCGCGGGGCTCCTCGCATTTCGGTCCCGGCATGCGGGAGGAGATCAGGCGGCCTGCTTTTCCAGCGCGGCCTTGGCCTGCTCGACCAGCGCCTTGAAGGCGTCGGGCTCGTGGATGGCGATATCCGAGAGCACCTTGCGGTCGACCTCGATCCCGGCCTTGCCGAGACCGTCGATAAATCGACCATAAGTGAAGCCGAGCTCGCGGGTCGCGGCGTTGATGCGCTGGATCCAGAGAGCGCGGAAATTGCGCTTCTTCGCCTTGCGGTCGCGATAGGCGTACTGCTGCGCCTTCTCGACCGCCTGCTTCGCGACGCGGATGGTATTCTTGCGGCGGCCGAAATAGCCCTTCGCCGCCTTGAGCACTTTCTTGTGCTTGGCGTGAGAAGTTACGCCGCGCTTGACACGTGCCATGGGAGTTTCTCCTGGTACTGGCTAGGGGGCGTCAGCCGTTGGGCAGATAGAACTTGCGAACGTTGAAGGCATCACGCTCAGACATGGTCGTGGTGCCGCGCTGATCGCGGATCTGCTTGTTGGTGCGCTTGATCATGCCGTGGCGCTTATTGGCCTGGGCCATGATCACCTTGCCGGTGCCGGAGAGCTTGAAGCGCTTCTTCGCTCCGGACTTGGTCTTCATCTTGGGCATTTGGCTCGATCTCCACGGCCGGCAACTTCCCCGGAGGGACGCCCGGCCCAATCTAGTGTGAGCAATCGAACCGCCACGGCAGCCCTTATTAGCCGGGCGGTTCTTGAAGGCCGCACCCTCTACAGGAGCGGCCCGAATATTTCAAGTCCACGACAGACCGGCGGCGCCTGCCGGCGGGGACCGCCAAGCATTTCCCGCCGAGCATTCCCCACCGGGCGTCCGCCGGCACTCCCCACAGGAGATACCGGCGGACGACGCGGTTCAGTTCGGGCAGCCGGGCGTATTCGGCTGGCAGGGCTGGCCGCGGGAGCCCGGACGCTGCCCCTGCGGCTGCGCCTGCTGGAGGCGCTGCATGTACTGGTTACGCTGGTTCTGCAGGTTCTGCGGCACCGGCTGGCCCTGCTGAGGCGGGCGCTGGCCCTGCTGGGGCGGCCGCTGACCCTGCTGGGGCGGCCGCTGGCCCTGTTGCGGCGGTCGCTGGCCCTGTTGCGGCGGACGATTGTCACCACCCCAGTTGCCCTGCGGCGGGCGCCCGTTGCCATTCCATCCGCCTTGGGGGGGACGACCATTGCCGCCCCAGTTGCCCTGCTGGGGCGGACGGCCATTGCCGTTCCACCCGCCTTGCGGCGGACGGCCGTTGCCACCCCAGTTGCCCTGCTGGGGCGGACGGCCATTGCCGTTCCACCCGCCATGCGGCGGACGGCCGTCGTTCCAGCCGGGACCACCCCAGCTGCCGGGCGGGCGACCGCCGTTCCAGCCGGGACCGCCCGGACCGCCCCAGCCGCCCGGCGGCGGGGGACGGCGCGGCGGCCCCCAGCGGTCATAGGTCGAGTACCAGGGCCGACCGCGATAGTAGCGGCCCCAATAGTCATTGAAGCTGAAGGCGATGATCGGCACGCCGATGGTCGGCGCGTAGTCGTAGAACTCGACACGCCGGCCACGGTAATCCGCCTCGATATAGCGGGCGGCAACCCAGCCGCGCACATCGTCCCACTCGACGTCGCACCAGCTATAGTCGTCGAGGCACCCGAAGATCTCGAGCGGCGTCCCCTCGCCAAGGACCACCACCGCCGGATAGGCGGTGCCGGGACCGGCACGCAGGTTGACATCCGTCGTCACGAAACCGCGGCCCTGCGCGAACGCCGAACCGCCGAGCGCCAGAAGCATCATGGCGCCGGCAAACAAACTTCTCATCAAGAACTCCCAAACGTTGCCGTTTCCGAACAACGCCGACCGCTTTGAATGGAGCGGCCATGTTAGGCGGATTCATGATGGCGGCGTGTCGGGAAGGCGCCGTGACGAAAAAACGACGGGAAAAGTCCGGAAATGGAAATACCGCGGGGTCGTCCGGGAAAAATCCCTTGGAAAAGCGCCCGCGTCCTGACACAGCGTCACGTTGATCGCGCGTCGCGAAGCGGACAGGATGCGCGCGCCGCGTGCGTCGCGGGCCGTCCCCTCCTCCACGGAATTGTCCACGGAACACCCCATGTCGTTCGGCACCCTGCTCGAAGCCTTCCTTCTTGGTCTCCTGGAAGGCTTCACCGAGTTCCTGCCCGTCTCCTCGACCGGCCACATCCTGCTCGCAGGGCATTTCCTCGGCTTCGAGAGCGAAGGCAAGGTGTTCGAGGTGGTGATCCAGCTCGGCGCCATCCTCGCCATCGTCGTCGTCTACTTCCAGCGCTTCCTGCAGATCCTGCTGTCGCTGCCCACCAGCCCGCGCTCGCGCAACTTCGTCATCGGCATCCTCATCGCCTTCCTGCCGGCGGCGGTGATCGGCGCCTTCGCGCACGGCTTCATCAAGAGCGTGCTGTTCGAGACGCCGGTGCTGATCTGCATCATGCTGATTCTCGGCGGCATCGTGCTTTTGTGGGTCGACACGCTGAAGCTGCGCCCGGTACACGACGACGCCATGGCCTTCCCGCCCCTGCTGGCCTTGAAGATCGGCTTCATCCAGTGCCTCGCCATGATTCCCGGCGTGTCGCGCTCGGGTTCCACCATCGTGGGCGGGCTGCTGCTGGGCGCCAGCAAGCCGGCGGCGGCCGAGTTCTCCTTCTTCCTCGCCCTGCCGACCATGACCGGCGCCTTCGCCTACGATCTCTACAAGAATCGCGACGCGCTGAATTCCGACGACGCGATGCTCATCGCGGTGGGCTTCGTCGCCGCTTTCCTCGCCGCCATTACCGTGGTGCGGGGGCTGATCGCCTTCGTCTCGCGCCATGGCTACACGCCGTTCGGCTGGTGGCGCATCGCGGTGGGCGGCATCGGCCTCGTGGCGCTGGCTCTGGTGGGCTGAGCGCACGCATTGGCGGGGGCGAGCGTCCCGCCGGCCGGATACGGAAAAGCCGCCGGGCGGGACGCTCCGGCGGCTTTTCCTTTAAGCGGAATGTTGTGGCGGGGCGATGCCGGGATCAGGCAGCTTCCGGACGGGTGAACTGGCCGGCCTTGCGGTAGCGCCAGAGATAGCCCGGCAGGATGGCGCCGAGCGCGGTCGGCTGGATGCCCAGCCCTTCCAGCGTGCGCCCTTCCGCCTTGGCCGCTTCCGAGACCACGTTGTCGTAGCCCAGAAGGCGCACCTGATCGCGCGTGAGTAGCGGATTGGGCAGCAGCTCCAGCAGCCGCGCATTGAAGGAGGCGATGGCGGCCGGCATCGGCACCAGCAGCCGCTTGCGGTCGATCTCGGCGAGCATCAGCTCCATGAGCTGCTTGAAGGTGAGCACTTCCGGCCCGCCGAGCTCGTAGACCGTGCCCGGACGGGCGAGGCCGTCCACCGCCTTGGCGAAGGCCGCCGCGACATCGCCGACGAAGACCGGCTGGAAGCGGGTATGGCCGCCGGCGATCAGCGGCAGCACCGGCGAGAGCCGCGACAGCGCGGCGAACCGGTTGAAGAAGTTGTCCTCGGGGCCGAACACGACGGAGGGTCGCAGGATGACCGCTTCCGGCACCGCTTCCAGCGCTACCGTCTCGCCGGCGGCCTTGCTCTTGGCGTAGAACGCCTCGGAGCCAGCATCCGCGCCGATCGCCGAGCCGTGGATCAGCCGCGCGCCGACCTCCCGCGCCGCCTGCGCTACCTGCTTGCTACCAAAAGCATGCACCGCCTCAAAACTCTGCCGGCCGCCCTCGTGCAGGATACCGACAAGATTGATGACGACCTCGGCACCTTCGGCCGCGCGCAGCACTGAGGCGGGATAACGCAGATTCGCCTGCACCGCGGTGATCTGCCCGACCGCGCCAAGCGGCTGGAGATGGCCGGCGAGATCCGGCCGGCGGACGGCGACGCGCACGCGCCAGCCCAGACGCGCAAGCGCGCGCACCACATGGCGACCAATGAAGCCCGAGCCGCCATAGATGGTGACGAGGCGCTCCATCGGCGCGGCGCGCTGTTCCAGTTCGGCCTCGCTTTCGAGCGGCAACTCGTTGGAATCGGCGGCATCGACCATCATTCTCTCCCGACCCGGCATATGGGATGCCAGACGATTAGCGCGCCATCGCCCGAGCGTCCAGCGTTGCTGGGCAACGTCTGACCTCCATCGGCTCGGCAACCCGCTTCAGACGGCTCTTCCACGGCAAAGTGGTGACAAATCCACCTCGCCGGCCGCGGAAGCGCGAAAGGCGCGTTGACAAGATGGAGGGTGCCCGACTATGTGTCGCCGCCATGTTGCTCCGGCGGCATGTGCCCAGGTGGCGGAATTGGTAGACGCGCTGGTTTCAGGTACCAGTGGGTAACACCGTGGAGGTTCGAGTCCTCTCCTGGGCACCATCGCACCACTGTCATGTGGTGCTCCGAACGGGATAATCCCGTTCGGACGCTGATGCTGCCAGATTAACAGCACCGTGCTAGCTTAATCGATCGGCGCCGGCCCCTTGCGACGGTCGATGGGTCCCACTGCTGAACCAAAGGCGAAACAGCCTCTCCTCTGCCGCCGCGCTGACCGAAGCCCGCCCGACGGCAGGCATCAGCGGAAGAGGCGACCTTCCTTCTGACCATATTGCAGATAGTGCGATTCGCCGGAGCGAAGCGCCCCTGCTGCCACCGCCTCTGCAATGTCCGGATTCAGCTCAAGATACCGGCGCTCGTTGAAGAAGGGGCAACCGTTACGTCCTTCGACCGTGCCGGAACGGGAAAAATGCTCGAAGGCACACACGAGTTCGCCCCGTTCGATCGCCGCCGCGACATCGGGGTTATGGTGCAGATAGTAGGCCTCGTCGAAAATCCAGCTCGGCGAGATCTGTCGGGGCAGACCCAGTTCGGCATAATGATGCAGCGGAGTCGGGCTGCTGGCTTCATCGATGGAACCTGACATGAAGCGGTAGTAACGCACGTCGAAGAAGCGGTTGCCGCTCATTTCGACATCCCAGCCACGACCGATGAACTCCATCCAGAGCTTGTCCGGATCGGTCTCCGGCGTTCCTGTTCCCGCCTGATAATACTCCAGGTCGAATATGGACCGTGCCATCATGTCGATCTGCGCCGACGTCAGTCCGCGCATGACGGGATCGATACCCTCCCCCTCCTGAGGCGTGGAGTCGTGACGCGCGCCCATGGAACGCTCCAGGCGGCGGATGCGCAGATCGGCCGAGCGCAGCAACCGGGCGACATCCTCGCTCAAGCCCGCCCCATCGTGCAGTACCGTCAGCGCATCGGCCGTTCCCGGCATGGCGACAAGAGGCGTCGCGCCCTCGGTCATGCCAGAGAGCGAGAGGGCGCGATCGAGCTGACGCTTGAGGACATCCTTTTCCTCGCGTGCCTCCTCAAGGGCGAGCCGCAGCATGCGCTCGGTGTCGTCCGTCACGGCGAGCCGGGAACGTGCATAGTGCAAATCGGCGGTGAGACGCTCGACATCGGCTCGGGCAAGAGCCGCCGCATCGCGCTCCTCCTCGATCCGCAACCGGCTTTCCTCGTCACGCGAGAGCGCACCCATAAGCGCTTCGCCATAGGGATTGTTTGCCTGACAGAGGTCAAAAAACGCGATGGCCGCGTCGACAGCGGGCCAACGCGAAGGATCAGCTTCAAGAGCCTTCAGGGCCCCATAAAGATCGGAAACGACTGAAGAACCAGCTCCGGAGCGCGTCTTCGAAACACCGTGGTTGAGCTCCGGCTGAATGAGGTCGAAGACGTCCGGAGGGATGGGTTTGCGCACCTCCGGCATCACGAAGTCCCGCAGCCGCTCGATCGTGCGCTGGGGCTCATTGAACCAACTCTCATACGTCACGAGAAGCGCACCGTCGCGCACATGCCGGAAGCAGTCCGCATTGTAGGTCAGCCAGCGATACTCGCCCGCCGCTACCGGCAGATCATCCCGACGCTTCAACGACAGGGCGACGTCGATGGGGTCGCGTACACAGATAACGAACCGTGGCTCCAGATCGAGCCGCTCGATGATCTCCATCCAGAGCGGCAGGAGCCGGCAGGTGCGAGGATCCTTGAAGCCGAAAAGCTGCCCCGGATACATGCGCTCCTTGAGGAACGTCTCGATGTCCCGCCGAACGGCATGCGCAACAGGCAGGGCCCGCCAGCCACGCGGCAGCGGCAGATCGTGACGCAGCTCATATCCGCGAGGGTTGTTGTAGGGTCGTTCCAGCGCCAGCAAAAGACGATCGTGCAGGTCGACCAGTTCCCACCGTTCCCAGTGACCGTCGACATTCGCCGGGCCATGCCCCACATCGTCGGCCATATCGACGCCGAGCGCGCTCAGAATATGGGAACAGAGCGAGGTACCGCTGCGGTGCATCCCAAGCACGATGACGATGGGTTGCTTGGCCGGCGGCACAGGGACAGCCGCAGCCTCCGTGATGTCGATGTCGTTCGATGAAGAGAGATCTTCGCCCTGATCCACGGTGAGATCCGCACTGTCTGAAAAATGATCGGGGAACGCAGAACCGATCCGATCGGCGTTCCGGATGAGCAGCATTCAAATGACGGAACGAGTCAGCTTCCCCGAGCTCAAAACCCGTATTCCCGACGTGCCTGAAAGCAAAAAGCGCAACATCAGTGCCGCGGCAACCTTGCGCTCATAGCATCCGCCACGTCGTTTCAGTGCTGGAAGATGAGGGCTCCGCAAGGCCGCCACTGCGTTGCTCGCGGGCGCCACTCAAGACGCCGGAACATATCCGCCGGCCTCTCGAACGTCAGAGAAATGCTGGACATGACAGATAGACCATTTTTGACTGCATCCCGATATTTTAGAATTATACCATACAAATGAAGGAGCAGTTCGGCAACGTCCAGCCATCCCCTGTAAAATATGCGACAACGGCGCCCACAAAAGAAAACCCCGGCGCGGGAACCGCGCCGGGGTTTCGTTCTTTCCGGACGAGATCTGATCAGATCGCGCTGTTGATCCACTGCAGCATCTTGGCCTTCGGCGCCGCGCCGACCTGACGCGAGGCGAGCTGTCCGTCCTTGAACAGCAGCAGCGTCGGGATCGACATGATGCCGTACTTGGAAGCGGTGGCCGGATTCTCGTCGACGTTCAGCTTGACGATCTTCAGCTTGTCACCAAGCTCGCCCGCCACCTCGTCGAGGACCGGGGCCACCATGCGGCAGGGACCGCACCACTCCGCCCAGAAGTCCACGAGGACAGGACCGGAGGAATTGATCACGTCGGATTCGAAGCTCTGATCCGACACCTTTTCGACGCCCATTGGGACACCTTTCAGAATCTTGAGATTCAACGGAAGTTGACCGCAAGGTAGGTATCCGCCCCCCACCCCGTCAAGGCAGCGTCACACCGAAGTGACGCTTTCCATCAAGCGTTCCAGCGCGTCGGAATCGAGCGCATGCGCGAATGGACCAGCCGTATAGACGAGCAAGGCACGGATTTCCCGGCCCGGGAACAATGTGCGCAACAGCCGGGCGTAGAGCGCGACCTGGCGGACATGCGCAAGCGGCATGGCAGAGGGTAAGCGCGGTACATGGCGATCCGTCTTGAAGTCGGCGACGACGACATGATCAGGCCGCACCACGAGCCGGTCGATACGCCCGGAAACCGGCGTACCATCGTCAAGCGCGCCGACCAGCGGCACCTCGGCGAGGCTTCCGGGCGCGAACAGTCCGGCCAGCTCCGGCAAGGCGAGAACGCCCAGCGCCTCCGCGAGCAGTTCCTCGCGCGGTTCGGGCGGCCAGTCGGAGGCGGCGGCGAGCAGCCGGCGCCCCGGTTCGACGCGCGCCTCCGGCGGCAGATTGGCGAGTGCGGCCATCAGCCGGTGCAGCAGGTCACCACGTTCCAGAGCACGGGCAGCGGCTTCGTCGGGGATCGGAGCGATGAGCCCGGACGCCGAGGGGCGCAGGCTGACGCGTAGCGCCTCCTCCTCGACGGGGCGGGCAAGAGAGCGTGCGAGCGCGCGTTCGACCTCGTCAACCACCATTAGATCCGGGGAGGCAATGGCGGCGGGCTCATTTTCCGTCCGCGCCCCGCCAGCGCGCCACCGGCGTACGGTTCCGGCGAAACCGGTGGCCGGCTGCTCGACCGCTTCGGGCTCCAGGGCGCCGTGGACGAGATCATACCAGCAGTCCGCCGGGCGCTTGCGCCCACCTTCCGCTCCGCACAACACCAGCGCACTCTCGGCACGGGTCAGCGCGACGTAGAGCAGACGACGATATTCATCCTGCTGGGCGTCGTCGCCACGCTGGCGGGCCGCCGCCATGGCGGGCGTATCGGCCTTCTTGGCGGGAGCGTGCAGCGCGACCCGCCGGCCGCCCGACAGCTCGACACGCAACAGGCCCGCACTGCGGCGGGTCATCGGGCCGGAAGTCGTGTCGGCGAGGATGACGTAGGGCGCTTCCAGCCCCTTGGCGCCGTGCACGGTCATGACGCGCACCTCGTCGCGCCCCGCCTCCATGTCGCGCTTGGCCTCGGCGCCGCCACGTCTCAAGAAGGCGAGGAAGCCGGCAAGCGAGGGCACCTCGACATTCTCATAGGCACGGGCCAACGCCAGCATCTCGTCGAGCGCGTCGGCCGCCTCCGGGCCGAGGCGCGCCAGCATGCCAGCGCGGCCGCGCTCGCGACCCAGCACGCGGGTATAGAAATCGAAGGGCCGCAGCCGCCGCGCCTCCGAACGCAGCCGCGCCAGCCGCTCCGCCGCCGCGCGCCATCTCGGATTCTCGCCGGCACGGGCGACGAGCGCATCCTCCAGGAGGCCGGGGCGCTCCGGCGCCAGATTCATCAAATCGGCGTCATCGAGGCCGAAGAGCGGGCTCTTCAGTGTTTCTGCCAGCGCCAATTCGTCGTCGCGAGCGAGTAGCGCGTCGCCGAGGGCCATCAGGTCCATGACGGCGATGTGCTCGGCGACGGTGAGGCGGTCGGCGCCGGCGACGGGGACCTGCGCGCCCTTCAATTCCCTAATGATTGCCTCGAAAAGCGAGTCGCGGCGACGCACCAGGATGAGGAAATCGCCCGGCCGCGCCGGACGGGTGCCGTGCCGGCCGGTGACCGGAAAACCCTCGCGAATCCGGGTAGCAATATGCGTAGCAATCTTGCGGGCGAGGCGCCCCTTCGGGTCGTCCGTAGCAGGAGCATCGAGCGGGCGTTGCCACGCGTCGATGTCGACCTTCTCGCTGGGCGCCTCGGGCTCCCACAGCTCCACCAGCGCCGGCAGCGCCGCATGGATGGCCTCGTGCACCGGCGCCACGCCCTCGGCGGAGAGGCCGTGATGGGCGGCCTCGGCGTGGAACACCGTGTCCACCGCCTCCAGAATGCCGGGCGCGGAGCGGAAGGAATGGCGCAGCTCGATATGGGCGAAGCTGTCGCCGGCCGCCGCCTCGAGTTCCCGCCGCACCGTGTCGAAGCGGCGCGGATCGGCGCCCTGGAAGGAGAAGATCGACTGCTTCTCGTCGCCGACGACGAAGAGCGTGCGCGGCAGGTTGCGCGCCCCGTAGCCCGCCCCCTCTCCGGCGAAAAACTCGGCGACGAGCGGGCGGATCACCTCCCACTGCTCGGGGCTGGTGTCCTGCGCCTCGTCCAGCAGCACGTGGTCGATGCCCTGGTCGAGCTTGTAGTGCACCCAGGCGGAGGCTCCCGACGCGAGCAGGCGCCGGGCCGCGTCCACGAGGTCGGCAAAGTCGAGCACGCCCCGCGCCGCCTTGGCGCGCTCGTAGCGGCGCGCCGCGTCGCGGCCGAGGGCGAGCACGGCGCGGCTGCGCTCGAAGGCGCGGGCGGCGGCGAGTTCGCGGGCCAGCGGGGCGATGCGGTCGCGCTCGGCAAGGAGCTGAGGGTACTTGTCCCGGATCGCCGCGGGGCCGAACTGGCTGTCGCTATAAGGCTCGCCATCCTCCTTGAGGAAGACCCGGGCATAGGCGTCCGCGACGCCGTCATCGGGCGCGCCGGCCGCTTCGAGGAGCGCGCGGCCCCGGCGGGCGCAGTTGCCGCCCTCCGCGATCAGCGCCTCCGCAAGCCCCATCCACGTGCCGCGTCCGATGAGGGCACCGGCGATGATGCGGCGCTCGATGTCTTCCGAAGCAACCGGCCCGTCGAGGCCCACGGCGGCGGCGAGCTCCGCCTCGGTGGCGTCGAGCGCCGCCGGATCGGACACCAGCTCCTCGATCAGCCGGTCGATGCCGTCGTCGGAGGTGGTGCCGACGATGAGGGCCAGCGCCCGGCCGAGCGCGCTGTCCGGAGCCCCGGCCGCCGTGAGCACCACATCGGCCCGCACGCGGGCCAGCAGTTCGAGGCGCGCCGCCTCCTCCAGTTCGCCGAAGCCGGCCGGCACGCCGGCCTCGAAGGGGAAGGCGTGCAGCAGCGCGCCGCAGAAGGCGTGGATGGTCTGGATCTTCAGCCCTCCCGGCGTCTCCAGCGCCTGCGCAAACAGGCGTCGCGCCTGCGCGCGCCGCAGCGCGTCGGAACGCCCGCCATCGGTCTTCACGATCTCGGCGTCGAGCGTGGCGTCGTCGAGCGTCGTCCATTTGCGCAGCTCGCCGAGCACGCGGTTGGCCATGTTGGCCGCCGCCGCCTTCGTATAGGTGAGGCAGAGGATGCGGCCGGGCGGCACCCCGCGCATCAGCAAGCGGATCACCCGGCGCGCGAGCACATGGGTCTTTCCCGATCCGGCATTGGCCGAAACCCAGGCGGACAGACGCGGGTCGGAAGCCGTGGTCTGCAAGGCGGTGGCCGCGCGCAGCGGGCCAGGGGCGAGTTCGGTCAGGTCGTTCATTCCTCGCCCTCCCCACCGGTCGACCATTCCTTCACCCGGGCGAGGTGGTCATAGTCCCCGAAGCGGCCACGGAACATCGGGCGGGCCAGCGAGGCATAGCCGCGCGAGGGATTCTCGAAGGCGGCCACGAGCCCCTCCAGCCGCTCCAGCGTCGAGGCGCCGAGCCCGAGAGCGGTTTCGTCCCTGTCGACGGCGCTGACCTCCTTCAGCTCGGCCGTGCCGAGGCGCACATAGACGAGCGCGGCCGCCTCCTCCGCCGGCACGTCCGGGAAACCGCCGCGCGCCGCCATCGCCGCTTCCAGCGGAAGCTGCGGCGAATAATGCGCGGCGGTCTGCTTCGCGGTGGGCACCGCGCCGGTCTTGAAATCGACGATGGCGAGACCGCCGGCGCGCAGTTGCTCGATACGGTCGGCGCGGCCGGTGAGCGTGAAGCGGCCGCCGGCGAGCGACATGCGCCCGGCCTGCTCGGCGAAGACGCGCCGGGTCAGCGCGCGGCGGGAACGCTCCCAGCCGATATAGCGGGGGACCAGGCGCTCGAAGCGCGCCCACCAGAGGGCGTGCTCCGCCGGGAAGGCTTCCAGCGGCCGGAAGGCCTGCCGGCCATAATCCAGCAGCACCGCCTCGGGGTCGGCCGGCAGGGCCTCGGGGAAGGCTTCCGCGAAAGCGCCCAGCGCCTCGTGGATGGCGGTGCCGCGCTCGGCGGCGCCGGGCGCCTCGTCCAGCCTGTCGAGCGGGCGCAGGCGCAGCACGTGGCGGGCATAGATGGTGTAGGGATCGCGCAGCCAGGTCTCGATCTCGGTCACGGACAGGCGCCGGGGGCGCAGCTCGACCGGCGGCGCGGGCTCGGGACGGGCAATGCGGGGGGCGGCGGGCTCCTCCTCGATGAGGGCCGCGAGGCGGCGGAAGCGATCACCGCGGGCAATGGCCGCCTTCCAGCGCCCCTCCCCGCTGACCGCTTCGAGCCGCTGGAGGAAGCGCGAGGGCACGGTGGGCGCGCCGCCGAGCTTGCGCGGATGGGAGAGGATGAGCTCCGGCGCGCCGCAGCCCTGCACGAAGTCATGGGCGGAGAGGCCGGTGCGCCGTTCCGGCGCTTCCAGCCCCAGCGCCGCGCGCATCGGCCGACTGAGCCAGGGATCGGTGCGCACCGCCGCCGGCCAGGTCTGCTCCACGAGGCCCGCCAGCACCACGCGATCGACGCTCACGAGACGCGCTTCCAGCGGGCCCAGGATGCGCAGCCGCGCACCGGCCAGCAGCGGCGGCCGTACCGGGCGGTCGGCCAGCAGCAGCGGCAGCGCGGCGGCGTAATCGGCGAGCGTCATGGCCGGGGCCTGGGCGGCGCCCTCGGCCATGGCATCGAAGGCGCGCGCCAGCTCGGCCAGCGCGGTCTCGTCCTCGGGCGCGCCGGCGTCCGGGCCGCTCCAGGCCGCCTGCACGGCCGCGCGGTGGGCCTCCAGCAGCGCGCCGAAGGCATGCTCGCCCTGCCCCAGCGCCAGCAGCGGCGCGAGGCCCCGCGCGATGCGGCCGGCGAGGGCGGCGGCACGGGCGCGGGCGTCCTCGTCCATCCCCGCGCGGGGGTCGCTCGGATGGTAGGCGGAGGGGCTGAAGGCGGCGACCGCCTCGACCAGCCCGGAAGCGCCGGCCGCCGGACGCGGCCCGCGCAGCACCATCATCTCCAGCGCGTCGGCGCCGGCATCGAGCGCGGCGCGCTCCAGCCCGAAGCGCGCCAGCACGTGACGCAGCAGCGCGGAAAGCGGGACCGGCGCCAGTTCCTCGTGGCAGACATCGGCCACGAGCCGGGCGAACCGGCCGGGCACGCTCTCCGACAGCGGCTCGCCGGCGGAATCGTCGATGCGCACCCGGAAGCGCAGCAGCTCGGCGGCGACGCGGCGGGCGAGGTCCCGATCGGGGGTAATGAGGGCGGCGGTACGGCCCGGCACCTCCAGCACCTCGCGCAGGGCGACGGCGATGGCGAGGGCTTCCTCCCGCGCATCGTCCGCCTCGATGAGGCCGACCTGCGCGAGGGCGACGTCGATCTCCCCGGCGCCGAGGCGCTCGGGCAGGCTCGCCCACGCCTCCGTGGAGGCGACGGGACGCAGCGCCTCGGAGAGCAGCCGCTCGCGCCCATACGGCGCCGGCGGGGCGAGCTCGCGCACCGCTTCCCGGTCGACGCGCATGTAGCGCCGGAGCAGGAGCGCGAGGCCGTATTGGGGATGGCTGAACGCCGGGGCCTCGTCGTCGGTCAGCACGTCCCAGGAGCGGGCGTCGAGATGGAGATCGAGGCCGGGCAGCACCACGGCGCCGCGCGGCAGATGGGCCACGGCGGCCAGCAGGCGCGCGGTGGCCGACATGGAGCCGGTGGAGCCGGCCGCGATGACCGGGCCGGCATCCGGCAGGCCCGCCAGTCGCGCCGCCTCCGCCGCGATGAGCCGGTCGCGCCGCACGCTGGCATCGACCGCGCCGAGCTCGGCGAGCTGCGCCGGCCAGAAATCGCGGGCGATCTTGAGGAAGTCGAGCGCCATGTCCCAGTAGCGGTCATGCTGGCCGGGCACGAGCGTGTCGAGCCGTTCCCACGGCACCTCCTGCGCCGCCATCTCGTCGATGAGATGGGCCAGCGCGTCGGCGAGGGCGAACTCGGCGCCGGGGCCGGCGGCCACGGCGACACGGCCGTCATCCCCGGCGAGCAGGCGCCGCCAGCGGCGGATGAGGCTGGCGAGCGCGAGGCGGCGGGTGGTCGGCGGCACGGCGCGCGGCGGATCGGTGAAGCTCTCGGCGAAGGCGAGCGCGTCCTCGTCCACATCGCCCAGCGGCACGATGCGCGGCAGCAGGGTGACACCGCCCGCCATGCGGGCGCGCAGGGCCTCGCCCAGCAGGCGGCCGGCGCGGCGGGTCGGCAGGAAGACGGTGGCGGAGGCGAGCGCCAGCGGATCGCCGCGCGGCGCGAAGCCCTCCACGAGGCGGCCGTCCAGCAGCGCGTCCGCCAGCGTCGCGAGGAACGGCGCGGAGGACGGGATGGTGAGGAGGTTCGGCGCGCGGCAGCTCATGCAGCGGTCATGCGCCGGTTGGGCGCGCGCCACAAGGGGGCGCTGGCGCGGCGGTATAGGGATTGGTAGGACGGGGCATGGCCGCGCTCCGCTCAATCCTTGGAGCGCTCGATCGCCTCCTCGGCCTCGGCGATGGCTTCCGGCGTGCCGACATGCATCCACACCCCTTCCATGCGCTCGCCGTACAGGCGGCCCGCCTCGGCGGCACGCACGAACAGACGGCTCAGCGAGAACGATCCCTCCGGCGAGTCCTCGAAGATGGCGGGCGAGACGACGGCGGCGCCGGCATAGACGAACGGCGCCATGACGCGCTCGGGACGGGGCGTGAGGCGGCTCTCGCCGTCCATGAGGAAATCGCCGTTGCCCTCATAGCCGATGGAGGCCGCGGTCGAGGCGACGAGCAGGCGGAAATCCATCGCCGCGGGGTCGAAGTCCTCCGCCAGCGCCGCGAGGTTGGGGCGGATGCCCTCGATCCAGATGGTGTCGGCGTTCATCACGTAGAACGGGCCGGGGCCAAGCTCGGGGAGCGCCTTGCGGATGCCGCCGCCGGTCTCCAGCAGCTCGCCGCGCTCGTCGGAGAGGACGATACGCGGCGGGTTGCGGCGCCCGGCCAGATGCCGCTCCAGCACGTCGGCGTGCCAGTGCACGTTGACCACCGCCTTCTCGACGCCGGCCGCCTCGAGCCGGTCGAGCACATGGTCGATCAGCGGGCGGCCGTTCACCGCCACCATCGGCTTGGGAATGCGGTCGGTAAGGGGGCGCATGCGCTTGCCGAGGCCGGCAGCGAGCACCATGGCGGTCCTGATCGCGCTCATGTCGGGTTGGATTCGCTCGGCGTTTCGGACGGCGCGCTCGGCGCGGGGGCCTCGGGCGAGGCCGTTCCGGCGGCGGACGGCGGGGTTTCGGAAGGCGGAGCCTCGGGCACCTCCGGCGCGGCGGGCTCCGAGGCCTCTGCCGGCGGCGACGGCTCGGCGGGAGGCTGGGGAACCGGGCGCACGCCCTCGGCGCGCGGGCGGCCGCCAGGCGGGGGCACGTGGTCCTTGTACCAGCCCGACAGCGCCTCCAGATCGGTGAAGGCGAGGCAGCGCTGGAGATAGTTCCAGATGCGCGGGATGTGCCTGAGATAACCCGGCTTGCGGTCGCGGTGGTTGAGCCGGGCGAAGATGCCGAGGATCTTGGTGGCGCGCTGGGCGCCCATCACCGCGTAGGAAGCGGCGAAGGCCCGCATGTCGAAATCGGGATCGGCCAGCCGGCGCGCCTTCACGTAGCGGCCGAGCAGCGCCAGCTCGAGCGGCTCGGACACGTCGACGCGCGCATCCTGCGTCAGCGAGATGAGGTCGTAGGCCGGCGGGCCCATCACCGCGTCCTGGAAATCGAGCAGGCCGATGCGCTCCAGACCCTCGCGCTCGGGTAGCCACATCAGGTTCGGCGAATGGTAGTCGCGCATCACCCAGACCGGCTTCTGCGCCAGCGAGGGCGCCAGCGCCGCCGCCCAGAGCTGGCGGAACGACTGGCGGGCATCGGCGGCGATCGACGCGCCGCAATGCGGCAGATACCAGTCGAGCAGCAGCTCCGCCTCGATGAGCAGCGCGTCGACGTCATAGGCCGGCAGACGATGCTCGATGCCGGCGGTGACCGGCAGCGTCGCCGAAAGGTCGAGGCCGTGCAGGGCGGCCAGCACGTCCACCGACGCCTCGTAGCGCTCGGTCACCGGCGCGGGCGGGCTGCCGGCGAGCACGCCTTCGGTGCCGAGATCCTCGATGATCAGCAGGCCGGCATCAAGATCGCCGCCATAGATGGCCGGCGCCGAGAAGCCCCGCGCGCGCAACGCCAGCGCCATGGCGACGAAGGGCTTCACGTCCTCGGCGAGATGGGCGATGGCGCTGTAGGGACGGCCGCCGCGCACCGGCGGGCCGTCCGGCCGGCGCGGCGCGTTCATCAGCACCGCGTTGCGCTTCGGACCGATGAGACGCTCATAGGCGCGGGTCGAGGCGTCACCCTGCAGATGCTGGCGGCGGGCCGGGCCGAAGCCGGTCTTGTCGATGAGCGAGCGGATCGCCTTCATGCGGTAGAGCGCGCCGGCGAGCCGGCCATAGCCGAACAGGCGCACGCGCCGGCGCGTTTCCCCGCCCTCCGGCGGAATGGTGATCTGCACTTCCAGCCGGTCCGGCTGGAGCACCGCGCCCTCGGCCCGCTCAGGCCATTCGACCAGCGTCACCGCGCCGTCGGTCTGGTCCTGCCAGCCGAGTTCGTCGAGCTCGGACGCATCGGCCAGCCGGTAGAGATCGGCATGGACGACCCGGTGGCGCGGCAGGTCGTAGGTCTGCATCAGGGTGAAGGTCGGGCTCGGCACTTCGAGCTCGGGATCGCCGGCCATCTCGCGGATCAGCGCCCGCGCCAGAGTCGTCTTGCCGGCGCCCAGATCGCCGCCGAGCGTGACGAGATCGCCGGGCCGGAGCGTCGCGGCGAGGTCCATGGCGAGGCGGCCGGTGGCGGATTCGTCCGGCAGTACGACGTCCCAATGGGCCACGGGCATGGTCGGGACGGCGCCGGTGTTGCGGCTGTCGATCATCGGTTACTCCGCCGCGTCCCGGCTCGCGCCGGCTTCCAGCGGGAAGGTGCAGGTGACGAGCGTGCCGCCGCCCTGCGCCGGGGCGATGCTCACCGTGCCGCCATGCAGCGCCACCAGCGACCGGACGATGGACAGCCCGAGCCCGACGCCGCGATGGCGCGAGCCGGCCGTGTGGCTCTCGAAGCGGTCGAAGATGCGGGCGCCGATCTCCGGCGGAATGCCCGGCCCCATGTCGCGGACCCGGAAGATCACCTTGTCGTCGCGGCGCTCGGCCGAGAGCGTGACGGCGGACCCCTCCGGCGCGAAACCGACGGCGTTCGACAGCAGATTGTAGAGGATCTGCCGCACCCGCTTGGCATCGGCACGGAAGCTGCCGGCGGCGTTCTGCAGCTCGATGGACAAGCGGATGCCACCCTCGGCAAGACGGTCGCGCACGCCCTCGGCGGCCGCTTCCATCGCCGCCCGCACATCGACATCGGCGAGGTCGAGAGCCATGGCGCCGGCGTCGATGGTGGCGAGGTCGAGAATGTCATTGATGATGGCGAGCAGCGCCGCCGAGCTCTCGGTGATGTGGTTCACATAGGCGCGCTGCTTGGTGTTGAGCGGGCCGATGCCGGTGTCGTCGAGGAGCTGCGCGAAGCCGATGATGGTGGTGAGCGGTGAGCGCAGCTCGTAGGAGACGTGGCTGACGAAGGTGCTCTTGAGGTGGTCGGCGGCGACGAGCGCCTCGTTGCGCTCCACCAGCGCGCGCTCGACATGCACGGTGTCGGTGACGTCGCGCAGCGTGACCAGCGTGCCGCCGTCCGGCAGCGGCTGGGTGGAGCCGTCGAGGATCGTGCCGTCGCTGCGCTCCATGCGGAATTCCATCGGCACGCGCGCCTCGATGCCGGTGACGGCGGCGCCGAGCCGCGTCCACACGGAAACATCGGTGGTGAGCGGCCGGCACGCCTGCGCCACGGCGTCGATGTGCGGATGGGAATCGAGCATGGCCGCGTCGAGGTGCCAGAGCCGGCCGAAAGCGGAATTGGAGAGACCGAGCCGGCCGTCGCTGCCGAACACCGCCACGGCCTCGGCCAGCGCGTCCAGCGTCTCGCTCTGGATGCGGGTGAGCGAATTGTAGCGACTTTCCAGCGCGAGGCGCTCCGTCACCTCGTCGAACAGATAGGTGATGCCGCCTTCGGGGTTCGGCGCCGTGACGACGCGCAGCGTGCGCCCGCCCGGCAGGTGCCACCAGTGCTCGCGCGGCTCGATGGCGCGGTAGGCGGAATGCAGATCCTCGCGCCACACGCGGAAATCCGCCTGTTCGGGCAGGCGGCGGGCGGCGCGCAGCCGGTCGAGCACCGCGCCGTCGGTCGGGCGGTCGTCGAGGAAGGCCGGATCGAGCTCGAACAGGCTGGCATAGGCGGCGTTGTGGAAGACGAGGCGCTGGTCGGCGCCGAAGATCGCCACGGCGGTGGCAAGCTGGTCCAGCGTGCGCCGGTGCGCACCGACGACATGGGCAAGCTCGGCCCGCACCGTTTCGGCTTCCGTCGCATCGAGCGCGATGCCGGCCGCGCCACCGCCGGCGGGAACCTCCAGCACGTCGAGCACGTGGCGCGAGCCGGCGACGACCACCGGCAGGCGCGCCTTGAAGGGCAGATAGGCGGCATGCGCCTTCTGCGCCTGGGCACGGCTCTGCTGATCGAGCAGCGAAAGGTCGCGAAGCGCGGCGTCCTGCCCGTCCCGGGCTTCCACCGCATGCGCATAGGCGGCGTTGCTCCAGCGCAGCCGGCCGCCCTCCCCGCCGATCCAGACCGGCGCGGGGAGCGCGTCGAGCAGGGTGCGCATCGCCGAGCTTTCCTCATCGAGAGCGCGATAGGCTTCCTGCAGGCGCGCCTGATCGAGCCGCACGCCGGTGATGTCGCGCAGGCGCAGCACCACGGCCGAGCCGACGGGGCGCCCGTCCACCTCGACGAAACGGCCGTCCTGCGTGGCGAGGGTGGCGGCGAGCGGCGTGCCACGGCTGCGCAGACGGTCCACCGCCGCCTCGATCTCGCGCGCCGAGGCCGGCGTGAGCCAGGAGCCGAAGGCGAGGATGCGGGCGGGGGCGGCGACGCCGGTGAAGGCGGGGGTGTTGCCGATGACCTCGGGATCGGCGGCGGGATCGCGCCAGACGACGACGATCTGCGGCTCGGCCATCAGCAGGGCGCGTGCCTCGTCGATCTGGGCTTCGAGCCGGGAAATCTCGCCGAACGCCTCGGCCTCGCGGTGCAGCGACTGGCGGCGGAAACGCAGATGGACGATGGCGGTGGTGGTGGCGAAGACGATGAGGCCGACGACCAGAGCAAGGCCGATCAGCGTGCTCGGCTCCTGCACCGCGAGGACGGCGAAGACCTCCGACGAGGCGGGAGGCGCGGCCTGCGCGAGGGCGCCGGAACTGAGCAGGGACGGGAGCGCGAGGCCGGACAGGGCGACGGCGCGCGCCGCGCGGCGCCCTTCGCCCCAGCTTCCGTTACCAGCTCCGCCCTTGCCGGCCGGATGCGCCATCCGCGCCCGCCTCCCCTTGCCGACTGCCGTCCCCTCGGCCGGTGCACGCCTCGCGGACGAACACCGAATCACCGAGACTTTACCGAAGCGGGAGTCGCACTAGAAGGGCCGGAGGCGCCGCCGGCCGCCCGAAGTGTCAGAGCCCCTCGAAGAGCGGAGTAGAAAGGTAGCGTTCGGCGAAGGACGGGATGATGACGACGATGGTCTTGCCTTCGTTTTCCGGACGCGCGCCGACCTCCAGCGCCGCCGCGATGGCCGCGCCCGAGGAGATGCCGACCGGGATGCCTTCCAGCCGCGCGATGGCGCGGGCGGTCTCGAAGGCGGTCTGGTTGCCGACCGTCACCACCTCGTCGATCACCGAGCGGTCGAGCACCTCCGGCACGAAGCCGGCGCCGATGCCCTGGATCTTGTGCGGGCCGGGCTGGCCGCCGGACAGCACCGGGCTGTCCTCCGGCTCGACGGCGACGATGCGCAGCCCCGGCTTGCGCGGCTTGAGCACCTGGCCGAGGCCGGTGATGGTGCCGCCCGTGCCGACGCCGGCGACGACCACGTCGACCTCGCCCTGGGTGTCGTTCCAGATCTCCTCGGCCGTGGTGCGGCGGTGGACGGCCGGATTGGCGGGATTGCGGAACTGCTGCGGGATGATGGCGTCCGGCAGTTCCTTCACCAGCTCCTCGGCGCGGGCGACGGCGCCGCGCATGCCCTGCGCCGCCGGGGTGAGCACCAGCTCGGCGCCGAGCAGGGCCAGCATCTTGCGGCGCTCGACCGACATCGATTCCGGCATCACCAAGATGAGGCGGTAGCCATGGGCGGCGGCGACAAAGGCGAGCGCGATGCCGGTGTTGCCGGAGGTGGGCTCAACCAGCACCGTGCCGGGACGGATCACCCCCGCCTCTTCCAGCGACTGGATCATCGAGACGCCGATGCGGTCCTTCACGCTGCCGATCGGGTTGAAGAATTCGAGCTTGGCGAGGATGCGCGCCTTCACGCCCCGTTCCGCGGGCAGCCGGTTGAGCTGCACCAGCGGCGTGTTGCCGATGGTCTCCGTGATGGAGTTGTAAACGCGGCCACGGCCGACCTTTTCGGCGGGCGGGGTCTTCAGGGCGGTCTCGGCCATTGGGTGCCTCCAGCAAGCGGGGGCCGGGGCCTTCGCCCTAGCCCGTTATTGGCGAACGGTTTTCGCCGGCAGGGCTACCATATTCACGACATCAAGTCGAGAAAACAAAATTTGAACAGTTTTAGATCGTAAAATCTATGCCTTCCGGCAAACCCTTGCGCAGCGTGTTCTGTGCCGCCGAGCGACAGAGGTCCTCGACGGTCACCGCGTCGAGCGCCGCCTCGAAGGCCCGCTCCGCCTCCGCGACGGCGGGCTGGACGATATCGCGCACGATGGGCGGGAAGCTGTCGAGCGCCTCGTCGCTCTCCGCTTCCACCACCCGGACGACCTCCGCCACGGTGATGCGCCGGCGCTCGCGCGCCAGCTCGTAGCCGCCGCGCGGGCCGCGCACGCCCTTGAGCACGCCGGCATGGACCAGCGCCTGCAGGACGGGCTCGAGATGGCGGGGCGGCAGCTCGTGGCGGGCGGCCAGCGCCTTGGCGGCCACCGGCATGCCGCGCGCGTGCAGCGCGACGTCGACGACGGCGGCAATGGCGAGGAGACTTTTGTCGGACAGACGCGGCATGACCTCTGGCTACCGCGATATTTGCCGCCCGTCGAGCCCCGTCGAACCGAATCCACCGCTACCGCGTGTTGTTTCGTTCAAATTCCCGGTTTCGACCAGCTTAATCCGGGTCACCGGCGCCACCACCATCTGGGCGATGCGCTGGCCGCGCTCCAGCACGACGGGCGCGTCGCTGAGGTTGATCAGCAGTACCTTCACCTCGCCGCGATAGTCGGAATCGACCGTGCCGGGCGCGTTGAGCACCGTCAGACCCTGCTTGAGGGCGAGGCCGGAGCGCGGGCGCACCTGCGCCTCGTAGCCTTCCGGCAAGGCGAGGCACAGGCCGGTCGGCACGGCGGCGCGGGCGAGCGGGGCGAGGGTCAGCGGCGCGTCCTCGGGCAGCGCGGCGATGAGGTCGAGGCCGGCGGAGCCTTCCGTCGCGTAGTCGGGAAGAGGCAGGCCCTCGCCGTGCGGGAGGACGAGGACGGGGACGCGGGGGCTCACGGCGCTTGCACTCACGAGACGGTCTCCAGCGGGCCGAAGGTGGCCGCGATGCGGGCGACGAGGCGTTCGGCCACCTCGGTCTTGGAGGCCTCCGGCCAGTGCTCGACGGCCTCGGCGGTGATGAAATGCACCGCGTTGCTGTCGCCGCCCATCACCCCGCCGGGGATGCCGCTGCGCTGGGAAACGTCGTTGGCGACGATCCAGTCGCAGCCCTTGCGGGCGCGCTTGGCCTGCGCATAGGCGATGACGTTCTCGGTCTCCGCGGCGAAGCCGACGACGAGGCGCGGGCGGCGGTTCGACAGGTGCGAGACGGTGGCGAGGATGTCCGGATTCTCGGCGAGAGCGAGCGGAGGAATGGCATTGCCGTCCTTCTTCATCTTCTCGCCGGCGGCGCTGGCCGCCCGCCAGTCGGCCACGGCGGCGGCGAAGACGGCGGCATCCGCCGGCAGGGCGGCTTCCACCGCCGCCAGCATGTCGCGGGCGCTCTCGACATGGCGCACCTCGACCCCGATGGGATCCGGCAGGTTCACCGGGCCGGAGACGAGCGTGACCTGCGCGCCGGCACGGGCGGCGGCGGCGGCGATGGCGTGGCCCTGCTTGCCGGAGGAACGGTTGGCGATGTAGCGCACGGGATCGATGGGCTCGTGCGTCGGGCCGGAGGTGACGAGGATGTGCCGCCCGGTCAGCGGACCCGAGGGCACCAGCAGGCGCGTGGCGGCGGCGACGATCTCCAGCGGCTCGGCCATGCGTCCCGGCCCGTTCTCGCCGCGCTCGGCCATCGCGCCGGCATTGGGACCGACGAAGGCGACGCCGTCGGCGGCGAGCCGCGCCGCGTTGCGGCGGGTGGCGGCATGCGCCCACATCTGCGGGTTCATCGCCGGGGCGACGAGCACCTTCTTGTCGCTGGCGAGCAGTACGCAGGTGGCGAGATCGTCGGCGAAGCCGTGCGCCATCTTCGCCAGAAGGTCGGCGGTGGCGGGGGCGACGATGATGAGGTCGGCCTCGCGCGACAGGCGGATATGGCCGATATCGTGCTCGGCCTCGCGGTCGAAGAGGTCGGTGAACACCCGGTCATGGCTGAGCGCACCGGCCGCCAGCGGGGTGACGAAGTGCTGCGCCGCCTCGGTCATGACGACGCGCACCGCGGCCCCGCGCTCGCTCAGCCGGCGGATGAGATCGAGGCTCTTATAGGCGGCGATGCCGCCGCCGATGATCAGCAGAATGCGCTTCTGAGCGAGCATGCACTGTCCCCGCGACCGGTTGGCCTGCCCCTATAGCCTAGCCGCAAACTTCCGCAAAAAGCCAAACATGCCGGATCGCGTCCGGCCGAGACACACCGGCGCTCAAAAAAGCAGGTGCCCGGCCAGCAGCGCGGCGATCACCCACAGCGCCACCGTCATCCAGCGATTGCCCCGGCCTTCGGCGCGGCCGATGGCCTCGGTGGTCTCCGGCGCCAGGGCGAGGCCGTCGCGCGTGGCGGCGTCGAGCTGGGCGGCGATGCGCTGGCCCTGCGCCACGAGGTCCGGCAGCGACTGGAGCGAGCGGCCGAGCGCGCCGAGCCCGCCGGCCACCTCCTCCATCCGCCCCACGGGACCGAGATTGCGCTCGATCCAGCTGCGGACCACCGGCTCGGAGGTCTTCCACATGTCGAGCTGCGGATCGAGATTGCGCGCGACGCCCTCGACCACGACCATGGTCTTCTGCAGGAGCAGCAGCTCCGGCCGCGTCTTCATGTCGAACAGCGCCGTCACCTCGAACAGCAGGGTGAGCAGCTTGGCCATGGAGATCTGGTCGGCGCGGCGCGAATAGATGGGCTCGCCGATGGCGCGGATGGCCTGCGCGAAATCCTCCACCGAATGGTGCTCGGGCACATAGCCCGCTTCGAAATGCACCTGCGCGGTGCGCAGCCAGTTGCGGGTGATGAAGCCGTAGAGGATCTCGGCGAGGAAGCGGCGCTCCTTGGGGCCGAGGCGGCCCATGATGCCGCAATCCACCGCCACCAGCTTGCCGTCGGCGTCGACGAAGAGATTGCCGGGGTGCATGTCGGCGTGGAAGAAGCCGTCGCGCAGCGCGTGGCGCAGGAAGGACTGCATCACGATGCGGCCGAGGCGCGGCAAGTCGTGGCCGGCGGCACGCAGCGCATCGAGATCGTTGAGCTTGATGCCGTCGATCCACTCGGTGGTCAGCACCTCGCGGCCGGTACGGTCCCAATCCACCGCCGGGACGCGGAAATCCTCGTCCTCGCCGGTGTTCTGGGCGAGCTCGGAAAGCGCGGCGGCCTCCAGACGCAGGTCCATCTCCATCGACACCGAGCGGGCAAGCGTGTCGACGACCGCGACCAGCCGGAGCCGGCGCCCCTCGGGCGAGCTGTGCTCGCCGAGCCGGGCGGCGCGGTAGAAGGAGGACAGGTCGATGCGGAAGCGGCGCTGCACATCCGGGCGCAGCACCTTCACCGCGACGCGGCGCGTCGTTCCCTCGGGATCGACGACCTCGCCCTGATGCACCTGTGCGATGGAGGCGGCGGCGAGCGCCGGGCCGAAGGTGCCGTAGATCTCCAGCGCCGGCCGGTCGAAATTGCGGGCGATAGTCGCCTCCGCAATCTCCTGCGGGAAGGCCGGCATGCGGTCCTGCAGCAGCTCGAGGTCGCGGGCAAGCTGCGGGCCGACCACATCCGGCCGCGTCGCCAGGAACTGGCCGAGCTTCACATAGGACGGCCCGAGCCGCGACAGGGCGGCGCCGATGCGGGCGGCGCTCGACGCCGGGCCGCGCCGCTCGATGAGCTTCGCGGCGGCGAAGAGCGGCTCGGAACCGGGCGGGCGCATGGCCGGATCGATGCGCGAGGCCACACCTTCGCGTGCCAGCACGAAGGCGGCACGGGCGAGACGCAGATAATCACCGAAGGGGCTGGCCACGCCGTCAGATCCGCACGCCGGAATGCAACGCGACGATGCCGCCGGTGAGCGGCGTCCAGTCGACACGCTTGAATCCGGCACCGCGCATCAGATCGGCAAAGGCTTCCGGCGACGGAAACTTGCGGATCGATTCGACGAGATACTGGTAGGAATCGGCGTCGCCGGTGACGAGCCGGCCGATGCCGGGGATCAGCTTGAAGGAATAGGCGTCGTAGACGGCGTCGAGGCCGGGCACGTCGACGCGCGAGAACTCCAGCACGAAGCAGCGCCCGCCGGGCTTGAGCACGCGGCGCATCTCGGAAAGCGCCTTGTCCATGCGCGGCACGTTGCGGATGCCGAAGGCGATGGTGGCGGCGTCGAAGCTGCGGTCGGCGAAAGGCAGCGATTCGGCGTTCGCCTCGACGAACTCCACCCGGTCGGCGAGACCGAGCGCAGCGGCGCGCTCGCGGCCGACGCCCAGCATGCCGCCATTGATGTCCGCCACGGTGGCGCTGGTGCCCGCCCCGCCCGCCTCGACGGTGCGGAAGGAGACGTCGCCGGTGCCGCCGGCCACGTCCAGCAGCTTGAAGGAGCGGCCGTTCTTCGGCGGGCGCAGGCGCGAGACCAAAAGGTCCTTCCACGCCCGGTGCAGGCCGAGCGACATGAGGTCGTTCATCAGGTCGTAGCGGCGCGCGACCGAGTGGAAGACCTCGTCGACCATGCGCTGCTTCTCGCCCAGCGGCACGGTCCGGAAGCCGAAATGGGTGTCGGCAGCGCCGCCGTCGGCCAAATTGTCCGCAGCCATCTGCTCGCGGCTCCCGCGTTCGATCCGAAATCGGGGCGGACCATAGCGGAGAGGCCGCGCGCATCCAAGCGGCGGGCCGGGACGTGGTTACGGGGCAGCCATGCGGTGGACGGGGCGCGGTATCGCGCCGACCAGCGGAGCCTCGGCCGGAGCGTCAGGCCGGCTCAGATCACCCGCACCAGCGTGCCGACGCGGACGCGGTTGTAGAGGTCGATGACGTCCTGGTTGCGCATGCGGATGCAACCCGAGGAGACGGCCTGCCCGATGGTGTCCGGTTCGTTCGAGCCGTGGATTCGGTAGAGCGTGTTGCCGAGATAGAGCGCGCGGGCGCCGAGCGGGTTGTCCTCGCCGCCAGGCATGACGCGCGGCAGATCGGGACGGCGGTCGATCATCTCGGACGGCGGGCGCCATTCCGGCCATTCGGCCTTGCGGCTGATGCGCTCGCTGCCCGACCACTGGAAGCCTTCCTTGCCGACGCCGATGCCGTAGCGCACCGCGGTGCCGTTGCCCTGGATCAGGTAGAGGAAGCGCGCGCCGGTATCGACAATGACGGTGCCGGCCGGATCGGAGCTGGTGTAGCGCACCGTGTGGCGGTCGAACTTGCGGTCGACGCCGCGCGCGCCCACCGAGGCGCGATGCACCGGAAGCGGCGGTGCGGCGTCGTCATAATAGTCGTCGTCCGGCTCGTCGGCGTAGCTGGCCGGCTCGGGATCGGCAGCAGGGGCGACCGCCCGGCCGACCGCCGCGGAGGGTCGGGTCGCGCCGCGCGCCGCGCCGGCGGTGGCCGCCCGGGCCGGGCCCGCCGCCGCAGCCGCGGCCTCGAAGCCGCCGGCATCGGCGCCAGTGCGGCCTGCGGGCGGGGCAGCGCCATAGGCGGCGCGCCCGTTGCCATTGCCGTAGACGCCATAGCCGCCAGAGGGATGGACGGTGCCGGAGGGATAGACCGGGGCGGAACCCGGCCGCCAGGCGGAGCCGCCGGCCGCCGCCGCGCGCGAATAGAGCTGGTAGGAGGACTGGTAGCCGTAGACGCCGCTCTGCGCCGCCGCCGGCGAGAGTGCCGCGCCGCCGGCCGCCAACGCGAGCCCGGCGAAGGCCGCCACGCACAGGCCGCGAAGAACTCGCGAACGCGGGAAAGGACGTAACGGAACGAGGCTCGAATCACCGCGCATGCAGCACCCCCGGGGAATTAACCACAGGTTGATGCCGTATGGTTAACGAAACCTTTCCCGGAGGCGCCGGCAAGCATTTGTCGGGAAGCGTTTGCGCGCAAGCGCTTCCCGTGAGGGCGCGTCAGTCCCGCGCCGGCCTACGGGCAGCGGACATAGACCATGGTGCCGTAGCGGCCGGCGACTTCCGGGTCCATCCACTTGAGCACCATGATCTGGCCGTCGAAGCGCAGCACCTCGCGGTCGGACTTGGCGCCGGCCGGCTCGTCCGGCAGGCCGATGAAGGTCGGGCCGGTGCCGACCTGCTTGGACACCACTTCCGACGCCTGGGCGTCGTCGGCCAGATACATCATGAAGCCACCCGAGGGGCCGGCGTTGATGACGTAGGGCTGGCGGCAGCCCTGCCGCGCCTGCGCCTCGGTACGCGTCGCGTCCTCCTGCCGGTGATAGGCGGCGAGTCCCCACTTGCCGACCACCTGCTGGGCGGAGATCGGCGAGGTGAACTGCGGCCGGGCGGGCGCCGGCGGAGCCGCCTGCTGGGTGGCGCAGCCGGCGACGACAGCGGCAGCGGCGGCGGCGAGCGCCAGACGGACGACACGGTGGGATGCGTTCATTGAGCACTCCGGGACGGATGGCTGCGGGACGGAGGAGCGTGGATGAAGCGCCCGGCCGTCACTTCAGATTCCTACTTCAGCATAATGATTGAGCTTTACGCCAGAAGGCCAGCCGAACATAGTCCGCCCGCGCCGCGACGTCGAACCCCTCCCCACCCGCATACCGGGAAAAACGGGGCGAGCGCCGGCCGGAGTGACCGACGTGACCGATTTCCTGATTCGACCGGCAACGGATGCCGATGGCGATGCCATTGCGGCGCTGATCGAGGCCGCCTTTTCCGAATATGACGGCTGCATCTTCGACCGTGCCGCCGAATTTCCCGAGCTCGACGCCGTCGCGACTCACTTCGCCGGGCGCGGCGGCATCATCTGGGTGGCGCAGAGCGGACCCGACGTGATCGGCTCGCTCGCCGTCGCCCCCAGCGCCAACGAGGACGCGCCGGCCGGGGCGATGGAGCTGTTCAAGGTCTACGTGGCCCGTACCGCCCGCCGGCGCGGCGTCGCCCGCGTCCTGTTCGAGCACGCCTTCGCCCATGCCGAGGCGGCCGGCGCGCCGGAAATCCGGCTGTGGACCGATACGCGCTTCACCGACGCCCACCGCTTCTATGAGCGCTGCGGCTTCCAGCGCCAGCCGGGTGCCCGCGAGCTTCACGACCTCTCCGACACCTGGGAATACCCCTACCGGCTGGCGCTGACGGCAGCCGGCGCGCCCAATCCTTCCCGTCCAGTCCCCATCGAAAGCTGATCCCATGTTCCGCTTCCAGGTCGGCCCCGCTCTCGTGGCGGTGACCGGCATCGGCTTTCTGTCGGTCATGGACGGGCTGGTGAAACACGCCGCCACCGAACATGCCGTGGGACAGATCGCGACCATGCGCTACGCCTTCGGTGCGCTGGTGGCCTATCTCGTCTTCCGCGCCACGCGCACGCCCTGGCCGAATCGCGCCACGCTGACCCCGCATGCCTGGCGCTCGGTGGTAGTGGCGCTCACCTCGCTGACCTTCTTCTACTCGCTCGCCTCGCTGCCGCTGGCGGTGGCGCTGGCGCTCTCCTTCACCTCGCCGATCTTCATCGCCCTGTTCGCGGCGGTGATTCTCGGCGAGCGGCCGGGCAGGTCCATCTTCGTCGCGCTGGTGCTCGGCTTCGCCGGCGTGCTGGTGGTGCTGTGGAACGAACTGAGCCACACCGGCGAGGAGGCGGCCAACGCCCTCGGCCTCGCCGCCGCGCTCGGCGCCGCCGTGACCTATGCGCTGTCCATGGTGGTGCTGAAGAGCCGGGCGGCGCGCGACCCGCTGCCCACCATCGTGCTGCTGCAGAACAGCTTCGCCGGCGTGCTGGTGGCACCGCTCGGCATCGCCCAGTGGACGGCACCGACGGGCAGCGAGATCTTCCTCTTCCTCGGCATCGGCATGCTCGGCACCGCCGGGCACCTGTGCATGGCCTGGGCCTATGGCCGCGCCGACGCCAGCCGGCTCGGCGTGCTGGAATACACTGCCTTCGTCTGGGCGCTGTTCATCGGGCTGCTGGCCTTCGGCGAGATTCCGGCGATCAGCACGCTCGTCGGCGCCGCCCTCATCGTCGGAGGCGCGCTCATCGCCTCGCGCCGCGCCAGGCCCGCGCGCGAGCCGGAGGTCGAGATCGGCCCGTAGGCGCCATCCATGCGACGACGGGACTGGACCCCGTGTGGGGAGGCGATAGGTTATCGGGCACGCTGTCTTCCCCCGTCGGCGTGCCAGAATGGAGTGCCGTGATGCGTCCTTCGAATGTCCTGCGCAGGGCGCTGCTCGGCGCGGCGCTCACGACTTCCCTCCTCGCCATCCCCGCTTTGCCGGCCCGCGCCGCGGAGCCGATCCGCATCGGCGAGCTGAACAGCTACAAGGCACAGCCCGCCTTCCTCGATCCCTATCGCAAGGGCATGCAGCTCGCCGTGAAGCAGATCAACGAGGCCGGCGGCGTCGATGGGCGCCCCCTCGAACTGATCTCGCGCGACGACGGCGGCAACCCGGGCGACGCCATCCGCGTGGCGGAGGAACTGGTGACGCGCGAGGGCGCCGACATCATCGCCGGCACGTTCCTCTCCCATGTCGGGCTGGCGGTCGCCGACTTCGCCAAGCGGCGCAAGGTGTTCTTCCTCGCCGCCGAGCCGCTGACCGACAAGCTGACCTGGGCGGACGGCAACCGCTACACCTTCCGCCTGCGCCCCTCGACCTACATGCAGGTGGCGATGCTGATGCCCGCCGCCATCGGGGTGAAGCGCAAGCGCTGGGCCATCGTCTACCCCAACTACGAATACGGCCAGTCGGCCGCCGAGACCTTCAAGACGCTGCTCCGGGCGGCGCAGCCGGACGTCGAGTTCGTCGCCGAGCAGGCGACCCCGCTCGGCAAGGTCGATGCCGGCCCGGTGGCGCAGGCGCTCGCCGACGCCAAGCCGGACGCCGTGTTCAACGTGCTGTTCGGCCCCGACCTCGCCAAGTTCGTGCGCGAGGCCAACACGCGCGGCGCGCTGGAAGGCACCTTCGTGGTCAGCCTGCTCTCCGGCGAGCCGGAATATCTCGATCCGCTGAAGGACGAGGCGCCGGTCGGCTGGGTGGTGACGGGCTATCCCTGGTACTCCATCACCACCCCGGAACATCAGGCGTTCCTCACGGCCTATGTCGACGCCTATGGCGAGCCGCCACGGCTCGGCTCGATCGTCGGCTACACCACCATCAGGTCCATCGCCGCCGGCGTCGCCAAGGCGGGCGGCACGGACACCGAGAAGCTGGTCGATGCCTTTGCCGGGCTGGAGGTCGACGGGCCGTTCGGCCCCTTCACCTACCGGGCGAGCGACCACCAGGCGACGATCGGCGCCTTTGTCGGCACGCTGGCGCTCCGGGACGGGCAAGGGGTGATGGTCGCCCCCGTCTATGTCGACGGCGCCAGCGTGCTGCCCTCCGACGCCGAGGTGAGGAAGCTGCGGCCGGCGGCCGACTGACCCCCGACGACGGGTAGACGGATGTCGCTCGATTCCCTCCTGTTCCAGGCGGTCAACGGCCTCGCCTCGGCCTCCGGCCTGTTCCTCGTGGCGGCCGGCCTGTCGGTCATCTTCGGCGTCACCCGCATCGTGAACATGGCCCATGGCTCGTTCTACATGCTGGGGCTCTATATCGCCGTCACGCTGGCACCGTTGCTGGGCGAGCACCTCGGCGGCGCGGCCGGCTTCTGGGGCGGCATCGCCGGGGCGACGCTGGCGGTGGCGCTGCTGGGAGCGGCGGTGGAACGAGTGCTGCTGCGCCGCCTCTACAATGCGCCGGAGCTCTACCAGCTGCTCGCGACCTTCGCGCTGCTCCTCATCATCAACGATGCCGCGCTGTTCCTGTGGGGGCCGGAGGACATTCTCGGGCCGCGCGCGCCGGGCCTTTCCGGCTCGGTGGAACTGCTCGGCCGGCGGCTGCCGCAATACGACGTCTTCCTCGCGCTGATCGGTCCGGTAGTGCTGGTCGGGCTGCACCTGCTGCTGACCCGCACGCGCTTCGGCCGGCTGATCCGCGCCGCCACGCAGGACCGCGAGATGGTGGCGGCGCTCGGCATCAACGAGGCGCTGCTGTTCACCGCCGTCTTCGCGCTCGGCGCCGGCATCGCCGGCTTCGGCGGGGCGCTGCAGATGGCGCGGGAACCGGCCAGCCTGTCGCTCGACCTCTCCGTGCTGGGCGAGGCCTTCGTCGTCGTGGTGGTCGGCGGCATGGGCTCGATCAAGGGCGCCTATCTCGCGGCGGTGCTGGTGGCCGAGGTGAAGGCGCTGTGCACCGCGCTCGGCGTGATCGAGATCGCCGGTTACACCTTCAACATGTCGTGGCTGACGCTGGTGGCGGAATTCCTCGTCATGGCGGTCGTCCTCGTCCTGCGTCCCCACGGCCTGTTCGGCCGGGCCCTGGCGGCCACGAAGGCGGGAGAAGCCGAGCCGCCGCTCCTGCCGCTCGACCGGCGCGGACGTGCCCTCGTGCTGGCGGCCATCCTGCTGTTCGCCGCCATGCCGCTGATCGGCATGTTCTTCCGCTACGCGCCGGTGCTGGCGCTCGACATGGTGATCGCCGCGCTGTTCGCCGCGTCGCTGCACTTCGTCATGGGGCCGGGCGGCATGGCCTCCTTCGGCCACGCGGCCTATTTCGGCCTCGGCGCCTACGGCACCGCCTTCGCCGCGACGCAGCTCGGCCTTTCCACCCCGCTCGCCTTCGCCACCGGCATCGGCACGGCGGCGGCCGGGGCGGCGCTGTTCGGCTGGTTCTGCGTGCGGCTGGAAGGCGTCTATTTCACCATGCTCACCCTCGCCTTCGCGCAGATCGTCTGGTCCATCGTCTATCAATGGGAAGACGTGACGGGCGGCTCCAACGGCCTGTTCGGCGTGTGGCCGGACTGGCCGTTCGACAGCCGCGCCGGGCTCTATCTCGCCGCGCTCGCCGTAGCGCTCGGCGGGCTGGCGCTGCTCCGGCGGATCGTCTTCGCGCCCTTCGGCCTGGCGCTGCGGGCGGGACGCGATTCGCGCCTGCGGGCTGAGGCCTCCGGCATTCCGGTGGCGCGCGTGCGCTGGCTCTCCTTCGCGCTCGCCGGCACGCTGTGCGGTGCGGCCGGCGGGCTGTTCGCCTTCGCCAAGGGCTCGATCTCGCCCGAGGCGATCTCGGTGGGACGCTCGATCGACGGGCTGGTGATGGTGCTGCTCGGCGGCGTGCAGAGCCTGATGGGGCCCCTGCTGGGCGCCGGCGCCTTCACCCTGCTGCAGGACACGGTGATGCGCGAGACCGACTACTGGCGGGCCCTGCTCGGGCTCGTCATCCTCGTGCTGGTGCTGCTGTTCCCTTTCGGCATCGCCGGCGGGCTGCGCCGGGTGGCGAGGCTGCGCCGCGCGGGAGGTGCCCGATGAGCGCGCCCTCCCCCGTGCTGGCGGTGCGCGGCATCGCCAAGAGCTATGGCGGCGTTCGGGCGCTGGACGGAGTGAGCTTCGAGATCGCCGCCGGGGAACTGCTGGCGCTCATCGGCCCGAACGGCGCGGGCAAGTCGACCTGCTTCAACATCGTCAACGGCCAGCTCCGGCCGGACGCCGGCACGGTGCATATCCTCGGTCGCGACGTCACCGGGCTCCCGCCACGCCGCATCGCCGGGCTGGGCGTGGGGCGGACCTTCCAGGTCGCCGCCGTCTTCCCCTCCATGACCGCGCTGGAGAACGTGCAGATGGCGCTCATCGCCGCCCGGCGCGGGGTGTTCGGCTTCTGGCATCCGGCCCGCCGCATCGCCCGCGAGGAAGCGCTGGCGCTGCTGGAGCAGACCGGCATGGGCGCACAGGCGGAGCGGCCGGCGGCCGCGCTCGCCTATGGCGACGTGAAGCGGCTCGAACTCGCCATGGCGCTCGCCGGGGAACCGAAGCTGCTGCTGATGGACGAGCCGACCGCCGGCATGGCGGCGGGCGAGCGGCGGGAGATGATCGCGCTGGTGCGCCGCCTCACCCGCGCCCGCGGCCTCGCCGTGCTGTTCACCGAGCATTCAATGGACGTGGTGTTCGGCCATGCCGACCGCGCCATCGTGCTGGCGCGCGGGCGGCTGATCGCCGACGGGCCGGTGGACGCGGTGCGCCGCGACCCGCTGGTGCGCGAGGTCTATCTCGGCGGTACGCGGCCGGGACGGGAGGCGAGGCCATGACGGCATCCCCCGTGCCGACCGCGATGGCGCCCATGCTGGAGATCGACGGGCTCGACGCCTGGTATGGCGAGGCGCAGATCCTGTTCGGCCTGTCGCTGACGGTCGGGCGCGGCGAGGCGGTCGCGCTGGTGGGGCGCAACGGCGCGGGCAAGTCGACGACGCTGAAGGCGATCATCGGGCTGGCGCGCCGGCGGGCGCGGCGCCTCGCGCTGCGCGGCGCGGACATCGCGGCGCTGCCGACCCACGCCATTGCCCGTCTGGGCGTCGGCTACGTGCCGGAAGACCGGCGTATCTTCACCGAGCTGACGGTGGCGGAAAATCTGGACCTCGGCCGTCGCACCGGCGCTTCCGACGCCGCGCCCCGCGGGCCGCGCTGGTCGGTGGAGGAGGTGGTGGCGCTGTTTCCCAATCTCGGCGGGATGCTCGACCGGCCGGGCGGGCAGATGTCCGGCGGCGAGCAGCAGATGCTCTCCGTCGCCCGCGCGCTGATGGGCGACCCGGCGCTGCTGCTTCTCGACGAGCCTTCCGAAGGGGTCGCTCCAATTGTTGTCGAGCAAATGATCGATGCCCTCCTCCGCCTCAAGGCCAGCGGGTTGTCGCTGCTGATCTCCGAGCAGAACTCGGCGCTGTGCGAGGCGATATGCGAACGCGCCTATCTCATCGAGCAGGGTGAATTGCGCTGGCAGGGAGCCATGGACGGGCTGGCAGCTGCATCCGAGACTGCGGGAATCTTCGGAAAAATTTAGCCAGTTTGGCCGAAGATTTGAAACATCCGTTTGCGAGCCGGCTCAGCTGTGCTCTGATGACGGCGATGGCGACTATCTTCGGGGGGAAGAGAGGCCAATGATTGCGGGTGGCCCGGACGAGCCTGCCGACGAGAGAGCCGTGTCGGTCGATGCCTACCGGCTCGACGAACAGGTGGGCTTTCTCATGCGCGTCGCCAGCCAGCGGCACACGGCGCTGTTCGCCGCGCGCATGATCGAGGGTCTCACCCCGCCGCAGTTCGCCACCCTGGCCAAGCTGCGCGAGGCCGGCCCCTGCTCGCAGAACCGGCTGGGACGGCTGGTCTATCTCGACGCCGCGACCATCAAGGGCGTCGTCGACCGGCTGCGGGCGCGCGGCTTCGTGCTGACCGCCGACGACCCGCTGGACCGGCGCCGCCGCGCGGTCGGGCTGTCCGACCGTGGGCGCGAGGTGGCGGATGCGGCGGTGGTGATCGCCCGCGAGATCACCGAGGCGACGCTGGAACCGCTGAACGCCGAGGAGCGCGAGCAGATCGTCAAACTGCTGCGCAAGCTCGGCTAGCGGCGAGAGAGTTCATCCGCGCGGCGCGAAGTCCGACAGCCGGCCGGCATAGGCCTTGGGACGCGGGGGCGCATAGGCGCCCGCCTTCGAGGTCGCGAGGCCGATCCTGACCAGCCCCTCCGCCAGCGCCACCGCGCTCGCCACGCCGTCGATCACCGGCACGCCATGCTCCTCGCCGAGCGCACGGGCGAGATCGGCCATGCCGGCGCAGCCGAGCACGATCGCCTCGGCCCGGTCCTCCCGCACGGCGCGGCCAATCTCGGCGGAGATGCGGCTGCGCGCGTCGGAGGCGGGATCCTCCAGCTCCAGCACCGCGACCTCGGAGGCGCGCACGCCCGAGCAGCGCCGGTCGAGGCCAGAGCGCAGCAGGTTCGCCTCGATGACCGGGATGGAGCGCGACAGCGTCGTCACCACCGAGAAGCGATGGGCCACGAGGCTCGCCATGTGGTAGCCGGCCTCGCCGATGCCGACCACCGGCGCCCGCGCGAGGGTGCGCGCCGCGTCGAGCCCGGTATCGTCGAAACAGGCGATGATATGGGCGTCGACGCCCTGCGCCTCCGCCTCGCCGATTGCGGCCAGCAGGCCGGGAAGGGCGAGGGCATCGTCGTAATGCCCCTCGATCGAGGCCGGCCCCATGGCCGAGGTGGCGGCCAGTATCTGCGTACCCGGCGCCGCAACCGCCCGCGCCGCCGCGGCGATCTTGTCGGTCATGGAACGGGTGGTGTTCGGATTGACGAGATGGATGCGCAAGGGAAGGCCCGGAGCGTGAACGGTTGAGATGTCACGCTTCTAGCACGGGGACGGGCACGATGGGCACCGGCCGGGCGGGCGAGCGCCCCCACTCCCGGTCAGAAATGCCAGCCCAGGCTGAAGGTCGGGCCGTGCATGACCGTGTCGTAGCGGAAGGAACCCGTGCCGATGCCGGCGGCCTCGTAGTCCTCATAGAGATAGCGGTAGCCGATGGCGGTCGAGAGCGAGGGCGTCCACCGGTAGCCGAGCCCGACATAGCCGTTGCTCGACAGCTTCGATCCCACGCCGAAACCGCCGATATCCGCCACGGCGTTGAGGAACCAGCGATCGTCGATGGCCCATTGCAGCACCAGCCCGACGGTCGGATCGATCCATTGCTCGGTCTGGCTGGCGGACCCGACAAGCGGCGAGCCGGCCGGCGACAAGGCGACATCGGCGGAAATCCGCACGTAACGCAGGCCGGCGGTGATGCCGAGATCGAGATCGGAGGCGCCGAGCGGCAGCCAGTGGCCGATCGCGCCGGTGGCGATGGTCTGGGACAGCTCGGCGTCGAGCGAGCCTCCGCCATGGGGGCCGATCTGGCCGTCGTGCGACAGCCGCGCCAGCACGAGATCGCCGAGGAACAGCCATTGTCCGTTCTCGGCCAGGAACGAGCCCATCACCGCGCCGTCGAGATTTTCCAGCACGTCGGACAGCGATGCATCGACCGGCGTCATCGGCCGGTTGCGCACGCCGACATCGCCGTCGATGGCGGTCAGCCAGCCATAGAACGTCGCCTGGAAGCGCCAGTCCGACGCCGGTCGCGCCGTGTCGGACTGCGGCGCGCCGCCATGGGGCCGATCGGCCGCACGCGCCGCGCCCGCCGCGAGAAAGGCGGCGAGCGCCACGGCGATGGCGCGAGCGCTGTGCCCGAATGCCCCCATCTTCCGGCTCAGCCGACCTTGGCCACGGCGGGAATGATCCACGAGCCGTTGAGGATCGACGGATCGTTCTCGTCCGGCCAGTAGAGGCGCAGCATGAGATTGAACCGGTCCTTCGGTGCCGGCAGCCAGTTGGCTTCCTTGTCCGGACCAGGGCTCTCGTTCTGGACGTAGATCACCAGCGAGCCATCCGACTCCAGCTTCGGGTCGGTGCGCATGCTCATGGAATAGCGGTTGATGGGGTTGGCGACGAAGAACATCGCCGCGTCGTACATGGTCAGCGACCAGAAGCCCTTCACCGGCGGCAGCTCGCCCGGCGCGAAGCGGAGCTGGTACTTGTTCGCACCGCTGTATTCGCTGCCGTCCTTGTCCTTCAACGAGGTCGGATAGACGGCGTCCTGCGGCCGGTTGGCGCCGAGGCCGATGGCGGTGATCAGGGCACGCTGGAGATAATCGGTGCCGTAGAGACCGGTCTTGGTCGTGTAGCCCCAGCCGTTGATGTCCTTGACGTCGCCGCCGCTGAGCTTGAAGTGCAGCATGATGCGGTCATAGGAAAGCTGCGGCAGGCGCTTCGACCAGCGGGCGTCGATCGCCTTCGGATCGAAGCTCTTGCCGGGGACGAGGCCGATCTGCGCGAACCGTGCCAGCGCCGGCTCGTCCTTGGCGGTCGGCGGATTGCGCTTCATGAGCTCGGCGAGCAGCGTGAAATAATCGGCCGCGCTCAGCGCGTTCACCTGATCGCGCACCGACGTCTTCATGTCGATGGCCGCGTCGACCTTACCGGCGGGCGGCGTGTAGTCCTTGCCGAGCGCGCTCAGCGGGAACAGCTTGAACTGGTCCTGAAGCGCGTGGACGGCGGCGTAATCCTCCGGCGTGCCGGTGCAGTAGATGCGGCCGAGCATCCAGACGATGTCGGTCGTCGACTTGAGCTGCACCATGCCCTCGGGCACCTTGCCGGACCAGCCGGGGCCGGTGACGAGATAGGTCTGGGCGCCGGTTCCGGTGGTGCGCGATCCCGGCACCTGGAACACCTCGGTCCAGCCATTGAGGAAGGGCAGCAGGAAATAGCGGCCCTTCATGTCCGGCACGCTCACCACCCAGGGCTCGTCGCCGACATCGAGGAAGGCCGTGGTGTAGAGCGTGTCCGCGTTGGGCGCGGTGACATCGCGGAAGCTGGCGTCGGGATAGGCCCGCAGCTTGATCAGCGTGCCCATCGGCCCGCGGCTGCCTTCCGCCTTCACCACATTGGTCATCACCCGGCGGGTCATCTCCATGGTGACCAGCGGGTAGCCGAACACATAGGCGTCCGAAGCGACCATGAAGTCGTCGGCGCCCTCGACGAGATCGTAGATCGGCCCGTCCCAGGCCAAGGCGTTCTGAGCGGCGGCGACCGAGGCCAGAGCAGCTCCACCCATCATCAGGGCGCGGCGCGAAAACGTCATGACATGCTTCCTCGACAAGATTTCGGAGACGAAGACGATTTTCCCCGCCACGGACCCACACCGCCGTCGTCGGCAAAGCATAAACCGCCGCAAGAATTCGTTTTCCCGACTAAGAGCACTTCTATGGAATTATAGCATGACGGCAATGTCACGTCGCGCGGGCACCGCCAGCCAAGATATTCCAAATCGAATACCTTGCGGGATGCCAGAGCCATAACTTATGGAAGTGGCCACCGCTTGCTATTAGAGGACAGGAGCCGCCGATTTTGACCAATGTTCCGTCCCAGCGCGTGGGCCCGGTCGCAGCGTTGCCCGCGCTTCTCGGAGAGCTCGGGGTGAGCCTCGATGAGGCGTTTGCCGGCTCGGGCATCGCGCCACACGAACTGCTGCCGGAAGCCCGGTTCGCCTACCCGGCGCTGGTCGGCCTGATCGAGCGCGGCGCCAGGCTGGCTCGCTGTCCCCATCTCGGCCTGCTGCTGGGCGCGCGCAGCGACCACCGGGCGCTCGGTCCCGTCGGCGAGATGATGGCGAGCGCGCCCACGCTCGGCGACGCCTTCCGCGATTATGTCGGGCTGCAGATCGGCTATTCACGCGGCGCGGTGGTGTATCTCCAGCGCCTCGGCGACGACTATCTCATCGGCTACGGGCTCTACGACGCCGGCACCGGCGTCGGCCGCCAGATTCACGATCTGGTGGTCGCCATCGGCTGCAACATGGTGCGCGCGCTCACCACAGGCCGCGCACAGCCGCTGCGCGTGCTCGAATGCGTGGGGCCGCCGGACAACCTGTCCGCCTATCGCAGCGTCCTCAAGACGAGCGTCGTCTTCGACCAGGAGCAGACGGGAGTGGTGATCTCCGGGCACGACATGGCCATGCCGCTGCCGGGCGCCGATCCGGCCCGGCACGTGCAGCTTCGCGCCGCCCTGCAGGAGATGCTGCGCGGCGATCTCGCGGACATCGTCGGGCAGGTCCGCCATGCCATACGCCCGCGCCTGATGCTGGACGAGGCCGACCGCCACGCCGTCGCGCGCGAACTCGGCCTCGAGCCCCGCACCCTGGCCCGGCGCCTTGCCCGGGCCGGCACCAGCTTCGAGGCGATCAAGGACGAGGTGCGCTTCACGGTCGCCCGGGAACTGCTGGCCCTGACGCGCCTGCCGATCGGCCGCGTGGCCGAGGCGCTGTCCTATTCCGCCAACAGCTCGTTCGATCACGCCTTCCAGAGGTGGGCCGGCGTGGCGCCCTCGCAATGGCGCGCGCAACAGGCGGCGGGCGTGGCTACCGGCGAGGGATGATCGCGGACGATCTCTTCCGCCTCAGGTGGAAGGGTTTGGGAGGTCCGGCAGGAGGAGTACTCCTCGCGACCGTCGGAAATCTCAGCGTTTCGCGCGCTTGCCGCCGGCGCCGGCCGAACGGGCCGCGGCCTGGCTTTCGGTGGCCTCGCGGGCCAGCCGCGCCTCGCGCAGGCGTGCCGTCTTGGCCTCCCGCTGCGCGACTTCCTGCTCGATCATGGACATGGCAATGCGCGAGACCGACTCTGCCTTGCTTTCCGTCTTCGAGAGCTTGGGCTGGAAGAGCGTATCGCGGTTGAGCTTCGCCATCGTTCATTCCTTTCAAAATGAAAAGGCCGGGTTGCCCCGGCCTCCCCTGCGTCGACGATCCGTGCCCGTACATCCGGGGTCACGGAGCGGAGGCATTCCTTACGCAGCCTGGAGGCTGCCCGCCGAGGACTTGCCGCTGCGACGGTCGGTCTCGATCTCGTAGGAGATCTTCTGACCCTCGCGCAGATCACTCATACCGGCGCGCTCGACGGCGGAGATATGGACGAAAACGTCCGGGCCGCCATTGTCCGGCTGAATGAAACCGAAGCCCTTCTGGCTGTTGAACCACTTCACGGTGCCTGTCGCCATAACGATATTCCTTAGTTCGACATAGAAATTCGATCACCCGCGCGGCGCGGGCGTCACGTTGACATCGATTTGAGAGGAATTTCGCTGCGGCGCAGAGCTGCGCAAAACAAAGTTCAACGTGCAAGATCGATGCGCGATCATAATCGAAACCAGGAGTTATTACAACCCTTGGTCGGATTTATTTTGAGCAGCCGCCTGAGGCGCGGGACGCGGGGCCCGGCGGTCGACGAGGGGCTTCTTCTTCGGGGCGGCGATGAGGCCATCGCGGACCGCCTGCTTGCGCGCAGCCTTGCGCGCGCGGCGAACGGCTTCGGCCTCTTCGCGGTTGCGCCGCTCGGACGGCTTCTCGTAAGAGCGCCGGGCCTTCATTTCCCTGAATATGCCTTCGCGCTGCATCTTCTTCTTCAAGACGCGCAGCGCCTGTTCGACGTTGTTGTCGCGAACGAGAACCTGCAAATTTTTTCCGATCACATGCAGCGGTGCTGCTGGTTTACGCGGCCGCAGAATGGCGACGCCTCGCCTAATATGGGGCGATATGCGGAAATTGGAAGGGCAAAGCGGCTTTATCGGCACGCGTGGCCGGGGGAAAACCCGCCAATGCCGTCCCGTTCCCGCCCGCGATCGCAGCTATTCGCTCATGATCTGCGGCGTGCCGCAGTTGGGCGGCGTGCAGTTCGGCAGCTTCAGATCGGCCGCGGGATCGACCGGCGGAGCCCCCGGGCGCGGCACCAGCTCTCCGGTGAGCGGCTGGGGCGCATCGGGCCCGGGATCGAGATTGTCCGGGTTCGAGAGCGGCGGCTGGGGAGCCGGCGGGGCGTTCGTGTCCTGCGCCAACGCCGGAGCGGCGGCCCATAGTGCCAGCGCCGTCATGGCGAGAAGCGTCTTCTTCATGGTGCCCTCCCTGCAGCATCCGCAGGAGACGCTACCACCGGAGTGCCGGGGCCCCAAGAGAGCTTCCGCGCCCGGCCGCCGCTTTCATCCAGCCCAACCGTACCCGGCCCGCTACGGCGTGAACTCGATCTCGACCCGCCCGCCGCAGCTGGGGCAGATCGTCTCCAGTCGAACCGGCTTCCGGCTCCCCGAAAGCGGCGGAGCCCCCGCCACGGCGGCCAGGCAGGTGCGGTAGAGGTCGATGGTCGCGTCCGGCGTGGCCGTCGCCTCCGGATGCCGCTCCAGCGTGAGCCTCAGAAGCTCGAAGGCGGCCTGCTGCTGGTCCATAGCCCTGCCCTCCCGGTCGCGCCGGCGCATTGCCTCGCGAGTCCCCACACCATGTAACCTCAATTTCCCCTGCGGTACCCCGTCAAAAAAGGAGGAAAGCGCCGATAGCGCTGCTTCCGGAACGGATGCCTGCTATCGACTGTCGCGTCTTGTCCGTCGCCTGCCAAAAGGAACGCCTGTGCCCCGCCAGCAGGAGTCCGCCGCCTCGCCCCGCGATGTCGCCACGCGGCGTATTCCGCCGACCGTCTGGGCGCTCGGTCTCGTCAGCCTGCTCATGGACATCTCGTCCGAGCTGATCCAGACGCTGCTGCCGCTCTACCTCGCCGCCGAGCTGGGCGTGTCGGTTCTCGCCATCGGCTTCATCGAGGGGCTGTCGGTCGCGATCGCGACGGCGACCCGGCTCTTCTCCGGGCTTCTCGCCGACTGGAGCCGCCGCAACAAGCCGCTGGCGATCGCCGGCTATGGCCTTGGGGCCCTGTCGCGGCTGATCTTCCCGCTGGCGACCAGCGTCGACCAGATCGTCCTGGCGAAAGCGATGGACCGCATCGGCAAGGGAATCCGCAGCACGCCGCGCGACGCCATCATCGCCGCCGTCTCCCCGCCCGAGATTCGCGGCGAGAGCTTCGGGTTGCGCAAGTCGCTCGACACGGTGGGCGGCTTTCTCGGGCCGCTGATCGCCATCCTGGCCATGACCTTGATGGCGGGAGACATCGTCTCCGTCTTCGGGATCGCCACCATCCCCGCCGCGCTGGCGATGGCCGTACTGATCTTCGCCGTGCACGAGCCGAAGACGGGGGCGGCAGCGAAGCGGCCGGCCTTCCGGCTGTCCCGCTCGTTCCGGCTGAACCGCGCGGTCTGGGGCGTGATCGGCATCGCCTCCGTGCTGATGCTGGCCCGTTTCAGCGAGGCTTTCGTGCTCCTGAAAGCGCTCGAGGCCGGCTTCTCGCCGTCCTGGGTGCCGCTGTCGATGGTCGTCATGCACGCCGCCTACGGGCTGACCGCCTGGCCGGTCGGCCGCCGGTCGGACCGCATCGGGCGGACCGGACTGCTGATCTGGAGCCTGATGTTTCTGATGGCGGCACATCTGACGCTGGCCTTCGCCGGCAGCGTGAGCGTCTACATCGTCGGCACCGTCCTCTGGGGCCTGCATATGGGCTTCTCGCAGGGCCTGCTCGGCGCGATGGTCGCCGATGCGACGCCCGACGACCTCAAGGGCAGCGCTTTCGGCGCCTTCAACCTGGCGACGGGCGTGGTGGTCCTCGCCGGCAACACCGCCGCCGGCTGGCTCTGGCAGAGCCAGGGATCGCAGGCACCGTTCCTTGTCGGCGCAGGCCTTTCCGCCGCGGCCATCGCGCTGCTCGCCGCTAGAGGACGCAGCGTTCCGTCCTGAGCACGTGCCTTCGGCGCGGAGGTGAGGAAGCAATCATCGAGAGGGATGCGGCCTGCACGACCGGAGCTGGCTGGGGCGGGAGGATTCGAACCTCCGCATGGGGGAATCAAAATCCCCTGCCTTACCACTTGGCGACGCCCCACCGGACCGGGCCGTCGGGCTGGAAAGCCGGGCCGGAACCGTGGGCGCGGACATAGCCACAGCTCGCCGCCGCTTTCAACCTCGGCACGCGCAAAGCCGTGCGACGACAGAGGCGAAAGGCCGGCGAACAGAGACGAAATCCACATCATCCACCGCCAAGCGCACCCCTCCCCTTGCAGGCCGGCGCATCGGCATGCTAGAGGCTCGCGCCGCGTCGGAGTGTAGCGCAGCCTGGTAGCGCACCTCGTTCGGGACGAGGGGGTCGCAGGTTCAAATCCTGCCACTCCGACCATTCAAGCCAAGGGCCTCCCGAGCCCTACAAAATCTACCCCGACAGATATCTCGACAGACACGACCCTACCGGGCTTCCGGCTCGCGCCGGCGGGCGTCGCCTCGTCGCTTACGGCCGGGACAGGGATACCGCACCGGTTGACGAGGCTGTTTCCGGCCGGCAGGTTGCGGCGAATGTCGGGTGCGCCACAAGCGACCGCAGGCGGGGCGGAGACCGTGAAGTGAGCGACTGGGATCAATTCGGCGCGGATTATGACTTTCCGGACTTTGACGGCCAGCCGAACACGTATGTGATTGCGTCGACGCCCCGATCCGGCAGTCACTATTTCGGCCATCTCTTGAGGAAGACCGGTGCCCTCGGCAGCCCGCTGGAATATTTTCATCCCGGTCATGTCGAGACCTGGAAACAGAAACTGGGCGTCTCCACTCTGGAAGGCCTCATCGCCTGCCTGTTTCGGCGCCGAACTTCCCCCAACGGATGGTTTGGAGCGAAGGCTCACTGGTCACAGTTCGAGCCCCTCCTCCAGAACGAAAGAGCCTTCCAGGCGATAAATTTCAGCAGGTACATCCACATCATACGCCGGGATCGACTGGCGCAGGCGATTTCCTTGGTGGTCGCGCGCCAAACCGCCTCCTGGATCAGCTTTCATGCCGTGCGGCGAACGCCGGAATACGATTTCGGCGCCATTCAAACGGCCCTTTCCGAAATCGATGCCCAAAGCGATCAATGGGAGGGGTTCTTCTCATCGCGCCGCATCGATCCGATGATCGTCGAGTACGAAGCCCTGCTGGCCGACCCGGAAGAGGCCGTGACGGGCGTTCTTGCATATGTCGGCCATCACGGCCCCGCGACGGGGGCCGCTTCCAGCCTCGAACCGCAGCGCCAGTCCTCGGGCATCAATGTCGAGTGGAAGGAACGCTATCTCGCCGATCTGAACTCGACCGCATGCTGATGCGTGCCGATCTCATCACGTCGTCATTTCGTTGGAGAGACATCTCCCGTGCCGATATATCTCAAGCAATTCACGAAATTCCCCAATGCCGGCGACGTCGCCAGCGGGCATATCGTCTCGCAACTGCTGAATACCACGCCCATCCTGGCCGGAGAGGACAGCCTTGACCGCCCCAACCTGATCGCCATCGGCTCCATTCTGCACTGGGCCGACAGCCATTCGGTCGTCTGGGGATCGGGCTTCATCTCATCGGGCGTGGGCCTACGCAGCGCTCCGTCACAGGTCGTCGCGGTCCGCGGCCATCTAACCCGGGAGCGCCTGCTCCAAATGGGCGTCGATACGCCTGCCCGCTTCGGCGACCCCGGTATCCTGATCTCCGACTTCTTCAAACCGGCGGAAGTCGCCAGACGGGGCGTCGGGATCATCCCGCACTATGTGGACGCCGAACATCCTTTCGTCACGCAGGCGCTGGAACACGGCGCCACGCGGATCGACCCGCTGTCTCCGCTCGACCGGTATCTCGCCGTTTTGTCGTCCTGCGAAATCATCCTTTCCTCTTCGCTGCACGGCGTCATCTTCGCGCACGCATACGGCATTCCCGCCGCGTGGATCCGCCTGTCCGGTCGGGTCATCGGCGACGGTTTCAAGTTTCGCGACTACTATTCCTCGATCGGCATCGGGCCGGAAGGGATTCCCGACCTCACGGGCGACGATCCCTATGAGCGCGCGGTGGACAGCGCCGGCGTGCCACGGTCGGAGATAGACCGAGACGAGCTGCGCTCCGCCCTGCTGGCCGCCGCCGCGCGGCTGGAGGGATAAGCCATGCTCAAGGCGTTGGCCGTCGTCTGTGTCCGCAACGAGGCCGTGCACATGCGCCGGTGCCTCCGCGATCTTATCGGCGACGGCCTCGACGTCTTTCTCATCGACAACGACTCGACCGACGGTTCGACAGAAATCGCCAGCGAGTTCCTCGGCCATGGGCTGCTTGGCATCGAACGTATCCCCTGGACGGGCGCCTTTTCCCTGTCCGACCAGCTTCGCGCCAAGCGGCGCATCATAGCCGACGCGGATCATGACTGGATCGTGCACACCGATGCAGATGAATGGCTTTGCTCACCTGTCGAAGGTCAGTCGCTTCTCGGCGGCATCCGTGAAGCGGATGCCGCCGGCTATACGTGCATCAATTTTCACGAGATCGTCTTCGTGCCGCTGCCCGGCGACGACTTCCTCGCCGACGACTACGCCTCCCGGATGTCGACCTACTACTTCTTCCAGCCGGTCTATCCGAGACTTAACCGGGCGTGGAAGCGCACGGCCGACATCGACAGTTCGCGCTCCAGCGGCCATCGGCTGGCCGGCGACGGGCTGCGCCTGTATCCGCAGGATTTCTTCCTCAGGCACTACATCGCCCTGAGCGAAGGTCATGCCCGGTCGAAATATGTCGGCCGAAAATTCTCCGACGAGGATATCGCCAAGGGCTGGCACGACAACCGACGCATTATCACGGCGGAGAATCTGCATGTGAAACAGATGCCCGGCCTGATGCGGACCCCGGAGCCGCTCAGGCACCGTTTCGATCTGAGCACGCCTCTCAAGACGCATTTCTGGCAGTGGTAGCTCCGAGCGTCGCGGCACGGCCCTGGTTCGCATTTTTCACCTGATCCGTAACGCTCGCACACGGATCGAAGCTTTCACCTGCCCCGGTATTGTCGATGCGCGGCTTCATGAACACGCTTTTCCGCCAGCCCGCCCCGGCGCCGGGGTGCCTCTTCGTCCATGTCCCGAAATGCGCCGGAACCAGCGTCCGCGCGATGATCGAGGAAATTGCCGCCGAGCGGCTCGTGCTCGACTACGATAGCTATTTCCGGATGGAGCAGGATAAGAGATGCACACCGATCCTGGGGAACCTCCTGCGCCCGGAAACCGTACCGGACGGGAAAATCATCTACGGTCATTATTTCCCGGTAAAGTATCTCGGAGACGGCACCGCACCGGCGGCCGGCCAGCCGGCGCTGGTCACCATCTTACGGGATCCCTTCAGCCGCCTGGTTTCGCATTACGACTTCTGGAAAACCCAGATCCAGGACACCGGCCATTATCTCTGGCGGAAAATGCACGAACAGGACTGGAGCCTCGAGCAGTTCGCGCTCAGCCCTGAAATGCAGAATTTCTACTCCCAGCACTTCTCGCAGATCTCGATAGGCCGATTTGCTTATATCGGCATATCCGAAAATATAGATGAATCGATCAGGAACTGCTTCGACGTCATCGGCCTTCGGTCGGCCATGCAAACCCGTCACGACAACCGGAAGGCCGGCAAGGACGAGCGGACGATCGATCCGGGGCTTCGACGGGCCGTGGAGGAATTCCACGCGCAGGACTACCTGATCTATAATTACGCGGTCGCGCGCTTCCATTCCGGAGCGGCTTGACCGCTCGGAACGTCCTTTCCAAGAAATGGCAACGGAAGAACGCCCCGCTCACGCCGGCGCGAAGGTGCCGTCGGGGCCGAGGTGCTCCAGCACGCCGGTGGCCACGGCGAAATAGGCGCCGTGGAGCACGAGACGCCCCTCGTCCAGCCGCTCGCGGACCCACGGAAAGGTCTCGAGATTGCGCAACGAGAGCTTCACGCATTGATGCTCGAGAATGGTGCGCCGCTCGACCGGGTCCGAGCTGAGATTGAGCGCGATGTCGCGCGCCGGGCCGGCAATCTTGATCCAGTCCGGCAGGAAGTCCTGCGCCTGCGGCGGCGCGCCGTCGATGAGCGCGCCCGCGCCCCCGCACAGGGCGTGGCCCAGCACCACGATCTCGCTCACCTCCAGCACCCGCACCGCAAACTCGATGGCGGCGCTGGTGCCGTGATGGGCGTGATCCGGTGCCGTGTAGGGCGGCACGAGATTGGCGACGTTGCGCACGACGAAGAGCTCGCCCGGGCCGGCATCGAAGATCATGGAGGGGTCGACGCGGCTGTCGGAGCAGGCGATGATCAACGTCTGCGGGCGCTGCCCGCGCGCAGCGAGGCGTTCGAAGAGCGCCTTGCGCTCCGGCCATGAGGTAGCGCGAAAGCGGCGATAGCCGTCGAGCAGTTTGTCCATCCGTCACCCTTGCGATAGGCAGGCCGCGCCACAGCTGAATAACGATGCTGCGCCCGGCGCGCAAACGGGTCGTGCCCGATCCGGGCGCACGGGAGGCATACTGTCGCGGCGAGGCATACGCCGGCCGCATGGCATAGATTTGCAGAACGGTATTCGGAAGCCGGAAGGAGACGCGCATGGCAGAGGACATTCCCTTCGAACGGCGCTTCGACGCCGTGCCGGGCGTCGCCGACGAGGTCGCGCCCGGCGTGCGGCGCGTGCTGGCGCCCAATTCCGGCCCGTTCACCTTCACCGGCACCTGCAGCTATATCGTCGGCGAAGGCGAGGTGGCGATCATCGATCCGGGTCCCGACGATCCCTCCCATCTCGCCGCGCTGCTCGAGGCGGTGCAGGGCGAGCGGGTGACGCACATCTTCCTCACCCACACCCATCGCGACCACAGCGGCGCGCTGGCGGCGCTGAAGGAGGCGACGGGCGCGCCGGCCTATGCCGAAGGTCCGCATCGCGCCGCGCGGGCGCTGCACGCGGAGGAGACCAACACGCTCGACGCCGCCGACGACCGCTCCTTCCTGCCGGACGTGGCGCTCGCCGACGGGGCACGGGTGGCGGGCGCCGGCTGGGAGTTGACCGCGTTGGCGACGCCCGGTCATACCGCCAACCACATGGCGTTCGTGCTCGAAAAGGAAGGGCTGATCTTCGTCGGCGACCATGTCATGGGCTGGTCGACCTCCATCGTCGCGCCGCCGGACGGCTCGATGAACGCCTATATGGAATCGCTGCGCCGGCTCGGCGAGCGGCCGGAGACGCTCTATCTGCCCGGCCATGGCGGACCGGTGCGGCAGGGACCCGCCTTCGTCGAGCGCTACCTGCGCCATCGCCACGCCCGCGAGACGGCGATCCTGCGGGCGCTGGAGCGCGGGCCGATGGCGATCCCAGAGATCGTGCGGGCGATCTATATCGGCATCGACCCGCGCCTTTACGGCGCCGCCGGCCTCTCGACGCTGGCGCATATGGAGGATCTGGTCGAGCGCGGCGACGTGCTTACCGAAGGCCCCGCCCTGCTTGCCGGCATCTACCGCCTGCCGTGACCCTCACTGGCGGCGGGGGCGGCCCTGCTGGTCGGCGAGATCGGTGAAGAGCTGGTCGATGCGCCGGGCGTTGGAGCCGAAGTCGCGGTCGCCGCTGCGGGCCACCGAGCGCATGTCCACCCGCGAGCCGTCGGGCGTGCGGCGCACGCGGATCACCACATCGTCGCGCAGGCCGAAGGGCAGGCTGCGCACCACCGCCTCGATCCGCCCGTCGCGGTTGCCGCGCGGGGCCACCGCGTCGACGACGAGCCATTTCTGCCGCGTCACCAGAGACAGCACCGCCCGGTAGATTTCCTCCGGCGGGGTATCGAAGGAGATCGGCTTGATGCCGGGGTAGAGGTCGAGCTGCCGCTCGGCCAGCTTCTCGCCGGGATAAGCGAGGCTGTTGGCGGCACGCGAACGCACCGTGCCGAGCGTGACGAATTCGGGCGGATCGTCCGGGTCGGTGGTCACGTCGGCAAGGCTGGGCAGGCCGACGCTGAGTGCCGCGATAGTCGCGGTAGGCGTGATCAGCATGAGTGCCAGCGCCGCGGCGCCGATGACGCGCCCGAGACCCTTCAGCCCCTCGTTCCAGATGACGACGAAGCCCGCCAGGGCGAGCAGCAGGGCGAGCACCGCCACCCCGACGCCCGCCAGCACCGTGTAGAGCGCGCTGCGGAAATCGAGCGTCTCGGTGGCGTAGAACATCACGCCGATGAAGGTGACGGGGAAGGCGAAGATGGCGGCGCGCAGGCTCCAGACGGCGAGCCGCGACATGCGCTCCTCGACATAGAGCCGACGGCGGATCATTGCCGCGTCCTCCCGCCCCTGCCCTTCACGCCAGCTCTCCGGCGACCGGCGCGCGGGTGCCGGCGAAGAGATCGGCGAGATCTTCCACCGAATCGACCACGAGATCGGCCTCGTGCGCGAACGGGTCGACCGGCGTCGGCCCGCAGCGGACGAGGATCGCCATCGCGCCGGCGGCGCGGGCGGTGTCGAGGTCGTGGCGGGTGTCGCCGACCAGCGCGATGGCCTGCGTCGGCAGGCCCGTCAGCAGGCTGAACGCCTGGATCATGCCGGGCGCCGGCTTCGAGCCATAGCCCGAATCATGGCCGTAAATGGCGCTGAGATAGGGATCGAGGCCGAGCCGGGCCGCCTGCAGCCGGGCGCTGGGTTCGGCGTCGTTGGTGGCGATGCCGAGCAGCAGACCTTGGGCATGCAGCCGCCCCAGCGTCTCGGCGGGACGGCCGATGGGCGTGAGGCAGCGCGTGCCTTCCTCGCGGAAAAGTTCGTCCATCTCCTCGAAGAAGGCGGCGTCGGCCGGACGGGCGAGAACCTCGGCCCAGAGCGGCCCGTACTGGCGCGAGGAACCGGCGATCAGCGGCGAGGTCTGGAGAAAACGGCCTTGATCGGGCAAATAGTGACTGACGAGGTGGAGACGCTCCAGCACCGCGTCGTCGTCGCCCGCGAAGTGGCGCATGACGGCGCCGGCGGCCGGTCCCCAGGTACGGTCGAAGTCGACCAGGGTTCCGTCCTTGTCGAAGAGAATGGCGTGGGGTGCGTTCACTGTCGGTCGCGAAACGGTTGATAGGGGCACGAGGGGGCCTGATAGCATGGAATTCCGTCGCCTCCCATCGTGGCGCACATCCCGGCACCGTCGCCGAAACGGATTGGCCGTGAAGGGAGGTGCGCTGCCGGCCGCCATCCTCGCGCTGCTCCTCACCGGTGGCCCGCTCGCGGCACAGTCGACGCGAGAGCTGAAGCAGAGCATCGACCAGGCGGGCAACGCCATCAACCGCCAGCTCGGCGAATGGATCGGCGTGGCGCAGGAGCCGCCGCCGGAGCGCCCGGCCCGCTCCTCCGCGCCCCGGACCAAGCCGAAGACCGCCCGCGCCGCGCCCGCCTCCATGCCGGCCTCCGCTCCCCTGCCGCCCCGGCGCCCGTTCGAGGCCGACCAGCAGGCCGCCCTCGAACCGGACGAGACGCCGGCCGGGAACGACGCCGCGCCGGAGATGCCGGAGGCGGCTCCCGCTCCCCCGCCCTCCCCGCGTCCCGCGCCGCCGCCAGCCGGCAGGGCGGCCAAGCCGGCTCCCGAGGTCGCGCCGACGGGAACGACGGAAGAACCGGCGGAAGCTCCCGCAAAGGAGCGGGCGACGGCTCCCGTACCACTGCCCCCGCCGGGGCCGAACCGCCAGCTGGCGGCGCTGCCGCCGCCGGAACCGGCCGTCACCACCGGCGCCGCGCCGGAGCCCCCGGCGGACGATGACGGTTCCCAAGGCGCCCAGCCGGCGCCGACCATCTGCCCGGAGCTTTCCAACGAGAATCTCGGTGTGTTCACGCCGGTGTCGGTCGCCGCGAACAACGCCGCCTGCACGGTCGACCGCGGGGTGAGCCTTTCCGCCGTGCGGATGAAGGACGGGCGCATGGTGACGCTGGAGCCGCCGGCGGTGCTGCGCTGCGCGATGGCCGCCGCCGTCGCCCGCTGGCTGCGCGAGGGCGTCGACCCGGCGATCGCCACGCTCGGCGCGCCGCTCGGCACCGTGCTGGTCGCCGCCTCCCAGCAATGCCGGCCGCGCAACCGCGTCCCCGGCGCCAAGATCAGCGAGCACGGACGGGGCAACGCCATCGACACGCGCGGCTATGTGCTGGCCGACGGGCGCCGCTTCGTCATCGGCACGCCCGCCAAGGGCAGCGCGGAGCGGGCGATGCCGCTCGCCTTCCAGGAACGGCTGAAGGCGAGCGCCTGCGCCGACTTCACCACCATCCTCGGCCCCGGCTCGGACGGCTATCACGAGCTTCACCTGCACGTGGACCGGGCCGAGCGCCGAAACAACCTCGTGCTCTGCCGCTGGGCCACCGCCGAGATCCGGGCGGGCGGCGCAGCGGCGAGGCCGGCACCCAAGCCGTCATCCAAACCGGATGCGAAGCCCGCCGCGCAGCCGGCGGAAGATGCGCCGGACGACGAAGAAACAAGTCAATAGCGCACCGCTCAGACCAAGGGCGCGCTTCCGGCGCGCCGCGCGCCGATCTAGGGTGAGCGCCGGTTCCACCATCGGCCGGCGGAGTTCTGCCATGCTCACCAATCTTCAGGCTCGCGATGTCGAGACCCTGGTCCACCCCTACACCAATCTCGTCGCGGTGCGCGAAACGGGACCGCTCATCCTCGAGCGCGGCAAGGGCGTGTGGGTGCACGATGTCGACGGCAAGCCCTATCTGGAGGGCATGGCCGGCTTGTGGTGCACGGCGCTGGGCTACGGCAACGAGGAACTGGTCGAGGCCGCGGCGGCGCAGATGCGCAAGCTGCCCTTCACCCACATCTTCGGCGGCAAGAGCCACGACCCGGCGATCGAACTCGCCGAGAAGCTGAAGGAGATGGCCCCGGTGCCGATCTCCAAGGTGTTCTTCACCTCGTCCGGTTCGGAAGCCAACGACACCCAGATGAAGCTCGTCTGGTACATGAACAACGCGCTCGGGCGGCCGAAGAAGAAGAAGATCATCTCCCGCATGCGCGCCTATCACGGCGTGACCATCGCCTCGGCCTCGCTCACGGGCCTCGCCGGCAACCACAACGATTTCGACCTGCCGATCGCCGGCGTGCGGCACACCACCTGCCCGCATTATTACCGCCTCGCGGAGGCCGGCGAGACCGAGGAGGATTTCGCCACCCGCCTCGCCGCCGACCTCGAAGCCCTCATCATCGCCGAGGGGCCGGAGACGGTGGCCGCCTTCATCGCCGAGCCGGTGCTCGGCGCGGGCGGCGTGATCGTGCCGCCGAAGAGCTACTATCCGAAGATCGAGGCGGTGCTGAAGAAGTACGACGTCTTCTTCATCGGCGACGAGGTGATCACCGGCTTCGGCCGCCTCGGCACGGCCTTCGGCTGCCAGGCGCTGGAAATGAAGCCGAACTCCATCTCCATCGCCAAGGCGCTGTCCTCCGCCTATCAGCCGATCGGCGGCGTGATGATCCCGGAGGACATGTACCAGGCCATGCTGCAGGAGAGCAGCAAGCTCGGCAGCTTCGGCCATGGCTACACCTATTCCGGCCATCCGGTGGCGGCCGCCGTGGCGGTGAAGACGCTGGAGATCTACGAGCGCGAGAGCATCTTCGAGCGGGTGCGGGCGAAGATCCCGCAGTTCGACGCCCGCCGCGCCGCGCTGGAGGACCACCCGCTGGTCGGCGAGGCGCGCGGGGCGGGCCTCGTCGGCGCCGTCGAGTTGGTGGCCGACAAGAAGACCAAGCAGCAGTTCGACCCCAAGCTGGGCCTCGCCGCCAAGTGCGTCGCCTTCTGCCAGGAGGAAGGGCTGATCCTGCGCAACGTCTTCGGCGACGCCATCACCATCTGCCCGCCGCTGGTCATCTCGCCGGCGGAGATCGACGAATTGTTCGACCGTCTCACCCGCGCCCTCGACAAGACGCTGGACTGGGCGGTGCGCGAGAAGCTGCTGGCGGCCTGAACGCCTCCCCCGAACAGGGGGAAGACGACATCATCCCCGGGGTTCGCCCCGGGGATTTTCGTTTCAGCCCGCCCCCGCCGCGAAACGCGCGCTATCCGGGGGGAGCTTGCCCGGGCAACCGGCCGAGATTCGAGATATTGTCGAAGCAAACAAAAAGGGCGCTGCCGACGGCAGCGCCCTTTTCGGTTTCCGGTGCGGCGTTCGTCAGAGCACGACGACTTCCGTGCCCTGCGGCACGCGGGTGTAAAGGTCGATCACATCCTCGTTCAGCATGCGGATGCAGCCGGAGGAGATGGCCTGACCGATATATTCGGGCTGGTTGGTGCCGTGGATGCGGAACAGCGTGTCCTTGTTGCCCTGGTAGAGGTAGAGCGCGCGGGCACCCATCGGGTTGTGCGGGCCGGGACCGACGAAGTCCGGCACGCCGGCGATGCGCTGCTTGATCTCGGGAGTGGGAACCCACTGCGGCCACTCGGCCTTGCGGCCGACCTTGGCCTCGCCCTTGAACGCCAGACCTTCCTCACCGACGGTCACGCCGTAACGGATCGCCTTGCCGTCCTTCTCGACGAGGTAGAGGTACTTCTTGTCGGTATCGACGACGATGGTGCCCGGCTTCTCCTTGCCGGCATACTCGACGATGGACCGCTGATACATGTCCGGCGGCAGCACCTTTTTATAGGGCGTGTTGGCCAGCAGCTTCTTGTCCCGCGGCGTCAGGGACGCCTCCGGCGCCGCCTGGCGCTGCACCTGGCTGCATGCACCCAAAAGAACCGCCAAGAGGACAATGCCCGCCCCGCGCAAAACCATTTTCCAATGCTCCGAATCGCCCTGCACGCCAAACGCGTGTTCTTAGCTCGCAAGTCGATTAACCGAAGTCCGGGCCGCCTTGAAGAGGCCACATGAGTGCCACGTGTTTGTCGGGGCAAAATGTTGCGCAAAAACCTCAGTTCCCTTGGAAGAGGTCGAAAAAGCCCGGCGACGGCTTTCCGGCCCGCAAGAGACCTTATCTCCGACCGCGACTCTGCATATTTTTGACGCAGTCGGCGCTCATTTCATCGGCAATCCGCCGGTGTAAGGCGGCGCGTACTGGAGGAAGACATGTCTACCGAAGAAGAGAGCCCGGCTCCTGAGGGCCGACCGAGCGAACGCTGGGAGCGTTCCCAGCAAACCGCGCACTGGCGCGAGATCGGCATTTCCGCGGTTGCCGCCGCGGCGCGCTACCACAGCGACAAGAAGACGGTATCCGATGCCCCCGTTTCGGGCGCGGCGCGGACCGAAGATGCGGAAGCAAAAATCGTCACGCTTCGCGACGTAGAATATTTCGCGGCCTGACGCCGCCGGCCGGAAGGCCGCCGCGATCACCGCCTCATCTCCCAGAGCCGATGGAAGACGCAACGCTCCCACCAGCGCGATGCCTGCTGCGCCGCGCACGGGACGGGTTTCGCCGGCTGATCGACCCGGGCACCGCACAACGGCCGGACCTTCGCCCATGGCGCAGGGCCGGCTGGAAGTCGGCTGTGTTCCGGCGCATGCTCGGCCGCGTGAATGAAGCGTCGGAGAGGCCATGATCACTGCCTATTGCGTGCGCGGCGGCACGCTCACCTCGGTTCACATCGGCCCCGGGCAGGCCCTCCCGCCCGATACGGTGTGGATCGACCTGCTGCGGCCGAGCGAGGGCGAGGACCGCATCATCGAGGCGGCGCTGGGGATCTCCGTGCCGACCCGCGAGGAAATGGTCGAGATCGAGCCGTCGAGCCGGCTGAGGGTCGAAAACGGCGCCCGCTACATGACGGGCTCCATCGTCTGCAACAGCGAGGGCGAGCGCCCGTCGCTGGCGGAGGTCTCGTTCATCCTCACGGACGGCAAGCTCGCCACCGTGCGCTATGACGAGCCGACGCCCTTCCGGCTGCTGGCCGCCACGCTCGACCGGGCCTGCCCCGGCGGGATGAAGGGCGACCGGCTGCTGTTCGCCCTGCTCGACACCATCATCGACCGCGCCGCCGACATCATCGAGCGACTGTCGGCCGACATCGACGCCGTCTCCCGCCAGGTCTTCGAGCGCGAGCCGACACGCACCGGCGACAGCCAGCGCTTCCGCGTGATCCTGCGCCAGCTCGGCCGGCGGGGCGACCTCGCCTCCAAGGTCCGCGAGAGCCTCGTCTCCATCGGCCGGCTCGTCACCTTCCTCGCCACCGAGGGAGAGGCCCAGCGCTTCGACAAGGAGCAGAAGGCCCTGTTGAAGAGCATGCAGCGCGACGTCGGCTCGCTGAACGACCATGTCAGCTACATCGGCAACAAGATCACCTTCCTGCTCGACGCCACGCTCGGCATGGTCGGCATCGAGCAGAACAACATCATCAAGATCTTCGCGGTTCTGTCGGTGGTGCTGATGCCGCCGACGCTGATCGCCTCGGTCTACGGCATGAACTTCCAGTACATGCCGGAGCTGAACGAGCACTGGGGCTACCCCATCGCCCTCGCCGCCATGCTGGCGGCGGCGGTGGTGCCCTACTGGTTCTTCAAATGGAAGCGGTGGCTGTAACGCTCTGGCGCCGGCCTCGTCATCCCCGGCGGACGCAACTCACGCGACGTCGTGCCCGGCCTTGGGCCGGGCATTCACGACCTGGCTGATGAGGGCGTGGATGGCCCGGCCAAGCCCGGCCATGACGTTCATCTGCCTCAGACGTGCTGACCACCATTAATGTGGATCTCCGCCCCGTTCAGATAGGACGAGGTGTCGGTGCACAGCACATAAATGATCTTCGCCACCTCGTCTGGCGTACCGAGGCGCTGCATCGGGATCTGCTCGACGAGCTTTTCCGTGCCGGGCGACAGGATCGAGGTGTCGATCTCGCCGGGCGCGATGGCATTCACCCGCACGCCGAGCGGGCCGAAATCGGCCGCCATCTCGCGCGTCAGCCCGGCCAGCGCCGCCTTGGAGGTCGCGTAGGCCGCCCCGGCGAAGGGATGCACCCGCGAGCCGGCGATGGAGGTGACGTTCACCACCGCGCCATGGGTGCGCTTCAGCTCCTCCAAGAGGCCCCGCGCCAGCAGGATGGGGGCGAAGAAATTCACCTGGAATACCCGGCGCCAGTCCTCTTCCGGCGTGTTGAGCGTGCCGAGACGCGCGCCGCCCGCCCCCTTGGGCGAGATGCCGGCATTGTTCACCAGCGCGTGCAGCTCGCCGTCCGGCAGGCGGCTCTTGATCTCGTCCACCGCCCGCAGCGTGTCGGCGGGGTCGGAGAGGTCGACCTGGATGTGGTCTTCCGGCCCCATCTCCCACGGGCAGTTCTCCGGGAAGGGATGGCGCGAGCAGGTGATCACCCGCCATCCGGCGGCGGAGAAGCGCTTGACGGTGGCGTGCCCGATCCCGCGCGAGGCGCCGGTGAGCAGGAGGGTGCGGCGGGGCTGGTTGGTCATGATTGTCTTAGCTCAGCGTCAGGCCGTGTCAGGGACAAAGCCGCCCGGACAGGCGGCGCGGAAAGGCTCACGGATAAAGGCGCGTCTTGCTCCAGCCGGCGGCATCGGGCGCGTCGCGGCGGAAGACGATGCGGTCGTGCAGGCGGAACGGCCGGTCGTGCCAGAACTCGATCTGGACCGGACGGATGCGGAAGCCGGTCCAGTGCGGCGGGCGCGGCACGGTGCCCAGCGCATATTGCGCCGTGACCTTGGCGACCGCCGTCTCCAGCGCGAAGCGCCCTTCCAGCGGGCGGGACTGCTGGCTCGCCCAGGAGCCGATCTGCGACAGGCGCGGGCGGGTGTTGAAATAGGCGTCCGCCTCCTCGTCGCTCACCGTCTCGACCGGACCGCGCACCCGGATCTGCCGGCGCAGCGACTTCCAGTGAAAGACGGCGGCGGCCTTCGGCACGGCGGCGAGCTCGCGCCCCTTGGCGCTGCCGGTGTTGGTGAAGAACACGAAGCCGCGCTCGTCGCGCTGGTTCAGCAGCACCATCCGCACGTCCGGCAGCCCGTCGGCGTCGACCGTGGCGAGCGCCATGGCATTGGGATCGTTGGGCTCTTTCCCGGCCGCCTCGGCGAACCACTCCTCGAAGAGACGGAACGGTTCGGTAGCGGAGGTAAAATCACCGGATATTAACTCTTCAGGCGCTTCCATAACGTCATTCTTCGGGCGGGTTGGGCAACAAGACCCATGGATGTGTTCCACAGGTGGCGGACGATGGCGACGCAGGGTGCGGCGCGGCATCGCTCTTCATATAGGCGCACCGCGCCTTTCCACACAGTATCTTTCCGCACGGCGGCGTGCTGGACGACCCTCTTCGCGGGTCTCGCCCTCGCCGGCTGCGCCGGCGCGCCGGCGATCGACACGACGACCACCGGCTCGATCTCGCCCCGCCGCGCCGCCGCCTATGCCAGCGAACCGGTGCCGGAAGGCGTCGCGCCGGACGACTGGCTGGCCGCCCGCACCGCGCTCGCCGAGGCGCTGCGCGAGGACAGCTGGGCACCGAGCGTGCCCTGGGAGAACAGCGCCAGCGCCACGCGCGGCACCGTGACCCCGCTCGACCCGACGGTGGCCGCCAACAACAAGGCGCGGTGCCGCGAGTTCCTGATGAGCTTCGTGCGCGACGCCAACGAGGAATGGCTGCAGGGCGAAGCCTGCCGCACCGAGCGCGGCTGGTGGAAGGTCGATCAGGCGCGGCTGCTGCAGCGCGGCTGACCTCCCGTCCTCCCCGACTTCCGGCTTCCCACCGGTCCGGTCGGCCGGGCTCACGCACCGCCCCGCCGGACGCGCTTCCGCGCGGTTCACGCTTCCGCTACCGTTGCACGCTGGCAACACCATGCCTACATGCGTGGGAGCCGGAACCGCCGGACGAGATCATCATTCATGCGCGATCCCTATGAAATCCTCGGCGTCGCCCGCAACGCCGACCAGAACGAGATAAAGCGCGCCTTCCGGCGCCTGGCGAAGAAGCTGCATCCGGACGCCAACAAGGACGATCCGAAGGCGCAGGACAAGTTCGCCGAACTGAACAGCGCGCACGAAATCCTCTCCGACCCCGAAAAGCGCGGCCAGTACGACCGTGGCGAGATCGACGCCGAGGGCAAGCCGCGCGGCTTCGAGGGCTTCCCCGGCGGGGGTGGCGGGTTCAATCGCGGCGCCCATCGCGGCCCGCAGGGCGAGACCATCTTCGAGAGCTTCTCCTTCGGCCCGGAGGGCATGCGCCGCTCCGGCCACGGACCGCACGAGGCCGGCGGCTTCGACGACGTGATCGCCGACATCCTCGGCGGTCTCGGCGGGCGCGGGCGGGCCCGTGCCGGCGCGGGCGGCGGCGAGATGCCGCGCGGCGGGGACATCGAGATCAGTGTGCCGGTGCCGCTGGAGCGCGTGATCGAGGGCGGCCCGGTCAAGGTCCACCTGCCGAACGGACGCACCGTCGAGGTGAAGATCCCGGCCAAGGTTGCCGAAGGCCACCGCATGCGGATGAAGGGCCAGGGCGAGCCGAGCCCCTTCGGCGGCGCGCCGGGCGACGCCTATGTCGTCGTCGCCTATGCCCCGCACCGGCATTTCCGCGTCGAGGGTACGGACCTGCGCACCGACGTCCCCCTGCCGCTGGCCGATGCCGTGCTGGGCGGGAAGGTGCGCGTGCCGACGCTCGGCGGCGACGTCGAACTGTCGGTTCCGGCGCACACCAATTCCGGCCGCACCTTCCGCCTGCGCGGCAAGGGGCTGCCGAAGGCCGACGGCTCCTCCGGCGACCTGCTCGCGACGATGCGAATCATGCTGCCCGATACCCCCGACGAGGAGCTGGAGGCGCTGCTGCGCCGCCGGCGCGAGGACACCGCCTGAACCGCGCCATCGCACCGTTGCGACCGCTCGCTTGAGCGGGTCTTGCTGCTGTGCGATAGGAACGCACGCCACCGTGAGGGTGGTCGAGGTACGGAGCAGGGCGTGACCAGCATGGCATCGGGCGGATTGATGAGCGGCAAGCGCGGCCTGGTGATGGGAGTGGCGAACAACCGCTCCATCGCCTGGGGCATCGCCAAGGCCGCCCACGCGCAGGGCGCGAAGCTCGCCTTCACCTATCAGGGCGAACCGCTGAAGAAGCGCGTCGAGCCGCTCGCGGCGGAACTCGACGCCACCCTGGTCGGCCATTGCGACGTCACTGATCCCGCCACCATCGACGCCGTGTTCGCCGAGACCGAGCGCCAGTTCGGCGGGCTGGACTTCCTCGTCCACGCCATCGCCTTCTCCGACAAGAACGAGCTGGACGGCCGCTACGTCGACACGACGGCGGAGAATTTCAGCAAGACCATGCTGATCTCCTGCTACAGCTTCACCGCCATCGCCCAGCGCGCGGAGAAGCTGATGACGGAGGGCGGCTCCATGCTGACCCTGACCTATTACGGCGCCGAAAAGTGGATGCCGCATTACAACGTCATGGGCGTCGCCAAGGCCGCGCTGGAGGCGAGCGTGCGCTACCTCGCCGCCGACCTCGGCCCGAAGAACATCCGCGTCAACGCCATCTCCGCCGGCCCGATCAAGACGCTGGCGGCCTCCGGCATCGGCGATTTCCGCTACATCCTGAAGTGGAACGAGCTGAACGCCCCGCTCCGCCGCACCGTCACGGTGGAGGAAGTGGGCGACACCGGCATGTACCTGCTGTCCGATCTCGGGCGCGCCGTCACCGGTGAGATCCACCACGTCGACGCCGGCTATCATATTGTCGGCATGAAGAATCCCGAAGCGCCCGACCTCACCCTCGAGCGCGACTGACGACACGCGGAGCAGGAGCATCCCGCATGAGCAAGGCCCGCCTTTCCCAGCTCTTCCGTTTCCTCCTGCCCGCCGCGCTGGTCGCCACCGGACTGGCGGCAGCCGCGCCCGCCGGCGCGCAGAACGGCCCGATCGTCGTCGGGCCGCCGCCGGGCTCGGGCCTCGGCGGCTCCGGCCTGCCCTACATCCCGCCGCCGGGCGCGCAGGACCGTGGCGTGCCGCCGGACTTCCAGACCTACCCGCTGCTCAACCGCATTTTCGGCACCGGTGGCGCGATCTTCCCCGGCTATGTGAGCCCCAGCAACGGGCGCAACGACAATGACCGGCTCGCCTATCTCACCGGCGGCGGCCAGGGGCGCGTGATCTTCGCCGCCGGCACGGCGGACAGTCTGTGCCAGATGGCGCAGGCGCCGCAGATCAAGGTGCTCAGCGCGCCGCCCAAGGTGAAGATCAGCTTCGACATCGGCTCCTTCACCGCCACCGGCACCGATGCCGGCTCGCGCCGTTGCGTCGGCCGCCAGGCCGGGGGCACGCGGGTCTTCGCCAGCGGGCCGGCGCCGCTGGGATCGACGGTGACGCTACGCGTCGACTATCCGCTCAACGGCCCCAGCTACACGCACGTCGTGACCCTTCCTTCGAAATGACCAGACGACGCATCTTCCTCGTCCGTCACGGCGAGACCGACTGGAATCTCGCCGGCCGTCTGCAAGGCAGTCACGACATCCCGCTGAACGATCTCGGCCGCGAGCAGGCGGCCGATACGGCGCGCGTGGTGGACCGCCTCAGCGGCGGCGCGGCGAGCCTCGACTTCGTGGCAAGCCCGCTCAGCCGCGCCTCGCAGACCATGGCGATCCTGCGCGCCGAACTCGGCCTGCCGCCGGACGGCTTCCGCCGGGATACGCGGCTGCGCGAGATCGGCTTCGGCCGCTGGGAAGGCGCCACCTGGCCGGAACTGCGCCGGCGCGATCCCGTCAGCCTTGCCGCCCGCGACGCCGACCCGTGGAACTTCACCCCGCCGGGCGGGGAAAGCTATGCCGAACTCTCCGCGCGCGTGCTGGCCGCCATCGACGACTTGACCGGCGACAGCGTGGTGGTGACCCATGGCGGCGTGGTGCGGGCGATGCTGCACGCCTTCGCCGGCATGCCCGCCCCCGAGGCAGTGGAGCTGCCGGTCCGCCAGGGCGCGGTCTACCTCATTGAAAATGGCGGGTTCGAGCTTGCCGTCGCCTGACGGCTCACGGGAGATGTCGCGATGGGCGCTCAACTGATCCGGGCCGAAGAGGCCGTCCACCCCCGCCCGATCTGGTGCGTCACCCCGCAGAACTGGCGCGAGATCGCGGGCGGCATTCCCGCCCCGGCGACCGCCTTCGCCGAGGCGAGCGGTTTCAAGGGCGAACCGGGCGCGCTGCTGGTGCTGCCGGCGGCGGACGGCACCATCGCCGGCGTGCTGTTCGGCGTCGAGGAAACACCGCGCGACCCGCTCGCCTTCGGCAAGCTGGCGACCTCCCTGCCGGCCGGCGACTACGCCATCGCCCGCGCGCCCGCCGATCCTCGCCTCGCGGCGATCGGCTTCCTGCTCGGCGGCTACCGCTTCACCCGCTACCGCAAGCGCAACGGCGCCGACATCCGCCTGGTCGTGCCGGAAGGCGTCGACGCGGACGCGGTCCTTCGCACCGCCGAGGCGGTGGCGCTGACGCGCGACCTCGTCAACACCCCGGCCAACGATCTCGGCCCCGCGGAGATCGAGGCGGCGGTGCGTGTGCTTGCCGCCCGCTTCGGCGCGCAGGTGAACGTGACCGCGGGCGATGACCTACTCGCCGCCAATTTCCCGCTGGTCCACGCCGTCGGCCGCGCCTCCCCGCGCGCGCCCCGCCTCATCGACCTCACCTGGGGCGATCCGAACGCGCGCAAGGTGACGCTGGTCGGCAAGGGTGTCGCCTTCGACACCGGTGGGCTCGACATCAAGCCGTCCAGCGGCATGCTGCTGATGAAGAAGGACATGGGCGGGGCGGCCAACGCCATCGGCCTCGCGCAGATGATCATGGCGCGGAACCTGCCGGTGCGGCTGCGCCTCATCGTCCCTGCCGTCGAGAACGCCATCGACGGCTCGGCCTTCCGGCCCGGCGACATCTTCCCCTCGCGCAAGGGCCTCACCGTTGAGATCGGCAACACCGATGCGGAGGGGCGGCTGATCCTCGCCGACGCGCTCAGCCTCGCCGACGAAGAGGCGCCCGAGTTGCTGATCGACTTCGCCACGCTCACCGGCGCGGCGCGTGTCGCGCTCGGGCCGGAGCTGCCGCCCGCCTATACGGACGACGAAACGCTGGCGGACGACCTCGCCCGCCACGGCGCCGCCGAGGCGGACCCTTCCTGGCGCCTGCCGCTGTGGCGGCCCTACGCCGCGATGCTCGACAGCAAGATCGCCGACCTCAACAACGCGCCGGGCGGCGGCTTCGCCGGCTCGATCACCGCCGCGCTGTTCCTCCAGCGCTTCGTCGAGCGCGCCGGAGCATGGCTGCATCTCGACATCTACGCCTGGAACCCCTCCTCCCGCCCCGGGCGCCCGGAAGGCGGCGAGGCGCAGACGATCCGCGCGCTCGACGCGCTGATCGCCGAGCGTTTCGGGGGTTGATGTTTCATATTTCCGGCATTTGTCAGAATCGGTCTGACGTTAAGGAATTTTTCGTCGCGAAGACGCCATAGTCCGGGGAACAATCCGCAACCGTAACGATTGCGGACCGGGGACGGGCCATGGCGGTCGAGTTGCGCCCATCGCAGGCGTTGCGTCTCCTGCACGAGCTGTCGCTCGCGCAGGTCCGCGACGACGCGCCGGACCTCAGTCCGCGCCAGCTGGCGATATTGCTCAGCGTCTATCTGGAAGCGCCGCCGCACACGGTGCGCGGCCTCGCCGCGCGGCTCGGCGTCACCAAGCCGGTCATCACCCGCGCGCTCGACACGATGGGCCAGCTCGGCCTCGTGTCGCGGCGCCGCGACGAGGCGGATCGACGCAACGTCATCATCCAGCGTACGGTGGAAGGCGCGCTCTATGTAGAGCGGCTGGGTGACCAGGTGGTCGCCACCGCCCGCTCCCTGCCAAGATAGGCTGCTATCAAGACCGCTATCAGGATCGCCGCCTGCCGAGACAGCCCCGCAACGATGACCGCCTCCATGAACGCCCTGCTGACGCCCGACCTCGACCCCCGCCTCACCCCCGCCCGCCCGGACATCGCCGCGCTTCACCTGCGGGGCGTGGTGACGGCGGAACGCTTCGTCGCCGGCGAGCCCTATGCCGTCGCGCGCCCCAGCGTGCCGGTGCGCAAGGAGCCGGACCCGACGGCGCCGCTCACCACCGAGGCGCTGTCGGGCGAGAGCGTCACCGTCTACGAGACGACGATGGAAGGCTGGGCCTGGGGCCAGCTGGACGCGGACGGCTATGTCGGCTGGCTGCCATCGGAGGCCCTGCTGCCCGCCGGCGCGCCCGCCACGCATCAGGTGCGGGCGCTGCGCACGCCGGTCTTCCCCGGCCCCAGCATCAAGCTGCCGCCCGTCGAGCTGCTGTCCCTCGGCAGCCGGCTCGCCATTATCGGCACGCGCGAGCGCTTCGCGGTGACGGAGACGGGCGGCTTCGTCTTCGCCAATCACCTCGCGGCGCTCGACGAGCCCGACGGCGACTTCGTGGAAGTGGCCGCGCGCTATCTTGGCGCCGCCTATCTGTGGGGCGGGCGCTCCAGCCTGGGGCTCGACTGTTCCGGCCTCGTCCAGGTCTCGCTCGCCGCCTGCGGCATCCGCGCGCCGCGCGACACCGACATGCAGGAGCGCGCGCTCGGCCAGCCGGTCGCCTTTTCCGGCGACGTCGCGACACTCGAGCGCGGCGACCTGCTGTTCTGGCCGGGCCATGTCGGCATCGTCGAGGACCGGGCGACGCTGCTGCACGCCACGGCGCATTTCATGTCGGTGGTGCGCGAGCCGCTGGACGCCGCACTGGCACGGATCGAGGCCGGCGGCACGCCGCTGCGCTCGGTGCGCCGGCTCTGAACACCCGAGCCCGGCGCCGTCCGTCCATCAGGCGAAGCGTTTGGCTCCCGCCACGCAGAGCACGACGAGGCCGGTGACGGCGATCATCGTCCACGCCACCGGCTCGCCGAGCAGCATTCCCGCCAGCGCCAGCCCGAAGAAGGGCTGGAGGAGCTGGAGTTGGCCGACCCCGGCGATGCCGCCCAGCGCCAGCCCGCGATACCAGAAGACGAAGCCGATCAGCATGCTGAAGACCGAGACATAGGCGAGGCCGAGCCAGGCCGGCCCGCCAATGCCGCTCCATGTCGGCGGCAGTGTCGCCAGCGCCATTACCGCCATGAGCGGGAGCGCCACCAGCAACGCCCAGGAGATGACCTGCCAGCCGCCGAGGTGGCGCGACAGCCGGGCTCCTTCCGCATAGCCAAGGCCGCAGAGCAGGATGGCGGCCACCATCAGCAGGTCGCCGGCGAGCGAGGTCGGGCCGCCATAAGCCAGCGCGAATCCGACGACCGAGGCAGCGCCGGCGACGGAGAAAAGCCAGAAGGCCGGCTTCGGCCGCTCGCCGCCCCGGACGACGCCGAAGAGGGCGGTGGCGAGCGGCAGCAGGCCGATGAAGACGATCGAGCGGGCCGAGGTGATGTGCTGGAGCGCCAGCGCGGTGAGCAGCGGAAAGCCGACGACCACGCCGAGCGCCACCACGGCAAGCGGCACCAGATCGCCCCGCGCCGGCCGGCTCTGGCGAAGCGCGAGGAGCAGGGCCGTGCCCAGCACCCCTGCGATGACCGCGCGCGCCGAGGTGAGGAAAAGCGGGGTGAAGCCGCCGACCGCGACGCGCGTCGCCGGCAGCGAGCCGCTGAAGATGATGACGCCGAGCAGGCCGCTGCCCCAGCCTTCCGTTCCGCGCTGCATGTCTGTCTCCCTGGCGTCCATTCCGCGATAGCGCTCCGGGACTGGCGGCGACAGCGACACTCCCATACGGTGGAGCCAAACAGTATGGATAACGGAAGCCATACAGTTAGCATCCATGGAGACCAAAGAGGCCATGCCCACCCGCACCGAGGCCGTCATGGCGGCGATCCGCCGGCGCGTGGCGAGCCGCAGCCTGACCCCCGGCGAGAAGCTGCCCTCGATCCGGCGGTTCGCCCGCGACATGCAGGTCTCCCCCTCCACCGTCGTCGAAGCCTATGACCGGCTGGCCGCCGAAGGGCTCATCCGTTCCCGCCCCGGCTCCGGCTTCTATGTCGCGGGCAGCCCGGCGCCGGTCGCGCCGCGCGACGTGGAACCGAGGCTCGACCGCGCGATCGACCCCTTCTGGGTGTCGCGGCAATCGCTGGACGCCGGCCCGGAGATGCTGAAGCCCGGCTGCGGCTGGCTTCCCGCCGACTGGATGCCCAATGCGGCGATCCGGCGGGCGATCCGCGCGCTGGCGCGGGCCGACGATGCCGTGCTGACCGATTATGGCGCGACGCGCGGGTCGCCGACGCTGCGCCGCCTGCTCGCCCGCCAGTTCGCGGCGGAGGGCCTCGATGCCGGGCCGGAGCAGATTCTTCTCACGCCCTCGGGCACGCGGGCGGTCGACCTGCTCTGCCGCTTTCTCCTCAATCCCGGCGACACCGTGCTGGTCGACGACCCCTGCTACTTCAACTTCCAGGCCCTGCTGCGCGCCCACCGGGCGAAGATCGTGAGCGTTCCCTACACGCCGGCGGGGCCGGACATCGCGCTCTTCAACGAGGCGCTCGCTACCCACCGCCCGCGGCTCTACATCACCAACGCGGCGCTTCATAACCCGACCGGTGCCACGCTCTCGCCCTCGACCGCGCACCGTGTCCTGACCGCGGCGGCGGCCCACGATCTCACCATCGTGGAGGACGAGATCTTCGCCGATTTCGAGCCGGAGCCCTCCCCGCGCCTCGCCGCGCTGGACGGGCTGTCGCGGGTGATCCGCATCGGCAGCTTCTCCAAGGCGCTGTCGGCCTCGATCCGCTGCGGCTACATCGTCGCCCGGCCGGACTGGATCGAGAGCCTCATCGACCTCCAGGTGGCGACGAATTTCGGCGGCCCGAGCCCGGTTGCCGCCGAACTCGTCGCCGCCACGCTCACCGACGGCAGCTACCGCAAGCACCTCGCCGGGCTGCGCAATCGGCTGGCCAAGCGCCGGCGGGAGATCCTCGATCCGCTGGAGGGACTTGGCGTCGTGCCCTGGACGCTGCCGCGCGGCGGCTTCTATCTCTGGTGCCGCCTGCCGGAGGGGCGGGACGCCGCCGAGGTGGCGAAGGCGGCGCTGCGCGAAGGGGTGGTGCTGGCGCCGGGGAACGTCTTCAGCGTCACCCAGTCGGCCGGCGACCTCATGCGCTTCAACGTGGCGCAAATGAACGCGCAGGTGCTGCGCGTCCTTGCCCAGACCTTGCGCTGAACCGGCCCGACGAGGTCCACCGACCGCTGCTCGGCGGCGCCGATCCCTCGCGACGCCCCGGCCTGCCCACAGGAACGCCCCTCACCTGCGTCGGCTATATACTGGCGAAAGTTGCGTATCGTCTCAATTATTACTTTATCTACTGTATTATAGACAGAAAGAAGTGGAGACGCCCTGCATATAAATGGGACGCGGCGTCATTTTCTATCGGTCACCCGTGGGAGATATTCCGGACCAGACAAACGCTCACGCGGAGCGCATGACATCGACCAGTTCGCCCAGCAGCCACTGCAACCCGCCGTCGCGATCCCCGCGCTGGTGCCAGATCGCCTCCGCGGCGACCTCAAGCGGGTCATAGGGCAGTTCGAGGATCTCATGGGTTCCCGCGTCGGCGATCCGGCGCGCCATGCGCTCCGGCAGCGTCGCCACCATGTCGGTCGCCGACAGAATGCCGGGCACGGCGGCGTAATGCGGCAGCGAGACCGCCACATGCGCGACGGCGTCCTCGTCGCTGGTCTCGATCAGCAGCCGGTCGATCCAGACGCGCCGCCAGACGCCGCGCTCGTCGATGAAGCCTTCGGCCGCCTGCTCACCGCTGCCGGTGAGTTCCACCACCACGAAGGGGTAGGAGAACAGCCGGTCCCGGTCGATCGGCTGGCCGATGAGCGGATGCCCCCGGCGCACCACGATGGCCTCGCGGTCCACCAGCACCTCGGTTCGCCGCAGATGTTCGGGAAGGTCGGCGAACCAGCCGATGACGAGATCGAGACGGCCTTCGTCGAGGTGCCGGATCACGTCCATCCGGTTGTAGGGGAAGATGCGCAGCTCCAGCTGCGGCGCCGTCTTCGCCAGCCGCTCGATGAGGCGGGTCAGGATGACGGTGGTGCCGTAGTCGGTGGCCGAGATGCGAAAGGTGCGCGCCGAATTGGAGGGCTCGAAGGGCTTGGTCTTGATCGCCTCCTCGATCCGCTCCAGCCCGTCGAGGATCGCCGGGGCGATTTCGCGGGCGCGCGGCGTCGGCTCCATACCGTTCTCGCCCGGCACGAACAGCTCGTCGCCCACCGCCTGCCGCAGGCGCGCGAGCGCATGGCTCACGGCGGAGGCGGTCACGCCCAGTTCGCGGCTGGCGCCGCTGACGCTTCGGCAGTGGAGCACCGTCTCGAACACCCTGAACAGATTCAGGTCGACTCTCTGTACGGACATGCCCCGCCCCGTGAACGAAATTCATGACCACACTGAAATAACTTCAGCGTTTACGCAATAATTATTCGCTGGCAAGGTCGTCCAGAAGCAGAACCACCCTCGTATTTCGACGTACATCCGGACCGCATCGGCCGAACTCTATGAAAATTATACGATTCAATAGGCATCACGCAGGAGGTTTACTGCACGACCACAACCCTCTCCGGAGATGGAACCAGCACCTGATGGTGCATGACGCCCTTCTCCCGCCCCCTCCGCTCCCGGCCGAATCGCACGGCGCATTTCCGATCCGCTTCCCTCATGATCCCAATGCCACCTGAAGATTCATGCCGGAGGGAAGACGACGCGCCCCTGGAACCGCTCGAGCTGGCAGCCGATGCGCTTCCCGGAGCCGTCCCGTTCGACGCGTTCCGCGCAGCGTTCAGCGGGGTTGTCGAGCTGCATCTGGTGCGCGGGCGCGACGGCGCCTTCCCGATCCAGCAGACCCTGTGGGACCTCGGAAGGCTGGCCCTGGTCAGCGGGCATCTTCCCGGCCCGGGCTATGCCTTCGGCTGGCGCCATGCGCGCAAATCCACGCTGGAGCACTGGTACGTGCTGCTACGGGACGACCCCGCTGCGCCGGACACGATCCGGCTGAGCTTCCATTGCCTCGCCGAGCCGTTCCAGACCGAGCTGGAGACGCGCCGGCTGCTGGCGCTGTTCATGCCGCGTGACCTGTTCCCCTCGCTGCACGAGATCAGCGGCATGCTCGACCACCGGCTGGAAAGCGGGGCGGCCCGGCTGCTGGCGGATTTCCTGCTCGGCCTCGACCGGCAATTGCCGCGCCTGCGGCCCTCGGATCTGGCGGGCGTGCTGGGCGCCACGCGCGGGCTGGTCGAGGCGTGCGTCGCCTCCTGCCGCAACGATCCGGCCGCCGAGCGCGGCGCCACCGATGTCCGGCTGCTCGAACGCGCCCGCCGCCTCATCGAGCAGAAGATCGACGACGCCGATCTCTCGCCGGCCTCGCTGGCCGAGGAGCTGTTCGTGTCGCGCTCGCGGCTCTACCGCTCCTTCGAGCCGCTCGGGGGCGTGGCGGCCTATATCCGGCGCCAACGGCTGCTGCGCACGCGCGATGCCCTGCTCGACACGTCCGACACGCGCTCCATCGTCCGCATCGCGGAACAGTGCGGTTTTCCCGACGCCTCGACCTTCAGTCGCGCCTTCAAGCACGAATTCGGCGTTTCGCCCCGCGCCGTCCGCAAGATGGGCTGGACGGGAAGCGGACCGCAGGAGGATGACGGCACGCCGCCGGCCGATGCCGGAGCCTCGCGCCTGGAGACCCTGCTGCGCCGCCTTCGCACCTGACCGCTGGACCGAAAGACACCGCCGCCTGGCACGGCGGCGGCGCATTCACTTCCCGTCAGGCATCGGGGGCGACGGTGTGGTTGGCGAGCATCTCCAGCGCCTTCACCAGCGCCGAATGGTCCCACGCCGCCCCGCCATTCGCCGCGCAGGCGCTGAAAAGCTGCTGCGCCAGCGCCGTCGCCGGAAGCGCCATCTGAAGCTGCCGCGCCCCCGTCAGAGCGAGGTTCAGGTCCTTCTGGTGCAGCTCGATCCGGAAGCCCGGGTTGAAGGTCCGCTTCACCATCCGCTCCCCATGCACCTCGAGGATGCGCGAATTGGCGAAGCCGCCCATCAGCGCCTCGCGCACCTTCGCCGGGTCGGCGCCCGCCTTGGAGGCGAACAACAGCGCCTCGCCCACCGCCTGGATGGTCAGCGCCACGATGATCTGGTTCGCCACCTTGGTGGTCTGCCCGTCGCCATTGCCGCCCACCAGCGTGATGTTCTTGCCCATCTTCTCGAACAGCGGCTTCACCGTCGCGAACGCCTTCTCCGGCCCGCCGACCATGATGGTCAGCGAGGCCGCCTTGGCGCCGACCTCGCCGCCGGACACCGGCGCGTCGAGATAATCGCAGCCCAGCGCGTTGATCTTCGCGGCGAACTCCTTCGTCTCGACCGGTGCGATCGACGACATGTCCACCACGATCTTCCCCGCCGAAAGACCCGCCGCGATCCCGTTCTCACCGAAGAGCACCCGGCCGACATCGCCGGTGTCGGGCAGCATGGTGAAGATCACGTCCGCCGCCTGCGCCACCTCCCGCGGGGAGGAGCAGGCGGCGGCGCCGGCCTCGATCAGCAGCTGCGGCACGCCGCTGCGCGAATGGGCATGCAGCGCGTGACCCGCGTCGATGAGGTGGCCGGCCATGGGGGTTCCCATGATGCCAAGGCCGACGAAGCCGAGTTTCATGTGTCGATCCTTCGGGAAGTGGATGTGGCTCACGCCTTGAACTTGCGGGCGATCGCCTCGGAGCTGCGGGCGAGCAGGCCGGTGTCGATGCCCACCGCCGTGAAGGTGCAGCCCGCCGCCATGTAGCGCCGTGCGAGGCCTTCGTCGCCCGTGAGAATGCCGGCCGGTTTGCCGGTGGCCACGATGCGGCGGATGGAGGCCTCGATCAACTCGACGATGTAGGGATTGCCCTGGTCGCCGAGATAGCCCAGATCGGAGGAGAGATCGCCCGGCCCGACGAACAGCCCGTCGATGCCCGGCACCGCCGCGATGGCCTCGATGTTGTCGAGCGCCTGCTGCGTCTCGATCTGCACCAGGATGCACAGCTCCTCATGGGCGCGCTTGTGGTAGTTCGCCACGCGCCCATAGCGCGAGGCGCGCGCCGCGCCGGCGAAGCCGCGGATGCCGTCCGGCGGGAAGCGCGTCGCCGCCGCCGCCGCCCGGGCCTGCTCGGCGGTCTCCACCATGGGCACGAGGAAGGTCTGCGTGCCGATGTCGAGGAAGCGCTTGAAGACGATCGGGTCGTTCACCGGGATGCGCACGATCGGGTGCGTGGCGTTCTCCATCGTGGCGTGAAGCTGGGAGAGAACGCCGGGAACGTCGTTCGGCGCATGCTCGCCGTCGATGATCAGCCAGTCGAAGCCGGAGCCGGCGAGGATTTCGGTGGCGGTCGGGCTCGCCATGGAGTTCCAGAAGCCGATCTGCTGCTGGCCGGCGATGAGCGTGCGCTTGAACGTGTTGACGGGCAGTTCCACGGAAAAGGTCCTTCTGGGTACGGACATCGGGGACGAGGCGGCGGAAGCCGCCGGACTATTCGGCGAGCGCTTCCTTGCGGGTCTTCAGCACCGCCGGGGAAAGCATGGCGATGAGCATGAGGGCGACGATGCCGAGCAGCACGGCGCTGATCGGCCGGGTGACGAACACCGACGGGTCGCCGTCGGAGAGCTGCATGGCACGGCGGAAGTTTTCTTCGAGCTGCGGCCCGAGCACGAGGCCCAGCAGCAGCGGGGCCGGCTCCACGCCCACCTTGATGAAGAAGTAGCCGACCACCGCGCAGCCCAGCATCAGCCAGACGTTGAAGGCGCTGTTGGAGATGCCGTAGGTGCCGATGCAGCAGAACAGCACGATGGCGGGGAAGAGCAGCCGGTAGGGGATCTTCAGCATCGAGACCCACAGCCCGACCAGCGGCAGGTTGATGATCAGCAGCATGAGGTTGCCGGTCCACATCGAGGCGATGACGCCCCAGACGAGTTCGGGCTGCTCGGTCATGACCTGCGGGCCGGGCTGGATGCCCTGCATCATCAGCGCGCCGATCATCAGCGCCATCAGGGCGTTGGCGGGAATGCCAAGCGTCAGCAGCGGGATGAAGCTGGTCTGCGCGCCGGCATTGTTGGCCGCCTCCGGCCCGGCGACGCCCTCGATGGCCCCCTTGCCGAAGCGCGAGGGGTCCTTCGCCACCTTCTTCTCCAGCGCATAGGCGGTGAAGGGCGGCAGCGCCGCGCCGCCGCCCGGCAGCACGCCGAGCGCCGAGCCGATGAAGGTACCGCGCACCATGGCGGGGAACGCCGCCTTCAGGTCGGCGCGCGAGGGAACGAGGTCGCGCAGCTTCTGGCTCACCACCTGCCGCACCTCGGGGCGCTCCAGATTGGCGATGATCTCGGCGAGGCCGAACATGCCCATGGCGACGGGCACGAAATCCAGCCCGTCCGACAGGGCGGGAATGCCGAAGGTCATGCGCGCGACGCCAGAATTGACGTCGATGCCGACGGTCCCGATCAGCAGCCCGAGGAAGACCATGGCGAGCGACTTCGCCACCGAGCCATGGGCGAGGATGACGGCCGCGAACAGGCCGAGCACCAGCAGGCTGAAATACTCGACGGCGGTGAACTTCAGCGCCAGCGCCGCCAGCGGCAGGCTGAGCACCGCGATGACCACCGTCGCCACCGTGCCGGCGAAGAAGGACGAGATGGCGGCGATGGCGAGCGCCGGGCCGGCGCGGCCGCGCTTCGCCATCTCGTGGCCGTCGAGGCAGGTGACGACCGACGAGGTTTCGCCCGGCACGTTCACCAGGATCGCCGTGGTCGAGCCGCCATACTGCGCGCCGTAGAAGATGCCGGCGAGCATGATGAGGGACGAGGCCGGTGCCAGCCCGAAGGTGAAGGGCAGCAGCAGCGCCACCGTCGGGATCGGCCCGATGCCCGGCAGCACGCCGATGGCGGTGCCGATGACCACGCCGATCAGGCAGTAGATCAGGTTGTTGAACTGCAGGGCCGTGGAGAGGCCGAGAAACAGGTTGTCGAACAGTTCCATCGCGCGCCTGCTCCGCTCACCACGGCCAGATCGCCACCGGCAGGGCGAGCGCCTTCACGAAGAGAAGGACCGCGCCGGCGGTGATGACGAGACCGAACAGGATGACTTCGAGGAAGCGGCTCTCGCGGCTGGCACAGGCCGCGATGAGGATGGCCGCCAGCGAGGCGGCGGCGAGGCCCGCGCCCTCGATCAGCAGCGCGAAGGCCCCCACCGAGGCGCCGACGCCGAGGATGGGGCGTAGCTGCACCCGCGGGATGCCGGCATGGCCACGCAGCAGCCCGCGCCCGGCGAAGAACAGGCCGAAGGCCAGCAGCGCCAGCGCGATGGCCCGCGGCATGTAGCCCGGCCCCATATCGGCCGCCGAACCGCCGGCGAGCCTCCAGGTGGCGGCGAAGGTGCCCGCCGCCACCGCGATGAGGAAGAGGCCGAACAGAAGGTCCGGCCAGTCGAACCTGCGTGTGGTCACGACGCGCACCGCCGCCGGTTCAGTTGGTCTTGATGTCGGCGGCGCGAACGATGTCGCCCCAGCTCTTGATGTTGGTGACGAGCCAGCTCTTGACCGCCTCCGGCGTGCCGGGACGCGGCGAGCCGCCCTGCTCGGCGATCTTCGCCTGGATCTCCGGCAGGGCGAGGATCTTGTTGAGCTCCCCGTTCAGCCGCGCGACCACTTCCGGCGGGGTCTTGCCGGTGGTGAGCAGGCCCTGCCAGGTGCCGGCGTCGTTCAGAGGCAGCTTCGCCTCCTTGAAGGTCTCGACATCCGGCAGCGCGGCGAGCCGCTCCTCGCCGGTCACGGCGATGCCGACGAGCTGCTTGTTGGTGACGAAGGGCAGCGTCGCGGTGGCGCCGTTGATGATGACGTTGCTCTCGCCGGAAACGACGGCGCGCGAGGCGGCGGCACCGCCCTTGTAGGGTACGTTCTTCCAGCCGATGCCGAGATCGCGGGCGAGCGCGACGGCGGTGATGTGGTTGAGCGCACCGACGCCGGAATTCGCCACCGCCAGCTTGCCGGGGTTCGCCTTGGCATAGGCGACCAGTTCGGAGACGTTCTTGGCCGGCACGGACGGGTTCACCGCCAGCACATAGGGGCCGAACATCACCATGCCGACCGGAGCGAGGTCGTTCTCGACATTGTAGGAAAGGTCGGGGAACAGGCTGGGGGCGACGGCGAGCGAGCCGATGTCCATCAGCAGCAGCGTATGGCCGTCCGGGCGAGCCTTGGCCACCGCGTCGGCGCCGATGTTCCCGGCGGCGCCGGGCTTGTTCTCCACCACCACCGGCTGGCCGACGGCCTCGGAGAGCTTCGGCGCGATCAGGCGCGCGAGAATGTCGGACGTGCCGCCCGGCGCGAAGGGCACGACGATGCGCACCGGCCGTTCGAAATTCTGGGCATGGGCGAAGGACGGCGCGAGGGCGCCGCACAGCGTGAGCGCGGCGGCGGCCGCCTTGAGCAGGCGAAGGGTCATGAGCGTTTCCTCCAGAAACGACGGGAAGCGTGGCAACGCGTTTTCTGGCGGACCTTCCGGCCCGCTTTTGGGTCCGCCGGCGCAGCGGTCCGATGATCATGCTAGGGGAGAGACGATGCACGAATGAGTTGTTCTGAGCATTAATCGATGCCAATTTTGGATCGATGTTCGAGCTCAGCCATCTCCGCTGCTTCGTCGCCGTCGCCGAGGAACTGCATTTCGGCCGCGCCGCCGCGCGCCTCAACCTCACCCAGCCGCCGCTCAGCCGGCAGATCCAGCTGCTGGAGCACACGCTCGACGTCCGCCTGCTCGACCGCACGAGCCGCTCGGTGCGCCTCACCCGCGCCGGCGAGAACTTCCTGCCCGAGGCCCGCCGCCTGCTGCGGCTGGCGGAGGGCGCGGCGCTGGCGGCACGGCGCACCGCCAGCGGCGAGGAAGGATCGATCGCCCTCGGCTTCACCGCCGCGTCCGGCTACGACTTCCTGCCGCGCCTCATCAAGCGCTTCCGCGCCGAGGCGCCGGGCATCGATCTCGTCCTCAAGGAGATGGTCTCCACCGACCAGTTCGAGTCGCTGACCGCGGGACGGATCGACGTCGGCCTCGTGCGCCCCACCTTCAACCGGCGCGAGTTCCAGTCGCTCTGCGTGGTGCGCGAGCCGCTGCTGCTCGCCGCGCCCGACGATCATCCCCTCGCCGCCGCGCGGGAGGTGAGGCTGTCGGACCTCGACCGCCAGCCCATGGTCGCCTACTCGCCCTATGAGGCGCGCTATTTCTACGACCTGCTGGCGACGCTGTTCGCCTCGGCGGCGATCACCCCGCGCTACGTCCAGCACATCAGCCAGGTGCATTCCATCCTCGGGCTGGTCAAGGCCGGCATCGGGCTGGCGCTGGTGCCGCGCGCGGCCCGCAATCTGGGCTTCGAGGGCGTCATCCTGCGCCCGCTCGCCCTCGGCGCGCCGTCCATCGTCGAGCTTCACGCCATATGGCGGCCGACCAGCGCCAACCCCGCCATCGACACGCTGCGCCACACCCTGCGCCAGCTCACCGTCACCGCCTAGCCGCGGCCGAGGACTGGCGGTTGCGCGGCATTCATGAAGCCCCGACATAACGTCATGCCGTTTACGCCGACTAATTCACCAGAACCGCTCTGATAAGCAGGGCGAGACGTCGGCCCGAACCAGGAGAACCGCCATGGACATCACGCGCGCCGGCTCGCCCCCTCCCCGGCAGGGGCCGGACGAGTATTTCACCGGTCAGGTCAGCATCGCCGCCCCCTTCGCCGGTGCCGGCGGACTGAGCGCGGCGACCGTCACCTTCCAGCCGGGCGCGCGTACCGCCTGGCACACCCATCCGCTCGGCCAGACCCTGCTGGTCCTGTCCGGCACCGGGAGGGCGCAGCGCGAGGGCGGGCCGGTGGAAGAGATCCGGACCGGCGACATCGTCTGGTTCGAGCCGGGAGAACGGCACTGGCACGGGGCCGCACCCGACAGCGCGATGACGCATCTCGCCGTCGCCGAGTTGAAGGACGGCAAGGCCGTCGACTGGCTGGAGAAGGTCAGCGACGCAGAGTATCTCGGCCGGTGACTGGTTCGTGGCCGTAAACGCGGCGTGGCCGCAACTTTCCGACACCGTCTACCGGAGCAGCACCCGGTAGACGGGCCGACCCTCTCGGAACCGCGCGGCGGCGGAGAGATGCGCGAGCCGGGCGGCGGCCAGCCTAGCGGGAACCCACGCAGGCGGCGCGGTACTGGCGGGGTGAGACGCCGAAGGCGTTGCGGAACTCGCGCGAGAAATGCGCGGCATCGGAAAAGCCGCAGTCGAAGGCAATCTCGGTGATGCTGCGCGGGCTGTTCTCCAGCATCCAGCAGGCGTAGTCCTTGCGCAGCTGGCGCTGATAGGCCGCCGGCGAGGCGCCGAGCGCGGCGCTGAAGGCGCGCTCCAGCTGGCGGCTCGAACAGCCGACATAGCGGGCGATGGCGTCCATGGAGGGCGGGTCGTCGAGCCGCTGCTCCATGAAATGCACCGCCTGATGCACGCGCGCATCCGCCACCTTCGCGAGATCGGCGAAGAAATGCGGCTGCGGCAGCGTCGGCGGGCGCATGCCCTGCAACATCATGTGGCGCACCGCCTGGTTGGCCTTGCCGCTCCCGCAATGGCGGGTGACGAGATAGAGGCCGAGATCGATGGCAGCGGTGGAGCCGGCGCAGGAGAGCAGGTCGCCCTCGTCGACGAACAGCTTGTCGGTGACGGCGTTCAGCGTCGGGAACTGCGCGCGGAAGGCTTCCAGCACGTTCCAGTGTATGCACAGCGTCCGCCCCTCGGCGACGCCGGCCTGCGCGATCGCGAAGGTGCCGGTGCACACGCCGATGAGCCGGACGCGCCGGGCGGCGGCCTGCTGGATATAGTCGAGCAGTGCCGGCGGCTGGTGCTCGTTGAGGTAGTCATTGCCGCCGCAGACGGCGATGTAGTCGAACTGGGTGGGGTCGAGGAGCCGCGTGCTGTCGGAGATGACCACGCCACAGCTTGCCCGGCGCGGCGCCGCCTCCAGGCTCATCACCTTCCAGGAGGCATGGATCTGCCGGCTGCGCCCGCCATGGTCCGCCGCGAGGCGCAGCGCGTCGATCAGCCCGCCGAAGGCCGCGAGGGTGAACTGGTCCAGCAGGACGAAGCCGAGGCGCAACGGCGAGGTACGGGCGGCCTGCAGCACCGAGGTCGGGATCTCCGCGGCATCGGGCGTCGGGGGTGGCTCATGCAACATGTCGCCCATATCAAAGTTTCTGGCCCGATACTGCAAGCGGCCGCTGCGTCAGGCCGTCATGATCCCGCCGCTGCACATGAGGGGAGAAAACAACATGGCACGCATCCATGGCCTTGCTACGGCGTCGGCGCTCGCGCTGGCCGTCACGCTCGCGCCGGCATCGGCGCAGGACGCGGGCAAGGGCGCCCTGCACGTCGCCTGGTACGGCGGCAACTGGGGCGACGCCTTCAAAACCTGCGTCGCCGATCCCTTCACCAAGGCGACCGGCGTCCCGGTCGTGCCGGAGGTCGGCACCTCCACCGTCACCCTTTCCAAGCTGCAGCAGCAGAAGGATGCCCCCACCATCGACGTCGCCTGGATGGATGGCGGCGTGAGCGAGCTGGCGGAAGCCGCCGGCGTGCTCGAGCCGATCACGCAAGGCGGCGTGCCGAACCTCTCCGCCGCGCTGCCGCAGGCGGTCTACAAGAACGCCAACGGCATCTACGCGGTCGGCACCGGCTACTACTCGCTCGGCCTCACCTACAACACCAAGGAAATCAAGGCGCCGCCGACCTCCTGGAACGATCTGTGGAAGCCGGAATATGCCGACGCGGTGACGATCCCCTCCCCGGCCAATTCCTCCGGCGTGCCGTTCCTGTTCTTCCTCCACAAGATCTGGAACGCGCCGGCCGGCGACTTCACCCCGGTCTTCGCCAGGATCAAGGAACTGAAGCCGGCGCTGTTCTTCGACTCGTCGGGCGCGGCCTCCAATGCCTACCAGAGCGGCGAGGCGATCATCGGCGCGCACTTCAACGTCGGCGCCTTCGACCTCACCGCCAAGGGCCTGCCGATCGGCTTCACCGTGCCGAAGGAAGGCGTGTGGGCAACGGATGCGCGCCTCCATCTCGTGAAGAACGCGCCGCGCAAGGAACTCGCGCAGAAGTTCATCGACACCGCGCTCACCACGGACGCCTCGCGCTGCCTCGCCGAGAAGCTCTATCTCGGCCCGTCCGTGAAGGGCGTCACCGTCTCCCAGGAAACGGCGTACCGGCTGCCCTGGGGCGTGGACGGCACGGTCGAGAACCTCTTCCTGCTGGACTGGAACGAGGTGAACGCCAAGCGCGCCGAGCTCGTCGACACCTGGAACCGCGAGATCGCCCGCAAATAGTCTGGCGTATCCGACACGGGACGGCCGCCGGATGCGGTCGTCCCCCTTCCCAGCCAGGAACGACCACGTGCAGCCACTCCTCTCCATCGAAACGGTCTCCAAGCATTTCGCGGCGCATCAGGCGTTGCGCGATGTCGAGCTGACGGTCGGCGCCGGCGAGTTCATCGCCCTGCTCGGCCCCAGCGGTTGCGGCAAGACCACGCTGCTGCGCTGCATCGCCGGCTTCCTGACGCCGGACGCCGGACGCATCCGCATCGACGGCGAGGACATCACCAAGGCGCCGCCCTACCGCCGGCCGCTGAACACCGTCTTCCAGAGCTACGCGCTCTTCCCGCATATGAGCGTGCTCGACAACGTGGCCTATGGCCCGCGCCGCGCCGGGGTCGCCAGGGCGGAAGCGCAAGGCCGGGCCCGCGAGGCGCTGGCGCTGGTCGGCCTCGAGGAAATGGGCGCCCGCCTGCCGCGCGCGCTTTCCGGCGGCCAGCAGCAGCGCGTGGCGCTGGCCCGCGCCATCGTCAACCGGCCCAAGCTGCTGCTGCTCGACGAGCCGCTGAGCGCGCTCGACCTGAAGCTGCGCCGGCGCATGCAGATCGAGCTCAAGCACATTCAGGAAAAGCTCGGCATCGCCTTCATCTTCGTCACCCACGATCAGGAAGAGGCCATGGCGATGGCCGATCGCATCGTGGTGATGCATGGCGGGCGCGTCGAGCAGGTCGGCACGCCGGCCGAGATCTACCGGGCCCCCGCCTCCCGCTTCGTCGCCGAATTCGTCGGCGAGCCCAACCTCATTCCGGCCGAGCCCGCCGGGCCGGGGCGGATACGCCTCGCCTTCGCCGGGCTGGAGCTGGCCGCGCCTGACGGCACGCGCTGCGCGATGATCCGGCCCGAGGACGTCGTGCTTGTGGAGGGCGCGGCACCGGCCGATCTCGCCACCGCCGGCGGGACGGTGGAGGAAGTGGTCGCCATCGGCCCGATGACGACCCTCTTCGTGCGTTGCGGCGATGTTCTGCTGAAGGTCGCGCGGCTCGGCATGTCGGGCGCGGAGCTGCAGCCCGGCGCCGGCGTGACCGTCGGGCTGCGCCCGGCGGCGCTGCACCTCATCGCGGAGTGAGGCCGGTGACCGCCTCCCGCACCACGCTGGCGCTCCTGCTCTTCGCGCCGCTCGCCTTCTTCGCCGCCTTCTTCCTGGCGCCGATGGCGGTGGTGGCGATCTCCAGCGTCACCACCAGTGACGGCGCTCTCACCGCCGCCCATTACGCCCGCGTGCTGCTCGACCAGTACCATTGGGACGTGCTGTGGGTGACCTTCCGCATCGCGCTCGCCACCACGGCGATCTGCGTGCTGGTCGGCTTCCCGCTCGCCTGGTACCTCGTGCGCATCGTGCGCTGGCGGGCGTGGCGGCGAGCCTGCGTCATCCTCATCATCGTGCCGCTGTTCACCTCGAACATCGTGCGCTCCTTCGGCTGGATGGTGCTGCTCGGGCGCACCGGCCTCGTCAATCAGGGGCTGATGGGCCTCGGGCTCACGGAACGGCCGATCCGCTTCCTCGGCACCGAAACCGGCATCCTCATCGGCCTCGTCTATATCCTCGTGCCGTTCGTCGTACTGTCGGTGGGCAACGCGCTCGCCAAGATCGACACGGTCTACGAGGACGCCTCGGCCGATCTCGGCGTCGGGCCGGCGCGTACCTTCTGGTTCGTCACCCTGCCTCTCTGCCTGCCCGGCGCGATCTCCGGCGCCATCATGGTGTTCGCGCTGGCGGTGAGCGCCTATGTGACGCCGGCGCTGCTCTCGGGCGGGCAGATCACCGTCTTCTCCATGCTGATCTTCCAGCAGTACTCGACGGTGTTCGACTTCCATTACGGCGCGGCGCTGAGCGTCACCCTGCTGATGCTCACCCTCGTGCTGGTGAGCATCGCCGGGCGCATCGGCGATGGCGGACGGAGGACGGCATGATCGCGCGGCTCCTCATCCGCATCGTGGCGCTCGCGGCGATGGCCTATCTGGTACTGCCGCTCGTCGTCATCATCGGCGCGTCGCTCACCGAGACCAGCTACCTCGCCTTCCCGCCGGAGGGCCTGACGCTGAAATGGTTCGGCGTGCTGTTCGAGGACCCGTCCTACGTGTCGGCCTTCGTCACCTCGACCTTGCTGGCGCTGGCGGCGACCGCCGTCGCCATCGTGCTCGCCGTGCCGGCCAGCCTGGCGCTGGCGCGCTACGTCTTCGCCGGGCGGGAAGGCGTGTCGGCGCTGCTGCTCTCGCCGCTGGTGCTGCCCTATGTCGTGCTCGGCGCCGCGCTGCTGCAATACGGCTCGGCCATCGGCATGGCGCGCTCCTTCGAGGCGCTGCTGGTCGGCCATGTGATCATCGTCATGCCCTTCGTGCTGCGCTCGGTGCTGCCGCTCCTCACCCCCGAGCAGCGGGCGCTGGAAGAGGCCTCGATGGACCTCGGCGCCGGGCCCCTCGCCACCTTCTTCCTGGTCGTGCTGCCGCAGATCCGCGGCGGCATCGTCTCGGGCGGCCTCCTCGCCTTCATCTCCTCCTGGATCAACGTCGAGCTGTCGATCTTCAACACGACCGCCGCGCTCAACACCATCCCGGTGAAGATGTTCAACTACGTGCAGTACACGATCGATCCGACCATCGCGGCCGTGTCCGCGATCACGATCGTCGTCGCTGCGCTCGTCATCATCCTCCTCGATCTGCTGATGGGCCTGGACATGCTGTCCGAGCCGCATCGGTCCTAATTCCAACGGAGCCTTCGCGATGCGCAAGCAGGATAGTTTCGACGTCATTTACACGCACACCGAGGGCGAGCCGCTGTGCATCATCCACAGCGGCATCCCCTACCCGGCCGGCTCCTCCATCCTTGAGAAGCGCGCCTTCCTGGAAGCGAACTACGACTGGGTGCGCGAGGCGCTGATGCGCGAGCCGCGCGGGCACCGCGACATGTTCGGCGTGTTCCTCACCCCGCCGTCCTCGCCGGAATACGATGCCGGCCTGATCTACATCGACGGCACGCAGTACTCGCACATGTGCGGCCACGGCACGATCGCCGTCGCCATGGCGATGGTCGCGCACGGCTTCGTGCGCCGCGCCGATGACGGCATCACCCGCATCCGCTTCGAGACCACCGCCGGCCTCGTGCAGGCCGAGGTGGCGACCGACGGCGAAGAGGTGCTGTGGACCCGCTTCGAGAACGTGCCCGCCTATGTGGCGGCGCAGGACGTCGCCTTCGACCTGCCGGGCGTCGGCGCGCTGAAGGCCGACATCGTGTGGGGCGGCAACTATTTCGGCATCATCGACCTGCGCGGCACCTCGCTGAAGATCGGCCCGGAGAACGGCTCCGAGCTGTCGCGCCTCGGCATCCTCGCCCGCGAGGCGATCCGCGAGAAGGTGAAGATCCAGCACCCGACCGCCGGCCACATCAACAACTTCAACTTCATCACCTTCTGGCACGAGCCGACCATCGAGGGCGCGCTCTACAAGAACGTGCACGTCTTCAGCGCCGGCCAGCTCGACCGCTCGCCGGGCGGCACCGGCACCAGCGCGATGATGGCGATGTTCGAGGCGCGCGGCGTGATCGGCCTCAACCAGCCGATCCGTTCCGAGGGCCTGCTCGGCACCGGCACCTTCGAGGGCTGCCTCGTCGGCGAGACCACGCTCGACAATGTGCGCGCGGTGCGCCCCACGGTGAAGGGCACCGCCGGCCTGCTCGGCACCGCCCGCTGGATCATCGACCGCAAGGACCCGGTCGGCGCCGGCTTCCTCGTCGCCTGAGAGTACAGCCTGAAATGAAAAGCGACCGGCGGCCGTCCAGACCGCCGGTTGCTCCATTCGTATCGGCTCGGCGTCACCCGCGCGCCCGCCGGCCCTCTTCGTTGCAGCCCGCGTCAGCTGCTGGCGGCAAGTTCCAGCCGGTTGTTGAAACGCAGCGCCAGCAGGGTGCACACGGCTCCCGACAGGAGATAGGCGCCCGAAGCGAGCAGGCCGAAATGGCTTGAAAGCAGCAGCGCCGCCAGCGGCGCGAAGCCCGCGCCGAACAGCCAGGCGAGATCGTTGGTCAGGGCCGACGCGGTGTAGCGGAACTTCGGCGAGAAGTTCGAGGCGACCACGCCCGAGGACTGGCCGAAGGACACGCCCAGCAGGGCGAAGGCGAGAACCATGAACACCGTCTCGCCGACCACGCCGCCGGCGAGCAGTTGCGGAGCGAAGCCGCTGAACACCGCGATCGCCACCGCCGAGACGCCCAGCAGGCGCCGGCGCCCGATCCGGTCGGCGACCATGCCGGAAGCGAACACGGCCAGAAGGCCGCAGAAGGCGGCCGTCGCCTCGATCAGCAGGAATCGCGTCGGCCGCTCCTCGGTGAAGAGGAACACCCAGGAAAGCGGGAACACCGTCACCATGTGGAACAGCGCGAAGGTGGCGAGCGGCGCGAAGGCGCCGATCAGGACGCCCCGGCCTTCGGACTTCACGGTGTCGCTGATGCGCTGCGGCTCGAGATCGCCGCTTTCGAACAGCTCGACATATTCCGGCGTCACCGCCATGCGCAGCCGCGCGAACAGCGCCACGACGTTGATGGCGAAGGCGACGAAGAAGGGATAGCGCCAGCCCCAGCTGAAGAAATCCTCCGCCGAGAGATTGCCAAGGAAGAAGGCGAACAGCGCGCTCGCCACGATCAGGCCGATCAGCGCGCCGAGTTGTGGCAGCATGGCGTACCAGCCACGCCGCGCTTCCGGCGCGATGATCGCCAGCAGCGGGGCGAGACCATCCCAGGTGCCGCCCCAGGCGAGCCCCTGGCCGATGCGGAAGGCCGCGAGCAGCCAGATCACCGTCGCACCGATGTCCTCATAGGAGGGTAGGAAGGCGATCGCGACGGTGGAGGTGCCGAGCAGGAACAGCGCCGACGTCAGCTTGGCCCCTCGCCCGTAATGGCGCTCGACCGTCATGAACAGCGCCGTTCCGAAGGGGCGCGCGATGAAGGCAAAGGCAAAGATCGCGAAGGAATAAAGCGTGCCCGTCAGGGCGTCGGTGAAGGGGAAGACCAGTTTCGGGAACACCACCACCGAGGCAATGGCATAGACGAAAAAGTCGAAGAACTCGGATGCACGGCCGATCACCACGCCGACGGCGATCTCGCCCGGCTGCACATGCTCCTCACGGGCATGGAGCTGTGCGGCATCGCGCTCGAATGTCGATGCGGGAGTGGTCATAGTTCTTACCCAAACTAGAATAAATTAAAATCTGCGATTTGCGCTGATCGCGTCTTTCATATTCGCACGCTTCAGTCTACCCCCGGGCTAAACTGGTTTCGATGCGACAATTCGGCATTGGACAAATTGTCCGATGTTTCCGTTGCTGCGATGCAGCTATTAGCTTTCATGGGCGAGATTCAGGGATACATCTTACGTTGCGTCGGCTTCATCTCATAGCACTGCTTCCGTTGGCCGCCGCCCTCGGCGGGTGCAACTTCGTCGTGCTCGACCCGAGCGGCGATATCGCGGCGCAGCAACGCGATCTTCTGGTCATCTCCACGCTGCTGATGCTGCTCATCATCGTCCCGGTGATGGCGCTCACCGTCTTTTTCGCCTGGAAGTACCGCGCTTCCAATACAAAAGCCCGCTACGAGCCCGAATGGAGCCACTCCACGCAGATGGAGCTGGTGATCTGGTCGGCCCCGCTGCTGATCATCATCTGCCTGGGCGCGCTGACCTGGATGGGCACCCATCTGCTCGATCCCTACCGCCCCCTCGACCGCATCGCCGCCGGCGAACCCGTGCCGGCCGACACGAAGCCGCTCGACGTCGAAGTCGTGGCGCTCGACTGGAAATGGCTGTTCATCTACCCCGAGCAGGGCATCGCCACGGTCAACGACCTCGCCGCGCCGGTGGGCCGGCCGATCCGCTTCCGCATCACCGCCTCCTCGGTGATGAACGCCTTCTACGTGCCGACGCTCGCCGGAATGATCTACGCCATGCCGGGCATGCGCACGGAACTCAACGCCGTCGCCAACGCGCCGGGCGAGTCGCGCGGCTTCTCCTCGAACTACAGCGGCGCCGGCTTCTCCGGCATGTTCTTCCGCTTCCAGGCCCTTTCCGACGCCGATTTCAACGCGTGGACCTCGGAGGCGAAGGCGAGCGAGGAGCGGCTGACCCGCGCCGCCTATCTCGAGCTCGAACGCCCGAGCGAGAACGTGCCGGCGCGCCGTTTCGCCGACATCGACCCGACCCTGTTCGACGCCATCCTCAACATGTGCGTCGAACCCGGCAAGATGTGCATGAAGGAGATGATGGCGATCGACGCCAGGGGCGGCCTCGGCCTGGAGGGCGTCGCCAACGTGCTGCCGCTGACCTATGACAAACATGCGCGGCGCGGCACGGTGTTCGGCGGCGCGCCCAGCTATGTGGTCGGCATCTGCACGCCCGAGGAACTGGCCACCGCGCTGACGCTCTCCGCGGCCCGCCCGGCCTCCCGCGACACCGCGCTGGTGCGCGGCGCGGGCCTGCCGCTCCCGGCGCTTTCCGGCTCCCTGCCGGCCTTCACCCCGATCAGCCTGCCGTCGAGAGAGCCGAGGGAATCCCTTCTCGGCCCGCGTCGGCCCTCCAACTCCTGACGGCCCCCATGACCGAAACGCCCTTCATCGAGCCGAGCTTCCTGTTCGGCCGGTTCAACCTTCAGGCGATCCCCTATCACGAGCCGATCCTGGTCGTGACCTTCCTCATGGTCGCCATCGGCGGCCTCGCGGTGCTGGGCGCGATCACCTATTTCCGGCTGTGGGGTTATCTCTGGCGCGAGTGGTTCACCAGCGTGGACCACAAGAAGATCGGCATCATGTACATGGTGCTGGGCATCATCATGCTGCTGCGCGGTTTCGCCGACGCCATCATGATGCGCCTGCAGCAGGCCTGGGCCTTCGGCGGCAGCGAGGGCTACCTGCCCGCCCACCACTACGACCAGGTGTTCTCCGCGCACGGCGTGATCATGATCTTCTTCGTGGCCATGCCGATGGTCACGGGCCTGATGAACTACGTGGTGCCGCTGCAGATCGGCGCCCGCGACGTCTCCTTCCCGTTCCTGAACAATTTCAGCTTCTGGATGACGGTGAGCGGCGCGGTGCTGGTCATGACCTCGCTGTTCGTCGGCGAGTTCGCGCAGACCGGCTGGCTCGCCTATCCCCCGCTCTCGGGCATCGGCTACAGCCCCTATGTCGGCGTCGATTACTACATATGGGCCCTGCAGATAGCCGGCGTCGGCACATTGCTGTCGGGCGTGAACCTCATCTGCACCATCGTGAAGATGCGCGCCCCCGGCATGACCATGATGAGGATGCCGGTCTTCACCTGGACGGCGCTGTGCACCAACGTGCTGATCGTCGCCGCCTTCCCGGTGCTCACCGCCGTGCTGGCCCTGCTCGCCGCCGACCGCTACCTCGGGACCAACTTCTTCACGAACGACTTCGGCGGCAACCCGATGATGTACGTGAACCTGATCTGGATCTGGGGCCATCCGGAGGTCTACATCCTGATCCTGCCGGCCTTCGGCATCTTCTCCGAGGTGACCTCGACCTTCGCCGGCAAGCGGCTGTTCGGCTACACCTCGATGGTCTACGCCACGGTGGTCATCACCATCCTGTCGTATCTGGTCTGGCTGCACCACTTCTTCACGATGGGCTCCGGCGCCAGCGTGAACTCCTTTTTCGGCATCACCACGATGATCATCTCGATCCCCACGGGCGCGAAGATGTTCAACTGGCTGTTCACGATGTATCGCGGGCGCATCCGCTTCGAACTGCCGATGATGTACACGGTCGCCTTCATGCTGACCTTCGTCATCGGCGGCATGACAGGCGTGCTGCTGGCCGTTCCCCCGGCCGACTTCGTGCTGCACAACTCACTGTTCCTCGTCGCGCACTTCCACAACGTGATCATCGGCGGCGTGCTGTTCGGCCTGTTCGCCGGCATCGCCTTCTGGTGGCCGAAGGCGTTCGGCTTCAAGCTCGACCCGTTCTGGGGCAAGTGCTCCTTCTGGTTCTGGGTCGTCGGCTTCTACTTCGCCTTCATGCCGCTCTACGTGCTCGGGCTGATGGGCGTGACGCGGCGCCTGCGCGTCTTCGACGATCCCTCGCTGCACATCTGGTTCCTGATCGCGGCCTTCGGCGCCTTTCTTATCGCGCTCGGCATCGCCTGCTTCCTGATCCAGATCGGCGTCAGCATCCTGCGGCGCGAGCAGCTGCGCGACACCACGGGCGATCCGTGGGATGCGCGCACGCTGGAATGGGCGACCTCCTCGCCGCCGCCGGCCTACAACTTCGCCTTCACGCCGGTCGTGCATGATCTCGACGCCTGGTGGGACATGAAGCAGCGCGGCTACACCCGGCCGCTCGCCGGCTTCAAGGCGATCCACATGCCGCGCAACACCGGCGCCGGCGTGATCCTCGCCGGCCTCAGCTTCGTGCTCGGCTTCGCGCTGATCTGGTACATCTGGTGGCTGGCGGCGCTGTCCTTCGTCGCGCTCGTCGGTACCGCCATCGGCCACAGCTTCAATTACAACCGCGACTTCGACATCCCCGCCGATGAAGTCGCCCGCACCGAGGAGGCGCGCACGAAGCTGCTCGCCGCAGGGGTGAACGCATGAGCGCCTCGGTGACGAACGCGAGCGAGACCCCGGTCTTCTACGAGGTCGACGAGCACCCGCATCCGGAAGGCCACAGCACCGCGCTGGGCTTCTGGGTCTATCTGATGAGCGACTGCCTCATCTTCGCGGTGCTGTTCGCCACCTTCGGCGTGCTCGGCGGCAACTACGCCGCCGGACCGGGGCCGCGCGACCTGTTTGACCTGCCGCTGGTGGCGCTGAACACCTCCATGCTGCTGTTCTCGTCCATCACCTACGGCTTCGCCATGCTGGCGATGGACAGGGACCGCAAGGCGCAGACGCAGCTATGGCTGATCATCACCGGCCTGTTCGGCCTCGCCTTCCTCTCGATCGAACTCTACGAGTTCCACCACATGATCGAGATCGGCGCCACACCCCAGCGCAGCGCCTTCCTGTCGGCCTTCTTCACCCTGGTCGGCACCCACGGACTCCACGTCACCTTCGGCATCATCTGGCTCGTCACCCTGATGGTGCAGGTGCAGCGGCGCGGGCTGATTGCCGCCAACAAGCGCCGGCTGATGTGCCTTTCCATGTTCTGGCACTTCCTCGACGTGGTGTGGATCGGCGTCTTCACCTTCGTCTATCTCATGGGAATGCTGCGATGAGCTCACACGACACCACCGCTCACGGGCATCACGACGATCACGGCGCCGCGCACGGCTCGCTGGGCGGTTATCTCATCGGCTTCGGCCTGTCGGTCGTGCTCACCGCCATTCCCTTCTGGCTGGTGATGACGGACACGCTCGGCGACGCCACCCTCACCGCGATCGCCATCATGGCCCTCGCGGCGGTGCAGATCGTCGTGCACATGATCTACTTCCTGCACATGAACTTCCGCTCGGAAGGCGGATGGAACATGATGGCCATGGTGTTCACGCTGATCCTGGTGGTGATCACGCTGGCCGGCTCGCTATGGGTCATGTACCACCTCAACGCCAACATGATGCCCGGCGCCCACGACATGAGGCAGATGTTGTGAGCCGCGCGCCCACGCGGGCGCGGGGGGCACCGAAAGGCGGAGAGCCACGCCGGGCGAGGATGCTCCTCCTCGTCCTCTGCGCCGGTCTTGCCGTGCTGTTCGCCGGTCTCGGCGTCTGGCAGGTGAAGCGGCTGTTCTGGAAGCTCGACCTCATCGCCCGCGTCGAGGCGCGCATCCATGCGGAGCCGGTCGAAGCACCGGAGCCCGACGCCGTCTCGCCGGAAGACGAATACCGCGCGGTTTCCCTCGCCGGCCACTTCCTCAACGACCGCGAAACGCTGGTGCAGGCCGTCACCACGCTGGGCGGCGGGTACTGGGTGCTCACGCCCTTCGTGACGCGCAGCGGCTTCATCGTGCTCGTCAATCGCGGCTTCGTGCCACCTGACCGCCGGGCACCGGAGAACCGCCCGCAAGGGCAGACGGACGAGAATACCATCCTGACCGGATTGCTGCGTCTTTCCGAGCCGGAAGGCGGCTTCCTGCGCAGCAACGATCCCGCCGCCGATCGCTGGTACTCGCGCGACGTCGCCGCCATCGCGCGGGTACGCGGATTGGAGAAGCGGGTCGTGGTCGCGCCCTATTTCGTCGATGCCGATGCGGCCCCGGTTCCCGGCGGCTTTCCGGTCGGCGGGCTGACGGTGGTGCGCTTCACCAACAACCACCTCGTCTATGCGCTGACCTGGTTCGCGCTCGCCGCGATGTGCGTGGGCGCCGGCGTCCTGCTCTGGCGCCAGAAAGAAGGCAGCGGACGCAGGCGATAAGAAAAAGCCGCAGCGGCGCGGACCGCTGCGGCTGATACCCTTCCCGGACGACCGCCGGGAGATCTGACCGACACGGGCCGCTGCCGGCGCCCCGTTCGGGGCGACGGCCGGGAGCCCGGCAGGCTCAGGCCAGGTCGAAGCGGTCGAGGTTCATCACCTTGGTCCAGGCCGCCACGAAGTCGTCGACGAACTTCTTCTGCGCGTCTGAGCTCGCATAGACCTCAGCCAGCGCGCGCAGCACCGAGTTCGAGCCGAACACGAGGTCGACGCGGGTGCCCGTCCACTTGACCTCGCCGGTCTTGCGGTCGCGTGCCTCGTAGAGGTTCTTGGACTCGTCGGTCGCCTTCCACTGCGTGCCCATGTCCAGCAGGTTGACGAAGACCTCGTTGGTCAGCGCGCCGGAACGGCTGGTGAGCACGCCATGCGCGGAGCCGTCGGAGTTGATGTTGATCGCGCGCAGACCGCCGACCAGCACCGTCATCTCCGGCGCCGTGAGGGTGAGAAGCTGCGCCTTGTCGATCAGCGCCACCTCGGCCGGAACCTTCAGCGAGGGCTTCTGGTAGTTGCGGAAGCCATCGGCCAGGGGCTCCATCACCGCGAAGGCGTGGATGTCCGTCTCGTCCTGCGAGGCATCGGTGCGGCCGGGCGTGAACGGCACCGCCACGTCATGGCCGCCGGCCTTCGCCGCCTGCTCGACGCCGGCATTGCCGGCCAGCACGATCAGGTCGGCCAGCGCTACCCGCTTGCCACCAGTAGCACTGAGGTTGAACTCCGCCTGAATCCCTTCCAGCACCTTGAGCACCTTGGCGAGTTGCTCGGGCTGGTTCACCTCCCAGTCCTTCTGGGGCGCGAGGCGGACGCGTGCGCCATTGGCGCCACCGCGCTTGTCGCCGCCACGGAAGGTGGACGCCGACGCCCACGCCGTGCCGACCAGCTCGGACACGGTGAGGCCGGAGGCCAGCACCTTCGCCTTGAGCTCGGCGACGTCCGCGTCATCGATCAGCGGATGGGTGGCGGCCGGCACCGGATCCTGCCAGATCAGCACTTCCTTCGGCACTTCCGGGCCGAGGTAGCGCGCGCGGGGGCCGACATCGCGATGAGTCAGCTTGAACCAGGCGCGGGCGAAGGCCTCGGCGAAAGCCTGCGGGTTCTCGAGGAAACGACGCGAGATCTTCTCGTAGATCGGATCGACACGCAGCGACAGGTCGGTAGTGAGCATGGTCGGCTTGCGCTTCTTCGACGGATCATGGGCGTCGGGGATGATCGCCTCGGCGTCCTTCGCCTCCCACTGGATCGCCCCGCCGGGACTGCGGGTCTGCACCCATTCGTACTTGAACAGGTTCTCGAAGAAGAAATTGCTCCACTGCGCCGGCGTCTGCGTCCAGGTGACCTCGATGCCGCTGCCGATGGCATCGGCGCCGGAGCCGGAGCCGAAATTGCTCGCCCAGCCCAGGCCCTGAGCCTCCAGCCCGGCGGCTTCCGGGTCCGGCCCCTTATGGGATTCGGGCGCGGCGCCATGGGTCTTGCCGAAGGTGTGGCCGCCGCCGATCAGCGCGACGGTCTCCTCGTCGTTCATCGCCATACGGGCGAAGGTCTCGCGGATGAAGGCCGCGGCGGAAAGAGGATCGCCGTTGGCGTTCGGGCCTTCCGGGTTCACGTAGATCAGGCCCATCTCGGTGGCGCTGAGCGGCGCGTCGAACTTGTCGAGGCCGCGATGGGTCAGCCAGGCGGTCTCCGAACCCCAGTTCACGTCGAGGTCCGGCTCCCAGGTGTCCTCGCGGCCGGCGGCGAAGCCGAAGGTGCGGAAGCCCATGGTCTCCAGCGCGACGTTGCCGGTCAGGATCAGCAGATCGGCCCAGGAGATCTTCTGGCCGTATTTCTGCTTGATCGGCCACAGCAGGCGGCGCGACTTGTCGATGTTCACATTGTCCGGCCAGGAGTTGAGCGGGGCGAAGCGCTGCTGGCCGCGACCGCCGCCGCCGCGCCCGTCGCTCAGGCGATAGGTGCCGGCGCTATGCCAGGCCATGCGGACGAACTGCGGACCGTAATTGCCGAAATCGGCCGGCCACCACTCCTGCGAATCCGTCATCAGCTTGCGCAGGTCGCTCTTGAGCGCCTCGTAGTCGAGCTTCTTGAACTCCTTGCGGTAGTCGAACGCCTGATCCAGCGGATCGGACTTGGACGAGTGCTGGCTCAACAGATCGACACGGAGCTGGTTCGGCCACCAGTCGCGGTTCTGGGTGCCGCTGGTGCCATGTGCGACCGGGCATTTCCCGGTGCTCCCCTCAGTCGTCGCGCTCATGCTTTTCTCCGATCGAGTCCGTGTTCGTTATCTGGTCAGCCCGTCGAGCCGGCCGTCTGCCGGGAACATGCCTTGCAGGGGCGTGGGCTGCCCGCGGGGTCGGTATGTGCGCGGCCGAGACGGTTCCGGCTTCGGTGCTGCCGATCATCGCAAAGGCTCATATCAAAAATGCTTCATTAGATTAATTCCGATTTATTGATCGTCGTGATAAGTTGTTCTTATGAAGAACATAACTTTCAAGCAGCTCCGCTATTTCGACGCGCTGGCCCGGCACGGCCATTTCCGGCGGGCCGCGGAGGCCTGTGGTATCTCCCAGCCGGCCCTGTCGATGCAGATCAAGGAGCTGGAGGAGGAAGTCGGCATCGAGCTGTTCGAACGCGGCCCGCGCCAGATCCGGCTGACCGGGTTCGGCGAGGAGTTCGCTCCCCGCATCCGCGACATCCTGCGCTCGGTCGACGAACTGGGGGATCTGGCCCGCGCCTCGCGCGACCGGCTGGTGGGACGCCTGCGCATCGGCGTGATCCCGACGGTCGCGCCCTATCTGCTGCCGACCCTGCTCGGCAATCTCAGCCGCCTGCATCGGGGGCTGGACATCCACGTGCGCGAGACCCAGACGCCAAGGCTCATACAGGAGCTGGAGGAAGGCCGGCTCGACACGGCCATCGTCGCCCTGCCGGTGTCCGAGCCGGCCCTGACGGAAGTGCCCCTGTTCACCGAGAATTTCGTTCTGGTCCGGCCGGGCGAGGACGAAGGCAAGCCGGTTCCCGGCCCTGACGCCGTTCGCGAGATGCGGCTGCTGCTTCTGGAGGAAGGGCACTGCTTCCGCGACCAGGCCCTGTCGTTCTGCAACGTCGACATGCGGGCGACGCCCCCGCGCGACGTCCTCGACGCCAGCTCGCTGTCCACGCTGGTGCAGATGGTCGATGCCGGCATCGGCGTGACGCTCATACCGGAAATGGCGGTGGCGGTCGAAACCCGCTCGGCGTCCGTCTCGGTCGTGCGCTTCCGGGACCCGCAGCCGGCACGGACCATCGGCATGGTCTGGCGCAAGACCAGCCCGCTCGCCCCACAGCTTATGCAGATGTCGGAGGTGGTCCGCCGCTCAACCGCCGCGCTGCGCCAGCAGCAGGAGGCGTCACTGCACGAGCCGCCGCAGGACTGATGCCGCCGTGGTTTGTGCCTGACTTGCTGTCCCGCGCAGCGGCAAACGGGCGGCCGCCACTGAAGCCGGATCAAGCGTCGAGTCCACCGGTGATTGCGCGAAACGGATGGCCCGCACCCGTTCGGAAACCTCATTCCGGGCAGACACGCAGGTGAGGCGCATGGACGCGCCCTTAAATGATGCATTTTGTTTACATGTTTTTCAGGCCATATGGACGCTCGTGACATGAATGCTCTGGAGGGCTGACGATGGCTCAACGGGAACTCGACGAAAGCAGCTTGCGTGAACTCGTCGACGCCTTCTATGCGCGCATCCGCGCCGATGCCGCGCTGGGCCCCATCTTCAACGATGCCATTCATGATTGGCCGGAGCACCTCGAAAAGCTCGCGGCGTTCTGGTCTTCGGTGATGCTGGCAAGCGGTCGCTACAAGGGCCGGCCGGTGCCGGCCCACATGAAGCATCGCGACCGCATCACTCCGGAACTGTTCGACCGCTGGCTCGCGCTCTGGGCACAGACCACGAATGAGCGGATGGCACCCGAAGTCGCCCACGCACTTCAGGCCAAGGCCGCCCGCATAGCGGAAAGCCTCCAGATCGCCATGCTGCTGCGGCTCGACCTGCCGCCGGCCTCCCGGCCCGGGAACGAGCACGCGGTGCCATGATCACCACCGGGTAGCCAGCCGGCACGCACGCCCCGCGTCACGACTTGGCGGCGGAACCGCGTATTTCCTTACGATTGACCTCCGGGAACAGCCACATGGCGATCACCATGAAGGCTCCCAGAAAGATGACCGCGTATTTCGGGCCGACCTGCCCGAGATGCGCCTGCAGGGCATAGCCCGCAGCCGCGACAAGGACCACGATCAGCGAGATGGTGAGTTTGACAATGGTGGGCATGGTCGGCTCCGTTGGGCTGAAGGGGCGTTGCGGACGGGGTGGCGGCGCTGGGCTTCATGGCGCGGTCTCTCCCCGATCCGACCTAGACGAGCGGGGCGAACGCGTCGCCCCCGATGCGGTAGAGCGCGGCGAGCGCGCCGATCTGGGCCAGCGCCATGATGGCAAGCACGGTGCGCCCGTCCTTCCAGCGCTCCGGCCAGATCTCGAAGGAGGCCGGAGCGAACAGGAAGGCGAGGCCCGCCACCACGATCACGCTGGTGAGCTGCAGCTCGACCAGGCCGAAGGCGAGCGTGAGCCCGCCCAGCGCCAGCATCAGCGCGCCGTTGACCAGCGCGAGGACGGGGCTTGAGGCCTGCCCCCGCTCGCGCAGGGCGTTGAGCGGGAACGAGCCCGACAGGATGAGGAAGCCGACGCAGCACAGCGTCGAGAACAGGGCGAACCAGGCAAGCGCGACGACGTTCGGCTCGAGTGCAGCCATGACGATCTCCTTGAAGCGGAAGGGAAGGCAGCCTGTTATTCGGCAGGCTGCCGGGTCATGGAGCCGGCGGCGGCATCGGCGTCGGCGGGTCGGGGCGTGCGCGAGGTCTTGCGCATGTTCTGCTTGATGTAGCGGGTGTCGTAGCCGTTGAAGAGATGGCCGATCAGGCCGCGATCAAGGTCGGAGGTACCGAACAGCCAGTCCATGATCGGGAAGGTGAGGTTCATGTTCCTCTCCATCATGATCGACTGGTTGTGGTGCGCGGCGTGGTGGCGCCGGTTGGTGTTGATGAACGGCACGTTCCGCACGAACCAGTTCTCGTCGATATGCGTGGTGAAGTGCATGAACTCGTAGAGCAGGTACACCGAGGTCGTGGTGGCGATGAACAGCCAGCCGACATTGGGCGAGATCAGCCAGGACAGCACCACGGCGCCGGGGATCGACATGAGCGTGAACGTCACCAGCGCATAGGGCGGGAAAAAGGTGACGCGCCAGTCGTGGTGGCCGGCGAAGCGCATCTCCTCCTCGGTGAAGAACTGGTGATGCATCAGCGTGTGGCGGTTGTAGACCGCGCGCAGCAGCGGGATGCGCGAGGGCCGGTGCATCACGTAGCGGTGCAACGCCCATTCGAAGAAATTGCAGAACAGGAACACCACGGGGACGGTGAGCCATTCCCACCACGCCACGTCGTGGATGTTGGAGACGTACACGTAAAGGGCGGTGAAGCCGATCGTGTAGATCACCGCGATGTGCAGCCAGCCATTGTACCAGCCGGCAACCCGCTCGCGGTAGGTCGCGCGGTATTTCCGCTGGCGATCGGTCATCGGGCTGACGGGAAGTTCCATGTCGTCCTCCTTGGGCGGTCGTTCCTTCGGGGCGGCGCGTGGCGCCTGTTGCCCTATGACAAGAATGCATCTAACATATCAGTGTTACATTAGTTGGCAAGCGGCTTGATCGAGGTCGCCGCAACAGCCGTCAGGACAAGGCGTTCCCGGGCAGGTCCCGCGGGACCCGAGAGGCCGGGGATCCAGAATGAGCCTGAACTATCGAGCCGCCGTGCTGCATGAGGCCGGCCGGCCGCTTGTCATCGAGAGAGTCGTCGCCGAGCCCCTGCGCCCGCACGACGTGCGCGTGAAGATCAAGGCGGCGGGGCTCTGCCATACCGACCTCGAGGTGATCGAGGGCGGGCTGCGCTACCCGATGCCGATCGTGCTCGGCCACGAGGCGGCGGGCATCGTCGAGGAGGTCGGCCCGCAGGCCCGCGGTGTGGCGCCGGGCGACCATGTGGTGCTCTCCTGGAACCCGCATTGCGGCGGCTGCTTCTACTGCGACCGCTCGCTGCCGATCCTGTGCGAGGACTATCTGGAACAGGGAGTGAAGGCGCTGGCGTTCGATGGCAGCCCGCGCGCCCGGCTCGCCGACGGACGCGAGCTGCGCCAGCTGATGTTCCTCGGCGCCTTCGGCGACTATTGCATCGTGCCGGACCAGCAGGCGATCCCGGTGCCGCGCGACATCCCCTTCGACCGAGCGTGTCTCATCGGCTGCGGGGTGATGACCGGGGCCGGCGCGGCGATGAACGTCGCCGCGATCCGGCATGGCGACACGGTGATGGTGCTGGGTTGCGGTGCCGTGGGCTTGTCCGCCGTGCAGGGCGCGCGGCTCGCCGGGGCGCAGGAGATCATTGCCGTGGACCTGAACGAGGCCAAGCTCGCGCTCGCCGGCGCCATGGGCGCGACCCGGCTGGTGAACGCGGCGCATGAGGAGCCGACGGAGGTGGCGCGCAAGGCGACCGGCGGGCGCGGCGCCGACGTCGTGCTGGAATCCGCCGGCAACCCCGCCGCCTTCCGGGTGAGCGCCGAGGCGGTGCGTCCGGGCGGCGAGATCGTCTGGCTCGGCAAGATCGACGTGGACAAGGATGTCGCGTTCCGCTGGGGCTCGCTGATGGGCGAAAAGCGGATCCGCCGCTCCTCCTATGGCGGGGCCCGCCCGCGCCGGGATTTTCCCCTGCTGGCGCGGGCCTATCTCGACGGGCGGCTCAAGCTCGACGAACTCATCACCGCCCGCATCTCCCTCGATGAGGTCAATGACGGCTTCGACGCCCTCCGGCGCGGCGACGCCATACGAAGCGTCATCATGTTCTGACGCCGTTCAGATGGCGAGGTCGGCCGGACGGTGCGCCTGCCGGCTGTCGCCGGGCGCCTGCGTCCGGTCGGTCAGCGTGTAGTCGCGCGACACCTCGGCGATACGCAGCCGGTAGTCGCGGAACACGCCGCTGCGGCCCTTCGCCTGCGCCGCGCGGTGATCGGGGCGGTTGCGCCAGCGGCGGACCGCCTCCTCGTCGCGCCAGAAGGAAAGCGAGAGCATCTTCTCCGGCTCGGCCAGGCTCTGGAAGCGCTCCACGGAGATGAAGCCGTCGATTTCGAGGAGATCGGCGCGCAGCGCGGCAGCGATGTCGAGATAATGCTGGCGTTCGCCCTCGGCAGGCCAGACTTCGAAGATGACGGCGATCATGACAGGCTCCCGGTTGCTGCGATCCCTCATCCTGCACATGAGGCAGGCAACGCGTAAAGTCTGCCGAACATAAAATATTCCATAGATATATCACCGTGCCGTCGGTGGGCCGCATTCACGCTCCCGGAGGCGGCGCGTCCGGAGCGACAAATGAGACCTGGAGCGGGTTTCCGCCGACCTCTCCCCTGTCGCACCCTCATCACAAATTGATCTAAGTCAAAATTATCTGTTGCAGACATTCATTTTGCATATTTATGATATGTCAGACCTAGGACGGGCGTCAGACCCGCAGGGGAGGAAATCACGATGAATCTCAACCGCCGCTCAGTGCTGCGGGGGATCGGTGCTGCCGGTCTGTCCGCGTCCATGCCGGGCGTCTTCGCGCCGGCCATCGCCCAGTCGAAACCTGTCCGCATCGGCATTCTCGCTCCGCGCTCCGGCGCCATGGGAACGGTCGGCGAATGCGGCATCCGCGCCGTGCAATGGGCGGCCGACCGCATGAACAAGGACGGCGGCATCGCCGGGCGTCCCGTCGAGCTGGTCTTCGAGGAGGAGACCTCGCCCAAGGACACCATCGAGCGCTTCCGCCGCCTGGTGCTGCAGGAGAAGGTCGACTGCGTGCAGGGACTGATCTCCACCGGCGTGTCGATGGGCGTCGCGCCCGTCGCCGAGGAGGAGCAGGCGCTGCTCATCATGTGGGACGGCACCACGCAGGACGGTGTGAAGGAGGCGATGCCCGACGCGCGCTACGTGTTCCGCTCCACCGACAATGAGTGCGAGGCGGTCATGTCCTCGCTGCTGTCGGTCAAGTATTTCGGCAACAAGATCAAGCGCGTCGCCGGCATCAATCCCGACTACTCCTACGGGCGCAACAACTGGGAGGCGTTCCGGCAGATCCTCACCCGCGCCGGGGTGCAATACGAGGTGGTGGCCGAGCAGTGGCCCAAGGTCGGCACCATGGACCTCACCTCCCACATCGCGGCGCTGAAGGCGGCCAAGCCCGACTTCATCTTCTCCTCCATGCTGTTCGCCGACCTGCCGGTGTTCATGAAGCAGGGCAGCGCCGCCGGCCTGTTCGAAGGCGTGAACCTCGCCCTGCCGGCCGCCGGCTGGCAGCTCAACCAGCTCAAGAAGAGCTTCATGCCGGAGAACATCGTCTTCGGGCACAACACGCTCTACTTCGCGCTGCCCGACGCCTCGCCGCTCCAGAAGGCCTTCGTCGAGGACTACATGGAGCGCTACCAGCAGGCGCCGCACTGGGAGGCCGACCGGGCCTATTTCGCGCTGGCCGCCTACAAGGCCGGCACCGAGGCCGCCGCCAAGGCCACCGGGCGCTGGCCCAAGCTCGACGAGATCATCGACGCGATCCCCAGGCAGGAAGTGCAGAGCCTTGGCGGGCCGGGGCGCTTCCGCGCCGACAAGATCGCCGAGCAGGTGTTCTACCAGGGCCTGTCGACCAACGATAACGCCTACGACTTCCCAACCCTGCGCACCGTGAACGCCTACACTGCCGACCAGCTCCAGAAGCCGCCGGGCATGGATTTCTGGGAATGGCTGAAGACCGCGAAGCTGCCGGTCTGAGGGCGCACCATGAGCATGTATGTCGACATGATCCTCGGTGGCGTGTTCCACGCCGCCGTGGTCTTCCTCGTGGCTGCCGGGCTCCAGCTGGTGTTCGGCGTCCAGAAGATCGTCAATCTGGCCTGCGGCTCCTTCTATGCGCTCGGCGCCTATTTCGGCATCACCGCCGTGGCGGGCGCCGCGGCGATGGGGCTGCCGAGTGTCGTGGTGCTGCCGGTGCTGCTCGCGGCGGGGCTCGCCATCGGCCTCATCGGCCTGCCGGTGGAGCGGCTGCTGCGCACGGTCTACCGGCGTGACGAGAGCCACCAGCTGCTGCTGACCTTCGGCCTGCTGCTGGTCTTCCAGGACGTGATGCGCTTCCTCTGGGGGCCGACGCCGCTGACCCTCGACAACGCCTATCTCGCCTACGGCACCGCGGAATTCGCCGGTGTCCGCGTGCCGACCTACAACCTGCTGGTCATCGCCGCGAGCATCGCCATCGCCGCCGGGCTAGGCCTGTTCCTGCAGCGCACGCGCACCGGGCGCATCATCCGCGCCACCGCCGAGAACCGCGAGATGTCCGAGGGGCTCGGCGTGAACTCCAACCGCGTCTTCGCCGCGGTGTTCACCGTCGGCTGCATGCTCGGCACGGTGGGCGGCGCGCTGGTGGTGCCGGCCTCCGCCGCCTCGCTGGAAATGTCGGTGGAACTGGTGGTGGAAGCCTTCGCCGTGGTGGTGATCGGCGGGCTGGGCTCGATGCGCGGAGCGATGGCCGGCGCGCTCATCGTCGGCCTCATCCGCGCGGTGGCGATCATGGTGCTGCCGGAAGCTGAAATCCTCTCGATCTACGTGGTCGTCATCGCGGTGCTCATCCTGCGCCCGGCCGGCCTGTTCGGAAAGGCGATGGCATGAGCGCTCCCCATATCGTCGAAAGCACCGCCCTCGCGCGACCGGCCGCCGAAGCGTCCCGCGCTTCCGGCCTGTGGGCCTTCCTGGTGATCGTGGCGGCGATGGCGGCCCTGCCGTTCTTCGCCTCCACCTACACGCTCACCCTCATGGTGCCGTTCTTCGCGCTCGCCATCGCCCTGCTCGGGTTCAACCTGCTGTTCGGCTATACCGGGCTGCTGTCCTTCGGCCATGCCATGTTCCTCAGCATCGGCGCCTACAGCGCGGCGGTGATGACCTCGAAGCTCGGCATCCTGTCGTTCGAACTGATCCTGCTGGTGTCGATCGCCGCCTCGGTGATCATCGCGGTGCCGGTCGGCTTCCTGTGCGTACGCTACACCCGCATCTTCTTCGGCATGCTGACGCTGGCCTTCGGCATGCTGTTCCACTCGGTGCTGTACAAGTTCTACGGCATCACCGGCGGCGACCAGGGCATGCGGGTGCTGCGCCCGCTGCTGTTCGGCATGGAGTTCGAGGGCGGCAAGACCGCCTTCCTCACCGGGCCGTTCTACTACTATGCCCTCGGTCTGCTCACCGCTCTCGGCCTGCTGATGTGGCGCATCGTGCGCTCGCCATTCGGCCTGCATCTGCAGGCGATCCGGGAGAACGCGCAGAAGGCGTCCTATCTCGGCGTCGAGGTCACCCGCATGCGTCTGTCCGCCTATGTCATCTCCGGCGTCTATGGCGGCATCGGCGGCGCGATCCTCGCGATCACCATCGGCCTCGCCGACCCGGAGATCGTGTACTGGACCCAGTCCGGCAACCTCGTCTTTATGGCGGTCCTCGGCGGTTCCGGCGCCTTCATCGGCCCGGTGGTGGGCTCCCTCGCCTTCGTGCTGCTGCAGGACATGGTGATGTCGGTGACGCAGTACTGGCGGTTCGTCATGGGTGCGGTGCTGATCCTGCTGGTGGTGTTCTTCCCCGGCGGCCTTTCCGGCATCGCCGGCGGCCTGTTCACTCGCTTCAAGCGCGGGAGCTGAGCTATGACGACACTTCTCGAGGCCCGCACGGTCTGCAAAAGCTACGGCGACTTCCACGCCTTGACCGATGTTTCCCTCTCGGTCGCCGACGGCGAGTTCATCTCCATCGTCGGCCCCAACGGCGCGGGGAAGAGCACGCTGGTGAACGTGCTCACCGGCCTGCTCCGGCCCACCTCCGGCCGGGTCGCGTTTCGCGGCACGGACATCGGCGGCATCGGCCCGGTGGAGCTGGCGCGGCGCGGCATGGCCCGCGGCTTCCAGCTGGTGAACGTCTTCCCCGAGCTCACCGTGCGCGAGACGTTGGGGGTCGCGGCCTCCTCGCGGCTCAAGCGCACCGGCAACCCGCTGCGCAGCCTCGTCCGCGACCGCGAAATCGCCGATGCGGTGGAGGAAGTGGCGGAGATCTTCAACCTGCGCCACCGGCTCGACCAGCCCGCCCGCGCCCTCTCGCAGGGCGAGAAGAAGCTGCTCGACGTCGCCAGCGCCTTCGCGCTCAAGCCCGAGCTGATCCTGATCGACGAGCCGACCTCGGGCGTCTCCACCGGCGACAAGCATTCCATCATGGAACTGCTGATCGATGCGTGCCGGAAGGCGGGCGTGCGCGGCATCATCCAGGTCGAGCACGACATGGATCTCGTCGCGCGCTACTCCGACCGCATCGTCGCGCTGCAGGCCGGGCGCGTGCTGGCGGATGAGAAGCCGGAGGTGTTCTTCAAGGATCCGGCGCTGATCGCGGCGGTGGTCGGCACCCGGCCTCCGCAGCTGCGGCCCAAGGCCGCCAATCTCAACACCTCGTCCGAGACGGCCAGCCAGAGGAGCGCGGCATGCTGAAGATTTCCGGCCTCAAGGTCGACATTGCCGGCAGCCGCATCCTCAATGGGCTCGACCTCACGGTGGAGCCGGGTGAGCTGGTCTGCCTGATCGGCCGCAACGGCGCCGGCAAGACCACGACCTTCCGCACCATCATGGGGCACCGCCAGCCGGTCGCGGGCTCGATCAGCTTCAAGGGGCAGAACCTCGTCGGCCTGCCGACCTACAAGATCGCACAGCTCGGCATTGGCTATTCGCCGGAGGAATCCGACGTCTATGGCGACCTCACCGTGGCGGACAACATCGCGCTGCCGACCTGGACGCGCCCCTCCCCGCTCTCGGAAGAGGAACGGATCGAGCGCTCGCTGAAAGTCTTTCCCAAGCTGCGGCAATATCTGGCGCGCGGCGGCCAGCAGCTCTCCGGCGGCGAGCGCAAGATGGTGTCGGTCGCCCGGGCGCTGGCGCTGGACCCGAGCCTGCTTCTGCTCGACGAGCCGTTCGAGGGGCTGTCGCCAGCGATCATCCCGGTCATATCCGAAGGCATCGCGTCGATCCGCGCCATGGGCGAGGCGGTGCTGATGGCGGAGTCCAACGTCCACCATCTGCCCGATTACGTCGACCGGCTCTATGTGGTGGAGCGCGGCGAGATGATCTTCGAGGGCACGCTGGCGCAGGCGCAGGCCGACCGCGCGGTGATGCGCGTCATCGCCGGCGAGGTCGAGCTGGAGCATGCGTGAGGCAGAATGCGAAGGCCGGCGCCCACATGCGGAGCCGGCCTTTCGCGTCGGTCGTCCAGCGTCCTGTCAGTCGTCCAGCGTCTTGCGGGCGAAGGATTCGATATAATCGATCAGCTTGTCGGAAGCCTCGCCCGCCTTTGCGCTGTCGCGCGCCGCAATGGCGGCGGCAAGCTCGGCGTGCAGATGCGCCGCCAGCGGCAGGTCCGCCACGCGCTTGTAATGCTGGTACCAGAAGCGGCGGGACAGGGCGTGCATCAGCCCCATGGAGCGGCTGGCGAACTCGTTGCGCGCCGCCTCGGACACCAGCGTGTTCAGCGCGCGGTCGAGCCGCATGAACTCGATGCCGTCCGCCCGCTCGGCCGCCGCGCGCATGCCGTCGGCGATCTGGGCGAACTGCTCGCGTTCCTCGTCGCTGGCCCGCTCGGCCGCGAGCTCGGCCATCAGACGCTCCAGCACCCGCCGGGTCTCCAGCAGGCGGAGCTGGGTGCGCAGATTGATCTCGGAAACCAGCACGCCGCGTCGGGGCAGCACCACCACCAGCCCGTCGCGCGCCAGGCGCTGCAACGCCTCGCGGATCGGCGTGCGGCCGATATTGAGGCGCTGCGCCAGCGTCAGCTCGGAGAGCACCGTGCCCGGCGGCAGCTGCAGGGTCGAGATCAGCTCCTCCAGCTGGCGATAGGCGCGATCGGTGAGCGTGAGATCCTCGGTCTCGAACCGCTCCTCATTGCGCCGGCTGCGCGACGTGCCGGTCTTGCGGGTGTCCGTGGCGGCGCGCTTGGTACCTGCTGGCGGCATGGGGAACTCCGGAGAAAACCGGCCGGGAAGGGACGGTGGAAGGCGAAGTCTGGAGATATCGAAGCCTGAGATATCACTGAGTCGCGGCCAGCATATCACCCCGCGCGGCGGCATAAAGGCGCAGCAGGGCCTGCGCGAAACGCTCCGGATCCTGCGCCATCAGATTATGCCCGGCGCCCGGCCACACGTCGAGCCGCGCGCCGGCAATGCCCTCGGCGATCCGCCGGCCATGCGCAAGCGGGCACTGGTCGTCCTCCGCGCCATGCAACACCAGAGTGGGCAGGACGATGCCGGCCAGCGCGGCGCTCAGATCGGCATTGCGGACGCTCTGCCATGCGCCGGCCACCGCCACCGGCGTGGCATAGGCGGAAAGCGCCAGCCGCTCGGCCCGCAGCCGTGCTTCTTCGGCGAGGCCTTCATGGCTATCGGAATGGAACCACAACGCCTCGGTCCCCGCACAGGCGGTGCCGCTCGCCAGGACCAGACCGTCGAGCCGGGCGGGGTCGTGCCGGGAGAGATAGCTCAGCGCCACCAGCACCCCCATGCTCCACCCGACCAGCGTCACCGGAGCCGGTGCCGCCTCGATCACGGCATGGAGGTCCGCCGCGAAGTGAGCGAGCGTGTAGGCCTCGGGCGACGGCGGGCTGAGCGAACGCCCGCGCCCGCGCAGGTTCGGCATGAGGATCACCCGTTCGCCGCCGAGCCGCGCCGCGACCGCGCTCCAACTCGCCGCCGTGCCCTGTATGCCGTGCAATAGTATGAAGCTGCCGCGCGCGGGGTCCGCGCCGCTGGCGACCCGCAGGCACTCGATGGCGCCGGCGGGCGTGTCGATGACGTCTGTCGTGGGCGGCACCATGGCAGCACTCAGGCCGCGCGGGCGGTGAGAGCGGCGTCGATATCGGCGCTGGTGAACTCCCACTCATTGCCGAAATTGGCGACCACATCGCGCATGAAGCGCTCATGGTTCGTCAAGGCCGGCTCGGCGGCACCGAAATGATCGGCGAGCATGGCCAGGGCGAGTTGCGCGGGAGCGATCCCCTCATAGCTCCACTCGAAGCCGTCCCGGCTTATTTCCCTGATGTCCGTGCGCTCCGGCAGCGGAACGCCGTCCACCGTCACCAGCACGCCGTCGATGGTCCTGTCTCCGCGATATGTCTTCATAGCCAAATTCCATTAGTACCCGACACCTGACATGTTAGATGTCTATTTTATGGCAGGCAATGGAATTCGTGCCTCGTCGACGTTCCAAGCGCGGGGACATCCGCAACCGGGGAACGGCGTTGCCGACAGGCGCAGGGGCAGGCCCGGAACATGATCTCTGGTCGGAGCGCCGCCAACGCCGTTGGCCCGAGTACGGTTCGAACGGCGCGGCGCCGAACGGCCCTCCGAGAACGCGGACAACCGCTTACGACGGCCCCGTTGCGAGCAGGGCTTCCCGCGCCGCCCGGATGTGCCGTCGCATGAGGATTTCCGCAACATCACCATCCCGCTCGACGAGCGCGGCAAGGATGCGGCGGTGTTCCTTCCACGCGGCGAGACCGCGCCCCTTCAGCAGCCCGTGTCGCGAGCGGCAGAGTTTCAGCCGGGGATAGAACTGCTCGCACAGCAGCCCGGTAAGCACCGGATTCCGGCAGCCCATCGCGATGCGCACATGGAAGTCGTTGTCGAAATCGTTCTGGACGTAAGGGCCCTCCGGATCGGAATGCAGCCCCTCGCCATGCCGCTCGACGATGGCAGCGAGCTTCTCGAACTCGACATCGGTCATCGCCGTCGCGGCCAGCCGGCAGGCCATGCCCTCCAGGGCTTCACGCACATCGAGCAGCGACAGGAAATCCTCCAGCGTCGGCGAGATGACCCGCACGCCCTGATGGGCGACATGCGTGACGAGTCCCTTCTCCTGAAGGCGTCTCAACGCCTCGCGAACCGGTGCGCGGCTGACGCCGAACTCGTCGGCAAGCGCCGGCTCATTCAGCTTCTCTCCCGGCCGGATGCGCCCCGCCATGATCGCCGAGGTGAGCATGTCGAAAAGCGCGTCGGACTGGTTCGAGCGCCGAGCACCCTCTGGATAGGCGATTTGTGTCGACACATTGATGGGCGCGCTCAAGCTCACCTCCTTATAAATTGGTCGACATCGGCTTGCGATCGCGACAATTCTCTGCAATGTGTCGACAATAACGAAAACTTGGGAGGATAACCAGATGATACGCCTGCTTCTGGCCGTCACGGCCGGCCTCGCCCTCGGCGGCGTGGCGTCGGCCCAGAATTTCGAGCCCGCCAACCCCGAATGCATCGCCCCGGCCGCGCCGGGCGGCGGCTTTGACCTTACCTGCCGCATCACCTCCCAGCAGCTCAACGAGCTCGGCATCGTCAAGCCGACGATCCGCACCACCAACATGCCCGGCGGCATCGGCGCCGTCGCCTACAACAACATCCAGGCCCGCCGAGTCGACGATCCCAACGTCATCATCGCCGTTTCGACCGGCTCCTGGGTCAATCTCGCCCAGGGCAAGTTCGGCCGCTTCAACGAGAACGACGTGCGCTGGCTCGGCGCCATCGGCGCGGATTACGGCGTGCTGGCCGTACGCAAGGACAGCCCCTACAAGACGCTGCAGGATTTCGTCGACGCGCTGAAGAAGGATCCGGGTTCGGTGACGATCGGTGCCGGCGGCACGGTCGGCAGCCAGGACTGGATGAAGCCCGCCCTCGTCGCCAAGGCCGCGGGCGTCGATCCGCGCAAGATGCGCTACCTGTCCTATGAAGGCGGCGGCGAGGCGCTGGCGGCGCTGCTCGGCGGCACCATCCAGGCGGTGCCGGGCGATGCTTCCGAAGTGCAGGGCCAGCTCGAAGCCGGCGAGATCCGCGTGCTCGCGACCTTCTCCGAAGATCGCCTGCCGGGCGTCTTCGCCAATGTGCCAACCGCCAAGGAGCAGGGCTACGACGTCCAGTGGCCGATCGTGCGCGGCTTCTATGCCCCGCCGAAGATCACCGACGAGCAGTACGCCTACTGGGTCGATGCGCTGAAGAAGCTCAATGCCGATCCCAAGTGGCAGAAGGTGCGCACGGACCAGGGCCTGTTCGAATACGACATGGTCGGCGCGGACTTCGATGCGTTCGCCAAACAGCGCACCGACGCCTTCCGCAAGCTCGCCGCCGAAGTCGGCCTGAAGACCACCGGTAACTGAGGTCGGGTCATGAAGGCTGGGCTGTTGGGCGACCGGATCACCGGCTCTCTCTTTCTCCTCATCGGCATCGGCGCGATCTGGCATGCCTGGTCGCTCGACGTTCCCTTCGCCGCCGACCCCGTCGGTCCGAAGGCCTTCCCGATGGTGGTCGGGGCGCTGCTGGCGATCGCCGGTGCATCCATCCTCCTGCGGCCCGACGAGATCGCGTGGGAAGTGGGCGACTACGGCCGGGTGGCCGTGGTCGCCGGCGCGAGCTTTTTCTATCCGCTCGCGCTGGAATTCATCGGCTTCGTCCTGGCGACGGCCCTTCTGTGCTTTGCGTGCGGCAAGGCCTTCCGGGGCCCTACAATCGGCACCGCCATCGCCTCGGTCGCGCTTTCGGTAACCTTCCTGCTGCTGATCGACGTCATGCTCGGTCTGCCCCTGCCGCGCGGACCGTTGGGTATCTGATATGGACGCCGCATCCTCGCTGGCCTTCGGCTTCAGCGTCGCCTTCACCCCGTTCAACCTTTCACTGGCTCTTGCCGGCGCCGCCCTCGGCACGGCGATCGGCGCGCTGCCGGGCATCGGCCCGATCAACGCCATCGTGCTGCTGCTGCCGCTGTGCTTTTCGCTGAAGCTGCCGCCCGAGAGCGCGCTGATCCTGCTGGCCGGCATCTATTACGGCTCGGGCTATGGCGGGCGCATTTCGTCGATCCTGCTGAACATTCCCGGCGACCCCGGCCTCGTCATGACGACGCTGGACGGCTATCCGCTCGCCCGACAGGGCCGCGGAGCGGCGGCCCTCGCGCTGAGCGGCATCGGCAGCTTCGTCGGCGGCACGCTCACCGTCCTGCTCCTCACCTTCCTCGCCGTGCCGATCGCCCGTCTCGCTGTGGCGTTCGGGCCCGCGGAATACGTGTCGCTGATGGTGCTGGCCTTTGCCCTGCTCTCGACCATGGGACAGGGACGCACCGCCAAGACCTGGGCGGCGATCTGCCTCGGCCTGCTCGGCGCGATGATCGGCATCGACGGCGGCTCGGGCGTGGAGCGTTTCACCTTCGGTTCGCTGGAGATGCTGGGCGGCATCGACTTCACCACGCTGACGATCGGCCTGTTCGCCGTGAGCGAGATCCTCGTCGTCGCCGAGGGCATGCGTTCGGGCGCGGTGACGAATCTCGGCTCCGGCGAACGGTTGAAACTCAGCGAGTTGGTGAGCTGCCTGCCGGCGATGTTTCGCGCCACCGGCATCGGTTTCTTCCTCGGCGTTCTGCCAGGCACGGGCGCGGCGGTGGCGTCGGCGCTCGCCTATACGGCGGAGAAGCGCGTCTCGAACCGCAACAACACGTTCGGCAAGGGCGACATGCGGGGCCTCGCGGCGCCCGAGACCGCCGACAATGCGGCGCAGACCGCCTCCATGGTACCGATGCTGGCGCTCGGCATTCCCGGCTCCGGCACCACGGCCGTCATGCTCGGCGCGCTGCTGATGTACTCGATCACGCCGGGCCCGCTCCTGTTCACGCAGCGGCCGGAGATTGCCTGGGGCCTGATCGCCTCGATGTATATCGGCAACGTGATGCTGCTGGTGCTGAACCTGCCGCTGGTCGGCCTTTTCGCCCGCCTGCTGCTGGTGCCGAACTGGATCCTGTTCCCCGGCGTGCTGGGCCTCTCCTTCGCAGGCGTCTACGCCGCCACCAATTCCATGTTCGAACTGCTGCTCACCACCGGCATCGGCATCGCGGCCTATGCGATGCGCAAGATGGGCATCCCGCTCATTCCGATGCTCATCGCCTTCGTGCTGGCGCGCCTTCTGGAAGACAACATCCGGCGCGCCCTGTCGATCTCGGACGGCGACCTCATGGCCCTGTTCTCCTCGCCGGTCGCCATCCTGTTCTGGCTGCTCGCCGCCCTGACGCTGCTGGTACCCGTGCTGGCTCCCCGGTTCGGCCGGCGCATTCGCGCCGTCTCGGACAGCGAGGGCGGCTGAGGCTGCTTCGGTTCAACCGCACATCTACAAGGACCAACGCCGTGACCTATCTTCTCAGCGCCGATCTTCCCGCAGCCTCGGCCGGCGCGCGCTTCCGCTCCCTGATCGAGCGCGACGCAATCCTGCAGATGCCGGGCGCCCATAACGGGCTGGCCGCCATCCAGGCCCGCGATGCCGGCTTCGAGGCCCTCTACCTGTCGGGCGCGGCGGTCAGCGCCGCGATGGGCCTGCCGGACCTCGGCATCCTCACCGTCGACGACATGGCGTTCCACATCCGCCAGATCGCCCGCGCATCGAGCCTGCCGATCCTGGTCGACGGCGACACCGGCTACGGCGAAGCGCTCAACGTCATGCACATGGTCCGCAGCTTCGAGGACGCCGGCGCGGGCGCGGTGCAGATCGAGGACCAGATCCTGCCCAAGAAGTGCGGCCACCTGAACGACAAGCATCTCGCCTCGCCCCAGGATATGGCCGCGAAGGTCAATGCCGCCCGCAAGGCGCGCCGCGATCTCGTCATCGTCGCGCGCACGGATGCCGCCGCCAGCGAAGGCATCGAGGGAACGGTGGCGCGCGCCAAGCTTTATCTGGAAGCCGGCGCCGACGCGATCTTTCCGGAAGCCCTGACCTCGGTCGACATGTTCCGCGACGTCGCCCAGCGTCTGCCCGGCGTGAAGCTGCTCGCCAACATGACCGAGTTCGGCCGCACCCCGGCACTGACCGCGGCGGAGTTCCAGGAACTCGGCTACCGCATGGTGATCTGGCCGGTCTCCTCGCTGCGCGTGGCCGCCAAGGCGCAGGAGGAACTCTTCGCCGAGATCCGCCGCGCCGGCACGCCGAAGGCGCTGATCGCGCGCATGCAGACCCGAGCCGAGCTCTACGACACCATCCGCTATTTCGATTACGAGACGCTGGATCGGTCGATCGTCACGACAGTGCTCCCATCCGCATAGGCGGCCAGGCAGACCAGCTTCAGACGAGCGGCCGCGCATGCGGATCGCGTGAGCAATTCCTGCTGTCGCCGGAGGTGGCCGGCGCCGTCGAAACGTTGCCTTGCCGGGCGACAGCCGGCGCGTGGCGATTCTGGCGCGGAAGATCCGGAGATGAGCCCACGCGCTAAGCCGCCGCCGAGCCCGGCGTCGGAGATCGCGCTCGACAAGATGATCCGGGCGGAGGCAGCCGGTCCACCGCGTTTGCGTCGGCCCTGCAATCGCTGCATCAGCGACAGTCGCAGACGAACACGGCATCCCGGCCACTCCATGGGGCGGACGACAGCGTCCGAGGAGGAGCACGGTCAGCCAAAGCCCCCCCAAACAGATGCTGGACAACCCTGTCCTGAAGGGAACGTCTGTTCAAAAATGCCGCCCCCTGCTTCTCGACCGCAACGTCGATATCGTTCCGACAGACGTCTACGGCGGGGCTGTCAGCAGGCCTTCGTCTGATTGCGGCATAGTGACCGACCGGGTATCACGGCCGCAGCTTATGACTCCCGGCGACCTTCTGGACACAAGTCGCCTTATTCCACTAGAAATATCAAAACACCATTTTACACTGCAACGTTGAACGCCACCATCACAAATGAATATGAATCATGTTCGCGACTATCTAATAACTTCTTATGATTTCGATCCCGTTAGCAATCTTTGGCATCGACCAGACGCAAGCCTATTCTCCTATTCCGATGGCGATGAAGTAGAAGATAGAATTTATTCCATTATCAAAGAAAGCTCTGATCGCTCCTCGTCGTCGATAGAACTACAAAAGTCAATTACAGACTGGCCAACGAACTATCATTTCAACTCTCGGCGCGCCAATTTAATGCGCCCGATTCGGCATTTGCTGAAAGGATCGATTCTCGAAATCGGAGCGGGAACCGGGGCCGTCACTCGGTTTCTCGGCGAAAATGGCGGTCAGATCCTCGCCATCGAGGGGAGCGGGCGGCGGGCGGCCATCGCGGCCACACGCTGCGCCGATCTATCCAACGTCACTGTGGTAGCGGACGACTTTGCTGCCCTCCCGTCGGGTCCGAAATTTGATGTAGTGACGCTGATCGGCGTGCTGGAATATGCGCGCATATTCTTCAAGACCGACGATAGCGATCCTGTGGCCGCCCTCATCGCGCGCGCTCGCAGCTTCTTGCGTCCTGGCGGCATCCTCATTGTCGCCATCGAGAACCAGCTTGGTTTGAAATATTTCGCGGGCTGCGCGGAAGATCACACCAGCAAGTCCATGTTCGGCGTTGAGGATCTCTATCGCGGGGACACGGTGGTGACGTTCGGGCGAGCGGAGCTCTCGCGACGTCTCGCCGATGGCGGCCTGCCGCGTCAGCAATGGTGGTTTCCATTGCCGGACTACAAGTTGCCCGTTTCGGTGCTGTCGGATCAGGCATTGCGACATGAGGTCGACTTGTCGGCACTGCTCGCTGAAGCGGTGCGCACCGATCCACAGATCACGGGTCCGCTCGCATTTTCACTGGAGCGCGCCTGGGGCCCCGTCTTCCGCAACGGCCTGCTTGGCGATCTCGCCAATTCGTTTCTCGTGTTGAGCTCCGACGAGGCGTTGCCGGATCACGACGTCCTGGGTGTTCACTATGGCACCTCGCGACGGCCGGAGTTTTCGAAAGAGGTTCGCTTTGAATGGCAGGACGGGACCGTTCGTGTGTGCCGCAGCCGGCTGAATCACGAGCCGGGCGCCAACCCCTCAGAATTGATCTCGCTTCATTTGGCCGACGAACCGTTCCTGCCCGAGCGCACCTGGCACGCCGAACTCATATCACTGTGGGCGAGGGCAGGATGGACGCTGGAGGAGTGGAGAGGCTGGGCCCGGCGCTGGCTGGACTCCGTGCTGGCTCTCACGCCCATGCCCGCCCAGCCCGCTCCACCCCCAGCTGCGATTGTCCCCGGCCATCTGGTGGATGCCATTCCGCGGAACATGGTCCTGGACGGCAAGGGAACACCGCACTTCTTCGATCAGGAATGGCGGCTGAATGAGCCGGTCGAGATCGGCTTCATCGCCTACCGCGGCATTTACGACAGCCTCGACACCCTGGTCAGCTGCGCCAAGCCTGCCGAAGGCGTCAGCCTCAGCAAAATGTCGCTGTTCCAAGATTTCACCAGGTCGCTGGGTTGGCAGGTGACGGCTGACGACATACGGCGCTACACGCAATTGGAAGGACGTATCCAAGCAACGGTCTCGGGAGCCAGCGAGCGTCCGCTTTCCAGCCTTTACGACACGGTCGCCGTCCACCTCGGGTTCGGAGATATGAAGGTCAATTGCATTCAGGCCCTGCAGCAGCAACTCGTTGAGTCGCAGGCTGAAATCCAGCAACTAACGACATCGAACGAGACCAGGGAAAACGAGCACCAAGCCTCTCTCCGGTATATTTCAGATATCGAGGAGAAGCTGGCGACATCAACCAAGACCCGGGAAAATGATCGCCAGACTACCTTCCAGTATATTGCAGATATCGAGCAGAAGCTGGCGGCATCGATCAGGTCCCGGGAAACCGAGCGGCAAACTTCCCTTCAGTATATTGCAATTATCGAGCAAAAACTGGCGGCATCGATCAAGTCCCGGGAAACCGAGCGCCAGACGTCATTTCAGCATGTTTCGGCTATCGAGCAGCGACTGGCGGCGTCGATCGCTAGCCGGGAAAACGAGCACCAGACCTCTCTCCAGCACATCACGGCTGTCGAGCAGCAACTGGCGGTGTCGATCACTAGCCGGCAAAACGAGCACCAAGCCTCACTCCAGCACATCGCGGCTATCGAGCGGCAACTGGCGGCATCATTGGAAGCTCATCATGAGGTGCAGCGGCAACTGATAGCCATGAAATCCGCGAGCGATTGGCTGGCCAGCCAACTATGCCGCGCTTATTTCAAACCGTGGCACCCCCTACGCCAAGGCATACAGCGCTTGGGATTGCATACGGCACTGTTTTTCAAGCCCGTACTCTCTCGCCGCGGCATTCGCCGTTTCCGGAAGTCACTTCTGAGACGCGAACCTGTCCGTTTCCAACTCGAATGGGAAAGAAGGAGCACTCTTGCCGCCGCGTTGCCTGCAGGCGAGCACGCTCCAACATACGGCGAACAAGAATTTATTCCAATCCAGAGCGAAACCTACATCCGCATACCGGCAGAAGAACTGGAAGCCGATCAAGAGAACGATGCGAATTTCAGCACACAGGCTGACAATAGTAATGAATTATACGAATCTACAGATGAACCAGACATCATTCTGATTCGCACCGATCAAGAAATATCTCTTGAATTCAGCGAAATAAGTTCATTTGATTCTCAATCTGAGAACGACATTGCACTGATAGAGAATCATCAATTCTTTGATGATATCTCTTATTCTGGAACCGCGGAAGCTGCCCAAATGGGCATGTCACCGATCGCTCATTATGTGAAGCTAGGCGAAGCTCGCGGACTTGCGCCATCGCGACAGTTCGACCCGACTTTCTACAGGCGCCGCTACCCCGACATCGTAGAACGCTGTTTAGTTCATTATATCTGTCATGGCCGGGATGAAGGGCGTTCCCCCTTCCCGGCTGCGCGGCGACTGAACTATCCCGTCGGAACGATAGACCCACGTCTACCTACAGTAGTCATTCTGGTACATGAAGCCTCTCGTACCGGGGCTCCCATTCTTGCATGGAATATAGTCCGCTCGCTCCGTCAAAAATACAATGTCGTTGTCTTTCTCCAGCGGCCGGGCGCTCTTACGGAAGCTTTCGAGACGGCGGCAAACGCCGTTGTCACCATGCCCATCGATCTCGTGGCGCATGAGGCTGAGTTCGAGGAGTTGGCGCGAGAACTGATCAGCAATTACAATCCGATCTATGTAATCGCCAACAGTGTCGAGAGCCGCAGTCTCGTGCCCGCCTTCGAAGAGAACGGCGTGCCCGTTATTGCCCTGGTTCACGAATTCTCCAACTGCCACCGTCCACTCGGGATTCTCTACGGCCTTTTCAAACTGGCGTCACAGGTGGTCTTTCCGGCACAAATCGTAGCGGACTCTGCGCTCACCGATCATCGCCACCTGATACCCCGCCGCTACACCATCCTGCCGCAGGGGCACTCCGAAGTGCCCCCTCAAGCCAAGAGTGCGGAAACGGGATTTCCCGTCGCAGATCCGCGCATACTGAAAAAACCGGGCCTGCCCGAGCATGGCGACATCGATGCCTTGCCGCCGCGCGATGGAACCCTGCTTGTGGCGGGTATGGGCACCATCACGCCCCGCAAGGGAGTTGATGTATTCTTGTCGGCGGCGGCCGAAGTCGTTCGCCGCAGGCCAGACCTGTCGATCGAATTCGCCTGGGCCGGTGAGGCCTTCACCTTCGACCAATCCTATGTCGATCTACTGGAGGCGCAGGTGGAGCGCAGCGGCCTCGCCGGCCGATTCCGCTTTCTCGGGGCCTTCAGCGACCTTGAGCCGCTCTACGCGCGCACCGACATCATGGTGCTGTCCTCGCGGCTCGATCCGCTGCCCAACGTTTCCATCGACGGCGCCCTGCATGGCATTCCGGTACTGTGTTTTGAAAATGCCGGCGGAATGGCAGAGCTTCTGCTGAAGTCCGAGGATACACGCAAGCTGGTCGTGCCCTATCTGGATGCGGGAACCCTTGCCGAACGCATCGTGGAGCTGGCCAGTGACCCGGATCTGCGCCGGACGCTCTCACAGGCCGTACGGGAGATCGGCGATCGTACCTTCGATATGCAGGGCTATGTCGATGCTATCGACAATCTCGGGCAGGCATCGCTGCATGTGTGGCGGCAGACGCAGATCGATTTTGAAACGATCGGAGCTGCCAGCGTGTTCAATGCGACACTCTACCAGCCGGGCGACACCGCGCAGATCGGTAGCGATGAGGCTCTTTGGCACTATTTGCAGGCCTCCCGTCATGCGGTTCCCCGCGGCGAGCCCTATTCCGGCTACTTCGTACGTCGTCCACTCGAGGGCTTTCATCCGTTGATCTACGCGGAAGACAACGCCGCCTATGACGAGACGACAGGCGAAGATCCGCTGGCGCATTATCTGCGCTCCGGCTCTCCCAGGGGTCGCTGGCTTCATCAGACAATCACACCACAGGCGAACCCGCCATCAGCACCCAGCCATCTCAGGGTCGCGATGCACGGGCATTTCCACTACCCGGAACTCCTGCCGGAATTCCTCGGGCGGCTCTCCCGGAACCGGGTGCCCTGTGACCTCTTCCTCACGACCAGCAGCGAGGAGCGCCGTCTGCAACTCCAGCGCTCGCTGGAAGAGTTCGGCATGAGGGGAACGGTCATGGTCGTTCCAAACAAGGGGCGTGATATCGGGCCCCTGCTCAATGCCTTTTCGCGCGAGCAGCTTTTCGCCTACGACATAATCGGCCATGTCCATGGCAAGCGCAGCCCACATGCCGATGGGTCGCTGGGTGATGTGTGGCGCACCTTCCTCTGGGAACATTTGATTGGCGGCGATTTTGCCATGCTGGACGAGATCGCCGCCGCTTTCGAGGCAGATCCGCGGCTTGGCCTTGTGTTTCCCGAGGACCCGAATCTTTGCGACTGGACCGAGAACCGGGAGATTGCCGAGGCCCTCGCGGCACGAATGGGCATCGATCTAACGAACCACTTCGACTTCCCGATAGGCACGATGTTCTGGGCTCGTCCGGAAGCACTCCGGCCGCTCTTCGATCTCAATCTGACTTGGGACGATTATCCGGCGGAGCCGCTGCCCATCGACGGAACGTTGCTGCACGTGCTGGAGCGGATGATACCGTTTGCGGCCCGCAAAGCGGGCTACGATTATGCGACGACCTACGTAAGGAACCATCGGCGGTGACGCACCCTCCTTCAACTTGGATGGATGCGGCGTTCGACTTCGAGATCAGGATGCTCACATACGTCCCGGGCCATGCCTGGTGTCTTGGAGAACGTCCCCCTCGCGAAGGGCCGCAAGCCCGAAGCGCTGGCGATATTCGCGGGGCCCGAGCCCCGTCACCTTGACGAAGACCTTGCGGAACGAGCCCGGATCCTCGTAGCCGACATCCCACGCGACCTGCTCGATGGGGCGCGTGGTCGCCTCCAGCATCTCGCGCGCCTTGCCCACGCGCAGGTGCTGGCAGTATTCGCTCGGCTTCAGCCCTGTCGCCTTGTGAAAGCGGCGCAGGAAAGTGCGCGGCTCGAGCCCCGCCTTCTCCGCCATCGCGGCAAGCGTCGCATCACGGGCGCCGGTCGCCTGCAGCCAGTGCTGGACCTGCAGCACCGCCTCGTCGCCATGGCGCAGCTTCGGTGAAAACACGCTGTAGTATCGCTGCTCGCGGCCGGGAGGGTCGACCAGCAGGAAGCGCGCGGTCTCAAGCATGACGGTCGGCCCCAGAAGCCGATCCACGAGCCTGAGTCCGAGGTCCGTCCAGGCCATCATTCCGCCCGCGGTGATGAGGTCGCCGTCGTCGATGACGAGCTTGTCGATGTCCATGCGGGCATTGGGGAAACGTTCCGAAAAATCGTTGGCGTAGAACCAGTGGGTGGTGGCGGCGCGGCCCTCCAGCAGCCCGGTCTCTCCGAGCAGGAAGGCGCCGGCGCAGACCGAGCAGAGCGTGGCGCCGCGCGCGTGGCGGTCGCGCAGCCATGAGGCAAGCGGCGCCGCCTCCTCCGCGGTTATCGGCGCGATGACGGCCGGCGGCAGGATGACGAAGTCCGGTTCGCCCGGCAGCCCCGGATGGCTGTCGAACACCCGCTCCGCTCCCTCGCCGTCTTCTCTGCCGCGCCAGTGGCCAAAGCGCAGCCCGGGCGCGTCGCCACCCAGGTGCCGTTTCACCATGAGGTTCGCAACCGAGAACAGGTCGGTCAGCCCATGCGCCGCGCCGAGTTGCGCACCGGGATAGATCAGGACCGCGATATCGGCGATCGGGGTCGAGGGGATGGTTTTTGTCATTTGTCACTTATGGCCCGGATTATGTCGATTCCGCCAATCCGAAACGCGACCGCGGCGGTCTATCTGTTTCTCCATCGAATTGAACCGCGGACGAGACGTCCCGGCCGAGAACCAGGAGAAACAAGCCATGAGCACGGTCACCACCAAAGACGGCGTTGAAATCTTCTTCAAGGACTGGGGCCCGAAGGACGCCCAGCCGATCGTATTCCATCATGGATGGCCGCTGTCGTCCGACGACTGGGACGCGCAGCTGCTGTTCTTCCTGTCCAAGGGCTATCGCGTCGTCGCTCACGACCGGCGTGGCCATGGCCGCTCGTCGCAGGTCTGGGACGGCCACGACATGGACCACTACGCGGCCGACGCCTCGGCGGTCGTGCAGCATCTCGACCTGAGGAACGCCGTCCACATCGGCCACTCGACCGGCGGCGGCGAGGTCGCCCGCTACGTCGCCCGGCATGGCGAGCCGCAGGGGCGGGTCGCCAAGGCGGTACTGGTCAGCGCGGTGCCGCCGCTGATGGTAAAGACCGCGAATAATCCCGGCGGCCTGCCGATCGAGGTGTTCGACGGTTTCCGCAAGGCGCTCGCCGACAACCGCGCGCAGTTCTTCCTCGACGTTCCCGCCGGCCCCTTCTACGGCTTCAACCGCGAAGGCGCGAAGATCGACCAGGGCGTGATCAACAACTGGTGGCGGCAGGGCATGATGGGCTCGGCCAAGGCCCATTATGACGGCATCAAGGCCTTCTCCGAGACCGACCAGACGGAAGATCTGAAGGCGATCACCGTGCCGACGCTGGTGCTGCACGGCGAAGACGACCAGATCGTGCCGATCGACGACAGCGCGCGGCTCTCGGCCCCGCTGCTGAAGAATGGCACGCTGAAGACCTATCCGGGCTACGGCCACGGACTGCTTACGATCAATGCCGACGTTCTGAACGCCGATCTGCTCGCCTTCATCCGGAGCTGAGCGACAAGGGCACCGGCGCACGGGAAATCGTGCGCCGGTTCTTCAGATGATCGCCGGCCGCGTCGACCCGGAACAAGGCGACGTGAAGCCCGACATCGCCGGAGGCGAGAAGGGACCGCTCCCGCCGGAACCCACAGCCGACCGCGGCAGGATCTGCTAGAAACCCGAAGCGCACCCGTCGCTGCGCGGATCGCCGGCCCCCTCCAACGTGCCGTCCGCCGTGCGGACGATCGCGCCGGCATGACCCATCATCGCATCGAAGGGCGGCACGATTTCCACATCATGCCCGGCGGCCCGCAGGGCCGCGACCAGCGCCGGCGGAAAGCGGTCTTCCAGCTTCAGCGTCACGCTCTCGGCGCCCCAGGTCCGCCCAAGCAGCCAGCGCGGCGCCGTGATCGCGACCTGCAGTTCCTCGCCGAACAGTGCATAGCGTGAGAACAGTGCCGCCTGGGTCTGCGGCTGCCCTTCACCACCCATGGTGCCATAGACCATGTAGCGCCCATCCTCGAAGGCGGCCATCGCCGGGTTGAGCGTGTGGAAGGGCTTGCGGCCCGGCGCCAGCAGGCGGGGGCCCTCTCCCCGTAGCTGGAAGCTCGCGCCGCGATTCTGCCAGACGATGCCGGTCTGCGGCAGAACGATGCCGGAGCCGAACTCGAAATAGATGCTCTGGATGAAGCTCACCGCGAGTCCGTTGCGGTCGATGGCACCGAGCCACACCGTGTCGCCGGCGGAAGGCGGTGCCGGCCAGGGCAGCGCCGTTTTCCCGTCGATACGTCCGGCCAATCGATCCAGGGCCGCGTCGGCGAGCCAGTCGGCCGGGTCCTCGCTCATGCTGTCGGGGTCGCCGACGATGCGGTCGCGCACGAGGAAGGCCTGCTTGGTCGCCTCGACCAGGCCGTGAATATGGTCGAAGCCCTCCGCCTCGCTGACGCCCAGCCGGCTAAAGATGGCGAGGATCATCAGCGAGGACAGGCCCTGCGTCGGCGGCGGGAAATTGAACAGCCGCATGCCGGGCAGCCGCACCGAGAGCGGCGCGACGCGCCGAGCCTCGCAGCGTGCGAGGTCCTCCAGCGCGACCGGCGAGCCGGCGGCGGCGAGGTCATCAGCGATCTCACGGGCGAGCCTGCCGCGATAGAAGTCATCGGTGCCGACCGTGCCGATCCGGCGCAGGGTCGCGCCGAGCGCCGGCAGCTTCATGATGGAGCCGACCGCCGGCGCGGCCCCATGATCGAGGAAGCTTCCGGCAAAACCTGAAACGCCGGCCAGCTCGGACCGCTTTTCGGAGGTCAACTCGTTCTGGCTGGCCGTGACGGGAAAGCCGTTCTCCGCGTGCCAGACAGCCTCCTCGACGAGCCGGGAGAGCGGCAGTCTCCCGCCATGTTCGGCGCTGACCTTCAGCGCCTCGCCCCAGCCGGCGATGGTGGCGGCCGTGGTGTTGGCTGCCAGCGGGCCGCGCTGCGGAATGGCGTCGAGGCCGGCACGGCCATAAAGCTCGGGCGTAGCCGCGCCCGCCGCCCGGCCGCAGGCCTCAACGCCGGCGGGCACCTCGCCCGGACGGCCGATGAGCCAGAACCCGTCGCCGCCGATGCTGGTCATGTGCGGATAGACGACGGCGAGGGCGGCCGCCATGGCCACGGTGGCCTCCACCGCGTTGCCACCCTCGCGCAGCACGCGAAGCCCGGCCTCGGTCGCGAGATGATGCGGCGAGGTCGCCATGCCCCGCCGGGCACGTACCGTGTTCAACATACAGAGATTCCGTCCTTACCAGCCGATCGCCTTGGGCAGCCAGGTCGCCAGTTCCGGGAAGGCAAACACCAGCGTCACGGCGATGAGTTGCAGCCCGATGAAGGGCACCACGCCGCGATAGATGTCGGCGGTCGCCACCTCCGGCGGAGCCACCCCGCGCAGGTAGAAAAGTGCCCAGCCGAAGGGCGGCGTGAGGAACGAGGTTTGAAGCACCGTGGCAATCAGCGCCGCCGCCCAGACCAGATCGACGTTCGCCCCGATCATCAGCGGCAGGAACATCGGCACGACGATGTAGCTGATCTCGATCCACTCGATGAAGAAGCCGAGCACGAAGATGATCAGCAGCATGAAGATGAGAATGCCATCCGTGCCGCCGGGTACGAAGGCGAAGGCATCGTGCACGAGCCGCTCGCCGCCGAGGCCACGGAAGGCCAGCGCGAAGACCTGCGAGCAGATCAGCACGAAGAACATCATCGCGGTGATGCGTGCCGTGGACTGCACCGTCTCCGTCAGGGTCTTCCAGCTGAAACGACCAGCAAACGCCGCGACGAGGATGGAGCCGAGCGCGCCCATGCTGGCGGCCTCGGTCGGGGCCGCGATGCCGCCGATGATCGAGCCGAGCACCGCGAGCACGAGGGCGATCGGCGGCAGGCCGACCTTCAGCGCCTTCAGCCACAATTCGCGGCGCGGCATGGCCCGGCGCTCTTCCAGCGGAATGGCCGGCACCTTTTCCGGCCAGATGATGCCGACGGCAATCATGTAGACGCAGAAGATGCCCGTGAGCAGCAGCCCCGGCAGCACGGCGGCGGCAAACAGCGTACCCACCGACTCGCCGAGGATATCGGCCAGAAGAATGAGGATGGTCGAAGGCGGGATGAGCTGGCCGAGGGTACCGGAGGCACAGATGGCGCCGCAGGAGAGGCTCTTGTCGTAGCCACGCCGCAGCAGGGTCGGCAGGGTGAGCAAGCCCAGCGTGACGATGGTCGCGCCGACAATGCCAGTGGTCGCCCCCATCAGCATGCCGACGAGGATGATGCCGAGCCCCATACCGCCGCGCAGGCTGCCGGAGAGATGACCGATCACCTCCATCAGTTCGTCGGCGAGGCGCGACTTCTCGAGCATCACCCCCATGAACACGAACAGCGGGATCGCGATCAGCGTGTAGTTGGCGGTGACGCCGTAGATGCGCGCGGGCAGCAGGCCGAACAGCGTGGTGCCGAAGCCGAGCCAGCCGAAAAAGAAGCCGCTGATCGCCAGCGTGAGCGCCACCGGCACTCCGACGAACAGCATGACGAAGAAGGAGGCGATGCAAGCGATCGCCAGGATTTCATTGAGGGGCATCGACAGGCACCGTCGCGGGCGGCTCGGCCGGCCCACCGAGGAAGGGCTCAAGCGCCCGGAAAGTGGCGGCAAGGCTCTGGAGAAGCAGCAGCGCGAAGCCGGCCGGGATCATCGCCTTGAGAATGAAGCGGTAGGGCAGGCCGCCGGGGTCGGGCGAGGCTTCGCCAATCCGGTAGGACTGCATCACGTAGCGCCAGGACAACGCGATCACGATCACCGACAGGGCGACCACGCTCAGCGCCGAGAACAGGTCGATGGCCTGCTTCACCCGCGCCGGCAGGTGGGCATAGACGATGTCCACCCGCACGTGGCCTTCATGCTTGATCGTGTAGGCGATGCACAGCAGCGTCAGCGGCGACATCAGGTGCCATTCCAGCTCCTGCATCGCCACCGAGCCGGTGTTGAAGGCGTAGCGCATCAGCACGTTGCCGGCCATGACGAGGACGAGCGCGAGCCCCGTCCACGCCGCGACCCAGCCGCAAGCCTCGACGATCGCGTCGAGGCCCCGGGCCCATTTTTCAAGAATGGAGATCATGCGCCCCTGCGGATCTGGGTCTGGTAGACCGCTTCCGACAGGCCGGCCCACTGGCTGTGCTTGGCCGCGAAGTCGGTGAAGCTGTCATAGACCTTCTTGATCTTCGGGTCGGAGGCAGCCAGCTGCTCCAGCGTGGTCTTGGTGACCTCCCGCAGCTTGTCCACCACCGCCTCGGGATAGGGACCGGCGATGACGCCCTGGTTCTTCACCAGATCGGTCATGGCCTCGCCATTGGTGGCCTCGCACCAGGTATGGCTGATGACGTTGCAGGCCGCGGCGGCCGCGCGCACGATCGCCTTCAGATCGTCCGGGAGGCTGTTCCAGGCATCCTTGTTGACGATGAGTTCGGTGACGTTGTTCGGCTCGTGCCATCCGGTGGTGTAGTAGTACTTGGCCGCCTTCTGCAGGCCGAGACGGCGGTCCTGATAGGGGCCGACGAATTCGGCGGCGTCGATTACGCCGCGTTCCAACGCGGGGAAGATTTCGCCGCCCGGCAGCAGCTTCACGTCGACGCCGAGCTGGGCATAGACCTTGCCGGCGAGGCCGGGGATGCGCATCTTCAGGCCCTGGAAGTCCTCGACCTTCTCGATCGGCTTGCGGAACCAGCCGGACATCTGCACGCCGGTATTGCCCAGCGGCATGGGCACAAGGTTGAAGGGCTCGTAGAGTTCCTCCCAGAGCTGCAGGCCGCCGCCGTGATAGATCCAGGCGTTCTGGCCCTGGAAATTGAGGCCGAAGGGCACGCAGGTGAAGAACTGCGCCGCCGGCACCTTGCCAGCCCAGAAATAGGAATTCGCCGCGTTCATCTCGACCGTACCCGAGGACACGGCATCGAAGCCCTCCAGCGCCGGGATCAGTTCGCCCGCCGCGAAGTGCTGGATGGTGAGGCGCCCGCCCGAGAGCTTGCCGACCATCTCGCAGAAATCGGTCGGGCTGCCGGGACCGGTGACGTAAAAGGGCGCGCCGGGTCCGTAGGCATTGGTCATTTTCCAGCTGAAGGTCTGCTGGGCGCGGGCAACGTGCGGCGCCGCAACGGTCGCGATGGCGGCCGTGCCAGCAAGACCAGCGCCCAGAAATCCACGACGATCCATCTCTCTTTCCCCTTGTCCGGATGGGCGCCGCTGTTCCGATCGGCGCCTCTGTCTGCGGCTAGATATTCCGCTGCGCCGCAACATGAGCAATGCCCCCATAGGTGCAAAGCGGCGGCTGACTCCGGACCGAGCGAGTCCATTTCTCTAAAAATTATCTCATTTTATCAATAAGTTATATTAAATTGACGCGATATTGCGCAGCGAAGTTCCGGACGGTCGAGACAAGTTTTTGTGCGCCGTTCGTCAAAGTGCTTCACTGGCAAGAACGGGCCCCGCGACCTAGACCGGCAGTGCCATGAACCGAGCCGTTCCGATTTCGATCAACGCCTTTCCGGCCAGCAAGCAGGAGGCCGTCTGGCGGGAGACGCTGGCCAGCCTCGCGCTGTCCGGCCGTCTGCCGAAGGATGCCGCCTTCCATTTCGGCGAGATCTCGATCAAGCGGTCACCGACGCAGGCGTGCTTCGCCCTGTTGCGCTCCACCGCGCAGCACTTCTCGGCCCTGTCCACGGGCGAGCGCCATGTGTTGATCGGCTTCGTGAACTACGGCCGGGGCCATCTCACCGATTCCGGTCGGCGCGCGGCCGAATTTGCCGATGGCGACATCTGGGTCTGCGATCCGATGACGCCTTTCTCGGTGCAGTTCCGCAACGATTTCGAGCTGTTGCTGCTGCAGGTACCGCGCGAACGGCTGACCGGCCGCCTCGGCCGCGCCGCCACCGTGCCCACGCTGGTGCTCGGCGGATCCGTCTCGGCGGCGGCGGCCCGGCCGATGATGCGGGCGCTGACCGCGAACTTCGCCGTCACCGAGGACGGCGACCTCATGGCCGCCGAGACCGCCATCACCGAGTTGATGCTCTCCGCCCTGCTCGCCGAGGCGCGGCCCGAGGAGGACAACGCCACGCAGGTGCAGGCGGCCCACTATGCCCGCGTCTGCGCGCAGATCGAGGCGCGGCTGCGCGAGCCGGAGCTGGCGGTCGCCGATATCGCGAGGGCCGAGGGCCTGTCCGCGCGCTACATCCAGCGCCTGTTCGAAGGCCAGGACCGCTCCTTCTCCGACTATGTGCGCCATCGCCGGCTGGAGCAGTGCCGACGCGATCTCGTGAACCCCGAGCATGCCGACCGCTCCATCGCCGAGATCGGCTTTCGCTGGGGGTTTCCCGATCAGGCGCATTTCAGCCGCGTCTTCAGCGCCGCCTACGGCATTTCCCCGCGCGATTACCGCAAATCGTCCGGCCCGGCCGTGGAGACGCGCTGGACCCGCGGGCGCCCCCTGCACTCGGGCGTGCGCCCCTCGCGCCCCATGCCTGCCGCAGCTCCTGCGCACGATGATGTGGAAGACGTACCGCGTCTGCCGCCGCTGCCGCGCGACATCGGCGAGCCCGGACGCCACCACCTGCCGGTGTCGCGCGAGAGCGTGCACTGGGGCTACCTCTCACGCGCCATCCCGCCAGTGCTGCGCGTGCGTTCGGGTGCGACGGTGACGGTGGAGACGCTGACGCAGCATGCCTATGACGACCATGAGCGCATGATCGCGGGCGACGCCGGCGCCGAGAGCGTGTTCCGCTGGACGCGGGACTACAAGGCGGTCGACCGGCGCGGCGCCGGACCGGTGAACGCCAGCATCTTCGGCCGTGGTGCCGGCGAGGGCTTCGGCGTGCACATCTGCACCGGGCCGATCTTCGTCCACGGCGCCGAGCCGGGCGACGTGCTGGAGGTGCAGATCCTCGACCTCAAACCCCGCCCCTGCGCCAATCCGCTTTATGCCGGCCATGCCTTCGGCTCCAACGCCGCCGCCGCGTGGGGCTTCCACCACGACGACATTCTCGACGAGCCGCGCAAGCGCGAGGTCATCACCATCTACCGGACCGACGCCGCCGGCGAGAGCGGCTATGCCGAGGCGGTCTATTCCTTCCGCTGGATGCCGCAGACCGACCCGTTCGGCGTGGTGCACGAGACCATCGACTATCCCGGCGTCCCGGTCGACCACGCGAAGATCGTCGAACGCCACGACCTCCTGAAGGGCGTGCGCGTACCGGTGCGCCCGCATTTCGGCTTCATCGCCGTCGCGCCGCGCGAGACCGACATGGTGGATTCCGTTCCACCCGGCTATTTCGGCGGCAATATCGATAACTGGCGCGCCGGCAAGGGCGCCTCGGTCTACCTGCCGGTGACGGTGCCGGGAGCCCTGCTTTCGGTCGGCGACCCGCATCTGGCGCAGGGCGATGGCGAGATCAGCGGCACGGCGCTTGAATGCTCGCTCACCGGCGACATCCGCCTCGTGCTGCACAAGCGTGGCGAGACCGAGAAATCCTATCTCAACGGTTTGGGCGCACCGCTGATCGAGACGCCCGACGCCTGGCTGCTGCACGGCTTCAGCTACACCAACTATCTGCGCGAGCTGGGCCGCAACGCCCAGTCGGAAGTCTTCAAACGCTCCTCGCTGAGCCGGGCGCTGCGCAGCGCCTTCCGCGCCGCCCGCAAGTTCCTCATGGAACGCTACGGGCTCGACGAGGACGAGACGATCTCGCTGATGTCCGTGGCGGTCGATTTCGGCGTGACACAGGTGGCGGATGGCAATTGGGGCGTCCATGCCAAGGTCGCCAAGGGGATTTTCGAGGTACGCGATCCCTGACGCCGCAACGCCACGCTCCAGCTCGGCCTCGACAAGACGCTGAGACCGTCTTCGTATTCTCGCCCTCGACGATGCCCCTTTTCCGTCGCGCATAAAACGCGACGCGGCACTTCCGCGGGCAGAGATCACCGAAATCCCGAAGGCGGCGCGTAGTCGCTCAATAAATTGATTTCATTAAGAAAACTGGCGCACCCGGCACGATTCGAACGTGCGACCTTTGCCTTCGGAGCAAGGATAGTGTACTCCGCCGAAACTATCCGATTCTATCCGAATGCACGCTATAGTACTGAAATACAAAAAGAAAATTGATATCCGCCAGCGCCGCCCGTACGATGGAGCGGCCGAATTCCCTCCTTGTCGTGCTTCCGTCCTGCTTACGCGAGGAGTCTGCCAAAGAGAGACCCAAGCATGGCGAAGCTGACCAAACGAACCGTCGACAACGCCGAGATTGGCAAGGCGGACTATATCATCTGGGACGAGGATTTGCCCGGCTTTGGGGTTCGCGTCTTTGCGTCGGGCAAACGCAGCTACCTGGTGCAGTATCGCGCTGCCGGGCGCTCGCGATGCTACACGATCGGCCTGCACGGGGTATGGACACCCGAGGCGGCAAGGCGTGAGGCGAAAGTCCTGCTCGGTCAGGTCGCCAGGGGCGGGAATCCCGCCGAGGATCGTAAGCTCGATCGCGAAGCGATCACGGTCAAGGAGCTCTGCACGCGCTACCTCGCCGACCTCGAGCAAGGGCTCATTCTCGGTAAGCGGGGCCGGCCGAAGAAGACGACCACCATCGTCACGGATACCGGCCGCATCCAGCGCCACTTGATCCCGTTGCTCGGTGGCCGGCGGGTTCGCGATCTGACCAAGGCCGACATCACCCAAGCCATGAAGGACATCATGGCCGGCAAGACGCGCGCGGACGTGAAGACGGAGAAGCTGCGCGGCCGGGCGATCGTGCGTGGAGGCGTCGGCACGGCAACGCGCACCATCGGCCTTCTGGGTGGCATCCTCAGCTATGCGATCGAACTCGGCATCATCGAGGGCAATCCGGCGCACGGTGTTCGAAAGCCGAAGGACAACGTCAACGGTCGCCGGCTGAGCGAGCAAGAATATCGGGCGCTCGGCGGGATTCTCAGGAAGGCGGCCGAGGACGGGCAGTATGCGACCGCGGCGCAGATGATCCGCGTCCTTGCCCTGACCGGCTGCCGGCGCAGCGAGATCATCAAGCTGCGCTGGAACGAGATCGACTTCGAGGGCAGTTGCCTGCGCCTCACCGACAGCAAGGAGGGCGCATCGGTGCGCCCGGTTGGCCTGCCGGTGCTGGAGTATTTCGAGGGGCGGCACGAGGAGGGCGCGGAGGGCTATGTCTTCACCGGCTGGGCTGACGACACCTCCTTCGGAAGCTTCCCGAACCACTGGACGAAGATATTGGGCAGGACCGAACTGGCCGACATCACGCCGCATGTCCTGCGGCACAGCTTCGCCAGCATAGCCAACGATCTCGGTTTCACCGAGGCGACTATCGCCGCGCTGGTCGGCCATTCGCGCGGGACGGTGACGAGCCGCTACATCCATACGGTGGATACCGCGCTCGTCATGGCGGCGGACAATATCGCGGGTTACATTCAGGGACTGCTGGACGGCGTCGCCTTCCGCCACACCTCGTATACGCTCGACCGGGCTTCACGGAAGGCGTCGCTTGCGCAGTTTCTCAGAACGGAGAAGCCAACGGCGGATGAGGTGGATTGCGCCGTCGGTTGATGTCGAGGCTCTGAGCTCCGCATTTGAATGGCTGCCGCAGACTCCCACAGCTAGGCTAGTCCTGTTGGAGGGGCGGTCAGTATCGCGAACCTGGCTGCGCGGCCCACCGGAACTCCTGAAGGGAAAGCTGCCATGGCCAGCCCGCGCAACATCCGCTTCACCCGTCTTTCAGATCAGGACCGAGAGAAGATTGCGTCCCTCCTGCCACTGGCGGAAGGAGATCGCATGGAACTGCGCGTCCGACACAGTGATGGCCGTGGGCAATCCGAGTTGCTGCCGCCAGCCGCAGCTGGAGCCATTGAGACGCTACTTTCCCTGTTGGCTGGCGGCCAGCGCGTGGCGGTGTTGGCAGAGGATCAGGAGCTGAGCCCGAGCCAGGCCTCCGCCGTGCTCGGCATTTCGCGAGCACTTGTGGTCCTCCGGATGGACAGTGGCGATCTGCCGTTCCGTCGCGTCGGCAAGCATCGTCGGGCTCTGTTGAAAGACGTCCTGGCGCTGAAGATGCGGCTCGACATCCAGAGGAAAGCTCTGGAAGCACTCGCCGAGGATGCAGAGGATCTCATCACCAACCATGGCCTCTAGACCGGTTGTCGTCGGTGCAGCTGATCATGAGATCCAGATCCCGCGAAGGGAGCGTCCCTCGCTGATCGAGCTGATGGCCAACAGGCGCCCGAAGGCAAAAGCTCTGAATCCGCGGGTGACGCGATGTGCCGGCTGCCTTGAATCGGCGCAACTCATTATTAAAATGAATAGCTATATATTTTAATAGAAGGCACGGCCAATTAAAGGATCGCGCGTGACGGACGGGGAGAACAACAGGCTCGGCAGCTACGTCGAAACGAGCACGGGCGGCGAGCGTGTGCGGGCTTATGTGCCTGCTCCACTACCGCCGAACCCGCCGCTCGAGTTGGGGCGCTTCATGCATGTCTATGAACGTGCCATGGCTGCTGTCGGGCGTCTGGATGGCGTCACGGCGATCCTGCCTTCGACGCCCTTGTTCCTTTATATGTACGTCCGCAAGGAAGCCCTGCTGTCGTCGCAGATCGAGGGCACGCAATCCTCGCTCTCCGATCTGCTGCTGTTCGAGAACCACGAGACGCCGGCCGTCGAACTCGACGACGTAACCGAGGTCTCGAACTATGTCGCGGCGATCGAGCATGGTGTCTCCAGAATGCGGAGCGGATTTCCTTTGTCGCTCCGGCTGATCCGCGAGATGCACGCCATCCTGCTCAAATCGGGTCGCGGCGCGGCGAAGCAACCGGGAGAGTTTCGTCGCTCGCAGAACTGGATCGGCGGAACGCGGCCCGGCAACGCCCTGTTCGTGCCGCCGCCACCGAACCGCCTGGACGAGGCCTTAAGTGCGCTGGAGCGCTTCCTTCATAGCGAGGACGCGGCGCTGCCCCCGCTCATCCGCGCTGGCTTGGCTCATGTCCAATTCGAGACGATCCATCCGTTTCTCGATGGCAACGGTCGCCTGGGTCGGTTGCTCATCACGTTGATCCTGTGCGAGGCGGGCGTTTTGCGCGAGCCGATTCTCTATCTCAGCCTGTTCCTGAAATCCCGGCGCGACGACTACTACCGGCTCCTCCAGGAGGTCCGGCAGGCCGGGACGTGGGAGACGTGGATGGAGTTCTTCCTGACCGGCGTCGCGGAGACCGCGGAGCAGGCGACCGTTACCGCCCGCGATCTGATCGCCATGTTCGACGCGCATCGGCAGAAGATCGCCGGGATCGGCCGTGCAGCACCGTCAGCGCTCAGAGTCCATGAGTTGATGCAGGCCAGCCCGGTTGTCACCATCCAGACGGTTTCGGACAAGCTCGGTATCTCCTTCCCGACCGCCAGCACGGCGCTGGAGAATCTGGCCAGGGTCGGCATCGTGCGCGAGACCACAGGGCGGCAGCGCGGCCGGATCTACGCCTATTCGGATTATCTGGCCCTGCTCGATCGCGGCACCGACCCGCTGCCGGCTTGAGCGGTCTTCTGTGCGCCATAAGCGGAAGTTTGCTGCGGCGACGACGAATGGCCGGTTTGGGGCCGTCGCCGGACCGTCAGCTATCCATCGGCGAATGCCGTTTAGCTGCCCTTCTGCACCCGACCCCCAGTCAGCCGTTCAGGCCAATTTGCCGTGATCCAAAACCCGCCATTGGAAAGCCGTCCGACTTTCGGATTGGTCGGGACTGGCAGGGGACGGACGGGCTTCTCCATCGGCACCAATGCCGAACAATGGCAGCGATCCGACATTGCGTCGAGTTCGGTTGGGTTAGTGCAGGTTTCCCAGATCCAGATGCGACGTAAGTTGCCGCTAGCATCGCGGGGAGGTAATAATTCGGAGCCGCTTGGGGGGAACAAGAGCATGGCTTTGAGGCCAATTCGGCTTATGAATGATCGCGTTAACCGGTCGCGAGAGGATTCCGACACAGCATTATTTCATGATCTGCTTTACGCTGGCGAGTTCCTAGTACGCCTGACGACAGCTGCGATTGTGGCGGCGATCGACGACGACAGAGATAGGCACCGGTACCGGCTCCTACACAAGATTGTTCGCGCTGATGGCATTGGAGAGTGGAGTAGTGTGTTGGATGACGCGCTAGTCGGTCCAGCCTCTCAGCATCTTGTTCCTACAGCGAAGGAAGATCGTCGTCTTCTCACTGAGCGTGTTGGCCCTGGAAACTGGCAGTATGAGGCAGTGCGCCTCCTGCTGGAAGCCCAACAGTATATTGACACTGGTAAGCAACCTATCGCCGGAAAAGTCCAGCTACGCTCTTGGTTCGCCAGTTTTTCCGAGTTGAGAAACAAAACGCGTGGTCATGGCGCGCCCACCGCGATGCTTTGCTCCAAAATATCACCCATACTTGAAGAATCGATTAAAATTATATCCGATAATAATCCCTTGTTTTCTCGTCCCTGGGCATACCTTCACCGAAATCTCTCCGGAAAATATAGAATAGTTCCGATGGGCGGTGATGAGAGCGTTTTTGCGTCTCTCAAAACTGCTTCGGCTATGTCGCGTTCTGTATATCAGAACGGAACCTATATATCCTTTGATACCCTTAGGCGAGTTGAACTTCTTAATACAGATGCCGATGTGTCCGATTTTTTCTTCCCAAACGGAGCATTTAAAGGGAAGACATTCGAACTTCACTCTCTTATCTCCGATAATCGTCAGGATGGCGATGCATCACCGTATCTTGCCAGCGCCTCGGAACTGCCGGTCAGCGAAACGCACGGTGTTGGGCAACTCGATGTAATGAACAATGTTTGGAGTAACCTGCCGCCGGCCCCGTCGAGTTATGTTGCGCGCCCCGCTTTGGAAAAGGAAATTGCAAGTATCCTTACCAACGATCGCCATCCAATTGTAACCCTCGTCGGTAGGGGAGGAATTGGAAAAACGTCCTTAGCGCTGCAGATTCTTCACGACATCGCCACCACGAGCCGCTTTGAAGCTATTCTCTGGTTCAGTGCTCGCGACATCGACCTTCTGCCGCAAGGTCCCAAAATAGTTAAGCCACAGGTACTTACAGAGAAGGATATATCGTCTGAGTTCGTAACCATGATGGGATACGACGCCGAGTTAAGCCCTAAGCGGACAGCAATAGACATAATGTCCGACAGCTTACGGCAGAGTACACTAGGCGGACCATTGCTTTTCGTATTCGATAATTTTGAGACGATGAGGAATCCTGTCGATGTTTTTAGCTGGCTGGATTCAAACGTCCGTCTTCCCAACAAGATACTGATTACCAGTCGTTTTCGGGAATTTAAGGCCGACTATCCAATCCCCGTTAGCGGCATGGAAGAGCTCGAAGCACAAGCGCTTATTCGTCAAACTTCAGAAGCGTTAGGCATACTGGATCTGATAGACGAAGATTATTGTAGAAGCATCTCTGAGGAATCTGATGGGCACCCCTACGTAATAAAAATTATGCTTGGTGAAATTGCTGACAGAAAGAAAACCGGGAGACCTAAGAGAATTATTGCCCGAAAGGATGATGTTCTGGATGCTTTATTTGAGAGGACCTTTGCGAATCTGTCCCCTCTGTCCAGTCGCGTTTTTCTCACGCTTAGTGGGTGGCGCTCTCTGGTGCCACAACTGGCTGTTGAAGCTGTACTTCTTCGTGACCAAAGCGAGCAGCTCGATGTCAGCGGCGCAGTAGATGAACTGGTCAGAATGTCATTGGTGCAGATTGTCACTGCGCCGGATAATTCAGAATTTCTTGATGTACCACTGACCGCTGCCATTTTCGGATCGAGAAAGCTGACTGTTAGCCCGATAAAGATCATCATCGAAAATGACATCAGACTGCTCCAAGATCTGGGGGCCTCCAGCATCCATTCGCTGAAAGAAGGATTGCATCCGAAAATAATGAGCTTGGTTACGAAAGCTGCCTCGCGAATTTCGGAGGGGAAGCAGAAACTCGTGGACGTGCAGAAGGTTCTCGAATTTGTAGCGCAGAGCTATCCTCCGGCTTGGCTGTTGCTGGCCGATCTTTATCAGGATGTGAATGGCGAGGATGGGTCATCGGGCACCGCTGAGTATGTAAGGAGATATATCGAGCAAGTGCCGGACGACGAAGCTAGCCGCGAAGCGTGGGCAAGGCTGGCAAACTTGTACAGGCATACAAACGACCTGATCGCCGCTTGCGGCGCGTTTGTACGCGCTTTCGGTGCCGCGGACGCGCCATTAACAGAAATCAGCACGATGGCGAACTGGGTGAACAATAACCGGACGATCATTGCAAATCTTGATCAGACAGACAAACGCGCTGTATTCGGATCACTGATTAGCTTGATGGAGAGGCGTATTGACGAGGCTTCCGCTACGGACCTCTCACGATTGGCCTGGCTTCATTTGCACGCTGACGATTCCGAAAGAGCCAGACAAATTGCAGAACTCGGTTTGGCCAAAGAACCTGGCAACAGGTACTGCCAAAGGCTGATAGAGCGTTTAAGCACAGGCTATTAGGGGGCCATATCGCGGAGACGGTCCCTAAAAGTCCAAATTGATCCTATAGGGCGCCCGGCAAGCTCGAGGGCCTTCTGCCAACAATCGGTCTTTACGAAAGCGGTTCAGACTCTTAGCGTCTCGATGACCGACCGGAGTCGGCAGTTGCCAAACTTCGTGGGCCGGGTGAATGGCAGCTTTTCCGGCGCAGTCGCCCGAAACCTACCATTCCGCTATCCACCCCTTAGTAGCCCGGGCGGCACGCTGTTCCGCGCGTTGAAACGGCCATCCGGCTACCTCGGATGACCGCCCAACATCAGATTTCCGTCCGCTCTGCCAGCAGCAGTGCGTCCTCCACGTCGACACCAAGATATCGGACGGTGTTCTCAATCTTGGAGTGACCGAGCAAGAACTGGATGGCGCGGATGTTGCCCGTCGCCTTGTAGATCATCGACGCCTTCGTGCGGCGAAGCGAGTGAGTGCCATACTCCTCTGGACGCAGGCCGATCGGGGTCACCCACTCGTCGACCAGGCGAGCATACTGCCTCGTGCTCATGTGATGCGCGTGATCGATCCGGCTCGGGAAGGCATAATCCTCCACTTTGCCACCACGCCGTTCCAGCCAAGCCATTAGGCTTGCTCGTACGTCGCTGGTGATCTCGAACTGAACCGGCCGCCCGGTCTTCTGCTGCACGATGATCGCGCGAGTTCTAATCTCCGGGCCGGCGACCATATCGCGGATCCTGATCTTGACCAGGTCGCAGCCACGAAGCTTGCTGTCGATTGCAAGATCGAACAGAGCCCGATCCCGAACGCGTCTTTCGCGATCGAGGAAAAACCGGATCGCCCAGATTTGCTTCTGAGTGAACGGACGCTTGGTGCCAACCTTCTTGCCGGCATTCCATGCCGCACGCTCGCGATTGGCATCATCGAATCGAGAATGGCCCATGTGAATTCTCCACGGCCTTCATTGGCCGAGAGAGAAACGCTGCAGGGCACTGACGCTGAGGGGCCGGGAGCGGACAGGCAGCCTTCAAGGCCTGGAGGCAGAATAGTTGCCGTTACGACGCGTCCCGATCGGGAAAATTGGCGACTAATTGCGGCTAGCAAGTGCGAATCTAGCGGCTGCTGCGACTGCGGACTGATCTGCGTTGGGACGGCCGCCTAGGACGTTTGAATGGGTTTTCGACGGACCCTGCCTACATCTGCGTGCCCGTTCAGCTATAGTTCAGCGTAGCGATCTCAGGCGGACACATCCGGCTTACGGCAAATCAGCACAGTTTCGGTTCGCATCCGCTTTGATAGGGAGTCGCCTGAAACCGGCAAATATCGACTTGCTGCAGGAAGGTTGCGTTCGCGGCTCTGCTTGACTAGCAGTCCGGCCGTTAACGCGGCCGTGGCGAGACCTGCGGCATTGTCGATAAATCTGCCCTTGATACAGCTATTCCCGACGACGAACGTCGCGCGGCCGCCTGGTTTGAGTACCCGTGCGGTTTCACTCGTCATCGCGAGCAGATCGACCGCATAGCGGGTTACGATCCCTTCGAGGCGGCGGGTCAGTAGTTCCGTGCCGCGCATCGATGCTATCACCGATACAACGTCTCGCGAGACAGTCGCCCCGGACGCGCGTTCGGCGCCGATGGATGTCGAACGAACAGCCTTGAGCTCGGGTATGGAATGGCCCAGCCATACCAGCGACATGCGGTGTCCGCGCATGTAGTCGATGGCATTCAGGTAAGGAGGGGACGTCACCACGGCGTCCACCGTTCCGTCCGCAATCTGGAGCGACCTGGCGTCGCCATGATGGATATTCGCGGAACCGGTCGGCGGGTGCTCGATCAACCGCTTGCGGAGCTGGGCGACAGATCGCACAAAATTCGGGATGACTTGGTACTCGGATTGAGTCGCGACCCTGTGCGGACGGCTGTGCGATGTGTCCCGCGCTAGGGAGGCGCCTTGCTCCTTCGTAATGATGATCCGACTAAAAGCGACAATAAGTACCGTAAGGGCACTGTCGCCCGTCTCTTCTTGGACAGCCGCCTTGCGACGGTCTAGTACGGAAGCAAGTCTCGCGAGGTCGCCACGCTGGTTCTTGTGGAACCAGTAGTCCACGAATCTCAGGGTATCCAGATCCTGCTGCCAGGGCAGGGTCGGCACCGTACTTCCCAGCTCTTCGACCTGCTCAAGTACTATTTTCAGCTCCGTATCGATCGCAACGTCGGACACCGACGTTGTCCATGCCCGGCTCATCAAGACGGCTAGGGGATCCATGTCGAAGCCCAAGGCTTCATGACCCAGCTCTGTCGCGTGCCGGACCACGGTACCTGAACCGACCATCGGGTCGAGCACCACGCTGCCTGCAGGAAGATCCTCCATCGATACCAGAGCCAGGTCGGGCGCCATCCTGGCCGGGAAGGGATGTATGGATCTGACCTTCATTCGTGGCTCCGGTGGTCGTGGCGCAGGTCGGCGGGTCGATTGCGACGGCGGCGCACAGATAGCCGCAACCCGACAACCTGCGTCGGTCGGACCAGCGTAACGGACTGATAACCGAAGACAAACTACATTCTACGGAACTCACCCGATCGGTCCGAGATGCTCACAATCGAACTCACTCGCCAGGAGCAGATCGCCCCTTGGAGGTATAACCGCCTGCGGAGTGCACCCTACTCGAATGAATGGACCGAATCTATCGAAGCCGAGTCGAGGATACACCGTATCCACTCCTATCCTGCAAGATTTCCGGCTTTCATCGTCCACAGGGCGTTGGAGCACGCCCGGAGGCAGGGCGTAGAGGTCAACAGGGTCGCCGACATCTTCTGTGGTAGCGGAACGGTCCTAGTCGAGGCATCACTGAGGAGCATCGGTTTCTGGGGTTGTGACATCAACCCGGTGGCCACGCTAATCACGAGGGTAAAAAGTTACCGTCTAAACGCGGACACGTTCGGCGGCACGGCTGCGAGGATCGTCGATAGGTTCCCCCGCGCGTCGCGCGTCCCTCATGTCTCCGGCAGAGCCGCGGATCGTTTGCGGCCCTGGTTCGAAGATTCGCAGTTCGACGATCTGGTGCGCTTGCGCAATGCCGTCCTGGATGAGGTCGGCGACCATGGGGAGTTCGCCGCAGCTTTCGACTGCGCGTTCTCTGCCATTCTCAAACCGGTATCGCGTTGGCGCAGCAGGTCGAGAAAGCCGTCGCTCGATCCTTTGAGGGCGGCCCCGCTGGTTATCGATACATTCGTGCGCCAGTGCAGGGTGATGCAGGAGGTGTGGGCCGAGGTCGGGTCATCGCCGTCTGCCTCGGCTGAAATCGTACGCGGCAGCATCATCGATGTACCACGGCCCGCTGAACCAGTTGACCTCATAGTGACCAGCCCGCCATACGCCACGTCCTATGAGTATGCAGACCTCCACCAGCTTTCGGCGCTCTGGTTGGGCTTCGCGGACGATCATCGCGACCTGCGGACCGGCGTCATCGGGACCAGCAGCCGTCGCTCAAGCATCGCTACGGCACTGCGTAACCTCAACTCGGTCGGAGAGCAGGTCGTATTCAGCTTATTCGACCGGGACCGGCGGGCGGCAGAAGCCGTCGCGTCATATTTCCTCGACATTCAGAAGGTGGCGCAGCGCTGCCACGAATTCTTGAGGCCCGGCGGGATTTCCGTATTTGTCGTCGGAAACACCCAGCTCAGTGGTGTGAGAATAGACAACGCGAACCACTTGGTAGAGAGTTTACTCGATTCGGGCTTTCTTGACGTAAGCGTCGTCAAACGGCAAATCTCCAACAAGCCGAACACGCCCTATAGACTTCCGAATGGCCGGCTTTCCTCAACTCGGACAGAAATGCACATTTACGCGGAGGAATATATCGTGATGGCGCAACGCGGATGACACTCACCCCCCTCAAGTTCAAGCCTTACGCTAGGCTTCTAACCATGCTGGGGGATCAGCTCATCCGGAACGAGCAGGTCGCACTGGCCGAGCTGATAAAGAATGCCTATGACGCAGACGCTAGCTGGGTGAAGGTTTCTTTCCTCGGGTTCGATGCTTCCTATCGACCCAAGACCGGCGCCAAGATTGTCGTCGAAGATGACGGCCACGGGATGACCAAGGAGATCATCGAGAACCATTGGGTCAACCCAGCAACGCCGATGAAGCTGATGGGGAAGCAGGCCAAGAGGACCACCGCCGGCGGTCGCATCATCCAGGGCGAGAAGGGCATCGGCCGTTTCGCCCTGCTGAAGCTCGGCCGCGATTTGACCATGATCACCCGTCCTGTCGGCTCTTCGGACGAGAATGTCCTCGAATTGAAGCTCGCCCAATACGACGAGAACTTCATCAATGGCGGCCAGGCGATGTTCCTTGACGAGCTGGAACTTCAGTTCTCGGTGAACGCCCCGGCCACCGCGATCTTGGCCGGCGACATCGATCTCGGGGGCAAGACCCGGAAGCGCCGTCCGCACGGAACGCGGATCGAGATATCGCCGCCCAACGGAAACTGGTCCCGAGGCAAGATCGAGAAGGTCTACGAGGACCTGGCCCGACTGCAGTCGATCTTTACCGCGCGAGTGGAACAGCCGGACCTCTTCCCGGACCAGTCGCCTGCATCTACCGCACAGGCGGAAGTGCGGGACGAGGCGGAAACCGACCCCGAATTTGCGGTGTACTTCTACCGTGACGAGGAGTTCGAGCCGTTTCTTGCCGAGAAGCAAGACCAACTGAACACGCTCCTCCAAGACAAAACGGTCTTCAAGATCGAGGGCGGCTATGATGACGTCGAGCGTCGTTTCACTTTCACGATTGACGGTCGCGAGCGGACACTACTCATAACCGATGCGGAAATATCGGGGCTCGCGGTATTCAGGGACTACCTCAAGCAGCTCGCCGTTCCGGTCGCTAATGTTGAGAGTTTCCTACCGGAATGCGGCCCGTTCCAGTTCTCCTTCTATGTCTTCGACTTCAGTAACGAAGCCACCGGCAAGCGTTTGCTGGACAAGGACGACAAGGAACTTATCAAAAAGCACAGGATTTACCTGTATCGCGACGGGATCCGCGTCTACCCGTACGGCGATCCCGACGACGACTGGCTACTGATCGACGTCAGGCGCGGTACGGTCCGCGCCAGTGAGTTCCTAAGCAACGACCAAGTCATCGGCTACGTAGCCATTTCCCAGAAAGACAATCCCAACCTCCGGGACAAGACCAGCCGCGAGGGCTTGGTTGACACGGGCAGGGCCGTTCAGGATTTCCGGGCCCTGCTGCAGGTTTTCCTGGCATGGGTGCGGAAGGCTCCTTATCAAGCCTACAAGATCGGCCAGAAGCAGACCAAGGACGTCGAGGTCTTTAAGTCCGGTAAGGTGCCGACCTTGATGGACGATGTCGTTTCTGCCTCGGCGGCGGCGGATGTCCCGCCGGCGGTGCGCGAGAAGATCGCGGAGGTGAGCCGGCAATACAAGGTCGAGCGGCGTTACCTCGTCCAGAGGGCTGAGAACACCGAGCACCTGGCCGGCGTAGGCCTGTCTGTCGAAGCCGCGTCGCACGACCTCATGCTGGCCATGCAGCGGTCGATGTCCGCGGTTGATAAGCTGGCGAGTTACTGCGATGGCGATGCTGAGATCGACAAGGAAGCCTTGCGCGCCGAACTCATGTCGATCAGGGGCTTACTGAGTTTCGTGCAGTCGCAGATGGGCGACATGCAGACGCTGTTCAGGTCGACGAAACAACGGCGCAAGGACGTGCGTGTTCTCGACCTGGTCGAGAAGGTCGCCAAGATCTTCAAGAGTTTGCTGGAGCGAAATTCCATCTCGGTGAGGATCGAGACCATGGGGGCGCCGCTGGTGGCGAAGACTACCGATGCCGTCCTGCTCCAGTTGCTGCTCAACCTGTTCGACAATGCCGCGTATTGGCTGCAGGGTGCGCCCGAACCCCGCGAGATCGAAATACTCTTAGACGGCGACGCTAACCAGATGGTGTTCGCCGACAACGGGCCGGGGTTCAGGGACGACGACCTGCCGTATATTTTCGAGCCATTCTTTTCCGGCAAGGGCGAAGAGGGCCGGGGTCTCGGCCTTTATATCGCTCGCCAGCTTCTAGGTCACCGACTCATAAATCGCATCCATATGCGTGCTGCGGCGAGTTTGACGGCTGCGAGGAAGTTTGCGGCGT
>NZ_VMBP01000004.1 GCF_007559435.1 Ancylobacter moscoviensis | reverse complement strand
CGCTCATCAGGCTCCTCCCAGAGCCTTGAATCACGCAACGCCTAAACCCGCTACCGCTTTATGAGTTCGTGACCTAGCTCGTTGAGCCGCGCATTTTCTTCACGCGAACCGGTGCCCACTTCGCTCGAAAATGCGCCCGCCCGTCAGCCTTCCAGCACGGATGAGAGCCGGGCGGCCTGCTCGGCGAGGACCTCCGGCGTCTCCTTGTAGGACAGCGGCGGCTTCAGTTCGATGCCGGTGTGGCGGGGGATGACGTGGACGTGGAGGTGGAACACCTCCTGCCCGCCGGCATGCTCGTTATGCTGGGTGACGGTGATGCCCTCGGCGCCGAAGGCGCTCATCTGGGCGCGGGCGATCTTCTGGGCGATGGCGGCGACGGCCGCCAGATCGTCCGGCGCGACGTCCAGCAGGTTGCGGGACGGCGCCTTCGGGATGACCAGCGTGTGGCCCGGCGCGCGGGGCATGATGTCGAGGAAGGCGAGCACGCGCTCGTCCTCATAGACGCGATAGGCGGGCAGTTCGCCGCGCAGGATCTTCGCGAAGATGTTGCCGGGATCGTAGGTCATCGAAATCCTCCCCTGTCGGCCCGACCTGTCGCAAGCCGCGGGCGGGCGGTCAAGGCTCGTCAGCCGCCTCCGCGCGGAGCGTATGGCGGAAGGGGCCGAGCTCGCTCAGTTCCTCGCCCGCCTCGGCGACATAACGGCGCTCGCGTTCGAGATAATTCGCGACCGCGGCGCGGAACTGCGGATCGGCGATGTAGTGGGCGGAGCGGGTGGTGACCGGCATGTAGCCGCGCGCCAGCTTGTGCTCGCCCTGCGCGCCGGCTTCGACGGTGGCGAGGCCGCGGGTGATCGCGAAGTCGATGGCCTGATGGTAGCAGACCTCGAAATGCAGGAAGGGGTGATGCTCGACGGCGCCCCAGTGACGGCCATAGAGCGTGTCGGAGCCGATGAAGTTGATCGCCCCGGCGATCCAGCGGCCGGCGCGCTTCGCCATCACCAGCAGCACGCGATCCGCCATGCGCTCGCCGATCAGCGAGTAGAACTGGCGGTTGAGGTACGGGCGGCCCCATTTGCGCGAGCCGGTCTCCATGTAGAAATCGAAGAAGGCGTCCCAGGCCTCCTCGGTGATGTCGGTGCCGGTGAGCGGGTGGATGGTGATGCCGTTCTCGACCGCCTCGCGCCGCTCGCGCCGGATCTGCTTGCGCTTGCGGGAGGCGAGATCGCCGAGGAATTCCTCGAAGTCGCCGTAGCCGCGATTGTGCCAGTGGAACTGCTGGTCGGTGCGCGGGAGGAAGCCTTCATCCGCGAGGGCCTGCGCGTCGGGCTCTGTGAGAAAGGTGGCGTGGACCGAGGAGACCTTGCGCATGCGCGCGAGCGTCACCAGCCCGCCGGCAAGCGCGGCGCGCACGGTCTCCTCATCGGCACCGGGCGCCACCAGCAGGCGGGGGCCGGTGGCCGGGGTGAAGGGGACGCTGACCTGGAGCTTTGGATAGTAGCGCCCGCCAGCCCGCTCGAAGGCCTCCGCCCAGCCATGATCGAAGACGTACTCGCCCTGCGAATGGGATTTCAGATAGGCGGGGCAGACGCCGATGACGGCGCCGCTGGGGTCTTCCAGCACGAGATGCTGCGGCAGCCAGCCGGCGGACGGGGACGCGGAGCCGGACTCCTCCAGCGCCGAGAGAAAGGCGTGGCTCACGAAGGGGTTGAAGGGGCGAGATTCAGGTTGAACGGAATCATTTTCAGATACCACCTGAACATCATCAAGCGTTTCATCAACGCGGTATTTCAATGTGTTAGATGTGGATTCTAATCTGATTGTGGAAGTTGAGGGCGCGGCACAGGCGTCCCAGGCGGCGGCCGGAAGCGCGGTGATGTCGCTTTCGACGCGGAGGCTGAACGTATCGTCGGACATGCGGGATCAGGCTCGGCGGGCAAAGGAGGATGCCCGAATGTGCGCCCCTCGCGCCGCGAGCGAAAGAGCGTTCACGAGATCGGGAAAGCCGATGTGGGGCGGCTATCGCGGCGAAGGGTGGGAGCGCGCGACGGAGAAGCCGGAAGGATGGGGCCGGCGCGAGGCGCCGGTCCCGCGCCGGTCAGGGCAGGAAGCCCTCGAAGATCATCTGGTCGGCGTGGCGGGCCGCGACGGCGCGGTCTTCCGGGGTGCGCACGGTCCAAGTCAGCACCGGCAGGCCGGTGGCGCGGCGGGCCAGCGAGACGGCGGTCGCCGGCAGTTCCTTCACGTAATGGGCGATGAAGTCCGGCCTCGTGCGGGGAAAATGCAAGAGGTTGCCCCAGGCGAACTTGGTCGCGGGGCTCAGCATGTCCCATTCCGGGTCGTCGTAGCGGTGTTCCATGGTGATGCCGCGCGGGATATGCGGGGCGATCCGGCGCACGGCGGCCACGAGATCGGGATCGAAGGACATCAGGGCCGCCGGGCCGTCATAGGAGGCGAGCACCTCGACGGCGCGGGCGGCGACCGCCGTGTCGCCGTCGAAGAGGCTCTTCAGCTCGATGACCAGCGGCACGCGGCCGCCGACGCGCGCCAGCAGCTCGGCCAGCGTCATCATGCGGTCGGCGGTGCCGCGCAGCGGGGTGGCCTTGAGCTGCGCGGCGGTGAGGGCTCCGGCGGGGCCGGAAGCGGTCGTCAGCCGCTCCAGCGTGTCGTCGTGGAAGACGAGCGCCTCGCCATCGGCCGAGAGCTGGATGTCCACCTCGATGGCGTAGCCGCGCGCCAGCGCCGCATCGACGGCGGAGGGCGTGTTCTCGATCACGCCGCGCGCCGCATCGTGCAGCGCGCGGTGCGCGACCGGGCGCGCCGTCAGCCAGGTCGGGGCGGCAGACGAGGGGGACATCATGGACCTCAGGCGAACTCGATGACGGCGTCGATCTCGACGCTGACATTGAAGGGCAGGGCCGAGACGCCGACGGCCGAGCGGGCATGGCGGCCGGCATCGCCGAACGCTTCGGCGAAGAGATCGGAGGCGCCGTTGATGACCTTCGGCTGATCGATGAAATCCGGCGCCGAATTGACGAAGCCGACGAGCTTCACGATCCGCTTCACGCGGTCGAGATCGCCGAGCGCCGCCTTGATCTGGGCGATCAGGTTGATGGCGCTCTGGCGCGCCGCCGCGCGGCCGGCCTCGATGTCGGCCTCGGTCTGGAGCTTGCCGGCGAGGAACTTGCCGTCGGCGGCGGAGATCTGCCCGGAAATCCACAGCTGGTTGCCGCTGACGACGTAGGGCACGTAATTCGCCACCGGCGCCGCCGCGGCGGGGATGGTGATGCCGAGGGCCGCGAGCTTGGCCTCAACCGTTCCGGACATGGATATCTCCTGCTATCGTGCTGAGCATGCATATTTGGCGTGCGTCGGCGGGGAGCCGACCCGCAATTGCCATTTTCGATGGGTGATGTTTGGCGGATCGGTCCGCCGTTCGCAAGCCGCGTGTGGAGCCTTCGAGGAGCCGTTTGCCTATGCCTTTCGCTCGTTCCGTTCTCGCCGCCGCCACGATCGCGCTTGTCGGCGGCACCGCCCTGCCGGCCGCGGCCATCCAGCTCACGCCGCACCGCGCCAACTACGCGATCTCGCTCGACGGTTCGAAACCGGCGAACCGCGTGAACGGCGCGGACGGGCAGATCGTCTACGAGTTGCGCGGCAACCCGTGCGCCGGCTATTCCGTGCAGCTGCGCCAGAGCACCGATCTCGCCACCGAGGGTGGGCAGGTGAACAGCGCCGTCTCGACCGCGACATGGGAGGACGGCGACGGCAATTCCTACCGCTTCCGCGTCACCAACACGCTGAACGGCGAGACGCCGGAGGAAGCGGACGGCGTGGCCGAGCGGAAGGACGGCAGGCTGGTGGTGAAGGCCACCAAGCCGGAGGCGGACACGATCCAGCTCGGCAAGAACGTGATGCTGCCGACCCAGCACGTGCTGCGCCTGATCAACAGCGCGGAGCAGGGCGAGCCGATCCTCGAGGCATCGGTGTTCGACGGCTCGCCGGACGCGAAGAAGGTCTACGACACGCTGTCCGTCATCGGGCGCGGCATGAGCGACCCCAAGGGGCTGGAGAACGCGGCCACCAGCGGCGACCTCGCCGGGCGCACGCGCTATCCGGTGACGGTGAGCTATTACGAGCGCGGGGCCGCCAAGGAAACGCCGGACTACATCATCAGCTTCGACATCTTCGACAACGGCGTCAGCCGGAACCTGAAGCTGGACTATGGCGAGTTCGCGCTGCGCGGCACGCTCATTTCCTATGAGGCGCTGCCGAAGGAGGAGTGCGCGAAGTAGGCGTACTCGAAGTAGACGCATTCCCCGGCACCTCGGGCGCGGGCGGCTCGTCCGGCTGGTTGTGATGGGGCTGGTCCGCTCCCCGGCGGCGCGGCGCGTCGAGGGCGATGCCGCGCTCGATGATCTCCTTGCCGAAGCGGGCGCGCAGCGTGTCGGTGGCGAGCTCGGCGAGGCCGCGCTTGGTGCCCTGCGTGTCGACGAGGTCGGCCGGATCGGCGAGGGCGGGATCGGCGAGCTCCGACACGCCGACGCCGATGAGCCGGAAGCGGCGGCCGTCCGTCTCGCGCGCCAGCAATTCGCGGGCGTGATCGAAGATGCGATGGGCGAGGCGGGTCGGATCCTCCAGCGAGCGGGCGCGCGTGATCAGGCGGAAATCCGCCGTCTTCAGCTTCAGCGTCACCGTGCGGCCGGCGAGGTCGGCGGCCTTCAGCCGGTCGGAGAGCTTGCGGGTCAGCCGGTAAAGCTCCTGCTCCAGCGCGCGGAAATCGCTGATGTCGGTGTCGAAGGTGGTCTCGGTCGAGACGCTCTTGGTCTCGCGCTCGGGATTGACGGGGCGGTCGTCGATGCCGCGCGCGAGGCGCGCGAGGCGCAGGCCTTCATTGCCGAAGCGGCGGGCGAGATCGGTCTCGTCGGTGGCCTGCAGGTCGGCGATCAGGCGGAAGCCCTCGCGGGCGAGCCGCTCCTGCGTCGCCGCGCCGACGCCCCAGATGGTGCCGACGCCGCGCGGGGCGAGGAAATCCCTCGCCTCCGCCCGGCCGATGACGGCGAAGCCGCGGGGCTTGTCGAGATCGGAGGCGATCTTGGCGAGGAACTTGTTGGGCGCCAGCCCGACGGAGATGGTGACGCCGATCTCGGCCTCGATGCTGCGAGCCAGCCGGGCCAGTGCCCGCGCGGGGCTCGCGCCGTGCAGCCGCTCGGTGCCGGCGAGGTCGAGGAAGGCCTCGTCGATGGAGAGCGGCTCGACCAGCGGCGTCAGCTCCAGCATCCGCTCGCGGATCTGCCGGCCGACCGTGACGTATTTCGCCATGTTCGGCTTCACCACCACCGCCTCGGGGCAGAGGGCGAGCGCCTTGAACATCGGCATGGCCGAGCGCACGCCCTTGATGCGGGCGAGGTAGCAGGCAGTCGACACCACGCCGCGCTTGCCGCCGCCAATGATCACCGGCACGTCGCGCAGCGCGGGATCGTCGCGCTTCTCGACGGCGGCGTAGAAGGCGTCGCAGTCGATATGGGCGATGTGGAGCGTGTCGAGCTCGGGATGGCGGACGACGCGCGGGCTGCCGCAATGGCGGCAGCGCGGGGCGCCGCTCGCGTCGCTCAGGCAGTCGCGGCAGAAGGCCGGTATCGGTGCCATCCCCGGCGCCATGGCGCGTTCCCCGTCGTTTCCCGCTCAGTCCTCGCCCATATCCGCGTGGAACAGGATTTCCCGCGCCGCCACGACATGGCCGGGATCGATGCCGGCTTCCCCGGCATAGGCGATCAGCAGGTCCTGACGGTTGATCAGATAGTCCAGCAACGCCACATGAAAGGCGGTCGAGCCGGCGACGCCGCGCAGGTCGGCGGGCGAGAGTCCGCTTTCCGCGAGGAAGGGGCCGATCCGTTCGGGATCGCCGGCGAGGTAGCCCAGTGCGCCGAGGCTGACCTCGCGGGCGGCTTGCTGCTGGGAGAGGGGGCGGGAAGGACGGCTTTTCATTTCCGGTTCCGTAAGGAATGCATGTTTAAAGCTAACCGATTGGCAGGCGATGCGTGAGCGAATCCAGCCCACGGTTCCCGCCGCCGACGATCGAGGATCCATCGAGCGATGCCCAAGACCGTTCTGATCGTTGAGGACAACGAGCTCAACATGAAGCTCTTCAACGATCTGCTCGAAGCCCATGGCTATAGCACGGTCGGCACCCGCAGCGGTGTCGAGGCGATGGAACTCGCGCGCCGCCACAGGCCGGACCTGATCCTGATGGACATCCAGCTGCCGGAGGTCTCCGGTCTCGACGTGACGCGCGCGCTGAAGGCGGATCCGGAGCTCAAGTCGATTCCGGTCATCGCCGTCACCGCCTTCGCCATGAAGGGCGACGAGGAGCGCATTCGCGAGGGGGGCTGCGAGGCCTATCTCTCCAAGCCGATCTCGGTCGGCAAGTTCCTCGAAACCGTGCGCCAGTTCGTTCCCGTCGGCTGACGAGCGGGCGCGGCAGGAAGGCAACGCCTTCGCCGAATCGCTGTGCGCGAGCGCATAAACCCGTTGCGTTCCCCAAGGGCTGGAATAGCTTGGTGCCATCCGCTTTCCCTGCGGAGTGCTCGGGTCCGCCGCATCTCCTGGGTCCGTAGGGTCTGGTCGGCGGGCGCTGGGTGTGGATGGCCTCTCCGCTCATCGCCCGCCGATTCCCGTCCGCGGGGCCGCTGCCCGCCCGGCCCGGCCGACCGCCTTTTCCCGATTTCACCGCACCAAATGAAAAAGGCGCCTCGCGGCGCCTCTCGCATCTCGGCATCCGTTCCGGGCCTCGGCCCGGGTCGGGCTCAGATCACTTGATCTTGCCTTCGCGGAACTCGACATGCTTCTTCGCGACCGGGTCGTACTTCTTGACGACCAGCTTGTCGGTCATGGTGCGCGAGTTCTTCTTGGTCACATAGTAGAAGCCGGTGTCGGCGCTCGACACGAGCTTGATCTTGATGGTCGTTGCCTTGGCCATGACCGGAGTCTCCTGGAGCGTGGCATTCGAACGTGGTGGCGCCACGCCGAAGAAATCATGTTCGCGCAGCATCGCTGCCGCTCGTTGCGCGTCCGTATCCGTGATCGGCGCGCGAATGTCAAGGAAAGCCGTTCAGCGATCGCGCCATATCTGACCCGCGACCACCAGCACATACAGCACCAGGAAGGCGCCGATGGTCCAGGCGAAGCCGTGTGGGTCGAAAACCTGCATGCCGCTGCCCACCGCCGTCGGGCCGATGATGAGGCCGACGGAGTAGAGCATGACGAAGGCGGCGTTGGCGGTCGCCAGCGCGGCGCCGTCGAATCGTGCCCCCAGCAGGGCCAGGCCGACCGTATAGAGGCCGGCGACGATGCCGGTGGTGACGAAGGCGACCACCCACATCGACCAGCCGTCGATCGGCAGATAGGGAATCAGGAAGGCGCCGACGACGCCGACCGTGCCGCAGGCGAGCAGCAGCCGGCGGCGGTCGACGCGATCGCTGAGCAGTCCGATGGGAAGCTGCAGGGCGACGTTGCCAAGCTCGGCGACGGTCAGCAGCAGCGCCGCCTGGCCGTCGTCGAGGCCCCGGCGTAGGCCATAGAGCGGCAGGAAGCCGATGAGCCCGGTCTCCACGGCGCCGAAGATGAAGGCGGCCATGGTGGCGGCGGGCGCGATGCGCATCAGGCTGAAGACGCCGCGCGAGCTTTCCTTCTCGATGGCCGGGGCACCCGACGCGCCGATCATCACGGGGATCGACGCCAGAACGAAGAAGACGGCGCCGATCAGATAGGGCGCCCAGCCCTGCGTGCCGACGAGGCTGAGGATCGCCGGGCCGCCGGCGAAGCCCATCGACAGCACCGTGCCGTAAATGCCGATGACGAGGCCGCGCCGGTGGCTCGGGGCGGCGGCGTTGATCCAGAATTCGCTGACGACGAACAGCACGCAGAGCGACGCGCCGAAGATGAAGCGCAGCGGAAACCACAGCAGGAAGGACGGCGTGACCTTGAAGGCGAGAAGGCTCAGCGCGGCGCTGGCGATGGCGGCCAGAAGCAGCGGCGCGGCTCCGACGCGGCGCACGAGGTCCGGCAGGAAGGGCGCGAGCGCGATGGTCGCGACGCCGCCTACCGCCGTGTTGATGCCGATCCAGGTCGAGGAGATGCCGCGCGCGTCCATCTCGAAGGCGAGCAGCGGGATGGACAGGTTGAGACCGAGCCCGACGACGGAGATCGCGGCGATCGCGGCGGCGATGGAGGCGATGTTCACGCCGCGATGAGGGGCGGGGGCATGCATGGCAGACACCGGAAGCACTGCGGGGCCGACGGCCCCGGGTCCCTGGCTCTAGACCATGGATGGCGAAAGTCGAATGACTTTTGGAAATGCCGGCATGCCGGGGATTTGTGGATCCCCGTCCGCGCCTTTCAGCTCAAGGCTTCGCGATAGACCCGCCCGCGCCGGGTGAAATAGAACGGCACCGGCTGCCAGGGCCGGTTTCCGCCCTTCAGCCGGGCCTCGACCTCGTCGACGATGGCGAGGGTGATTTCCGGCAGCTCGGCCTTGCGCGCCTCGGCAATGGTGAGCCAGGCGGTCTCCACGATCTCCGCCTCCGGTCCGACCACGCCCTCGATGCGATGGGCGACGTCGCCGGCATCGGCCATGAAGAAGCGGGTGTCGAAGCGGCGGGCGAGGCGCGGCGGGGTGATGGCGCGGGCGACGAAGGTGAGGGCTTCGAGGTTCGGGAACACGCCGGCGTCGACGAAGCCGTCCCATCCGGCGGGCAGGCGTTCCGGCGCTCCGGCCTCGCGCGTGCCGATGATGAGGCCGGCTTCCTCGAAGGTCTCGCGGATGGCGGCCAGCGCCAGCGCCCGTGCGCGGGCGGCGCTCGGGCGGGAAACACGGGCGGACAGGCGCCGCTCGCTCTCCGCGTCCAGCATGCCGTAGACCGGCACGTGGCGGTCGCCCGCGTCAACGCGCCCGCCGGGGAAGACGAACTTGCCGGGCATGAAGCGCAGCGAGGGGTTGCGCCGGCCGAACAGCAGGCGCGGCGCGCGCGTCGAACGGTCGACGAGGATCAGCGACGCGGCGTCCACGGGACGGATGAGCGGATGGGCCGTGTCGCGCCCCTGGAGCGCGAAGCGGCCGGTAACGTCGGCGGTGTCCATCAGGTCAGCCATGCAGGTCAGCCATGCGGGTCAGGCCATCAGCCCACGGGACGGCCGACCGGCGCCGACTCCTCGCGCCGGCTCGGGGGCAGGGGATCGCGTTCCGGGTCGGTCGGATCGAAGCCGTGCATCCGCATGGCCCATTGGAAGCCGATGAGCGCGCCTTTCACCGGCGGCAGCAGGACGATGGAGAGGATGAGCGTCAGCGGCAACCAGATGGACAGGTGGATCCACAGCGCCGGATGCATCGCCATCTCCACCGTGAGCAGCAGCGGCACGACGATATGGCCGACGATGGTGATGACCATGTAGGGGGGGGCGTCGTCGGCACGGTGATGCCAGAGCTCCTCGCCGCAGGAGGGGCAGTGCTCGTTCACCTTGAGATAGGAGGAGAACAGCGCGCCCTTGCCGCAGGCGGGGCAGCGCATGCGGAAGCCGTTGCTGATGGCCGGGCCGATCGGCCGCGCGGGCTGGGTTTCCATCGGTTAGCGCCTCCTGACGCCCGTGGCGCCTTCTCGACGTTTGCGGCCTAGCGGCGCTTGCCGCGCGGGCCGGGACGCGGCCGCTCGTCGGGCCGCCGGTAGCGGCCGCGACTCCCGCCGCGGAAGCGACGCTTGTCGCCCGCCACATACTGCCCCTCAGATATAAGCTCGAATCGCAGCGCGCCAGCCACCGGAGCGGCTTCCACGAGCTTCACTTCGACGCGGTCGCCGAGCCGGTGCATCTCGCCGGTCTGGTCGCCGATCAGCGCGTGGCGGGCCTCGTCGTAGCGATAATAGTCCATGCCGAGGGTGACGGCGGGGATGAAGCCATCCGCGCCGGTGTCGTCGAGGGCGACGAACAGCCCGGCCTTGGTGACGCCGGAGATGCGGGCCTTGAAGGTGGCGCCGATCTGCTCGGCCATGTGGTGGGCGATCAGCCGGTCGATGGTCTCGCGCTCCGCCGCCATGGCGCGGCGCTCGCTGGCCGAGATGCGGGCGGCGATCTCCGAGAGCTGCTCGGGCGTCACGTTCTCGGGCAGGCCGTCGCGGCCGAAATCGAGCGCCCGGATGAGCCCGCGATGCACGATGAGGTCGGCGTAGCGGCGGATCGGCGAGGTGAAATGGGCGTAGCGGCGCAGGTGCAGGCCGAAATGGCCGTAATTCTCCTGCGCGTACTCGGCCTGCGCCTGGCTGCGCAGGATCACCTGATTGACCAGCGGCGCCAGCTCGGAACCGTCGACGCGGGCGAGGATGTCGTTGAACTGCGCCGGGCGCACCGTCTCGGTCTTCGGCAGCTTGATGTCGAGCGTTTGCAGGAATTCGCGCAGGCCCGACATCTTCTCCAGCGAGGGCTGGTCGTGCACGCGGTAGACCAGCGGCACGCGCTTCTCTTCCAGCGTCTCGGCCGCCGCGACATTGGCGAGGATCATGAACTCCTCGATCAGCTTGTGGGCGTCGAGCCGCTCGGGGACGATCACCTTGTCGACCGTGCCGTCGGGCTTCAGCAGGATCTTGCGCTCGGGCAGGTCGAGTTCGAGCGGGGCGCGGGCGTCGCGCGCCTTCTTCACCGCGCCATAGGCGGCCCAGAGCGGGCGCAGCACGCCCTCCAGCAGCGGGTCGGTCGTCCCGTCCGGCCGCCCGTCGATGGCGGCCTGCGCCTGCGCATAGGCGAGCTTCGCCGCCGAGCGCATCATGATGCGGTGGAAGGAATGCCGCTTCTTGCGGCCGTTGGCGCTGACCACCATGCGCACCGCCAGCGCCGGGCGGTCCTCCAGCGGGCGCAGCGAGCACAGGTCGTTGGAGATGCGCTCGGGCAGCATCGGCACCACGCGGTCGGGGAAATAGACCGAGTTGCCGCGCGCCAGCGCCTCGCGGTCGAGCCCGCTGCCCGGCCGGACATAGGCCGCGACATCGGCGATGGCGACGGTGAGGATGAAGCCGCCCTCATTGTCCGGGTCGAGGTCCGGCGTCGCGTGCACCGCGTCGTCATGGTCCTTGGCGTCGGGCGGGTCGATGGTGACGAGCGGCAGGTCGCGCCAGTCCTCGCGGCCGGCGAGGGTGGCGGCCTTCGCCTCCTCGGCCTCGGCCAGTGCCTCGCGGCGGAAGACGCTGGGGATGCCGTGGGCGTGGATGGCGATGAGGCTGATCGCCTTCTCGGTCGAGATCGAGCCGAGCCGCTCCTTCACCTTGGCGGTGGGCAGGCCATAGGCGTGGTGGCGGACGATTTCCACCGAGACAAGATCGCCCTCCTGCGCCTCCCCGGCGAAGTCCGGCGGGATGGCGAATTCGCGGCCCATATTGCGCTTGTCGATGGGCACCAGCCGCCCGCCGCCCTGCGCATCGCGGCGGAAGATGCCGAGCGTGAGGGCGCGGGCCTTCTCGATCAGCTTCAGCACGCGGCCATTGTGGCGGACGTGGCCGTCGGCCTCCGGTATCTCCTCGGTCTTCAGCAGCACGCGGTCGCCGATGGTCGGAGCCGGGCCGGCGACGCGGCCCCGGCGGGCGAGGCGCACCAGGATGCGCGGGGCCTCACCATGCTCCTCCTCGTCCCAGTCGATGGGCGTGGCGATCAGCTCGCCATCCTCGTCGCGCTCGGTCACCTCGGCCATGACGACGGCGGGCAGGGCGCCGGGGACGTGCAGCTTCCTGCGCTTGCTGCCGATGAGGCCCTCGTCGGTCAATTCGCGCAGCATGGATTTCAGCGCGATGCGGTCGCTGCCGTCGAGCCCGAAGGCGCGCGAAATCTCCCGCTTGCCCACATCGCCGCCATGGGAGGCGATGAACGCCATCAATTCATCGCGAGTGGGCAGGCCCTTCGGCAACGCGGGACGGACGGGCCGCCGGGACTTCGGTTTTGTTGGTTTGCGCACGATTCACCGTTTCTGGGATGGCCGCACCGACGCTACCGGGATCGGGGCGCGGCGTCGACCGGACAGGCAACATGACCATGCGTGAGGCGGCGCCCATCGCTTGCAATTCACAGCGGATGCGCCGAATTTGCCGGCCTTCCGGCGGGTCACAACGCCGATGATGGAAACTGCCTTATGGATGCCCGTTCGCCGGAGGCGGCTCACGCCCCGCTTGCCCATGCCGAGATTCGCGTCATCGTCACCGGCGTCATGGTCGCGATGTTCCTCAGCGCGCTGGACCAGACGATCATCGCCACCGCGCTTCCCACCATCGGCGCGCAGTTCGGCGACCTCGAGGGCCTGTCCTGGGTGGTGACGGCGTATCTGCTCACCGGCACGGCGGTGACGCCGCTGGTCGGCAAGCTGGCGGATATTCACGGGCCGCGGCCGGTGCTGATGGGCGCCATCGCTCTGTTTCTCGTCGGCTCGGTGCTCTGCGCGCTGGCGCCGGGCATGAACTGGCTGATCATCGGGCGAGCGGTGCAGGGGGTGGGCGGCGGCGGGCTGATCGCGCTGGCGCAGACCATCATCGGCCTGCTGATCGCGCCGCGCGAGCGCGGGCGCTACCAGGGCTATTTCGCCATCGTGTTCATCACGTCGAGCATCGCCGGGCCGATCCTCGGCGGCTTTTTCGCCGAGCATCTGCACTGGTCGCTGATCTTCTGGATCAACGTGCCGCTCGGCCTTATCGCGGCGGCGATGAGCTACCGGGCGCTGCGCCGCCTGCCGGCGCATCATCATCCGCACCGGCTGGACATTCTCGGTGCGGCTCTGATGTGCGCAGCCACCGTCGCGCTGCTGCTGGCGCTGAGCTGGGGCGGCACGCATTTCCGCTGGCTGTCGCTGCCCATTCTCGGCCTGCTGGCGCTTTCCGTCCTGCTGTGGGCCGGCTTCGGGCTCAGGGTCGCGACGGCGAGCGAGCCGCTCATGCCGGTCTCGATCCTGGCGAACCAGGTGGTGCGCACCGGCGTGCCGGCGGCGGCCTTCGCCATGGGAACGCTGGTCGGCCTGTCGATCCAGATGCCGCTTTATCTCGAAGGGGTGATGGGGCTGACCGCCTCCGAATCCGGCGTGGCGCTCATTCCCCTGATGGCTGGCGTGGTGGTGGGTGCGACGGGCGCGGGCAAGGTGATGGGCAGCGTGACACACTACAAGCGGCTGCCGCTTGTCGGCCTCGTCGCCAGCATGGCGGCGCTCAGTGTGCTGGCGCTCTGGCCGCTGGGCCTGCCGGTGATCGTGGTCGGCCTCGCGATGGGCGTGACGGGGGTCGGGCTCGGCACCGTGCTGCCGGTTTCCACCGTGGCGATCCAGAACGCCGTGCCGCTGCCGCAGATGGGCACGGCGACCGGCGTGGTGAACCTGTTCCGCTCGCTCGGCGGCGCGGTGCTCACCGCCGGCTTCGGCGCCATCGTCATCGGCATGTCCGGCATCGAAGCCAGCGCGCTGCTCGAACGGCTGCTGGAAGGACGCGCGCAGGTGGCGCCGCTGGCGGACGCGTTCCGCTGGGTGTTCGTCGCGGCGGCGGCGTCGCTGGCGGTGTCGCTGGTCGCGATGATCGCGATGGAGGAGCGACCGCTGCGCTCCGGCCACGCGCCGGCGCCCCTGCCGGAATAGGGGCTATTCGGCGGGCGCCAATGAGAGACCGTCATCCCGGCCGAAGGCGAAGCCGCAGGGCCGGGATCGCTCCCCATCCTTGATCCGAAAACGCTCCCGGATCGGTCCTGCGGACCGTCCGGGATGACGATAAATGCGATGAGAGGCTAGGGCTTACCCGCTCTTCTTCACGGGCGACTTCTTCGCGGCGGCCTTTTTCGGCGCCGCCTTCTTGGCCGGCTTATCGCCGCTCGCCGTCTTCGCCGCCGCGCGCCGCGCCGGCTTGGCGGGAGCCGAGCCGGCCTTGGCGGTGATCAGCTCGACCGCCTGTTCCAGCGTCACCGTTTCCGGCGCCACCGATTTCGGCAAGGTGGCGTTGACCTTGCCGTGGTTCACATAGGCGCCGAAGCGACCCGGCCGCACCGTCACCGGCCCGCCAAGAGTCGGATGCTCGCCGAGTTCGCGGCCGCCGACGGCGCCGCGACCCCGGCCGGGACCCTTGTTCTGCTTGTCGGCGATCAGCGCCACGGCCCGGTTGATGCCGATGGAGAGCACGTCGTCGCCGGGCTCGAGATTGGCGTAAGTCTTGCCGAGCTGGACATAGGGCCCGAAGCGGCCGATGCCGGCGAGGATCGGCTCCCCGGAATCCGGGTGCCGGCCGATCTCGCGCGGCAGCGACAGCAGGGCGAGCGCCGTCTCCAGGTCCACATCCGCCGGCGCGAGGCCCTTGGGCAGGCTGGAGCGCTTCGGCTTCTCGCCGTCCTTGGCCTCGCCGAGCTGCAGATAGGCGCCGAAGCGCCCGTCACGCACCGTGACCTCCAGCCCGCTTACCGGGTCGGTGCCGAGCACGCGGGTGCCGTTCGCCTCCGCCGGGTTGTCGGAATCGCCGTTCTGCGCCGCCAGCGGGCGGGTGTACTTGCATTCGGGATAGTTCGAGCAGCCAATGAAGGCGCCGAACTTGCCGACCTTCAGCGACAGCCGGCCGGTGCCGCAATTCGGGCAGAGGCGCGGGTCGCTGCCGTCTTCCTTGGGCGGGAAGATGTGCGCCGTCAGCATACCGTCGAGGGCGGCGATGACGTCGGAGACGCGCAGTTCCTTGGTTTCGCCCACGGCGGCGGTGAAGTCGCGCCAGAAGTCGCGCAACACGTCCTTCCACTGCAGCTCGCCGTTGGAGATGAGGTCCAGCTTCTCCTCGAGATCGGCCGTGAAGTCGTATTCGACGTAACGGTCGAAGAAGCTTTCGAGGAAGGCGGTGACGAGCCGGCCCTTGTCCTCGGGAACGAGGCGGCGCTTGTCGAGCTTCACATATTCGCGGTCGCGCAGCACCGCCAGCACGGAGGCGTAGGTCGAGGGCCGGCCGATGCCGAGCTCTTCCATGCGCTTGACGAGCGAGGCTTCCGAATAGCGGGGCGGCGGCTCGGTGAAGTGCTGGTCGGCCTTGATGCCCTTGCTGGCGAGGCTTTCGCCGGAGGACATGGACGGCAGGCGGCGGTTCTCCTCGTCTTCCTCCTCGTCGTCGCGGCCTTCGCGATAGAGGGTGAGGAAGCCGTCGAACTTCACCACGGTGCCGGTGGCGCGCAGTTCCAGCGCGCGGGCACCGGCCGACGTGCCGCCAACCTGCGCGTCGATGTCGACGGTGGTGCGTTCCAGCTCGGCCGATTCCATCTGGCTGGCGACGGTGCGCAGCCAGATCAGCTCGTAGAGCTTCGCCTGCTCGGGTTCGAGATGCCGGGCGACGTCCTTCGGCCGGCGCGAGAGGTCGGTCGGGCGGATCGCCTCATGCGCTTCCTGCGCATTCTTCGCCTTGGCGGTGTACTTGCGCGGGGCCGACGGAACGTAGCGGTCGCCATAGTCGCGACCGATGACGGAACGCGCCTGGGCCACCGCCTCCGGCGCCATGTCGACGCCGTCGGTACGCATATAGGTGATGAGGCCGGCCGTCTCGCCGCCGACGTCGACGCCCTCATAGAGGCGCTGGGCGATGCGCATGGTCACGGCCGGCGCGAGGCCGAGCTTGCGGCTGGCTTCCTGCTGCAGCGTCGAGGTGGTGAAGGGCGGGTAGGGGTGGCGCCTGGCGGGCTTGGCCTCGACCGAGCGAACCTTGAAATCGGCCGCTTCCAGCGCCTTGCGGAAATCCGTCGCCTCGGCCTCGCTGCCGACGTCGAGGCGGGTGATCTTCTTGCCGTCGGCGCCGACGAGGCGGGCCTCGAAGGTCTCCTGACGCGGCGTCGCCAGCGTGGCGGCGATCGACCAGTACTCGCGCTTGACGAAGGTTTCGATCTCGCGCTCGCGGTCGCAGACGAGGCGCAGCGCCACGGACTGCACGCGGCCGGCCGAGCGGGCGCCCGGCAGCTTGCGCCACAGCACCGGCGACAGGGTGAAACCGACAAGATAGTCGAGCGCGCGGCGGGCCAGATAGGCGTCGACCAGCGCCGCGTCGATGGTGCGCGGATGCTTCATCGCATCCAGCACCGCCTGCTTGGTGATGGCGTTGAACACCACGCGGGAGATCGGCTGGTCCTTGAGCGCGCGCTTTTCCTTCAGGATCTCCAGCACGTGCCAGGAGATCGCCTCGCCTTCGCGATCCGGGTCGGTGGCGAGGATGAGGCCGTCCGCCTCCTTCACCGCGCGGGCGATGTCGGACAGGCGCTTCTGCGCCTTGGGATCGACATCCCACAGCATGCGGAAGTCGTGCTCGGGATCGACAGAGCCGTCCTTGGCAGGAAGATCGCGCACGTGACCATACGAGGCGATGACCTCGTAGCCCGGCCCGAGATATTTGTTGATCGTCTTCGCCTTGGCAGGCGATTCGACGATGACGACCTGCATGCCCGCCTTGTCCGTTGATTGGTATAGCCCCAGGAGGCCGGGAAAATGGGGTAGCCGCCCCGGCCTGTCAAATGGCAACGGGAGGTAGGGGGCTGCGTGAGGGAGGTTGCGTGGCTTTTTGGCTGACCAGGGGCGGCATCAGTTCCTGTTTGCTCGTTTTGCGAGTATATATCCAGCTGATGCACGCGATGGTAGTTTTCCGTCGACTTCCCCTCATATCCCGGTGACGCTTTCCGCGATGAACAGGTCTTCCGCAACCGACAGGAATCGCGATCCGATCAACGAGCGCGATGCCGCCGCCTATATCGCCACGATCACCCGTGAGCTGGCGGCTCTGGCGGAAGGCGCCGGCATGGAGGTCCTGAAGTATCTTCTGGAAATGGCGCGCGACGAGGCCCAGGCGATCGCGCTCGAAGAGAAGAAGCGGCGCCCGTCCTAGGGCCGTCCCGGGACTAGAAGCCCAGCGAGACCGTGCCGTTGACGTGCCGCTCCAGCCGTCCGGCCAGTTCCAGTTCCAGCAGCAGCACCTGCACCTCGGCGACGCCGGCGCCCGAGAGCACGACGATGTCGTCGACGGGCATCGGCACCGGGCCGAGCAGCCCCAGCACCCGCCCGCGCGCATCCTCGCTCGGCTCCGGGGCGTCCATCCCCTCGTCGGCGGCTTCCTCCATGTCGAGGCGCGACGGCCGGTCCCGCAGCGATGCCAGGACCTCCAGCACGTCCTCCGTGCCGGTGACGAGCGCGGCGCCCTGCTTGATCAGCGCGTTGGTGCCGCCCGCCCGCGGGTCGAGCGGCGAGCCGGGCACGGCGAAGACCTCGCGTCCCTGCTCGGCGGCGAGGCGGGCGGTGATCAGCGAACCGGAGCGCTCCGCCGCCTCGACCACCACCACGCCGAGCGACAGGCCGGACACGATGCGGTTTCGGCGGGGAAAGTCGCGGGCGCGGGGCTCCCAGCCCATCGGCATCTCCGAGAGGACGGCGCCCTCGGAGGCGATGCGTTCCAGCAGCGGCTCGTTCTCGCGCGGATAGGGCCGGTCGTGGCCGCCGGCGATCACCGCGATCGTGCCGGTGGAAAGGCTCGCCTCATGGGCGGCGGCGTCGATCCCGCGGGCAAGGCCGGAAGCGACCACCCATCCCGCCGCGCCCAGGCCCCGGGCGAGGCGCAGGGTCATGGTCCGGCCGGCGCCGGAGGCATTTCGCGAGCCGACGATGGCGACGGTGGGCTGCAGAAGGACGTCGTTGCGTCCCCGCACCGCCAGCAGCGGCGGCGGGTCGTCGATCTCGCGCAGCAGGACGGGATATTCCGGCTCGCCCAGGGCGATGAAGCGTCCGCCGAGCCGCGCCAGCGCCTCCATCTCCGCTTCCGCCTCGGCGATGGAGGGAATGTGCGGGGGAATGAGCCGCCCGCCACGACGGGCGAGGGCGGGCAGGGCTTCCAGCGCCGCGCGCGCGCCGCCGAAACGGTTGATCAGGCTGCGGAAGGCGCGGGGGCCGACATTCTCCGAGCGGATCAGGCGGAGCCAGTCGCGACGTTGTCCCGGATCGAGGTGAACGCCGCGCCCGCTCAAGGCCTATCCCTTCTTGCCGATCCGGCCTTCTGTCCCGTCGACGAGACGGCGGATGTTGGCGCGGTGCATGACCCAGAGCAGCGCGGTGAGGATCGTCAGCAGCAGGCAGGTCTGCGGGGAGGCGAGCACGAAGGCGGCGAGCACGGTGAGCACGCTCGCCACCAGCGCCGCGAGCGAGGAATAGCGGGTGACGAAGGCGACGGTGAGCCACGCCGCCGCGAACACCAGCGCCGCCTGCCAGACGAGGGCGAGCGTCACGCCGAGGAAGGTCGCGACGCCCTTGCCGCCCTTGAAGCCCAGCCAGACCGGGAAGAGATGGCCGAGGAAGGCACCGAGGGCCGCCGGCAGAGGGCCGTTCTCGCCGATCAACCAGCCGGCCAGCAGCACGGCCACGGTGCCCTTGAGCGCATCGCCGAGCAGCGTCGCGGCGGCGAGGCCCTTGCGGCCGGTGCGCAGGACGTTGGTGGCGCCGATATTGCCGGAGCCGATGCTGCGGAGGTCCTGGGTGCCGGCCCAGCGCGTGAGCAGAAGGCCGAACGGAATCGAGCCGAGCGCGTAGCCGAGCAGCAGCGCCACATAGCTCGACAGCGGGGGCAGGGTCAGGCTCATGCAGACGACCTTAAAGGCTTTTGACGGAAAGCACAGGGGACGGGCGCGGCAAGGCCCGTCCGCTCACACGTATTCATATACCGTGCGGCCGGCAACCAGCGTACGCACCACGCGGCCCTCGAAGCGCGCCTCGTCGAAGGGGGTGTTTCGGCAGCGCGACTTGAGGGAGGTGGGATCGAGGATCCACGCCTCGTCGAGAGAGATGAGCGCGATGTCGGCGAGTCGTCCGGGACGCAGCGTCCCCGCCGGCAGGCCGAGCAGCTCGGCCGGGCGCGTTGACATGGCGCGGATCAGCGTCATGAGGTCGAGGCGGCCATCCGTCACCAGCCGCAGGCCGGCGGCCAGCATGGTCTCCAGCCCGACCGCGCCGAAGGCGGCCTCCGAGAAGGGCAGGCGCTTGACTTCGACGTCCTGCGGATTGTGGTCGGAGACGATGACGTCGATCAGCCCCTCGGCCACCGCCTCGACCAGCGCCACGCGGTCGTCCTCGCTGCGCAGCGGCGGGGTGAGCTTGAAGAAGGTGCGGTAGCCGACGACGTCGCGCTCGTTGAGCGTGAGGTGGTTGATGGAGGCCGACGCCGTGACGTTGATCCCGGCTTCCTTGGCGCGACGGAGCACGTCGAGCGACTCGGCGCAGGTCAGCGAGGCGGCGTGGTAGCGCCCGCCGGTGATCGCCGCGAGGCGCACGTCGCGCTCGAAGACAATGGTCTCCGCCGCCTTCGGCATGCCGGCGAGGCCGAGCCGCGAGGCGAGTTCGCCCTCGTTCATCACGCCTTCGCCGGCGAGGCTGGCGTCTTCGGTGTGATGGACGATCAGGGCGCCGAAGTCGCGCCCGTAGGTGAGGGCGCGGCGCAGGACCTGGGCGGAGGGAACCGAGCGCGTGCCGTCGGTGAAGGCGACGGCGCCGGCCGCGCCGAGCAGGCCGATCTCGGTCATCTCGCGGCCTTCCAGCCCCTTGGTCAGGGCGGCCATGGGATGGACATGGACGATGGCGGTGTCGCGCGCCCGACGCATGATGAAGTCGACGATGGCGGGATCGTCGATCACCGGGTCGGTGTCGGGCTGGCAGATGATGGTGGTCACGCCGCCCGCCGCCGCCGCCTGGCTGGCGGAGGCGAGCGTCTCGCGGTGCTCGGCGCCGGGCTCGCCCACGAAGGCGCGCATGTCGACGAGGCCGGGCACGGCGACGAGGCCGCGGCAGTCCACGATCTCGGTGTCCGCCGGCAAGCCGGCGGCGGTGAGGTCGGGCGCGATGTCCTTGATCACGCCGTCGGCGACGAGGATGTCGCCCTTGGTGTCGAGGTCGCGCGAGGGGTCGAGGATGCGCGCCTTGGCGAGCAGGATGGGACGGGGATCAGGCATTGGACGAATTCCCCGGCAGGGTGCGCGACAGGGCATCCAGCACGGCCATGCGGACGGCGACGCCCATCTCGACCTGCTCGCGGATGAGGGACTGGGCGCCGTCGGCCACGGCCGAGTCGATCTCGACGCCGCGATTCATCGGGCCGGGATGCATGACCAGCGCGTCGGGCCGGGCGTAGCGCAGCTTCGCCTCGTCGAGCCCCCAGAAATGGAAATACTCTTTCACCGAAGGCACATAGGAGCCGTTCATGCGCTCGCGCTGGAGGCGCAGCATCATCACGATGTCGACGTCTTCCAGCCCCCGGCGCATGTCTCCGTGAACCTCGACGCCGAAGCGCTCGATGTCCTTGGGCAGCAGGGTCGGCGGGGCGATGACGCGCACCTGCGCGCCGAGGGCCTGCAACAGCAGGATGTTGGAGCGGGCGACGCGCGAATGGGTGATGTCACCGCAGATGGCGACGGTCAGGCCCTGGATGCGGCCCTTGTTGCGGCGGATGGTCAGGGCGTCGAGCAGCGCCTGCGTCGGGTGCTCGTGCGCGCCGTCGCCGGCGTTGACGACCGAGCAGTCCACCTTGCGGGCGAGCAGCTCGGCGGCGCCGGAGGCGCTGTGGCGCACGATCAGCACGTCCGGGTGCATGGCGTTCAGCGTCGCGGCGGTGTCGATGAGCGTCTCGCCCTTCTTCACCGAGGAGGTGCTGACCGACATGTTCATCACGTCGGCGCCGAGGCGCTTGCCGGCGATCTCGAAGGACGACTGCGTGCGCGTCGAGGCTTCGAAGAACAGGTTGATCTGGGTACGGCCGCGCAGCGTCGTCCGCTTCTTCTCCACCTGCCGGTTGAGAACGACGAATTCTTCCGCGAGGTCGAGAAGGCCGACGATCTCGTCGGGCGACAGACCCTCGATGCCAAGCAGGTGCCGGCGCTGGAGGGTGAAGCTGGCAGTCGGGTTCGATGTCATATCGAAGTCGGCTGGATAGACGCAGCCGGCGCGCGCCGCAAGCATATAAGAGCGCTGTCCAGACTTTCGCGGCCCGACGCGCTCAAAGATGGGCGACGGCGGCGATGACCAGCGGCATGGTCACGGCGGCGAGGAGGGTCTGCACGGTGAGGATTTCCGCCAGCAGCGGCGCGTCGCCGCCCATCTGCCGCGCCAGCACGTAGCCGTTGGGCGCGGAAGGCACGGACGCCCCGACCGCGACGATGAGCAGGTCCACCTCGCGCAGGCCGAGGGCAAGGCCGATGCCGACGGCGAGCGCCGGCAGGATGGCGAGCTTGATCAGGCTGGTGAACCACGTGGCGGCGCGTGGCGAGCGCAGATCCTCGAGGCGCAGGCCCGCCCCGACGACGAGCAGCCCCAGCGCCAGCGAGGCGCGGCCGAGAATATCGCCGAAGGTGACGAGCACCGGCGGAATCGGCAGGTCGGTGGCGTTGATCGCCGCGCCGGCGGCGCAGGACCAGATGAAGGGATTGCGCACGAGCTGGAGCAGCAGCAGGCGGTTGCCGCCGCCGCCGTTCTCGCCGTGCCGCGCCAGCACGATGACGCTGAGCGCGTTGAGCACCGGGATCATCACCGCCAGCCCGACCGCCGCCACGGCGAGGCCGCGCGGGCCGGCGAGCGAACCGGAGACGGCGAGCGCGATGTAGGTGTTCCAGCGCAGCGCGCCCTGGAAGACGGAGGTGTAGCTCGGCCCCGGCAGCGAAAAGGCGCGGCAGACCGGCTTGCGCGCCAGGCTGAGCAGGGTCCCGACGACGGCGATGGAGCCGAGCAGCGCGACCGAGACCTCGACCACGGCGACGTTGCCGAGCTCGGCGCGCGAGATGCTGACCACCAGCAGCGCCGGGAACAGCACGAAATAGGTGAGCCGCTCCAGCGCGATCCAGTGCGAGGCTTCCGGCAGCAGGCCGCGCTTCAGCACGACGCCGAGGGCGATCACGAGGAAGACCGGCACCAGCGCGCCGAGCACCGCCGCCATGGTCAGCCGCGCTCCATCAACCGCGCTCCATCAGCCGTGCTCGGCGATGAAGCGCAGGCGGTCCAGCGCGCCCTGCAGGATGAAGGCGGCGGCCTGCTGGTCCACCACTTCGGCGCGCCGGGCGCGGCTCATGTCGGTGGCGATCATGTCGCGCTCGACGGCGGCCGTGGACAGGCGCTCGTCCCACAGGATGATCGGCAGCTCGGTCAGCTTCGCCAGATTGCGGGCGAAGGCGCGCGAAGCCTGCGCGCGCGGGCCCTCGCTGCCGTCCATGTTCACGGGAAGGCCGAGCACGAAGCCGACCGCTCCCCGTGCCGCCGCGAGGGCGAGCAGGCGCTGGGCGTCGGGCGTGAACTGCTTGCGGGCGACGGTTTCCACGCCCGCCGCGATGCGGCGGTCGGGGTCGGAACTGGCGACGCCGATGGTCTTGGTGCCGAGATCGAGGCCGATCAGCCCGCCGCGCGGCGGCAGGAGAGGGGCGGCGTCGGTGACGGTGATGATCGCGGCAACCATGGTGCCCTGCGCGTAGCACGGCGGCCGGCCGGAAGCCATGGCCGCGTGGCGGGACAGGCGCGCCGGACGGGCTTGAGTCCCCGGGGTCGCGCATTATGTTGCCGCGGCAACCCGGCAGGCACGCGGGACAGATGGAGAGCGGCGATGAAGATCACCTGGTTTGGCCATGCGGCGTTTCGGCTGGAATTCGCCGGCAAGGTTGTTCTCATTGACCCGTTCCTGACCGGCAACCCGGCCTTCACCGGCTCGGCCGCGCAGGCGACCGAGGGCGTCACCCACGTGCTGCTCACCCACGGCCATGGCGATCACGTCGGCGACACGGTGGATATCGCGGGCAGGAGCGGGGCGACGGTGGTCGCCAACGCCGACCTCGCGAGCTGGCTCGGCACGCAGGGCGTCGGCAAGCTGGAGATGATGAACGCCGGCGGCACCATCCATCTCGACGGTTTCACCGTGAGCATGGTGCGGGCCGACCATTCCTCGGGCATGGTCCGCGACGGCGCGACCATCTATCTCGGCAATGCCAACGGGCTGATCGTCAAGGCGCCGGGCGAGCCGACCGTCTGGCACATGGGCGACACCGACATCTTCTCGGACATGGCGCTGATCGCCGAGATCCACAAGCCGGACGTGGTCATCGTGCCGATCGGCGACCGCTTCACCATGGGGCCGGAGACGGCGGCGGTGGCCGTGTCGCGCTATCTCGGCGGGCTGACGATCATTCCCGCCCATTACGGCTCGTTCGGCCTGCTGGAGCCGAAGGCCGACCGTTTCGTCTCGCTGGTGGGCGAGGAGGCGACGGTGATCGTTCCCGAGAAGGGCGTGGCGACGGAACTGCGCCGCCCGTGAGCGGCGCGCTTCAGCGCGGCCCGGCGGAGGTGGCGGCGACCGCCTCGCGGATGGCGAAGGCCTGACGCACCAGCGCGATGGCGACGAAGGTGTCGATCGCCTCGTCCAATGCCGGCTCCGCGACGAAGCCCGCGCTGCCGGTGCCCGGCGCCTCGACTCGGCGCACCAGCCCGGTCTCGGCGGCCTTCCGCAGGATGTCGCCGACATGAGAGCGCGAGACCCGGTAGGTCTGCGCCAGATGTAGGATGGTCAGCGTCTCTCCGGCGCGGGTCGCCTCGTAGAGGGCGAACGCGATCATGAGGCCGCCGTCGCGGTCGGCGAAGACGTCGACGCGGGGGATGTCGTGCGCGATGCGCCAGCCCGCCCGGAATGGGCGGAGCAGGGCGGATACGTAAGCGGCGCCGAAGCCGGGGTCGTCCAGCCGCGACAGTCCGATCCCGCCCTCCGGCAGGGCGGGGTGCATCGCTTCGAACAGGACGCGCCAGCGCTCCCTGTGGATGTCGAGCAGGCGCGGCGTGGCGACGAGACGCCGGCGCCGGCCGTCCTTGTCCGGCGCAGGCGCGACCAGTCCGAGCAGCCGCGCGGCGGCCAGCACCGCGCCGACCCGGCCGGGACTGCACAGACCGAGCGCGACCGCTTCCGCCTTGAGCCGGCCCGCCGTCAGGCCGGGCGCCTCGGCCGGCTCGAAATGCATGTCGAGCATCAGCAGGGCGAGGGCGATGCGGGCGCGGTCGTTCAGCAGCCGCGTGAGCAGGACGTTGCCCTGATAGCTGCGCCCGAGGTTCACGGCGGCGCGGCGGGCGATCTCCGGGAAATCCGGGCGGGCCCGCAGGCGCGCCCGCGCCTCCAGCTCGCCGGGCGTCAGCGGGCTCTCAGGCGCGGCGGTGAGGTCCGGGTTCCATGCCGGAGCGGTCTTCGCAAACATGTCTCTCCCGCCATTGCGACCAATAATCGACATTGCCGCCCCCTGCGCGGCGAGCATCATGCGCGCCGTTTTCCCAAGCGGAAGCCTGATCGAGGGAACGGCATGACGATTTCTCGTCCTCGCATGTGCGCACGCACCGGTCTACTCGCCGCCGTCGTCGCCGGCAGCACCCTGCTTTCGGCCTTCGGCGGCGACGCCCGCGCGGCCGTCGTCTACTGCACGGCTCCGGGCATTCCGGCCGGATGCATCGTGCGTCCGACGCCCTATGCGCCGGCCGCGCGCGCCGCCGTCTACTGCACGCGGCCGGGCTATCCGGTCGGATGCGTGGCGGGTGGCGCCGTCGCGGCGCCGGCGGCGCGCGCCGTTGTCCGGCCGGGGCCGGGCGTCAATGCCGGCGGGCCGGTGAACCGTCCCGGATTGCGCTGACCGCTTTCACCACGCTGGAGGATATCATGATCCGTCTTCGCACCGCTTCGGTTGCCGCCATCGCTCTGGCGGCGCTTCTCGGCAGCGCGCCGGCCTTCGCCGACAAGGCGGCGGGCGATGCCTGCGCGGCCGCACTCTCGCCGGACGGCAAGGCCATCTATGCCGCCGTGATGGGCACGGGCCCCGGCGGCGACCTGCGCAGCGTCGTCACCGACATCACCAAGTCCCTCGTCATGTCCGGCAAGATCGACCGCGGCAACGCCCGCACGAACGCCCAGGCGGCGGGTGCCTGCCTCCAGCAGGCGCGTTCCTGAAAGACGCCTCGACCGATATCCGAAACCGTCGATACCGGGCGCCGCGCGTTGCGGGGCCCGGTGCCCGCCTGCTATAGGGCGCGCATCGGTTTCAGTTGATTGGGATTTCGGATGTCGGTCGATCAGGCGACGGTCCGGCGGGTCGCGCATCTCTCGCGCATCGCCGTGACGGAGGACGAGGTGGCCCATCTCCAGGGCGAGCTCAACGCCATCCTCGCCTTTGTGGAGCAGCTCGGCGAAGTGGACACCACCGGCGTCGAGCCGATGACCAGCGTCATTCCGATGCAGCTTCCCCTGCGCACCGACGTCGTGAACGACGGCGGCGATGCGCGGCGCGTGCTCGCCAACGCCCCGGTGGCCGAGGACGGCTTCTTCGCCGTTCCCAAGGTGGTGGAGTGAGCGCCATGACCGAACTCACCCGCCTCACCGTCACCGCCGCCCGCGAAGGGCTGGCGCAGGGCCATTTCACCGCCACCGAGCTGACGCAGGCCTATCTCGACGCCATCGCGCCGGCCGGCGACCTCAACGCCTATGTGCTGGCCACGCCCGACAAGGCGCTGGAGATGGCCAAGGCCAGCGACGAGCGCATCGCCAAGGGCGAGGCGGGGCCGCTGGAGGGTATCCCGCTCGGCATCAAGGACATGTTCGCGACCAACGGCGTGCGCACCACGGCGTGCTCGAACATTATCAAGAACTTCGTGCCGCCCTATGAGTCGACCGTCACCTCGCAGCTCTGGCGGGACGGCGCGGTGCTGCTCGGCAAGCTCAACCAGGACGAGTTCGCCATGGGCTCGTCCAACGAATCGAGCGCCTTCGGCCCGGCGGTGAACCCGTGGCGGCGCAACGGCTCGGCTCAGCCGCTGGTGCCGGGCGGGTCCTCGGGCGGCTCGGCGGCGGCGGTGGCGGCGCATATCTGCGCGGCGGCGGCCGGCACCGACACCGGCGGCTCGATCCGCCAGCCGGCGGCCTTCACCGGCACGGTCGGCATCAAGCCGACCTACGGGCGCTGCTCGCGCTGGGGCATCATCGCCTATGCCTCCTCGCTCGATCAGGCCGGTCCCATCGCCCGTTCGGTGAACGACGCGGCGCTGCTGCTGCGCTCGATGGCCGGGCACGACCCGAAGGATTCGACCAGCGCCAACCTTCCCGTGCCGGATTACGAGGCGGCGGTCGGCGCCTCGGTGAAGGGCAAGCGGATCGGCATCCCCAGGGAATACCGTGTCGACGGCATGTCGGCGGAGATCGCGCGCCTCTGGGACAAGGGCGCGGACATGCTGCGCGATGCCGGCGCCGAGGTGGTCGAGATCAGCCTGCCGCACACCAAATACGCGCTGCCGGCCTACTACATCGTCGCGCTGGCCGAGGCCTCGTCGAACCTCGCGCGCTATGACGGCGTGCGCTATGGCGAGCGCGTGCCCGGCCGCGACATCGTCGAGATGTACGAGAAGACCCGCGCCGCCGGCTTCGGCGACGAGGTACGCCGGCGCATCATGATCGGCACCTATGTGCTCTCCGCCGGCTATTACGACGCCTACTACCTCAAGGCGCAGAAGGTCCGCACGCTGATCAAGCGCGATTTCGAGATCGCCTTCGCGGAGGGCATCGACGCGGTGCTCGCGCCGGCGACGCCCTCGGCCGCTTTCGGCATCGGCGAGAAGTCGAGCGGCGATCCGGTCGAGATGTACCTGCAGGACGTGTTCACGGTGACGCTGAACATGGCCGGCCTGCCGGGCATCGCGGTGCCGGCGGGGCTCTCCTCCGAGGGCCTGCCGCTCGGGCTCCAGCTCATCGGCCGCCCCTTCGGCGAGGAGGGGCTGTTCTCCCTCGCCCAGGTGATCGAGGAGGCCGCCGGCCGCTTCGAGATCGCCGAACGCTGGTGGGAGTAGGCGATGCGCCAGCTGCCCGAGAATGAGCGCTCCCTCGCGCCCTTCCGGGCCGAGATCGATGCCATCGATGCGCAGATGGTCGAATTGCTGGCGCGCCGCTTCGAGGTCGTGAAGCACGTCGTCGCGGTGAAGAGGACGGAAGGTCTCGCGGCCTTCCTGCCGGAGCGCGTCGATGACGTGATCGAGAAGGTGAGCGTGCGCGCGGAAACCCATGGCGTGCCGCCGGAGCTGGCCGAAAAGCTCTGGCGCGTGCTGATCGAATGGGTGATCGACTACGAGAACGAGCGGCTCGGATAGGCGGGCCGTCAGTCCTCGGCGGAACCGCACGCGCCAGTGAGGCGGCTGGCGGCGTCGATGCGCTCGCTGAGCGCGGCGAGATCGCGGGCGATCTCCTGCTCGACCCAGTCCTGGAACTGGCCGGCGTTGCGGCAGAAGCCGGGCAGGGGCTGTGTGTCCGGCACGTCGTCGAGCCAGGAGCGGCACTCCTCGCCGGCGCGGCAGCCGAGGCAGCGCTGGGCGGCGGCGCGCAGGGCCTCGCCGGAGGCGGTCTGTAGATCGTCGGGGTCGAGCCCGGCATGTTCAATCATGCGACGGAAGAGCTGGAGCCGCTCGTCGATGGTGTCCACCCGCATCGCTTGCCTCCCTCGATTGAGGCAGCAAGGTGGGGGACAGGTCAGCAGGGCACCTTGATCTCGATCAAGGTGCCCCGACCCAGCGGCTGAACACCGGCAGGTCGATATTGCCGCCCGACAGCACCACGCCGACGCGCCGCCCGGCCGCGCGATCCTTCTCGCGCATTAGGGCCGCGAGCGCGGCGGCGCCGGCGCCTTCCGCGAGGTTGTGGGTGTCGGTCCAGTAGACGCGGATCGCTTCCGCCACCTCGTGGTCGGGAACCGTGACGATGCGCGACACGCCTTCGCGGATGATTTCCAGAGCGGCGGGGTCGGGCACGCGCACGGCGAGGCCGTCGGCCATGGTGTCCGCGCTTTCCAGCGTCACCGGACGGCCGGCCTCCAGCGAGCGCGCATAGGCGGGTGCGTGGGCGCTTTGCACGCCGACGATCTCGGTCGCCAGCCCCAGCAGGTCGCGGGTGCGGATGGTGCCGCATATGCCCGATCCGAGGCCGATGGGCACGTAGAGGGCATCGAGCGGCGGCGCGGCGCGAAACAGCTCCAGCGCCCAGGTCGCGACGCCGACCACCAGATCGGGGTGGAAGGACGGCGCGAAGAGCAAACCCTCCTCGGCGGCGAGCCGCATGGCGTGCTGGCGGGCGGCGTCGAAATCGGCGCCGTGCTCGACCAGCCGCGCGCCGAGCGCGCGCATGGCCGCGTTCTTCTCGACGCTGTTGCCCTCCGGCACGACGATGGTGACGGGGATGCCGACGCGGCGGCCGGCAAAGGCGAGGGACTGGCCGTGATTGCCCCGCGTGGCGGAGATGATGCCCGCGCCCGCCACGCCATCGCGGGCGAGCCGCGCCAGATGGATGAGCCCGCCGCGCACCTTGAAGGCGCCGGTCGGCGTCTGGTTCTCGTGCTTCACCCAGACTTCCGCGCCGACCCGCTCGGCCAGCAGCGGCCAGGCATACTGGTGGGTGCCAGGAAACACGGCATGGACCTGCCGGAGGGCGTCTTCCAGCTCGTCGAGCGTGAACATGCGGGTGAACTCGGCCGGTGGAGAGGAGGGCCGAGCAATAGGCGATTGCGGCCGGGCGGTAAACCGGCGCGTCCGATGGGCGCGAGCCGGTTGCGGCATCGGGGGCCAGGGAGTAGGGAAACGGTCGACGAAATCCGTTGTGACGAGATACGCCGCCCATGAACATGCATGCTCGCCCCGCCGACCCGAAGAAGCTCATCAAGGGCGCCACCGGCGACTGGGAAGTGGTGATCGGCATGGAGATCCATGCCCAGGTCACCTCGAACTCCAAGCTGTTCTCCGGCGCCTCGACCGAGTTCGGCGGCGAGCCCAACAGCCATGTCTCGCTTGTCGACGCGGCGATGCCGGGCATGCTGCCGGTGATCAACGAGGAATGCGTGAAACAGGCGGTGCGCACCGGGCTGGGCCTGAAGGCGCAGATCAACAACCGCTCGGTGTTCGACCGCAAGAACTACTTCTACCCGGACCTGCCGCAGGGCTACCAGATCAGCCAGTACAAGAGCCCCATCGTGGGCGAGGGCGTGGTGCTGGTCGATACCGCCGACGGGCAGATCGAGGTCGGCATCGAGCGCCTGCATCTGGAGCAGGACGCGGGCAAGTCGATCCACGACCTGCACCCGACCCAGTCGCTGGTCGACCTCAACCGCTCGGGCGTGGCGCTGATGGAGATCGTCTCCCGGCCGGACCTGCGCTCGTCGGAGGAGGCGAAGGCCTATGTGACCAAGCTGCGCACCATCCTGCGCTATCTCGGCACCTGCGACGGCGACATGGAGAAGGGCAACCTGCGCGCCGACGTGAACGTCTCCGTGCGCAAGCCGGGCGACGATTTCGGCACGCGCTGCGAGATCAAGAACGTCAACTCCATCCGCTTCATCGGCCAGGCCATCGAGACCGAGGCGCGCCGGCAGATCGGCATCATCGAGGACGGCGGCACCATCGACCAGGAAACGCGGCTGTTCGACCCGAACAAGGGCGAGACGCGCTCCATGCGCTCGAAGGAAGAGGCGCATGACTACCGCTACTTCCCCGACCCGGACCTGCTGCCGCTCGAATTCGACGACGCCTTCGTCACCGAGCTCGCGGCGCATCTGCCGGAGCTGCCGGACGAGAAGAAGGCGCGCTTCGTCTCCGCCTATGGCCTGTCCGCCTATGACGCCGACGTGCTGGTCGCCGAGAAAGACACCGCCGACTATTACGAGGCCTGCGCCACCGGGCGCGACGCCAAGGCGGCGGCGAACTTCGTCATCAACGAGCTGTTCGGCCGGCTGAACAAGGAAGGCAAGGACATCGCCTCCTCGCCGGTCTCCGCCCAGCAGATAGGCGCCATCGTCGACCTGATCGCCGACGGCACCATCTCCGGCAAGATCGCCAAGGACCTGTTCGAGATCGTCTTCACCGAGGGCGGCGACCCGCGCGAGATCGTGGAAGCGCGCGGCATGAAGCAGGTCACTGACACCGGCGCCATCGAGGCGGCTGTCGACGCCATCATCGCTGCCAACCCCGACAAGGTGGAGCAGGTGAAGGCCAAGCCGACCATGCTCGGCTGGTTCGTCGGCCAGGTGATGAAGCAGACCGGCGGCAAGGCCAATCCGCAGGCGGTGAACGACCTGCTGAAGGGCAAGCTCGGGATATGAGCGTCGTTCGGCGCACCAGTGCCGATAAGAGTGTCGTCATGCCCGGGCTTGACCCGGGTATCCATGTTTTTATGCGCGGGTAGGAAATCGTGGATGGCCGGGTCAAGCCCGGCCATGACGGTCGATCGGATGGGAAGATAGATGGCCGCCGAGTTCGACGCCGTGCTTTCCGTCGGTCCTGTGCTGATCGAGCCGGCGACCCGCGCGGACCTGCCGGCCATCGTCGAAATTCTCGCGCTCGAAACCATGTTCGGCGTGCGCGACAGCGTCGATCCGGCCGATTTCGCCGACTATGAGCAGGCCTTCGCGGCGATCGCCGACGACCCACGCACGACGCTCTACGTGGCGAGGGTGGGCGGCCGGGTGCTCGGCACCTTCCAGCTTCTGCTGATGCGGGCGCTGACGCGGCACGGCGCCGTGCTCGCCATCGCCGAGGCGGTGCAGGTGCACCCGGAGGCGCGCGGGCAGGGCGTCGGCGGCGCCATGATGGCCTTCGCCGCCGAGGAGGCGAAGCGGCGCGGGGCCGCCTCGCTCCAGCTGGTCTCCAACAAGAAGCGCCTCGACGCGCACCGCTTCTACGAGCGCGCCGGCTTCGAGAAGCGGCTCGACGGCTTCAAGATGGAGTTCTAGCCGTCCGCGACAGGGATGCCGCCTCTCACGGCAGGCAGCGCGCCATGAAGACGTGCCAGGCCTTGGCGCCGGAGAGGCTGTTCTTGGCCTTGTAGTCCTGCCATTCGGAATTGCAGCGGTTCAGGGCCTCGCGGTCGTTCTCGTCGGAATCCTTGCTCTTGCGCCCGGCGGCCTCGGAGGTCTGGCGCGAGGAGACGGACGGAACGGAGGTGCGCGGCTTGGCGGCGCCGTCCTTGCCCTCGCTCTTCGGCGCGGCGTCTTCCTTGATCGCGGCGGGCGAGCCGGCGAGGCACTGCTGCGCGAAGTCGCGATAGGTCTGGTTGCCCGTCTGGTTCTTCGCCTTCATCTCGTTCCAGCGGTCGGCGCACTGCTTGATCGTCGGCTGCGCGGCGGTGGCGTTGGGTCCGGTCGGGGTCGTGCGCTTCGGCGCCGAATCGGCGGCCGGGGTCGCGGTCCTCGCTCCCGAATCCGATTTCCCGGAATCAGCCTTCCCGGAGTCCGTCTTGCCGGAATCGGTTTTGGCCGCTTTGCCGCCGACATCCACCAGACACTTCTGGGAGAAGTCGCGATAGGTCTGGTCGCCGGTCTGGTTCTTCGCCTTCATCTCGTTCCAGCGGTCCGCGCAGACCTTGGCGGGCGAGGGAGCGCTCTGCGCCAGTGCCCCTGCCGTCATGGCGACGAGCATGGCGGGAATGAGAAGGCGGAGCGGGGCAGTCCGTTTCACGATGCGTATCTCATCTCTGGTTCGGGCACGGCTCGCGGCCGACGGTCGAATCTATCCGGTTCGGCCGGACGATGCGAGCGGGGCGAGACGCCGGCAGGGGGGCGGTCGCTTGCCAGCATCCAAGGGCGGCTCTAGTTCTGGTGGGGAACCGCCCGCGACGGGCGATGCGAAGGCACTCATTCCATGGCCCAGCTCCAGACCCGCCCGATCCAGCTCTATTACTGGCCCACGCCGAATGGCTGGAAGATCGCCATCATGCTGGAGGAGTGCGGCCTCCCCTATGAAGTGATTCCGGTGAATATCGGCCGGGGCGACCAGTTCAAGCCGGACTTCCTCGCCATCTCGCCCAACAACAAGATGCCCGCCATCGTCGATCCCGAGGGGCCGGACGGAAAGCCGATCTCGATCTTCGAATCGGGGGCCATCCTCCAGTATCTCGGCCGCAAGACCGGCCTGTTCTACCCCGCCGATGAGCGCGGGCGGATCGAGGTCGACCAGTGGCTGTTCTGGCAGATGTCCGGTCTCGGGCCGATGGCCGGGCAGGCGCATCATTTCCGCATCTACGCGCCGGAGAAGATCCCCTACGCCATCGAGCGCTACACCAACGAGGTGCACCGGCTCTATGGCGTGATGAACCGGCGTCTTGCCGACCGACCGTTCCTGGCGGGGGATTACTCCATCGCCGACATCGCCTGCGTCGGTTGGGCGAAGCTGTGGGAGCGGCAGGGGCAGGACATCGCCGAGTTCCCGCATTTCGCCGCCTGGCTGGAGCGGGTGCTGGCGCGGCCGGCGGTCAAGCGCGGCCTCGCGCTGAACGCCGAGGACCGCACGAAGATCGACATTGCCACCGACCAGCAGGCGCAGAGCGTGCTGTTCGGCCAGCGCGCGCGCCCCTGAACGGTGCATGCCCGCGTGGCGATCGGTGGACCGTCTGCGCATTCGGCCTTGACCGGGGGGCGGCGGAAACCTAGACAGGTCGCCGGCTTGAAACCGCAGCCGCCGCAGGGGGGCACGGGGCCGGCTGGAGACGTGGCCGAGAGGCTGAAGGCACTCGTTTGCTAAATGAGCAGACCCCCAAAAGGGTCTCGAGGGTTCGAATCCCTCCGTCTCCGCCATTTGCCGCCGATTACCGTACAAATTGATAGGGTATCTCCTTGATTATCAATGAGATATCCAGTTGTGGCGGCTGGCCTAAGCGGAGAGGTTCTCGCACGTCCTGCCGTTTGTTTTGATCGTTTCGATCAGTGCCCGCAGGCCGGGCGAGACGTGACGGCGGCCGGGGTAGTAGAGGCATACTCCCGGAAACGCCGGGCACCATTCGTCCAGCACGCGCTCAAGCTGATGCTCCCGTAGCGCTTCGGCGACAAGAAAGTCGGGAACGAAAGCAATCCCGATACTGTCGATCGCGGCCTCCACCATCAGGACCTGGTCCGTCAGCGTGAGCGGCCCGGTGACGTTGATGGTCTCCGCGATGCCATGACGCTCGAATTCCCAGCGATAAATCGCTCCACTTTCGAAGCGAAAGCGGATGCAATCATGCCGGTACAGGTCTTGGGGCACGGTTAGACGACCATGGGTCTTGAGATAGCTGGGCGAGGCGACCGCTGCGAAACGGACGGTATCGATAATGCGGACCGCGATCATGTCCTGCGGCACGGCTTCGGCCAGACGAATGCCGGCATCGAAGCCCTCAGCGACGATGTCTCCCAGCCTTCCATCCGTGACGATATCGAGATGGACCTCCGGATAGGCCTTGTGAAACCGGGCGAGCAGCGGCCGCAGGACCATGCGGATCGCCACGTCGCTGGCGTTGATCCGGACCGTCCCGCTGGGCGTGCCGCGAAAATCGTCGACCTCCTGCAGCGCTTCCGTAATCGATGACATGGCCGGGCGGAGTTTGGCAGCGAGCCGCTCGCCCGCCTCGGTCAATGAGACGCTGCGCGTCGTTCGATTGAACAGGCGCACGCCGAGGCGCTGTTCGAGGCTCTTCACCGAGTGGCTGACCGCCGACCGGGTGACGTTGAGCTCGACCGATGCCGCGCGAAAGCTGCGGTGGTTCGCGACCGCCAGGAACACGCTGAGCGCGAACAGATCGCCGGATTTCGATTGGTGAATGTCGTTCATCTCGTTATCAAGAATTGGCGAGATTGTTCAGACAATCAAGGGTGGTTAGCTTCGCGGCACTCGGAAAAGGAGAACGTCACGATGGCCAAGCATGGCAACTACACCGCCGAGAAAGTCGCATTCCCGTCGCATGGCGAAAACCTCGTCGGGGTCGTCTATCGTCCGAAGGGAAATGGCCCGTTCCCGGCCGTCGTTCTGCTCGGACCCTACTCCTTCGAAAAGGAACAGGCCCCAACCTATTATGCAACGCGACTGGCCGATGAGGGCTTTCTGGCGCTCGCCTTCGATCCGCGCACTGTCGGCGAGAGCAGCGGTACGCCACGCCGGCTTGAGAATCCCAAGATGAAGAACGAGGATGCCGTCTCGGCGCTTGACTATCTGTTGACCCGTCCGGATGTCGATCCCGACGGCGTCTTCGGTCTCGGCATCTGCCAAGGCGGACCGGAGATGCTCGACATCGCCTCCTATGATGATCGCATCAAGGCCGTCGCCTCCGTGACGGGATACTATCGCGACCGCGAGACCGACCTGTTCATGATCGCAGCCGGCGTGGCGGAAAACCCGTTCGACAAGGCGACCGCCCCCACGACCGAGGAACTGGAGGCGCTGCTTGCGGCCCGCCTCGTACGCGCGCGCGACGCGAAGGCGCGCTACGAAGCAACAGGCGAGGTGATCTATCGTCCGCTCGTCGCGCCGGAACTCGGTGACCGCAAGGCCGGTTCGGAGGCAGGGCTGCCGGGGCCGCTGGTCTGGAGCTGGTACGGCCCCTGGACGCTGAGGGGTTGGGAGAACCGCTATGCCGTCATGAGCGACCTCGACCATTTCGACTATACGACCGTGCCCGGCGTGGCGAAGCTCGACAAGCCGGCCCTCATCATCCACTCGGACATGTGCATGAACCCGGCAGCGGCACGCCGGCACTTCGACTCCATCCCGACCAAGGACAAGAAGCTGCTCTGGGAGAATGGGACCAATCACTTCCAGTATTACGAACAGCCTGATGTTGTAGACCGGACCGTCGGCCATGCCGCCGACTGGTTCCGCGAGCACATGGCCTGAGGCCAGACGCAGGTGCGGCGCGGGAGCTTCCCGTGCCGCACCTGCATTAGAGAAGGATTTAGAGGGACAGGGCGTAGAGGTAGTTCTCCGATTCATCGCTTTCGGCCCGCCAATACCGTTGATTTATTGAGTTTTTTGCGATTTTCTGGCTTTGGCCGCACGGGCGTCATAACCGCAGAATTGCACTAACGAACTGGTTTGATCACACGCGGCTTGTCGAAACGCCCGCGGAATTTCGGCATCGTTTGATCGCAAGTAGGTCAGCGCCAGTCGCACCAGACCAACGGCGTGTCGGGTGCGCTCGATTGCGTTCTCCAGGTCGATCTGGTCGACGGCACGGGCGGGAGTGGTGTGGATGTTCATTTCTTGACCTCCACGAGCTGACCTTCGACCAGCACCGCTTCCTTCCGCGGCACGTCGCCTGCGGGGTGCTTCGGCCCGTCCCGATCTGTCGTCAATCTGACGCGGGAAGTCGGATACGTGGCTTGGCCGGGCGGCACGGCGTGTATCAGTGGCGGTATTCCGCGCGATACCGAAGGACGCCATGCCTGCTGAAGAGACTGTCTGGATCGTCCTCAAAGATGGCTGCCGGCTCGCGGCGCGGCTGTGGTTGCCAGAGAGCGCAGGGCCGGTGCCGGCCGTCCTCGAATATCTGCCCTATCGCCGCCGAGACCGCCATCGCGGCGACGACGCCATCCTGCATCCAGGCCTCGCCGCCGCCGGCTACGCGGCCATCCGGGTGGACATGCGCGGGGCCGGCGATTCCGACGGCACGATGGATGACGAATACACGCCGCAGGAATGGGCCGACGCCAATGAGGTGATCGCCTGGATTGCGCAGCAGCCCTGGTGCTCCGGTGCCGTCGGCCTGATCGGGCTTTCCTGGAGCGCCTTCAATGCGCTGCAAATCGCTGCCACGCGACCGCCGGCACTGAAGGCAATCGTCACCGTCTGCGGCTCGGACGACCGTTTCGCCGACGACATGCACTACATGGGCGGGGCGCTGCTGAACGACAATCTGCAGTACGGCTCGACTCTGTTCACCTGGCTGGCGCCCCCGCCGGACCCGGAGATCGTGGGGACAAGCTGGCGCGAAATGTGGCTCGCTCGCATGGAGGCGATCAGCGAGCCGCCGGCCGCACGCTGGATGCGCCATGCCGATCGCGACGCCTACTGGCAAAGCGGCTCGGTCTGCGAGGACTATTCCCGTATCGAGGTGCCGGTGCTGGCTGTCGGCGGCTGGGCCGACGGCTACACCAATGCGGTGCACCGGCTGTTGTCCAATCTTTCGGGGCCGCGCAAGGGCGTGATCGGGCCGAACGGCCACGCCTATTCGCATGTCGCGACGCCCGGCCCTGCTTTTGACTTCATCGGCGTTGCCACCCGCTGGTTCGATCGCTGGATGAAGGACATCGACAATGGCATCGAGGCGGAGCCGATGCTTACCGCCTGGATGCAGGACTACGAGCCGCCGAAGCCGCAATATGACGTGCGGCAGGGCCACTGGGTGGCGGAGGCGCAGTGGCCGAGCGCCAACGTGGCGCCCCATACGCTCTACCTCTCTCCAGACGGGCTGGGCGAGGAGAGAGCACCCTTCGCCGTAACGGTGAAGTCGCCGGCAACGGTCGGCCTCGCCTCGGGCGAATGGTGCCCCTATGGCTGGGGCCCCGACATGCCGGGCGACCAGCGCGAGGACGATGCCGGCTCGGCCTGCTTCGACAGCGCGCCCCTCGATGCGGCAATCGAAATCCTCGGCCGCCCGGAAGTGACACTGAACCTCAAGGTGGACCGGCCGGAGGCGGTCCTCGCCGTCCGGCTCAACACCGTCGCGCCGGATGGCACCAGCGCCCGCGTCACCTATGGCCTGATCAACCTCGCCCATCGCGGCGGCTTCGCGGCCGGCAAGCCGCTCGTTCCCGGCGAGAGCGTCGAGGTGACAGTGCCGCTGAAGGTCAGCGGCTATCGCATTCCCGCCGGGCACCGGCTGCGGCTCGCCGTCTCCACACAGTATTGGCCGCTCACCATGCCGCTGCCGGTCGCGGCGGCGGTGACGCTGGAGGCGGGCTCCCTCAGCCTGCCGGTCCGGCGCGGGGAGGGGGCTGCTGCCCCCGATCTGGGCGGGGCCTGGTCGCCGCCGCCGCTGGAGACGCTGGTGGTCGAGGCGCCGGCGCGCGGCCGCCTGAGGATCGCCCAGGAGGTCGCGACCGGCCGCACCACCGTCGAGGTGGTGCGTAATCTCGGCGCCATCCGCATCGCCGAGACCGGGCTGGAACTGCGGGCGCTGGGCAGCGAGACCTATGCGACGCTGCGCGACGATCCCTCGGCCGCCTCTTCCTTCGCCTATCGCAAGGCCGAGTTCATCCGTGGCGACTGGCACGCGTGCATCGAGACCCGCAGCACGCTGACCGCAACGCCGACCGGCTGGCGGCTCCACGCTGAATACGACGCCTACGACCATGGCGAGCGCATCTTCGCCCGCCAGTGGACCGTCGAGACGCCGCGCGCCGGCGCACCCGGGAGCGCGGAGCCGGGGAGCGCGGGCCGATGAGCCTCTACGACTTCCTCGCCACCCGCTGGGAGGACATCCTCGCCGTTTCCTGGTGGCATTTGCGGCTGTCGCTGATGGCGGTCGGGCTCGCGCTCGGCATCGGCCTGCCGCTCGGCGTGCTCAGCCACATGAACCGGCTGGCGGCGGCGCTGGTACTCAACACGGTCAGCATCATCTACACCGTGCCGACGCTCGCCCTGTTCGGGCTGATGATCCCTCTGCTGGGCATCGGCGTCATCCCCGCCATCGTGGCTGTGGTGCTCTATTCGCTGCTGCCGGTGGTGCAGAACACCTATACTGGCCTCGCCAATATCGACCCCAATCTGCGCGAGGTCGCGGTCGGCATGGGCATGGGCCGCCTCACCCGCTTGTTCCGGGTCGAGCTGCCGCTCGCCCTGCCGGTGATCTTTGCCGGGCTGCGGGTGGCGGTGGTCAACGCCATCGGCATGGTCACGCTCGCCTCGCTCATCGCCGCCGGCGGCCTCGGCGACCTGATCTTCCGCGGCATCTCCATCATGTCGTGGAACCTCGTCATCGCCGGCTCGGTGCCGGTGCTGGTCATGGCGCTCGGCGCCGATTTCCTCCTGAAGCTCGCCGAGCAGCGCCTCTCCCGCTCCCGCGAGGTGGCCGCGCCATGAGCTTCACCGAATATGTCGAGGTCTTCGGCGACAACATCCTCTATCTGCTCGAGCAGCACGTCATCCTGTTCGCTATCGCGCTCGCCGCCGCCATCGTGATCGGCGTCGCCCTCGGCACGCTGGTGCACCGTTTCAAGGGGCTCGGCACGCTGATCGTGCCGGTGGTCAATGTGCTGCAGGCCTGCCCCGAGATCGTGCTGCTGGCGCTGTCGATCCCGCTGCTCGGCATCGGCATTTCGGGCGCGCTGATCCCGCTCTTCGTCAAGGGCGTGCTGCCGATTCTGCGCAACACGACGAGCGGCTTCGCCTCGATCGATCCGCGCATGCTGGAGGCTGCCCGCGGCATGGGCATGTCGCCGGCGCAGATCCTCCTGCGGGTGGAGGTGCCGGCCGTGCTGCCCATCGTCATTGCCGGCGTGCGCATCTCGGCGGTGATGCTCGTCTCGGTGTTGACCCTCACCGCCTATATCGGCGTCGACAGCCTCGGCACCCTGATCCTGCAGGGCATTTCCCGCATGGATACGACACCGCTGATCATCGGCTCCGGCCTCACCGCGCTGCTCGCCGTCACTGTCAACTACCTGCTGTTCGGGCTGGAACGTCTCGCCAGCCGGCGCGTATCATAGGAGGCGCGCCATGGCGCTCCAGGTCGAGTTCCGCGATGTCACGAAGGAGTTCCCCGGAACGCCGCCGGCGGTCGACCGCCTGTCGCTGACCATCGAGGCCGGCAGCATCCTCGCTCTCGTCGGGCCGTCCGGTTGCGGCAAGACGACGACGATGAAGATGATCAACCGTCTGATCGAGCCGTCGAGCGGCGAGATCTATCTCGGCGACGCTCCCATTTCGCACATGCCGCTGAAAGAGCTTCGCCGGATGATCGGTTACGTCATCCAGTATGTCGGGCTGTTCCCGCATATGAGCGTCGCCGAGAACATCGCCATCGTTCCCAAGCTGCTCGGCTGGAACAAGGCGCGCATAGACGCCCGGATCGACGAACTGCTCGCCCTCGTCGGTCTCCCGCCCGAGCACCGCGCGCGCTATCCGCGCAGCCTGTCGGGCGGCCAGCAGCAGCGCGTCGGCGTCGCCCGCGCACTCGCCGCCGATCCGCCGGTGCTTTTGATGGACGAGCCCTTCGGTGCGCTCGATCCCATCACCCGCGTGCGCATCCAGGATGAGTTGCTGGCGATCCAGAGCAAGGTGCGCAAGACCATCGTCATCGTTACCCACGACATGGACGAGGCGATCCGGCTCGGCGACAAGGTCGCGGTACTGCGCGCCGGAAGGCTCGTCCAGCACGAGCCGCCGGTCGACATATTGCGCCATCCGAAGGACGCCTTCGTCGCCGAGTTGATCGGCCACGACCGGTTGGTGAAGCTGCTCAGCACGCTCCCTGTCGCTTCGGTCATGAGCGAGGACGCCGCGCCGGGGGAGGCCCCGGCCGTCGGCCGCGAGGCGACGCTGGAAACGGCGTTCCTGCGCATGCTCGACACCGGGCGCGACGCGCTGGCGGTCGAGGGCGGCGGCAGCCTTCATATACGCGACTTGCTGCGCGCGAGCATAGGCTGAGGAGGCGAGGATGCAGCAGTCCGCAGCCTCCCATGAGGTCGAATGCCATCGGAACGTCTGGATTCCGATGCCGGATGGTGTGCGCCTCGCGGCCCGGCTGTGGCTGCCGGCCGGCCATGACGGGCCGGTGCCGGCGATCGTCGAATACATCCCCTACCGCAAGTCCGACGGCATGTCCGCGCGGGACGCGCGGGTGCATCCCTTCTTCGCCGGACACGGCTATGCGGCCGTGCGCATCGACATTCGCGGCTCTGGCGATTCCGAGGGGCTGCTGGCGGACGAATATACGCCGCAGGAGCAGGCGGACGCGCTGGCCGCGCTGGAATGGATCGCCGCCCAGCCCTGGTGCGATGGCCGGATCGGCATGATGGGCATCTCCTGGGGCGGCTTCAACTCATTGCAGATTGCCGCTCTGCGCCCGCCGCAGCTCAAGGCCATCATCACCGTCGGCTCGACCGACGACCGCTACGCCGACGACGTCCACTACATGGGCGGCTGCCCGCTCAGCGCCAACCTCACCTGGTCACAGACCTTCTTCGCCGACCTCTCCCGGCCGCCGGACCCGGAGGTCGTCGGTGAGCGCTGGCGCGACATGTGGCTGGAGCGGGTCGACAACGCGCAGCTCTTCATCGCCGAATGGGCCCGTCATCCGCTGCGCGACCCCTATTGGCAACACGGTTCGGTCTGTGAGGATTTTTCCCGCATCGAGGTGCCGGTGCTGGCCGTCGGCGGCTGGTCGGATTCCTACACCAACGCCGTCCCGCGCCTCGTCGCCGGCCTTCCCGGCGTGGCGAAGGGGCTGATCGGGCCTTGGGGGCACGACTACCCCCATCTCGCCGTGCCCGGCCCGCAGATCGACTTCCTCCGCGAGTGCCTGCGCTGGTGGGACCGCTGGCTGAAGGGCATCGCCAATGCCGTCGACCAGCTTCCGGCGTTGCGGGTGTGGCTGCAGGACGAGCTTCCCGCGGAGCCCATCCATGTCGAGCGCCCCGGGCGCTGGGTGGGATTCGAGAGCTGGCCCTCGGCCGAGACCATCGGGCGCCGGCTTTATCTCGGCGTTGGCAGGCTTGAGCCGGCACGGGGCGACGAGGTCGAGCTGAGGCATCTGAGCCCGCTCGACAATGGCTTCGGCGCAGGGGAATGGTGCGCCTATGGCGTCGGCGCCGACCAGCCGACCGACCAGCGCGAGGATGACGCCCGCTCGCTCTGCTTCGACACGCCGCCGCTCGAAGCGGACCTTTCTGCCATCGGCCAGCCGGTCGTTCACCTTGAGCTCTCGACCGACCGGCCCCGTGCCATGGTGGCGGTGCGGCTGAACGACGTCGCCCCCGACGGCGCCTCGTCGCGGGTGAGCTACGGCCTGCTCAACCTCAACCATATCGAAGGCCATGAACGCTTCGTCGCGCTGGAGCCGGGCCGCCGCTATGCGGTCGACATTGCGCTCAACGACATCGCCCATCGCTTCAAGGCCGGGCACCGCATCCGTGTCGCCGTCTCCACCTCCTACTGGCCGACCGCCTGGCCGGCGCCGGAGCCGGCGACGCTGAGCCTCATCGCCGGTGCCAGCCGGCTCGACCTGCCGACATGGCAGCCGGGGGCCGCCTCGCGCTTCCTGCCCGGCATGGAGCCGCCGCAGGCGCCGCCGCCGGAGCCGCGCACGACTCTGCGCGCCGGCAGCTTCCGCCGCGAATTGTCGAGCGAGCTCGTCTCCGGCACCCGCCGCATGCATGTGCGCCTCGACTATGGCGACGAACTGATCGAGTCGAGCGGCATGGTCGTTGGCCGGATCAACGACGAGACCTACGAGGTCGAGGCCGGCGATCCGCTCTCCGCCCGCATTGAGACCGGCTGGACCATGACCATGGCGCGCGGCGACTGGTCGGTCCGCACCGAGAGCGTCGCCCGGATGACCGGCGACGCCGAGAGCTTCCGCCTCACCGCGCGGCTCGACCTCTTCGAGGGCGACACCCTCGCCAGGACAAGAACATGGGACGTGAGAATTCCCAGGGAAAGCAGTCTCAACCACGACGCGGAAAACAGCGTCGCATATCCAGAGGAACAGAATACATGACCAGGCTCTTCACCCGCCGTGCCGTGTGCGCCGCCGCTGCGGCCACGCTCGCCTTCACCGCCGTCTCGCTGCCCAAGGCGCAGGCCGCCGACGCCATCAAGATCGGCTGGCCCAACATCACCGAGCAGGCCATGCTCGGCATCATGGCCGCGCTGGTCATCGAGAAGAAGCTTGGCCTGCCGGTCGAGCGCTTCCCCAATCTCGGCGGCACCGGCATCGCCCAGCAGGCGATCATCTCCGGCGCTATCGACGTGCTGCCGGACTATACCGGCGACGCGCTGGCCAACGTCCTGAAGAAGGACCCGATCACCGACCCCAAAAAGGCATTCGAGGTGGTCCGCGACGGCTACAAAGACCAGTACAAGATCACCTGGCTGTCGCCGACCAGCTTCAACAACACCTATGCGCTGGCGCTGAAGGCGGACAAGGCCAAGGAACTGAACATCAAGATCATTTCCGACCTTGCCCCGCAGGCGCCGAAGTGGACGCTGGGCTCCTCGGTCGAGTTCGCCGCACGCCCGCTCGACGGCTATCCCGGCATGAGCAAGCATTACGGCTTCAAGTTCGGCTCGATCAAGCCGATGGAGATCGGCCTGATGTACACCGCGGTCGATAGCGGCTCGGTCGACGTGATCGTCGCCTTCGCCACCGATGCGCGCATCGGCAAGGTCGGCCTCGCCGTGCTCGACGACGACAAGCTGTTCTTCCCGGCCTACAACGCCGCCATCACCGTGCGCGACGACGTGCTCGCCAAGCACCCCGAGATCGGCCCGGCCATCGAGGCGGTGACCAACTCGCTCGACACCGAGACCCAGATCAAGCTGAACGGCATGGCGGACATTGACGGCATCGACGTCGAGAAGGTCGCCGAGACCTATCTGAAGGAGAAGGGTTTCATCCCTAAGTGAAGCGGGCTCCGGCAAGTGCCTGAACTGATTGGGCCGGGGTCGAGAGATCCCGGTCTTCTGTCTTGAGAGGTTACCATGACGGACAGCCTGCGCATCGCGGTCGCCCAGACGGGAACGGCGCCGGAAAGCCATGACGCGGCGATCGCCCTGCTGGAGCAGTCTATCGCCGGTGCACCTGCCGCCGAGCTCATCGTGCTACCGGAGCTCGCTCTGTGCGGCTATGGCGACGCCGAGCGAGTCCGCCGTCTCGCCGTAGCGCAACACTCCCCCTTCATCGAGCGTGTGCAGGACCTCGCCCGCCGCGCAGGGAAGGGCTTCATCGCCGGCTATGCCGAGGAGGGGGACGGCGTGCGCTACAATTCCGCCATCGCCATCGGTTCGGACGGGGCGATCCGCGGCAATTATCGCAAGGTCAATCTTTGGGGGCCGCACGAGAAGAGCCTGTTCTCGCCCGGCACGCCATCGACGGTGATGGAGTGGGGCGGGCTGAAGCTGGGTTTGTTGATCTGCTACGACCTCGAATTCGCCGAGGCGGCCCGCGACCTCGTGCTGCGCGGTGCGGACACGCTGATCGTCATCAGCGCCACCAGCCATCCCTACCGCGTGGTGCCGGAGGTGCTGGTGCCGGCGCGCGGCTATGAGAATGGCTGCCACGTTGTCTATGCCAATGTCGTCGGCCTTGACGCGGGGTTCAACTTCATCGGCATGAGCCGCATTACCGCACCGGACGGGTCGGTGCTCGCCGCCGCACCGGCGGAAGGTCCGGCGCTGATCGAGGCCGAGGTGAAGCCCGCCACCGTCCATGCCTGGCGGGTGGGGCACAATTATCTCGCCGATCGCCGTTCGGACCTCTACCGGCTCGGGTAACGCCCAGCCATCCCGCTTTCCCGGCTCGCTCCATCCTAAGGTGCTCGACCAGAGGCCGGGCCTCCGAGGATGCTCGTCCTGGTGCGTTTGAGCGATCTCCTTCGAGGCTCGCCACGCTCGCACCTCAGGATGAAGCTGATCCGCGAAGCGATCCTCAGATCAGCCCCTGCTGCTTCAGGAAGCCGGCTGCCACTTCCTCGACCGTCTTCTTGTCGACGTCGATAGAAGCGTTCAGCTTGGCCATGGTCTGATCGTCCAGCTTGGCGGAGAGGCCGTTGAGAATCTCGGCGAGCTGCGGGTTGGCGTCGAGCACCGCCTTGCGGATGACCGGGGTCATCGCATAGGTCGGGAAATAACCCTTGTCGTCCTTCAGCACCACGAAGTCGAAGGCAGGGATACGCCCGTCGGTCGCGAAGACCAGGCCGACATCGACCTGGCCATCCTTCAGGGCCTGGTAGACGATGCCGGTGTCCATGCGCTTGACGTTGTCGCGGCCGAAGGTGAAGCCATAGCTCTCCTCCAGCGGCTTCAACCCGTCGGGACGGGCGTAGAATTCTGCGTTGGAGCCGAAGCTCAGTTTTTCGCCGCCGTTGATCTTGGCCGCGAGGTCGGAGATCGAGGTGATGCCCTTGGCCCTGGCGTCGGCCGCGCGCATGGCGAAGGAATAGGTGTTGTTCGCCTTGGACGGATTGAGCCAGACGAGGCCTTTGGGCGTGTCGAGCTCCTTCACCTTGGCGTAGGTCGCGGCAGCATCGAGCTTGTCGGTCACCTTGTTGAAGGTGATCAGCGAGGTGCCGGTGTATTCCCAATAGACGTCGATTTGGCCGTTCTCCTGTGCCTGACGCAGCGGCGCGGTGCCGAGGCCGGTGCGCTTGTCGACGTTGAAGCCCTTGGCCTTGAGCAACTGGGCCGTCATCTCCGACATCAGCTGTTGCTCGGTGTAGTTCTTGCCGCCGACCACGACGGTAGTGGCGCTGGCAGCGCTCACCACGCCGAGGAAGGCGGCGGCAACGGCCGCGGTCTTCAGGAAACGCATCTTCTTCTCCTCTGGATGTTGTTATCTCAAGGGGTTGACGCCGCGCGGCACCAACCAGAACTGCAACTGTCCGGCGATGAAATCGACCGCCACGGCAAGCAGGGCGGTCGGGATCGCGCCGGCGAGCAGCAGGCCGGTGTCCATCAGGTCGATGCCAGTGAAGATCAGCTCGCCGAGCCCGCCGCCGCCGATCAGGAAGGCGAGCGGCACGGTGCCGACATTGATGGCGAGCGCCGTGCGGATGCCGGCGGCGATGACGAAGAGCGCGTTGGGGATCTCGACCTGCAGCAGGATTTGCAGGTTGGTCATGCCCATTCCTCGCGCCGCCTCGATCAGAGCCGGCGGCACGGCGCGCAACCCGGCCACGGTGTTGAGCACGATGGGCAGTAAGGTGAGCACCGCGAGGCCGAAGATCGCCGGCGGTGCGCCGAGCCCTAGCACCGTCATCGCCAGCGCCAGGATGGCGAGGGTAGGGACGGTGGTGCCGAGATTGATGAGTTGCGTCAGCACCGGTCCGAACAGGCCGAGGCTGCGGCGCGCCAACAATATGCCGATGGGGATGCCGGTGGCGATGGCGATCCCGCCGGAGATCGCCACCAGCTCGAGATGCTGCACGGTGAGGAAGGCGATGTCCTCGCGATACTGCATCATCGCGCCCAGCGTGCCGCTCGTGCTCGCCCACACGCCGAGCGTGAAGACGAGGGCAAGGGTGGCGACCCGCCACAGCGCTGCCAGCGCCCGCGCCTGATGTCTATGCGCCTCCACCATCATCGATCCCGGTAGGTGGCGCCCAACAGATGGGTAATGCTGCGCTGGGTGATATAGCCTTGGTAGACGCCCTCAGTGCTGACGCAGGCGAGCCAGGACTGGTCGTTAGCGAACATCTGCGACACCGCGTTGCGCAGATTGTCGTCGACATGCACGACACTGGTTAGCTTCTCGTAGTGCTCCCCGACCCGCCCGCGCTTGCCGTGCAGGGCCTCCAGCCGCACGAAGCCGAGCACCTTGCCCTGCGGGCCGACCATCACCACCGAGACGTGGCCGTGCCGCTTCATGAGCGCGACGGCGGTGTCGACGTCGTCGTCCGGCGTCACACGCGGAGGCTCGGTAGCCATGGCGTCGCGCACGGTGATCAGCCGCAGGCGCTTCAGCGTGCGGTCGTGGCCGACGAAGTCGGCCACGAAGCTGTCGACGGGATGGGCGAGGATATTGTCCGGCGTGTCGTACTGGATGAGCCGCCCGGAGCGGAAGATGGCAATGCGCGAGGCCATCTTCACCGCCTCGTCGATGTCGTGGCTCACGAAGATCACGGTCTTCTTCATCGCCGCCTGCAGCTTCATGAACTCGTCCTGGATCACCTCGCGGTTGATCGGATCGATGGCGCCGAAGGGCTCGTCCATGAGCAGCACTGGCGGGTCGGCCGCCAGCGCGCGGATGACGCCGACGCGCTGTTGCTGACCTCCGGAGAGTTCCTTCGGGTAGCGCTTGGCGTAAGCTGCGGGCTCGAGATTGACCATCTCAAGCAGCTCGGCGGCGCGCTTGCGCGAGGTCTTGCGATCCTGGCCGAGCATGTCGGGGACGACGCAGATATTGTCCTCGACGGTCTTGTTGGGGAAAAGGCCAATCTGCTGGATGACGTAGCCGATGGAGCGGCGCAGCTGCACCGGGTCGACCTCGGTCACGTCCTTGCCGCCGATGAAGATGCGCCCGCCCGACGGCTCGATCAGGCGGTTGATCATCTTCATCGTCGTGGTCTTGCCGCAGCCGGAAGGGCCGAGCAGCACGCAAACCTCGCCGGCGCCGACTTCTATGCTGACATTGTCGACGGCGGTGATGCCGCCATAGATCTTGGTGAGGTTCTTCAGCCGGATCATGTCGCCCCGACGTTACGGTTGGCGCAGGCCGACGGGGGTGAGCCGTCGCTGCAGCAGGAGGAGGCCGAGATCGGCGATGATGGCGAGCACGCTGACCGCGACGGCGCCGGTGATGAGCTGGCGCGGGTCGGTCTGCGAGATGCCGCGCGAGATGAAGACGCCGAGGCCGCCGGCGCCGATATAGGTCGCGATGGTAGCGATCGCGATGTTCAGCACCACGGCGTTGCGTACGCCGTTGACGATGACCGGCAGTGCGATGGGCAGCTCGACCTCGCGCAGGCGCCGGAACGCCGTCATCCCCATGCCGCGCGCGGCCTCGCGCAGCGCCGGGTCGATGTTCATGATGGCAGCATAGGTGTTCCGGATGATCGGCAGCTGCGAATAGAAGATCAGCGCGATCACCGCGGGCAGGTAGCCGATGCCGTGGCCGATCGGCGAGAGCACCGGGATGAGCAGCCCGAAGAAGGCGATGGACGGGATCGTCATGATGATGGCCGCGGCATAGAGCACGCGGTCGGCGGCGACGCGGCTCTGCGTGATGAGGATGCCGATGGGCACGCCGGTGAACACGGCGATGCTCACCGACACGCCGACGAGCGAGATGTGCTCCCACCCGCGAGCAAGAATCTGCGGCCAGTTGGCAATGGCGAAATTCAGCGTCTCCAAACGACGAGTCCCTGTTGCCGATCCCGTTTCCGAGTGAGCCCGATGCTCCAACGTCTCTACTCATGCACGGGGGACGGCGCGGTTTCGTGGAATTTTCGACACCGTGAAAAAGGATTCCGACATCGGCCGGTTTCCGCCGATGAATTCTGCCTGGAGAATGGGCGTGCCTGGTTTGGGGCTGAGGGAGCGGAGGGTGGCGCACGGTGTCGCGTTTCTGATCCCGCTCGTCGCAAAGCCGAGGGTGCAAAGCGCGCGCTCGCTGCAAGGATTGGCACAAGCCGGGCCTTAGCTTCGCATCGATGGCCCGCCGTCCAAAGGCGACAGCATGAACGTCCAGAACTTCATCCACGATCTGCGTTATTCCGATCTGCCGGCTCCAGTCGCAGCGCTCGCGCGCCGATGTCTGCTCGACCTCGTCGGCGTCGCCGCGAGCGGGCGGCGCACCGACCTGGCGCGGATCGTCACCAATCACGCCGCCCGCCAGTTCGGCGCGGGCGAGGGGCGCGGGGCGCGCATGATCTTCGATGGCAGGCGCGTCTCACCGGTGGGCGCGGCCTATGCCGGCGCCTCGCTGATCGATTCTTTCGACGCCCATGACGGCCATGTCCTGACAAAGGGCCATGCCGGCGTCGCCATCCTGCCCGCGCTGCTCGCCTTCTGGGAGGCGGAGGACCTGGCGCTGGACGACCGCGAGGTGCTGACCTCCATCGTCATCGGCTACGAGATCGCCACCCGCGCCGGCATCGCGCTGCACGCCAGCGCCTGCGACTACCACACCTCCGGCGCGTGGAACTCGCTTGCCTGCGCCGCGCTCGGCGCCCGGCTGATGAAGCTCTCGTCGGCGCAGACCCGCGAGGCGCTCGGCACGGCCGAATATCACGGCCCGCGCAGCCAGATGATGCGCTGCATCGATTATCCCACCATGCTGAAGGACGGCTCGGGCTGGGGCGCGCTGGTCGGCGTCTCCGCCGCCTATCTCGCCGCCGACGGCTTCACCGGCGCGCCCGCGCTGACGCTGGAGGCGCCCGAGCAGCAGGCGCTGTGGGGCGACCTCGGCTCGCGCTGGTACATCCTCGAACAGTATTTCAAGCCCTATCCGGTCTGCCGCTGGGCCCAGCCGGCGGTGCAGGCGGCGCGCGACCTGATGGCGGCGCACGGCCTGACCGGCACGGACATCGCCGATGTCGAGGTGCGCTCCTTCGCCGAGGCGGTGCGCCTCGCCTCCGCCCGTCCCGCCACGACGGAGGAGGCGCAGTACAGCTTGCCGTTCCCGCTCGCCGCGATGATCCTGCGCGGGCGCATCGGCGCCGACGAGATCACCGGCGCCGGACTGAAGGATGCCGAGGTGCTGGACCTCTCCTCCTCCATCCGCCTCGTCGAGGATCCGGCGATCTGCGCCCGCTTCCCCGCCGAGCGCTTCGCCGTCGTCTCCCTCGGCACGAAGGACGGGCGCCGTTTCACCTCGGAATGGACGCAGGCGCATGGCGGACCGGCCAATCCTCTGTCCGACGCGGAAATCTCCGCCAAGTATCGGGGGCTGGCCGGCGAGCTCGGCGACAATCGCCGGCAGGCCATCGAGGCACTGGTCACCGGCATGGGCACCGGCACGCCGGCGGCGGACCTCGCCGAGCTGGTGCTGGAGCCGATCGGAGCGGCCGCATGACGGTCGACTACCGTTCCGTCGCCGACAAGAAACTCGCCGTCGAAGGTCACGCCCAGCTCCTCGTCATCGGCGCTGGCCCGGCCGGTCTCGCCGCGGCGATCGAGGGCGCGCAGCGTGGCCTCTCGGTGGTGCTGATCGACGAGAATCCCGTGCCGTTCGAGACCATGGGCGAGAGCGTGCCGCTGCATTTCGGTGGCCGCGTCGGCGGCGCCGCGCGCAACCGCAACGCCATGATGGAGGCGATGCTGGAGAGCGCGCCTGCCATCGCCGACGCCTTCGAGCTCGGCGTCGACGTGCGCCTCGGCACGGCGTGCTGGGGGCTCTACGCTAACGGCGCCAATCTCGGCTGGATGCCGGCCCCGCTCGCTGGCCTTGCCGACGAGGAGAACGGCACGCACCTCGTCAGCTTCGAACGCGCCATCGTCGCCACCGGACGGCGTGACATGGGCCTTGCCTTTCCCGGCTGGGAGCAGCCCGGCGTGATGGGCGCGTCGGCAGCGGTGCAGCTGGCGACACGCTATGGCGCGCTCGACGGCAGCCGCGCTGTGGTGCTCGGCTCGACCGCCGAGGCGCTGCTGGCAGCGCTCACCCTGCGCGAGAGCGGCGTCACCGTGGCGGCGATCATCGAGCAGGCGGCCGAGCCCGTCGGCCCGGCCGATCTTGTCGTGCAGCTCCGCGCGGCCGGCATCGACATTCACTGCGGCGAGGTGGTGCGTGCCGTCGAGGCCGACCTCAACGGCGTCTCCGGTGCCGTGACCCGCTCGGGCACCATCCTCTGCGACCTCATCGTGCTCGGCATCGGCGCGGTGCCGATGGTCGACCTCCTCGACGCAGCCGGCTGCCGGCTCGCCTTCCAGGCCGAGCGTGGCGGCTACACGCCGCTGCTCGATGCCGACGGACGCACCAGCGTCGAGGTGATCCAGGCGGTGGGCGACTGTGCCGGCATCTGGCCGGCCAAGAGCCGCGACGCGACCGTCGCCGAGGCCGAGGCCCGCCACGCGGTCGCGGCCGTCGCCGCATCTCTGGGGGTGGTCGGTGAAGGGACCGCGCCGGCGCCGCCCCCGGGCGAAGCGGCCTATGACATTGGCGCCTACCGCAAGGACTGGGTACGCGCGAGCATCATCGAGGCCGTCGGCGAACCCTATGTCTGCCAGTGCGAGGAGGTCACCGCGCGCGAGATTCTCGAAGTGCGGCCACCCCGCTATCTCAACTGGCAGGCCGCCGACAATCGCGAGCGCACGCTCGCCGCGATCCTCGGCGAAGGACCGCCCAATCCCGACCAGATCAAGCGGCTCACCCGCGCCGGCATGGGGCCGTGCCAGGGCCGGCGCTGCCGCGAGCAGGTGCAGGCGTTGCTTGCCCTGCAATCTGCCGTGCCGCTCGGCGCCGTGCCGCTCGCCGGCTATCGAGCCCCGGTCCGTCCGCTCACCCTCGCTGCGGCGGCGCCGAAGAACGAGGATCCGGCCTTCGGCGAGCAGTGGGATTCCTGGTTCGGAATGCCGCGCCAGTGGGTGCCGTTCTGGGACGTGGACGACGAGTACACCGTAGCCAGCCTAGCCGTGGAAAAGCCGCATGCCAGCGAGTGAGATCAGGGAGCCCGAGGGTCGGGGCGCGTCCGTCGTCGTGGTCGGCGGCGGGGTGACGGGGCTCAGCGCCGCCTGGTGGCTGGCACGCGCCGGCGTTGACGTGCTCGTCATCGAGAAAGGCATCGTCGGCTGGGAGGCCTCCGGCCGCAATGGCGGCGGCTGCTCGCATCATCACTCGCCGCTTTTCGCCGAGGAGCAGCGGCTCTGGCCGCTGATGGACGAACTGCTCGGCTACCCGACCGAGTTCCAGCCGAACCGCATCCGCATCGCGCTCAACGAGAAGCAGCTTGCGCTCTACAGCCGTGCCGTGGTGAACGCCCGCCACCAGGGCTTCCTCATCGACGAGATCGACGCGAAGCAGGTGCGTGAGCTGGTGCCGCTCGCTGGCGACAACGTGTTCGCCGGCCATTACTACCATTTCGGCGGCCACGCTAATCCGCACCGGACCGTGCAGGGCTATGCGTGGGGGTTGCAGGACCTTGGCGGGCGGATCATGCAGCACACTGCCGTCACCGGCTTTGCGGCCGATGGCGGTAAGGTGGTCGCGGTGGAGACCGACAAGGGGAACTTCGGCTGCGATCATCTCGTCCTCGCGGCCGGCCCGCAGACCGGGCCGCTCGCCGCCATGCTCGGCCTCGACATCCCGATGAAGGTGGCGCGGGCCGAGATGATCGTCACCGAGGCGCTGCCGCTGATGCCGCTCGGCGGCGTCGACGGCAACGGCCTCTACGGCCGACAGACGCTGCGCGGCAACCTCGCCTATGGCGGTGGCCCGCATGAATGGGTGGAGACCGAACAACTGCCGGGCGGCGCGCGGCCGTCCACGCCACTGATGCAGAGCATCGCCAAGCGGGTGGCGGAACTGCTGCCACTCGCCGGCCATGCGAAGATCATCCGCTCGTGGGCGGGACTGATCGAGAATACGCCCGACGGGCGGCCGGTGATCGACCGGCCGGAAGGCTGGGACAACCTGACCGTCGCCACGCTGTCCGGCGTCGGCTTCGGCCTGTCGCCAGCGACAGGCCACGCCATCCAGCAACTGGTGACCGACGGCGCCTGCTCTTTCGCCGACCTGTCGACACTGCGCCTGGCGCGCTTCGCCCGGCTGGAGCCCGACTGGGCGGCGCTGCAGGGCTGGCAACCCATGGCCATGGCGTCGTGAGGATCACATATACGTCGTGCGCATGTCGCTTTCGTTGCTTTCTTGATGTTTTCGAGCCATTCTAAAGGCACCATTTTCCCTGTTGGTGCCGGCATGTTCTACGACTCGCTCGCCGAGCCGATCACCTTCAGCTTCCTGCTGATCGAAAATCTCTCGATGATGAGCCTGTCCTCGGCCATCGAGCCCCTGCGCTCGGCCAACAGGCTCATCGGCCGCGAAGCGTTCCGCTGGCGGCTGTGCAGCATCGACGGCGAGCCCGTCGTCGCCTCCAACGGCATCCGGCTCGATGCGCTGTCGGTCGAGCAGGCGCTGGACGGGGCGCACGCCCTCTTCGTCTGCGGCGGCATGCGGATCGCCCCGACGGACGTAAAGCGTTATCTCGCCGTGCTGCGCAACGCGGCGCGGCGCGGCATCGCGGTCGGCTCGCTGTCGACCGGCAGCTATCTGCTCGCCTGGGCCGGCCTGCTCGACGGCTATCGCTGTACCATCCACTGGGAGAACGGCGCCGCCTTCGAGGAGGACTTCCCGAAGGTGATCGCCACCGGCAAGATCTATGAGATCGACCGCGACCGGATGACCTGCTCGGGCGGCACCGCGGCGATGGACATGATGCTGCACGTCATCGCCGACCGCTACGACCCGGACCTCGCCCAGCGCGTCGCCAACCAGTTCCACCACGAGCGCATCCGCGATGCCAATGACGAGCAGCGCGGCGGCCGGCTGCGGCGCGTCGGCAGCCTGCCGGCGGCGCTCCAGCGCACCGTGCAGACGATGCAGAAGAACCTGGAAACCCCCGTCAGCGTCGGCGAGCTGGCGCAGGCGGCCGATCTCAGCGCCCGCCAGCTCGAACGCCTGTTCAACCAGCATCTCGGCGTGACGCCGGCGCGCTACTACCTGTCGCTGCGCGTCGACCGCGCGCGCGAATTGCTGATCTACACCAGCCAGCCGATCCTGGAGATCGCCGTCACCGTCGGCTTCGCCTCGACCTCGCATCTCGGCCAGTGGTTCAAGCGAATCTACGGCATGCGCCCGAGCGAGCTGCGCGAACGCGCCGGCCGGCGGCAGCTCGGCCAGCTCGCCGACGTCGCCTCCCTTTCACCCGCCGTCGCATTCGGGACGGACCCGCAGGCGAAACAATAGAATAATCGCCTGCGTCGAATGCCGGGAGCCGACCGATGAGCGCGATTGATAAAGTGTCCGAGCTGATGGCGCAGTACCGGGCGGGCTTCAGCCTGCCGGGCCCGCTCTATTACGATGCCGACGTGTTCGAGATGGAGATGAAGGCCATCTTCGGCACGCAGTGGCTATTCGCCTGCAACGAATGCGAGGTGAAGGAGCCCGGCGACTATCTCACCCTCGAGATCGGCCGCAACTCGATCATCATCGTGCGCGACGACAATGGCGAGGTGCAGGCTTGGCACAATACCTGCCGGCACCGCGGCTCGCGCATCTGCCAGGAGCACAAGGGCACGGTCGGGCGGCTGGTCTGCCCCTATCACCAGTGGACCTACGATCTCGACGGCAAGCTGCTCGCCGCGACACAGATGCCGGACGACTTCGATCCCAAGCGCTATTCGCTGAAGCCCGTGCACGTCGCCAACGTGTCCGGCCTCATCTATATCTGCCTCGCACAGACGCCGCCGGACCTCGACTATTTCAAGCAGACGGTGACGCCCTACATCGCCCCGCACCAGCCGGCGCGCACCAAGGTCGCGTTCGAGTCGGTGCTGATCGAGAAGGCCAACTGGAAGCTGGTCATCGAGAACAACCGCGAGTGCTACCACTGCGCCGGCAACCATCCGGAGCTTCTGGTGTCGCTGGTTGAGGCGGCGCTGCCGAACGACACCCGCACCCACTGGTTCGGCGACCTCATGAAGCGCAAGGGCGAGGAATGGGACGCACTCGGCCTGCCGCACCAGCCGGCGCAGGGCGGCATCGAGTTCCGCTGCATCCGCCTGCCGTTCAATGAGGGTGTGACCTCGATGACCATGGACGGCAGACCGGCCTGCAAGAAGCTGGTCGGCGACCTCACGGAGCGTGACCTCGGCTCGGTGCGCATGTTCCATGTGCCGAACAACTGGAACCACTTCCTCTCGGACCACATCATCCATTTCCGTGTGCTGCCGCGCGGCCCGATGGAGACCGAGGTGCGCACCACCTGGCTGGTGCACGAGGACGCCGTCGAGGGCTGGGACTACGACGTGAACCGGCTCGCAGAGGTCTGGCAGGTCACCAACCAGCAGGACCAGGTGCTGGCCGAGCAGAACTTCCTCGGCGTGCAGTCCGACGCCTATGAGCCCGGCCCCTATTCGCCGGCGGGCGAGTTCATGATCCTCGACTTCAATCGCTGGTATACGACGACGATGCACGAGCATCTGCCGCCGGGCGCCACGAGCCTCCGGGTGGCGGCCGAGTAATGTCGCCCCGCGAGATGCGCCTTGCCTGCGTCGGCCGCCGGCAGGAGACCGCCGACGTCGTGACCTTCGCCTTCCGCGATGTCGAGGGCCGGCCGCTGAAGCACCTGCCGGGGCAGGCGCTGACGCTCGCCCTGCCGCTGCCGGACGAGATCGCGTGGCGCACCTTCACCATCGCCTCCTCGCCGACGCGGCCGGCCGAGGTCGAGCTCACGGTGAAGGCGGCACCGAACGGCCACGCCACGCGCTGGATGCACGAGGCGCTGCGGCCCGGCGTCGAGATCGAGGCGCGCGGCCCGGTGGGGCAATTCTCTATCGCCCATCACTACGCACCGTCCTTCGCGCTGATCTCCGGCGGCAGCGGCATCACCCCGATGATGTCGATGCTGCGCTGGCTGGCTGACCGCGGCGAGAGCGTTGATGTCGTCTTCCTGCACGCCGCGCGCGCGCCGGCGGACTTTCTGTTCGCCGAGGAGCTCGCCGCGCTGGACCGGGAGACGGCGAATCTGCGGATCGTAACCGTCGTCGCCGACGTGCCGGCAGGCCAGAGCTGGACAGGTTATCGCGGCGTGATCGACCGTCGCATGATGGCGCTGATGGTGCCGGACCTCGCGCGCCGCGAGGTGTTCTGCTGCGGGCCGGCGGGCTTCATGGCGGCCATCGGGCGCATCTTCGACGCCGAGGGCGGTGAGGCGGCGCATTTCCACACCGAGAGCTTCGGCGCGCCGAAGGCGGCGCAGGACCAGGACGCCCCGGCCCCGGTTTCGGATGGAGCGTCGCCCGCACCGGCGGGGCCGGTGCTGACCTTCGACGGCCGGATGATCCCGACCGTCACGGGCACGACGGTGCTCGCCGCCGCGCGGGCCGGGGGCATCGTCATCCCGACCGGGTGTCAGGAAGGCATGTGCGGCACCTGCCGGGTAAGGAAGCTTCACGGCGAGGTGGAGATGACGCACAAGGGGGGCATCACCTCGCGGGAGGAGCGCCAGGGCTACATCCTCGCCTGTTGCTCACGTCTGAAAGGCGATGTCGAGGTGACGACCGGGAGATGATCGTCGGGCGGGAGGGAGTCGAGCGTTCGACGGAAAAATGCCGTTCGATCAGCCGAGTCTGCGGAGCCCAGATATGCTTGGGTCTCAGGGGCAGCTTGGCCCTAACGAGCCGACCGGCATCGTGATGCTTGTGCTGTGAGTGGTCTCCTGAACGCTAATTTTCTCGCGATCTGACGCAGCGAGCGCTCAGAACAGCCGAACCGGCGGGCGATGTCGCCGGGCTGACGAGACGCGAGCGAAGTCATCGAGGGCGCCGATACTCCGTGGAGTTCCTCACTTCAGCGACAAAGCTAGTCCGCTCAAGTCAAGGCTGACGATTACGCCCTTTTGCTCGCCGCTCAGCTCCAAAATGGCGCCGTTCTGGTTAGTTAGAACGACGACTTGCGCGCCTTTTCCGAGGGCGGCGCCAGCACCGCCCTGGGCATAGACCCCTGAAACGTCCGACGGACGGCGGATATTTCTGACCGTTCCGTGGAGTCGCGTCTCAGAAGCGCCGAAGGTGAAGCCATAACTCAGCCCCCCGACCGAGAGCGGATATTTGCGGCCCTGAAACGTCAGCACACCGTCTCCGGCCGATCCGCCGACCACGAATCCGGCCTTCAAGATCCGGATGCTGATTGAGCCGTCGGCGGCGCTCGCCATCGATACGGCGCTTATGAGCATTGATAGCGCGAGGAGCCCGCCCCGTAGTACCGACAAGACTTTCATCGACGATACCTTCCAAACGAGAGTGATGCGGCATGTTACCCATCGCTAGACAACGCTCACTCTGGCGTTTGGTTGCTCGACAATCAACCGTGAGACGTGAACGCCTTTTCGTTGCTCCAAGGCTGATGCCGCCTGTGCGCCTCCCACTCCGGCGGCTGTCGGGGCATGGGTAAGTCTGCATGCGGTGCACGGCAACCATTTGGCCGTTCCGGCCGGCGTCACGGGCCCGCTTTCGGCAAGAACCGGGCATCCGGCGTTAGCGGCTCAACGGAGTGCCTCCGCGAGGCGTAGCAGCAGTGCCGTGACCATCGGGGGATCAAGAGGTGACGCGGCGTTCCGCAGCCGCGTCTCCGCATCGGCCACGATCCCGGAGGCGGCTTCGAGGGTGCTACGGCCGAGGGCCGTCAGTTCGGTCGTCTGAACGCGCCCGTGTTCGGGATGGGGTGTCCGCGCGATAAAGCCGGAACGCTCGAGCCCGACCAGGATGGCCTGCATGGTCTGCGGAGTCACGAAGGCGCGGCGCGCGAGCGCGGCGTTCGAGGCACCCGGTTCGACTTCCAGGAAGGCGAGCACCGCATATTGGGGCGTCGTCAGCCCCATCTCACGCAGTCCGCCATCCAGCCGGGTGCGAAGCGCCTGTTGAGCCTGCTTCAACGCAAAGCCGATCGTCGCGTACGGATCGTCCATCTGCGCGCGGACCTTGCGTCTTGACATATAAGGGCCCTTATAACTATGTATCAGCCTCCTGATATTAACCGGCTCGCGTAGCCTAGGGAAAGCCCAATCATGCCCCATCTGATCGGACCCGATTTCATCGGTATCCAAGCCGAAGATCTCGAAGCGGCACGGAAATTCTACGCGGACGTCGTGGGGCTGAAGGTCGCCGCCAAGAGCCCTCCGGGAGCCGTGGTGTTCGACACCAAGCCGATACCGTTCGCCGTCCGCATCCCCGTGGTCGACCTCGGAGATACGGACAAGCTCGGTGAGGGCATTGCCGTCTGGTTCGGCTGTGATGACGCCGACGCCCTGCACGACCATCTGATCGAGCAGGGCGTGCCCATTCTCTTCGCGCCCAAGGATGGACCGTTCGGCCGCTATTTCGCGTTCCGCGATCCGTTCGGCTACGCGATCACGGCCCATACGGTCGCGCCATCCTGAGGGGGAATGAAGCGGCCGGGCCTTTGGTCAACCCTTCTGGTTCAGGCCGAATGCCGGGTGATGAATCAGCTCCCCGCGCGGCTCAGTGCCGTCGAAGGGCAGGGCCTGAACCACCTCGGGAGGACAGCCAGTCACGCCCAGACCCGGGAACGCCCGAAAGCCGAACCGGGCGTAATAGGCGGGGTCGCCCACCAGCGCCGCGCCGCGGCTGGTCGCCCGCAGCCGGCGCAGGGCCTCGGTCATCAGGGCGCTGCCGATGCCCTCGCGATGTCTCGACGGCAAGACGACCAGCGGACCGATCAGGCTCCAGCCATCCCGAGTCCCGATTCGCGCTGGCGAGGCGGCGAGATAGCCGATGATCTCGCCGTCCTCCTCGGCCACGAGAGAGAGGCTGAGCCCGCCCTCCGCGCGAAGTTTCTCAACGATGCCCGCCTCGGTTCCGGTGGATTGCGCCAGCATCCGGAGCGCTTCGGTGACGAGCCGGCTGATTGCGGGGATATCGCCGGCGGTTTCGTTACGGATCAACATGTCATGCTTTCTGAACTCGGGTGGCGTGCACGGTAATCGAGTGCGTGCTGCTGACAAGGTCGGCCTTGTTTCGAGCGCGCCGCATCGCTCTTCTTCTCCCCTGAATTGACCCGCGTCATGGCGCCGGGACTGCCAAGCGCGGATAGTAGCCGGATGCGCAAGGGAGACGACGATGACGCGCGTCAACAACCGCCTGTTCTGGGGCTTCTGGATCGTGCTCGGCCTGTTCTGGCTGGCACTGAATCCCGGCATCTTCGCCGCCGGGAATTTCTTCGCGCTGCGCGGACAGATGGTGCAGCTCACCGGTGTTCTGGCGATGGCGGCGATGAGCGTGGCGATGGTGCTGTCGCTGCGGCCGCGCTGGCCGGAGGCGCGGCTGGGCGGCCTCGACAAGATGTACCGGCTGCACAAATGGCTGGGCATCGGCGCGCTGGGACTGGCGGTGTTCCACTGGCTGTGGTCGCAGGGGCCGAAATGGGCGGTCGGCTTCGGCCTGCTTGAGCGCCCGAATCGCGGCCCGCGGCCGGAGATCACCGATCCGGTCCACCAGTTCCTGCTCGACCTGCGGGGCACCGCCGAGGGGCTGGGCGAATGGGCCTTCTACGCCGTCGTCGCGCTGCTGCTGATCGCACTGATCAAGCTCATTCCCTACCACGTCTTCCGCTACAGCCACCGGCTCGTCCCGGTCGCCTATCTCGTGCTGGCGTTCCATGCCGTGGTGCTGCTCGACTACGGCATGTGGACGACCCCGCTCGGGCCGGTGATGGCGATCCTGCTGCTGGCGGGCTGCTATGCGGCCCTCGTCTCGCTCGCGGGGCGGATCGGCGCCGGCCGGCGCATCGCCGGCGAGATCGCTGCGTTGCGCCATTATCCCGGCGTACGCTCGCTGGAGGCCGTGGTGAAGCTGGGGCCCGGATGGCGCGGCCACGCCGCCGGGCAGTTCGCCTTCGCCACCTCGAACGCCTTCGAGGGCGCGCATCCCTACACCATCGCCTCGGCGTGGAACCCGGCCGCACCGAGCGTCACCTTCATCGCCAAGGAGCTCGGCGATCACACGACCGGGCTGGTGGACCGGCTGAAGGTCGGCCAGAAGATCACCGTCGAGGGGCCCTATGGCTGCTTCACCTTCGAGGACGGGCTGCCGCACCAGATCTGGGTCGGCGCCGGCATCGGAATCACTCCCTTCGTGGCGCGGCTGAAGGAGCTGGCGGCGCTGGAGCCCGGCGCCGTGCGGCCGGAGATCGACCTGTTCCACACCACGCGGGAGGTGGACGAGGCGGCGCTGGAGCGCCTCGCGCACGATGCCCAGGCGGCGAATGTGCGCCTGCATCTGCTGATCGACGCGCGCCACGGCCGGCTGACCGGCAAGCGCATCCGCGAGACGGTGCCGAACTGGCGGGAGGCGAGCCTGTGGTTCTGCGGTCCCAGCGGCTTCGGCGCTGCGCTGCGGGCCGACTTCGCCGCCCATGACATGCCGGTCGAGGGTCGGTTCCATCAGGAGCTGTTCGAGCTCCGGTAAGTGATGACGGACGGGGCGGGAGCGGGCCTGCGAGGGCGCTTCCGCCCCGTCTTTATGCGTTCTTTATGCGGCGCTGCGGTATTTCGGATCGAACCCTTATCCAAGCACGCCTAGATCGTCGCCAGCTCAATAGAAGGAGCTGGATCATGCTCGATTTCATCTATCTCGCCATCGCCGTCGGCTTCTTCCTGCTGATGGCGATCTATGCGCGCACCGTGTCGAAGGGGTGAGGCGATGTTCGACCTCGTTCTCGGCAGCGCCGTCGCGCTGGCTCTTGCCGTCTACCTCGTGGCCGCCCTGCTGCGGCCCGAGAAGTTCTGACGCGCATCTCCCCCTTCCGAAGACTTCCGCCGAAAGGCATCCATCATGACCGTTCTCGGTTGGCTCCAGATAGCCATCGTCCTCGCGCTCGTCGTCGTCGCGGCCGTGCCGCTTGGCGGCTACATGGCGCGCGTCTATGCCGGCGAGCGCACGCTGCTCTCGACCGTGTTCGGCCCCGTCGAGCGGGGTCTCTACCGCCTGGCCGGCGTCGATCCGGCGCGCGAACAGGGCGCGCTCGCCTATACGCTCGGCATGCTCGCCTTCAACGCGGCGGGGCTGGTGCTGCTCTATGCCATCCTACGGCTTCAGGGCTTCCTGCCGTTCAACCCGCTGGGCTTTGCCGGGGTGAGCCCCGACCTCGCCTTCAACACGGCGGTGAGCTTCGTCTCCAACACCAACTGGCAGTCCTATGGCGGCGAGACCACCATGAGCCTGTTCAGCCAGATGGCCGGGCTCACGGTGCAGAACTTCCTCTCCGCCGCCACCGGCCTCGCGCTGGCGGTCGCGCTGGTGCGGGCCTTCGCGCGCTCCAATGCCTCGACCGTCGGCAATTTCTTCGTCGATATGACGCGCTCGACGCTCTATGTGCTGCTGCCGCTCGCCGTCATCACGGCGCTGGTGCAGGTGTGGATGGGCGTCCCGCAGACGCTCGACGCCACGGCGGCCGCGACCACGCTGGAAGGCGCGCAGCAGACCATCGCCATGGGGCCGGTCGCGACGCAGATGGCGATCAAGCAGCTCGGCACCAATGGCGGCGGCTTCTTCAACGTCAACGCCGCGCACCCGTTCGAGAACCCGACCGCGCTCTCCAACGCGCTGGAGATCTGGCAGATGCTGGTCGTCTCCACGGCGCTCGTCTTCGCCTTCGGCCGCCTCATCGGCGACCGCCGGCAGGCGCGGGCGCTGATCGCGACGATCGCCGTCATCCTCGTCGCCGGCATCGCGGTCGCCTACTGGGCGGAAGCGGCGGGCACCCCTTCGCTCCTCGCGGCGGGCGTCGATCCCGCCGGCGGCAACATGGAAGGCAAGGAGGTCCGCTTCGGCCTCGCAGCTTCCTCGCTCTTCGCGGCAGTGACCACCGGCCTGTCGGACGGCGGCGTCAACGCCATGCACGGCTCCTTCACGCCGCTGGGCGGGCTCGCGCCGATGTTCCTGATGCAGCTCGGCGAGATCCTGCCGGGCGGCGTCGGCTCCGGCCTCTATGGCCTGCTCGTCATGTCGATCATCGCCGTCTTCGTGGCGGGGCTGATGGTCGGGCGCACGCCGGAATATCTCGGCAAGAAGATCGAGGTGGCCGAGGTGAAGATGGCGATCCTCGCCGTGCTGATCCTGCCGACGGCGATCCTCGGCTTCTCGGCAGTGGCAGCGGTTCTGCCGACCGCGCTTTCCGGCCTCGGCAATGCCGGACCGCACGGCCTGTCGGAGATCCTCTACGCCTATTCCTCGGCGGCGGGGAACAACGGCTCGGCCTTCGGCGGCCTCTCGGCGAACAGCCCCTGGTGGAACACCACGCTCGGCCTCGCCATGCTGCTCGGGCGCTTCGCCTACATCGTGCCGATGATGGCGATTGCCGGCTCGCTCGCCTCCAAGACGCGGCTCACCGCCTCGACCGGCACCTTCCCGACCCACGGGCTGCTGTTCGTCGGCCTGCTGGTCGGCGTCATCCTGATCCTCGGCGGTCTGCAGTTCTTCCCCGCTCTCGCCCTCGGCCCCATCGCCGAGCAGGTGCAGATGCTGGCCGGCAAGACCTTCTGACAGATCGCGTTCGGAGACATTCGATGTCCACCGCTTCCCCCCACGCAAAATCCGCCTCCGCGAAAAGCGGCTCCGCCTTCGCCTCGCCCGAGCTGATCGGGCGGGCGATCCGGGACGCGTTCGTGAAGCTCAATCCGGCCGTGCTGATGCGCAACCCGGTGATCTTCGTCACCGAGATCGTCGCGGCCCTCGTCACCGTGCTGTTCGTGCGGGACTTCCTGGTCGGCAATCCGCTGGCTTTCACCGGCCAGATCATGGCCTGGCTCTGGTTCACCGTGCTGTTCGCCAACTTCGCCGAGGCGATCGCCGAGGGGCGGGGCAGGGCGCAGGCGGATTCGCTCCGCAAGGCCCGCACCGACACGGTGGCCAAGCGGCTGCGTGATCCGGCCGCCCGTACCGCCCATGACCGGATCTCGGCGCTCGACCTCAAGGTCGGCGACCATGTGCTGGTCGAGGCGGGCGACCTGATCCCCGGCGACGGCGAGATCGTCGAGGGCATCGCCTCGGTCAACGAGGCGGCGATCACCGGCGAGTCGGCGCCCGTCATCCGCGAGTCGGGTGGTGACCGCTCGGCGGTGACCGGCGGCACCACGGTCATTTCCGACTGGATCGTCGTGCGCATCACGGCGGCGCCGGGCTCCTCCTTCCTCGACCGCATGATCGCGCTGGTCGAAGGCGCGGAGCGGCAGAAGACCCCGAACGAGCTGGCGCTCTCGGTGCTGCTCGTCGGCATGACGCTGATCTTCCTGATCGCCGTCGTCTCGCTTGCCGGCCTCGGCCGCTATTCCGCCGCCGACGTGCCGGTGCCGATCCTCGTCGCGCTGCTGGTCACGCTGATCCCGACCACCATCGGCGGCCTGCTCTCGGCCATCGGCATCGCCGGCATGGACCGGCTCATCCGCCACAACGTGCTCGCCATGTCCGGCCGCGCGGTGGAGGCGGCGGGCGACGTCGACACGCTGCTGCTCGACAAGACCGGCACCATCACCTTCGGCAACCGCATGGCGTCGGAGATCATCCCCGTTCCCGGCATCAACGAGCACGAGGCGGCGGTGATCGCCGTGCAGGCGAGCCTCGCCGACGAGACGGCGGAAGGGCGCTCCATCCTGGAGCTGGCGCGCGAGAAATTCGGCATCGCCGCCGACCGCGTGGCGCTGGACGGGGCGTCTTTCGTGCCCTTCTCGGCCTCAACCCGCCTGTCGGGCGTGGATGTCGACGGCCGGCGCATCCGCAAGGGCGCGGTCGACGCCATCAAGCGCTTCGTGCTCTCGGTCGACCCGCAGGCGGCGATCGGCGTCGCGGCCTTCGACGCGGCGGTGGAGCGCATCGCCCGCTCCGGCGGCACGCCGCTCGGCCTTGCCGAGAACGGCCGGCTGCTGGGCGTCATCCATCTCAAGGACGTGGTGAAGCCCGACATCAAGGACCGCTTCGCCGAGCTTCGCCGCATGGGCATCCGCACGGTGATGGTGACGGGTGACAACCCCATCACCGCCGCCGCCATCGCCTCGGAAGCCGGCGTCGATGATTTCATCGCCGAGGCCACCCCGCAGGACAAGCTCGCCTATATCCGCACCGAGCAGCGCCACGGCCGGCTGGTCGCCATGTGCGGCGACGGCACCAACGACGCCCCCGCGCTCGCCCAGGCCGATGTCGGCGTGGCCATGCAGAGCGGCACGCAGGCGGCACGCGAGGCGGGCAACATGGTCGATCTCGACAGCGATCCGACCAAGCTCATCGAGATCGTCGGCATCGGCAAGCAATTGCTGATGACGCGCGGGGCGCTGACGACCTTCTCCATCGCCAACGACGTGGCGAAGTACTTCGCCATCATCCCGGCGCTGTTCATCGCCGCCATCCCCGAGCTCGGCCTGCTCAACGTCATGGGGTTGTCGACGCCGCAGAGTGCCATCCTGTCGGCGGTCATCTTCAACGCGCTGATCATCATCGCGCTGATCCCGCTGGCGCTGCGGGGCGTGAAGTACCGCGCGCAGGAGGCCGGCACGGTGCTGGCGCGCAACCTGCTGATCTATGGCGGCGGCGGCATCGTGCTGCCCTTCGTCGGCATCAAGCTCATCGACCTCGCCATCACGGCGATCGGCCTCGCCTGAGGAGACCATCATGCTCGCTCAACTCCGTCCGGCGGTGACACTGCTCATCGCCTTCACCCTGCTCACCGGCATCGCCTATCCGCTGGCGATGACCGAGGTGGCGCAGGCGCTGTTCCCGGCGCAGGCACGCGGCTCGCTCGTCGAGAAGGACGGCGTGGTCGTGGGCTCGCGGCTGATCGGCCAGGGCTTCGCCGGAGAGGGCTACTTTCGCTCCCGCCCGTCCGCCGCCGGCAACGGCTACGACGCCGCGGCCTCGTCCGGCACCAATCTCGGCCCGACCAGCGCCAAGCTCGCGGAACGGCTGAAGACCGACGCGGCGGCACTGCGGGGGGCCGGCGTCGAGGGGCAGATCCCCGCCGACGCCGTCACCACCTCGGGCAGCGGCCTCGATCCCGATATTTCGCCGGCGAACGCTCTCGCCCAGGTTGCGCGCATCGCCAGGGCGCGCGGCGTGGAGGAGGCCCTTGTGCGCGATCTCGTCACGGCGCACATAGAGAAGCGCCCGCTCGGCGTGTTCGGCGATCCGCGCGTCAACGTGCTGGCGCTCAATATAGCGCTGGACGCGGCCGCGCCGCAGGCGCCAGGCCGCCCGGCTCCGGGCGAGGCGGCGCCGGCCACTGTGTCGGGCTCCTGACGGAAAGGCTTCATGAGCGCACAGGATCCGCCGCGCGCCGACCCGGAAGCCCTGCTCGCGGCGGCCGAGCGGGAGGCGCGCGGCAAGCTGCGCATCTATCTCGGCGCCGCCCCCGGGGTCGGCAAGACCTACGCGATGCTCTCCGCCGCCCGCGCCGCCAAGGCCGCGGGCGGCGACATCGTTGTCGGCATCGTCGAGACGCATGGCCGGGCCGAGACCGAGGCGCTGGTCGAGGGGATGGAGATCCTCCCGCGCAAGGGCATGGCCTATCGCGGACGGCTGGTGCTGGAGTTCGACCTCGAGGCGGCGCTGGCCCGCCGCCCGGGTCTGCTGCTGGTCGACGAATACGCCCATTCCAACGTCGACGGCAGCCGGCACCCCAAGCGCTGGCAGGACGTGCAGGACCTGCTCGCGGCCGGCATCGACGTGTGGACCACGCTCAACATCCAGCACCTCGAAAGCCTCAACGACGTGGTGCAGCGGATCACCGGCGTCCGGGTGCGCGAGACCGTGCCGGACACGGCGCTGCAGAAGGCGGACGAGATCATCCTCGTCGACCTGCCCTCCGACGAGCTGATCAAGCGTCTGGCGGACGGCAAGGTCTATGTCGAGGACACCGCGACCCGCGCCGCGCAAAGCTTCTTCAAGCCGTCCAACCTCACCGCTCTGCGGGAGCTGGCGCTGCGCCGGGTGGCGGCGCGGGTGGACAGCGATCTCGTCGAGCGCATGCAGGGCTCGGCCATCGAGGGGCCCTGGGCGGCCGGCGAGCGGCTGCTGGTTTGCGTCGGGCCGGACATCGCCGCCGAGCGCGTTGTGCGCGAGGCCAAGCGCCTCGCCGACCTGATGGATGCGAGCTGGTTCGCGGTGACGGTCGAGCGGCCTGGATACGTCATGTCCGGCGACGACCGCAAGCGGCTGGAGGCCGGCATGCGGCTCGCCGAGACGCTCGGCGCGGAAACCCGGTCGCTGGTCGCGGCGGACGTCGCCGCCGAGCTGCTGCGCTTCGCACGCTTCGAGAACGTCACCCAGATCATCATCGGCAAGGCGCGGCGGCGCCGGCTGACCTCATGGCTGCGCGCCTCGCTGGCGGATGTCCTGGTGAAGCGGGCGGACGGCGTGGCGATCCACGTCGTCACCGCCGAGGCGGGGGAGGTGCCGGCGCGCCGCCGGTTCGCCCTGCCGCCGGCGGGGCCGTTCATGGGTTATGTCGCGGCCTCGCTCGGCGTGGGCATCGCCACCGTGGTCGGGCTGTTCCTGTCCCGGTTCGTGCCGCTGCCCAACGTCTCGATGCTCTATCTGCTCGCCGTGCTGCTGCCGGCGCTGCTCTATGGTGTCTGGCCGGCGATCACCGCCTCCGGCCTGTCCTTCCTCGCCTATAATTTCTTCTTCATCGACCCGGTGGATACCTTCACCGTCGCCCGCCCGCACGAATTGCTGGCGCTGCTGGTGTTCCTCATCGTGGCGGTGATCATCTCGGCTCTCGCCGGGCAGGCGCGCGAGCAGACCCGCATCGCCGCCCAGCGCATGCGGGCGACCCGGAGGCTCTACGAGTTCACCCGCAAGCTCTCCTCGCTCGCCGACCGGACCTCCGTCGCCGAGGCCGCGGCGGTGGAGCTGCACGCGGCGCTCGGCCATCCGAGCGTGATCCTGCTGTCGGAACATGGCGAGCTCTCCATCGCCGCCGCCTGGCCGCCCGAGGACCGGCTCGACACCGGCTCGATGACGGCGGCGGCCTGGGCCTTCGAGCATGGTGAGGCGGCGGGGGCGGGCACCGGTACGCTGCCGCGCGTGCCCTGGCTGTTCCAGCCGCTCGGCGCCGCCGAGAGCGGGGCGCATATCGGCGTGGTCGGCATCGAGCGCGATCTGGAGGCGCCCATGCTGGACGCGGAGAGCGAGCGCATCCTCGGCTCGCTGTGCGAGCAGACCGCGGCGGCGCTGGTGCGCACCATGCTGTCGGCCGAGGTGACGCGGGCGCGCACTGCTGCCGAGACCGAGCGGGTGCGCAACATCCTGCTCGCCTCGATCAGCCACGATTTCCGCACCCCGCTCGCCTCCATTCTCGGCGCGGCGACCAGCCTCATCGACTACGGGCCGGAAATACCGGCGGAGACCCGCCGCGACCTTCTGGTGCAGATGCGCGAGGAGGCGGAGAACCTCGACCAGATGGTGCGCAACCTCCTGTCGATGACGCGGCTGGAGGCGGGGGCGCTGGAGATCCACAAGGATTGGGTCGATGCGGTTGAGCTGATGAACCGCGCGGTCTCGGCGGTGCGCCGGCGCGGCGCGACGCAGCGCTTCGTGGTGACGGCGGCGCCCGACCTCCCGTTGATCCAGGCGGACCAGAGCCTGATGGACCAGGCGCTCGGCAATGTCGTCGCCAATGCCGTACGCTATGCCGGACGGGAGGCACGCATCGGCCTCTCCGCCACCGTCATCGAGGGGCAGCTGGTGATCGCGGTGACCGATGACGGGCCCGGCATCCCGGTCGAGACCCTGCCGCATGTGTTCGAGAAGTTCGTGCGCGCCTCGCGCGGCTCCGGGGATGGCGGCGACGGCTCGGGGCTCGGCCTTGCCATCACCAAGGGAATCGTCGAGGCCCATGGCGGCAGCGTTTCCGCCCGCAGCCCGGCGCCGGGCCAGCGGCGCGGCACGCGCATCGCCCTGCGGCTGCCGCTGCCGCCGGAGGCACCGGCGGAGGAGGAGGCGGCATGAGCGGGATCAGTGTGCTTGTCGTCGACGACGAGCCGGCCATCCATCGTTTCATGGCGCCGGCGCTGGCGGCGAACGGCTATGAGGCCATGCGCGCCGACACGGGCACGCAGGCGCTGTCGCTCGCGGTGAACCGGCGGCCCGACATCATCGTGCTCGACCTCGGCCTGCCGGACATGGACGGCAAGGAGGTGCTCCGGCGCCTGCGCGAATGGTCGGACGTGCCGGTCGTGGTGCTCTCGGCACGCGACCGCGAGATCGAGAAGATCGAGGCACTCGACCTCGGGGCGGACGATTTCGTCAACAAGCCCTTCGGCATCGGCGAACTGATGGCGCGGCTGCGGGCGGCTCTGCGCCATCGCATGCAGGAGAAGGGCGAGACGCCGGTGCTGCGGCTCGGCGGGATCGAGATCGACATTCCCCGCCATCGGGTGGTGCGCGACGGCGCGGAGATCAAGCTCACGCCGAAGGAATTCGAGCTGATCGCCTTCCTCGCCCGCCACGCCGGCAAGGTGCTGACCCATCGCCAGATCCTGCGCGACGTATGGGGCCCTGCGCACGAGCACGACACGCAGTATCTGCGGGTCTATGTCGGCCAGCTTCGCAACAAGCTGGAGGCGGACCCCGCCAATCCCGCGCTGATCGTCACCGAGCCGGGCATCGGCTACCGGGCCGGCGACTAGCCGCGCCGCGTGCCTCGGCCGTGCCCCCGGCGCTTGCTTGCCCTGCTGGACGCTGGGAACATTGCATGAACGGCGATTCGGTGGAGGGGATGATGGCGATCCGGGGCAGACAGGCGGTCGGGCAGTTCGGCATGACGCTGATCGTGCGGGACGTGGCCGCGGCGGCGGACTTCTATCGCGACGTGCTGGGCGCGCGGGAGCTGCGCCGTAATTACATGCACAATCATGGAGAGGCCCCGGGCGAGGAAGCGCTTTCGTCCGAGATGGAGCTGGCCGGAGCCTATCTGACGGTGGTGAAGGAGAACCCCCGCTGGGGCGAGGCACCGCGCGCCGACTGGCCGCGCTCGCCGCTTTCCGCCGGAGCGCCATCGACGGGGATCAATCTCTATGTCGACGATGTGGACGCCATCTTCGCCCGGGCGGTCGCCGCCGGCGCCTCGCCGCAGATTGCCGATGGAAAGCCGCAGGACGGCTATTGGGGCGACCGGCTGGTGCAGTTCTACGATCCGTCCGGCCATTTCTGGCGGCTGCTGACCCGTATCGAGGAACTCGACGAAGAAGAGCTGCCGGAGCGTTTCCATGCGCAGTGCGAAGCCGTGCGCGCGGCACGGCGGGGCGCATCGTCGGCGAACTGACAGACAGCCGGGAGCCGACCGCGTGCGCGGCAGGCTCCCGGCTGTCGCTCACGCTTCCATGTCGACGTCGCGGGTCTCGTGGCCGAGCAGCAGCGAAATCAGCGTCAACACGGCCATGGACGAGAGATAGACGCCCACCCAGAACGGGCTGCCGGCGCCGAGGCTCCACAGCGCCACCGCGATGAAGGGCGCCACCGCCGCGCCGAGGATCGACGAGACGTTGTAGGCGATGCCCGAGCCCGTGTAGCGGACATTGGCCGGGAAAAGTTCCGGCAGCAGGGCGCCCATCGGGCCGAAGGTCATGCCCATCAGGCTGAAGCCGAGGATGAGCCAGGCCATCACGCCCGCCGGCCCGGCCGCGAGCATCGGCACCCATATGAGGCCGAAGGCGACGATGCCGAGCGTCACCCAGATGAGGGTACGCCGCCGGCCCCAGCGATCCGCCCACGGCCCCGAGAGCATGGTGAAGATGCCGAAGAACACGACGCCGATGATCATCATCAGCACGAAGGTCGTGTAATCGTAGCCGAGGCCGGGCAGTCCGGCGTTCACCCCGGCGCGGCCGTAGCTCAGCGAGAAGGTCGTCATCAGGTAGAACAGGACGTAGGTCGCGAGCATGTAGAAGGTGCCGAGGATAAGCTCCTTCCAGTGCGTCTGGAACACCGAGGCGAGCGGCAGCTTGTGGACCTTGCCGGCCTTGACGGTCTTCTCGAAGGCGGCGCTCTCGACGAGGTTGAGACGCACCCACAGACCGATGGCGACCATCACGATCGAGAACAGGAAGGGAATGCGCCAGCCCCAGTTGAGGAAGGCGTCGGAGGGGCGTGAGGGATCCTCCGACGGCATGACCGCGGCGATGATCAGGAACAGGCCGTTGGCAAGGATGAAGCCGATCGGCGCGCCGAGCTGCGGGAAGGTGCCAAACACGGCGCGCTTGCCGGGCGGGGCGTTCTCCGTCGCCACCAGCGCCGCGCCGCTCCACTCGCCGCCGAGCGCGAAGCCCTGGGCGAGCCGCATGACGACCAGCAGCGCGGGGGCGAACCAGCCGACGAGATCGTAGGTCGGCAGCAGGCCGATGAGGAAGGTGGCGACGCCCATGGTGAGCAGCGCTCCGACCAGCGTCGCCTTGCGCCCGCGCTTGTCGCCGAGATGGCCGAAGAAGATCGCGCCGAGCGGGCGCGCCACCATGGCGGCGCCGAAGATGGCGAAGGAGGCGAGAAGCGCCGCCGTGTCATTGCCCGCCGGGAAGAACAGGTGCGGGAACACCAGCACCGCGGCCGTGGCGTAGACGTAGAAGTCGTAGAACTCGATGGTGGTGCCGATCAGGCTCGCCAGGATGACGCGGGAGCGCGGATTGGCAACGGCCCCGGAATGCGGGGCGACAAGGGTGGAAGACATTCAAGGCTCCGAAAACGGCAGGCCGGCCGGGCAACGGGACGCGGGACGGCAAGTTTCGGAAGCCCTTTTAGACCACGAAGCCGGCAAATGCAGCGGGCCGGGCTCATACTTTCGAACGGACGGCGCGCCGCATCGGCCTTTCCCCGCCTCAACCGGGCGGGTCGACCTTCACCCCCTGCGGCCCGACCTCGATCTGCAGCGAGTTCCGGTCGCGCTCATAGGCCCGGTAGGCGAAGAAGGCGGCCACGCCCGCCAGCACCACGACGGCGACGGTCAGTAGGGTCCGGTTCATCTGGCTCTCCCGTTTCCGGTTCATCCCCGTCACGGCAGCGCCGCAACGGTACCCGAACGCCGGAAGTGCCGGGACGGTTCCCGGACGCCTTCCCCTGCGGATGACGCAACGCATCGCCCGGCCTCCGCGGTGGCGGTCCGGCACATGCCGGCGATGCCGTGAAGACGGAAAGCATTGGTCGCTATCCGCCGCTGCGGCATGCGCCGCGCAAGACATCGGCCGGCGGAGCAACACATTCAACGCGGCGCCGTGCGCGCTGAAAAACAATCGCTGCCGCTACGACGTAATGCCGCATGAACTGGCGACACCATTGAAGAGATGGAGATGTATCGTTAGGTAAACATACCTTGGTATATTTCATGTTGAATCCATTTCAAGAACTGATATCTGTCATGCATTGGTCAAATGGCGCGTGCCTGGAGCTTTAAAGGTCTTACTAAGCGTAACTATTTGACGTTCGGTAAGTATAGGCGGCGGGCGGCGGGGCCCGCCCTTGCGCATCCGGACATGCGTCCTTTGCAGCGCCTCATACGCGCGATTGCGATCCCGTAAGCGGCCGAAAAGAGCCGCGCTTGTCCAACAGGTCGAGGAAACGTCAATGGAAGCGAGCTCATCGACCGCACGCGCCTGGGAACCCTGGTTCCAGCTGGCCTGCGGCATTCTCTGCATGGCGATGATCGCCAATCTTCAATATGGCTGGACGCTGTTCGTCGATCCGATCGACCAGGCCCATGGCTGGGGCCGCGCGGCGATCCAGACCGCCTTCACCATCTTCGTGCTGACCGAGACCTGGCTGGTGCCGATCGAGGCCTGGTTCGTGGACCGCTACGGCCCGCGCGTCGTGGTGATGTTCGGCGGCGTGATGATCGGCCTCGCCTGGATCGTCAACTCCTACGCCACCTCGCTGGCCATGCTCTATGCCGGCGCGGTCTTCGCCGGCATCGGGGCGGGCGCCGTCTACGGCACCTGCGTCGGCAACGCGCTGAAATGGTTCCCCTACCGGCGCGGCCTCGCGGCCGGCGCCACGGCGGCCGGCTTCGGCGCCGGCGCGGCGCTGACCGTGGTGCCGATCGCCAACACCATCGCCGCGCACGGCTATCAGGCGGCGTTCTTCTGGTTCGGCATCGGGCAGGGCGCCATCGTGCTGCTGCTGTCGCTGTTCCTGCGTTCGCCCAAGCACAAGATCGCCGCGCCGAAGAAGGCGCTGAGCCTGCCGCAGAGCAAGGTCGACTACCAGCCCTCGCAGACGGTGACCAAGCCGGTGTTCTGGCTGCTCTACCTCATGTTCGTCATGGTCGCCTCCGGCGGCCTGATGGCGGCGGCGCAGATCGGCCCCATCGCGCACGACCTCGGCGTCGCCGACGTGCCAGTGAACCTTCTCGGCCTGCAGGCCGTGGCGTTGACGCTGGCGATCTCGCTCGACCGCATCTTCGATGGCTTCGGCCGCCCGATCTTCGGCTACGTCTCCGACCGGATCGGCCGCGAGAACACCATGTTCATCGCCTTCGGCACCGCGGCCGCGATGCTGCTGCTGCTCGTCTATCACGGCTCGAACCCGCTGGTGTTCGTGCTGGCGACGGCCTGCTTCTTCGGGGTGTTCGGCGAGATCTACTCGCTGTTCCCGGCGACCTGCGGCGACACGTTCGGCTCGAAATTCGCCGCGACCAATGCCGGCATGCTCTACACGGCGAAGGGTACGGCGGCGCTGCTGGTGCCGCTCGCGAGCATCGTGGCGGCCGCCTATGGCTGGTACGCGGTGTTCGCCATCGCGGTCGGGCTCAATGCGGCGGCGGCCTTCCTCGCCATGTTCGTGCTGAAGCCGCTGCGCGCGCGCTTCATCGCCAGCAGCGCGGTGGAGGCGGAGGGCGTCGGGGCGGCGGTCGGCCAGCAGTCGCCCGCGCACTGAAACCGTCGAAGAGAGAAACGAAAAGCGCCGGGCAGTACCCGGCGCTTTTTTATTCAGAGCGTCGTCATGGCCGAGTTTGGCCTGGCCATCCACGCCCCTTCCTAGCTCGAATCAGGAGAAAGGCGTGGATCCCCGGGACAAGCCCGGGGATGACGGTGTGATATTGCTCAGCGCTCGCCGGTCACTCCCGCATAGACCTCCGGTCGCCGGTCGCGCAGATGGGTGTTGAGCGCGCGGCCGGCCTGCAGCCGCTCGGGGGAGAGATCGACGACGATCAATTCCTCGCCTTCGCCCGCCAGCACCAGATTGCCGCCATTGGGATCGCCGACGCAGCTCAGCCCCATATAGTCGAGCGTGCCCTCGCTGCCGCAGCGGTTGGCATAGGCGACATAGAGCTCGTTCTCGAAGGCGCGGGCTGGCACCACGAAATGGGAGACGGCGTCGTAGGGCTTCATGTTGGCGGTCGGCACGAGGACGAGATCGGCGCCGCCGAGCGCCAGGGCGCGCACCGCTTCCGGGAATTCGACGTCGTAGCAGATGAGGATTCCCAGCCTGTAACCGTCGATCTCCGCGAGTTCCACCGTGCCGGGTCCGGGGGCGAACATCTCCCGGTCGAGATCGCCGAACAGGTGCGTCTTGCGGAAGTTCAGCAAGGGCGCGCCGCCGCGGTCGAGCAGCAGCGCGGCGTTGTAGATCGCGCCGTCCGCCCCACGCTCGGGGTAGCCGTAGCAAAGCGCGATGTTGCGGGTGCGGGCGATGTCGGCGGCCCGCCGCGCGCTCGGCCCGTCGGCGGGTTCGGCGAGGGCCTGCGCGGCATCGCGGCCGATATTGTAGCCGGAGAGGAACATCTCCGGCGCCAGCAGCAGGTCCGCGCCCTGTTCCACGGCGGCAGCCGCCGCCGCGTCCAGCCGGTCGAGATTGGCGGCCGGCCGGTTGGCGGGATCGCCCGCCGTCTGCAGAAGGGCAAGCCGCATCAGTCGCCCCGCCGTGCCTTCAGCGCCGTCACCGACATGCAGAAGATCTCGAACAGCACCTGCGCGGCGGCATGGGCGGTGTTGCTGGTGGCGTCGTACTGGGGAGCGACCTCCACCACGTCGCCGCCGATCACGTCGAGCCCATTGAGGCCGCGCAGCAGCTCCAGCACCTCGCGGGAGGTGAGGCCGCCGATCTCCGGCGTGCCGGTGCCCGGCGCGAAGGCGGGGTCGAGGCTGTCGACGTCGAAGGAGACATAGACCGGGCCGGTGCCAAGCACCTGCTTCGCCTTCTCGATGATCGCCGGTACGCCCATGCCGGTGACTTCCTCGGCGTGGATCACCGTCATGCCGCTGTCGTAGGAGAACTCCCACAGGAATTCGGCGCCGCCGCGAATGCCGATCTGGATGGTACGCTCGGGATCGAGCACGCCGTCGAGCACCGCGTTGCGGAAGGGACCGCCGTGGTGGAACTTGGCGCCCTCATAGGTGCCGCTGGTGTCGCAATGCGCATCGATGTGCAGCATGCCGACCGGCCGCTTCTCGCCGACCGCCTTGAGGATCGAGCCGGTGATCGAATGGTCGCCGCCCACCGAGAGCGGAACGACGCCGGCGCCGACGATCTTCTTGTAGAAGGCCTCGATGTCCTCGTGGCAGCTATCGAGGCTGAAGCGGGAGCGGAACGGCACGTCACCGATGTCGGCCGCCTTCACTTCCGCCGCCGGCACCATGTTCAGTACGTGCTCATAGGGCCCGATACGCTCGATGGAGCGCACGGCGCGCGGGCCGACGCGGGCGCCGGCTCGGTTGGTGACGCCAAGGTCCATCGGCACGCCGATCAGCGCCACGTCGAGCCCGGCGAAATCCGGCAGCTCCGGCGCGTCGGGCCGGTAGGGCGCGTCGAGCAGCGTGGCCGCATTCGCCCATGGCCAGACGCGCTTCTCGCCGTCCTTGAACTGGAGTTCGGCGACGCGCTTGAAGGTTGGGTCGTAGACGACACCGCCGCCCACGCCCGCATATTTGGCCCGCAGCTTTTCGAGCTTTTCCCGATCGGACATTCTTGCCTCGTGCTTCTGGAAGTCCGGTGAGGCTACCCGGACCCGGCGTCATCGGGGAGGGGGCACGAGGCCGTCCTTCGTCGGATGACGCTGAGTGTGTCCCGGCGGGCTCAGCGGATGTTCAATAAGATCTCCGCCACCTCTTCCGGCGCGCTGAGGAAGGGCGAGTGGCCGGTGTCGAGCTGGTGTACCTGCGCGCCCGGCACCGCCGCCTGCATCTCGCGCTGCACGGCGAGCGGCAGGCCGCGATCCTGAAGGCATTCGACATAGTGGCGCGGCAGCCGGCCGAAACGGCGCGGCGTGATCGCCGAGACCGCCGTGAAGGGCGCGTGCGGGGTGACGCGCACGACATTGGCCATGGCGCGGTCGATGTCGTGCTCGGTGCAGTCGGAATAGAGCGAGCGGGAAATGAGGTCGCGCCGGGCGAGGTCGAGGCCGAGCCCCTCCTTGCCGAGCCGCAGCATGCCCTGCGTCTCCACGATGGCCGGGTCCTTGAGATAGGTCGGCGTCATCACGAAGTCGCGGGCGGTCTTGCCGTTCGGCGCCATGAAGCCGGTCAGGTAGACCAGCGCCTCGATACGCTCGTGCATCTCCTCGCCGAGCCAGGTGCAGGTCGCCCCGCCCACCGAATGGCCGACGAGGATCACCTTGCCCTCGATCTCCTCCAGCGCCGCGCGCGCGGGGGCGGCGTAGATCGAGATGTCGGTGACGGCGGCGGTTGGCGTCGTGTCGAAGCCGTGGCTGGCGAGGTCCGGGGTGATGACGGCGTGGCCGGCGGCGGCGAGGATGTTCGCCACCTTCATGAAGCAGCCGCCCCACTGCCAGGAGCCGTGGATGAGAATGAAGGTCGCCATGGCGTGTCTCCCCGTATCGTCCGGTGCTCTTTGCCCGCGTGGTAGCGGGCGCGGCGTGTGCCGTCCAGCCTGGTATGCCACGACGTACCGCCGATGAAGGACGGAAGTTGCGCTTTCACGGCATGCTGCGTCGGAGTACGTTTTGGTCATGGCGCCGGAATGAGCACAGAGCGCCGACAGAGGTGGTTGAAACATGCCGTATCGTCATGTGGTCGGGCCGCATGCCTATGTCTTCGCCGATCTCAGGGAACTGATGGCGAAGGCGACCCCGATCCGCTCCGGCGACATGCTGGCCGGCATCGCCGCCGCCTCGGCGGAGGAAAACGTGGCCGCCCGCATGTGCCTCGCCGAGGTGCCGCTGACGGCCTTTCTCAGCGAGGCGCTGGTTCCCTACGAAGACGACGAGGTCACGCGGCTGATCATCGACACGCATGATCAGGTCGCCTTCCGGCCGATCTCGCACATGACGGTGGGCGATTTCCGCGACTTCCTGCTGTCGGGCGTGGCGACCAGCGAGGTCCTTTCCGCCATCGCGCCGGGCGTCACCCCGGAGATGGCGGCGGCCGTCTCCAAGCTGATGCGCAATCAGGACCTGATCGCCGTCGCCCGAAAATGCCGGGTGGTCACGAAGTTCCGCAACACGATCGGGCTTCCTGGCACGATGGCGGTGCGGCTCCAGCCGAACCATCCGACCGACGATCCCGCCGGCGTCACCGCCTCCATCCTCGACGGCCTGCTCTATGGCTGCGGCGATGCGGTGATCGGCATCAATCCCGCCTCCGACAGCGTGCCGGTGCTCAGCGAGCTGCTCAAGCTGATCGACGGCATCATCCAGCGCTTCGACATCCCGACGCAGGCCTGCGTGCTCACCCATGTGACCACCTCGACCGAGGTGATCAATCGCGGTGTGCCGGTCGATCTGGTGTTCCAATCCATCGCCGGCACGCAGGCGGCGAACGCCTCCTTCGGAATCAGCCTCGCGACCCTGAAGGAGGGTCGTGAAGCCGCCCTTTCGCTGAAGCGCGGCACGCTCGGCGACAACGTGATGTATTTCGAGACCGGGCAGGGCTCGGCTCTCTCGGCGAACGCCCATCACGGGGTCGACCAGCAGACGCTGGAGGCGCGCGCCTACGCCGTAGCGCGACCCTTTTCGCCACTGCTGGTGAACACCGTCGTCGGCTTCATCGGGCCGGAATATCTCTTTGACGGAAAACAGATAATTCGCGCCGGACTGGAGGACCACTTCTGCGGCAAGCTGATGGGCGTGCCGCTCGGTTGCGACGTCTGCTACACCAACCACGCCGAAGCCGACCAGGATGACATGGATACGCTTATGACGTTGCTTGGTGCGGCGGGCGTAACTTACATCATGGGCATCCCCGGATCGGATGATGTGATGCTGAACTACCAATCTACTTCATTTCACGACCAGCTTTACTTGCGTGAGGTGCTGGGCCTCAAGCGGGCGCCCGAGTTCGAGGCTTGGCTGCAGCGGATGGGCATCACCGGGCCGGACGGGCGCCTGAAAGCCCATCGCGGCAACCATCCCCTGCTCGCCGCCGCACCGGAGCTGGCGGCATGAGCAACCGCGTGAACGAGGAGGCGTTGCCGGCCGACTACGTGATCGAGGATGCCTGGCACAAGCTCGCCGGCACCACGCCGGCACGCATCGCGCTCGGCCGGGCAGGGGCGGGGCTGCCGACGCGTGAGGTGCTGCGTTTCGCTCTGGCCCATGCGCAGGCGCGCGACGCGGTGCACACCCCGTTCGATTCCGCCCGCATGGCCGGCGAGATCGCCACGCTCGGCTTCGAGACGGTCGAGATCGCCTCGGCGGCGCCGGCGCGCGACGCCTATCTGCGCCGACCCGACCTCGGACGGCGCCTGTCGGAAGAGAGCCGCGCCATGTTGCGCGACCGGGCCGGAGATCCGGTGGATGTCGCGATCGTCGTCGCAGACGGGCTTTCCTCGACCGCCATCCACGCGCAGGCCGTGCCGTTCCTGACCGAGTTCAAGGCGCGGCTGGCGGAAGGGGGATGGAGCGTCGGCCCCGTGGCGATCGCCAGTCAGGCGCGCGTGGCACTGGGGGACGAGGCGGGCGAGCTGATGAAGGCCTCCGCGGTCGTGGTGCTGATCGGCGAGCGCCCCGGGCTGTCTTCGCCCGACAGCCTTGGCCTCTACCTCACTTTCGCGCCAAAGGCCGGGCGTACCGACGCCGAGCGCAACTGCATTTCGAATGTGCGGAGCGAGGGGCTTTCCCACGCCCATGCCGCCTTCAAGCTGGCCTGGCTGCTGCGCGAGGCACTGGCGCGGCGGCTGACGGGTGTGGCGCTGAAAGACGAGAGCGACCTGTTGCTGGTCAACGGCCAGCCGCCGGCACCCCGGATTGCGTAACGGTGCGGGCACGCAGCTTGCCGTCGGCAACGCAGTAGCGCCCGTGCCGGTAGGTGGCATCCGTCAGGCGAGCGTCGAGATGGCGAAGGGCCGTCAGCAGCTTTCGCACAAGGATATTCAGAAGCATGGTCTCCTCCATGGCCGGGATCGGCTCTGGAGGAGATTGGGCCGCGAGGCCGTAAGATCGCGATTGGAAATGTGACCTTGCGGCATAAGCGGCCGGTAAAGACCGTTCGCCGCTCAGGCCACGACCGGCGCGGCGACCGCGCCGAGCGCAGCCACTGCGTCCTGCGGCTTCAGCCGCACCTGAAGGCCGCGCTGGCCGCCATTGAGATAGACCAGCGCATGAGCCAGCGCCGCCGCCTCGATCACCACCGGCACCCGCCGCGTCTGCCCGAAGGGGCTGATCCCGCCGACCTTGTAGCCGGTGATCCGTTCGGCATCCGCCGGTTTCATCATCTGCGCGGCCTTGCCGCCCAGGGCGGCGGCGAGCTTCTTCATCGAGATCTCGCGGTCGGAAGGCACGATCGCGCAGGCCGGCTTGCCGTCGACGAGCGTCATCAGGGTCTTCAGCACGCGATCCGGCGTCTCGCCGATCGCCTCGGCGGCCTGGAGGCCGATACGGTCCGCGTCGGGATCGTAGTCGTAGACATGAACGGTGAAGGCCACCCCCGCCCGCTCCAGCGCCCTCGTGGCGCGCGTCGCTTTCGACACCGCAAACTCCCGTCAATCGCTCGACGCCCCGCGCCGTACGACGGTGAAGCACGATGGACGCCACGAGGGAAGTGGCGGCGTCCCGATGGCCTGCGTCCGTAACGCTTTGGATACCTTAACGGCGCTACCTAATAGGTGGACAGGAGCGGGCTCGATATCGCCCCTTGCTCCTCTAGTCGCTGGAGATGGCAGATTCGGCGTGTAGCAGGGAGTTCTCGCCATGAATCGCCGCAGGATCGCGTATAGCCGTATCGATCGCCGCCAATTCGCGCTTCTCGGCGCCGTATCCGCCGTCTCGCTCCTCGGGATGGGAGGAGCGGCGTCGGCGCAGCGCATGTCCGACAAGATCCTCGGCGAGCCCGGGCCACTGCCGGAGATCGTCTTCGGCCCTGCCGATGCCAAGGTGACGGTCATCGAGTACGCGTCGCTGACCTGCCATCACTGCCGCGACTTCCATATCAAGACCTGGCCGCAGGTGAAGGCGCGCTATGTCGACACCGGCAAGGTGCGTTTCATCCTCCGCGAGTTTCCGCTCGATCAGCTCGCCCTTGCCGGTTTCGCGCTCGCCCGATGCGCGGGTGAGGGGAACTGGTATCCAACCGCCGACCTGCTCTACCGCAACGACGACGCATGGGCTCATGCTCAGAACCCGCTCGACGGGCTGCGCGCGCTGATGCTGAAGAATGGCATGAGCAAGGAGCGCTTCGACAGCTGCCTTGGCGATAAGGCGCTGCAGGAGAAAATTTTGACGGTTTCCCGCAACGGATCGGTCGCGGGCGTCAACTCTACGCCAACATTCTTTGTCAACGGAAAGAAGTATCAGGGTTTCATGACGGTCGAGCAGTTCGCCGCGATCGTCGATCCCCTGTTGTGAGACCAGGGCGTCTGCCATGAACCTGTTGCGTACCGCCTTCCTGTTCTGCCTCGCCGCGCTGGTCGCCGGCTGCGCGGGCGGAGACTATGACGACCGCGCGTCGGTACCGATCCCGCCGAAGCTGAAGCAGGAGATGGCGGCCAAGGGCATGAGCCCGGCCGATCCCATCATGGTGCGCCTCTACAAGCAGGAGAGCGAGCTGGAGGTGTGGAAGCGCAACAGCTCCGGCCGCTATGCGCTGCTCAAGACCTATCCGATGTGCCGCTGGTCCGGCCGTCTCGGACCGAAGATGCGCGAGGGCGACCGGCAGGCGCCGGAAGGCTTCTACGCCGTGACCCCGGGTCTTATGAACCCCCGCTCGCAGTTCTATCTGGCCTTCAACCTCGGCTATCCGAACCAGCTCGAGAGCGCGCTCGGCTATAGCGGCAGCGCGCTGATGGTGCATGGCGCCTGCACCTCCGCCGGCTGCTACGCCATGACCAATGACGGCATCGCCGAGGTCTATGCGGTGGCGCGCGAGGCGCTCGCGGGCGGGCAGGAGAGCTTTCAGGTGCAGGCGTTGCCCTTCCGCATGACGCCGGCCAATTTCGCCAAGCACCGCGACGACCCGAACATGCCTTTCTGGCGCAACCTCAAGGAAGGCACGGACCTGTTCGCGGTGACGCGGGTTCCGCCGCACGTTTCCGCCTGTGGCGGGCGCTACCGCTTCACGCCGGGCACGCAGCCCGGCGAGGAGGCCGCCGATCCGCTCGCGGCCTGCCCGGTCAGCCTGCCGGACCCGGTGGCGGAGGCCGCCGTCAGCAAGCGGGTGCGCGACGACCAGACCATCGCCCAGCTCGCGGTGTCGCAGCCGACGGTGAGCGCGGCCTATGTCGATGGCGGCATGCATCAGAGCTTCCGCGAAATCCTGCGCCGGTCGGGCCCGCAGAAGCTCGCGGCTCTCACCTCGGGCAAGATTGAGGTCAGCCGGCCCGACGCCGCTCTCGCCGACCCCTACAAGGGTGCCGAGATGGCGGAGGTCGGGGCCGAGTAGGCGCGCCGCCAGCGGACGAGGGATCTGCCGGGAGGCTTGCCCCTACGGCAGGCTTGCGGCAGATAGGCCGCTCAACGATGGGGGCGCGGCGCCATGGCCAAGAGAATGACCCTGAACGAGATGCAGGCCAGTGTCCGGCATCTCCAGCGCCTTCCTTTCACCGAGCCGGAGCTCGCGACGATACGCCGGGCGACCCCGGCCGTGGCGCCGAAGCTGTCGCCCAAGTTCGAGCCGGCGGATGGCTGCTGCTACCTCGCCGCGCCGCAGCTCCATATGGAATTCGTGGTGGTGAAGTCGGTTCGGCTCCGTTTCCCATTCGGCATCGTGCTGCCGCGCTACACGATCTTTATGGGCTTCGAGCACGGCGAGATCTGGGAGCAGGGGCCGTCGGTGAACCGGTTCAAGGCTATCGCCTATGTCTTCCAGCGTATGGCGCTGACCGATAACTGGCTCGACGGCGAATACGGCCGCAAGCACTAGGCGCATCCCCGGTCGTCTGTCCCCGATGGTAAAACGCCGCCTGCGCGGCTATCTAGGCGGCATCGAAAAACTGGGGAGGCTTCGCATGTTGCGGACGTTTGGGTTGGGTGCGGCCATGATGGCGGCGGGGATGTCCTACGCCGCGGCTCAGAGCTGCGAGCAGAATTTCTCGGTCAGCGGCGTGCCGATGGTGACGGCCGTGGCCTTCAAGACCTTTCAGGACTTCCCAAAGCTCCGGCCGGACGTCGCGCTGGCGAAGCTCGCGCAGGGCGTGGCCGCCGAGGGCTTCCACGGCATCAAGGTCGACAAGACCCTGAGCTCGGTCGACGCCTATCAGGACACGGCGGGTTCCGGCCGCCTGCAGACCCTGCGCGTGGTGGCCCGCAAGCGCGGCGGCGGCACGCGCGTTGACGCGGTCTTCGAGATCCAGGCCGGCCAGATCGCCGACAGCAACATCGTGCGGAAGGGCCTGTGCACGATCGTGGAATCGGCGGTCGACTGAGTGCCGCCGTCCGGGCGGGAAGCTGGCTTATAGCGAAAAGCTCGGAACGTCAGAGGATTGCGAGCCTTTGTTGAAACGCCTCTGCTCGGATTCGATGGCGATATCGGTTGACGGACGGTGAGACCGGCCGTCACGCCGAGGCTTCAGGCAGACGAAGGGGGGCATTCATTTGCGCACCCGCTCGCTGTAGTTAGCACGGCTCCAGCAGTCAGGTGCGCGCGTGAAATCTCCTTTCCTCCATATGCGTCCGATGTTCTTCGGCTCCGTCCTCGGCGTTGGCGGCCTCGCCAATGGCTGGCGGGCGGTCAGCCGGTTGTGGGGCGTATCCCCCCTCGTGGGAGAGACGCTCGCCGTGGCGGCGTTCGTTCTCTGGCTGCTCTGGGCCGCGCTCTATGCCGGCAAGTGGCTGCGATACCCCGAAGATGCCCGCCGCGAGATCGGCCATCCCGCGCAGGGACTGGTGGCAGCCCTCGCGCCAGTGGCGACGCTGATCGCGAGCATGGCCATCGGCCCTCATGTCCCGCTGCTCGGCTGGAGCCTGTTCGCCTGCGGGGCGCTCGGCGTTCTCGCCTACGCAGCGTGGAGTGTCGGGGGCCTCTGGCAGGGCGGGCGCAACACCGAGGCGATGACGCCGGTGCTCTACCTGCCGACGGTCGGCGGCGGTTTCGTCGCCGCCATGGCCAGCGCCACCTTTGGTCAGCCGGGCCTCGGCTGGATGTTCTTCGGCATGGGATTCTTCTCGTGGATCTCGATGGAGTCGGTCTTCCTGACGCGGCTTTTCCAGCACGGCCTGCCCGCCGAACTCCGTACGACGCTCGGCATGCAGCTGGCGCCGGGGGCGGTCGCCTGCGTGGCCTATCTGTCGCTGTCCCCCGGACCGGTCGACCGCGTGGCGCTCGCGCTGTTCGGCTATGGCTGCTTTCTCGCCCTCGTCATGCTGCGGCTGATGCCATGGCTGCGCCAGCAGCCCTTCGGGCCCGGCGCCTGGGGCTACACCTTCGGCATCTCCGCCCTGCCGCTCGCGGCGCTGCGGCTCATCGAGCAGGGCGCGGGCATGCCGGTGGAGGCGCTGGCCGTGCCGATGTTCATCGCCGCCAACCTCATCATCGGCTGGATCGCCATGAGGAGCCTCGTCCTCGTCGGCCGGTTCCTGCGTGGAACGGCGCGGCCGACGCCCGTGGCGGGAGAGTAACATTGCATTGAAGGAGAAGGGGCGGCGCGAGATTGCGGGCGCGGCATCTTCGGGGTAGGAGCGGCGCTGCAGGGCGCCCACCGCCGAGCGTGGCTGTTTGACCGTCAGTGAAGGATGTGCCGGAGAGCCCGCGTTGCTATGATATGGCAGCCAGGGTGAGCACCCGGCATCCCGCCGTGATCGGAAGCTGAGATGAAGCTCGACTTCCTGACCCTTTATCTGGTCATCCTCCTCAATTCCCTCATCTACTGCGTCGTCTGGGCGGGGTTCTGCTACGTCCATCGCGGCATTCCCGGAGCGCGCTACTGGCTCGGTTCATCGCTGATGACGACGCTGGGCGGCCTGCTGATGTCGGGTGACGGCAGCGCCTATGGCCGCCTCCTGATGGTCGCGGGCAATGTCTTCGTCGTGTGGGGCTTCTTCTTCGTCTGGACCGGCATCCGCGTTTTCTATGGCGCAGAGCCGAACCGGCGAGCTGGAGGCTTCATGCTGGCTGTGACGGTGCTGGCCGGCATTCTGGCCGACGAGAGCCGGGCAAGCCAGAACATCGCCTATGCCGTCCCGCAGCTCGTGCCCCTGGGCTTCTCCCTGGTGACGCTGATCCGCAAGGGAGGAGGAGGCCTCGGTGCGCTCGTCGCCGCGGCCGGCGTGCTGGTGGCCATGGCGGGGCAGGGCACCGAGACGATCCTGAACACGCTGCGGCTCATGGGCGATCTTTCGACGGACGGCTACTATTCGGTCGCGGCCTTCCTGCTGGTTGCCGCGATCTTCGGCGCCGGCCTGTGGAATATCGGCTTCCTGCTGATGGCCATCGATCATCTGCACGGCAGGCTGGCGGGCCTTGCCCTGCTCGACGATCTCACCGGCCTGCCGAACCGTCGCGCGTTCTTCGAGGCGGCCGAGGCCGGTCTCAGGCAGGCGCAGAGGGCACGCCGGCCTTTTTCGCTGCTCATGATCGACGTCGACAATTTCAAGGAGATCAATGACCGGCTGGGACATGGCGCAGGCGATGCCTGCCTGCGTCACTTCTCCATGCTTTGTGCCGGGAGCGAGGGGAATCGCGTGGTGGCGCGCATGGGTGGCGACGAATTCGCCACGCTTCTGGTCGGCGCCGATGCCGTGGCGGCCCGGGCGAACGCCGAAAGGCTGGTGCAACTGGTCGCGCGTACGCCGCTGCTCTGGCTCGGCGAGAGCATCCCGATGACGGTGAGCATCGGCATCGCGGTGACGGATGCGGACCCCGCCTGCACGCTGGAGAGGCTGATCGACGAGGCGGATCAGGCTCTCTACGAGACCAAGCGGCAAGGCCGCAACGGCTTCAGCCTGGGCGGAGGATTTCGCTCGGGCGAAGTGACGGCGTCCTGACCGCCCCTCGCGCCAAGCCTGGTCCGTTCCTGAAGGGCAGGGGCTCTCAGGCCCCCACGACGCCGTCCTTCACCACGATCCGGAACCCCTTCAGCTCCACCTTCTCGAACAGGCCGGCCTTGCTGTAGGGGTCGCCGGCGACCAGCTTCTCGGCAGCGGTCCGGTCTTCCGCCTCGTACACGATGACCGAGCCGCAGGGCTTGCCCTCTTCGTCCAGCATGGGGCCGGCGAAGACGAGGCTGGAGGCGATTTCCCTGAGATAGTCGAGATGCGCGGGGCGGGCTTCAAGACGCACGGAAAGAGCGTTCGGGCGGTCATAGGCGGTCAGAACGAATTGCATGATCAAAGCCCTGTCTGAGGGAGCGGAACCGACGAATCGGAGAGCCGCTACTCAGGCACAAAGCCGGCCCGGCTTGAAGGGCGCGCTTATTTGTAATAAACGAAGTTACATGAAACGGGACAGCCGCCTCTCATCCGTTCTCCACGCTCTCCTGCACATGGCCGAACGCGGCGAGCCGATGACATCGGAAACCCTCGCGCAGTGCTTGTGCACGAACCCCGTGGTGGTTCGCCGTACCATGGGCCTGCTGCGCGAAGCCGGCATCGTGGCGTCGAGCCGTGGCCATGCCGGTGGATGGGCGATCGTCGCCGACCTTGAAAAGGTCACCCTGCGCCAGTTGCACGAGGCTTTGGGCGAACCGGCGATTTTCGCCATCGGCAATCGCAACGAAACGCCGGAATGCCTTGTCGAGCAATCGGTGAATGCGGTTCTCGACAAGGCCTTCGCGGACGCCGAGACGCTGCTGCTCGACCGATTTGCCAACGTCACGCTTGCGGCTCTCGTGGCGGATTTCGCCCGGCGCGCCGCCGTCAGGCGTCTACAGAAGGACTAGCCATGCAATACGACGTCATCGTCGTCGGGGGCAGCTATGCCGGAATGGCGGCGAGCCTCCAGCTCCTGCGTGCGCGCCGCAAGGTGCTGATCATCGATGCCGGGCTGCGCCGCAACCGTTTCGCCAGCCACTCCTACGGCTTCCTCGGCAATGACGGTGCCGATCCCGCACGGATCGCCAGCGAGGCGCGGCGGCAGCTCGAAGCCTACCCGACCTACGCCCATGTCGAAGCCCTGGCCGAAACGGCCAACGGCCGGAGCGACGCGTTCACCGTCGTCACGTCGGACGGTGCCTCTTATGACGGCCGGCGCCTTCTCTTCGCCACCGGCGTCAGCGATGCGTTGCCGGAGATCGATGGATTGGCCGAACGCTGGGGCCGGAGCGTCTTTCTCTGTCCTTACTGCCACGGTTACGAGCTGAACCGGGGGCGCGTCGGCGTCATCGCGACCGGCCCGATGTCGGCGCATCAGGCCCAGCTTCTCACCGAATGGGGAGAGGTGACGTTCTTCACCAACGGCGCACTTGCTCTCGACGAACCCGGCCGGGCCGATCTCGTCTCGCGTGGCGTGAGCATCGAAACGACCCCTGTCGCACGACTCGCCGGCCACGCCGATGTCGAGCTGGTCGACGGGCGCCGCCTGTCCTTCGCCGGCCTCTTCACCGGCTCCCGCACCGCGCCGTCCACGCCCATCGCGCAGGCGCTCGGCTGCGCGCTCGAGGACACGCCCTTCGGCACGCAGATCCGCACCGATGCCATGAAGGAAACGACCGTCGCGGGTGCCTTCGCCTGCGGCGACGCCGCGCGGGTGCCCCATTCGGTATCGCTTGCCGTGGGCGATGGGGCGTGGGCCGGCGCGCAGCTCCACCGCTCGCTCGTCTTCCCGCCGTCATCGCAGAGGGGTTGATGGTTGGCCTCCGGCCATGGGTCATCAGCCCCCAGGCCGAGACGATCGCGTGCATAGGCCTCGATTTCGTCCTGTCGGTGAATGAGCCCCGCAAGGGCGGCTTGGTACGCCGCTCGGAAATCCTCTACGTCCATGCGAAGCATGGAGTTCAACATCGCCCGACCAAAGGCAGGAGGTAATGGGACCATGGTAATCCTCGTCGATGGGGCAAAACGCGCGGGGCTCCGTAGAGTATCCCCGAGACGGCAGGCGCCGACGAGAGCCGTGAAGGGTTTCAGTAGGGGCCGTCAGCCCCAGCCTTGAGCACGCCCTCGACGACCTCTCTTCCAGCGGTGACGTTCCCACCACGTTCGGTCAGGTGGACGACCTGTGTTGATCCTGCCCACGTCGTTCGGAACAACCCCTTCATGCCAAGTTGATCAGGCAGTCCCGAATCGCCGCGTCCCCCCAAGGGCGAGACGTTCGAGACGATCTAAAAGAACGTGCTCGTTGGCGGAGCCATCAAGCTGGTACAGGGCGCGGAGAACGGCCAGGCTGCGATGCTCGGCGACGATGCCTTCAAGGTCGCTGATCGGTTGTTCATGCCCGGTGCCTTCACTCTGAGGACCACAGCCGCATGCCGGGACCGCCCCTCTCTCTCCTTAAAAAGGAAGCGGCGGGTCTGCCAACCGTGCTAGGTTGTCCCATGAACAAAATCGAGGATCGCGCCCGAGCGATATGCGAGATTGGACTGCTGGCGAGTGGCCTTAGCGCCGGCCGCGAGTTGACAGACGCCGTCGACCGCTACTGGCCGGTGTTCGCGGTCGAGCTGAAGGCGGGAGTGGTCAATATGACCCCACGCCAATCGTTTGCAGATCTAGAGACGGCGCTTGCCGCCTGTCGCAGCAAGATCACCTGACCCGCGCAGCAATCGCAAAAAGCCCAGCTCTCCCGAGCCGCCGCTCGATCGCCGCATCCCGGAGATCGAAGATCCGGTCACGCGCCGTCTCTGTGAACGGCTGCGGGGCGAGACGAGAAGAGATGAGATAATTTCGGGAACGTTCATCTCCTTCACCGGTTTTCCATCTGCTCAACCGCGCCGCATTGCGACCGCGCGGATCAATATACCTAGGACATCAGATGATGCCGGCTCCAGCAGGAGGAATTTACCATGGGTCTGTTCTCGAAAGACATCAAGACGATGGATGACCTCTTCGTGCACACGCTGCAGGACATCTATTATGCGGAGAAGAAGATCGCGAAGTCGCTGCCGGCGATGATCGAGAAAGCCAGCGACCCGCAGTTGAAGGCCGACTTCCAGCGCCATCTCTCCGAGACGCAGAATCACATCCTGCGTGTCGAGGAGGTGTTCAAGATGCATGGCGCCGAGGCCAAGGCGGTGAATTGCCCGGCCATCGACGGCATCGTCGAGGAGGCCGAGGACGTCGCCGGCGACGTGGGCGACGCGGAGGTCCTGGACGCCGCGCTGATCGCCGCCGCGCAGGCCGTGGAGCATTACGAGATCACGCGCTACGGCACCCTCGTTTCCTGGGCGAAGCTGCTCGGCCGGCCGGACTGCGCGGGCGTGCTGATGAAGAACCTCGACGAGGAAAAGAACACCGACGCCAAGCTGACCAAGCTGGCGGAGGCGCGGGTGAACCTGCACGCCGCCGAGTAAGGCGCGCGTCGGCCGGCGCCGGACGGAGGCTCCCCCTTCTCCCTCCGGCGCCGGCCGTTTCCGAACCATGGAGGACGCCATGCCTGCCAAGTCAAAGGCCCAGCAGATGGCCGCCGGCGCCGCGCTGGCCGCCAAGCGCGGCGAGACCAGCAAGAGCGAGCTCCGCGGCGCCTCGAAGTCGATGGAGAAGTCGATGAGCGAGAAGGAGCTCGAGGAGCTTGCCTCGACCAAGCGCAAGGGCAAGCCGGAGCACGTCGACCGCCGCTGAGCCACAATCCGTTCCCCCCTTGCACAGGAGGACCACGATGGACGCCGTCAACCCGGGCACCGCCCATCCCACGCCGCCCTTTCCGCGCCAGCCCCAGCCCATGCCCGGCATGACCGCCGCGATGCTGCCGCGGCCCGACCATGGAGAGACGAGCTACCGGGGGTCCGGCCGGCTGGAAGGCCGGCGCGCCATCATCACCGGCGGCGACAGCGGCATCGGCCGGGCGGTGGCCATCGCCTTCGCCCGCGAAGGCGCCGACCTTCTGATCTCCTATCTGAACGAGGGCGACGACGCGGCCGAGACGCAGCGCCTGGTCGAGGAAGCCGGTCGGAAGGCGGTGCTGGTGCCCGGCGACATCCAGCACGCGCAGAACTGCCGCGCCGTCGTCGAGGCGGCGGCCGGCGAGTTCGGCGGGGTGGACATCCTCGTCAACAACGCCGCCCATCAGGCCACGTTCAAGGACATCGGCGACATCAGCGACGAGGAATGGGAGCTGACCTTCCGCGTCAACATCCACGCCATGTTCTACCTGACCAAGGCGGCGGTCCCGCACATGAAGCCGGGCGGCTCGATCATCAACACCGCCTCGATCAATTCCGACAAGCCGAACCCCTCGCTGCTCGCCTACGCGACGACCAAGGGTGCGATCCAGAACTTCACCGCCGGTCTCGCCCAGATGCTGGCGCCCAGGGGCATCCGCGCCAACGCCGTGGCGCCGGGGCCGATCTGGACGCCGCTCATCCCTTCCACCCTGCCGCCGGAATCGGTGGAGCATTTCGGCGAGCAGGTGCCGATGAAGCGGCCCGGCCAGCCGGCCGAGCTGGCGACCGCCTATGTGATGCTGGCCGACCCGCTCTCCAGCTACGTTTCCGGCGCCACCATCGCGGTTACCGGCGGACAGCCGTTCCTCTGAGAGGGAACGAAGACGCAAGCTGCCGCGTTCATGCCCCGCAACCGCGCAGGGGGTTAGGACATGGCATCGCGCAGCATGCGGTCGGGCCGGCCTTCAAGGTCCTTCTTCACCCGCTTCGCGCAATGGGTCGCCGTCCAGGCGGGCAAGCCGACCACCTTCGCCGGCGCCGCCGCGATCATCGTGCTGTGGGCGATCAGCGGCCCGTTCTTCGGCTTCGGCGATACCTGGCAGCTGGTGATCAACACCTCGACCACCATCATCACCTTCCTGATGGTGTTCGTGATCCAGAACAGCCAGAACCGCGACACGGCGGCGCTGCACATCAAGCTCGACGAGCTGATCGCCAAGAACGACCTCACGCGCAACGTGCTGCTGGACCTCGAGGAGCTCGACGACGGCGCGCTGGAGGAGATCCGCGGCGAATATGAGCAGATGGCGCAGGCCGAGCGCGAGGGCAGGGCGCCGGTGGCCGCCAGCCGGAAGGGCAAGGCCGAGCCCGGCGGCTAGGCCGGCGTCGGCGGGACGATCAGCCTCTTCCGGCCGCTTTGTCCTTCTTGCCGCTCCTCGCCCGCTTGGTCGCAGCCTTCCCGCCATCGGGCCGGGCGCGGTTGGTGAAGCGGGCATTGCCGAGGCCGGTGCCGATGGTCAGCACCCCCCAGCGCTCGACGTCCTGCATGAACGGGGCCTCGCTCAGCCCCTGAAGCCTCGTCGCCATCGGGGTCGTAGCGCGCTGATCGCCGCTTGGCCGCCGTTTGACGGCTCATCTTCCACCGGGATACCCGCCTCGGCCGCTGCCGCGATGAAGGCCGCGCGGAAGGTCGACGCCGTGATATGGTCGACCCGCGCGCCGAGCGCAGCAAGCTGCGCGGTACGGTACACAATCGGTGTTCCATGAAAGCCCGCGGCTACTTCATCAGCAGACGAGCGTCGTACCGAACCCCTCCCTGCCGATAATGTCCTTCGGTAACGCAAGCCACCCAGCGCCCCTTGGCGTTACCATCGCACACGAATGCCCAGATTGCCGCCGACGCTTCGTTGCGTCTCGCCGCTCAGACCGGTCGTGTAATCGACCGATCCGAAGGCCGCGACGGTGGGCATCAACCGGATCGAGACACCGCCGCGCACCTCGAGGGAGGTGCCTTCGAGCTCCGTACCCACATTGGTGTGACCGCATCGAAGCTCTGGAAGTCGATGGCGGAATAGAGGTCGCGCGTGTCATCGAAGTCGACGCGCTGCCAGATGAGCTGGGCCTGCGGCTCCAACGTCCAATTATCCGTGATCGTGAAGGGAACGCCGCCTTCGAGCGAGGCGACTATCGCGTTCCCGTCGGTGTCTATGCCGACGCCCTGGATCGAGGATGTGCTTCCGCCGAGCCACGTGTACATGGCAACGGCGTCGAGGTACCAGCCGGTCGGTCCTATATGGGTCCAGTACCCGCCAATGCTGTCGCCCTGCAGCGACAGGCTGCCGGCACGGTTGCCGACGATGGCGAGCGTGTTGCCATAGACTGATCCGCTCGCATCGGCATGCGTATAGAAGAGGCCAAGCCGCTCCTGCCCCCATCCCGACTCATAGGCTATGAGGTCGAGACCGACTTGAAGGCCCCAGATATCGCCGTCGATCTCTGGCGCGAGTTGATAGTTGGGGCCGGCGACGGTCGAGCTCCAGCTCTGATCATGCGTGCCGCCGAATACGCGGCCCCAGGCGGCCGTGGCGATGCCGAGATTATCCAGCAGGGACTGGTCGCCGCGACGCTCGTGGAACGTGCCGAGCGACGCCGTTCCCATTTGCTGCGCCATCGCGGGCGTAAGGACATAGCCGGGAACCTCCCCGCGAATGAGGGGCGTCTGAACCGGCGGCGGTGGTAGCGGTGGAGCCGGTGGTTCCGGCTCCGGAGGCGGCGGCAGGGTGACTCCGGAGCGCAGGAATCAATCATCACCATTGGCCTCATTCGGCGCTATGCCCCTCTGATAGAGAAGATATTCGAAGGGGCCGGCGGCAACCCGCGCGCCCAGCGCGAATTCCGTCTGGGAGGGGCGGCGCTTGGGCGGAGGCGGAGCGTCGTGATGGCCCTTCGGGGCCTCATACGCCGCCCGGATCAGCAGGGCAGCGCTGTGCGTGTCATTGAGCCGGATTCCCGGTTAGCCCGCATCCTGGCGACGGTCCGGCGCTCAAGGGCTGACGTGTCGCAGATGTCTCACCTGTCACAGACAGGCAGTCGGAGAATCTCATTTTTGACATACCCTCGGCGGTTCGCCTGATCGACGGCAGTCGCTTCTTGAAGCTGCAGCGATGCGATGTTGCGCCTTGTTCTAGCTGGCACGGCGCTTGCCATTCGTTCCCAGGCAAATCGGGAGAATGCAATGCCGTCATCCGTCTCTCTACTGGGGCTTGGCTCCATGGGTAGCGCTCTTGCTCGCGCCCTCATCGCGGCCGGAATTCGTCCGACATTGTGGAACCGCTCGCCCGCGCGCGGTGCGCCCTTTGCCTCCTCAGCCAACCTCGCCGACAGTATTGTCGATGCGGTGGAACGCTCCGACCTCGTGATTTCCTGCCTGATCAACTATGCAGCGACCCGGTCCAGCCTCGACCGACCGGAGGTGATCGAGGCGTTGAAGGGGAAGACGCTCGTGCAGCTTGCGACGGGGTTGCCGGCCGACGCGACGGAGCTAGCCGAATGGGCCGGGCGACATGGTATCCGTTATCTCGATGGCCGAATCTGCTGCTTTCCCGCCACGATAGGCCGACCTGACGCTGTGATTTACTACGGTGGCGACACAGCTACTTTCGAGACACATGTCGGGACGCTCGTAGCGCTGGCGGGCAAATCGATCTACGCGGGTGAAAACGTCACCAATCCGACCATGCTCGATTGCGCCTTCCTCAGCTACTGCTTCGCGGCGCCTATGGCGATGTTGCACGGTGCGGCGATTTGCGAGGCGGCGGGTCTCGACCCCGATCTCTTCTTCGCTGCCCTTCCATCCTTTTCAGCCGACGTGAACCGGCGCTCGGTGTCCTTTCGCGAAGCCATTCGGGCGCGGGATTTCGCCAATGTGCAGTCGGCGCTGCAAACCGATCTGGCTGGAGCGAGGATGTGGCTCACCTGTTCGAGCGAACTCGGTGTCGATCCGGCGTTCGCGCAGGCACTCCTCGATGTCATGAAGGTGCCCGTCGACGAAGGAAAGGGAGCGCTTGACACCGCCTATCTTTTTCAGACTTTCAGAGGCGCGAAGGGACGATTGCCATCATGACCAGAACGTCAAAAGTGGTGGGCTGAGCTGGCGGCATCTCCGCTGCGGTCGGCTCAACCTGATTCAGGTCGAGCACGGCGCGCACGCCATCGGCGGAGGGCGGCAGCACCCCGCCGAGGCGCGCTATCCGATCGCGCTCACCACTGCTCAAGTCGCTCAAGGCGTTCTTCCAGCTTGGTCGCCTGCGTCCGCATCACCTGAAGCTGCTCGTCGGCGCGGATCGAGCGCTCCATCAGCCTGGTCATGGTGGCGATCTGGGCGTCGACCACGCCCATGCGGGTGCTGAGCGAGGCATAGCCCACCACCATGGTGGTGGGCACCGAGCCCATGGTCATGACGTGTCTCGGCGCGCACGCCGGCATACCAGTCGCGGCCCTGCTCCAGCCGGCCGTTCGCGAGCGCAAGGGCAGATAGGTCCGCGCCAGGGCGATGAGGGCATCCATGCTGACCTTGAGGGCCGGCAGCTTCACCGGCTCCGGCTTAGGGGGGCGCCGCGCACCCCGCACACATCATCGGCAGTAAGGTCGCCGCGGCGATCCGGCGGGCGCTTCGCGAGCTCGGCTTCAGCGCGCGCGGCGGGATCGTGAGCACGTCGCCGAAGAACGGCAGGACGGCTTCGAGGCCGGACGGCAGTATGAGGCGGATGCTCCAGGGATAGGTTCCGTTGGTTGGAAGGGGTTCGGCCGTTACCCGCTGCGGCTGTCCGTTTCGGCGCCGTCCTGCGGCTGCTTGACGTCTAGCCGGGTGGTCCACCCTGAGCTCCGGTCGGAGCTCCGCGTCACGTTGTCGATGCGGTAGGTGCCGTCGTGCCGAGTTCGCGTCCCGCTGCCGTGGGGAAACGGTCCGGGTGGCCCAGCCCGAGCCGTTTCTCAAGCCGGGGCAGACGATCGGCACATGCGTGAAATGCTGCTCCGGCACCCGCGTCATTCACCTGAAGGGCAACGCCTGATAGGGATGGCGGATGGAAACGTTCATCACCGCTATCAAGTACATCCCACTTGTCGCGATTGGCTTGCTGCCGATCATGAATCCCCTCAGCACCGTGCCGTTGTTTCTGGCGCTGACCAAGCGGATGTCCGTGCAGCACAAACGGAAACAGGCCTTGCGAGCATCGCTATATGCGTTCGCGATACTGGCCTCTTTTCTCTTTCTCGGTCACGGCATCATTGCGTTGTTTGGCATTTCCTTGCCGGGTATCCGCGTGGCCGGAGGATTGATCATCCTCGTGCTGGCCTTTCGCATGCTGTTCGCTGGCGAAGGTGAAGCCGCCTCTATCGAGTCCGCTCCTGCCGAGATCAAGCAAGCTGAGATCGATTTCTCCTTCTCGCCACTCGCCATGCCTAGCCTTGCTGGTCCGGGATCCATCGCCATCGTCATGAGCTATGGATCACAGGTGCCGGCAGACCACCGAATACTCGGCTATGTCGTCGTTCTGATCGGCATCTTCCTCTGTATCATGGTCGCCTACGCGGCCTTGGCATCAGCGAACTGGCTTGCGAAGTTCCTCGGTGAACATGGCATCCAAGCTGTGACCAAGATCATGGGCTTCTTGCTTACATGTGTCGCGGTGCAATTCATCGCCTCCGGAGTTCGAGAGTTTGTCGTATCGTTTTCTTAGACGGCGGCCAGCGAAACCTTTCTCAACCTGCGACCGCGACGCGCAATGAAACTGATCTGAGCAATGCGTGGTGCGAGACCAATGAAGCGATGACGGCCGAAGGGATTGCAGCCGCCTTGATAACGCCGAGTTCGTCCACCCTTTTTCTTATTGCCGCGATCATTCTCGGGTTAATTGCCGGGCTTCAGTTCATTCTCTCGAAGCGGCTGCGCACGGCTGCGCTGCGCTTCTGGGCGTCTTCCAATCTCGTCTTCTGCCTCGGATGCACGCTCTTCGCCATGCGCGACGTGCTCCCTCTCTCTGCGCCTTCGGTCGCTGGCAGCGGGCTGCTCATCCTCGGGATCGGCCTCATCGCTGGAGGCATCGCGGCCTTTGATGGCCGACGTCCGCGCTTCGGCCTCCTGTTTGCTGGACCTGTGGTCGCTGTAGCAATGCTCGCGGTCTCGGTTGCCGGCGGTGATCAGCCCGCCGAGCGGATCCTGATCTCTTCACTGGGCGTTACCTTTTACACCTTGCTCGCGGTGACCCTGTTGCTGCGCTTGAAAGTACACCGCCTCGACGGGGTGCAGGTACTGTGCGCCGGGGTCATGTCCCTCTTCGCCGCGGTCTATCTGGCGCGGGGCGTGGGTGTTTATTTCGGTGTGATCGATCCCACAGACCCTTTCGGCGGCGGCTGGGCGCGTGTGCTGGCCCTCACGATGGCCGTTACCTGGAGTTTTTGCTCGCTATTCCTACCGCTCGATCGGGCGGCGTCTGTGGATGGCCCCACGGGGCTTTTCAATCACAAGGCAACACTGTCGGTTGGGCAAGACCGGCTGAAGGAAGCGCTGTCACGCAACCATCCTCTGTCGGTACTCCTGCTGGATCTGGACCACTTCAAGCGCGTGAACGACCGTTTTGGCCATCATGTAGGCGATCAGACTCTGAAGGCCTTCGCAACGGTGATGTTGAGATCGGTACGCACGTGCGACGTGGTCGGCCGCCTGGGCGGCGAAGAGTTCTGCATCATTCTTCCTCTGTGTACCGAGGCCGCGGCCTTCGAAATAGCCGAGCGACTGAGGCGACGATGCGAAACCGAACTCGAGTTCGTCGCTCGTCATAGGATCAGCCTGACGGTTACGATCGGCGTTGCGACGCGCTCCCCCACTTGGGACACTATGAGTTCCCTGATGAAAGCGGCGGATGCGGCGCTGTACGAAGGCAAAGCGCTTGGTCGGAATCGCGTCATCTACGCAGGCGCGACACCCTCGACCGGCGAAATGGTACCTGAATTATAAGCCCTGGCGGATCGCTGTTCGTCTTGCCGGATCGGGATCGGCAGCTTTCACGTCAGCAGGATTCGTCTGGCACGGAGGGGGACTCACACTCGAAAACGCCTTCGTCCATCAGTTGCTATGAAGGGGAAATGGTCAGGAACGAAGTCGCCGGCTTTCGGTTCTACTGCTGCGGCAAGGACCGCATAGGGAGAACGACAATGACGAACGATCCGAAAAACAAGCAGGGAATGGGCGAGCACCACGATACCCGCCAGGGCGATCAGGGCCACAAGTCGAGCCAGCTCAATAACCCTGACAAGCAGCACACCCAGAGCCCCGGCGGCCAGAGGCAGCAGGGCGAGGAGCGCCGCGACCCGAACCAGCAGCACAAGGGCGGCCAGCGCTAACGCGGGCGTCTGCTCGCCGCCCGCCCCAGCTGAGTGCCAGGGCGGGCGGCGTTGTGAATGCAGTGTTCCTCGCACCGCAAAATCAATTCGATTTCTCCGGAACCATCGCCGACGCCGGGCGTTTGCCGTCAGTTTATCCGTGGCTTGAGTCCACCAACCAGCCTTGCGAAAAATAAGTCCGGGTCCGTGCCAACTCGTCTACGTCGACCATCGAATAGCCGAGGTTCGTCGCTTGAGCTTGGATCGCGTCCAGCAGCGCATGTCCCGTCGGCGCCAGTGGGCCCGCACAACAGCCCGCCACGGGTCATCTCCGACCCGATCCTTCTGACCGGGCTTGCCGATTTGCACCTGTTGCGGCAGCGCCATGACGCTGCGCACCGGCACATCCAAGCGCAGTAGGGTCTATCGTTACTACAGTTGCTCCGCCTCCGGCCGGGTCGGCAAGTCCGCCTGCAAGGGACGAACGGTGCCGATGGAGAACCTCGCCATCTGGTCACACGCCATGTGACCGAACGTGTCCTGATGCCCGAGCGACTGGAGGCGCTGCAGCAATCTGTCGTCGACCGGCGGGTGAAAGCCGATGCCGAGGTTCAGGTGCGGATCGATGAACTCTCTCGCGAAAGGACGACAGCGGAAGACAAGCTCCGGCGGCTCTACCAACTCGTCGCTGACGGCATCGCCGAGCCAGACGACATGCTCAAGGAGCAGATCGGAAAGCTCAAGGCAGACCGGGAACGGGCGCATTCAGCGCTTGAGAGGATCGAGAATCAGGGTGCAGCCGCAAGCCGGCTCGATCTGGACAAGCTAGTCCGCTTCGGGCAGCTCATGCGTTCAAACATTACGAATGGCGGGATACCGTTCCGCAAAGCCTATTTGCGCTCGCTGATCGACGCGGTCGAAGTCGACCAGCACGTCGTGCGCATCCACGGATCAAAGACAGTCTTGGAGAGAGCCGTGCTAGCCGACCGGTTCACCCAACCGGGTGTCGCGATTTTGCACGGAAGTGGCGCGCCCTAGGGGAGTCGAACCCCTCTCTCCACCGTGAAAGGGTGGCGTCCTAACCGATAGACGAAGGGCGCGCAGGCGCGGACCTTATAGGGGCGTGCGGGCCGGCGCACAAGACGTCGCGCGCGGTGTCGTCCACAGGCGTATGAGCCGGCCCCACCACTTCACCATTTGCCGATGTTCGGCAGAGACGTCCAGGGCTCCTGCGGCGGCAGGGCGTCGCCCTTCTGGAGCAACTCGATGGAGATGTTGTCGGGCGAGCGGACGAAGGCCATGCGGCCGTCGCGCGGCGGGCGGTTGATGGTGACGCCGCCATCCTGCAGCTTCCGGCAGGTTGCGTAGATGTCGTCGACCTCGAAGGCGAGATGGCCGAAATTGCGGCCTTCGCCATAGGCTTCCGGATCCCAGTTGTAGGTCAGCTCGACCTCGGCGAGGCCTTCCTGTCCGGGGGCGGCGAGGAAAACCAGCGTGTAGCGCCCCTGCGGCACCTCCTTGCGGCGCACTTCCACGAGGCCCAGCTTGTTGCAGTAGAAGTCGAGCGAGGCCTCGATGTCGGTGACGCGCACCATGGTGTGAAGATATTTCATGGGTCCTCTCGCAAGCTTCGGCGGCCGCGCGGCCGGCAGGATGGGAGCGCAACATATGACGATGGACGATGACATCAAGGCGGCGTGTGTCGATCTGACGGACATTCTCGCCGGCATGCGGCGGGGTGTCGCCTTCACCGGTGCGGGCATCTCGACCGAGTGCGGCATTCCCGATTTCCGTTCGCCCGGCGGCCTGTGGACGCGCAATCGCCCGATCGATTTCGAGGCGTTCCTGACCAGCCGCGAGATGCGCAACGAAGCGTGGCGCCGGCGCTTCGCGATGGAGGCCGCCTTTGGGGGCGCCACGCCGGGGCGCGGCCACCGGGCGCTCGCCCGGCTTCTGGAGGAGGGCAGGCTGGCCGGCATCGTCACCCAGAACATCGACGGGCTGCATCAGGCCTCCGGCGTGCCGGACGACCGTCTCGTCGAACTGCACGGCAACAGCACCTATGCGACCTGCCTCGACTGCGGCGAGCGCTATGAGCTCGGCTGGGTGCGCGAGCGCTTCGAGACGCGGGCGCAGACGGCGCCGGACTGCCTCGATTGCGCCGGGCCGATCAAGACCGCCACCGTCTCCTTCGGCCAGCCCATGCCGGGCGAGGCGATGACGCGCGCGGGCGAACTGACCGCCGCATGCGACGTCTTCCTCGCCATCGGCTCGTCGCTGGTGGTGTGGCCGGCGGCGGGCTTTCCCGTGCAGGCCAAGCGCAACGGTGCCCGGCTGGTGATCATCAACCGCGAGCCGACCGAGTTCGACGACATGGCCGATCTCGTGATCCATGCGGACATAGGCGACGTGTTCGAGGCGGCGACCGGGCCCTGATCGCCGCGGCCAATCGCGCACCCGAATCAATTTGGGTGTTTTCGTGGCGGAATCGGATGCTATGCTCGGCCGGTCAGAATCATAAGTCTCTGCCGTTGGTGCGGAGCGAAGCGTTCCTGGAGGTAGACAGCCGATGGTATCGGACGGTTCTCTGCCACGGACGGGACTGGTCTCGCGGAACGCGCTCGACCAGGACGCCGATGTCGCCGATCGTGCCGATGGCGGCCTCGTCCAGATCGCCGGTACCATCAAATGGTTCGACGTCTCCAAGGGGTATGGCTTCGTCGTGCCGGATGACGGCAGCGGCGACGTGCTGCTGCACGTGACCTGCCTGCGGCGCGGCGGCTTCAACACGGCGCAGGAAGGCGCTCGGGTGGTGTGCGAGGCGGTGGCGCGCGAGCGCGGCTTCCAGGCGCTGCGCGTGCTGTCCATGGACGAGTCGACCGCCCTTCATCATTCGCAGCTGCCGCAGGCGCGCACCCATGTGACGGTGCAGCCGGTCGGCGGCTTCGAGCGCGCCTGGGTGAAATGGTTCAACCGGCTGCGGGGCTTCGGCTTCCTCTCGCGCGGCGAGGGGACCGAGGACATCTTCGTCCATATGGAAACGCTGCGCCGCCATGGGCTGACCGAGCTGCGGCCGGGCCAGATGGTGCTGGTGCGTTTCGGGCCGGGGCCGAAAGGCCTTATGGCTGCCGAAGTGCGGCCGGATGGTGCCGCCACGCCGTCGTCTCACTAGGGAAGCGCTCGCCGCGCCATTGACCGCATGATCATCGCCCGTTCCGTGGCTGGCGCACGCGCCGCCGTGTTCCCGCATGCCGGCCTTCTCCGGCAGTGCGTGGCGGGCCTTGCCGCCGTCACGTTGCTGTTCGCCGCCCTGTTGTCCGCCCAGGCGGCCAGCTTCGAGAAGCTGACCGTCTCGACCAAGGCGGGGCCGGTGGTCTTCGAGGTCGAGCTCGCCGTGACGCCGGCCGAGCGGTCCAAGGGTCTGATGTATCGCACCGAACTGGCCCCGAACGCCGGCATGCTGTTCGACTTCGGGGTCGATCAGCCGGTCTATATGTGGATGAAGAATACCTACTTACCGCTCGACATGGTGTTCATCCGTTCCGATGGCCGTGTGGCCAGCATCGCGGCAAACACCGTCCCCCTCTCGACGGCCACGATTTCCTCCGGCGCGCCGGTGCGGGCAGTGCTGGAACTGCCAGCGGGCACGGCGAAAGCACGGGGCATCGCCGTCGGCGACCGTATCGAACATCGATTGTTCGCCGGAGGCTAACCGAAGTCGTCACAGCGCCCAGGGGGTATCCAGGACCTTCCACTGGCGGGCTTCGACGGGAACGTGTCGGCGAAGGTCCCGGCGCGCAAACGAGCGATCATGTCGTGATATAGGCAGGCAGTGGCGACCGCGGCTGGGCTCGAACCAGCGACCTGCCGCTTAGAAGGCGGCTGCTCTATCCAGCTGAGCTACGCGGCCCCGCTCCACCGGCAACAGACGCGTGTCAGTGGGTCCACTGGCCGACGCGGCGGAAGCTGAAATTGTCGGCATAGGCGATGCGGCGCCGGATCGGCTCCTGCGGCTCCTGCACCTGATAGGCGATGCCATGGCGCTCCGCGTAGGCGATCGCCTCTTCCTTGGTGTCGAAACGCAGGCGAAGCTGGCTCTTCATGTCGCCGGAACTGGTGTAGCCCATGAGCGGCTCGACCTGACGCGGCTGTTCGGGCTCGTAGTCGAGCACCCAGAGCTTGGTCTTCGCCGTACCGGACTGCATGGCGTTGCGCGCCGGCTTGTAGATGCGTGCCACCATTTCCTTCGCTCCCTCGCCCCACGGGCCGCTCAGCTTCGCACGTCCGAATGGTCGGGGCAGCAGGATTCGAACCTGCGACCTGAAGTACCCAAAACTTCCGCGCTACCGGGCTGCGCTATGCCCCGACGCCGTGTAAACGTTACAGATGTTCGATTCTGGAAATCTGCACGCCTGCTACAGCGGCGATGAAATGGCACAGAATCGCTGCCGGCGGCAAGAGCGGTGCCGGAGTGGCGTCACGAGCCCGGGAGAAGATGGGCCCCGCGTCCTCGCCATGTCGTAGGCTGGACGATGATCCATGAGGCGATCGCCTGCTGCCTCTTTCCCCAATGATCGCGCCGGAACGGGCCAGTGCGAGCCCTGCGTCGCGCGCATGACAGGGTGGAGAGGGGCACCAAAGTCGAATCGCGGCCAAGGCGGCTGCGCGCTATCGGAACGTCGTTTTTCCGAAACGGAAGGTTTCCGTCATGCATCGTGAGCGTATCCGCCAGCCGTCGCTTCTCGCCAAGGTCGTCAGCGCGGAAGAAGCGGCTTCGCACATACGCGACGGCATGACGGTCGGCATGAGCGGCTTTACTCGCGCGGGAGAGGCCAAGGCCGTGCCGATGGCACTGGCCCAGCGGGCGAAGACCGAGCCGCTCAAGATCACCCTCATCACCGGCGCCTCGCTCGGCAACGACCTCGACAAGCAACTCGCCGAGGCTCACGTGCTTTCCCGCCGCATCCCGTTCCAGTCGGATCCGGCGCTCCGCAAGGCGATCAATGCCGGCGAGGTGATGTTCGTCGACCAGCATCTGTCCGAGACGGTGGAACTGCTGCGCACGCAGCAGCTCGGCCCGGTCGACGTGGCGGTGATCGAGGCGGTGGCGATCACCGAGCAGGGCGGCATCATCCCTACGACCTCGGTGGGCAATTCGGCGAGCTTCGCCATCCTGGCCAAGAAGGTGATCGTCGAGATCAACCTCTCCCAGCCGCTGTTGCTGGAAGGGCTGCACGACATCTACATCCCGACGCGCCGGCCGGTGCGCCATCCCATTCCGGTCGTGGCGCCGGAAAATCGCGTCGGGCTGCCGTTCATCCCGGTCGATCCGGAAAAGATCGCGGCTATCGTCGTCACCTCGAAGCTCGATTCGTCCTCCACCGTGCTGCCGCCGGATGAGGAGACGAAGGCCATTGCCTGGCACCTGACCGACCTGCTGAAGCGCGAGGTGAAGCTCGGCCGGCTGACGAACACGCTCCAGCCGCTGCAGGCGGGCATCGGCACCATCGCGAATGCGGTGATGCACGGGCTGATCGAGAGCCCGTTCCACAACCTCACCATGTATTCCGAGGTGCTGCAGGATTCGACCTTCGACCTTTTCGATGCCGGGAAGATGGACTTCGCGTCCGGCTCGTCGATCACCCTGTCGCAGGCCAAATATCAGGAAGTGCTGCCGGATCTCGCCCGCTACAAGCCGAAACTCATCCTGCGCCCGCAGGAGATCAGCAACCATCCGGAAGTGATCCGCCGCCTCGGAGTCATCGCCATCAACACGGCGCTGGAGTTCGACATCTACGGCAACATCAACTCCACCCATGTGGGCGGCACCCACATGATGAACGGTATTGGCGGTTCCGGTGATTTCGCCCGCAACGCCTACCTCTCCGTCTTCGTTACCAAGTCGATCGCCAAGAACGGCGCGATCTCCAGCGTGGTGCCGATGGTCGGCCATGTCGATCACAACGAGCATGACGTCGACGTGGTAGTGACCGAGCAGGGACTGGCGGACCTGCGCGGACTGGCGCCGCGGGAGCGGGCAGCGGTCATCATCGCCAACTGCGTGCACCCGAGCTATCGGGATGCGCTGTCGGACTATTTCCAGCGAGCACTGGCGCGCGGCGGGCATACTCCGCACGTGATCGAGGAAGCACTGAGCTGGCACGCGCGGCTGCGCGAGCGCGGGACGATGCTCGCCGGCTGATTCCCGGCGAGCGGCTCACGCTGTTGCGCCCCTTGGGGCAGGAAGGCTAACTCTGCCGCCTGTCCCCGACGCGCGAATCCTTAGCTCATGCCCGCACGCCTTCGCCTCTACCTCGCCGGACCCGAAGTGTTCCGTGCCGACGCCGCCGAGGAGGGTGCGCGGCTCGTGGCGCTGTGTGAGGCCGCAGGGGCGGAGGGGCTGTTTCCACTCCATGCCGAGGGCGTGGACATCCGTCAGGCCTGCATCGACATGATCGACGCGGCCGATGCCCTGGTCGCCAACATCTCGCCCTTTCGCGGCGTCCATATGGATCCGGGCACCGCGTTCGAGATCGGCTACGCGGAAGCGCAGGGCAAACCGACCTTCCTGTGGTCGGACGATCCACGCCCACTGACCGAGCGGTTGCCGCCGAATCCCGACGGGCGCGACAGTGACGGACATCTGATCGAGGACTTCGGCAGGCCGGAGAACCTGATGATCGTACCCAATGGCCGCCCGGTCCGGGCCAGCGCGGAAGAAGCGATCGCCGAGGCCGTGGGAGCGCTGGGATTCGCGGTGAAGAATCGCCAGCTCCAGCGCATGACGCGGGCGGCGGTAGCCGTCGCTCTCGTCGTCAGTCTTGCGGCGGCGCTTGCCGCTGGCGCCATCGTCAACCGCATCGTCGGCTGGTAGCCGCTCGGGCCTGCGACGCCACCACAACAAGTCGTGACCGGAACCCTAAGCGCGCCGACGTCGTTGTTGCCCATGAACCGGCGGGCATTTTCTTGCCTGCCGCCTCGTGAGTGACAGACGGAGACACATCATGCGCAAGCTGATTCTTGCTACCGCCACTCTCGGCATCCTCACCGCCGCCGGCGTGGCGACCGCGACGGCGCAATATCGCGAACCGATGTATGGCGGGCCGGTCTATCGCGGCCCCGTCTATGAGGGGCGCAACGTCTACATGGCCGAGCCGCGCGGCGTCGTGGTCTACGGCAACCGCTATATGCGGACCGCGCCGCTGGGCCCGAGCTACGGCTATGAGCCGAGCTACGCCGATCCCTGGTACATGCCCGGCGATCAGGCCATCATCAATCAGGAGCGTATCAACGAGCGCAGCAGCCGTTGATGCCGCTTCGCTCAGCACCCTCGTGAAGGGCGGGCCATCGGCCCGCCCTTTTCGTCGTGCATCGTGTCGACCTTGACGCGCGGTGCCCGGGGTCTCTTGAATGACGGCTGCGGACCGGCGCCGAACGCGGCGCGGGATGGCGATGATCGACGCCAAGCATTCGGAGACAGACATGACCAAGCACGCCGGGTTTCCCCTCGACACGTCTTCCCATGAGGAGAGGCTGGACCGGCTGGGGCAGGTGGCGGTGCATGTCGGTCTCGGGCTGCGTCCGGGGCAGGAACTGGTGATCACCGCCTCGATCGACGCCTTGCCGCTGGTGCGGCGCATCACCGAGCATGCCTACAAGGCCGGCGCGAGCCTCGTCACGACGCTGTTCAGCGACGAGGAGACGACCCTCATGCGCTTCCGCAACGCGCCGGACGACAGCTTCGACGCGGCCTCCGGCTGGCTCTATGAGGGCATGGCCAATGCTTTCAAGTCCGGTGCGGCGCGCCTTGCCATCTCCGGCGAGAATCCCTCGCTGCTCGCCCATGAGGATCCCGAGAAGGTCTCGCGAGCGAACCGTGCCCGGTCGAAGGCGTATATGCCGGCGCTCTCGCTGATCGCGGGCTTTGACATCAACTGGACGATCGTCTCCTACGCATCGCCCGCCTGGGCGAAGGCCATGTTCCCGGACGACCCGGAGGACATCGCGGTCGCCAAGCTCTGGCACGCCATCTTCGCCGCCTCGCGCGTCGACACGCTCGATCCCGTGGCCGCATGGGAGGCGCATAATCGTGAGCTGCAGGCGAGCACCGCCCGGCTCAACGGCCGGCGCTATGCCGCGTTGCGTTTCCGCGGCCCCGGCACTGACCTCACGGTCGGTCTCGCCGACGAGCATGAATGGGCGGGTGGGGCCTCGACGGCCAAGAACGGCATTGTCTGCAACGCCAACATCCCGACCGAGGAGGTGTTCACCACCCCGCACAAGGACCGGGTGCACGGCTATGTGGCGAGCACCAAGCCGCTCTCCTACCAGGGCACGCTGATCCAGGACATCGCGGTGAAGTTCGAGGGTGGCCGAATCGTCGAGGCGACGGCCCGCACGGGTGCCGATGTGCTGAACAAGGTGCTCGATACCGACGAGGGCTCGCGCCGGCTGGGCGAGGTGGCGCTGGTGCCTCATTCCTCGCCGATCTCGAAGAGCGGCCTGCTGTTCTACAACACGCTGTATGACGAGAACGCCGCCAGCCATATCGCGCTCGGCCAGTCCTACAGCAAGTGCTTCATCAATGGCTCGTCGCTCACCCTGGAGGAACTCGCGGCCCGCGGCGCGAATTCGAGCCTGATCCATATCGACTGGATGATCGGTTCCGGCGAGGTGGACGTCGACGGCATCACCGCGTCCGGCGAGGCCGAACCGGTGATGCGCAAGGGCGAATGGGCCTGATGGTCCGCCGGCAGGAACGGGCGGCTTCCTGATGCCGCCGAACTATGATGAAGTCGCGCCGCCTCGTGGCCGGTCGAATCCGGCCATCGGACGGGAGGGCAGACTGATGTGTCGTTGGCGCGCCTGGTGGAAGGGGCTGCCGGCCCTTGCCGTGCTGGCCGCTGCCGCCATTTTCTTTGGCCGGGCTCCGGTGGAGCATGACCTGACGAGCCGGGCCGAGGCGCTGCTGTCCGAAATCGGCGAATCCTGGGCGCATGCGCGCTTTGAGGGGCGCAGCGCGGTGCTCGAAGGCGAGGCGCTGTCCGAGGAGGCGCGGATCAAGGTGCGCGCCGAGCTCGGTCGCCTTTCCGGCGTGCGTCTGGTCGAGGATCGCACGACGCTGCTGCCCGAGCGCCGGCCGTTCACCTTCGGCGCCATCCGCGACGGCAACAAGCTGCATCTGGAAGGCTATGTGCCTTCCAACTACGCCCGCCGCCGCATCGCCGAAGCCGCCGCCGAGATGGCGCCCGGCGTCGTGGTGAGCGGCGATCAGGAGCTGGTGCGTGCCCGTGGCGTGCCGGCAGGCGACTTCATCGGCGTCGTCGCCTTCGGCATCCGGCAACTGGCCAAGATGCCGTCCGGGCGCATCACGATCTCCGACGATGCCTTCTCGATCGAGGGGCGCGCGCCCGACTTCACGACCTATGACGCGCTCGAGGTGACGGTGCGCAGCGAACTGCCCGGCGACTTCAAGCTGGCGCGCTTCGCGGTGTTGCCGCCGGCGGTGTCGCCCTTCGTTTGGTCGGCCTCGCGCGAGCCGGATGGCGTGACGCTGTCTGGCTACATCCCGCTCGGCGATGCACGTCGCTCCCTGCTCGACATGGTCCGCGCGGCGGTGCCGGGCGCGGCGATCTCCGACCGGCTGCGGCTGGCCGACGGGGCGCCGCAGACCGAGGGCTGGCTGAAGGCCGTGTCCTTCGCCCTTGGCCAGCTCGGGCGGCTGCCGAACGGCAAGGTCTCGCTCTCGGGCACCACCATCTCGGTGGAGGGTAGCGCGCCGGATTTCGCGGCCTATGACGCGCTTGCCGGCGCGCGCCGCAGTGTGCCAGAAGGCTACACGCTGACGCGCTTCGCCGTGGAGCCGCCGACCGCCAACCCGTTTATCTGGAGCGTTCAGCGCAACGCCAACGGCGTGCGCCTGACCGGCTATGCGCCTTCCGAGGACGCCAAGCGCCTCGTGCTCGATGCGGTACGCGGCGACCTGCCCGGCGTGCCTTTGAGCGACGAAATGCGGATCGCCTCGGGCGGCCCGGCGGCCGAAGCCTGGGTCACCGCGACGGCCTTCGGCATCGACCAGCTCTCGAAACTGCTGACCGGGGCGGTGCGCGGCGACGGCACCACGCTCTCGGTTTCCGGCGAGGCGCAGGATTCGGCCGCTTTCAACACGGTGCTCGCCGCACTCGCGCAATCACCGCCGCGTGGCTTCACGCTACGGGCGGATGTGCGCCCCCCAGTGGTCTCGCCCTATGTCTTCAGCCTGCGCAAGGATGCCGATGGGCTGACGATTTCCGGCTTCTTCCCGTCGCCGACCGAGCACGAACGGCTAGTCGCCGCGGCAAAGGCACAGTTCCTCGGGGCGCCGGTGAACGACGTCTCGGCCGTGGCGCAGGGCGCGCCTCAGGGCTTCACGGCCGCCGCGATGGCCGCCATGCGCCAGCTCTCGCGTCTGGAGACGGGTGAGGCCCGCTTCGATGACGGCAGGCTGCGAGTGACCGGCGCGGCGCTCTATCCGGCGGCTGTGGCGTCGATTCGTTCGACGCTGGCTTCGGCGCTTCCCTCGGGCTTCTCGCTCGATGTCGGTCTTGAGGTGGCGGCGCCACACCCGATGGTCGACCGTGCCGCCTGCCAGAAGGCGATCGACGACCTGCTGGAGAAAGGCACCATCGCCTTTCTCGATGACGGCACGCGTATCGATCCGGCGAGCTATGGGCTGCTCGACCATGTGGCGTCCGTCGCGGCCAGCTGCTCGGATTCGATGATCGAGATCGCCGTCCGGCAGCCGCAAGCCAGCGCCGCGCTGGCGGCGGGACGGGCGCAATCGGTAACGAAGTATCTGGCGGGCGCCGGCATCGCGCCGGACCGCCTCGCCACCGGGGAGCGCCCGGCGCTTGCCGCGCAGGCCACCGTACCGGGCCGTATCGGCGAGCCCGGCATCCAGCTGATCGTGAGGTGACGCCGATGTGGTTCCTGGCGCTCGAATTGTGGCCCTATCTCCTCGGCGCACTCGCCATCGGGCTCGTTACCGGATGGTTCGGCGGCTGCAAACCGGCGCGGCGCAAGGCGGCCCCCGTCGAGGCGGAGGAGGCGGTATCGTGACCTCCTTCGCCATCGACGTCGCCATTCTGCTGACGGCGGCCTATCTTGTCGGCTGTATCGGCGGCTGCTGGCTCCGACGCGTGATCACGCAGCGTCGCGCCGGCTGATTACCCTATCTATCGGTCCCGCCTCAGAAGCGGGAGCCGCGCAGGTCGGCTTCGATCTGCAGGGTGTCGCGCGTTCCGAAGCGTGACTTGTAGACCTGAGCGTTCTCCATCACGCGCTGAACGTAATTGCGCGTCTCGGAGAAGGGGATGCGCTCCACCCAGTCGATGGGATCGACCGAGGGGTCACGCGGGTCGCCATACTGGGCGATCCACTTGGAGACGTTGCCCCGTCCGGCATTGTAGCCGGCGAAGGTCAGCACGTAGTTGTTCTGGTAGTTGTCCAGCAGGCTGCGCAGCTCGGCGGCGCCGAACTGGACGTTGACCGTCGGGTGGCTCAGCCGCTTGGGATCGTAGGCGGCGCCGGTGCGCTGGGCGATGGTGCGTCCGGTCGCCGGCATGACCTGCATCAGGCCCGTCGCGCCCGCCCGCGAAACCGCCGACGGGTTGAACATGCTTTCCTGCCGGGCGATAGCATAGACCAGCGACCGGTCCACGTCGGTGGTGATCGGCTGGTAGTTCGGGATGCCGATGGTGGGATAGGCCTCGGCCTCCAACGGAATGCCGCGATTGAGCGCGACCTTGCCGATCGTCGTCATCGCGCGAGCGTCGCCCTGCTGCTTGGCGAGTTCGGCCAGCAAGCCGAGCTGGGCGGAATCCGGCAGACGCTCGGCGAGATCGTAGGCAAGGGCGAGCGACAGCGCGGACTTGTCCAGCCGGTCCAGCAGCTTAAAGATCATCACGCCTTCATCGCGCGAGAAGGCGGTACGCTGGGCGGCCGAGGCTGCCGGCGCGGCATTGATCCGCACACGGGAATTGCCCAGCCGCGCGCTGGCGAGCTGGCCGTAATAGGCCGTGCCGTATTCGGCCGCGGCGGCGTACTGTGCCCGGGCATTGGCGGTGGACCCCATCGCCTCGAGCGCGCGGCCCTGCCAGTAATAGCCGCGCGAAACGGTCGCCGGGTGGGTCTGCCGCTCAGGGATCTTGGAGAAATGCTGGAGCGCGGTCTTCGGATCGTTGAGGAAGCGCAGCGCGATCCAGCCAGAAGTGAACTGCTGCTCGGCGCGCAGATGCTCGTCATCCGGCACCGCCGCGTCGCGGGCGACCTTGTAGGCGCCGCGGGCATCGCCCTTGTCGAGCAGGCCGCGGGCGACGAGACGACGCTCGATCCACCACTCATCCGGATCGACCAGAACATCGGCGTCCTTCGGCGCGCTGGCCAGCGTGCGCGCCGCGCCGGCATGGTCGTCCTTGCGGCGCTGCACCTTGGCGAGCGTATAGAGATAGGCCGGGTCGGAGCGCAGCGACATCGGCACGGAGGCGAGGGCCTTGGCGACGTCGCCCTTGCCGGAAGCCAGCGCGATACGGGCACGAGCGAGGGCGACCACGTCGTCCCCGGCGCGCTGCGCGGCGCGCAGGCCACGTTCGGCATCCTCGGCATAGAGCAGCTTGTCGGCCCGGCGCTTGTGGTCGCCGCGCGTCAGCAGTCCGCCGAACTCCACCATCACCGTCGATTCGGTGTCGGCGGACAGAGGATCCTCCTGCCACGCATTGCGCAGCCACGCCGCGCCAGCCTTCTGGTCGCCGGCGGCGAACAGCGCGCGGGCGAGCGCGATCTTGCCCTCGCCGGAATAGGGCGCCTGCTCGGCGAAGAAGCTGAGGATCGTCTGCGGATCCTTGTTCTCGACGTAGAGCAGATATTCGAGCCGGCGGCGCAGCACGACGGGCGTCGGCAGGGTGGGGTGGGCGCGCAGGATGGCGACGGCCCGGTCGAAGCCGACGTCGCGCGCGGTGACGCGCAGCGCCAGCCAGCGTACGAGCGCCTGGGCACCGGGATCGCGCATGGAATCGGCCATGGCCAGCGCCTGGGCGGATTGCCCCTTCTCCACCAGACTCACCGCCTGCTGGAGATCTCCGGACGCACCGCCCAGCACGCGCGTCGGCATCAGGCTCGCCGCACCGGCGGAGGCGGCAGAAGCGGCCGTGAGCTTGGGGGAGGGCGTGATGGTGGGCTTCGCCGCAGGCGTCGCGGCGGCCGTCGGCTTGGCGCTCGGCTTCGGCGCCGGCTTGGCGGCCGCGGTCTTGCCGCTCGCCTTGTCCTTGCTGGCGGTCGAAGGCTTCGCCACCGGCTTTGCGCCGGGCTTGGGGGCCGGTGTCGGCACCGGCGTCGCGTGGACGACGGAGGAAGCGACGGGTGTCAGGAGCGAGGCGGAGCCCAGCAGCAGTGCGGCGGCGAGCGGCAGAATCAGGCCGCCCGTCCGGCGACGCTGGACCGCATATTCGTTCTCGGACTCGCTCATGGGTTCTCGCATTTCCCGCCCAACAGACGACGTGTGATCCTGCGACGGTGCAGGCAGGACCATACCTATCTGTTGTCCCGCGATCTTATTGACGAATTGCTAACCACAACCCCACGCTTGCGCCCAGCCTATGCTCAACCGCTGCGCTTGTCTTGGCCAATAGGCGATCAACCCGGCGAAACCGGGGCAGGGTGCCGCACCCGGCCGGCTCTGCCAAGGCGCCGCGGGTCGGTGCGCCAACAATGTTCTTTCTTCGGCGCCGCCGACGCGATATCTGATGGCCCCTTTGCTGCGCCATGCCGGTTATGGTGCGCGAGAACGACGAGAAAAGCTTCAGGAGCGCTCCATGCCCCATTCGCTGCCCTTCCGTGGATCCTTTACGGCGCTCGTGACGCCGTTCCGCGACGGCGCGCTGGACGAGAAAGCGTTCCGGGACCTCGTCGACTGGCAGATCGAGGAAGGCATCCACGGCCTCGTGCCCGTCGGCACGACGGGCGAAAGCCCGACGGTCTCGCATGACGAGCACAAGCTCGTGGTCGAATGGACCGTCGAGCAGGCGCGCGGCCGCGTGCCCGTGATCGCCGGCGCCGGCTCGAACAACACCATCGAGGCCATCGACCTCGCGCGCCATGCCGAGAAGGCCGGCGCCGACGCGGTGCTCGTCGTCACGCCCTACTACAACAAGCCGGGGCAGGAGGGCCTGTACCAGCACTACAAGGCCATCAACGATGCGGTCGGTATTCCGATCTACATCTACAACATCCCCGGCCGGTCGGTGGTCGACATGTCGGTGGAGACGATGGCCCGGCTGTCCGAGCTGAAGAACATTGCCGGCGTGAAGGACGCGACCGCCAATCTCGCCCGCGTCAGCATGCAGCGTCAGGCGATGGGGCCGAGCTTCAACCAGCTCTCCGGCGAGGATGCCACGGCGCTGGCTTTCATGGCCCATGGCGGCGACGGATGCATCTCGGTCGCCTCCAACGTGGCCCCGCGCCTCTGCTCCGACCTGATGAACGCCTGCATCGCCGGCGACTACAGCAAGGCGCTGGAGCTGCAGGATCGCCTGTTCCCGCTGTTCCAGGCGCTGTTCGTTGAAACCAACCCGAGCCCCACCAAATATGCGCTGAGCGTCCTCGGCAAGATCGCTGACGAGGCGCGCCTGCCCATGGTGCCCGTCACCGACAAGACCAAGGAAACCGTCCGCGCGGCCATGCGCCACGCCGGACTGCTCAACTGACCTAGATCGGGGCGTTCGCTCCGGTTCGGAGCAACAGCGATGGCCGAGAAAAAATCACAGACACGCAAGGTCGTCGCCGACAATCGGCGGGCACGGTTCGACTACGACATCGGTGAGGTGTTCGAGGCCGGCATCGCGCTCTCCGGCACGGAGGTGAAGAGCCTGCGCGGCGGCAAGGCGACGGTGGCGGAGAGCTATGTCTCCGCCAAGACCGGCGAGGCCATCCTCTACAATTCCTTCATCCCGGAATATCTGCAGGCGAACCGCTTCAACCACGAGCCGCGCCGGCCGCGCAAGCTGCTGATGCACAAGCGTGAGATCGCCAAGCTCTGGCAGGCGGTGGAGCGCGAGGGCATGACCGTGGTGCCGCTGCGCATCTATTTCAACGAGCAGGGCCGCGCAAAGGTCGAGCTCGCCATCGCCCGCGGCCGCAAGGCGCACGACAAGCGCGAGGCGCTCAAGGAGAAGGACTGGGCGCGCGACAAGCAGCGGCTGATGCGCGACCGGGGATAGAGGGCGCCCGATCTCGCCGTCGTCCCGGCCATGGCGCTACCCAGAACGCCGAATTCAAAAGAAAAACCCGGCACTTGGCCGGGCTTTTTGATTCGAAATGTCGGAGACCAGCCTCAGTCTTTGGCGCGCTCGACATAGGAGCCGTCGGCGGTCATCACCACGATGCGGGTACCGATGCCGACATGCGGCGGTACCGCCGAACGCACGCCGTTGGACAGCACCGCCGGCTTGTAGGAGGAGGAGGCAGTCTGGCCCTTCACGACGGGCTCGGTATCGACCACTTCGAGCACCACGCGCTGGGGCAGCTCGATGGCGATGGCGTTGCCCTCGTGGACGGAAAGCATGACCTGCATGCTTTCCTGCAGATAGGCCGCCTGGTCGCCGATCACGTCCGGCTGCACCGCGACCTGATCATAAGTCTCGGGGTTCATGAAGTGATAGCCTTCACCGTCCGAATAGAGGAAAGTGAAGGGACGGTCCTCGACATGGGCGCGCTCGACCTGCTCGGTCGTGCGGTAGCGCTCCGAGATCTTCGTGCCGTCGGAGATGCGGCGCATGTCGAGCTGCGTGACCGGCGTGCCTTTGCCGGGATGAATGTTGTCGGCGGTGAGCACGACATAGAGCCTGCCGTCGATATCGACCACGTTGCCCTTGCGCAGCGTGCTGGCGATGACCTTGACCATTGCGGTCCTCTGGCTGTTGGGTGCGCCACATCGCGCGGGGCACCGTGGGATTCCGTTGGGCGCCTCCTATACAAGCGCCCCCGCCATCCGCCAACCCCACCCGCGCCAACCGAAGAGAACTGTCGGAGGATCGCCAATGTCCCTTTCCGCCTCTCCCTGGTGGTCGCCCGAGCGCCACGCCGACCGGCGCCCGTTCCTGCTGGCCCGCCAGCGAATCCAGGGCGCGCTGCGCGCGTTCTTCACTGCACGCGACTTCATCGAGGTGGAAACACCGATCCTGCAGGTCTCGCCGGGCAACGAGACGCATCTGAAAGCCTTCGCCACGGAACTTGAGGGGCCGGACGGGGCGCGCGCGCCGCGCTATCTGCACACCTCGCCGGAATTCACCGCCAAGAAGCTGCTGGCGGCGGGTGAGCGGCGGCTTTTCACTTTCGCTCGCGTATTCCGCAACGGCGAGCGTACGGCGCTGCATCATCCCGAATTCACCCTGCTGGAATGGTATCGCGCTCGTGAGGGCTATGAGGCGCTGATGCGCGACTGCACGACCCTGCTGGCGATCACCGCCGAGGCGGTCGGCGCGCGGGAGTTCCATTTCGGCGGACATGTCTGCGATGTCGGCGAGGCCCCGGAGCGGCTGACCGTGGCGGAAGCCTTCGACCGTTTCGCCGGCATCGATCTGATGGCAAGCGTCGGCGCCGACGGCAACGACCGCGACACGCTCTGGCACGCGGCGCAGGCGCGCGGCATCCGCGTGGCGGCGGATGACGGCTGGGCGGATGTCTTCACCCGGGTCATGGTCGAGAAGGTCGAGCCGCATCTCGGCATTGGGCGGCCGACCATCCTGTGCGAGTACCCGATCTCGGAGGCGGCGCTGGCGCGGCCGAAGCCGACCGACCCACGTGTCGCCGAGCGTTTCGAACTCTATGTCGGCGCCGTCGAACTCGCCAATGCCTTCGGCGAGTTGACTGACGCCGCCGAGCAGCGCCGCCGCTTCGTGCAGTGGATGGACGAGAAGGAGCGCATCTATGGCGAGCGCTACCCGATCGACGAGGACTTCCTCGCCGCGCTGGTGGTCATGCCGGAAGCCTCGGGTATCGCGCTGGGATTCGACCGGCTCGTGATGCTCGCAGCGGGTGCGCGGCGGATCGAGGATGTACTCTGGGCGCCCGTGGCGCCCTGAGTTTTCCGCCGCTCAGCCGAGCGCGTCGATATGGGCGCGCACCTTGGCGAACACGGCATGGAACATCTCCGGCGTCAGCACGCCGGTGTTCGTGTTGTAGCGGGAGCAGTGGTAGCTGTCGAAAAGCACCACCTCGCCGAGCCGGTGCACCGCGCCATGGGCGAATTTGTGCCGCGAGAGCTTCTCGCCATGGGCGGCCAGCACCTGGTCATGCGCGATCTTGCCCAGCGCCACGATGGCGCTGAGCCGCGGCAGCAGGCCGATGGTGGCCGCGAGGAAGGGGCGGCAGGTGCGCATCTCCTCGGTGGTCGGCTTGTTCTCCGGCGGCACGCAGCGCACGGCATTGGTGAGGCGCGAATCGACCAGCCGCAGCGAATCGTCCGGCCGCGCCTCGAAGGTGCCGGTGGCGAAACCGAAGCGGATCAGCGTCGAATAAAGCAGTTCGCCGGCATAATCGCCGGTGAAGGGCCGTCCCGTGCGGTTGGCTCCGCGCAGGCCGGGCGCCAGCCCGACGATGAGAAGCCGGCCGTCGACCGGGCCGAAAGAGGGCACGGGCGCGTTGTGCCAGGACGGCTCCTGCGCGCGCCAGTGCTCGCGGAAGGCGACAAGGCGCGGGCAGAGCGGGCAGTCCCGGTCCGGCTCGGCCTCGGCCGGGGCAAGCCGTTCGCGCGCGGGAGTGGCCATCTTCGTCAGGAATCCGACATCTCGTCGTTTTCGTCAGCCGCCGGCGGCGCCGCGCGGCGCTCCAGAAAGCGCGGTGTCTCCTGCATGCGGCCGGAACGATCCGCCGGGTCGCGACCGACGCGGGACTGGAGGTCGACGAGGTCGAGGAACACGTCCGCTTGCCGGCGCAGTTCGTCGGCGATCATCGGCGGCTGGGTGTGGATGCTGGAGACCACGGTGACCCGGACGCCCTTGCGCTGGATCGCTTCCACCAGCGAGCGGAAATCGCCGTCGCCGGAGAAGATCACGATATGGTCGACATGGGAGGCGAGCTCCATGGCGTTGACCGCCAACTCGATGTCCATGTTGCCCCGCACACGCCGGCGGCCCTGGCTGTCGGTGAATTCGCGCGCCGGCTTGGTGACGACCGAATAGCCATTGTAATCGAGCCAGTCGAGCAGCGGGCGGATCGATGAGTACTCGGAATCCTCGACCAACGTCGTGTAATAGAAGGCCCGCAGGACGTAGCCGCGACCTTGAAATTCCTTCAGCAAACGCTTGTAATCAATATCAAAACCGAGCGACTTGGTGGCTGAATAGAGGTTGGCGCCGTCAATGAAAAGCGCGATCTTTTCCATACCCTGAACCATACGAGGCAATACCCGGGGACAAGAGGGGTTGAAACATGTTGCGGCGCACCGCGAAGCACGCCGCCTTCCCCCGCCATAGACATAGCCCATTTGTGGCACCCGCGAGACGAAGCGGCGGACCGTCGTGCGTTTTGTGGTGGACAGCGAAAAGCCGCCGTCGCCTCGTTTGCCGCGCAGGTTGATGCGCCGCCGCACGCAAGGCTTGCTCCATCGTCCGCATTGGTTTAAGGAGGCCGCTTCCCTTACACCGTCAGGAGTGCCGAGGCATGGCTCGCGTCACCGTCGAGGACTGCATCGACAAGGTCGACAATCGCTTCGAGCTCGTTCTTCTTGCCGGCCACCGCGCCCGGATGATCGCGTCGGGTTCGCCGATCACGGTCGACCGCGACAACGACAAGAACCCCGTTGTGGCTCTGCGCGAGATCGCCGACGAGACGATTTCGCCGGAAGACCTGCGGGAAGAGCTGATCCATTCGCTCCAGAAGTTCACCGAGGTGGACGAGCCGGAGCCCGAGACCGTTCCGATGATCGCTTCGGGCGGCTCGGAAGGCGCGGACGATTCCGACATCATGCTCGACCGCATGACCGAGGAAGAGCTGCTCGCCGGTCTTCAGGGTCTCGTGCCGCCGGAGCCGAGCGACGACGACGAAGGCTGATCGACCATCGATCCGATCGAGCGGCCCGGCCCTGTGCCGGGCCGTTTGCGTTTTGGAGCCGAGTTCTCCTGCCTTTTCCGCGACATGCGGCTTGCGCGGCCGGGCGCCGCGGATGATATCTAGCGGATCGGCCCTGTCGGCCGACCATTCTCGCGAGTCCCTGTCATGATGCGGCAGTACGAGCTCGTCGAGCGCGTGCGCCGGTACAATCCCAATACCGACGAAGCGCTGCTTGACCGCGCTTACGTCTATGCAATGCGCGCCCACGGCACGCAGAAACGCGCCTCGGGCGATCCTTACTTCTCGCATCCGCTCGAAGTCGCGGCCATCCTGACAGACCTGAAGCTCGACGACGCCACTATCGTCGCGGCTCTGCTGCACGACACCATCGAGGATACCGACGCCACCCGCGAGGAGATCGACCGGCTCTTCAGCCCGCAGATCGGCGCGCTGGTCGAGGGCCTCACCAAGATCAAGAAGCTCGATCTCGTCTCCAAGCAGGCCAAGCAGGCCGAGAACCTGCGCAAGCTGCTGCTGGCCATCGCCGACGATGTGCGGGTGCTGCTGGTCAAGCTCGCGGACCGGCTGCACAACATGCGCACCCTGAAATGGGTGCCGGAGGAGAAGCGTTCGCGCGTCGCGCAGGAGACGCTCGACATCTATGCGCCGCTCGCGGGACGCATGGGCATGCACGACATGCGCGAGGAGCTGGAGGACCTGTCGTTTCGCCAGCTTTCGCCGGAGGCCTATGAGTCCATCCGCAGCCGCCTGCAGGCGCTGAAGGAGAAGAACGGCGAGCTGGTCGCGGCGATTGAGCGTGAGCTCTCGGACGCCATCGCTCACAAGGACATCGCCGCCATCGTGAGGGGACGCGAGAAGCGGCCCTATTCGATCTGGCGGAAGATGGAGCAGAAATCGATCGCCTTCGAACAGCTCTCCGACATCTACGGCTTCCGCATCCTCGTGGAGAAGGTCGAGGACTGCTACGCCGCGCTCGGTGTCGTCCATACCAAGTGGCCGCTCGTGCCCGGCCGCTTCAAGGACTACATTTCGACGCCGAAGCAGAACGACTACCGCTCGCTCCACACGACCGTCGTCGGACCGGGCCGCCAGCGCGTCGAGCTGCAGATCCGCACCCGCCAGATGCACGAGATCGCCGAGTACGGCATCGCGGCGCATGCGCTCTACAAGGACAATGGCGGCCCCGACGTGCTGACCCGCGACTCCAACGCCTATGGATGGCTGCGGCGGACCATCGAACTGCTGGCGGAAGGGTCGAGCCCGGAGGAGTTCCTCGAGCACACGAAGCTTGAGCTGTTCCACGACCAGGTCTTCTGCTTCACGCCCAAGGGGCGCCTCATCACCCTGCCGCGCCGGGCGACGCCGATCGACTTCGCCTACGCCGTCCACACCGGCGTCGGCGACCGGGCGGTGGGCGCCAAGATCAACGGCAAGGTATCGCCGCTGGTTTCCGAGCTGCAGAACGGCGACGAGGTGGAGATCATCACCGCGGCCGGCCAGACACCGCCGGCGGCATGGGAATCCATCGTCGTCACCGGCAAGGCCCGCGCCGCGATCCGCCGCGCCACCCGGGCGGCGGTGCGCGCGCAATATGCCGGGCTCGGCAAGAAGATCGTCGAGCGGGCCGTGGTGCGCGCCGGCAAGGTCTTCTCCGAGGAAAAGCTCGCCAGCGCGATCGGCCGCCTGGCGCGCCCTTCGACCGAGGACGTCTATGCCGCCGTCGGGCGCGGCGAGATGCGCTCGGACGACGTGGTGAAGGCGATCTACCCGGAATGGACCGGCCCGCGCCCCGAGGAGCGCGCGGCGCTCAAGGGCGAAGGCTGGTTCGAGCTGGAGAAGGGCCAGAGCCTCAAGTTCAAGATCCCTGGCATCGAGAGCGATCCCGATCCCAAGACGGCCATCCCGATCCGCGGCATCAACCGCGAGCTGCCAGTGCGCTTCGCCCCGAATGGCGGCGCGGTGCCCGGCGACCGTATCGTCGGCATCCTGACGCCGGGCGAGGGGATCACCATCTACCCGATCCAGTCGCCGGCGCTGCAGGACTTCGAGGAGGAGCCGGAACGCTGGCTCGACGTGCGCTGGGATGTGGACGAGGACGACCCGCAGCGCTTCCCGGTGCAGATCGTCGTGGTGGCGAGCCACGAGCCGGGTTCGCTGGCGCAGATCGCGCAGGTGATCGGCGAGCGTGACGGCAATATCGAGAATCTGCGCATGTCCTCCCGCTCGGCGGATTTCACGCGCATGGTCATCGACATCGGCGTCTACGATCTGCGCCACCTCAATGGCATCATCGCCGATCTGAGGGCCCGCCAAGTCGTCTCATCCGTCGAGCGCGTCAACGGCTGAACCCGCCCCGCCGGGCGGATCGGTCGTGACGCGGCAATGCGGATGGGCTATCACCCCAACCGTTCAGAAACTTCCGGGCATTCAGATGACACAAGACGAGGTCGTGGCCGAATTCCGTGCCGCCGGTGCGCTGCTTGAGGGCCATTTCATTCTGTCGTCGGGCCTGCGCAGTCCCGTCTTCCTCCAGAAGATGTTCATCTTCCAGGATCCCGTGCGCACCGAGCGGCTCTGCAAGGCGCTGGCGCAGAAGGCCGAGGCCGCCTTCGGCAAGATCGACTACGTCGTCTCGCCGGCGGTCGGCGGCATCGTGCCGGGCTACGAGACGGCACGCCATCTCGGTGCCAAGGCGGTGTTCGTCGAGCGCGAGGACGGCCGGTTCCAGCTGCGGCGCGGCTTCGCCATCCCTGAGGAGGCGAAGGTGCTGATGGTCGAGGACATCGTGACCACCGGTCTTTCCTCCCGCGAGTGCCTTGCCGCCATCGCCGAGCACACGAAGAACGTCGTGGGTGCCGCCTGCCTGATCGACCGCTCGAACGGCAAGGCCGATCTCGGCGTGCCGCTGGTCTCGCTGGCCAAGCTCGACATTCCCGCCTATCCGGCCGATGCCCTGCCGCCGGAACTCGCGGCGCTGCCGCCGGTGAAGCCCGGCAGCCGCGGCATCCAGGGCGCGAAGGCGTAGCCGCCATGACCCGTATCGTCCCGCCGATCCGTCTCGGAGTGAACGTCGATCACGTCGCGACCGTGCGCAACGCGCGCGGCGGTGCGCTGCCCGATCCGGTGCGCGCGGCCCAGCTCGCCTGCGCGGCCGGCGCCGACGGCATCACCGCGCATCTGCGCGAGGATCGTCGCCATATCCGCGATGCCGACATGCGCCGCCTGCGCGAGGTGCTGACCGTTCCGCTGAATTTCGAGATGGCGGCGACTGACGAGATGGTCGCTCTGGCGCTGGAACTGAAGCCGCATGCCTGCTGCCTCGTGCCGGAGCGACGCGAGGAACGCACCACCGAGGGCGGCCTCGACGTGCTGGGCGGCGGCATCGACCTCGCCCGCAAGGTCGAGAAGCTCGGCCATGCCGGCATCCGCGTCTCGCTCTTCGTTGCCCCCGACGAGGATCAGATCGCCCGTGCAGCCGATATCGGCGCGGCGGTCGTCGAGCTTCATACCGGAGCTTGGTGCGACTTCCTCACTGCCGGCGAAGCGAACGCGGCGGAATCCGAGTTCACCCGTCTGCGGCGCGCGGCCGTGCAGGGCAGCGAGCTCGGGCTGGAGATCCACGCCGGCCACGGCCTCGATTACGCCACGGCCGAGACGATCGCCGCTCTCGCCTCCGTGCGCGAACTGAACATCGGGCACTTCCTCATCGGCGAGGCCATCTTCACTGGGCTCGAGGAATCGATCCGGCACATGCGCGAGGCGATGTCGCGCGGGCGGGCGCGTCTCGGCGCGCCGCAGGCGGCGTGAGGCGCTCGTGATCATCGGCATCGGCTCCGACATCACCGACGCCCGGCGCGTCGCCGAGGTGCTGGAGCGCCATGGCGAGCGTTTCCTCGACCGTGTCTTCACGCCGATCGAGCGCGCAAAATCCGACCGGCGGGCCCGGCGCGTCGAAAGCTACGCCAAGCGCTTCGCCGCCAAGGAGGCCTGCGCCAAGGCGCTTGGCACCGGCCTCGCGCAGGGCGTGTTCTGGAAGGACATGGGCGTGGTCAACATGCCGTCCGGCAGGCCGACCATGGCACTGACCGGCGGGGCGAAGGTGCGGCTCGACGCCATCACGCCGGCAGGCTTCGAGGCGCGCATCGACCTCACCATCACCGATGACGGTCCGCTGGCCCAGGCCTTCGTCATCATCAGCGCCGTACCGAAAAAAGACGGTGGCTGACGTACTGTCACCTCGTGCGATCGTGAGCGGCGCGCGTTGCCGCGACCTCGCCAAGCGGTTATAGGAGCCGCACGGCCGCCTTGCGCGGCGCATGCCGCGCCGCGAGCGCACCGGAAGGCGACATGACTTCGACGACCGAACCGAAGAAGAAGGAAGGCGGCCTCGGCGAGACCGTCAAGGTGATCATCCAGGCGTTCCTGATCGCCATCCTGATCCGCACCTTCCTGTTCCAGCCGTTCAACATCCCGTCCGGCTCGATGAAGGAGACGCTGCTCGTCGGCGACTATCTGTTCGTGTCGAAGTTCAGCTATGGCTATTCGCGCTTCTCGCTGCCCTTCTCGCCGCCGCTCTTCGACGGGCGCATCCTCGGCTCGACGCCGAACCGCGGCGACGTGGTGGTGTTCAAGCTGCCGCGCGACGAGAGCACCGATTACATCAAGCGCGTGATTGGCCTGCCCGGCGACGAGATTCAGATGATCGGCGGCGTGCTGCACATCAACGGCCAGCCGGTGAAGCGCGAGGATGCCGGCTACTGGATGGACGACGAGGGCGGCGGGCGTGTCGAGCGCGTGAAGCGCTGGACCGAGACCCTGCCGAACGGCGTGAGCTACTACACGCTCGATCTCGTGGACAACGGCTTCTACGACAACACCCCGGTCTACAAGGTGCCGGCCGACCACTACTTCATGATGGGCGACAACCGCGACAACTCCACCGACAGCCGCGTGCTCAGCCAGGTCGGCTACGTGCCCTATGAGAACCTCATCGGCCGGGCGCAGGTCATCTTCTTCTCGGTGAAGGAAGGCGACGCCGCCTGGCAGTTCTGGAAGTGGCCTTGGACGGTGCGCTGGGACCGCATCTTCTCCTTCGTGCGATGACGCGCAGCAAGGCGCGGCCCGCCGACGACATCGGCCTCGACGCGCTCGAAGAGGCTCTCGGGCACAGCTTCGCGGATCGCGCGCATCTGCGTCTCGCACTGACCCATATCAGCTCCGTGACGGAGGTTCAGGGCTCGCGCGCTCGCGTGCGGTCCTACCAGCGACTGGAGTTTCTCGGCGACCACGTGCTGGGGCTGGTGGTTTCCGACATGCTCTACCGCGCCTATCCGCATGCGGAGGAGGGCGAACTCTCGCGGCGGCTGGCGGATCTCGTCTGCGAGGACGCCTGCGCCGAGGTCGCCCGCGCGATGGGGCTGGGCCCGCATCTTCGCCTCGGCGCCGGCGAGGAGCGTTCCGGCGGGCGCGATCGCTCCACCATTCTCGCCGATGTCGCCGAGGCGGTGCTGGCGGCGGTCTATCTCGATGCCGGCTTTCCGGCGGCGGAAGCGCTGATCGAACGGTTCTGGCGGCCACGGCTGGCGACTCCGGGCAGCTCGGCCCGCGATCCGAAGACGGCGCTGCAGGAATGGGCGCAGGGGCGGGGACTGCCGCCGCCACACTACCGGCTGGTCGATCGCTCGGGACCCGACCATAATCCCGAGTTCCGAATTGCCGTCGAGGTGCCCGGCTACGAGCCTGTCGAGGCGACCGGCACCTCCAAGCAGAATGCACAGAAGACCGCCGCCGCGGCGTTCCTCGAACGGGTTACTTCATGAACGAAACCACCGAAGAGACGCGCTGCGGCTTCGTTGCCCTGATCGGGGCGCCGAACGCGGGCAAGTCGACGCTCACCAATGCGCTGGTCGGCACCAAGGTGTCGATCGTCTCGCACAAGGTGCAGACCACGCGCTCGCTGGTGCGCGGCATCGCGCTCGAAGGCACGACGCAGATCATCCTCGTCGACACGCCCGGCATTTTCGCCCCCAAGCGCCGGCTGGAGAAAGCCATGGTCCGCTCCGCCTGGAGCGGGGCCGGCGATGCCGATGCCGTCGTGCTGCTCATCGACGCGCGTGCCGGCCTGACCGAGGATGTCGAGGCCATCATCAAGGGGCTCGCCGACGTAAAACGGCCGCGGGCGATCCTGCTCAACAAGATTGACCTGGTGAAGCGCGACAGCCTCTTGGAGCTGGCCGCCAAGGTGGCCGAGCTCATCAGCTTCGACCGCCTGTTCATGGTCTCCGCGCAGAACGGCGACGGCCTCAAGGAGCTGCGCGAATGGCTTGCGCAGACACTGCCGCTCGGTCCCTGGCTCTATCCGGAAGACCAGATTTCCGATGCGCCCATGCGCTCGCTGGCGGCGGAGATCACCCGCGAGAAGCTGTTCCATCGCCTGCATGAGGAGCTGCCCTACCGCTCGACGGTCGAGACCGATAGCTGGCAGGAGCGCAAGGATGGCTCGGTGCGCATCGAGCAGACCATCTTCGTCGAGCGCGAAAGCCAGCGGAAGATCGTGCTCGGCAAGGGCGGCGAAACCATCAAGGCGATCTCCATGGCCGCCCGCAAGGAGCTGACCGAAATCGTCGAGGCGCCGGTGCACCTATTCCTCTTCGTGAAGGTGCGCGAAAACTGGGCCGACGACCCCGAACGCTACCGCGAGATGGGGCTCGACTTCCCGCAATCCGACTGAGGCCGCCATGGAGTGGTCCGACGAGGGCATCATTCTGGGCCTGCGCCGTCACGGCGAGGCCAATGCCATCGTCGAGCTGATGACGGCCGCGCACGGGCGGCATCTCGGCCTCGTACGCGGGGGGAGCTCGCGCCGGCAGGCAGCCGCCCTGCAGCCCGGCAACGGCGTGCGGGTCGTCTGGCGGGCGCGGCTTGACGAGCATCTCGGCACCTTCGCTCTGGAAGTCGTCGCGCCGCGTGCGGGGCGGTTGATGGCTTATGCCCATTCCGCCTTCGCGCTGAGCCATGTCGGCAGCCTCGTGCGCATGCTGCCGGAGCGCGACCCGCATCCCGGGCTGCATGAAACGCTGGTCGCCGTGGTCGAGCATCTCGACGAACCGCGCCTCACCGGCATGCTGATCGCCCGGCTGGAACTGATGATGCTGTCGGAACTCGGCTTCGGGCTCGATCTCGACCGCTGCGCTGCAACCGGCGGGCGCAACGACCTGCTCTATGTCTCCCCGAAATCGGGGCGGGCGGTCAGCCGCGATGCCGGCGAGCCGTGGCGCACGCAGCTCTTCGAACTGCCCTATTTCCTCATCGGGGAGGTCGCCGAGCCCCCGTCGCGGCACGATGTCGAAGCGGCGCTGGAACTGACCGGCCACTTCCTCGCCCGGCGCGTGTTTGAGCCGCGTGGCACGGCCCTGCCGGATTCCCGCGCGGCGCTGATCGCCGCATTGCACCGGCTGGACGCTAGTTGAGCGGCGTCATGAAATTCGGGTCGGCATAATAGTTCCCGTTGTGGAAGTAGCGCTTGCCGACCCACACCATGTTGCACATGGGAACCTGGACCTGGACCGGCTGCCCCCGCCAGTCCTGCCGGATGACAGGGCGTTCGCGGCAGACGTTCATCCAGCCGGTGGAGACCTGCGGCTCCCGTAGTTCCTGAATCACCTGCTCGCGCAGGCCGAGATATTGATAGGTCGGCCGTTGGGCGCTTGCCGGAAGGATCGACCATCCGGCAAGCGCGACGGCCAGTCCGAAGACAGACGTCTTTCTCACTGCGACTGTTCCCCCGAATAGTCGTGCAGCAACCCTAGCGTGAGTCCGGCACTCTGCCTAGAATCTATTTTCAAATTAGAAATTGTTTCATTTCATGCCGAACGAATGCCGAGGGAAGCGGAGCGTGGTTTTCATTCGCGCCTCTGGCGCTCCTGCTGTCCTTTGGGATCGGGCTTTGAAATGTGGCGCCATGCAAATCGTGCGCGGACAACGGCGCCGCCTTGCGCGTTCGCGTCTTGTTCCCGGCATCGCTTCGATGTAGCCAGAGGACATGGGAGAGCCACCGATTCCGACCGATGACGGCACGATCGAACCGATCGGCCTGAAGGCGGCGCTCGAGGAGCGTTACCTTGCCTATGCGCTCTCGACCATCATGCATCGCGCCCTGCCGGATGCTCGTGACGGGCTGAAGCCGGTGCACCGGCGCATCCTCTATGGCATGCGCCTCCTGCGCCTCGATCCGGGAGGCGGCTTCCGCAAGAGCGCGAAGATCGTCGGCGACGTGATGGGCTCGTTCCACCCGCACGGCAACATGGCGATCTACGACGCTATGGTCCGCCTCGCGCAGGATTTTTCCCAGCGCTATCCGCTGGTCGACGGGCAGGGGAACTTCGGCAACATCGACGGCGACAACGCTGCCGCCGAGCGTTACACCGAGGCCCGCCTGACCGATGTGGCCCGGCTCATCCTCGACGGTATCGATGAGGACGCCGTCGACTTCCGCCCCAACTATGACGGCACGACCGAAGAGCCGGTCGTCATGCCCGGCGCCTTCCCGAACCTGCTCGCCAACGGTTCCACCGGCATCGCGGTGGGCATGGCGACCTCGATCCCGCCGCACAACGCGGCTGAGCTGATCGACGCCAGCCTGCACATCATCGAGAACCCGCAGGCGACCACCGACGACCTGCTGAAATTCGTGAAGGGGCCGGACTTTCCGACCGGCGGGGTCATCATCGAGTCACCGGCCTCGATGGCGGATGCTTATGCCACTGGCCGCGGCGGCTTCCGCCTGCGCGCGCGCTGGCACAAGGAAGAGACCGGGCGCGGCACCTATGTGGTCGTCGTCACCGAGATCCCCTACGGCGTGCCCAAGTCGCGCCTCGTCGAGAAGATCGCCGACCTCCTCAACGAGAAGAAGCTGCCGCTGCTCGCCGACGTGCGCGACGAGAGCGCCGAGGATGTGCGGCTGGTGCTCGAACCGCGCGCGAGAAATGTCGACGCCGAGCTACTGATGGAAAGCCTGTTTCGGCTCACCGAGCTGGAAACGCGCTTCCCGCTGAACATGAACGTGCTGGTCGGCGGGCAGGTGCCGAAGGTCGTCAGCCTGCTGGAAGCCCTGCGCGAATGGGTCGACCATCGCCGCGAGGTACTGCTGCGCCGTTCGCGCTATCGCCTGGCGCAGATCGAGCACCGGCTGGAAGTGCTGGGCGGCTACCTCATCGCCTATCTCAACCTCGACGAGGTGATCCGCATCATCCGCGAGGAGGACGAGCCGAAGCCGGCGCTGATGGCGCGTTTCGAGCTTACCGACGTGCAGGCCGAGGCGATCCTCAACATGCGCCTGCGCTCGCTGCGCAAGCTCGAGGAATTCGAGATCCGCAAGGAGCACGACGCCCTCACCAAGGAGAAGGACGGCATCGAGAAGCTGCTGGCCTCCGAGGCCAAGCAGTGGAAGACCGTCGCCTGGGAGCTGGGCGAGACCCGCAAGATGTTCGCGCCCGACACCCCGCTCGGCCGCCGGCGCACCGGCTTCGGCGAGGCAGCCGCCCATGACGCCGACGCGGTGATCGAGGCGCTGGTGGAGCGCGAGCCGGTGACGGTCGTGGTGTCGGAAAAGGGCTGGGTGCGGGCGCTGAAGGGCCATGTCGCGGATCTCTCGACACTGGCCTTCAAGGGCGACGACAAGCTGAAGATCAGCTTCTTCGCCGAGACCACCTCGAAGCTTCTGGTCTTCGCCACCAACGGCCGCTTCTACACGCTCGACGCCTCCAAGCTGCCGGGCGGGCGCGGCCATGGCGAGCCGCTGCGCCTGTCGATCGACCTCGAGCAGGAGGCCGACATCGTCGACGTGCTGCCCTATCAGGGCGGGCGCAAGCTGCTGGTCGCGGCGAAGGAGGGCAGGGGCTTCGTCGTCGCCGAGGACGATTGCCTCGCCAATACCCGCAAGGGCAAGCAGGTGCTCGGCGTCGATGGGCAGGACGCCGCCACGGTGGTGCCGGCGGTCGGCGACAGCGTCGCGGTCATCGGCGAGAACCGCAAGCTCCTCGTCTTCCCGCTGTCGCAGATCCCGGAGATGGCGCGCGGGCGCGGCGTGCGGCTGCAGCGCTACAAGGACGGCGCGATGAGCGATGTGAAGGTGTTCGCCGCGGCCGACGGGCTGACCTGGACCGACACTTCCGGCCGCACCTGGACGGTGACGGATCTCACCGAATGGCGCGGCGAGCGCGCCGGGGCCGGCCGCCTGCCGCCCAAGGGCTTCCCCCGCAACAACAAATTCGCATGAAAAAGGCCACCGGCGTAAGGCCGGCGGCCAGGTTGTCTTCGGTCCGGCGGGGGACGCAACGCCCGGCCGGCCCATGCGGGTCGACCGGCATCCTTTCAGGCTGGTCGGCTTCCGGCGCCGTCAGACGCCGATCTTGCCGCCGTCCTTCTTGGTGATCACGACGACCGCCGGGCGTACCGGCATGTCGTTCTTGAAGTCCGGCCAGCGGGTCGACAGGTCCTCGTAATAGGAGGGCCGCCCGAACGGCGCCCAGTCGGTGCCGCCATCGCCCGGGTGCTGGACGGCGACGAAGGCGGTGCGGTCGTCCGGCGTGAACAGCGGGCCGCACATCTCCGCGCCGACCGGCACGCGGAAGAACAGCTTGGAGGTGGCGCGCGCTTCGCCGTCCACGTCGACCGCCCAGAGCCCGTCCGTGCGACCGGTATCCTTCGGGTTGTTGCCGTCCGTCGCCACCCACAGTCGGCCGGCGGAATCGACCGCGCAGTTGTCCGGCATGCCGAACCAGCCGTTCCGGGTGGTGTCGGTGGAGAAGGAGGCGCCGACCGCCGCGACAGAAGGATCGCCGCACTTCAGCAGCACTTCCCACTTGCCCTTGGTCGCGGCGAAATCGCCATCGGTCTCGGCGATCTCGATGATGTGGCCGAAGGCGTTCTTGGCGCGCGGGTTGGCGGCGTCGGTTTGCTCGTCCTTGCGCTTCGTGTTGTTGGTCAGCATGACGTAGACCTTGCCGTTCACGCCATTCGGCTGGATGTCCTCGGGACGGTCCATCTTGGTGGCGCCGAGCAGGTCGGCGGCGCGGCGGGTCTCGATCAGCACGTCGGCCTGGCTGTTGAAGCCGTTGGCGGCGGTCAGCGGACCTTCGCCGAAGACCACCGGCAGCCAGTTCAGCGTGCCGTCGGCCTCGAACTTGGCGACGTAGAGCGTCCCGGAATCGAGCAGGTCCATGTTCGCCGCGCGGTCGTTCGGGTTGAACGTGCCTGATGTGACGAACTTGTAGACGTAGTCGAAGCGCTCGTCGTCGCCGAGATAGAAGACCACGCGGCCATCCCTGGCCACGATCGACTCGGCGCCCTCATGCTTGAAACGACCGAGCGCGGTGCGCTTCTTCGGCACCGAATTGGGGTCGTTCACGTCCACCTCGACGATCCAGCCGAAGCGGTTCGGCTCGTTCGACTCTTTCGAGAGGTCGAAGCGGTCGTAGAAATTGCCCCACTCATAGGTGCCTTCCGGCACGCCGTAGCGCTTGTAGTTGGCGGCTTCGGGGTGGCCTTCCGGCAGCTGGCCGAGGAAATAGCCGTGGAAGTTCTCCTCGGCCATCACATAGGTGCCCCAGGGCGTCACGCCACCGGCGCAGTTGTTGAGCGTGCCAAGCACCTGCTTGCCGGTCAGGTCGTCCTTGGTCTTCACGCGGTCATGGCCGGCGACGGGGCCCGAAAGCTGCATCGGCGTGGTGGAGGTGATGCGACGGTTCAGCTTGCCCTCGCGCACCGGCTGCCACTTGCCGTCGACCTTGCGGATCTCGACGATGGTGCCGCCATGGGCCGCCATCTCGATGTCGACGCGGCTCAGATCGGCCGGCGCCACCTTCAGCTTGCCCTCGGCGACGCTGACGATGCCGGGGAACATCAGGTGCTCGTTGGTGTATTCGTGGTTCACCACCAGCAGCCCGTGCTCGGACGAGCCGTCGAGCGGGATGAAGCCCACATAGTCGTTGTTGTAGCCGAACTGGCGACGCTGGGCTTCGGCGCTCTGGTTCTTCGGGTCGAAGGCCGGCGAATCGGGAAACAGCCCGTCGCCCCAGCGCAGCAGCACGTCGGCGTCATAACCATCGGCGACGTGATGGGTCTCGTCGACGCCGGCTTCCACCTCGACGAAGCTGAACGCCGAGCCGCTGCTGGCGGAATTGTTCGCCGCCCGGGCCTTCTCGGCGGAGAGAAGCGCCATCGGACCGACGGTCGAGGCGATGGCGGAGACGGCGAGCGAGCCTTTCAGCAGACCACGCCGCGAGAAGCGGATCGAGATCAGCTCGCCCATCGTCGGGTTGACCGTCGGGTTGCTGCCGTCACCTTCCGCTTCTTCGAGCAGGCTGGTGCGGAACGGCGACTCGGGGACGGGATCGAGCGTATCGTCGGTCATGGCAGGGCTCCGGCAAGTCTGGACATCTCTGGATTAGAGGTCTTCCAACTTGCTAGGCCCGTCCGATCACAGGGGCATGACACCCCATGCCATCGCCGGCCGCTGCCTATTCGTCGGCGCGTATCCAGCCGGCCGGGGCGAGCCGTTCCTGCGGCAGGAAGCGACGCTTGTAGTCCATCTTGTCCGATCCCTCGACCCAGTAGCCGAGATAGACATAGGGCAGGCCCATCGCTCTGGCCTTGGTCACATGGTCGAGGATCATGAAGGTGCCGAGCGAGCGCGCCGCCTCGTCGGGATCGTAGAACGAGTAGACCATCGACAATCCGTCGGCGAGCACGTCGGTCAGCGCCACGGCGTGGAGCGCCCCCTGGCCGCGCCCGTTGACGGCGGTGGCCGGGCCCCGCCGGCGATATTCGATGAGACGGGTGCGGACGTGGCTGTCCTCCACCATCATCGCGTAATCGAGCACGGTCATGTCGGCCATGCCGCCATCGCTGTGGCGGCTGTCGAGATAGGCGCGGAACAGCGAGTACTGCTCGGCCGTCGGCACGGCGGCGCGGATATCGCCTATGAGGTCCTCATTAGCCTGCCGCACGCGGCGGAAGCTGCGGGTCTCGTGGAAATCGTCGACGCATACCCGAACCGAGACACAGGCCCGGCACTGTTCGCAGGCGGGACGATAGGCGATCGACTGGCTGCGGCGGAAGCCACCATGGGTCAGCACGTCGTTGAGCTGGGTCGCCCGCTCGCCCACGAGATGCGTGAAGACCTTTCGCTCCGAGCGCCCCGGCAGATAGGGGCAGGGCGACGGTGCGGTGAGGTAGAACTGCGGTGTATCGCGCGGGTGCTCTGTCACGGGTGCTTCACGTAGCGGCTGCGCCAAGGATCGCGCGAGCCGGCCCGGACGTCAAAGCCCCTTTTGTTCCCGTTCGCGCTTTCGTGTCAGCGGTAGCGGCGCAGGGATGCCGCCCGCTCCTCGGTGTTGGTGACGACGGTGCCGATGATCAGGTCGTGGAGCAGCCGGCGACGGCTGTTGAACAGGCCGACGATGGCGACCAGCGGCGTCAGCACGCTCGTCGACACCCAGAACAGCACGACGCTGACCACGGCGAGCAGCGGATACATCGGCGCGCCGTACCAGAGCCGCATCTCGATGCCCATGGTGCGCATGCCGATCGTCGCCGAGTGCGGGCCGCCGAGAGTGAGGCCGGTATAGACCAGCCCCCACACCACGAAACCGGGACTCAGCAGGCCGAACAGGAACCAGCCCACGCCGAAGGTGACGAAGCCAAGGACGAAGATCAGCAGCGCCGCCAGCCCGATCGGCACGCAGATGATCAGCGCATCGATCAGGAAGGCCACGAAGCGGCGGAACAGCACGCCCTCGAAGTACTCCGGCTCGGACACCGGACTGAAGGCGTAGGGCTTGGGCTCGCCATAATACTGCGCGTCGGACATGCCGGTCTCCTTGCGAGCCTCAGGTGGTGGTGGAGCGTGGCGGGAACAAGCCCCGCCGCGCTCCACGACGGCCATCGGGACGTCAGTTGCCGCTGCGCCAGTCGATGCGCTCGACATCCATGCCGTTCTCGATCAGCGCCCGGTAGACCGCGTCGGCATGGGTGCGATCGCGGGTTTCGACCGTCACGTCGAGACGGGCGCCCTTGGCGTGGACGTCGAGGAAGTGGCGCTTGTGCTCGACCTCGAGAATGTTGGCTCCGAGGCTGCCGAGCAGGCTGGCGATGATGCCGAGTTCGCCGGGGCGGTCGAGCATGGAAAAGCGGAAGGAGACGATGCGTTCCTCGCGCTCCAGCTCGCGCATCATGATCGAGGCGACGATGCGCGGGTCAATGTTGCCACCCGAGACCACTAGGCCGACCTTGCGTCCGCGATAGCGGTCGGGCTCGGCGAGCAGCGCCGCGAGGCCCGCCGCGCCGGCGCCCTCGGCCAACGTCTTCTGCTGGGTCAGGAACAGGTTGACCGCCCGCTCGATGGTCGGCTCGCTCACCAGCACCACGTCGGAGACGAGGGCGGAGACGATCTCGCGGGTCAGCGTACCCGCCTGCTTCACCGCGATGCCTTCCGCCAGCGTCGCGCCCTCGCAGGGCAGGCCCTGTTGATGCAGCGCGTTCCACATCGACGGGTAGAGGCGCGTCTCGACGCCGACGATCTCGATGTCCGGCCGCAGATGGCGGGCGGCGACCGCCATGCCCGAGATGAGCCCGCCGCCGCCGACCGGCACCAGCAGCGCGTCGAGATCGGGGGCGTCCTCCAGCATTTCGGCGGCGATGGAACCCTGGCCGGCGATGACATGGGCGTCGTCATAAGGGTGGACCCAGACAAGGTTTTCCTCGCGGGCGATGCGGTCGGCTTCCTCGCTGGCGTCGCCCACCGACTCGCCGTGCAGCACCACGCGGGCGCCGTGCGCCTCGGTCGCGGCGACCTTCACGATCGGCGTGTGCTTGGGCATGACGATGGTGGCGCGGATGCCGAGCCGGGCCGCGTGATAGGCGACCGCCTGGGCATGGTTGCCGGCCGACATGGCGACGACGCCGGCGGCCCGCTCCTCCGGGGTCAGGCTGGAGAGCTTCACCAGCGCGCCTCGCTCCTTGAAGCTCGCCGTGACCTGGAGGTTTTCGTATTTGACGAAGACATGGGCGCCCGTAATCGCCGAAAGGCGCGGCGCCGGCAGCGTGGGCGTGCGCAGCACCGCGCCGTCCAGCACCTTGCGTGCGGTGGCGACGTCGGCGGGAGAGACGGGCAAAGTCATCGAACCACTCAGAATTCTCGCGGCGAAGCTGCCGCACGATTGAGGAGCCCACCCGGCCGCAACAGGAGGAAAGCCGCCAGGAGGGAATAGATCACCACGTCGCGATACGCGATGTCGAAGGCCGAGGACCACACGATTTCGACGCCGGCGACAAGGGCGGCGCCGAGAAAAGCGCCCGGCACCGAGCCAATGCCGCCAATAATTGCCGAAATCAAGGCTTTGAGCGTAATCGCCAGTCCATCGCCGGGCGAAATCGTACCGTAGGCGATCACCATCGCCGCGCCTGCCAGCCCGGCGCAGGCGCCGGCGAGCGCGAAAGTGGTGCCGACCAGAAGCGGCACCCGCACGCCGAGCAGCGCCGTCATGAGCGGGTCCTGCGCGTAGGCGCGCCAGTTGCGCCCATAGGGCGAGAAGGCGATGAGGCCGAGCAGCGTTGACACGCCCGTCAGCGCGAGCCCTGTGGCGAGGAACTGTGCCGGCGTCGCCGTGGCGACAAAACCGTCCTGCCCGGCGATGTAGATCGGCCGGTTGAGCAGGGCCGGCAGCCAGTTCTCGCGGCTGCCGGAAGTGATGCGGAAAGCCTCCGACAGCGTGATGGCGACGGCGATGGTGGCGATCAGCACCGGCTGCGGGGAGCTCGTTCGCCTCGCGATGGGCACGAATACCGCCCGCCCGACGATCCAGCTCAGCAACGCGGCCGCCGCCACGCCGAAGACGAGCGCAAGGGCCAGCGTTCCCGGGCCGAGCCGGGCGTGGACGCCCGCCACCCCGATGGCGATTTCGCCAAAAGCGAGGTTGATGCGTCCGTAGAGGCCGTGGACCAGCGCAAATCCCGTAGCGATGAGCCCGTAGACGCTGGCCATCAGGACGCCGCCCAGAGCTTGCTGGAGCCAGTAGGCCTCACGCTTGCCGAGGGCGAACAGGGCAGGGCGGCTGGCCTCAGCGACATCCGAAAGGCCCCAGCGCTTGAGGATGTGGAGCTTGATGCCCCCCACCGGGCCGCGGTCGGTATCGACAGCCACGAGATCGAACCGCCCGGCCCCGGTCTGCGACGCGAAGCTGCAGATCAGCCAGTGCGGACCGCTGCCCAGCGGGCCTCGCGCCCGATAGCTCAACCGGAGCCCCGTGGCGGAGCCGGCCACCGGATTGAGCGAGCTCTCGGCGATCGTGGTCTCCTCGTCGTGCAACAGCGGCGCGACCGCGCGGCAGATGCGCGCCTGATCGGCGTCGATGACGGAGCCGCAGCCCGGCAGGAGCAGCAGGCCGAGGAAAAGCGCGAGACGAGCAACGGAGCCGGTTCGGGCGATGGGAACCGGCATGGCGGGTGCCGCGAGGCGCTCAGGCCTCGCGGGCGAGCTTCTCGGCGACGCGGGGCGCGAAATAGGTCAGCACACCGTCGGCGCCGGCCCGCTTGAAGGCCATCAGGCTCTCCATCATCGCCTTTTCGCCGTCGAGCCAGCCATTGCGCGCGGCCGCTTCGATCATCGCGTATTCGCCAGACACCTGATAGGCGAAGGTCGGCAGGCCGAAGCTCTCCTTCAGCCGGTAGACGATGTCGAGATAGGGCAGGCCGGGCTTCACCATCAGCATGTCCGCGCCTTCCTCGATGTCGAGCGCGGCTTCGCGAAGCGCCTCGACGCCGTTGGCGGGGTCCATCTGGTAGGTGCGCTTGTCGCCCTTGAGGCAGCCGGACGAGCCGACCGCGTCGCGGAAGGGGCCGTAGAAGGCGGAAGCGTATTTCGCGCTGTAGGCGAGGATCTGCGCGTCGAGATGGCCGGTGGCGTCGAGCGCCCGGCGGATGGCGCCGACCCGCCCGTCCATCATGTCGGAGGGCGCGATCACATCGGCGCCGGCATCGGCCTGCACCAGCGCCTGCTCGACCAGCACGGCGACCGTCTCGTCGTTGAGGATGCGTCCGTCCGCGTCGAGCAGCCCGTCATGGCCGTGGCTCGTATAGGGATCGAGCGCGACGTCGGTGATGAGGCCGATCTGCGGCACGGCGGACTTGATGGCGCGCAGGGCCCGGCAGACAAGGTTGTCGCGGTTGAGCGCCTCGCGTCCGTCGACCGTCCGCAGAGTCGGATCGGTGTAGGGGAAGAGAGCGAGGGCGGGAATGCCGAGATTCGCGGCCCGCTCCGCCTCGCGCACCGCCTCGTCCACGGTGAGTCGCTCCACGCCCGGCATCGAGCCGACCGGGGTGCGCTCGCCATCGCCGTCCATCACGAAGATCGGCCAGATCAGATCCGCGACGGTGAGCGTGTTCTCCCGCATGAGCTGGCGCGCCCATTCCGACTTCCGGTTGCGCCGGGGGCGCTGCACCAGATCGAGCTTCGACGACACGTCCGGCCGGCCGGCGGGCTCGGGATAGACAGGGCGCGGACGGGCGAAGGGAATGGTCATGGACATGCTCGCAAAGGCTGGTTGGGTCGCTCGGACCTCGAAGCGGCAGTTTCGAATGCTTATAGCTTCATATGAGACGAAGCGCGACCTGTTCAGCCGGGCGATTGCGTATAAGCCCGTCAACACGTCGCAGGGCATGTTGACGCGCCCCGTTACCTCTTAGCCGGACGGCCGGCTTTTCCCGGCGTGCCGAACGGCTTAAGTGGCGATGCGGAAACCGAAGCGAGGCCGGCGACGTGACGACAGATATCGGTATCAGGTTCGAGGTGCGCGGCGCGGCCGGCATCATCACGCTCGACCGCCCTCGGGCGCTGAACGCGCTCGACCATCCCATGGCGCGCGCCATGCTCGCCCAGCTTGATGCGTGGACCGGCGACGATCGGGTCGCCCATGTGGTGCTGCGCTCGGCGCATGACCGCGCCTTCTGTGTCGGCGGCGACGTGCGGGCGATGGCGTCCCTCGGCCGCGCCGGACGCAAGGAGGAGGCGCGCGACTACTGGCGGGATGAGTACAGGCTCGATTACCTCATCGCCCGCTATCCCAAGCCCTTCGTCTCGCTGGTCGACGGTTTGTGCTTCGGCGGCGGCTTCGGCATGTCCGGCCATGGGCGCTACCGCGTCGCCGGCGAGAATCTCGGCTTCGCCATGCCGGAAGTCGCCATCGGCCTGTTCCCGGATGTCGGCGGCACCTTCGTGCTGCCGCGCCTTCCCGGCTGGAGCGGTACCTGGCTCGCGATGACCGGCGCGCGCATCGGCATGCCCGATGCCATGGCGCTCGGTCTTTATACCCACCACATCCCGACCGCCCGCTGGCCGGAGCTTGTCGAGGCCCTCGCGGCGGGCGAGGCGATGGACGGCACGCTGTCCCGCTTCGCCGTCGCCCCGCCGCCTCCGGCCCTGCAGGCGCTCTACCCGCACATCGACCGCATCTTCGCGGGCGGCTCGGTGGAGGCGATCCTGATCGCGCTGGAGAAGGTCGGGGAGGGCGAGGGGCCGGTCGCCGAATTCGCACGCGCCCAGCGCGACACCCTTCGCCGCGCCTCGCCCACCAGCGTGCACATCGCCTTCCAGCAGATGCAGCGCGGCCCCGGCACCGACCTTGCCGGCTGCTTCAAGCTGGAGTTCCGGCTCGTCACCCATCTGCTCGACCAGCACGACTTCTACGAGGGCGTACGTGCCCTGCTGATCGACAAGGACCAGAAGCCGGTCTGGCGCCCCTCCCGGCTGGAGGATGTCGATCCGGCCGCCATCGCCGCCATGTTCGACGCGCCGCTTCCCGACGATTTGCTGCTTGCCTGAGCGCGTTTTGGAGTATGGAAGCGGCATGAGTTCGCCCTACGACCCCATCGACGCCACGCTTGGCCCCGCCGGCGCGCAGATGCCGCCCTGGCAATGGCGCGTGCTTGTCTATCTGCGCGGGCTGGCGGGCTTCCTCATGCTGAAGACCGTCTATAGCTGGACGCTGATCTGCGGCGTATGGGATGGCGATACCAGCCGCTTCGAGATGCTCTCGCTGGCGGCGCAGTCGGCGGTCATCTGGGCGGCGATCATGAATCCCGTCGCGGCGGTCGGGCTCTGGCTCGGCGCGTCGTGGGGCGTCGTGCTCTGGCTGGTGACGGCGATGGTGCAGATCCTCATCAACGCCTCCGCGCCGGAAGGCGTCGGCCGGCTGATGTTCGTCGCCGCGCTGGAGACAGTGCTGGTCGCGGCCTATGCCTTCCTCACCTACAAGGCGACGCGCGAGAGCGAGGGCTGACGGCAACCTTTCGTTAACGCATTGCGGTGACGAAGGATTCAGCCTTTCGCTTAAACCGATCTTAGCGGCGCGATCCCACACTCCGGTTCTTGATCAGAGGGAGCCAATCCCCAGAAAGACACCGGGGTGTGATGATGCGAGCAGGTCAGGCGGCCAACGTCGTTCCGTTCACCGATGCCGAGGAAACCCGCGCGGACGACGTCCGGCGGGACGAACTGCGCCCGCTCTATCGCGAGGCCGTCACGCTGGTCGAGCGGCTGCACCGGCGCCTGCTCGACGTGGTGAAGGACGAGTTCGACCGGCGCGGCCGCGACGACGTGAACGCGGTGCAGGCGCTGTTGCTGTTCAACATCGGCGATTCCGAGCTCACGGCCGGCGAGTTGCGCACGCGCGGCTACTATCTCGGCGCCAACGTCTCCTACAATCTCAAGAAGCTGGTCGAGATGGGCTATCTCGATCACCGCCGCTCGCGCATCGATCGCCGCGCCGTGCGCATCAAGCTCACCGAGAAGGGCGAGGAAGTGCGCGCCGTGGTCGAGGGGCTGCATCTCAAGCACATCGCCACGATCGAACAGATCGGCGGCATCGGCCCGGGCGAGTTCCAGATGCTCAACAAGGCGCTGAACCGGCTGGAGCGCTTCTGGACCGACCAGATCCTGTACCGCCTCTAGCGCTGCCTCGCCTGCGGCACGACTCGGCGTTCGTCTGCGGCGCAGCAATCTGATACAGCGGCATGCAGGGCGCTCCCGCTGTCCATCAGAGCCGCGATCGTGACTCCGCTGCGTCTATTCATCCTGCTGAACCCGGCCATCGGCCTCGTCTTCGCGACGGTGTTCGTCGTGCTCTGGCTCAACCAGCGCAATCGGCCGTACATCCTCATGATGGCCGGTGCGTCGGCGTCGTATGCGCTCGCGGTCACGGCCCAGATGACGATCCCGGCCATGCCCCGGATCGGCCTCAATACGATGACGTCGGCGGTGCTCTACCAGCTCGCCCTCAGCCTGTTCGTCGATGCCATGCTGACGCGCGTCGGCGTGGTCGGAAACCGCCGCTGGCTCCTCGGCATCTCGGCGGTCATCCTGTCGCTGGTCGCCTATTTCTTCTACGTCGACGACAGCCTCTCCACCCGCATCTACGTGCAGAATCTCGGCGCGGGGGCGATGCTGTGCTTCGCCGCGCTGCGTCTTCTCGCGGCGCCGGTCTGGAAGCCCATCGACCGGGTGCTGTTCTGGGTCGTGCTGCTCACCGGGCTGCATTTCCTGCCGCGCACGGTGATGACGATGCGGGTCGACGTGCCGGCGGGCCTGATCACGCCGGAGAATTTCGGCCGCTCGCTGTTCTATTCGGCGCTCGGTTTCGCGCTGGTCATCCTGGCGCTGCTGCTCTGCCTCACCTTCCTGCTGGCCGTGGCGCTGGACATTTTCGACGACCTGCGGCGGGAGCGGAACGGCGACAGCCTCACGCCCCTGCTCAACCGCCGGGGCTTCGAGGAGGAGGCCGACCGGCGCCTCGTGCGTCTGCACGGGGCACCTGCGAGCGTGATCTTCTGCGATATCGACCGCTTCAAATCGATCAATGACGGCCACGGCCACGCCGCCGGTGACGAGGTGATCCGCGCCGTCGGCCGGCTGATCGCCGAGGAACTGCGGCGCGAGGACATTGCGGGCCGCATCGGCGGCGAGGAATTCGTGATCCTGCTTCCCCAAAGCGGCCATGAGGACGCGCGCCTGCTGGCCGAGAGGCTGCGGGCGCGGATTGCGGAGCTGCACATCGGTGCCCTTGCCGGTGCGACGCTTACCGCCAGCTTCGGCGTGGCGGAGGCGGGGCCCAACGAGCCGCTGGACGAGGTGATGGAGCGCGCGGACGAGATGCTCTATCGCGCCAAGCGCGGCGGGCGGAACCGGGTCGAGGGCTGAGCCCGGTTCAACCTTGCAGGAAGCCTTCCAGCGTATTGGCCACATTGGTGCCGATGGCATCGACGGCATAGCCGCCCTCCATCACGAACAGCGTCGGCTTTCCAAGCCGGGCGATCCGCGCGCCGATCCTGAGATAATCCGGGCTGTCGAGCTGGAAGGCCGAGATCGGATCGCCCTTGAAGGTGTCGACGCCCAGCGAGACGACCAGCGCGTCCGGCGCATGGGCTTCGATGCGTGCGCAGGCCGCTTCCAGCGCCACGCTCCACGCCGCATAGTCGGTGCCTTTGGGAAGCGGATAATTGGCGTTGAAACCCTCGCCGGCGCCGGCGCCGATTTCGTCCACATAGCCCAGGAAGTACGGATAGGCCTGTCGCGGATCGGAGTGGATGTTGCACACGAGCACGTCGGCGCGGTCGTAGAAGATCGACTGCGTGCCGTTGCCGTGGTGATAGTCCACGTCGAGGACGGCCACCCGCGCAGCGCCCCGGTCGCGCAGGCCCTGCGCCGCGACGGCGGCATTGTTGACGAAGCAGTAGCCGCCCATCGTCGCCTGCTGGGCGTGATGGCCGGGCGGGCGGCAGAGGGCGAAGGCCATCCGCTCGCCGGCCGAGATCAGATCGGCGCCGGTGAGCGCGAGGTCGGCGCCGGCCTGCACGGCGTCCCAAGTGCCCGGAACGATGCAGCAGCCGCCGTCGAAGGAGAAGAAGCCGAACTTGCCGTCGACGTAGTCCGGCTCGATGTCGCGCATGCCGGGCGCCCGCCAGAAGCTCGGCAGCGCCGGATTGTCGCGCCCGCTCGCGGTCCACAACTCCCACGCCGTGGCAAGAAAACGCACATAGGCCGCGTCGTGCACCCGTCGAACCGGGTCGAGGCCGTGCGCGGTCGGCTCGACGAACAGCCCGAGCCGGCGCTCGCCGAGCGCCTTCATGATCATCGCGACTCGCTCGGGCTTCTCGAAGGCCGGCACGATCTGGCCGTGCGTGAGTTCGACATGGCCGGCATGGCCGAGATGTCGCGGCGAATGGATGATCTTCATGGTCAAAGCGTCCGGAAACAGTCGCGGGGCCGGGAGCCCAACGATAAGCAACGCCAGTGGGGAATGCCATCCGCTGGCCACCCCGTGTCGCACGGTTCGGCGCGAGCTGCCGCGTGGATGCAAGGCGCCTCTGCGGCAGGCGTGCTTTGAAACGTTCCGGGTGCTGTGCTAAGCGACCCGCCTCGATTTCGCGGCCGGCACGAGGTCGGCCGGGAGGCATCGCCACCGCCCAGGGAGGCCGGTCTATGTCGTCCGAAGCTCACGCTTCTTCCAGCAACACCATCAGCCGCTTCTTCTCGGCGTCGCTTGCCGAGACCGATCCGGAGCTCGCCGGCGCGATCACCGCCGAACTCGGTCGCCAGCGCGACGAGATCGAGCTGATCGCTTCGGAGAACATCGTCTCGCGCGCCGTTCTCGAGGCGCAGGGTTCGGTGCTGACGAACAAGTACGCCGAGGGCTATCCGGGTCGTCGCTACTACGGTGGCTGCCAGTTCGTGGACGTGGCCGAGCAGCTCGCCATCGACCGCGCCAAGAAGCTCTTCGGCGCCGGTTTCGCCAATGTGCAGCCCCATTCGGGGGCGCAGGCGAACACCGCCGTGTTCTTCGCCCTCATGCAGCCGGGCGACACCTTCCTCGGCCTCAACCTCGCCGCCGGCGGTCATCTGACCCACGGTGCGCCGGTGAGCCTGTCGGGCAAGTGGTTCAAGCCGGTGCCCTACAGCGTGCGCCGCGACGACCAGCGCATCGACTATGAAGAGGTCGCCAAGCTCGCCGACGAGCACAAGCCGAAGGTGATCGTCGCAGGCGGCTCGGCCTATCCGCGTCACATCGACTTCGCGAAGATGCGCGCCATCGCCGATTCGGTCGGTGCGTATCTGATGGTCGACATGGCGCACTTCGCCGGCCTCGTCGCGGGCGGCGCGCACCCCAATCCGGTACCGCATGCGCATGTGACCACCACCACGACCCACAAGACCCTGCGCGGCCCGCGCGGTGGTATGATCCTGACCAATGACGAGGATCTGGCGAAGAAGTTCAACTCCGCCATCTTCCCCGGCATCCAGGGTGGCCCGCTGATGCACGTCATCGCGGCGAAGGCCGTGGCCTTCGGCGAGGCGTTGCAGCCGGAGTTCAAGGTCTACGCGAAGAACGTCGTCGAAAACGCGAAGGCGCTTGCGGAAAATCTCAAGGGCCACGGCTTCGAGATCGTCTCGGGCGGCACCGACACGCACCTGATGCTGGTCGACCTGCGGCCGAAGAAGCTGACCGGCAAGGTCTCCGAGATCGCGCTCGGCCGGGCCCACATCACCTGCAACAAGAACGGCATCCCGTTCGATCCCGAGAAGCCGATGGTGACGTCGGGCGTGCGCCTCGGTACGCCGGCAGGCACCACCCGCGGCTTCGGTGTCGCGGAATTCCAGCAGATCGGCGATATGATCGCGGAAGTTCTCGACGTGCTCTCGCAGAAGGGCACGGACGAGGATAGCCTCGTCGAAGCGGCGGTGCGCGGCAAGGTCGCCGAGCTTCTCGCCCGCTTCCCGATCTATAGCTGAGGCCCACGATGCGCTGTCCCTACTGCGGAAGCCTCGACACCCAGGTCAAGGACTCCCGTCCCACCGAGGACAGCGCCGCCATACGCCGCCGCCGCATCTGCCCGGATTGCGGCGGCCGCTTCACCACCTTCGAGCGCGTGCAGCTGCGTGAGCTGACCGTCCTCAAGCGCTCCGGCCGCCGCGTTCCCTTCGACCGCGACAAGCTCGCCCGCTCGATCGAGGTGGCGCTGCGCAAGCGCCCCGTCGATCCCGAGCGGGTCGAGCGCCTCGTCTCCGGCCTCGTCCGGCGGCTGGAAAGCATGGGCGAGAGCGAGATCACCTCCGAGATGATCGGCGAGCGGGTGATGGAAAGCCTCAAGCAGCTCGACGACATCGCCTATGTCCGCTTCGCCTCGGTCTATCGCAATTTCCGCGAGGCCAAGGATTTCGAGGCCGTTCTCGGCGAGCTCGAGACCCGGCCTTCCGATGGCCTCTCCGATGATGACGATCTGAGGCCCGTCCGCCGCGCCGGCGGTGCAGGGCTCGATGATTGATGCCGCTCCCCACGCCTCCTGCCGGGACGGCATGTTCCTGCCATGACCAAGACCTCTTATGACGAAGCCCTGATGGCCGCCGCGCTGAGCGCCGGCCGTCGGGAAATGGGCCACACCTGGCCGAACCCCGCCGTTGGCGCGCTCGTCGTGCGCGAGACGCCGCAAGGCCCCGTCGTGCTCGGCCGCGGCTGGACCGCGAAGGGCGGGCGCCCGCACGCCGAGCCTCAGGCTCTGGAACAGGCCGGGGAGGGCGCGCGCGGCGCAACCCTCTACGTGACGCTGGAACCGTGCTCCCATCACGGCGGCACGCCGCCCTGTGTCGACGCGGTGCGCGCGGCGGGAATATCCCGCGTGGTGGCGGCCATCGAGGACCCGGATTTCCGCGTCGCCGGGCGCGGCTTCTCCATTCTTCGCGAGGCGGGCATCGAGGTGGAAGTCGGCGTCGGCGCGGCCGAGGCGCACATCGCCCATGCCGGCCACATCCGCCGCGTCACCGAGGGGCGGCCGCACATCATGCTCAAGCTCGCCGTGTCGGCGGACGGCAAGGTCGGGCTGGCCGGCCGGCGCCCGGCGGCGATCACGGGCGAGGTGGCGCGCGGGCGGGTGCACATGATGCGCTCGCTGCATGACGCCGTGCTCACCGGCATCGGCACCGTGCTCGCCGACGATCCTTTGCTGACCTGCCGTCTGCCCGGCATGCAGGACCGCTCGCCACTCCGCATCGTGCTCGATGCGTCGCTCCGCCTGCCTCCGACCAGCGCGCTCGCCCGCAGCCTCTCCGTCGCCCCGCTCTGGGTCGTCGCGGCGGAGGACGCGCCGGACGCGCCCGAGGCCATGCTGGTGGCGATGGGCATCGAAGTGATGCGCGTGCGCCGCCGTCCCGATGGCGGGCTCGACCTCAACGAGACGCTGAAGCTGCTGGCGCTGCGCGGTATCACCCGTGTCATGGTGGAGGCTGGCCCACGCATCGCGGCGGCCTTCCTGCGCGAGCGGCTGGTCGACGAGGCCAACGTCTTCGAGGCGCCGGTACGGCTTGGCGACGAGGCGCTCGATGCGCTGGAGGGCCTGCCGCTTTCCGCCCTCGATGACTATCTGACGGTCTGTGAAAGCGAGCGGCATGGCGAGGATCGCCTGCGCATCATGAGGCGTCGTTAATGTTCACCGGCATCGTCACCGACATCGGCACCCTGCGCGCCGTGGAGCCCCGCAACGACGTGCGGCGGCTGACCATCGCCACCCGCTACGACACCGCGTCCATCGAGCTCGGCGCCTCCATCGCCTGCTCCGGCGTGTGCCTCACCGTGGTGGCGACGCAGCCCGATGCCTTCGAGGTCGAGGCCGCACCCGAGACGCTGGCCGTGACCACGGCGAGCGGCTGGACCGAAGGCCGCCGGCTCAATCTCGAGCGCGCGCTGAAGATCGGCGACGAGCTCGGCGGGCACATCGTGCAGGGACATGTCGACGGCATCGCCCGCGTCGTCGAGCGCGAGGATCTCGGCGAGACGACCCGCTTCACCTTCGAGGCGCCGGAAGCGCTGGCTCCCTTCATCGCCGTGAAGGGCTCGGTGACGCTCGACGGCACCTCGCTTACCGTCAACGATGTCGACGGCACACGCTTCTCCTGCCTTCTCATCCCCCACACGCTCACCCATACGACATGGGGCGACGTCCGCGCGGGCGGTCTTGTCAATATCGAAGTCGACATGATGGCCCGTTATGCTGCGCGTCTTGCGGAGTTCCGTTGACGGCTGTACGTCGTCGGCCCGAGCAGAGTTCATGAGGTTCCTTCCATGGCGAGCCCCCGCCCGCCGCGTGCATCCGATGATGCCGCTGCCGCCGTGCCGCTGACCGGCGCGCGCGTCCTCATTGTCGAGGCGCGCTTCTATGACGACATCGCCGACGAGCTTCTGGCGGGCGCCCGGCAGGCGGTCGCCGCCGCCGGCGCCACGGCGGACGTGATCTCCATGCCCGGCGCGCTGGAGATTCCGACCGCCATCGCCATTGCGCTTGACGCCGCCGCCGCCGCCGGCACCCCCTATGACGCGGCCGTCGCGCTGGGCTGCGTGGTGCGGGGCGAGACCTATCATTTCGAGATCGTCGCGGGAGAATCCTCGCGCGCGCTCATGGATCTCGCGGTCGCCCGCAAGCTGCCGCTCGGCAACGGTATCCTCACCGTCGAGAACGACGAGCAGGCCTGGGCCCGCGCCCGCGTGTCGGAAGGCAACAAGGGCGGCGGCACGGTCGAGGCGGCTTTCGCCCTGCTGCGCCTCAAACGGCGCGTGGATAAGGCATCATGACGAGCGCCAAACCCGTCAATCACAAGCCGCTGCGCAAGAGCGCGGCACGGCTCAACGCCGTCCAGGCGCTCTACCAGATGGATCTGGCTGGGACGCCGCTATCGGAAATCCTCGCCCAGTTCGAGAGCCATTGGATCGGGCAGGAGATCGAGGGCGACGAGATCGCGGCTGCCGACCTCAATCTGTTCCGCGACATCGTCGGCGGCGTGGTGCGCGAGCAGCGCGCCATCGATCCGGTACTCGACGCGGCGCTGGTGAAGGGCTGGCCCCTCAAGCGCATCGAGGCGGTGTTGCGCGCCGTGCTGCGCGCGGGCGCCTATGAACTAACCGAACGCTCCGATATTCCCGCCCGCGTCGTCGTGGCGGAATATGTGAACGTGGCCGCCGCCTTCCTCGACCGCGAGGAAACCGGCATGGTCAACGCCGTGCTGGACGGGCTGGCGCGTGAGAAGCGGCCGGCCGAGTTCACCGGCTAGGGAGGCGGGATGACGGCGGGTGGCTCCGGCGATGCAAAGGCTTCGGGTGAAGACCTGCTGATCGCCCGGCTGTTCGAGCCGATCGCGACCCACCCCGGCGCGCTCGGCCTCAAGGACGATGCCGCGCTGCTCTCTGTCCCGCCGGGCCACGAACTCGTCCTGACCAAGGACGCGCTGGTCGCCGGCGTGCACTTCTTCGCCGACGATCCGCCGGAAGCCATCGCCCGCAAGGCGATGCGGGTGAACCTGTCCGATCTCGCCGCCAAGGGCGCCGAACCCCTCGGCGTACTGCTCGCCTTCGCCATCCCTCCCGAAATGGATGCCGCCGCACTCACCGCCTTCGCGCGTGGTATCGGTGCCGACGCGTCCCTCTACGGCGCGCCGCTGCTCGGGGGCGACACCGTGCGCACGCCGGGGCCCTTCATCGTGTCCATCACGGCCTTCGGCGTTGTGCCGGCCGGGCAGATGGTGCGCCGGGCAACCGCAAAGCCCGATCAGGCCATTGTGGTGAGCGGCACCATCGGCGACGCGGCACTGGGCCTTGCCCTGCGGCTCGACCCATCGCGGGCGGGGTTTGCCGGCCTCGGAGAAAAGGCCGCTGCCTTCCTGAAGGAGCGCTATCTCCTTCCACGGCCGCGCCTTGCGCTCGCCCGTGCTCTGCGAGGCCGGGCCAGTGCGGCCATGGATGTGTCGGATGGACTCGTGGGCGACCTGACCAAAATGCTGGCCGCCTCCGGCGTCGCCGGCGAGATCGAGGTCGATCGCATCCCGCTCAGCCCCGCCGCGCGCGCGGCCATCGAGGCCGAGCCGGCCCTGATCGAGACCGTGCTGACCGGCGGCGACGACTACGAAATCCTCGCGGTCATGCCGGACGAGGAACTGGACGCCTTCACCACCTTCGCGACGGCGGCCGGCATCGGCGTCTCGGTCATTGGCCGCACACAGGCCGGGCAGGGGCTGACGGTACGCGCCTCCAATGGAGCGGCGATGACCTTCGCGAAGGGCAGCTTCAGCCACTTCTGAGACTGCACCAAAGGCTAGGCGATTCCCCGATTGCCTGTGCCGAGGCTCCGACCTAGCCTCTTGGGGAAGGCATCGGAGCATCCGGTGCCTGACATCGGGAACCGCCAAAATGAAAATCGCCAAGATTCTGATCGCAGCCGCCGCCCTTGCCATCGGCACGGGCGCCGCGCAGGCCGAGATCAAGAAGGTGCGCATCGGCACCGAGGGTGCCTATCCGCCCTTCAATTCGGTCGACACGACCGGCAAGCTTATCGGTTTCGATATCGATATCGCCAACGCGCTGTGCGAGAAGATGAAGGTCGAATGCACCTTCGTGGCGCAGGACTGGGACGGCATCATCCCGGCGCTGCTCGCCAAGAAATACGACGCCATCGTCGCCTCCATGTCGATCACCGACGAGCGCAAGGAAAAGGTGGATTTCACCATCCCCTACTACCTGACGCCCGGAAACTTCATGGCGCCGAAGGACACCAAGATCACCGAGATCACGCCCGAGGCCCTGAAGGGCAAGGTCGTCGGCGCCCAGTCGTCCACGACCAGCGCGACCTATCTCGAGGACAAGTACAAGGGCACCGAGGCCAAGCTCTACCCGACCCAGGACGAGGCCAATGCCGACCTCGCCGCCGGCCGTCTCGACGCCGTCCTCGTCGACAAGTTCGTGGGCTATGAGTGGCTGGAGAAGACCGACGCCGGCAAGTGCTGCAAGTTCGTCGGCCCGGACCTCAAGGACGTGAACCCGCAGGGCACCGGCATCGCCGTCCGCAAGGAGGACACCGAGCTTCGCGAGATGCTCAACAAGGCGATCAAGGAGATCCAGGCGGACGGGACCTACCAGAAGATCAACGCCAAGTACTTCCCGTTCCCCATCAACTGAGGACGGAGCGGGCGGCGCGCTCCGGCGCGCCGCCCTTGCGCGCCTTCCCCGTCTCCCGAAAGCCCCCTTCATGAAGACCGACACGATCGTGCTCGGTGCCGGCATCGTCGGTACCTCCATCGCCCTCAATCTCGCGATGCGCGGACGGTCGGTCGTCCTGGTCGACCGGAGAGGGCCGGGAGAGGAGACCTCCTACGGCAATGCCGGGCTGGTCGAGCGGGCCTCGATCTATCCCGTCGCCTTTCCCCGCAGGATATCCGCGCTGGCCGACGTCGCTCTCGGCCGCAATCCCGCGGCGCATTACCACTGGAACGCGCTGCCCGGCCTCGTGCCGTGGCTGTTCGCCTACTGGCGCGCTTCCGCGCCCGCGCGCATCCTCGACTATGCCCGCACCATCGAGACCCTGCTGGCCCACAGCCTCGCCGAGCATGAGCGCCTCGCCGGGGCGAGCGGAGCCGGGCATTTCTTCCGCGAAGGCGGCTGGCTCAAGCTCTACCGCACAGAGGCCGGGCTTGAGAACGAACGCAGCGAGTTTCCGCTGGCCCGCCAATACGGCCTCAGCGCGCGCGAGATCGGCGTCGACGAGGCCCTGGCGATGGAACCGTCGCTGCGCCCGGTGTTCCGCGGCGCGGTGATCTGGTCGGACCCGCACTCGGTCTCCAGCCCCGGAGGCGTCACCCAAGCTTATGCCGCCCATTTCGCGGCATTGGGCGGGCATGTGCGCCGCGGCGACGCGCGCACCCTCGCACGTCTCGGCTCGGGCTGGTCGGTGACGACGGAGGAGGGGGGTGTCGAGGCGCCGGAGGTGGTGGTGGCGCTCGGCCCGTGGGCGATGGACGTGCTGCGCCCCTTCGGCCTGCGCCTGCCGCTGCAGGTCAAGCGCGGCTACCACATGCATTATCACGCCGCGGACGGCGCGGCGCTGTCGCGGCCGGTGCTCGATGAGGAAGGCGGCTACGTCATCACACCGATGGTCGGCGGCATTCGCCTGACGACGGGCGTGGAATTCGCCCGCCGCGACGCGCCGAAGACGCCCGTGCAGCTCGATCGCACGGAGACGCTGGCGCGCCAGCTCTTCCCCCTCGCTGCGCGCGCCGAGCCGGAGCCGTGGATGGGTTCCCGCCCGGCTTTCCCGGACATGCTGCCAGTGATCGGGGCGGCACCCGGCCAGAACGGCATGTGGCTCGCCATCGGCCACCAGCATCTGGGTTTCACGCTCGGGCCGATCACCGGCCGGCTGCTGGCGGAGATGATGGACGGGGAGACGCCCTGCACGGATCCCGCTCCGTTCTCGCCGCACCGCTTCGGCTGAAACGCGCTGCCCGCCACCGCCAGAAAAGCGAATGGCCGGGACGGGCCCGGCCATGACGCATCCTGCGCGAAGCGTAGGGCGATCCTACATCCCCGGCCGGAAGTTGGTGGCGTTGAAAATCTGGCCGATGAGCGAGACTTCCTGTCCGCCGGTCGGCGTGGAGCGGCTGATGAAGTCGAACACCTTGCCGTCCTTCAGGCCGTAGTCCGCGATGCGGGTGACGCGCTTGTCCTTCGGGTCGAAATAGACCGCGAGCACGCGCTGGTCGACGATCTCCGGCCGCATGAACATCACCTTCTTGGCCTTCTGCGAGATGTAATAGAACACCTCGCCGTCCACGGTGGCGACAGTCGAAGGAGTGCCCAGCACCAGCAGGACCTGCTCCTGGCTCGACCCGATGGGAATTTGCTCGAGCGCCCCCTCGGTGATCACATAGCCACGCTGCTGCTCGGAGACGAAGCCGGTGGGCGAGCGCGAGAGGCCCATATTGGCCGTGGCCATCGGCATGCCGCCGGAGCAACCCGCGAGCCCGACCGCCACGACCCCTGTCGCCGCCAGCGCAGCCAAGGCGGAAAGACGGGCGCCGGGCGCCCCCTTCTGCGTCACGCGCGTCGATGCCATCCACTCAACTCCAACCATTCGCCGTCCAGACGGACCCGTCTCTTCCGACGTGATACGGCAGAAAGCACAGGGCAGGGGCCTGAGGCAACCGGGCACCCCGCCGTAGCGTCAGCAAGACCCGTGCGGGGTTGCCAGCGCCATCGGCCCGCGCTACCCCGCCAGTGCCGGTCCGCCAAGGGGCGCGGCGACGTCAGCGAGGCAGGAACCGTCCATGATTCTGCGTTTCTTCCGCCGGAATGACGGAGGCGAGACCATTCAGCGGCTCTATGGCGCGATCGTGGCGCAGGCCCGCAATCCGGCCTTCTATACCGATTATGATGTCCCGGACACCATCGAAGGCCGCTTCGAGATGATCCTCGTCCATGCCTTCCTGCTTTTTCATCGCCTGAAGGACGAGGACGGGGAACGCCGGTCCCTCGGCCAGAAGGTGTTCGACGTCTTCTGCGTCGACATGGATTCCAACCTGCGCGAGATGGGCGTCGGCGACCTCACCGTGCCGAAGAAGATGAAGCGTGTCGCCGAAGCCTTCTACGGCCGCGTCGGCGCCTACGAGGCGCCTCTCGACGCCCGTCAAGCCGATGCGCTCGGCGAAGCCGTGCTGCGCAACGTCTATGCGTCCCGTCCCGAGGCGGACCTGCAGGCGAAGGCGCTCGCGACCTATATGATCGACGCTGCCGGGGCGCTGAAGGCCATTCCCTTCGAGACCTTCGCGTCCGGCGACTTTCCGGCGCCTTCCCCGGTCCGGAACCCTTCCACGGAGACTGCCCCGTCATGACGGATGCCTTGCCTCTTACCCATCCCCTTCTCGTGGCCAGCCTCCCCGAGGACGGACTGACATTGAAGATCGCGCCGGACGCGGCGACGCGCGCCGCGCTGGCGAAGGATTTCGGCATTCCCGGCATTCCGGCCGTGAAGGCCGAGGTGACGCTCCGGCCGGAGCGGGGGGGAACCGTGCACGTCACCGGCCACGTCGACGCGGTGGTGACGCAGACCTGCGTGGTGACGCTCGAGGACTTCGATTCTCCGGTGTCGGAGGAAATCGATCTGCGCTTCGCGCCGGAGGACCAGATTCCCGAGATCCGGCCGGGAGCCGAAATCGACGTTACCGAACTCGATCTTCCCGATCCGCTGGTCGACGGCACCATCGACGCCGGGGCCGTGGTGGCGGAATTCCTCGCTCTCGGCCTCGATCCTTACCCCCGCAAGCCGGGCGCAGAGTTCAAGGGGCCGGCCGAGCCGGGACCCGAGGAAACCTCTCCCTTTGCCGCTCTCGGGCGGCTGCGGGGCAAGGATGACGAGGACTCCAATTAGTCCCGCCATGACCGAGAAAATGCAGGACGCTATTGTCATGCGCGTTCATCTGGGGCATGCCGTCTGCACAAGAGCGGCATTGTCCCGCCGCCCCAACGCCGAATGAGACCGCGCCGCTAGATGTCCTCGACCGTCCGAATAGCGCTCGACGTCATGGGCGGTGATCACGGCCCCGACGTGGTTCTGCCCGGCGCCGAGATCGCGCTGACGCGACACCCGGACATCAGCTACCTGCTGTTCGGCGATGCCGGCCGGATCAACGACATCCTCAAGCAGCACCCGCGCCTCGCCGCAGCGAGCACGGTGATCCACACCGATGTCGTGGTGCGCATGGACGACAAGCCCAGCCAGGCGCTGCGGCATGGCCGCCGTGTCTCCTCCATGTGGCGGGCCATCGACGCGGTGAGGCTGGGGGAGGCGGATTGCGCCGTCTCGGCCGGTAACACCGGCGCTCTCATGGCAATGGCCAAGGTCAATCTCAAGACCATGGCCGGCATCTCCCGCCCGGCGATCGCCTGCCTGTGGCCCACCACGCGCGGGGAAAGCGTGGTGCTGGACGTCGGCGCCTCGATCGGCGCAACGGCGCAGCATCTCGTCGACATGGCGGTGATGGGTGCGGCCATGGCGCGCATCGTCTTCGATATCGAGCGCCCGACCGTCGGCCTGCTCAATGTCGGCGTCGAGGAGATCAAGGGCGTCGAGGAAGTGAAGGAAGCGGCCGCCGCGCTGCGCGGGACCGGCCACCCGGGGCTCTCCTATCACGGCTTCGTCGAGGGCGACGATATCGGGCGCGGCACGGTCGACGTCGTCGTAACCGAAGGCTTTTCCGGCAACATCGCGCTCAAGACCGCCGAGGGCACCGCCAAGCAGGTGGCGGAGTTCCTGCGGAGTGCGATCAACCGCAGCTTCATGGCGAAGATCGGCTATCTGCTGGCGCGCGGAGCCTTCCGCGCCCTGCGCGAGAAGCTCGATCCCCGCAAGTCGAACGGCGGCGTCTTCCTCGGCCTCAACGGCGTCGTCATCAAGAGCCATGGCGGCACCGACGCCGAGGGTTTCGCCTCGGCCGTCGATATCGGCTACGACATGGTTCGCTACCAGCTCCTGTCCCGTATCGAAGCGGGAATGAATGATCGTCCCCAGGTCGCCGCGACCGGCCCGGCGGAAGCCACCGTCTCCGGCGAGTTACAGGTTTCATCGTGAGTGCTATCCGTTCCGTGGTGCGCGGTGTCGGCGCCTATCTGCCCGCCCGCTGCCTGACCAATGCCGACCTCGTGCAGATGGTCGACACCTCCGACGAATGGATCGTCCAGCGCACGGGCATCCGCACGCGCCATATCGCCGCCGAAGGCGAGGTGACGTCGGATCTGGCCCTGAAGGCTGCGCAGGCCGCCCTGGCAGATGCCGGGTTGGAGCCGGGCGACATCGACCTGATCGTGCTGGCCACCTCGACGCCCGACAACACCTTCCCGGCGACGGCCGTCAGCGTGCAGGCCGGCCTTGGCATCACCCATGGCGCGGCCTTCGACATCCAGGCCGTGTGCTCCGGTTTCGTCTACGCACTCGCGACCGCTGACAATTTCCTCAAGTCCGGCGCCTACCGGCGCTGCCTCGTCATCGGCGCCGAGACCTTCTCGCGAATCCTCGACTGGTCCGATCGCACCACCTGCGTCCTGTTCGGCGACGGCGCCGGTGCGCTGGTGCTGGAAGCGGTGCGGGACGGCGAGGATGGCCGCGGCCTGCTGACCACGCATCTGCGCTCCGACGGCCGCTACAAGAACAAGCTCTATGTCGACGGCGGCGTCTCCTCGACCCGCAGCGTGGGCTATCTGCGCATGGAGGGCCGGGAGGTCTTCCGCCATGCCGTCGGCATGATCACCGACGTGATCGTCGATGCCTTTTCCGCGACGGGCGAGAGCGCCGAAACCATCGACTGGTTCGTGCCGCATCAGGCTAACCGGCGCATCATCGATGCGAGCGCCGTCAAGCTCGGCATCGCGCCCGAAAAGGTTGTGATCACCGTCGACAAGCACGGCAACACCTCCGCCGCGTCGATTCCCCTCGCGCTGGCGACGGCGCACGCCGATGGCCGCATCAAGCGTGGCGATCTCGTGCTGCTGGAGGCGATGGGCGGCGGATTCACCTGGGGTTCGGCGCTCGTTCGCTGGTAATGCGCTCCCGGAGCGCTATGCGCCGTTGACCGGCGGCAGTGACGGCGCCTAGTTTGGCGCTTCAAGAAAAGACAGGGCCGACGGAACAGGGAAGACAGCAATGGCGGGTCGCACCATCACGCGCGCCGATTTGTGCGAGGCGGTATATCAGCGTGTCGGGCTTTCGCGCACCGAGTCGGCGGCGCTCGTCGAAACGGTTCTGTCCGAGATCGCCGATTGCGTGGCCCGGGGAGAGACGGTGAAGCTGTCCTCCTTCGGCTCCTTCGTGGTGCGCCAGAAGGGCGAGCGCGTCGGCCGCAACCCGAAGACCGGCGAGGAAGTGCCGATCGCGCCGCGCCGTGTGATGGTCTTCAAGCCGTCCAACATTCTGAAGCAGCAGATCAACGCCGCCTCGCTCGAATCGTGAGCCTGCGGCAGGAGCAGATGAGCGTGGAGAAAGGCCCGGACGCCTTCCGCACGATCAGCGAGGTCGCTGAAGATCTCGATCTGCCTCAGCACGTCCTGCGTTTCTGGGAAACCCGCTTCCCGCAGATCCGCCCGCTGAAGCGCGGCGGCGGGCGGCGCTATTATCGCCCGGACGATGTCGAGCTGCTGCGCGGCGTGCGCCACCTGCTCTACGGGGAGGGCTACACGATCCGCGGCGTCCAGCGCATCCTCAAGGAGGAAGGCCCGCGCTATGTGCAGGCCATCTGGCGCGACGCCGAGGCGGAAGCCCGCGCGGCCGCCGAGCTGGACGAGCGCGAGGAACGGGCAGGGCGCCACGCCACCGTCGACGCCGGCCATCCCGGCCGCGCTCGCGAGGCCGAGCCGCCGCGTTCCGGGCCGCTCAGCGGCATCCTGAACCTTCTTCCCACGCGCCAGCGCGAGCCGGTCGAGGAGCCGTCGCCGCGTCGCGGCAAGCGCCGGCCCGAAAACGAGCCGGATCTTCTGGAACTGCCGCTGCTGCCCGACATGGCGCCGCAGAGCAAGCCGTCGCGGCAGGAACTGCAGCCCCGAGTCGAGCCCCCGCGCATGGATCCTCCGCGAGCGGAGCCGCCGCGCATGCCTCCGCCGCGCAGCGAGCCCCCCCTGCGTGCGGCGCCTCCGAGGCCCGAAGCCGAACAGGACCGGACCGACATGCCCGACCCGCGCCGTCTGCCGCCGCGCGAGCCGGCGCGCCTTGCCGAGTCGCGGCCCGCCGAGCCCCGCCCGGAAGGGCGCGCGGCCTTTCCGTTCCGCGCGGTCGCGCCGGAGCCGGATGCGGACGATTATGCCGATGATGTGGACTATGTGCCCGAGCGTTCCCGTCCGGCGCCTGTCGCGCCGCGGCCCGCCGAGCCGTCGCCGGTCAGCCGGGCGCCGCTGCGCGCGGACGGGGCACAGGAAAACGAGATCCCCGTCCGGGCGAAGCTGAGCCGCGACGACGTCCAGCGGCTCCAGGCCGCGCTCTACGAGCTTCAGGACTGCCGGCGCATACTCGATACCGCGCGCGCTCAGGGCTGAGCGCAGCGGGTAGTGCCGAAGAACGGGCGCACCTGCCGGCCGCGCCCATCATCCCCGTCTCAATCAATGACGGCGATATCGACCTTGGTGACGCCCCGCCGGCGGAACCCGAGTTCCTCTGCTGCGGCCGTCGACACGTCGATGATCCGGCCCCTCACGAAGGGACCGCGATCGTTGATCCGCACCACCACCGAACGGCCGTTGATCTTGTTGGTGACGCGGACCTTGGTGTTGAAGGGCAGGCTGCGATGCGCGGCCGTTAGTGCCTGCGCGTTGTGCCGCTCGCCATTCGCGGTGCGGCCGCCATACCCGTAATAGGACGCCGTTCCCGACGTCGCATAATTGCTTTTCTTGTCAGCAAGCGCGGCATTGCCGCCGGCGATAAAGATAACCCCCGCCGCGACTGCCGCGCCGGCGATCCGTCCCATTCCCCAAGCCGTCAATACCCTCGTCCTTCTCCAATTGCATCCGAGGATTGTGCATGGAAAGGAATTATGGCCGGAGGATCACGACAATATGGCTATAATGGGATCGGCCGAACGTGTCGTAGCGTACAGCATAAGAAACAACACAGGCATAGTCACGATCGACTTGGTCCAATCCCCAAGATGAATCGTGATATTTCGACAATCGCACAAAATTCTAGCCTCCATGCCAAACGCTTGATTTTTCGCATCGAACGAACCGCTGCGGGAGATGGCGGCAATTGCTGGAACGCTTCCGCCGGCCCTATTCTCGGCCGAAAGCTGCGATGGATTCACCGCGTCCGGCGGTGCTAAGGAGCGCGGCGAAACGACAGGCCTCGACAGGGAGCGTCACCATGGCGACCAAGGATATCCGCAAGGCTCAGCAGCCGGTCACGGAGGAGGTCGCGCATGTGCTGCGGACCCTCGGCGTGCCGGATTCGAGCTGGCGGAACGGCACCCGTCCCGTGCGCTCGCCGATCACCGGCGAGGTGGTCGCCCATGCCGCCGAGGCCAGCGCCAGGGACGTCGCCCACGCCGTCGACCGCTCCATCGCCGCCTTCGAGGCGTGGCGCACCGTCCCGGCACCGCGCCGGGGCGAGCTCGTTCGCCTGCTGGGCGAGGAACTGCGCGCCCACAAGGCCGAGCTCGGCCGGCTGGTGACGCTGGAAGCCGGCAAGATCGTCTCCGAGGGCCTCGGCGAGGTGCAGGAGATGATCGACATCTGCGACTTCGCCGTCGGCCTCTCCCGCCAGCTCTACGGCCTCACCATCGCGTCCGAGCGGCCCGGCCACCGAATGATGGAAAGCTGGCACCCGGTCGGGCCCGTCGGCATCATCACCGCCTTCAATTTCCCCGTGGCCGTGTGGTCGTGGAATGCCGCCCTGGCGCTCGTCTGCGGCGACAGCGTGCTGTGGAAGCCCTCCGAGAAGACCCCGCTGACCGCTCTCGCGGTGCAGGCCCTGTTCGAGCGGGCCGCTGTCGCCTTCGGCGGCGCGCCGGAAGGCCTGTCGCAGCTTCTGGTCGGCGGCGCCGAAGTCGGCGCGGCGCTGACCGACGACACCCGCGTGCCGGTCATCTCGGCCACCGGCTCGACCCGCATGGGCCGCATCGTCGGCGAGCGCGTCGCACGCCGCTTCGGCCGGTCGATCCTCGAACTCGGCGGCAACAACGCCGCCATCGTCTGCCCTTCGGCGGACCTCGATCTCGCGCTGCGCGGCATCGCCTTCGCCGCGATGGGCACCGCCGGGCAGCGCTGCACCACGCTGCGCCGCCTCATCGTGAACGAGGGCGTCTACGAGACGCTGATCCCGCGTCTCGCCAGGGCCTACGGCTCGGTCGGCATCGGCGATCCGCGCGAGGCCGGCACGCTCATCGGGCCGCTGATCGACGCCACCGCCTATGAGGGCATGCAGAAGGCCCTTGCCGAGGCCCGTGCCGCGGGAGCGCGGATCCATGGCGGCGAGCGCGTGCTCGCGGCGGAATGGCCGGACGCCTACTACGTCCGCCCGGCACTGGTGGAGATCGATTCGCAGATCGACATCGTGAAGCACGAGACCTTCGCGCCGATTCTCTATGTGCTGCGCTGCGCCGGTCTGCCCGAGGCGATCAAGCTGCACAACGCCGTGCCGCAGGGCCTGTCGTCGTCGATCTTCACCAACGACTTGCGCGAGGCCGAGACCTTCCTGTCGGCGGAGGGCTCTGACTGCGGCATCGCCAACGTCAATATCGGTCCGTCCGGCGCCGAGATCGGCGGCGCGTTCGGCGGCGAGAAGGAGACCGGCGGCGGTCGCGAATCCGGCTCCGACGCGTGGAAAGCCTATATGCGGCGCGCCACCAACACCATCAATTACTCGCGCGCCTTGCCGCTCGCTCAGGGCGTGTCGTTCGACATCGACTGATCGGGAGACGCCGGCTCCGGCGACCAGAAGCGCACGACCTCGTCAAGGGCCGGCCGCGGCCGGTCCTCGTTTGCCTGCACCGGCCTGCCCACATGGATGAAGCCGGCCACCTTCTCCTGCGCCGTCAGACCGAGGAGGGCGGCGGCCTCCGGGTCGCGGCCGGGCCATTTCAGCAGCCATTGCGTGGCGAAGCCGAGCGCCGAGGCGGCAACGGTGAGCGCCATGCCCGCCGCCCCGGCCGAAAGCATCTGATTCCACTCCGGCACCTTGGCCGCGGCATCGGGCCGGCTGACCAGCACGACCGTCAGCGGCGCGCGCATCATGTAGAGCGTCCACATATCCGCCTTGGCCGCCGGCAGGCCGGGATTCTGCCGGGCATAGAGGGCATCGAGCCTTTCGCCCAGCACGCGGCGGGCATCTCCCTCGACGACGATGAAGCGCCAGGGAACGAGCCTTCCGTGATCCGGCACCCGCGTGGAGAGCCGCAACAAGCGCTCCAGTTCCTCCGGCGTCGGTCCCGGCTCGACGAGGCCGCGCAGCGGCGCCGAGCGGCGCGCTTCGAGCCTTGCCAGCATTTCCTCCGACGTCGGTACGGCGAGCGGCCCGGCATCGGCGGGAGGGTCGACCGATGGATGATGGCCATGCGCGTGATGATTCATGGCGATGGCTCCTCCGCGTCCCCGTGTCGCCCCATCATAGGGCGGCCCTGCCGAATCCACACCCCGGCCTGATACGAGGCGCCCTTGCCGCTGTGTGGGCCCGCTCTACTTACAGCGGCAATCCGGTGTGGAGCCCTGCATGAGTCTCTTCATCCGCATCGTCTTCGCCATCGCCGCCTGCGCCCTCATGGCCGTCGCCGCCGTCCTGCTGGTCTACGCCCCCTATGTGGTCCTGCGCGACAGTCTGGCGGGGACGGCGGTACTCCACGAATCTCTGCTGGGCGTGGTGGGCTATCTCATCGTCGCCATCGCCCTGTTCGACGTGGCGAAGTATTTCTTTGAGGAAGAGGTGCCAGCCGGCCGCGAGCGGCGGTCAGCGGGCGATGCCCGGCGCGGGCTCACCAAATTCATCTCCACCATCATCATCGCGATCTTCCTCGAAGCGCTCGTGCTGATCTTCGAAACCGCGCGCGATGATGTGACGGAGGTGAAATACGCCGCGCTTCTCGTGCTCGCCGGCTGCGTGACGCTGGTCTCGCTCGGTCTGTTCCAGCGGCTGAGCGCCTCCGTAGAACAGACGGTCGGCCCCGAGCCCGATACGAAGGACGAGGAAAAGCAGAGCCCGAAAGACGCCGGCCGGCTTGCATCATGACCGGCAAATGGCTACAGAGACGGCGCCTCACGGCGTCGGAGCGTAGCGCAGCCCGGTTAGCGCACTAGTCTGGGGGACTAGGGGTCGGAGGTTCAAATCCTCTCGCTCCGACCATTCCATCTCTTTCCGTTTTAACACGGTGGAAACCATGACGGTGCCTAATGGGCACCATGATGGATCCGAACGACATCTCCGTGAACACGGTGGCGCCGTCGCCCGATGAGGCGAACGTGGAGCCGGGAGATGCGATTCGGACAGCCGGCACGCTGCGGCATCTGCGCCGTCTCCTGTTCGGACCCGCCATCGCCGCCTTGCTCGTTGCCGGCGCGACCAGCCAGATCGCAACGCCGCGTTACACGGCGCAGGCCCGTGTGTGGAGCGATCATCGCAGCTTCGCCGCAGGTCGGGACGGCGTGCAGGTGCTCTCCTCGCGTGAGTTCGCCCGGCAGGTCATCGAAAGCCACAACCTCGCGGCGCGACTCGCCAATCCGCTGGGTGAGCCGGCCAATGCGCTGTCCGGCGCGGTAAGTCTCGCCGGCTTCGCCGCGCCGCCCGAGCCCATGCCCGCCTCGCGCGAGGCGCTGGCACTGCGCACGATCGAACGTGGCCTGAGCGTGCGCGACGCGGGGAATGGTCAGATCGCCGTCGATTTTGTCTCGCCCGACCCGCGTCTTTCCGCCGATGTCGCCAACGCCTTCGCCAGAAACTACCTCGAGCTGCGCGAGACTCGCGGTCCGTTCAGCATGGACCCGAACGGCGCGACGGCCGCGCCGTCTCCGGCGCCGGTGCGAATCATCGCCTCGGCGGTGCCCTCGACATCGGCGCGCTGGCCAACCCCGCTGATCTCCAGCCTCGCCACCGGCATCGGCACCTTCCTGCTCGTCCTCGGCTTTCAGGCGTTCGCCCGCCGGCGTGCCTCCACTGGTGGGCAGGAGATCGGTGCCGTGCCCATGCCGGAACTGGCGCCGCAGACGATGCAGCATCTGCCATGGATCGGCGCCGCGACTGGCGACTATGCGGACGAGACGGAGAGCCCGAGGCCGTTCCGGCGCTTCTCGCGCGAGCGGGAGCTCGCGGACCTCTCGCGCCTCGTCGAGCTGCGCGGTGAGGCGGCTCGCCTCGTCATCGTGACCGGCGCAACGGCGGATGAAGGTATCGCCCGCTGCGCCATCTCGCTCGGCCGGTCGCTGTCCGGCGCGGCCGAACGGCGCGTGGTCATCGTCTGCCTCGATGTCGCCGCTGAGCCGCTGGATGCGCTGGCGGCCGATCCCCGCGCACCGGGCCTCACCGACCTGCTGTTCGGCGTCGCCAGCTTCTCCGACGCGATTCACCGCGAGAACGGCTCGCGCTGCCACGTCATCCCGCCCGGACGCGGCGCGCGCGAGGCGAGCGGCCTCGTCGCCTCCGACCGGCTGCCGCTGATCCTCACCGCCCTCAAGCAGACCTATGACCACGTCGTCGTCGCCGCGCCGCCGCTCGGGCGGACGGAAGGCGCCGAGCGTATCGCCGCGCTCGACCCGACGACGATACTGGTGACGCACCCCGGCGCCATGGCCACCGATGCGGTGCAGGCCTTCGATGCGCTGGCAGCTCAGGGGTTCGGCGATATCGCCATGGTGACCTTCACGCCGGAGACCGAGGCCGGCAGCCTGCCACGCGCCGCGTAACGCCGATTCTCAGAGCGTGTCCGGCTTGCGGTCGTGCTTCTGCATCCAGCGGATCAACCAGGCCGCCGGCACGATCCAGCCGATCCCCAGCAGCGCATAGGCGACGAACTGCCAGAAGCCGGGCAGGGTGGTGACGCGCCCCTGCGCCAATGCCATGGCGCCGAGCGACCAGCACACTACCAGCACCACCATCAGCACCGTGCCGATGAACTTGCGCAGGCGGGCGGACATGCCAGGGCGCTGATCGGTCATGCTCGTACTCCGTCTGGACGGCGCTTGCGCGCGGGACAAAGAGTCCCGTTGCGCCCGGGCGCCCGCCTCTATATCGCTCGCGGCGCCCGGGAGGAAGTCGCCCGGCGCGGGACGGCCGGTGGGGCTGGCGGCCGTCATTGCAGGGAGCGCGTGCAATGGCCCTCGATCAACTCGCCACATCGCAGGATGGTGCCGCGGCGCCGCTCGCCGCCGACCGATTGCGGCCGGTCCGACTCTGGCTGTGGTTCGTCGCGGCGCTGATCGTGCTGATGGTGGTCGTGGGCGGCGCCACGCGGCTCACCGAATCCGGTCTTTCCATCACCGAGTGGAAGCCGGTGACCGGCACGCTGCCGCCGCTGAGCGCGGAAGCGTGGCAGGCCGAGTTCGACAAGTACCGGCAGATCCCGCAATACCAGCAGATCAACCGGGGCATGAGCCTCGAGGAGTTCAAGTACATCTTCTGGTGGGAGTGGGGGCATCGGCTGCTCGGCCGCCTCATCGGCTTCGTGTTCCTGCTGCCCTTCCTGTTCTTTCTCTGGCGCGGGCTGGTCGACCGCGCGCTCGGCTGGAAGCTCTCCGGCCTGTTCGTGCTCGGCGGCCTGCAAGGCGCCGTCGGCTGGTGGATGGTCGCCTCGGGGCTGGTGAACCGGGTCGATGTCAGCCAGTACCGCCTCGCCACCCATCTGACGCTCGCCTGCATCATCCTCGCCGCCACGGCGGCGGTCGCGACCTCGCTCAAGCCGGCGGCCGAGCGGCGAGCGTCATCGGACTGGCTGCGCGGCTATGCCCGCATCCTGTTCGGCGCCGTGCTTCTGCAGATCTTCCTCGGCGGCCTCGTCGCCGGCCTCGACGCCGGGCTGACCTATACGACCTGGCCGCTGATGGACGGCCATCTGGTCCCGCCGATGGCCAATCTCTTCGTTCAGCAGCCGGCGTGGCGGAATTTCTTCGAGAACGTCCTCACCGTGCAGTTCAACCACCGTCTGGTGGCTTACGCGCTGTTCGCGCTGGCGCTCGGCCATTGGCTCAGCGCGCGGCGGGTGGGCGGCATGGTCGCCCGTCGCGCCCTGCTCATCCTCGGCCTTGTGGCGGCGCAGGCCACACTCGGCATCCTGACGCTGATCTATCAGGTACCGATCGACATCGCGCTGGCGCACCAGTTCGGCGCGACGATCGTGCTGATCGCCGTGACGGTGAATCTCGTGCGATTGCGGCAGGATGCCTAGCGCTCCTTGAGCGATACATACTCACCCTAAGGAGTCGACTCCGCCTGGCTCTCAGAAGCGGCAGGCGACATCTTTGACCGTCATCCCCAGGCTTGGCCCGGGGATCTACGACTTTGCCGGTGCGCCGGGGCTCAAGGCGTGGATGGCCGGGTCAAGCCCGGCCATGACGTGTCTCCAAGCACTCCGGTCGCAGATTACGGGTCAGGCTCTGGGGTTCTTCCCAGTCTCGACGTCAGCCCGGCCGAAGCCGACGTGTATCTGGGATCGCTCTCCATTCTGCACGCGATCCCGGATACGGCCTGACGACCGTTCCGGGATGACGCTTCAGGGGATGGAGACGGACGCGCCCCCGCGCTACTCCGCCGCGCTGCGAGGTTTCATCGGCCGGCGCTCCAGTACCTCCGCGAGGAAGCGGCCGGTATGGCTGCGCTCGCTCCTGGCGATCACTTCCGGCGGCCCCGCCGCGACGATCTCGCCGCCGCCGTCGCCGCCTTCCGGGCCGAGGTCGATCACCCAGTCGGCGGTCTTGATGACCTCGAGATTGTGCTCGATCACCACCACCGTGTTGCCCTGCTCGACCAGTTCGTGCAGCACTTCCAGCAGCTTGGCGACGTCGTGGAAATGCAGGCCGGTGGTCGGCTCGTCGAGGATGTAGAGCGTGCGCCCGGTAGCCCGGCGCGACAGCTCCTTGGAGAGCTTCACGCGCTGCGCCTCGCCGCCCGACAGTGTGTTCGCCTGCTGGCCGACATGGATGTAGCCGAGGCCGACACGCGAGAGCGTCTCCAGCTTCTCGCGCACCGCCGGCACCGCCTTGAAGAACTCCGCCCCTTCGTCGACCGTCATGTCGAGCACGTCGGCGATGGACTTGTTCTTGAAGGTGACTTCCAGCGTCTCGCGGTTGTAGCGCTTGCCCTTGCAGACGTCGCAGGTGACGTAGACGTCGGGCAGGAAGTGCATCTCGATCTTGATGACGCCGTCGCCCTGGCAAGCCTCGCAGCGCCCGCCCTTCACGTTGAAGGAGAAGCGCCCCGGCCCGTAGCCGCGCGCCTTCGCCTCCGGCAGGCCGGAGAACCATTCGCGGATCGGCGTGAAGGCGCCGGTATAGGTCGCCGGGTTCGAGCGCGGGGTGCGCCCGATCGGCGACTGGTCGATGTCGATCACCTTGTCGAGATGTTCCAGCCCCTCGATGCCGTCATGGGGAGCCGGCGGTTCGGAGGCACCGTTCAGCCGGCGCGCCACCGCCTTGTAGAGCGTGTCGATCAACAGGGTCGACTTGCCGCCACCCGACACGCCGGTGACGGCCGTGAACAGGCCCAGCGGGATCGATGCCGTGACGTTCTTCAGGTTGTTGCCCCGCGCATTGACCACGCGAAGCATCCGCTTCGGGTTCGGCTTGCGCCGCTTGGGCACCGGCACGGTCATCTCGCCGGTCAGGTACTTGCCGGTGAGGGAGTTCGGGTTAGCGAGGATCTCCGGCGGCGTGCCCTGGGCGACGATCCGCCCACCATGCACGCCGGCGCCGGGACCGACATCGACCACATAGTCCGCGGCGAGGATGGCATCCTCATCATGCTCGACCACCACCACCGTGTTGCCGAGGTCGCGCAACCGCTTCAGCGTACCGAGCAGCCGCTCATTGTCGCGCTGGTGCAGGCCGATGGACGGCTCGTCCAGCACGTAGAGCACGCCGGTCAGCCCTGAGCCGATCTGCGAGGCGAGGCGGATGCGCTGGCTCTCGCCGCCCGACAGCGTGCCGGACGCCCGGGCGAGCGTGAGATAATCGAGACCGACATCGAGCAGGAAGGCAAGCCGCTCGCGGATCTCCTTGAGGATGCGTACCGCGATCTCGTTCTGCTTCTCGGTGAGCTGGCCGGGCAGGGCGGCGAACCAGTCGAGGGCATGCCGCACCGAAAGCTCCGCCGCCTGCCCGATGTGCCGGCCGGCGATCTTCACCGCAAGCGCCTCGGGCTTGAGCCGGTAACCGTTGCAGGCAGCGCAGGGCACGGCGGAAAAATACTTGCCGATCTCCTCGCGCGCCCAGTCGCTCTCGGTCTCGCGCCAGCGGCGCTCCAGGTTGGTGACGATGCCCTCGAAGGTCTTCACCGTCTCATAGGCACGCATGCCGTCGTCATAGACGAAGCGGATGGTCTCCGCGCCCGAGCCATGCAGGATCACGTCCCGCACTTTCTCCGGCAGCTCCGACCACGCCAACGTAAGCTTGAAGCCGTAGTGGCGGGCCAACGCATCCAGCGTCTGGCCGTAATAGGGCGAAGTCGACTTCGCCCATGGCGCGATGGCGCCCTGCTTGAGCGTGCGCGTTTTCTCCGGCACCACGAGGTCCGGGTCGATCTTGCTTTCATGGCCGAGGCCATCGCAGACCGGGCAGGCGCCGAACGGGTTGTTGAAGGAGAACAGCCGCGGCTCGATCTCGGGGATGGTGAAGCCGGAGACCGGGCAGGCGAACTTCTCCGAGAAGACGATGCGGCGCGGCTCGCCGTTCTCCTCCTTCTCGTCCGCGAACTCGATCACGGCGATGCCGTCGGCAAGGCCGAGCGCGGTCTCGAAGGAATCCGCGAGGCGGCTGGCGATGTCCGGCCGCACGACGAGGCGGTCCACCACCACGTCGATGTCGTGCTTGAACTTCTTGTCGAGCGCGGGGGCGTCGGCGATCTCGTAGAACTCGCCGTCCACCTTGACGCGCTGGAAGCCCTTCTTCTGGAATTCCGCGAGCTCCTTGCGGTATTCGCCCTTTCGCCCGCGCACCACGGGGGCAAGCAGATAGAGCCGCGTCTTCTCCGGCAGGGCCAGCACGCGGTCCACCATCTGGCTGACCGTCTGGCTCTCGATCGGCAGCCCGGTAGCGGGCGAATAGGGCACGCCGACACGCGCCCAGAGCAGGCGCATATAGTCGTAGATCTCGGTCACCGTGCCGACGGTCGAGCGCGGATTCTTCGAGGTGGTCTTCTGCTCGATGGAGATGGCCGGCGACAGGCCGTCGATCTGGTCGACGTCCGGCTTCTGCATCATCTCCAGGAATTGCCGCGCATAGGCCGACAGGCTCTCGACATAGCGTCGCTGCCCCTCGGCATAGATGGTATCGAAGGCGAGCGACGACTTGCCCGAACCGGAAAGCCCGGTGAACACCACCAGGCTGTCGCGCGGGATCTCGAGGTCGACATTCTTCAGATTGTGCTCGCGCGCGCCACGTATCGTGATCGAACGGGCGTCGCGGCGCGGCAAATCCACGCGGTCCTTCATTCCGAACTCTTCTCGCCGGTGTTTTTAACGGGCGGCTACGCCGGGTGGTGCATCTTCCGGGGCGGCGCCCGTCCCGGCGAGGGGTCAGCCCCCGACGCCGTGCAGCGCCGCCGCGAGACCGGCCGCCGCGATCATCCCGCCGGCTACGGCGAGAATGGCGCGGCGGACGAGCGCCTGACGGGCTTCCTCGGCGCGGATGGCGATGGCGCGGGCGCGCGGACGGTTGCGCAACTGGGTCATGATGGGACTAAGCTCCCTTGAGAACGCAAAGCTAACATAGTCTCGCTCCCGCGCTGTGCAATGCGCGACTCGTTCACTTGCACCACCCTAATCATAATGCTAGGAACATAACAAGAACGATCGCTGTACTGGATGTTCCGGCGTTTTCTCCCGGGCGTACGGGGTGGAAGGCCGCGCGGCGCAAGGTGTGGACAAGGGTCCCGGCGCAGGGCGCGGGCCGGGGGCTGCTGGTTTAAGATGCGTTCCCTTATGCAAGCGCACGCCACGGCGGGCGTCCCACTGTTTCGGAGGACAAGATGGCGGGCAGCGTCAACAAGGTGATCCTGATCGGCAATCTCGGCCGCGATCCGGAGGTGCGCACGTTCCAGAATGGCGGACGGGTCTGCAACCTGCGCATCGCCACCTCCGAGACCTGGCGCGACAAGGCGACCGGCGAGCGCAAGGAGCGCACCGAGTGGCACAGCGTGGTGATCTTCAATGAAAACCTGCTGCGCGTGGCCGAACAGTATCTGCGCAAGGGCACCAAGGTTTACATCGAGGGCCAGCTCGAAACCCGCAAGGCCACCGACCAGTCGGGCGCCGAGCGCTACTTCACCGAGGTCGTGCTGCGTCCGTTCCGCGGCGAGCTGACCATTCTCGACAGCCGTAGCGGCGGATCCTCCGAAGGGGGTGACGAGTACGGCGCCGGCGGCAGCGATTTCGGCTCCGGTGGCGGGAACTTCGGTGGTGGCTCGGGTGGTGGGCGCTCCTTCGGCGGCGACCGCAAGCCGGCGGCGGCCGTGGGTGGTGGCAGCAGCGGCGGCAAGTTCGGCGGAGGTGGCGGCGGCGACCTCGACGACGAGATCCCGTTCTGACGTTCCGGGACTGACGCGCAGGGCCCCGTGACCCTCGCCCCGCTGCTCGACGCCTCGCTGGCGATCCGCATCCATGCCTTCGCCGCCCTCGCGGCGCTGGCGTTGGGAGCGGTTCAACTCGCCGCACCCAAGGGTACGCTGCCGCACCGCGGCCTCGGTTGGCTGTGGGCGGCGCTGATGGCGACGGTCGCGCTCTCGTCCTTCTGGATCCACGAGATGCGCTGGTTCGGGCCGTTCGGGCCCATCCATCTTCTCTCGCTCTACGTCGTCTGGGCGCTGCCGTGCGCGCTGTTCCGCGCGCATCGCCACGACGTCGCCCGTCACGCGGCGGGCATGCAGGGCCTGTTCCTCGGCGGGTTGGTGCTGGCCGGGCTGTTCACCCTCTGGCCGGGCCGCATCATGCATCAGGTGCTGTTCGGCAATTGAGCCGGCCGATCAGGCGAGGAAGGCGGCGCGGATTCCGTCGATCACGAACTGCACCGCCAGCGCCGCCAGCACGATGCCGAGCAGGCGCGAGAGGATGACGTTGCCGGTGACGCCGAGCAGGCGGTCCATCCGCTCCGCCGCGCGGAAGACCGCGAGACAGCTCGCCACCACCAGCAGGGTGATCACGAACAGCGCCAGCAGCCGCACCGGATCGCCCTTCGCCTCGCCGGCGAGCAGCAGCATGGCGGTAATGGCGCCGGGGCCCGCCATCAGCGGTATGGCGAGCGGGAACACCGCCAGCGTGCGCAGCAGCTTCTCGCGCTGGGCCACCTCGGAAGCATCGAACTTGCGCTCCGTGCGGCGCCCGAACACCATCTCGAAGGAGATCGTGAACAGCAGCAGCCCGCCGGCCATGCGGAAGGCGGGCAGGGTGATGCCCAGCGCCGCCAGCAGCGGCGCGCCGACAAGGCCAAAGACGACGAGGATGGCGAGCGCGATGGCCGAGGACCGCCACGCCACCAGCCGGCGCTCCTCGCCCGTCAGATCGGTGGTCACGGCAAGGAACAGCGGCGCGAGGCCGATGGGGTCGATGACGACCAGCATCGTCACCGCGGCCGAGAAAACGTAGTCCAGCACGATCCTGCCCGCCCCCGAAAGCCCGTCCGCACCCTATAAGACCGCGCCGCGCCAAGGCTGCCAAGGGGGCTTTCCTCCGACCCGGTGCTGGCCCGCCAGCGGGCGCGCGGACCATGCTTTTCCGCCCCTTTGCGAGGCGCCGGCGCCATGCTTCCGCCACGATCCGGCGACGCTGTGGAAACTTACCCGCAATCCTTTGATTTTAAACGGATTTTAAGGGCGCCGAAAAAGTCGTCCGACTGGCGCTTCCGGCCGGAATCGGCTACACAGGTGCACCTGTTCCGCAACCACGGAAAGTCGTTTCCTTGTCCGATTCCGATACGATCAAGCCGGAGGGCGGCGGCCCTTCGGATATCCGGCCCGTCTCGATCACCGAAGAACTGTCGCGCAGCTATCTCGATTACGCGATGAGCGTGATCGTCTCCCGCGCCCTGCCGGACGTGCGCGATGGCCTGAAGCCGGTGCATCGCCGCATCCTGTTCTCCATGCGCGAGAACAACTACACGCCGGATCGGCCGTACAACAAATCCGCCCGCGTCACCGGCGACACGATGGGTAAGTACCATCCGCACGGCAACCAGGCGATCTACGACGCGCTGGTGCGTCTGGCGCAGGACTTCTCCATGCGCCTGATGCTCGTGGACGGGCAGGGGAACTTCGGCTCCATCGACGGCGACCCGCCGGCGGCCGAGCGCTACACCGAGGTACGCCTCGCCAAGCCGGCGATGACGCTGCTGGACGACCTCGACAAGGACACCGTCGATTTCCAGGACAACTATGACGGGCGCGAGCAGGAGCCGACCGTGCTCCCGGCCCGCTTCCCGAACCTGCTGGTCAACGGCGCCGGCGGCATCGCCGTCGGCATGGCCACCAACATCCCGCCGCACAATCTCGGCGAGGTGGTGGATGCCTGCCTGGCGCTGATCGACGACCCGGCGCTCGATGTCGAGAAGCTGCTGGACTACATCCAGGGCCCGGACTTCCCGACCGGCGCGCTCATCCTCGGCCGCAGCGGCATCCGCCAGGCCTATCTGACCGGCCGTGGCTCCATCGTGATGCGCTCCCGCGCCACCATCGAGGAGCTGCGCAAGGACCGCGACGCCATCGTCGTCACCGAGATTCCCTACCAGGTGAACAAGGCGACGATGATCGAGCGCATCGCCGAGCTGGTGCGCGAGAAGCGGCTGGAAGGCATCGCCGAGATCCGCGACGAATCCTCCCGCGAGGGTCTGCGCGTCGTGTTCGAGATCAAGCGCGACGCCCAGGCGGACGTCGTGCTCAACAATCTCTACCGCATGACGGCGCTGCAGACCTCCTTCGGCGCCAACATGGTGGCGCTGAACGGCGGCAAGCCGGCGCTGATGACGCTGCACGACCTGCTGACCGCTTTCATCGCCTTCCGCGAGGACGTCGTTAGCCGGCGCACTAAATTCCTGCTGCGCAAGGCGCGCGAGCGGGCCCATGTATTGGTCGGTCTCGCCATCGCCGTCGCCAATATCGACGAGGTGATCCACACCATCCGCACCTCGCCGGATCCGGCGACCGCCCGCGAGGCGCTGATGACCCGCGACTGGCCGGCGATGGACGTCGCGCCGCTGATCGCGCTCATCGACGATCCGCGCCACAAGCTGGCGGCGGATAACACGTATCGCCTGTCGGCCGAGCAGGCCCGCGCGATCCTCGACCTGCGCCTGCAGCGCCTCACCGCTCTCGGCCGCGACGAGGTGGCGGACGAGCTCGACAAGATCGCGGTGGAGATCCGCGAATATCTCGACATTCTCGCCAGCCGCGAGCGCATCCGCGCCATCGTCAAGGACGAACTCATTACGGTCAAAGCCGAATTCGGCACCGACCGGAAGACCGAGATCACCGAGGCGGAAGGCGATTTCGAGGACGAGGATCTCATCGCCCGCGAGGACATGGTCGTCACGGTCTCGCATGCGGGCTATGTGAAGCGCGTGCCGCTCTCCACCTACCGGGCGCAGCGGCGTGGCGGCAAGGGTCGCTCGGCGATGCAGACCCGCGACGAGGATTTCGTCACCCGCCTCTTCGTCGCCTCCACCCACGCGCCGGTGCTGTTCTTCTCGTCCAAGGGGCAGGTCTACAAGCTCAAGGTCTGGCGCCTGCCGATCGCCGCGCCGCAGGCGCGCGGCAAGGCGCTGGTCAATATCCTGCCGCTGACCGAGGGCGAACGCATTACCTCCATCATGGCCCTGCCGGACGAGGAAACGTGGAGCCGGCTACAGATCATGTTCGCGACCACCGGAGGCACGGTGCGGCGCAACGAGCTGTCGGACTTCACCAATGTGAACCGCAACGGCAAGATCGCCATGAAGCTGGAGGAAGGCGAGGCGATCGCCGACGTCCAGCTCTGCACCGTGGCCGACGACGTGCTGCTCACCAGCGCCAATGGCCAGTGCATCCGTTTCCCCGTCACCGAAGTGCGCGTGTTCAAGGGCCGCGACTCCATGGGCGTGCGCGGCATCCAGCTTGAGGAGGGCGACCGCCTCATCTCGATGGCGATCATCCACCATGTCGACGCCACCGCCGAGGAGCGCACCGAGTACATCAAGCGCGCCAATGCCGTGCGTCGCGCGCAAAACGGTGCCGAGGCCGAGGACGTCGCAGACGTGGCGGACACCGAGGTCGAGGAGGCGCTGGAGGAGGGCGAGTCGGCCGCGGCCGGCGCCGCCAGCTTCGATCAGGCGCGTTACGTCACAATGAGCGCGGCCGAGCAGTTCATCCTCACCTTGTCGGAGAACGGCTACGGCAAGCGCACCTCGTCCTACGAGTACCGCACGACGCGGCGCGGCGGTAAGGGCATCGTCGCCATGGCGGTCAATGATCGCAACGGGCCGCTGATCGCGTCCTTCCCGGTGGAGGAAGCCGACCAGATCATGCTCGTCACAGATGGCGGCCAGCTCATCCGCTGCCCGGTCAACGGCATCCGCATCGTCGGACGCGGCAGCCAGGGCGTGATCGTGTTCAACACCGCCGACGACGAGAAGGTCGTCTCGGTCGAGCGCGTGAACGAGGAAGAAGGCGAGGACGACGAGGACCTCGGCGAGGAAGCGGCGGACTGATCGGCCCGCCGTCCTCATCCAATCAGCGAGGGAACGGCGCCATCGAGGCGCCGTTGCTTTTTGAGGATCACGCCATGCGTCGTCTCTGCGTCTTTCTCGGCTCCAATGCCGGCCATCGGGCGGATTATGCCGAGGCCGCCGTCGCCCTCGGCACGCTGCTGGCGCGGGAGGGCATCGGCCTCGTCTATGGCGGGGCCTCGGTCGGGCTCATGGGCCGGCTGGCCGATGCGGCGCTCGCCGCCGGTGGAGAGGTCATCGGCGTCATTCCGCGCGGTATCCTTGAGCGCGAGGTCGCCCACAAGGGGTTGGCGGACCTGCGCGTCGTCGGCTCCATGCACGAACGCAAGGCGCTGATGGCCGAGCTCGCGGACGGCTTCGTCGCCCTGCCCGGAGGCGTCGGCACGCTGGAGGAACTGTTCGAGGTCTGGACCTGGGCACAGCTCGGCAGCCACGAGAAGCCTTGCGCACTGCTCAACATCGCCGGCTATTACGACCGGCTGCTCGGCTTCCTCGACCACGTGGTCGGCGAGGGCTTCATGCGCGCGGCGCACCGCGACATGCTGCTGGTCGCAGACGAACCGTCTGCCCTGCTGGCGCGGCTGCGCGCCTATCGCGCGCCTCAGGTCACCAAATGGATTGGCCGCGAGGAGCGCTGAGCCGGCGGGCGGGCGGGGGCGACGGGCACACCGCATATACCGTATCGCTTGCGTCCGCAGCGGGAGGCCGCTAACCCTTGCCCCGCATCGAGAGGCTCCGCATGAGCGCCACGCGCACCGCCTTCTATCCCGGCTCGTTCGATCCGCCGACCAATGGCCATGTCGAGGTCGCGCGCGCCGCCGCCCGTCTCGTCGACCGGCTCGTGGTCGGTGTCGGCATCCATCCCGGGAAGGCGCCGCTGTTCAGCGCGCCCGAGCGGCTGGAGATGCTGCGCGAGGTCTTCGAGCCGATCGTCGCCGCCGAGGGCGCGCGCTTCGACTGCGTGACCTTCGACAATCTCGTGGTCGACGCCGCCGAGGCGCAGGGTGCGGGCCTGCTCATCCGCGGCCTGCGCGACGGCACCGATCTCGATTACGAGATGCAGATGGCCGGCATGAATGCGGTGTTGAAACCGCGGGTGCAGACCGTCTTCCTTCCCGCATCGCCCATTGCCCGCCCCATCACCGCCACTCTGGTCAGGCAGATCGCCGCCATGGGCGGCGACGTGTCCGCCTTCGTTCCGCCCGCCGTGCTGGCCCGGCTCCGGGCCCGGCTCGGGCGCGACGGCTAGCGGCGGGCCGCGGTCCGCCTTCGCTCAACGGAGTTCCATCGATGATCCGAAGCCTTATTGCCGCCTTCGCCCTCGTCGGCGCGCTGGCCGTCGCGGCGGTCTCGCCGGCGGCGGCGCAGGCCCCCAAGCTGCCGCCGAATGTCGATCCGCAGAACGCCATCATCATGCAGACCACCAAGGGACCGGTGGTCTTCGCCCTGCGCGCCGACCTCGCCCCGCAGCATGCCGAGCGCATCAAGACGCTGGCGCGCGAGGGCTATTACGACAACGTGCCGTTCCATCGCGTCATCGAAGGCTTCATGGCCCAGACCGGCGACGGACAGTACGGCAACGGCACAGGCGGCTCGCGCTATCCCAACCTGCCGGCCGAGTTCTCCAACGTGCCCTTCAAGCGCGGCACGGTGGGCATGGCCCGCGCCTCGAGCCCGAACAGCGCCAACTCGCAGTTCTTCATCACCTTCGGTGACGCTTCCTTCCTCAACGGCCAGTACACGGTCATCGGGCAGGTCGTCTCCGGCATGGAGAACGTCGACAAGATCAAGCGCGGCGAGCCGGTGCAGAACCCGGACAAGATCGTCTCGATGAAGGTCGCCGCCGACGTCAAGTGAGCGCGCGAGCACCGCACGCCGCCCCGCATTCTGAAGGAGAGAGAAAATGACCGACACCGCCGAGACCACGCTGCTGCTCGAAACCACGCAGGGGCCGGTCAAGATCCGCTTCCGCCCGGACCTCGCGCCCGGCCATGTCGCGCGCATCGCCGAGCTGGCGAAGCAGGGCTTCTATGACGGCGTGCCGTTCCACCGCGTCATCGAGGGCTTCATGGCCCAGACCGGCGATCCGACCGGCACCGGCCGCGGCGGCTCGGGCAAGAACCTGAAGGCCGAGTTCAACAAGGGCCGCCACGTGCGCGGCACCGTGTCGATGGCCCGCGCCCAGCACCCGGATTCGGGTGACAGCCAGTTCTTCATCTGCTTCGCCGACGCCGGCTTCCTCGACGGCCAGTACACCGTCTGGGGCGAGGTGATCGAGGGCATGGAGAACGTCGACAAGATCAAGCGCGGCGAGCCGGTGCAGAACCCGGACAAGATCGTCAAGGCGACCGTCTCCGCCTGATCGCCGGCCCATCCACAACGCTGTCCCGGACGCGCGCGAGCGCGCTCCGGGACAGCTTTTTCTAGGCCACCTTTTCAACCGCCATCGTTTCCGTTGCCATGCGTGTCGACCTGTTCGATTTCGAGCTGCCCCCCGAGCGGATTGCGCTGCGTCCGGTCTCGCCGCGCGACGCGGCGCGGATGCTGGTCGTGCGCCCCGGCGACGCGCCCGAACTGACCGACGCACACGTCTTCGACCTGCCGGCGCTGCTCCGGCCCGGCGACGCGCTGGTGGTGAACGACACCCGCGTCGTCCCCGCCCGCCTCGACGGCATCCGCCGCCGGGCCGCCTCGCAGGGCGAAGGCGTGCGGGTCGAAGCCATGCTCCACAAGCGCGTCGCCCCCGATGCCTGGCTGGCGCTGGCGCGCCCCGGCAAGCGGCTCGCGCCGGGCGACCGCATCGCCTTCGGCGGGGAGGGCAATACCTGCCTCCTCGGCTCGCTCGACGCCACCGTGGAAGAGAAGGGGGAGGGCGGCGAGGTCACGCTGCGCTTCGATCTTTCGGGCGCGGCTCTGGACGAGGCCGTCGCCGCCGTCGGGCATATCCCGCTGCCGCCCTACATCGCGGCCAAGCGGCCGGACGACGAACAGGACCGCAGCGACTACCAGACGATGTTCGCCGCTTATGAAGGCTCAGTGGCCGCACCCACGGCCGGCCTGCACTTCACGCCGGATCTGATCCACCGGCTGGAGGAGCGGGGCGTCGAGACCCATCGCGTCACCCTGCATGTCGGCGCCGGCACCTTCCTGCCAGTCAAGGCGGACGACACCACCGACCATCGCATGCATGCGGAATGGGGCGAGGTCTCCGCCGCGACGGCCGAGGCGCTCAACACCGTGAAGGCGCGCGGCGGGCGCGTCGTCACCGTCGGCACCACGGCGACCCGCCTCATCGAGAGCGCCGCTTCGGACGATGGCCGGCTCGCCGCCTGGCGTGGCGAGACCGACATCTTCATTACGCCCGGCTACCGCTTCCGCTTCATCGACGGCATGCTCACCAACTTCCACCTGCCGCGCTCGACGCTGGTGATGCTGGTGGCGGCCTTCATCGGCCATGAGAGCCAGAAGCGCGCCTACGCCCACGCGATCGCGAACGGCTACCGCTTCTATTCCTATGGCGATGCCTGCCTTTTGCTGCCAAAAGCGCGCGCATGATCGAACAGACCGAATTCCAGTACCGCCTGAAGGCTACCGACGGCGCCGCACGTCTCGGCGAGGTCCTCACCCCGCGCGGCGTCATCCGCACGCCGGCCTTCATGCCGGTCGGCACCGCCGGCACGGTGAAGGGGATGTATCCAAGCCAAGTGCGCGAGCTCGGCGCCGACATCCTGCTCGGCAACACCTATCACCTGATGCTGCGCCCCGGCGCAGAGCGCGTGGCGAAGCTCGGCGGCCTCCATGAACTCATGCGCTGGCCGCACCCGATCCTCACCGATTCCGGCGGCTTCCAGGTCATGTCGCTGGCCGCGCTGCGCAAGATGAGCGAGAACGGCGTCACCTTCCGCTCGCACATCGACGGTTCCTATTACGAGCTCACGCCCGAGCGTTCGGTCGAGATCCAGGGCCTGCTCGGCTCCGACATCCAGATGCAGCTCGACGAATGCGTGCGCCTGCCGGCGAGCCGGGAGGAGATCGCCCGCGCGCTGCGCCTGTCGCTGCGCTGGGCGGAGCGCTCCAAGAAGGCGTTCGAAAGCCAGCCGAAGGGGCGGGCGCTGTTCGGCATCGTGCAGGGCGGCGACGATCCGGCACTGCGCGAGGAATCCGCGCGCGGCCTCGTCGACATCGACTTCCCCGGCTATTCCATCGGCGGCCTCGCGGTTGGGGAGCCGCAAGACGTGATGCTGAGGATGCTGGAGGTGGTGAACCCGATCCTGCCGGCCGACAAGCCGCGCTACCTGATGGGTGTCGGCACGCCGGACGATATCATCGAGAGCGTGGCGCGCGGCGTCGACATGTTCGACTGCGTGATGCCGACCCGCGCCGGCCGGCACGCCCAGGCCTTCACCCGCTTCGGCAAGATCAACCTGAAGAACGCCCGCCATGCCGAGGATTCCCGGCCGCTGGACGAGGAAAGCGACTGCCCGGCGGCGCGCGACTACAGCCGCGCCTATCTCCACCACCTCATCCGCTCGGACGAGATGCTGGGATCGATGCTGCTGACCTGGGTGAACCTCGCCTACTACCAGAGCCTGACGGCCGGCATCCGTGCCGCCATCGCCGAAGGCCGGTTCGAGGACTTCAAGGCGGGAGTGAAGGAAGGCTGGGCGCGCGGCGACATACCGGCGCTCTGAACGCCGCTCGGCCCTCAGAAATCGTCCCCGGAAGCGTCATGGCCGGGCTTGGCCCGGCCATCCACGACTTCCCTCGGTCAAGACGTGGATACCCGGCACAAGGCCGGGCATGACGTCGTCCGGCCGGATCAGCCGTGCAGCTTGGCGGTGATGGTCGCGACGTGCTTGCCCTGATAGCGGGCGCCGTCGAGCTCGGCCTTGGAGGGCTGGCGGCTGCCGTCGCCGTCCGTGATGGTGGACGCACCATAGGGCGAGCCGCCCTTGATCTCGTCGACGCCCATCTGGCCCTGGAAGGCATAGGGCAGACCGACGACGACCATACCGTGATGCAGCAGGGTCGGGACGAAGCCGAGGATGGTCGATTCCTGCCCGCCATGCTGGGTCGCCGAAGAGGTGAACACCGAGCCGACCTTGCCGACCAGCGCGCCCGTGAACCACAGGCCGCCCGTCTGGTCGATGAAGCTGCGCAGCTGCGAGGTCACGGTGCCGAAGCGCGTGCCGGAACCGAAGACGATCGCGTCGTAATCCTTGAGCTCGTCGACCGTGGCGATCGGGGCCTTCTGGTCGAGCTTGAAGCCCGCCTTCTGAGCCACTTCCAGCGGCACCGTCTCCGGTACGCGCTTGACCGTCACCTCGGCACCGGCTTCGCGCGCGCCTTCGGCGACTGCTTCCGCCATGGCTTCGATATGCCCATAGGACGAGTAGTAGAGAACGAGAACTTTGGCCATCGGATCGACTCCTGCATCGGTTCGCCGGGCCGCTCCGTGGGCCCTGCCTGAATTCGTGGCGCAAAGCTAGTCCGCCCCCGGCGGCACCGGAAGCGGTATGATCGACAGGACGGTCTTGCATCCATGCAATGCGAAAGTCCTTGGCCCTCCATTCGCGCATCCACCGAAAGCGGCAGCATGAAAGGGCAGGGCGTCTTGCCATCGCCGGACGAAACCCTTAATGCCCCTCCCGTGGGAGCCCGTAGCTCAGCCGGTAGAGCACGTGACTTTTAATCATGGGGTCCTGGGTTCGAGTCCCAGCGGGCTCACCACCGTCAGACTTCCGAGCGGGATCGACTAGGTATCTGGCCTTAATTGCGGCCACCGCCGATCCCGGTACAGTTTGCGCCCGCGGGGTGATGGTATCCCCGTCTCCGGCCATTCCGGCCAAGGGCGCAGGCGCAATGAGTGCAACGGTACGTTCGGTTACCTACGATCTTCTGCGGAAACTCGAACTGACGACCTTCTTCGGCAATCCGGGCTCGACCGAGGAAACCTTCCTCAAGGACTTCCCGGCGGATTTCACCTATCACCTCGCGCTGCAGGAAGCCTCCGCCATTGCCATTGCCGACGGCTATGCGCAGGCGACCGGCAAGCCGGCCATCGTGAACGTCCACACCGCCGCCGGCCTCGGCAATGCGATGGGCAATCTGATCACCGCCAGCCTCAACAAGACCCCGCTCATCGTCACCGCCGGCCAGCAGACGCGCGAAATGCTGCTGATGGAGCCCTGGCTCACCAACGTCGACTCCACCCAGCTTCCACGCCCGTGGGTGAAGTGGGCCTATGAGCCCGCGCGTGCGGAGGACGTACCCGCCGCCTTCATGCGCGCCTACGCCACCGCGGTGCAGGCGCCGGCGGGTCCGGTATTCCTGTCGCTGCCGCTCGACGACTGGGACAAACCGCTCGACGGCCCGGCCGTGGTGCGCACGGTGAGCCGTCGCATCGCTCCCGATCTCGGCCGGCTGGAGGAATTCGCCGACCTGCTCTCGCGCGCGGCCAATCCCGCGCTCATCTTCGGTGCCGCCATCGATCGCGGGCACGGCTGGTCCGCCGCCGTCGCGCTGGCGGAGAAGCTCGACGCGACCGTTTGGGCGGCACCGGCGAGCGAGCGGGCACCGTTCCCGGAAGACCATCCGCTCTATGTCGGCGGCCTTCCCTTCGCCATCGGCCCGCTTTCCGAGCGGCTGAAGGGCCATGACGTCGCCATTGTGATCGGTGCGCCGGTGTTCCGCTATTACCCCTATGTCGCCGGCGAGTATCTGCCCGCCGGGCTGCGGCTGCTGCATATCAGCGACGATCCGGCCGAGACGGCCCGCGCGCCGGTGGGCGACAGTCTGGTCGGCGACGCCGTGCTGGCGACGCGGGCGCTGGTCGACCTGGTGAAAGCCCGGGCCTCCAGCGGCGCGAGCCGCCCGAAGCTCTCGCACCGCATGGCGCCGCACCCGGCCGCCGAGCCGAAGGCCTCCACAGGTCCCGTGCCGACCGCCGCCGAGGTGTTCGCCGCGCTCGCCGAAGTGCGGCCGTCGCATGCCGTGCTGGTCGAGGAGTCACCGTCCAACCTCGCCGACCTGCACCGCCACTGGCCGATCACCGAGCCGGCGACCTTCTTCACCTTCGCCAGCGGCGGCCTCGGCTGGAACCTGCCGGCCTCGGTGGGCATCGCCCTCGGCGAGCGCGACACCGGCCGCAGGCGGCCGGTGATCATGGTCATCGGCGACGGCTCGTTCCAGTACTCGGTGCAGTCGCTGTGGACCGCCGCCCGCGAGAAGCTGCCGATCGTCTTCATCGTGTTGCGCAACGGCGAGTACGGCATCCTCAAATCCTTCGCGGTGCTCGAGGACACCCCCGGCGTGCCCGGCCTCGACATTCCCGGCATCGATATCGTCGCCCTGGCGAAGGGCTATGGCTGCACGGCCGAGCGCATCACCGACCTCGCGGCGCTCAAGGCCAAGGTGGCCGCGGCGTTCGGCGGCGACGGCCCGCATCTCTTCGAGGTGCCGATCGATCCGTCGATCCCGCCGCTGATCTGATCGCCAGCTTGCGCGCGTCGACGGAAGCTTTTCCGCCGGCGCGCGGAAAAGTGACGCGATGACGTAGCGGCACCGCCGTTTCCTCTTCCGTGGTTACAGCGTACCAAAGCGGGCGCCTTTGCCGACCGATGGAGACCTCCATGCCCTCGACCACTGCCCGCGTGCCGACCGCCAATGCCAGCCGCTATCTCCAGCAGCTCTGCAAGCACTGGGCGCACAAGCTGGAGGTTTCTTTCACGCCGGAGCATGGCGAGGTGAAGCTGCCGGACGGCGCGCTCGCCACCATGGACGCCGCGCCCGAGGCGCTCGACGTGCGCATCGAGGCCGGCGACGCCGAGGTTCTGGAGCGGATGAAGGACGTGGTGGCACGCCATCTCGACCGCTTCGCCTTCCGCGAGGCGCCGCTGCCCTTCGACTGGCGCGACGCCGCCTGAGCCGCCGTTCACCCGCTCTTGCGGATGCGGAAGGCGATCACGGCGCCGTCCCGGTCCTGCGCCTCCAGCGCGTGACCGGCCTGCTGCACGAGATGGGGAATGTCGATCACCGCCATCGGGTCGGTGCACTCGACGAGGATCACCGTTCCCGGCGCCGCACGCTCCAGCGCCCGCCGCGTGTGCAGCGCCGGCAGGGGGCATTTCAGCCCCTTCAGGTCGAGCCGCAGCGCGGCGGTTTCGCGGTCCATCGCACAACTCCCGCGCCCGAGTAGGACGGCCGCCCGCCGCCGGCAAGCGGAAAGCGTGATCGGGCGATGGCGCCCGCCCGCTTGACGCCACGGCACCGAAGCCCGAGTTCAGGGAAACAGCGAGGGGAGGCGTGCATGCGGCTGATCGGCTTTGCGGGATGGAGCGGGGCGGGCAAGACCACGCTGCTGGCACGGCTCATTCCGGTACTGGTCGCGCGTGGCCATCGCGTCTCGACCATCAAGCACGCGCATCACGAATTCGACGTCGACAAGCCCGGCAAGGATTCCCACACCCACCGCGTCGTCGGCGCTTCCGAGGTGCTGGTCTCCTCGGCCAATCGCTGGGCGCTGATGCACGAGCTGCGCGGCGCGCCGGAGCCGGACCTGCCGGAGCTGGTGAGCCATCTGGCGCCGGTCGATCTGGTGCTGGTCGAGGGCTTCAAGCGCGACCATCACCCCAAGATCGAGATTCACCGCGCGGAGGTCGGCAAGCCCTTCATCCACCCGCAGGACCCGTTCGTCGTCGCCATCGCCTCCGACACGCCGCTGCCGGGCCTGCCGCTGCCGGTGCTCGCGCTCGACGACGTGGAGGCCATCGCCGATTTCGTCGACCAGCACGCCGCGCCGATCGACGGCATCGCGTGGCGGCCCGACGCCGGTCAGAGCGCCGGATAGGCAGCGACCAGGCGCTCCGCCTCGGCGAGGTCGTCGGGCGTATTGACGTTGAAGAACGGATCGAACGGATCGGCCGGCCAGTCGATCGCGGCGGCGCCCAGCCGCTCGGTCCAGCGGTCCATGCGGCGCTCGCCGTCCTCGACCAGCCGCCGGCGTAGTTCGCCCCGCGCCTCGACCGGCCACAGCCCGACCACCGGATGCGCCCGTCCGCCCGAGCGCGCATAGGCCGCCCCGGTCTCCACAGCCGCCGACAGAAGGCGCCGGGCGAGATCCGAGGGCAGGAAGGGGCAGTCCGCCGGCACGGTCAGCAGGAAGCGCTCCTCCGGCCGGTGCCGCGCCACATGGTCGAGCCCGGCGAGAATGCCGGCCAGCGGCCCCGGCGCATCGGGCAGGGTGTCCGGCACCACCGGCAGGTCGAGCCCGAAGCGCGCGGCCGGACCGTTGGCGTTCAGCAGCAGCGCGCCAACCTGCGGGCGCAACCGTCGCGCGATCCGCGCGAGGATCGTCTCGCCGCCAAGCACGCGCAGAGCCTTGTCGCCTCCGCCCATGCGGCGCGACAGGCCACCGGCCAGGATGAGGCCGGTCGGAACATCGGCGGCCATTACGTCACCGGCCGGGTCAGGAGATAGGCGGAGACCGCGACGAAGATCGCCCCGATGATCGCCAGCACCGGCACGGAGAGGCCGATGACGACCAACAGCCCGAAGCTGCCCGCCATGCTGCCGGTCGCCACGAGCTGCGCCCAGCGCGGCACCACGCCGTTCTCGCGCCACGCCACCACGGAGGGGCCGAGCCGCGGATGGGTCAGCAGCCAGTTCTCGAAGCGTGGCGAGGAGCGGGCGAACAGCCAGGCGGCAAGAATGAGGAACACCGTCCCGGGCATCACAGGCGTCACGATGCCGATCACGCCGAGAGCCACGCACACCCAGGCGAGCACGAACAGGATCCAGCGTCCGGGTGCCGCAAGGGAATAAAGTTTCGGCCGCCGCTCCATCATCGGGGTTCGCATAGCCGCACCATCAAGTCATTCGATCCTACTCATACAATATTCATCCCGCGCTTAGGAGTTTCACCGCCACGTCGCGTTCAAAAATATGTAAGAGCAGGCGCAGCGCGGCGCCACGCGGGCCAACGAGATCAGAATCGTTCTTAACTGTTGCTGTCGCCTCGGCCCGCGCGCGCTCGAGAAGATCGCCATGTATCTCCAGCCGTGCGAGGCGGAAGCCCGGGAAGCCGCTCTGCCGAGTGCCGAGCACGTCGCCTTCTCCGCGCAGCTTCAGGTCCTGCTCGGCGAGGAAGAAGCCATCCTCGGAGGAGCGCAGCGCCTCCAGCCGCTGCCTAGCGACCTCGCCCAGCGGGCGGCGGTAGACCAGCAGGCAGGTCGAGGCGATGTCGCCGCGCCCCACGCGCCCGCGCAACTGATGGAGCTGGGCGAGACCGAAGCGCTCGGCGTGCTCGATGACGATGATGCTCGCCTCCGGCACGTCCACCCCGACCTCGACGACCGTCGTCGCCACGAGGAGCTGCGTCTGCCCCACGGCGAAGGCGGCCATGGCGGCGTCCTTCTCGGCCCCCTTCATCTTGCCGTGCACGAGGCCGACGCGCGCGCCGAAATGGGCCTGCAGGTCGGCGAAGCGGGCCTCGGCCGCCGCGAGATCGGAGTTTTCCGATTCCTCCACCAGCGGACAGATCCAGTAGGCTCGCCGCCCCTCGGCGAGCGCTCGGCCGAGGCGGGCGATCACCTCGTCGAGCCGGTCAGAGGGGATGGCGCGGGTGTCGATCGGCTGGCGGCCGGCCGGCTTCTCGCGCAGCTCGCTCGAATCCATGTCGCCGAAATAGGTCAGCACCAGCGTGCGGGGAATGGGCGTCGCGGTCATCACCAGCACGTCGACCGCCTCGCCCTTGGAGGCCAGGGCGAGCCGCTGATGCACGCCGAAGCGGTGCTGCTCGTCGACGACGGCGAGCGCGAGGTCGCGGAAGCTCACCCCCTCCTGGAACAGCGCGTGGGTGCCGATAACGAGGTCGATCTCGCCGCTCGCCAACGCGGCCAGAAGCTGCTCGCGGGCGCGCCCCTTCTCGCGTCCGGTCAGCAGCGCCACCCGCAGCCCTGCCTGCCGCGCCAGCGGTTCGATGGTCTTCAGGTGCTGGCGGGCGAGGATTTCGGTCGGCGCCATCAGCGCCGCCTGTCGCCCGGCCTCGATGACGGTCGCCGCCGCCAGCAGCGCCACCACGGTCTTGCCCGAGCCGACATCGCCCTGCAGCAGCCTCAGCATTCGGTCGGAAGAAGCGAGGTCGGCGCGGATGGCCTTGAGCGCCTCCACCTGCGAGCCGGTGAGCGAGAAGGGCAGGGCCGCCTCGATCCGCCGCGCCAGCGCGCCGTCGCCGATGCTCGGGCGTCCGGCCTGCTTCACCGTGCGCGCCCGCAGCAGGGCGAGCGCGAGCTGGCCGGCCAGCAATTCGTCATAGGCGAGCCGCCGCCACGCCGGGCCGGCGGGGTTCGCGTCAAGCGTGTCGTGCGGCTGGTGCACGGTACGCAGCGCGGCATGGAAGCCGATTACCGGCGCCTCCGCCTGCCATTCCGGCAGCTCGGCGGTCTGCGCCAGTGCGGCCTCGACCGCGCGCCGCACATGGCCATGGCCGAGCCCTTCCACCAGCGGGTAGATCGGCTCGATGGGTGGCAGCTTGGCGAGTCCGGCGGCGTCCACCACGCGGTCGGGATGCACCATCTGCGGGATGCCGTCATAGAGCGTCACCGTGCCGGACACCCAGCGCGTCTCCCCCACCGGCAGCAGGCGCTCCATCCAGCTCCGCTCGGCCTTGAAGAAGGCCAACACGAGGTCGCCGGTCTCGTCATGCGCGTAGACGCGATAGGGCGCCCGCGAGCCGCGCGGCGTGGGTACGTGCCGGTCGACATGGATTTCCACCGTCACCACCGTGTCCGGCACCACCTGCGACAGGGTGGGACGCGCCCGCCGGTCGATGGTGGAGGAGGGCAGGTGCATCAGCAGGTCGAGCACCCGCGCGCCTTCCTCATGCCCCAGCAGCCGGTTGAAAGGCCGGGCGAGCTTGGGGCCGATGCCGGGCAGGCCGGTGATGGACGCGAAATAGGGATTGAGGATGTCGGGCCGCATGGTGCGGGGAAGGTGGACGAAGGCGCGCCCGTGCGCAACGTAGCGGGCCGCTCGTCATGGCCGGGCTTGACCCGGCCATCCACGACTTCCGTTCAGCCCGGCGTGCGCGGCAAGTCGTGGATCCCCAGGCCAAGCCCCGGGGATGACGGCATTGCCGTTCCGGCTTTGCGCTCCGCCTGCAGCGCCGATCCGGGCCCGAGCAAAGGTTCTTCAGCCTCGCCCCACATACCCATCGCGTGACATCGCCCAATGCCTACCTGACATCGGCCGCGTGCCGCGCTAAACACTCGGCCTTCCACGGCCTTGAGCCTTTGGGGCACAGAACCCACATGACCGGAACCACCCGTTCGAGCGCCGGGCTCGATGCCCGCCGCCGCCGCATCCTCTACCGCGCCTGGCATCGCGGCACCCGTGAGATGGACCTTCTGATGGGCCGCTTCGCGGATGCCTATCTCGCCGCGCTGAGCGAAGAGGAAGTGGCCGATTTCGAGCTGCTCATCGAGGTTGAGGATCCCGACCTGTTCGGCTGGATCAACAGCGGCGAGCCTGCCCCGGAATTCGACACACCCATTTTTCACCGCTTCCGGCAGTTCCATCTGTCGGGTGAGGGCGTTCCCGAAATATGAAGACTCCGCATTCCGCCATCATCTCGCGCCTTTCTGCCGGCCGGACTCTGACGCTCGCCAACGTGCCCGCCGGCATGGAAGGGCTGGTGGTGGCCGATCTCGCGCGCGCCATCGCCGCGCAGGAGAACGCCCCCTGGCCGACGCTGATGGTCGTCTGTCGCGATACCGAACGCATGGCGGAACTCGAACGCGCGCTCGGCTTCTTCGCGCCCGGCGTCGAGGTTCTGCCTTTCCCGGCGTGGGATTGCCTGCCCTATGACCGCGCCTCGCCGAACGCGTCGATCATCGCCCGGCGCATGACGACGCTGGCCCGCCTCGCGCGGGTGAAAGGACGCGAAGCGGGCACCATCGTGCTCACCACGGTGAACGCGGCGCTCCAGCGCGTGCCCCGGCGCGATCTGGTGGCCACGCAGTCCTTCTCGGCCGCCCCTGGCAACGCGCTGTCGCTCGACGAGGTGGTCGGCTGGGCCGAGATCAATGGCTTCCAGCGCACCTCCACCGTGCGCGACACCGGCGAATACGCGGTGCGCGGCGGCATCGTCGACCTGTTCCCGCCAGGACTTCCGGCCCCCGTGCGGCTCGACTTCTTCGGCGACACGCTGGAGTCCATCCGCTCCTTCGATCCCGAGACCCAGCGCACGGCCATGCAGATGCGCGCGCTCGATCTCGTGCCGATGAGCGAATTGCAGCTCACCACCGAGTCGATGCGCCGTTTCCGTATGGCCTATGTCGCCGCCTTCGGCGCGGCCCAGCGCGGCGACCTGCTCTACGAGGCGGTCAGCGAGGGACGTCGCTATCCCGGCATGGAGCACTGGCTGCCGCTGTTCCATGATGGGCTGGATACGCTGTTCGACTACGCGCCGGACGCGCCCATCGTCATGGAGGCGCAGGGGGATGAGGCGGCCGCCTCGCGCCTCGACCAGATCGCCGACTATTACGATGCCCGCAAGCACGGCATGGAGCACGCCTCCGGCGGCGCCCCGTACAAGCCGCTCCCGCCCGACGCGCTCTATCTCACCGCCGAGGAGTGGCAGGGCCGGCGTCAGAAGGCGGCGAATGTCGCCGTCTCCGGCTTCGCCCTGCCGGAATCGAAGGACGTCATCGACCTCGACGGCCGCCCCGCGCGCTCCTTCGCGCCGGAACGCGCGGACCCGGAGGTGAACCTCTTCGAGATCGCCGCCGACTATCTGCGCGATCTCGCCACGAAGAAGCGCACCATCCTCGCCGCGTGGTCGGACGGCTCGCGCGACCGCCTCGCGACGGTCCTCGCCGATCACGGCTTGAAGGGCACCCAGACCATCGGCTCACGCGACGCCGCTGACACCCTGCCGAAGGGCGCCATCGGCCTCGCCGTTCTGGGCATCGAGGGCGGCTTCGAGACCGACACGCTCGCCGTCATCGGCGAGCAGGATATTCTCGGCGACCGTCTGGTGCGGCCCAAGCGCAAGGCGCGGCGCCCGCAGGACGTCATCGCCGAGCTGACCTCGCTCACCGCCGGCGATCTCGTGGTGCATGTCGATCACGGCATTGGCCGCTTCATCGGCCTGAAGACCATCGAGGCGATGGGCGCGCCGCACGACTGCCTCGAGATCCACTACGCGGAAGGCTCCAAGCTTTTCCTGCCGGTGGAGAATCTCGAGCTGCTCTCGCGCTACGGCTCGGAGGATACCGAGGCGCAGCTCGACCGGCTGGGCGGCGGCGGGTGGCAGGCGCGCAAGGCGCGGATGAAGAGCCGCATCCGCGAGATGGCGGCCGAGCTCATCAAGGTCGCCGCGCAGCGCCAGCTCCAGGAGGCGCCGCGCCTCGTCCCGGCCGCCGGGCTCTACGACGAGTTCCGTGCCCGCTTCCCCTATGAGGAGACCGAGGACCAGGAAGCCGCCATCGAGGCGGTGTTCGACGATCTCGGCTCCGGCCACCCCATGGACCGCCTCGTCTGCGGCGATGTCGGCTTCGGCAAGACCGAGGTCGCGCTGCGCGCCGCCTTCGCGGTGGCGCTCAGCGGCAAGCAGGTGGCGGTGGTGGTGCCCACGACGCTGCTCGCCCGCCAGCATTTCAAAACCTTCTCCGAGCGCTTCAAGGGCCTGCCCATCGTGGTGCGGCAGGCCTCCCGGCTGGTGACGGGCAAGGAGCTGTCGGAGACCAAGAAGGGCCTCGCCGACGGCACGGTCGACATCGTCGTCGGCACCCACGCCCTGCTCGGCAAGACCATCTCCTTCAAGGATCTCGGCCTCGTCATCATCGACGAGGAGCAGCATTTCGGCGTCTCCCACAAGGAGCGGCTGAAGCAGCTGCGCGCCGAGGTCCATGTGCTCACGCTCACCGCGACGCCGATCCCGCGCACCCTTCAGCTCGCCATGACCGGCGTGCGCGAGCTCTCCATCATCGCCTCGCCGCCGGTGGACCGCCTCGCGGTACGCAGCTTCGTCACCCCCTTCGACCCGCTGATCGTGCGCGAGGCGCTGCTGCGCGAGCGCTACCGCGGCGGCCAAAGCTTCTACGTCTGCCCGCGCATCGAGGACCTCGCCGAGGTCAAGGACTTCCTCGACCGGCAGGTTCCGGAGGTGCGGGTCGCCGTCGCGCACGGCCAGATGGCGGCGACGCAGCTCGAAGAGATCATGTCCGCCTTCTATGACGGCCAGTTCGACGTGCTGCTCTCCACCACCATCGTGGAATCCGGCCTCGACATTCCGACCGCCAACACGCTGATCGTGCACCGCGCCGACATGTTCGGCCTCGCCCAGCTCTACCAGCTGCGCGGGCGCGTCGGCCGCTCGAAGACGCGCGCCTACGCCATCTTCACCCTGCCGGCGGAAAAGCAGGTGACGGCCCAGGCCGACCGCCGGCTCAAGGTGCTGCAGTCGCTCGACACGCTGGGCGCCGGTTTCCAGCTCGCCAGCCACGACCTCGACATTCGCGGCGCCGGCAACCTGCTCGGCGACGAGCAGTCCGGCCACATCAAGGAAGTCGGCTACGAACTCTACCAGGAGATGCTGGAGGAGGCGATCGCCAACCTCAAGGCCGGCATCACCGCGCCGGTCGCCGACAAGTGGTCGCCCACCATCTCCATCGGCACGCCTGTGCTGATCCCGGAGGAGTATGTCGCGGACCTGCATGTCCGCCTCAGCCTCTACCGCCGGCTGGCCGATCTGGAGACGGACGCGGAGATCGAGTCGGTCGGCGCCGAGCTGGTCGACCGCTTCGGCCCGCTCCCCGAGGAGGTCGAGCAGCTTCTCAAGCTGGTGTCGATCAAGGCGCTCTGCCGCCGCGCCAATGTGGAGAAGGTCGATGCCGGCCCGCGCGGCATGGTGCTCACCTTCCGCGACGGGCTGTTCCCGAACCCGGCCGGCTTCATCGCCTATGTCGGCAAGCCTCACGTCGTCGCGAAGATGCGCCCGGACGGAAAGGTCGTGTTCTCGGAGGACTGGCCGAGCCCGAATGCACGGCTCAAGGGCAGTGCGGCCATTCTCAAGGAGCTGGCGAAGATCGCCGAGCAGGGCGCCAAGGCGGCGTGAGCCGCCCGGCGCCCGGTATCGTCACTCGATCGGGCTGCCATAGGCGCCGTCGCTGTCCGGCAGGATGTCGGCATCGACGTCCGAGCCCGGACCGGCGTCGTTCATGTAGTCGCCGCCAGCCTGGTTCATGTAGTCCTGGCTCTTGTCGGTGCCGGGATCGTTCGGCATCGGGCCGGGATCGAGGTAGTTCGGGTTGTTGATCGGCGGAATGGTGATCTCGAGGCCACCACCGTTCCCCGGCTGGGCCCTCGGATGCACCGTGATCGATTCCTGCGCGGCCGCAGGCAGGGCGCCCGCGATCACGAGAGCGACGGCGGAAATGACGGCGTAACGCATGGTCCGGCTCCAGGACGCGATTTTCGGCGACATCGACAGGGTGGCGCGCAGCAGGTCCACCGGACCGGCGCGTCACGTTCTTCCCTAAGGACCGCGTTCCGGCCGCGCTGTCCAGCCCTTCATGTGCCCGACGGCGAGGTTTCCGCCGGCCGTGGTAGCGCTCTCCTTAACGGCGTTCGCGGCGCGGCGGGATCAGCCCGCCCCCTGCCACCAGCTCTCGGCCAGCGTTCCGGAAAGCGCCACCCGCGCCGGCCGCTCCACCTTGCGCCAGCGCGCCACCCATTGGCCTGGCGTGTAGAAAAGCGGCACGGAGAAGCGCGCGGAGATCAGGACCCGGTCGAGCGCCCGCACGGCGGAGACGAAATCCGTCCGTTCGCGCGCGGCGAGCAGCGCTTCGATCATCGCGTCGGCGGCGGGGCTCTTCAGGCCCATGAAATTGCGCGTGCCCGGCGTGTCGGCGGCGGCCGAGCCGAAATAGAAGGACTGCTCGTTGCCCGGCGAGAGCGACTGGTCCCAGATATAGGGCACCATGTCGTAGTCGTAGGTCTGCTTGCGGGCCTCGAACTGCACGTTGTCGACCAGCCTTATGTTCAGCTTCACGCCGGCTCGACGCAGCATGTTCTGGTAGGCGAGGGCGAGCCGCTCCTGGTCCTTCGTCCCCACCACGAGCTCCGGCGCGAAGGGCCTGCCCGTGGCGCGCGAGGTGAGGGTGCCGCCCTTCAGGTCCCAGCCGGCGGCGGCGAACAGTTCCAGTGCCCGGCGCAGCCGCTCGCGGTCGCGGCCCGAGCCGTCGGAGCGGGGCGCATGCCAGGTACCCTCCATCACCTCCGGCAGCACCGCATCGGGGAAGCGCGTCAGCAATTCGCGCTCGCGCGCATCGGCCGGGCGGCCGAGCGAGGACAGTTCGGAGCCGTCATAGAAGCTGCCGTTGCGGCGGTAGAGGCCGAAATAGAGATTCTCGTTGGCCCATTCGAAGTCGAACAGCTCGACCATGGCCTGCCGCACCCGCACGTCGGTGAAGATGTCGCGACGCATGTTGAAGATCAGCGCCGAATAGGGCTTCGGCATGCCGGTCTCGATCTCCTCGCGGACGATCCGCCCGTCGCGCACGGCGGGAATGTCGTAGCCGGTCTTCCAGCGGCCCGGGTCGGTCTCGAAGCGTATGTCGTAGAGCCCGCGCTTGAAGGCCTCGAACTGGGCGTTCACGTCGCGATAGAAGTCGTAGCGCAGGCTGTCGAAATTGAAGTTCCCGCGATTGACCGGCAACTCCCGGCCCCAATAGTCCGGAACGCGCGCCAGGATGACGGTTTCGCCGGGCTTGACCTCGACCGCCTTGTACGGGCCGCTCCCGAGCGGCGGGGTGAAGCTGGTCTGCTCGAAGCGCTCGGGATCGACCGCATGGCGGGCCAGCACCGGCATGAGCGCGAGGATCAGCGGCAGCTCACGGTCGACCACCCCGAAGGTGAAGCGAATGGCGCGCGGCCCCGTCACCTCGGCTTTCGCGACCTTGCCGTAATAGGAGCGGTGATTCGGCCGCCCCTTTGCCCGCAGCAGCTCGAAGGAGAAAAGCACGTCATCCGCCGTCACCGGCGCACCATCCGAGAAGCGGGCGCGGGGATCGAGCTCGAAGGCGACATAGCTGCGGGCGTCGTCCGTCTCGACGCTGCGCGCCAGCAGACCGTAGCAGGTGAACGCCTCGTCGGGGCTGCGGGCCATGAGGCTTTCGACGATGTTCCAGCGCACGAAGGGCGGGGCCGTGCCGCGCACGATGAAGGGGTTCAGGCTGTCGAAGGTGCCGACCGCACCCTGCGTCAGCCGTCCGCCCTTCGGTGCGTCGGGATTGACGCTCTTGTAGTGCGTGAATCCATCGGGATAGAGGGGCTCGCCATGCATCGCGATGCCGTGGCGGGCCGCGGCGCCTTCCGCGCGGGCGAATGACAGTGGAGAGTAGCCGAATGCCGCCCCGCACCCGGCGATTAATACGTTGCGCCCGAAGGCGCGCCGGGTGATATCGATCACGCCTCGGCTCCCTGGTCACAGATTCGGCTCGCGGCCATGGCAGAGTTCTAGCATGAACAGGACACCGAAATTCCCGAGGGTCACTGTGTCGCCTCATTTGGACGGGAGACAGCCCCTCGATCCCGATACGGCGCCGAGGCGTCTGCCGCCTTCGCTCACGTTGCGGTTCGCACGACAGGAACTCGATATGATCATACGCTCCACTTTCGCGCGCAGCCTTGCGGGTGCTGCCCTTGCGCTCGCCGTCGCCGGCTCCGCCGCGGTTGCGCAGCAGCAGCCGAAGCCGGCCAAGCCGGCGGCCAACGCCCAGCAGGCGCCGGCCAATGGTCAGCAGGCCGCCGCTCCGCAGCAGATCCCCGCCATCCCGATCCCGTGGGTGAAGCGCTGCCGCCAGGAGCCGTCGATCAACAAGGAAGTCTGCGAGATGGAGCAGTCCATCATCACGGACACCGGGCAGTTCCTCGTGCGCTTCGGCATCTTCGAGGTGAAGGACGATCCGAAGAAGGCCTTCACCGTCGCGTTCCCCACCGGCCTCCTGCTCCGCAACGGCTTCCGCATCGCGCTCGCCAACGAGCAGCCGATGCTCGGCACCTTCGTCATGTGCGACGAGCGCGTGTGCCGCGGTGACATCCAGGTCGATCAGGGCTTCGTGGACCGCATGAAGAAGGCCCCCGGCCTGACGCTTCAGGTCGCGAACGCCGTCGGCCGCCTGATCTCCTATCCGATCGGCCTCGGCGACTTCGCCAAGGTCTATGATGGCCCGCAGACCGACCAGAAGGTCTTCGAGGAGCAGCTCAAGAAGATCCAGGAGCAGGTCAAGACCCGCCAGGAAGCGCTCAAGGCCGAGGCCGAGCAGCGCGAGCAGCAGACCAAGGCCGGCCTCGAAAAGCTCGGTGCCGAGAAGCTGAAGAACGCGCAGCCCGCCCAGTAAGGCCGCGTCAGCTCTCCGAAACGAAAACGCCCGGCCATGTGCCGGGCGTTCTTGTATGTGCGGGGTTGTTTACCGGCCGGATAGCTCGGCAGCGCCGGAGCGCCGTCACCTTATTGCAGCCGCTCGCTGCGCACGCGCCAGCCGCCGTCGCCGTCCGCCGCCAGCATTTCCTCGACCTGCGGATGGCGCACCGGCTCGCCCGAGGTATCGGGTTCGAGATTCTGCTCGGAAACATAGGCGACGTATTCGGTCTCCGCGTTCTCGGCGAGCAGGTGGTAGAAGGGCTGGTCCTTGGTCGGGCGGATCTGCTCGGGGATCGATTCCCACCACTCATCGGTGTTCGAGAATTCGGGATCGACGTCGAAAACCACGCCTCGGAACGGGTAGAGACGATGACGGACAACCTGTCCGATGCGGTATTTTGCGTTCCGCTCTTTCATCATGAACCCGCTGACCTTCCTCACGGCGAGCCCTACGGGTGCGCCTGCTTCGTGTCAACCGGAGGCTGATGCAACGACCGTGCCCGTGCCGAAGGCACAGTGCTGCGAAAGTCGCGCTCCGGGAAGCTTCGTTAGCGGTTGACCACCCTCGGGCGAGCCGGTAGCCAGCCGGCATGGCCGAAGTCCTGGCGCTGGCGCTTCCCTTCTTTGGTGTGATCTTCCTGGGGCTGGGGTGCGGCCGGCTGGCGCGCATCCCCGAGAGCGGGCTCGCCTGGCTCAGCTTCTTCATCGTCTATGTGGCGCTGCCGGCTCTGTTCTTCTCGCTGGTGGCGCGCACGCCCTTCCACGAGCTGACGAACGGCACCTTCATCGCCGCGACGACCCTCACGACGGCCGCCTGCTTCGCGCTGTCGCTGCTGGTCGGCCTGTGGCTGCGGCGGGGCAATCTGCCGGAAGCCACGATCGCCGCCATCCTCGGTTCCTACTCGAACGTCGGCTATATGGGGCCGGGCCTGACGCTCGGCGCGCTGGGCGCCGCGGCTTCCGTGCCGACCGCGCTGATCTTCGTCTTCGACAGCCTGTTCTTCTTCACCATCGTGCCCGTGCTGATGGCGGTGAGCGGGCGGGACAGGCACAGCCTCGGCGCCACGCTGCTGCTGGTGGTGCGGCGGGTGGTGACGCACCCCTTCAACGTCGCCACCTTCCTCGGCGTCGCCGCCGCCTTCTTCGAGTTCCACCCGCCGGCGGCCGTCGAGAAGACGCTCGAATTCCTGCGCAACGCCGCCGCGCCCTGCGCGCTGTTCACTCTCGGCGTCTCCGTCGCCCTGCGGCCGATGGAGCGCATGCAGGGCGAGGTGCCGTGGCTCCTCGCCATCAAGCTCGTCGTCCATCCCGCGCTGGTCTGGCTGGTGCTGACGAGCGTCGGCGGCTTCGAGCCGGTCTGGATCGCCACCGCCGTGCTGATGGCCAGCCTGCCGCCGGCCCTCAACGCCTTCATCATGGCGAAGCAGTACGAGACCTACGTCGCCGGCGCCTCGGGCGGGGTGCTGATCGGCACGGTCGTCTCCGTCGCCACGGTCACGGCGATGCTCTACGCCGTGCAGCACGACATGCTGCCCTACGGCCTCAACTGACGGTCACAGCCGCATTCCCGCCAGCAGGCGCGGCACGTCGCGCGTCGGCCCCACGCCTTCGCGCATGACCACCCGGCGCAGCCCGGAGGATTGTCCGAGCAGCCAGAGGCCGAGCCCGCGCAGCCCGGCGACCGGCAGCAGGTCGGAGAGCAGCGAGCGGTTGAAAAGGTCCACCGCGAAGCCGCGGCTCGCCACGTCCGCCCGGCGGCGGCGCTCATAGGCGTCGGTCACCGACGCACCGCCGATATCCTCGCCGGCGCGGACGGCGTCGCTCGCCAGCTCCGCCAGCGTGGCCGCGTCGCGGATGCCGAGATTGAGCCCCTGCGCGCCGATCGGCGGGATGATGTGCGCGGCTTCCCCGATCAGCGCGATCCGCCCGCGCGCAAAGCGCTCGGCGGTCCGCTGGCTCAGCGGGAAATGCCCGCGCGGCGAGACGAGGCCCATCCGCCCGAGGATCGAATGCGCCTTGCGCTCCATGACGCGCGCGAACGCCTCCGGCTCCAGCGCCGCGAGTTCCTCCGCTTCCACCGCCGACACCACGCAGACCACGCTCGACCGCTCGCCGGGCAGCGGCACGAGCGTGAAGGGGCCGGTCTTCGTGTGGAATTCCGTGGAGACGTCGCCATGGGGCCGGCTGTGCGCCAGCGTCGCCGTCACGGCCACCTGAGGATACTCGCGCACCCGCATCCCGATCCCCGCCGCCCGCCGGCTGGGCGAGTTGCGCCCGTCCGCCGCCGCGACCAGCGCGACATCGATCGACGCGCCGTCGTCGAGCTCCACGCGCGCCCGCTCCGGTCCCTCGACGACCTGCCGGACGCTGGCGGCGATGCGTTGGATGCGGGATTCGCCCGCCACCGCCTCGTCGAGCGCCGCGAGCAGCGTTTCGTTCTCGAGGTTCCATGCGAAGCCGTCGAGCTCCAGTTCGCTGGCGCGGAACTCGACCTCCGGCGCGCGCAGAAGTCGGCCCGTATCGTCGATCAGCCGCATGATGCGCAGCGGCGAGGCATTGGGGCGGAGCGCATCCCACAGGCCGAGCGTCTGCAGGGCGCGCACCGAGCCGTCCATGAGCGCCGTCGTGCGCGGGTCCGGCGCGCGGGAAGGGGCGACCAGCTTGACGGCGAGGCCGCCGGAGGCCAGAGCCAGCGCCGCGACGAGGCCGCTGGCGCCGCCGCCGATCACGGCGACCGTCTGTTCCGCTTGCGGGCGAGATGTCATATGGGCCTCCATCCGCAGTCGCCGGGACTATAAGCCGGCCCGCGAGTGTGGGATAAGCAGCCCCGCGTGGTCTGGCAATGCGGATCAATGCGGGCACATGCTATATGCGTAACGTGGAAGAAGCAGGCGGCAACGGTATGGAGCCGGCAGTCGGGGGAGAAGATCCGGTGGCGATCACGTCCAAGTCGCTCAGCGAGCGCCCGGCCGGCCGACGCACGCTGGCCTTCGCCGTCCACATCTTCACCGCCTCGGGCGCCGTCTGCGGCCTCATGGCGCTCATGGCGGCCGTGGAAGGGCGCTGGGCGATCATGTTCGCCTGGCTGGGCGCCGCTCTCTTCGTCGACGGCATCGACGGCACCATGGCCCGGCGCGCCCGCGTCGGCGAAGTATTGCCGCGCTGGTCGGGCGAGACGCTCGATCAGGTCGTCGACTACCTGACCTATTGCCTCGTGCCGGCCTTCGCCGTGGCGAGCGCCGGGCTCATGCCGTTCTGGATGGGCGTGCTCGCCAGCGTCGCCATTCTGGTGACCAGCGCGCTCTATTTCGCCGACACCTCGATGAAGACCGAAGACCTGTATTTCCAGGGCTTCCCGGCGGTGTGGAACCTCGTGGTGTTCTACTTCTTCCTGCTGCCGCTCAATCCGTGGGTCATCGCCGGCGTTGTCGCGGTGCTGTCGGTCGGCACCTTCCTGCCGATCAAGTTCGTGCATCCGTTCCGGGTCGTGCGCCTGCGCCTGCTGACCATCGCGCTGCTGGCCGTCTGGGCGGTGCTGGCCATCATCGCCGTCGTGGACGACATGCGGCCGGACCTCTGGGTCACCGTCGGCCTGTGCGCCTGCGCGGTCTACTTCACCCTGTTCGGCCTGATTCCGTCGCGCCGCCGCGCGGATGGGCCGCACGACTGACGACGGCATTGGCGAGACTGGCAGGAGAGTGACGATGGCGTGGGCGATTCGTATTCACGAGACCGGCGGTCCCGAGGTTCTGAAATACGAAGAGATCTCGCTCGGCTCTCCCGGACCGGGCGAGGTTCGCCTGCGCCACACGGCGATCGGTCTCAATTTCATCGACACCTATTTCCGCAGTGGCCTCTACCCGGTGCCGCAGGGGCTTCCCTTCATTCCCGGCAACGAGGCGGCCGGCATCGTCGTCGAGGTCGGCGAGGGCGTCGGCGACCTCAAGCCCGGTGACCGCGTGGCCTATGGCTCCTCCCTCGGGGCCTATTGCACGGAGCGGATCATCTCCGCGGCGGTGCTGGTCAAGCTGCCGGAGACGATCAGCGACGAGACCGCCGCCGCGATGATGCTCAAGGGCATGACCGCCCGCTATCTACTGCGCCAGACCTTCAAGGTGAAGGCCGGCGACACCATCCTCGTCCATGCCGCAGCCGGCGGCGTCGGGCTCATCCTGTGCCAGTGGGCCGCGCATCTGGGCGCCACCGTCATCGGCACCGTCGGCTCCGCCGAGAAGGCGGAACTCGCCCGGGCCAACGGCGCCGCCTACACGATCAACTACAACGAGGAGAACTTCGCCGAGCGGGTGAAGGAGATCACCGAGGGCGCGCTCTGCGATGTCGTCTATGACGGCGTGGGGCAGGCGACCTATCCGGCCTCGCTCGATTGCATCAAGCCGCGCGGGCTCTTTGCCAGCTTCGGCAACGCATCCGGTGCCATCCAGAATTTCAGCCTGCTCGCCCTGTCGCAGAAGGGCTCGCTCTACGCGACGCGACCGACGCTCTTCACCCACATATCCACACGCGCCGCCCTGCTCGAAAACGCCAACGATCTGTTCGGTGCGGTCGGTTCGGGCGTGGTTCATATCCCGGTCAATCAGCGCTTCAGGCTTGCCGATGCGGCGGAAGCGCACCGGGCTCTGGAATCGCGCCGCACCACCGGCTCGACCGTCCTTCTGCCCTGATGCCGGCGCGCCGGCGACTGGCGCGAAACGCGCCAGAAACCGGATCGGACGGACCAGACTTTGGGCTTGCCCCATAAAGGCGGCATGCCATGCTGACCTCTTGTCTACGGTCACATCGAAGCGTGCATGATCCGCGAGCAGAAGACCGATCCCCGTTTCCCCACCGGCTTGACGACATCGACCGTTACGTATCGGTGGCGATATGGATGACGCGATGATGGCGGCCGACGGAGAAACAGCCAGCCCGGTTGCCGTGCTGGAAGCCGTCGCGCTCACCAAGCGCTTCGGCGCGCTCGTCGCCAATGACCATGTCAGCCTCTCTATCCGGGCCGGCGAGACGCACGCGCTGCTGGGTGAAAACGGCGCCGGCAAGTCGACACTGGTGAAGATGCTGTGCGGTCTGCTGCAGCCCGATTCCGGCGAGCTTCTCTACGACGGCGCACCCATCCTCTTTCCCGATCCCGCGAGCGCGCGCGCCAAAGGCATCGGCGTCGTGTTCCAGCACTTCGCCCTGTTCGACGCCATGACGGTCGTGGAAAACGTCGCGCTTGGGCTGCCGGGGCACGAGCCGCTGGCGACGCTCGCCGGGCGGATCGATGACTGCGTGAGCCGCTATGGCCTGGCGGTCGAACCGTTCCGGCGGGTCGGCGATCTTTCCGTGGGCGAGCGCCAGCGGGTGGAGATCGTGCGCTGCCTGCTGGGCGACCCGCGCGTCCTGATCCTCGACGAGCCGACTTCGGTGCTGACGCCGGACGAGTCCGAGAGCCTGTTCCGTACCGTGGATCTGCTCACCGGCGAGGGCAGGGCGGTGCTGTTCATCAGCCACAAGCTAGACGAGGTGCGCCGGCTCTGCCATCGGGCAACCGTCTTGCGCGGCGGCAAATTCATCGCCGAGGTCGATCCCAGGCAGGAATCCTCGGCTGGCCTCGCCCGGCTCATGGTGGGAGCGGAGGTGCCGCGCCCGCCGCGCCTCATCCGGCACGAACTCGGTGAGCCGCGCCTTCTGCTGCGGCATCTCAACGTCGCCGGCGACGGCTCGCGCGGCTCGGCGCTGCACGATATCGACCTTGAAATCCGCGCCGGTGAGATCGTCGGCATCGCCGGTGTGGCCGGCAACGGGCAGACCGCCCTGTTCGAGGCGCTGTCGGGCGAGAAGCTGGTGGACGATCCCGAAAGCATCGTCATCGACAAGATGCCGGCGGGCGGTCTCGGACCGACCGAGCGCCGCGCCTTGCGCGCCGGCTTCGTGCCGGAGGAGCGGCTCGGCCATGCCGCCGCGCCCGATATGACACTCTCCGACAACGTGCTGCTCACCACCCATGGTGACGGCGCCATCGTGAAATACGACGTCATCCGCCACTCGATCCTGAAGTCCTTCTTCCGGCGGATCGTGAAGGGCTTCGACGTGCGCTTCGGCGGCAAGGACCCCAAGGCGCGGCGCCTGTCGGGCGGCAATCTGCAGAAATTCGTCATCGGCCGCGAGGTGCTGCGCGACCCGGTCCTGATCGTCGTCGACCAGCCGACCTGGGGCGTGGACGCCGCCGCCGCGGCCTTCATCCGCACCACGCTGCGCGAGAAGGCGGCGGAGGGCTGCGCCGTCCTGGTGATCAGCCAGGACCTCGACGAACTGCTCGAATTCGCCGACCGCATCGCGGTGATGAGCGAGGGCCGGCTCACCACGCCCGTTCCCGTCGCCGAGACCTCGCGCGAGGCCATCGGCCTCGCCATGGGCGGCGCACAGACGAACGGCGCGCATCATGCGCCGGCCGGGGAGGGCAGCCATGCCGCTTAGGCTCGAACGGCAGGAGAACATCTCCACGCTGCGCCTCGCGGCGGCGCCGCTGGTCGCGCTCGTCGTCACGCTGATCGTCGGCGCGGTGATGTTCGTCGCGCTCGGCCACGATCCGGTACGCGCCTTCACCATCTATTTCATCGAACCGCTGGGCGATCCCTGGACCTTGCAGGAGCTGGTGGTGAAGGCATGCCCGCTGCTGCTGATCGGCATCGGCCTCGCCTTCTGCTACCGTGCCAACCGCTGGAACATCGGCGCGGAGGGGCAATACGTCGCCGGCGCAGTGCTCGGCTCCTGGCTGGCGCTGGCGACCCACGGCACGGAGGCCGGTCCCTGGGTATTGCCGGCGATGCTGCTGCTCGGCGCCATCGGTGGCGCGCTCTGGGGCCTCATCCCCGCCTTCCTGCGGGTGCGCTTCGGCTCCAGCGAGATCCTCACCAGCCTGATGCTGGTCTATGTCGCCCAGTACGGGCTCGACTATCTCGTGCGCGGCCCGTGGAAGGACCCTCAGGGCTTCAACTTCCCGCAGAGCGTGACCTTCGACGACGTCGCACTGATGCCGCTGCTGTTCGGGGAGGGGCGGCTGCACGGCGGCGTCATCCTCGCGCTCGTCACCGTGGTGGTCGCCACCTTCGTGCTGGGCCGCACCCTGATCGGCTTCTCCATCGAGCTCGGCGGCTCGGCGCCCCGCGCCGCGGCCTTCGCCGGCTTCGACGAGAAGCGCGTCACCTACGGCGTCTTCGCCGTCTCCGGCGCGCTGGCGGGGCTCGCCGGCATCGTCGAGGTGGCCGGCCCCATCGGCCAGCTGCAGCCCACCATCTCGCCCGGCTACGGCTTCACCGCGATCATCGCCGCCATGCTCGGCCGCCTGCACCCGGTCGGCATCCTCGTATCCAGCCTCGTCCTGGCGCTGACCTATATCGGCGGCGAGGCGGCGCAGATCTCGATGCGCCTGCCCTTCGACGTCACCCGCGTCTTCCAGGGCACGCTGCTGATCGCCATCCTGGCGGCGGACGTGCTGGTGCGCTACCGCATCCGCCGGGTGGAGGGCGCGAGCCATGCTTGACACTGCCATGCTTGACGCGACCATCCTCGGGGCGGTCCTCGCCAGCATCGTGGCGGCGGCGACGACGCTGCTGCTCGCCTCGCTCGGCGAATTGGTGGCCGAGCGCGCCGGCACCCTCAATCTCGGCGTCGAGGGCATGATGATCGTCGGCGCGGCGGTCGGCTACGCCACCGCCTATTCCTCCGGCAGCCTGCTGCTCGGCACGCTGGCCGCGGTGCTGGCGGGGGCGATGCTCTCCCTCGTCTTCGCCGTGCTCGCCATATGGCTCGCCACCAACCAGGTGGCGTCGGGGCTCGCCACCACCATTCTCGGCCTCGGCCTCGCCGGCCTGATCGGCTCCTCCTTCGTCGGCACGCGGGTCGACGCCGCGCCGGCGCTCGCCATTCCCGGGCTGACCGATCTGCCGGTGATCGGGCCGGCCCTGTTCGGCCAGGACGCCTTCGTCTACGCCTCCATCCTGCTGCTCATCGCCGTGACCTGGGGCCTCGCCCGCACCCGCGCCGGTCTGGTGCTGCGGGCGGTCGGCGAGAACCACGCGGCCGCCCACGCGCTCGGCCATCCCGTGCGCCGCATACGTACGCTGGCGGTGATGTTCGGCGGCGCCTGCGCCGGCCTCGCCGGGGCGCATCTGTCGCTCGCCTACACGCCCTTCTGGGCCAGCGACATGACCGCCGGTCGCGGCTGGATCGCGCTGGCGCTGGTGGTGTTCTCCGCTTGGCGGCCGCTCTGGCTGCTGGGAGGAGCCTATCTGTTCGGCGCGGTATCGATCTTGCAACTCCACGTCCAGGGCTTCGGGCTCGGCATCCCCGCACAGCTGCTTTCGTCGCTGCCCTATCTCGCGACGATCGCGGCGCTCGTCGTCATCTCGGCGCTCAAGCGCGGGCAGGGGGCCCCCGCCTCACTCGGCGTGCCCTTCGTGCCGGATCGCTGACGAGGACGCACGGTTTCGACTGGCCCGACGGCCCCCGGCGCGCGACGCGGCCCGCGCGACGCCGGCAACAGATTGGCCGCGATTGATGGAGCGGAGACGTTCATGCGCAAGATTCTCGCCATGGCGGTCGCCCTCGCTTCGGGCGCCGTCCTCGCGGGCGGCAGCCCGATCGAGGCGCGGGCGGCGGAGAAGCTGAAGGCGGCCTGGGTCTATATCGGCCCGGTCGGCGATTTCGGCTGGACCTACCAGCACGATCAGGGCCGGCAGGCGGTGGAGAAGGAGCTCGGCGACAAGGTCGAGACCACCTATGTCGAGAGCGTGCCGGAAGGCCCCGACGCCGAGCGGGTGATCGAGCAGCTCGCCCGCGCCGGCAACACGCTCATCTTCACCACCTCCTTCGGCTACATGGAGCCGACGCTGAAGGTCGCCAAGCGCTACCCGAAGGTCTTCTTCGAGCACGCCACCGGCTACAAGACCGCCAAGAACGTCTCCACCTACAACGCCAAGTTCCATGAGGGCCGCTACGTCATCGGCCAGATCGCGGCGAAGACCTCGAAGACCGGAACGATCGGCTACATCGCCTCCTTCCCGATCCCGGAAGTGATCTCCGGCATCAACGCGCTGATGCTCGGGGCGCAGTCGGTCAACCCGGATATGAAGATCAAGATCGTCTGGGTGAACTCGTGGTTCGACCCGGCCAAGGAAGCCGACGCCGCCAAGGCGCTGATCGACCAGGGCGCCGACGTGATCTCCCAGCACACCGACAGCCCCGCCGCCATGCAGGCCGCCGAGGCGCGCGGCGTGAAGGCCTTCGGGCAGGCGTCGGACATGATCAAGTTCGGCCCCAACGCCCAGCTCACCTCGATCGTCGACAACTGGGCGCCCTATTACATCGAGCGCACCAAGGCCGCGCTCGACGGCACCTGGACCTCGACCGACACCTGGGGCGGCATGAAGGACGGCGAGGTCGTCATGGCGCCCTACACCAACATGCCCGACGACGTGAAGAAGATGGCCGAGGCCACGCAGGCCGCCATCACCGCCGGCACCCTGCACCCCTTCAAGGGGCCGATCTACGATCAGGCGGGCAAGCTCGTCGTGAAGGAAGGCGAGGTGCTGCCGGACAAGGACATCCTGTCCATGAACTGGTACGTGAAGGGCATCACCGATACGGTGCCCGGCAAATAGCCGCGCGCGAGCCACGCATCCGACGCATGGCGGCATCGGCATCCCGGTGCCGCCGTCGTTGCCAAAGACGGTTGCATATGCGATTGCGCAGGCTGGAGCGCGACGGCATCACCCGCAAGCGCGGAAGGGCGAGAAGCGCAGCGTCGACACGATGAAAATTCCATTGGACATCGCTGCTCTTGGAGCGCGCGCGGCGGCGATGATCGACGAACTCGGCGCCATCTCCGCCAGCCCCGACCATCTCACCCGGCTCTTTCTCACCCCCGAGCATCGCCGCGCGGCCGATATCGTCGCGCGCTGGATGGCCGAAGCCGGCCTCGCGGTGAGCGAGGATGCGATGGGCACCGTGCGCGGGCACTGGCATCCCGCCGGCCGTGACGCGCCACGCCTGCTCATCGGCTCGCACATCGACACCGTGGTCAATGCCGGCAAGTATGATGGCCCGATGGGCGTCATACTGGGCATTCTCGCTGTGCAGGAGATGGTACGCGCCGGCTTCCGGCCTCCCTACGGCATCGACGTTCTCGCCTTCGGCGACGAAGAAGGCACGCGCTTTCCGACCACCCTGTCGGCCTCCTCGGCGGTCGCCGGTGTCTTCCCGCCCGCCAGCCTTGCCGCCGTCGACGCCGAGGGCATCAGCCTGCGCGACGCGCTGGTCGCGTACGGCAAGAACCCCGACGAGATACCGGCCGCCGCCTACGATCCGGGCAAGGTCATCGCCTATGTCGAGGCCCATATCGAGCAGGGGCCGGTGCTGGAGGCCGAGGGCGAGCCGTTGGGCGTCGTCACCGCCATTGCTGGTGCCTCGCGCCTGTCCGTCACCGTGACGGGCGAGGCGGGCCATGCCGGCACCGTGCCGATGCGCATGCGCCGCGACGCCCTGCTCGGCGCCTCCGAGATGGCCCTCGCAGTCGAGCGCATCGCCAAGGCCGACCCGCACGGCATGGTGGCCACCGTCGGGCGCATGCATGTCGAGCCCGGCTCGATCAACGTCATCCCGTCGCGCGTCGTCTTCACCATCGACCTGCGCTCCAGTTCCGACATGTCGCGGCGCGAGGCGCTGACGCGCTTCGAGCGCGAGGCACACCGCATCGCCGACCAGCGCCATCTCGGCGTGGTGATCTCGGCCTTCCACGAGGTCGCGACCGTGCCGTGCTATCGCGACCTGCAGCTCCGGCTGCGTAACGCCGTGGCCGACCTCGGCCATCGCGCGCCGTCGCTGCCCTCCGGTGCCGGCCATGACGGACAGGCGATGTCGAAGCTGTGCCCCATCGGCATGCTCTTTGTGCGCTGCCGGAACGGTGTCAGCCACAACCCGGCGGAATACACCTCGCCCGACGACATGGGACTGGCGGCAGCCGCGCTCATCCGTTTCATCGAGCGCTTTCAACTCCCGCAACTCGACAGCAGCACAAGCGGAGCACCGACGTGAGCAACCTTGGCGACGATACGCAGAAGCTGGCCCGCGAGGTCGACTTCCTCAAGGCGCTCGTGCGCGTGCCGAGCGACAATCCGCCGGGCGATTGCGCACCGCATGCCGAGGTTGCCGGCCAGCTGCTGGAAGAGCTCGGCTTCACCGTCGAACGCCATGTGGTGCCCGAGCCCTTCGTGAAGAGCTATGGCATGAAGTCGGTGATCAACCTCGTCGTGCGCGAGCGGTTCGGCTCGGGCAAGGGGCCGGTGATCGCGCTCAACGCCCATGGCGACGTCGTTCCGCCGGGTCAGGGCTGGACCTACGATCCCTACGGAGCGGAAGAGAAGGGCGGGGCGATCTACGGGCGCGGCGCCGCGGTCTCCAAGTCCGACTTCGCCACCTATACCTTCGCCCTGCTCGGCCTGAAGGAAAAGCCGGAAGGCCTCGACGGCACGGTCGAGCTGCACTTCACCTATGACGAGGAAGCCGGCGGCTTCGTCGGGCCGAAATGGCTGCTGGAGCACGACGTCACCAAGCCGGACTACGCCATCTCCGCCGGCTTCTCCTACGCCGTCGTCGTGGCGCATAACGGCGCGCTGCACCTTGAGATCGTGGTGCGCGGCAAGCAGGCGCACGCCGCCATGCCGGAGACCGGGGCGGATGCGCTGGAGGCTGCCACGGCCATTCTCGACGCGATCTATGCCGAGCGGCGCCGGCTTTACGGCATCATCAGCGCGACGCCCGGCATCGGCTCACCCAAGATCACGGTCGGCCTCATCTCCGGCGGCATCAACACCAACGTCGTGCCCGACCGCATCGTCATGCGCGTCGACCGCCGCCTGACGCCGGAGGAAGACGGCGCGAGCGTCGAAGCCGAACTGAGCGCTCTGATCGAGCAGGCAGTCGCGGGACGGCCCGGCATCGAGATCGAATGCCGCCGCATCATCCTCGCCGAGCCGCTGCGCACCCTTCCGGGCACCGAAAAGCTGGTCGAGACCATCCAGAAGCACGCAGCCGCCGTGCTGGGCGAGACGCCGCCGGCGACCGCCGTGCCGCTGTACACCGATGCCCGGCACTACACGGCCGCCGGCATTCCCACCGTGCTCTACGGTGCCGGTCCCCGCTCCATCCTCGAGGCGAACGCGCATGCTGCCGACGAGCATGTGCGGATCTCCGACCTCAAGGCGGCGACACAGGTGATCGAGGCCACGCTCCGTGACCTGCTGACAGCCTGAGCCGGAGATCGCCGGCGTGACCTGGAGCCGCCTGTTCGTCAGCCAGTACTTCCCGCTCTTCGTCTTCTTCGTCGGGACCGTGCCGCTTCTGACGGGATGGGTCTGCTACCATCTCGCCATGCGCCCGCGCGCCGTTGCGGTCTTCCATCCGAGGGACCTGCAGACCTCCTATCTCGGCGCGCTCACGCTGCCCTTCGCCCTGTTTCTGGCCTTCATGGTCAGCGACATCTGGAACCGCGAGAACCGCTACGCGCAGACGGTGCTGCAGGAAGTGCAGCAGCTCGACGCCATGCTCGACATCGCGCGGGTATGCGGTCCGAGCTGCGCGCCCGTCGACGAGGCGGTCGGCGCCTATGCGCGCTCCCTGTCCCGCTACGAATGGGACGAAGGCTGGGTCGCGCCCCGGCCGGAGGTGTCGCAGGCATTCGAGGGGCTGGCGCGTGCCGTCGCCGGGGCCGAGGCGGACACGACGGTAGCGAGCCACATGCGTAGCGCGCTACTGTCCGGTGAGATCCAGTTGCGACGTCTGCGGACAGATCGCTACTTCATTCTCCATGCGGATCTCGCACCGCACCGCTGGATCGTGGTGCTGATACTCGGCGTGCTGTCGCAGATCGGGTTGGCGGCGCTACACGTCGGCAAGCGGCCGCAACTCATCGTCGCCCTGGTGACGTTCTCGATCGCCTTTTCGACGACACTGGCTTACACCGTCGCGCTTTCCTGGCCGACGGTGGACGAGAGCATCGTGCCCTCCGAAGAGCTTCGCCGCATCCTGGAATAGGTTTGCGCGGCGGTCAGAAGCCGACGGCGGTGCCGTGCAGGTCGTACGCGTCGGCGCGCTCGATCTTCACCGTGACGATCTCGCCAACCCGCAGCGGCCGCCGCGCTGCTACGTGGACGCTACCATCGATTTCCGGCGCATCCGCCCGAGAGCGCCCCAAAGCTACCGCCGGTCCCACGCTGTCGATAATCACCTGCTGGCGCGTGCCAACCTTGCGCTTCAGGCGACGGGCGCTGACGCGCTGCTGCACTTCCATGAAGCGCTTCCAACGCGCCTCCTTCACCTCGTCGGGAACGGCGGCGCCGAGATCGTTGGCCGGGGCGCCGGCGACGGGCTCGTATTTGAAGCAGCCGACGCGATCCAGTTCCGCTTCATCGAGGAAGGAGATGAGCTCCTCGAACTCCGCGTCGGTTTCACCTGGGAAGCCAACGATGAAGGTCGAGCGCAGCGTCAGATCCGGGCAATCCTGCCTCCATTTCTGGATGCGCGCCAGCGTCTTCTCGTTCGAGGCCGGGCGCTTCATGCGCTTCAGCACGGTCGGGGAGGCATGCTGGAAGGGGATGTCGAGATAGGGGAGGATCACCCCGTCGGACATCAGCCCGATCACTTCGTCGACATGCGGGTAAGGGTAGACGTAGTGCATGCGCACCCATGCCCCCAGCGTGCCGAGTTCGCGCGCCAGATCGAGGAAGCGGGCACGGACCTCGCGATCCTTCCACCTGCTCGTCGCATATTTCACGTCGACGCCGTAGGCGGACGTATCCTGCGAGATGACGAGGAGTTCCTTCACCCCGGCCGAGACCAGGCGCTCCGCCTCGCGCAGCACATCGGCTGCCGGACGGCTGACCAGATCCCCACGCAGCTTCGGGATGATGCAGAAGGTGCAGCGGTTGCTGCATCCCTCGGAAATCTTCAGATAGGCGTAATGGCGCGGGGTGAGCTTGATCCCCTGCGGCGGCACGAGATCAACGAAGGGGTCGTGCTGGGGAGGCACCGCCTGATGAACCGCCGCCAGCACGCTTTCATATTGCTGCGGGCCGGTGACGGCGAGAACGCCCGGATGCACGTCGCGGATCTGCTCGGGCTCGGCACCCATGCAGCCGGTGACGATGACCTTGCCATTCTCCTTCAAGGCGTCGCCGATGGCGGCGAGGCTCTCAGCCTTGGCGCTGTCGAGAAAGCCGCACGTGTTCACGATCACGAGGTCCGCGCCCTCGTGATGACGGGACAGCTCGTAGCCCTCCGAGCGAAGGCTGGTGATGATGCGCTCGGAATCCACCAGCGCCTTCGGGCAGCCCAGCGAGACGAAGGAAATGCGCGGCGCGTCCACGCGCGCGGAGGAAAGGGCGTCGGACGACGCGATATCGGCCATGATCGGTGCGGCACCCGGGATTTTCAGGATCGCGAGCGGTTACGGCACGCGATCCATTCCGTCAACTGCGCACGCGGCAGCCCGGCCCCGCGTCGCCATCATGTGACGCGAAAAGTGCCGACGAGCCCAACTGGCTCAAGCGGCCTGCTCGCCGGCCTGCTGGGCGATGACGCTCTCGAACAGTTCGACCTCGGGATGACCGATATAGAGCGGCTTGTTGCCACCCGCGCTGCGGTGCGCCATGCGGAATTCTTCCGAACGAGTCCAAGCTTCGAAATCGGCCCGCTCGCGCCAGACCGAATGAGACGCGTAAAGCGTGTGGTCGTCCTTGGAAGGACCGCGAAGCAGGTTGAATGCGACAAAGCCCGGCACGCGCTGCAGATAGCTGTCGCGCTGGCGCCACACGGCCTCGAACTCCTCCTCGGATCCGTGCTTCACCTTGAAACGGTTCATGGCGAGGAACATGGCTTTCTCCTTTATCGACCCGGCACAGAACAGACTTAGCTGATGGCGCAGCTAAGGTCGATGCGGGTCCTTGACGGGAAGCCGCACGCAAAAAGAAGGGCGGCTTACGCCGCCCGCCGATATCCGGGAGAGACCGCCGGTATCGGAACTACTTCAGCTTGTCGACATCGATACCGAAAGTGACGGCCCCGATGGCCGTGTCCTTGTCGGAGATGGTGACGCTGACCTGAGCGATCTTCTTGCCGTCCTCTTCCTCGACCTTGTCCACGAAGATCGTGCCGGGGCCGACAGCATACGTCTTCTGCCACTTGGCCTCATCGGCCTGCCACAGATCGGAAGTACCGTCCGTCTGGCCGACGTTCAGGCCGCGATTGTCCATCACAAAGGCTTCGGTGATGACACCGCCCGAGGCTTCCTTCTTCTTGATCAGGAATTCAGACAGCTTGTTCTTGCGGATGCCGTCGATCAGCGCCTGGTCCTTGGCGACCCACGCCTTGTCGAGCGCCGTGATCTCCTCCTGCATCAGCTTCTTGTGCTTCTTGTTGGACTCGACGATGGCCGTGACGACCACAGGGTCACTCAGCCAAGGCTCTATGTTCTTCTGGACATAGGCCGTCGCCGACTTCACGTGGGGCGCTTCGTCCTGCGCCACCGCGGGCGCTATGGCGAGAATGCTGGCCGCCGCGGCCAACACGGCGAGCCTGTTACGGATGGTCATTGGCGTTTCCTCCTCAGGGCGGTCTTTGCGCCGCCCGCCCTACCGTAACATGATGTAATCACTAGCCCGCAATAGGTATTCGACGTTGCACGGCAACATAGATAGTGCATTCAATTCGCAACAGCGATATCGTTTTCGCGACAATAATATTGATTGTGATGTTTATATTTTACCCAAGACAAACAATTGATGTATCTAGATAGGATTTATCACAAATTTTCGCAAACGATGTCATCTAGCCTCACGCGGGGGCAAGAGCACATGGCTCAGAGATGCAATATCTTTCCTTGGAAAAGCGAGCGCCCCCTTAAACATCCGGATCGTCCTGGGATGCCACATTCCATGTACGATGCGCCGTATTCTTCATGGCGAACATCACTGATCACCGAAATGTGCGCGCTGGGAACCCCGCAGTGCCGCTGCGGATGAGGCGTTATCGGCGATATTCCTTGACTGCGTCATTTACGCGCCAAATTGAAATGCAAAGAAGAGACTGCCGGCGCGGAATGTCGCCACCGGGCCGGATCAACCAAAAAAGCCGAGCACAGGGAGGTTCCACGATGACGAACGCGATTGAGCGTGCCGCCTTTCAGCCCCAGCCGATCCATGTGCGTGTCGGACGAGAAGACCTCGAGATCGAATCTCTCGACAGTGCCATCCACTTCATACGGTCGCTGCGCCACGACCATCTCGGCCGGTACGCCGAGATGCTGCTGACACAGATGGAATCGGCCCGCCAGCCGCAGCAGCAGCACGACGCCTGGGTTGCGTTCTCGACCTGGACCGACGCCTGTCACCTGCGCCACGACAGCGGTCACTGGAGCCGCGCCGCCTGAACAGGCGACGCCCTCGGAATTCAGACGCGGGGAGGGAGTTAACCTTCCCGCGTTTCGCCTGTCTTCCGGCGGATGTTGGTACACAAAGACAATGGCGATTGCGCCGGCGATGGGGTAAATCTGTCGCCGGGGTGCGAAGTAATCCGCCAAGCGAGCGATCGAATTGAAGCCTGTTCATCTTGCATCGGCCGTGCTGCTCGCCGGCCTCATATCCGCTATCGCACCCGCCTCCGCCCAGACGCCGACCAGCCCGACGATCACGGCGGCGCAAGAGCGGCCGGCGGCGCCTCAGGCACCACTGATTCTGCTTTTGGATGGCCTCGGCGTCTATGTCGAGAGCAATTACATCGGTGTCTCGTCGCTGGCACGACCGCTGCAGCAGCAGGGCTTCCGCACCCGTACCGACTCCCACCTGATGGCAAGGACTCAAGGGCTCGTGCCCGATATCATCATCGGGCATTCCATGGGCGGCGAGACCGCCATGCGTTACGCTGCCCGGCTGGTGCGTTCCGGCTATCCTGCACCGCTCATCATCACCATTGACGCCGCTCCCGCGCCGCCGCCCTGTCCGGTCGCGCGCTGCATCAATATCGCCGGCCCCGGCTTCACCCGCGTGCGCGGCGCCACAAACATCAGTGCCTGGGCGGCGGGAGCTCGCTTCGTCAATCACGCCCAGCTTCCGACTCATCCCGCGGTCAAGCAGCTCATCCTGCAGGAGACAGGCTCGTGGCTGTCGCGGCGAAAAGTGGCTTCAGCCGGCGCTTCGAACGCCAGACAATCTCGCGCGAAGCCCGCACAAGCTGACGGTACCCGGTCCAGTGCGCAGGCGCCCGCCGCTTCCCCGAAGCCGAAGGCGTCCGCCCAGACCCTGCCGAACAGCGCCACCTCCGAGACGCCTCGCAACGGCGGCTGACCTTGCCCGCGCGAACGCGCTTGCCAAAGCGAGCGAGTTTCGAAACAAGGGCTGCGGCGATAGCCGGGGAAGGGTGGCCGAGTGGTTTAAGGCAGCGGTCTTGAAAACCGCCGTGGGTGCAAGCCCACCGTGGGTTCGAATCCCACCCCTTCCGCCAAAAACGACGTTATTTCAAGCGCTTATTTCCTTATACGCATGGTGTCGCGCCGCCGCTTGCGGCGAACAAAACGGCACCAATTGGGGCAGAAGCGCACGCCTTGGCGCCGAAAGTCCCGAAATGCGTTCTGCGTTCGTTCGCACGCTTATGCGGGGGAGGGGTTATGTGCAACCTGTACAGCCATCCCAGCAACGTCCAGGCGATCGACGATCTGGTCGGCACATTGCCATCTGCCACACGGGGCGCTCACACCGAACTCAGCATGATGCTGGTCTCGCTGTTCAGCACACCATCGATCGTGCGGACCTCACGCAACACACGATCGAAATCGCTGAGGCTGGGGGCATGGATCTCGGCGATCAGGTCCCATGTTCCGTTTGTCGTGTGCAGCGAGTGAAGCTCTGGCATCCCGCGAAGCTGCTTGATGACGGCGGTGGTCGAACGTCCCGTCACCTCTACCATCATGATCGCCCGGATAGCCAAGCCGTCATGGTCCTGACGGAAGCGTACCGTGAAGCCGAGCACGGCCCCGGACTCAAGCAACCGGTCGAGACGCTTCTGCACGGTGGCCCGGGTGACGCCCAGGATCGCCGCCAGCTTGGACACCGGCGCACGTCCGTCCTCCCGCAGGGCAGCGATGAGGCGATGGTCGAATTCGTCGAAGACATGCATGGTACAGTATGTACCCTTGATGGAAGCAATCTGCTCTCGAATCGAGAAATAAGTTAACTCGATAGGAATTTCGAGCGCAAACTGCTCTGCTTTAGCATGGTGCATGTTCGTATTTTGAGGCGCGCGGCGCCGGCCCTGGTCCGGCGCGCAGCCGGGAGCCGAATGCACCATGAGGACGATGCCGAGAATTTCCGTCCAGGCGCCACGAAGCGTCGTGATGATCCGCCCACACCACTTCACGCCGAACGAGGCGACGGCGGCGGACAATGCGTTCCAGACCTGCCCGGCGACGGGCGCCCGCGAGACCCTTGCCGAGGCGGCCTACCGCGAGGCGACAGGTGTAGCGGCAGCACTCGAACACGCGGGCATCACCGTTCAGCTGTTCGAAGACGAGAGCGGTGCGACACCCGATTCAGTCTTCCCGAACAACTGGTTCTCGACACATACTGGTGGACATATAGCAATATATCCTATGTATTCTACAAGTCGTCGAGGCGAACGGCGCAACGATATCATCGATACACTAAAACAATTCTACCGGGTTCAGGACATCATAGATTATTCCGGCCTCGAACAGGACGGCGTTTATCTTGAAGGTACTGGCGCCATGGTTCTCGACCATATCGAGAGGGTGGCTTATGCGGCGCGTTCCAACCGTAGCAATGAGGTAGCGCTGGAGCGCTTCTGCACCCATTTCAACTTCGAGCCGGTGGTGTTCGACGCCGTCGACGCGCAGGGGCGGGCGATCTACCACACCAACGTGCTGATGTGCATCGGCACCGAGTTCTGCCTGATCGGCCTCGACACGATCCGCGATGCCGCGCGTCGCACCGAGATCGCAACGCGGCTCGCCGACACCGGTCGCGCCGTCATCGACCTCAGCCATGAGCAGATCGGCGACTTCGCCGGCAACGCCATGGAACTGCACGGACGCAACGGGCGCATCCTCGCGCTGTCGTCGCGCGCCGCGCGGGCGTTGCGCCCCGATCAGATCGCGACGTTGGAGCGCTCGGTCAGCATCCTGCCGCTCGACGTCCCGACGATCGAAATGGCCGGCGGCTCGGTGCGCTGCATGCTCGCCGGCATCCACCTGTCGCCCCGTGGCTGACACGGGACGACATCCCGACGCGGTGAAGAGGGCGGCGCCGGCAAGGGGCGCCGCCCGGTCTTTCTCAGCGCGCCGCCTGCCGCGCCAGCACGCCCATCGAGGTGGTGATGAGGCGAGCCACGTTGAGCGCGCCGAGGCCCGCCACATCGCGCTCCGGCATGAACTCCACGAAGTTCATCGCGGCGATGCGCCCGCGCGCGGCGGCGCCCTTGATGAGGTCGGTCATCTGATAGTAGCTCAGCCCACCGGGGCAGCGGCCGATGACGCCTGGAACCAGTGCCGGGTCCATGACGTCGGCGTCGATCGAGACGACGATGTTGGATCCTTCCGGAATGAGGGCCAGCGCCGCCTCGACGCCGTGCTTGTGGACCTCGTAGCCGGTGACGAACTTCGCGCCCCAGTCCAGCGCGTCCTGATAGTCCTGCGGCCGCGCCGAGCCGATGCTGCGCGCGCCGACCTGTACGATCCGCTCGATATGCTTCATCTCGGAAGCCCGGCGCATGGTCGAGGAAAGCCCTTGGCTCTCACCCATATATTCGTCGCGCCAATCGATATGCGCGTCGATCTGCAGGATGGTGTAGCTCTCGCCGGTGGCGCCGAGCGCCTCGATCACCGGGATCGGGATGGAATCGTCGCCGCCGACGGTGATCGGCACCGCGCCGCGCGCCCGGATGGTGGTGATCGCCTTGCGGATGATCTCGCGGTTGCCGGCGGCATCGGCCTCGTCGAAGGGCAGGTTGCCACAGTCCACCGCCGCGAGCTCGGCGCTGGGGAAGACCGGGCCGCCGAGGTCGAAATCATAGTGCCAGAGATTGGCGGCGAGCGGCACGGTCGCCTCACGCAGCGCATCCGGCGCGTGGCGGCAATAGGCGCCGACCGCGCTGTAGGGGCTGGCACAGGGCGCGCCGATAAGCGCGACCGGAGCCTTGAGGCTGTCCAGGTCCGTGCAGGCCTCGATGCCCATGAAGGTCGAGGCGCTGGAGCCGAAGAGGGCGGCGAGATCGGGTTTGTCTGTCATGAAGGAAGCCTCGGAAGGTTTCTGGAAAAGAGAGCAGGGCGGGCTCGCACGGCACCCTCAGGCGAGAGGAATGCCGCGCTTCTGCGCCAGACGTTCGACCATCGCCCATTCCTCGTCGCGCAACTGGATGCCGTTGGCACGGTACTCGCGCTCGGTCGCGGCCGCGCCGCCGCCCGGCAAACGCACGGCGTCGAAACCCTGCGCCGGACGGGAACCGGTCAACGTTGCGATCATGCGGTCGGCCGCGGCGGCAAAGGCGGCCGGATCCTGGAACTGCGACACCGAAATGGCGATGAAGGTGTGAGCGTAATAGGCCGCGCGGCCGGTGGGATCGGCCGGCCGCTCACCCAGCCAGTCGCGCTCGCCGCTGAGCAGCGCCGAGAGCAGCTCGACCATCAGCAGCATGCCGAACCCCTTGGGGCCGGAGGGCAGGAGAGCGCCGGACATGCGCGACTCGCGGTCCATCACATTCAGGATCACGCGCAGCGGATCGTCGGTATAGACGCCCTCGCCATCAACGACGGCCTTCTCGTCGAGACGCTTGCCGTCGCGCGCGGCGAGGACGACCTTGCCCATCGAGCCGGCGCTCGTGGCCATGTCGATGACGATGGGATCGCGCTCGCCGCTCGGCACGGCGATGGCGAGCGGATTGGTGCAGAAATAGGCGTCGCGCCCGCCCCAGGGCGCGACGAGAAGCGGGCCGGTGCTCATCGAGATGCCGATCATGCCCCGGTCCAGCGCCTGCAGCGCGTAGTTCGAGGCCATGCCGTAATCGCCCGAGCGCTTGACGGTGACGAAGCCGACGCCGGCGCTTTCCGCCTTGGCGATGGCAATATCCATCGCCTTCTTGCCGACAACATGGCCGCTGCCGCCATGACCATCGATCAGCGCGGCAGCGGACGACTCACGTTCGACGGTGATCGGGCGGCCGAAATGCATGACGCCGGCCTCGTAGAGATCGTCGAGATAGGGCAGCAGGCCGAGGCCCTGCGTGTGGTGCCCCCGCATATCGGCGCGCAGCAGGCCGTCGGCGAAGATCGTCGCTTCCTCGTCTCTCGCGCCGTGGACGCGAGCGACGCTCGCATAAAGGGCGTGCAGACGGTCGATCGAGATGCGCATGAGGCGTTTCCGGCGTCGGTCGAAGGACGGCATCGCCCAAGGGGCGAAGCGCAGGACATGCCTTCTGTGAATATATTTATCCTATATGTCAACATACTTGACATGCGGAAACGTTGAATGTCAGTTACGCCCAAACGGAGCCAGTCGATGCCGAGCGTGGACAGGGAAAGCGGTGCCGCCGGCGCCATTCAGCCGATCATCGTGGCGGACCGGATCTGCAAGGATTTCGGCTCGCTGACGGTACTGCGCGGCGTCTCGCTGGAGGCCGCCAATCACGACGTGATCTCGATCATCGGCGCCAGCGGCTCGGGCAAGAGCACCTTCCTGCGCTGCCTCAACCTGCTGGAGATGCCGACCAGCGGCGAGATCAGCATCCAGGGCGAGAAGCTCGACCTGAGGCCGGGCCCGGAGGGCCTCGTCTCCCATGACAAGGCGCAGGTGCGGCGCATCCGCTCCTCGCTCGGCATGGTGTTCCAGGGCTTCAATCTCTGGTCCCACATGACGGTGCTCGAAAACGTCATGGCCGCGCCCGTTCACGTGCAAGGAAAGTCCAAGGCCGAAGCGCGCGAGAAGGCCGAGCACTACCTCCAGCGTGTCGGCCTCTACGAGAAGCGCGACGCCTATCCGGCCTTCATGTCCGGCGGCCAGCAGCAGCGCGCCGCCATCGCACGCGCGCTCGCCATGGAGCCGGCTGCCGTGCTGTTCGACGAGCCGACATCCGCGCTCGATCCCGAGCTTGTCGGCGAGGTGCTCAAGGTCATTCGCGGTCTCGCCGAGGAAGGGCGGACCATGATCGTGGTCACGCACGAAATGGCTTTCGCCCGCGACGTCTCCTCGAAAGTGCTCTTCCTGCACAAGGGAGAGGTGGAGGAAGCGGGACCGCCGCAGGAGGTCCTGCGCCAGCCGCGCTCGGAACGACTTCGTGCCTTTCTGACCCGGGCCGCCGTCTGACGGTGGCTCCAATCACCACAGGGGAATTATTCATGAAAAAGCATCTGGCCTTCGGGCTCGTCCTGTCCTGCCTCGCCGGCGCGCTCGCCGTGCCGGCCGCCGCGCAGGACAAGACCATCGTCTTCGCCACCGAGGCGGCCTATCCGCCCTTCAACCTGCTGACCTCGGACGGCAAGATCGCCGGCTTCGACGTCGACATCGCCATGGCCGCCTGCGAGAAGATGAAGCGCAAGTGCGAGTTCGTGCAGCAGGACTGGGACGGCATCGTCGCCGGCCTGCAGACCCGCCGCTACGACGCCATCTTCTCCTCGATGGGCATCACCGAGGAGCGCAAGAAGCAGCTGCTCTTCACCGATCCCTATTATCGCCCCTCGGCTTCCTTCGTCGGCAAGTCGGACGTCAAGGCGGACTTCAAGGATCCGACGCTCGGCGGCGTCACCGTCGGTGCTGTGCCCGGCATCTATGAGTGCTACGTGAAGAAGGCCTATCCGAAGGCCAACCTGACGGTCTACCCGAACTCCGACGCGCTCTATCTCGACCTGACCTCGGGCCGCCTGGACCTCGCCTTCAACGGCACGGTGGCGATCACCGATTCCTTCCTCAAGGGCGCCGACGGCAAGGGCTTCGCGCTGGCCGGCGAGCCGGTGCGCGACGTGCAGTGCCTCGGCGAGGGCGCCGGCGTCGCCATGCGCAAGGATGACACCGCCCTGAAGGACGCCCTGGACAAGGCCTTCAAGGAAATCCGCGCGGACGGCACCTACAAGAAGATCAACGACAAGTACTTCGCCTTCGACATCTACGAGTGAGGCGCCGTGCCGGCGCGTCCCTCGCGGCGCGCCGGCCTTCGCCCGGCTTTCCGAACCGGACGACCAACGCCAGCACCGCGGCTGACGCCGCAAGATCCGACCCACAAGGCCCGTTCCTATGGATGTGCTCGCCGACTTCCTGCCTATCGTCCTGCGCGGCATGCTGGTGACGGTCGTGCTCAGCCTGAGCGCGATGGTGCTGGCGACGGCAATCGGCCTCGTCGGCGCCTGGGCGCGGCTGGCGGGCAGCACTCCGGTGAAGGCTCTGGCACTGATCTATACGGTGGTGGTGCGGGGCATGCCGCCGCTGGTGCTGATGCTGCTCATCTATTTCGGCGGCCAGACCGCGCTCAACGCGGCGGCCGACGCGATGCAGGTGGAGCCGATCCGCATCGAGCCCTTCACCGCCGGCATCGTTTCCGTCGGCATCATCTTCGGCGCCTATCTCACCGAGACGTTCCGCGGCGCCTATCTCGGCATCCCGCAGGGGGAGATCGAGGCGGGCGTCGCCTTCGGCATGCCGACCCTGACGCTGGCACGCCTCGTCGTGCTGCCGCCGCTGATGCGGCTGGCCCTGCCCAGCTTCTGGAACATTTGGCTGACGCTGGTGAAGGCCTGCGCGCTGGTGTCGGTCATCGGCCTGCAGGATGCTGTCTATGCCGCGCTGTCGATCGGCCGCTCCACCCGCGAGCCCTTCACCTTCATGCTGGTCGTGGCGGCGCTGTACCTTGCCTATACCGGGCTGTCCGACCTCGTCTTCCGCCGACTCGGCCGGCACCTGGCGCGCGGCACCCGCGCGGCCTCAGTCTGAGGTGCCGCCATGTATGCCTGGCAGGTCGCCCTCGACCATATCCCGCTCTTCTTGACCGGCCTGCGCAACACCGTGCTGCTGCTGGTCGTCTCCACCATCATCGCGTCGGTGTTCGCCGTGCCGCTGGCGCTGGTGCTGACGCGCAAGATGCCGGTCGCCGCGCCGATCATCGAGGCGGTAAGCTACGTCTTCCGCGGGACGCCGCTGATCGTGCAGGTGTACCTGCTCTATTACGGGCTGGCGCAGTTCGCCTTCATCCGCACCAGCGTGCTCTGGCCATGGCTGCGCGAGGCGTGGACCTGCCTGCTGATCGCCTTCTCGCTCGGCACCTGCGCCTATCTCGTACAGATCCTGCGCGGCGCCATCGAGGCGGTGCCGCATGGCGAGGTCGAGGCGGCGCGCGCGGTCGGCATGACGCCGTTCCAGACGCTGCGCATCGTGGTGCTTCCGAACGCGTTCCGCCGCGCGCTGCCGAGCTACGAAAACGAGATCATCTTCCTGCTCCACGCCACCGCCATCGCCAGCCTGGTGACGGTGATCGACCTGGTGGGGGCAGGGCGCAACTTCAATACGATCTACTATTTTACCTATGAGGGCTTCGCCATCGCCGGCGTGATCTACCTCGCGATCGTCGGCGTCATCCGCCTTTCGTTCGGCCTTCTTGAAAGAAGGCTGCTGGTCCACCTGCGGCGCGCCGGCATCTGAGCCGCGCGCCATGCGCCGGCCGCCGCGGGCGGTCGAGCCACGGGAAGCATCATGACCGAACCGCTATCCGAGAGGACTCCCTCCGACTGGAAGACGCTGGCCGCCGGACTGCGCATCCGCTCGCAGGCCTTCATCGACGGGCGCTTCCGCGACGCCGCCGACGGCCGGACTTTCGAGACGGTCAACCCGGCGACCGGGGCGAAGATCGCCGACGTCGCCGCCTGCGATGCCGCCGATGTCGACCTCGCCGTCGCCGCCGCGCGGCGCAGCTTCGAGGCCGGCGTGTGGTCGCGGCGCGATCCCGCCGAGCGGCGGTGCGTGCTGGTGCGGCTCGCCGACCTGATCCTCGCCCATGGCGAGGAACTCGCGCTGCTCGAGACGCTCGACATGGGCAAGCTACTGCGCGATTCCGCGATGCTGGACATCCCCACCTCCGCCGAGGTCTTCCGCTGGTACGGCGAGGCCTGCGACAAACTGAATGGCGAGGTGGTGCGAGCGGGCGAGGGGGCCTTCGCGCTGATCGACCGCGAGCCGGTCGGCGTGATCGGCGCGGTGGTGCCGTGGAATTTCCCGCTCAAGATGGCGGCATGGAAATGCGCCCCGGCCCTCGCGGCGGGGAACAGCGTCATCCTCAAGCCTGCCGAGCAGTCGCCGCTCACCGCGCTGCGCCTTGCCGAACTCGCCGCCGAGGCCGGCATTCCCGATGGCGTGTTCAACGTGCTGCCGGGCTTCGGCCATGAGGCGGGGCAGGCGATCGGCCTGCATGAGGGCATCGACTGCGTGGCCTTCACCGGATCGACGGAGATCGGCAAGAGGTTCCTCACCTATGCCGGCGCCTCCAATATGAAGCGCATCTGGCTGGAATGCGGTGGCAAGAGCGCCAACCTCGTCTTCCCGCAGACGAAGGACCTCGACCGAGCCGCCGGCTTCGCCGCGCAGGGCATCTTCTTCAATCAGGGAGAAGTCTGCTCGGCGACCTCCCGCGTCTTCGTGCACCGCTCCATCGCCGATGCGTTCACCGAGCGCCTGCTGGCGAAGGTCGACGCCTACCGGCCCGGCGACCCGCTCGATCCGGCGTCCGGCATGGGCGCCATGGTGACGGAAGAGCACACGCTCCGCGTCATGGACTACATCGCCATCGGCAGCGAAAGCGCCACGCTGGCTTGCGGCGGCGAACGGGTGCTGACGGAAACCGGCGGCTGCTTCGTCGCCCCGACCGTTTTCACCGGCGTCGACCCGCTCTCGCGGATCGCGCGCGAGGAGGTGTTCGGCCCGGTGCTCGCCATTTCGACCTTCGAGGACGAGGCGGAGGCGGTCCGGCTCGCCAACGATTCCATCTACGGCCTCGGCGCGTCCGTGTGGACGGACGACCTGGGGCAGGCGCACCGCGTCGCCCGGGCGCTGCATGTCGGCTCGGTCAGCGTCAACACCGTCGACGCGGTGGATGTGCGCACGCCCTTCGGCGGTGTGAAGCAATCCGGCAGCGGGCGCGACCTCTCGCTGCATGCCTTCGACAAGTACACCGACCTGAAGACGACCTGGATTTCGCTATGAACGCGCATGTGAGGCCGCCTCGCCTGACGGATGGCGACCGGCTGTGGTCGAACCTCATGACGATGGCCGAGATCGGCGCGCTGCCGCATGGCGGCTGCTGCCGGCTCGCGCTGACCGACGAGGACCGGCAGGCCCGCGACCTCTTCGTGCGTTGGGCCCGGGAAGCCGGCTGCGAGGTGAGCGTCGATCCGTTCGGCAACATCTTCGCCACGCGTTCCGGCCGGTCGCGCGACGCCGCCCATGTGCTGGTCGGCAGTCATCTCGACACCCAGCCGCATGGTGGACGCTTCGACGGCGTCCTCGGCGTCCTGGCCGGGCTGGAGACGGTGCGTGCGCTGAACGAACTCGGCGTGGAGACAGAACACGCCGTGACGGTGGTCAACTGGACGAACGAGGAGGGCGTGCGCTTCTCGCCCGGCCTGACCGGTTCCGGCGGCTTCGTGGGCGCCATCCGCTCCTACGACACCTCGGCGATCAGCGGCGTCGGCGGCGTGCCCTTCTATCCGGAGCTTCACCGCATCGGCTATGGCGGCTCGACCCGGCTGACGGCGCGCATCGCCGGCTATTACGAGCTCCATATCGAACAGGGGCCGGTGCTCGAGCGGGCAGGGGTCTCCGTCGGCGTTGTCGAAGGCGTGCAGGGCGTTCGGTGGCTGTCGGTGGACTTCACCGGGGAGGACCGCCATGCGGGCACTACGCCCGCGCGCGACCGGCGCGACGCCTTCATGGCGGCGGCGCGGCTCGCGGTCGACATGCGAACCGCCGCGCTGGCGCTCGATGACGCCTTCCGCATCACCTTCGGCCGCGTCAGCGTCGAGCCCGGCTCGATCAACACCGTGCCGGGCCGTGTGAACATGACGGTCGACCTGCGCCATTCGGAAGTCAGCCACCTCGACCGCATCGACGAGGCTATTCGCCGAGAAGTCGTTGCCCTGCACGGAACGGAAGGGGTGGAGGGCACGGTCGAGCGGCTGATGGACGTCGCCCCCGTACGCTTCGATCCGGCGATGCAGGCGAACATCGAGACCTCGGCGGCCGAGCTCGGCATCGCGACCAGCCGCCTGCCGAGCGGGGCGATGCACGATGCCAGCAATCTGGCGACCGTGGCGCCGAGCGCCATGATCTTCGTACCGTCGCGCGACGGTATCAGCCACAATGAGAATGAGTGGACCGATCCAATCCATGTCGCCGACGGCTGTGAGGTTCTGGCACGGGCCGTGCTGCGCCATGCGATGGGGGACGTGGGACCGCACTGAGGGGGAATGATGGAAACGCCCGACGCCAATGTCAGGATCGGCGCCAAACTCAAACATGCCCGGCTTCTGATGGGCCTGAGCCTCAGCGAGCTCGGCCAGCGTGTCGGCGTCACCGAAGGCTATCTGTCAAAGCTGGAGAACGGGCGTTCGCAGGCATCCCTCGCGACGTTGCACAAGCTGGTGCAGGCGCTGGACACCAATATGAGCACGCTCTTCGCCGCCGCGCCCGAGGGCGAGGGAGCGGTGACGGTCGTGCGCGCCAAGGAACGCCCGCGACTGGAGACGGGGCATCTGCGCGCCGGCAACCAGGTCGTGCTGGAGCGGCTGGTGCCGCACCGGCCCGACCAGCTCCTGCAGATCAACATCCACGTCATCCCCTCCGGCGGCGGCAGCCCGGACTTCATCAGCCATGGCGGGCAGGAGTTCGGCTACGTGCTGGCCGGCGCCTTCACGCTGGTCGTCGACGGGCATGAGCGCGCGCTGGGTGAGGGGGATTCGTTCTATTTCGACTCCTCCCTCCCGCACGGCTACCGAAACGATGGGGAGGCGGAGGCGCGGGTGCTGTGGGTGAACACGCCCCCCACCTTCTAGCGTCGGGCCGCGATCGTCAGCATCGCGCTTGCCTGTCAAGTATATATCCATTTAGGAAAGTTGCTTGACTTAACCGAGATCGCTGCCTAAGCAGGAAGCCTCATTCCCCTCAGCGCGAGAATGCTCATGGCCTACGATGTGCAGGATGTCCGGCGGCAGTTTCCCGGGCTCGCCCGCGAGCGCGACGGCAAGCCGGTCGCCTTCCTCGACAATCCGGCGGGCACGCAGGTGCCGCTTTCGGTGGTCGATCGCATGGCGGCGGCCATGCTGCACACGAACAGCAATCTCGGCGGCTATTTCGACACCTCCGTCGAGGCCGGCGAGCTCGTCGCCAAGGCCCACCGCGCCGCCGCCACGCTGGTGAACGCTTCGGAGACCGGGGAGGTGTTCTTCGGCCAGAACATGACGACGCTGACCTTCGCCATGTCGCGCAGCATCGGCTCGCTCCTGAAGGAAGGCGACGAGATCGTCCTCTCCCGCATGGACCACGACGCCAATGTCGCCCCCTGGCTGATGCTGGCGGAGGACAAGGGCCTCGTGGTGCGCTGGCTCGACTTCTCGCCGGAGACCTACGAGTTCGACCTCGCCGATCTCAAGGCGCTGATGAACGAGCGCACGCGCCTCGTCGCCGTATGCTACGCCAGCAACGTGACCGGCACGATCAACGACATCGCCGCCATCTCGGCCATCGCGCACGAGGCGGGAGCACTGGTCTATGTCGACGCGGTCCAGTACGCGCCGCACGGCCTCATCGACGTGCAGGCGCTCGGCTGTGACTTCCTCGTCTGCTCCGCCTACAAGTTCTTCGGTCCGCATTACGGCATCTTCTGGGGCCGGCGCGAGGTGCTGGACCGGCTGCGCCCCTACAAGGTGCGCGCCGCCTCCAACGATCTGCCCTGGCGCTTCACCACCGGCACCACGAACCGCGAGCAGCTCGCCGGCGTGCATGCGGCGATCGATTACATCGCCGGCCTGTCGCGCTTCGACGCGGGAACCGCTGGCACGGCGGGGCTGCGCGAAAAGCTCGCGGCGGGCTTCAAGGTGATGAAGCAGCACGACGACATGCTCACCCAGCGGCTGATCGACGGCCTGAAACCGTTCAACCGCGTGCGCATCCTCGGCATCACCGATCCGGCGGCGATCGGCCGGCGTGTCTCGACCGTCAGCTTCTTCGTCGAGGAGGCGTCGTCGGCGGACCTCGTGAAGTCCTGGGCGGCCGATGGCCTTCAGGTCTGGAGCGGGCACAATTACGGACTCGAAGCCAACCGGCGGCTCGGCATTCTCGACCTCGGCAGCGGCATCCGCGTCGGGCCGGTACATTACAATACGGCCGAGGAAATCGACCGGGTGATCGGCGCCGTCGACCGGTCGCTGGGCGGCCGCTAGCGGCCCGGCGCGCCGGATCGCCCTAGAATGCCCCGACGAATCGGCCGCCCGCCGAACCCCGGCGCGGCGGCCACGACCGGAGGGCAGCGGGCATGGATTCGGCGGCATTGCTTCACATCCTCTACCTCGTCGCCATCGTCGCCGAGGCGATGACCGCCGCGCTGGCCGCGGGGCGGCGGCAGATGGACTGGGTGGGCGTCTACCTGCTCGGCTGCATCACGGCGCTGGGCGGCGGCTCGGTGCGGGATGTGCTGCTGAACCGCTATCCGCTCTCGTGGGTCGAGCATCCGATCTATCTCGTGCTGACCGGCGGGGCAGCGCTGGCGACTATCGCCATCGCCCGACATATGCGCCATCTGCGGCGGCTGTTCCTGTTCCTCGACGCCGTCGGCCTCGTGGTCTTCACGGTGATCGGCTGCAACATCGCGATGGGGCTCGGCATGCCGGTGATCATCGTCGTCGCCGCCGGGATGATCACCGGCTGCGTGGGCGGCGTCCTGCGCGACATACTCTGTGCCGACGTGCCACTGCTGTTCCGTGCCGAACTCTATGCCACCGTCTCCATAGTGACTGGCGGAATCTATGTTGCTGGCCAGCAGACCGGCATTCCGCACGAGGTGCTGATGGGCCTCGCCATGGCGACCGGGCTCGCCCTGCGCCTGCTCGCGCTGCGCTTCGGCTGGAGCATGCCGAAATTCGTCTACACCGATCAGCTCCACTAGGCGCTCCGTTCGGTGCATAGCCACGACGCAGCGGCATGCAACCACAAGGCGAATTCGAGGCAGACACGTGACACCAGTGCCATGCCTTGCGTGGATTGCTCTTGCCCTGCCGTTACTTACCCTTCGTTCACCATAACAGCCGACGCGCCCCATTTTCGCCTCACTGAGGCAGCCTCCTGAGAGACAAGGAGTGGGATCGTCGGTATTCTGTCGCGATCTCGGGTGAGGTGCGCCTCCGCCTGTCCGGACGATGAACGAGCCGGACGGAAGGGCAGGGCGCTCACGATTGGTTGGGGTGCATGGGGACGTTTCCAGTTTTTGCTCGTGCCGGCGGCACGTGGGTGGCAAACGGAACCGCCGCCCGGATCGGCCGGGTCGTCGCGCTCTGCGGCGTGGGCCTCCTGGTCGCCAACTGCAATGGCGGTTCCAAGCTCACCAGCAAGATCGACCCGAAATACGGTGTCTCCGCCAGCCCGCGCGTCGTGGCGGCCGGTCAGCCGGTGCCGAAGGGCGGTGGCACCTATCGCGTCGGCAAGCCCTATGTCGTTGCCGGCAAGACCTACGTTCCCACGGAATCGACCAATTATCGCGCCGAAGGTCTCGCCTCCTGGTACGGCGATGACTTCCACGGCCGCCTGACCGCCAACGGCGAAGTCTTCGACATGCACTCCATCGCCGCGGCGCATCCGACACTGCCGATGCCTTCCTATGTGCGCGTCACCAACATGGCGAACGGCCGTTCCATGGTGGTGCGCGTCAACGATCGCGGGCCGTATCACGGCAACCGCGTGATCGACGTGTCGCAGCGCGCGGCCGACCTGCTCGGCTTCAAGAATCGCGGCACGGCCCGCGTCCGGGTCGAATATGTCGGCCGGGCGCCGCTGGAAGGCTCCGACGATATCCAGCTCGCCTCCACGCTTCGCCAGAACGGCCAGCCGGCCCAGATGTCCGGCGTGATGGTCGCCTCCGCCGGCTCCATGCGTGGCGTCGCCCCGGCCGGCGATGTGCCGGTGCCTTCGGGCCGCCCGTTCGATCTGGGCAACGGCGACGAGATGGCCTCCGCCCCGACGACGGTGCGTACGGCCGCGATGGCTCCGGCACGCGTCGCCAGCAAGCCTCGCCCGGCGCCCGTCGTGGCCGCCGCTCCGGCTCCTCGCGCTGCCCCGGCTCCCGCTCCCGTCGTGCAGGTGGCGAGCCTGCAGCCGCCGGTGCGCGCGCCGAAGCCGGCACCTGCCGCCGCTCCCGCTCAAGGCGGCATGCCGGCGGGCTGGGTTGTCGGGCCGCAGCCGGTCCTCGGCTATGCCGAGCCCGGCGCCGAAATGACCGCCGACTCCGGGCGCGGTCTTTACTGATCCTTCCAAACCCCGCGCCTCGCGGGGTTTCTTTTCCTCCGGCCACGCCGCCGCCGAGGAGCCGCATTGCAGCGGCCTCCGCCGGCTGCTAACTCTGCCGGAGGAGGGTTGTTGAGCATGCTGAGCATGATAGGCCCCAACCGGCACCTGTCCGGCCTGCCGATCATCCGCCGGATAGCCTGCGCCGCGCTCCTCGTCGTCGGCCTCGCTGCCCTTGCCGTACCCGCGCTTGCCCAGTCGCAGCCGGACATCGCCTCTCCGCAGGCCATCCTCATCGACTTCGAGAGCGGCTCCGTGCTGTTCGAGCGCGCGGCGGATACGTCGAGCCCGCCCGCGAGCATCGCTAAGATGATGACCATGGCGGTCGTCTTCCGCGAGATCGCCGAGGGGCGAGTGTCGCCCGATACCGAATACAAGGTCAGCGAATACGCCTGGCGGCGGGGCGGGGCGCCTTCCGGCGGCGCCACCATGTTCGCGGCCCTGAACAGCCAGATCAAGGTCAGCGACCTGCTGCGCGGCGCCATCGTGCCTTCCGGCAACGACGCCGCCATCGTGCTTGCCGAGGGCATGGCCGGCAACGAACTGGCCTTCACGGTGAAGATGAACGAGGAGGCCAAGCGTCTCGGCCTCACGGGCTCGTCCTTCGTCAATGTCAGCGGCCTGGCCGATCCGGCCCAGAAGACGACGCCGCGCGACATGGCGAAGATCGCCGCGCACATCATCCGCAGCTATCCCGACCTCTACAAGATCTACAGCGAGCCGGACTTCCTCTGGAGCAAGATCCGTCAAAGCAACCGCAATCCACTGCTCGGCATGAGCCTTGGCGCGGACGGCTTCGTGACCGGCTACCAGAAGGACGCCGGCTATAACCTCGTCGGTTCCGCGATCCAGAACGGTCAGCGGCTGATCGTCGTCATCATGGGCTCCAAGACCGAGAAGGAGCGGGCCGAGGATGCCCGCCGGCTGCTCGAATGGGGCTTTCGCTCCTTCGAGTCGCGGCTGCTCTTCGAGCCGGGACAGGTGGTCGGCGAGGCAACGCTCTATGGCGGGGCGCGGGGCGGGGCACCGCTGGTCGGTACGGGACCGATCTATGTGCTGGTATCGCGCACCGGCGACGAGAAGGTCACCGCGCGCATCCGCTACGAGGGTCCGATTCCCGCTCCGGTCGAAAAGGGGGCGGTGCTCGCGCGGCTACAGGTCTATCGCGGTGATCAGCTCGCGCTGGACGTGCCGCTGGCCGCGGCGGAAACCGTGCCACAGGGGCCCCTGTGGCGGCGGGCGATGGATGGAGCCTACGAGCTGGTCGTGAGCCTGCTGCGTCAGGGCTACGCCAAGCTGACGGGCTGAACATGCCGCCTCGCAGGATCGACACGCCCGCAAACGCCGCTGCCGAGATAACGCCGGCGCGCACGCCGCCGCGCGTCCGGCGCAAGCCCGGCCGTTTCATCACCTTCGAAGGCGGGGAGGGCGCCGGCAAGTCCACGCAGGTGCGCCGGCTGCAGGAGCGGCTCGCCTCCATGGGCATCGACGCCGTGGCGACGCGCGAGCCGGGCGGCTCGACCGGCGCCGAGATCGTCCGCCATCTCATCCTTTCCGGCGCCGCCAAGCCTCTCGGGCCATTGGCCGAGGCCGCCCTGTTCGCCGCCGCCCGCGCCGACCACCTCGACGCGACGATCCGGCCGGCCCTGGCGCGTGGCGCCTGGGTGGTCTGCGACCGTTTCGCCGACTCGACACGAGTCTATCAGGGAGCGCTCGGCAATATCGATCCCCGCCTGATCGCGGCGCTGGAGACGGTGACGGTGGGCGAGACCAAACCCGACCTGACCATCATCCTCGACATACCGGCGGAGGAGGGGCTGGCGCGAGCCACGGCCCGTTCGGGCATCGCGGCCGACCGTTTCGAAAGCGAGGGGCTGAGCTTTCACCGCAGCCTGCGCGATGCCTTCCGGGAACTCGCCGAGGCCGAGCCCGAACGCTGCGTGCTGATCGATGCGCGCGGCGATGCGGATACGGTCGCGAGCACCGTCTGGAGCGCGGTCCGCCAGCGGCTCAAGCCTGTCGCGCGCCGCCGGAGTGCCGCCACGTGAGCGAAGTAGCCCTGGAGGCCGACCGCTTCGGCACGGCACCCTCACCGCGGGAGAACCGGCGCCTCATCGGCCATGACGAGGCGCAGGCTCTTGTGCGCGCCGCATGGGATGCCGGCCGCCTGCCGCACGCCCTGCTCCTCGGCGGTGCCGAAGGCGTGGGCAAGGCGACGCTGGCCTATGCCATCGCGCGCTTCGTGCTTTCCGGTGGGGCAGCGCCCGCACATTCCATCACCGTCGACCCCGACCATCCGGCTGCGCGACAGGTCACGGCCCTCTCCCATCCCGATCTTCTGGTGTTGCGCCGCACGCCCTCCGACAGCGGCAAGCTGCCGGCGACCATCCCGGCGGAGACCGTGCGGCGGGTGCGCAGCTTCTTCGGCTCCACCGCCGCGCTGGGCGGCTGGCGTGTCTGCATCGTTGACACGCTGGACGAGATGAACGTCCAGGGCGCGAACGCATTGCTCAAGACGCTGGAGGAACCGCCAGCGCGCGCCCTGTTCCTGCTGGTGAGCCATGCACCCGGCCGCCTGCTGCCGACCATACGCTCGCGCTGCCGCATGGTGAACCTGCGGCCGCTGACGGGGGAACAGGTGGTGGAGGCGCTGGCGAACCTCGCTCCCACCATGCCGGACCTCGACCGCGACCGCTTCGCCGAGGCGGCGGACGCCTCGGGCGGCAGCGTGCGCGAGGCACTGGCGCTGCTCTCCGGTGACGGGCTGGCGGTGCGCAACGCGACCAACGTGCTGCTGGAGGGCCTTCCCGACATCGACCCCAAGGCGCTGCACACGCTCGGCGAGCGGCTTCAGGGCGACCGGGGAGGGGCGCTGGAGAGCTTCGTCGGCACCGTCGAGGGATGGATCAGCGACCACGCCACGGGCCGCCGCCAGACCGCCTCCGTGCGCCTTGCACGCCTGCCGGAGGTGTGGGAGAAGGTTCGCCGCGCCGCGGTCGACGCCGACGTCTACAATCTCGACCGCAAGACCCTCGTCTTTCGGATCTTCGCGTCGCTCAACGAGGCCCTGCGCCCCTGACCGGAGCGGAAGCCGGACACGCCGCAGGAAGCGACCTTGAAGCCCGCCTTCTACATCACCACCGCCATCGATTACCCCAACGGCTCGCCGCATATCGGCCACGCCTATGAGAAGATCGCGTCCGACGCCATCGCCCGCTTCAAGAAGCTGGACGGCTACGACGTCTTCTTCCTCACCGGCACCGACGAGCACGGGCTGAAGATGGCGCAGACGGCCGAGAAGCAGGGGCTGACGCCGTTCGAGTGGGCGACCAAAAATGCTACACGCTTCAAGGAGATGGACGCACTTCTTGGCGTAGATTACGATCGCTTTATCCGCACCACGGACGAGGACCACATCGCCTCCTCGCAGGAAATCTGGCGCCGCATGGTGGAAAGCGGCGACATCTATCTCGGCGCCTATTCCGGCTGGTACTCCGTACGCGACGAAGCGTATTATGCAGAGGACGAGACCACGGTGAACGCCGATGGCGTGCGTCTCGGCCCGCAGGGCACGCCGGTGGAGTGGACCGAAGAGAAGAGCTATTTCTTCCGCCTCTCGGCCTATCAGCAGAAGCTGCTCGACTATTATGACGCTCACCCGGACTTCATCCGCCCGGACGTGCGGCGCAACGAGGTGACGAGCTTCGTCAGGGGTGGCCTGCAGGACCTCTCGATCAGCCGCACGACCTTCACCTGGGGCATTCCCGTGCCGGACGCGCCCGAGCATGTGATGTATGTGTGGGTCGACGCGCTCACCAACTACATCACCGGCGTCGGCTATCCCGACACGGCGAGCGAGAGCTTCAGGCGCTACTGGCCGGCGAACCTGCACGTCATCGGCAAAGACATCATCCGCTTCCATGCGGTGTACTGGCCAGCCTTCCTGATGTCGGCCGGGCTGGAGCCACCGAAGACGGTGTTCGCCCACGGCTTCATCCATAACCGCGGGGAGAAGATGTCGAAGTCGGTCGGCAACGTGATCGACCCCTTCGATCTCGCCAAGGCCTACGGCGTCGACGCGCTGCGCTATTTCCTGCTGCGCGAGATTCCCTTCGGCCAGGACGGCTCCTACAGCCACGAGGCCATCGTTGCGCGCACCAATGCCGACCTCGCCAACGACCTGGGCAACCTGGCGCAGCGCTCGCTGTCCATGATCGCCAAGAACCTCGGAGGCACGCTGCCGGCGCCCGGCCCGCTCTCGGCCGACGACGCGGAAATCCTCGCCAGCGCCGACGCCATGGGCGCCAGGGTGCGCGAGGCGATGAACGGCCAGCAGATCCATCACGCGCTCGGCGCGATCTGGCAGGTCGTGGCCGACGCCAACCGCTATTTCGCCGGTGCGGCGCCGTGGGAGCTGCGCAAGACCGACCCGGAACGCTTCGGCACCGTGCTGTGGACGACCGCAGAGGTGATCCGGCAGGTGGCGCTGCTCGCCCAGCCCTTCATTCCGGTGAGCGCCGGCAAGTTGCTGGACCTGCTGGCGCTTTCCCCGGACGCGCGCGGCTTCGCCAGCCTCGGTGAAGCCGGCCGGCTCAAGGGCGGCACGCTGCTGCCGGCGCCGGCACCGGTCTTCCCGCGCTATGTCGAGCCCGAGGCCTCGGAGCCGGCATGATCGTCGACAGCCATTGCCATCTCGATTTCCCGGACTTCGCGGCGGAGCTCGAGGCGGTCGTCGCGCGGGCACGGGCGGCGGGTGTCGGCCGCATGGTCACGATCGGCACCCGCGTACGCCGTTCCTGGGAGGTGAGGGCGATCGCCGAGCGCTTCGACGACGTGTTCTGCTCCGTCGGCACCCACCCGCACAATGCCGGCGAGGAAGCCGACGTCACGCTCGACGAACTGCTGCGCGAGGCGGACCATCCCAAGGTGGTCGCCATCGGCGAGGCCGGGCTCGACTACCATTACGATACGGCGCCGCGCGAGGCGCAGCATGCCGGTTTCCGCCTGCATATCGAGGCGGCGCGCCGCACCAGCCTGCCGCTCGTCATCCACGCCCGCGAGGCGGATGACGACGTGGCGGCGATCCTCGAGGAGGAAAGCGCCCGGGGCGCGTTCGCCTTCGTGCTGCACTGCTTTACCGCCGGGCCGGAACTCGCCCGCCGCGCGGTGGCGCTGGGCGGCTACGTGTCGTTTTCCGGCATCCTGACCTTCAAGTCCGGCGCGCCGCTGCGCGAGATCGCCGCCGCGCTGCCGGCCGACCGCATCCTGGTGGAGACGGACGCGCCCTATCTCGCGCCCAATCCTTGGCGCGGAAAGCGCAACGAGCCTTCCTATGTCGTCGAAACGGCCCGTATACTCGCGGAGACGCGCGGCGTGTCCATCGAGGACATCGCCACGCTGACGACCGGAAACTTCTTCCGTCTCTTCTCCCGCGCATCCTGAAGGCTCATCCACGCCATGGCGCTTACCTTCACCATCCTCGGCTGCGGCTCCTCCGGCGGGGTGCCGCGAGTCGGGCAGGGGTGGGGCGCCTGCGATCCGGCGGAGCCCCGCAACCGCCGTCAGCGCTGCTCCATGCTGGTGGAGCGTTTCGAGCCGGATGCCGGGCAGCCGACGCGCCTGCTGATCGACACCTCGCCCGATCTGCGTGAGCAATTGCTCGATGCCGAGGTCGACCGGCTCGACGGCGTACTGTTCACCCACGAGCATGCCGACCACACGCATGGCATCGACGACCTGCGCCCGCTGACCATCATGCACCGCAAGCGCATTCCGGTGCATGTGGATGCGGAGACCTCGGCGATCCTGCACCAGCGGTTCGGCTACTGCTTCGAGACGCCGCCCGGCAGCGACTATCCGCCGATCCTGGCCGAGCACCGTTTCCGGGCCGGCGACACGATCGCGGTGGATGGTCCGGCCGGCGTCATCGAGGCGACGGCGTTCCGCCAGTACCACGGCGCCATCACGTCCTATGGCTTCCGCATCGGCGGACTCGCTTATTCGAGCGACCTGCACGACCTGCCGGACGACAGCCTGGCGTATCTCGCCGATCTCGACCTGTGGATCGTCGACGCACTGCGCATCGCGCCGCATCCGACGCATTTCTCGCTGAGCGAGGCGCTGGCCTGGATCGAGCGGCTGAAGCCGCGCCGCGCTGTGCTGACCAACCTGCACACCGATCTCGACTATCGCACGCTGGCGCACGAACTGCCGGAAGGCGTGACGCCGGCTTATGACGGCATGAAAATCACGCTCTGACAGCCTGTTAGGGCGCAACGCTCATGTCAAACGGCGTCGAAAATCATGGATATGTTTTCCATAATATGTCTTATGCGACTCATGGAGACCCGAGCTTGAGGCCCTCCCGTGACATCCAGCACCTGCTCGACATCATGGCGGCATTGCGCACGCCGGAGACCGGCTGCCCCTGGGATCTGGAGCAGGACTTCTCCTCCATCGCGCCGTACACGATCGAGGAAGCCTATGAGGTGGCGGACGCGATCGCGCGCCATGATCTCGATGATCTGTGCGACGAACTGGGCGACCTGCTCCTGCAGGTGGTCTTCCACACGCGGATGGCGCAGGAGCGCGATGCCTTCGACTTCGGCGACGTCGTGCAGGCGATCACCTCGAAGATGATACGCCGTCATCCCCACGTCTTCGGCGACGCACGCGGACGCGACGTGGCGGCCGTCAATGCGGCCTGGGATGAGATCAAGGCCGAGGAAAAGGCCGAGCGTGCCGAGCGGCGCGCCCGCCACGGCCTGCCGCCGGAACCCGAAGGAGGGCGCACGCTCGATGGCGTGCCAGCGGGAGCACCTGCCCTCACCCGCGCCGTGAAGCTCCAGACCAAGGCCGCCCGTGTCGGCTTCGACTGGCCGGATGTCCGGCCGGTGCTCGACAAGATCCGCGAGGAGATCGACGAGGTCGAAGCCGAGATCGCCGCCGGAGATCGCGAGGCCGCCGCCGGAGAGGTCGGCGACCTGCTGTTCGCGCTCGCCAATCTCGCCCGCCATCTCGATATCGACCCGGAAGCGGCGCTGCGCGGCACGAACCAGAAGTTCGTCCGCCGCTTCGCCTATATCGAGGACCGGCTGGCCGACGAAGGCCGGCGCCCCGCCGAAGCGAGCCTCGATGAAATGGAAGCGCTCTGGCAGGCGGCGAAGACGACCGCCGCGCCGGACGAATAGGGCCGGGCCGCGCTCAGCCGCCCCCTGCCCCTTTGATGCGGCGGGCGCCGAAGCGACGCTCAATATGCTCGGCGCGGTCCGGCGGCACCCGCACGGCGAGATGCAGCCTTCCGTCGGAATCCTCCCGACGCTCCAGCACCTCGCTGTGGCGATAGAGCCAGCTCAATCCGCCGCCGTCCGTCGCGTCGAGATCCACCCTCAGGCTGACGCGCTCCCGCGAAAGACGCTGGGAGATGGCCGCGAGGAGGGCGTCCATCCCCTCCCCGGTCAGCGCCGAGACGGGGATCGGCCGCGCATCGCCCTCGCGCCGCGACGCGGTGTTGAACAAGCTCGCCTTGCCCTCGTCGTCCAGACGGTCGATCTTGTTCCATACCTCGATGAGGCGGTGATCGTCGTCCGGATCGATGTCGAGATCGGACAGGACGGTCTCGACGTCATGCGCCTGCGCTTCGGCGTCCTCATGGGACATGTCACGCACATGCAGGATGAGATCGGCCTCGATGACCTCTTCCAGCGTGGCGCGGAAGGCGGCGACGAGTTGCGTCGGCAGATCGGAGATGAAGCCGACGGTATCGGACAGGATCACCCGCTCGCCGGAGGGCAGCTGAACCGCGCGCAGCGTCGGGTCGAGCGTGGCAAAGAGCAGGTCCTGCGCCATCACGTCGGCACGGGTCAGCCTGTTGAACAGCGTCGATTTGCCGGCATTGGTGTAGCCGACCAGCGCGACGACCGGATAAGGCACCTTCTTGCGGCTGGCGCGATGCAGCGCGCGGGTGCGCTTCACCTGCTCCAGCTCGCGCTCGATCTTGACGATGCGCTCGCCGATGAGCCGCCGGTCGGCCTCGATCTGCGTCTCGCCGGGACCGCCGAGGAAGCCGAAGCCGCCGCGCTGGCGCTCGAGGTGCGTCCAGGACCGGACCAGACGGCTGCGCTGGTAGTTGAGATGGGCGAGCTCGACCTGCAGCACGCCCTCCTTGGTGCGGGCGCGCTGGCCGAAGATCTCCAGAATGAGAGCCGTCCGGTCGATGACCTTGGCAGACCAGGCCTTTTCGAGGTTGCGCTGCTGCACCGGGCTCAGCGGGGCGTCGACGAAGACCAGCCCCGCCTCCTCCGCCTTCACGATGCCGGCAATCTCCTCGACCTTGCCTCCGCCGAGATAGGTCGCGGGACGCACCTGGGAAAGGCCGACCAGCTGGCTGGACACCACCTTGAGATCGATGGCGAGGACGAGGCCGACCGCTTCGTCGAGCCGCGCCTCGGGCGAACGGCGGAGGTCGTCCTCGCCTGCCCCGCGGCGCGTGAGATGAGGCACGACCACGACGACGCGGGTCGCGTCGCCATCGGCGCCATGCTCCGGTGGAAGGCCGGCATCACGTCCGGCCGGCGACCGCCGGGAACCCTTAAGCTCCAAATTCAGCCCTTCTCGCCGGTCTCGTCCGGTTCGAACAGCTGAACCGGATGCCCGGGCATGATGGTCGAGATGGCGTGCTTGTAGACGAGCTGCGAATGGCCGTCCCGGCGCAGCAGCACGCAGAAATTATCGAACCAGGTGACGACTCCCTGGAGCTTCACACCGTTGACCAGAAAGATGGTGAGCGGCGTCTTGTTCTTGCGGACGTGGTTGAGGAAGGTGTCCTGGAGGTTCTGGGAACGTTCCGCGGCCATGGTTTTTTTGATCCGTTTGTTTGTTGTTGCTCGTAGTCGGCGCGGTCGCCTTCACCTTTGCGCCCCGTCCGGGGGCGGACATGCATGAAGACGTGCAGCGTAAGCATGGCACACCATGCCTATCGCGCAAGAAGCTTTCGCCAAGTTGGCTCGACTTGGCAAGTCCCTTCGTCGGCGTGGAGCTTTACCCCCAACCCCTTCGCCGGAATCAGCGGGCGATCTCGGCAACCTTATGGAAGTTCTCGCGCAGGGCGCGCGCCACCGGCCCCGGCTTGCCGTCTCCAATGGACTGGCCGTCGATTCGCACCACCGGCGTGGCGAAGTTCGTTGCCGAGGTCACGAACGCCTCACGCGCGCCGAGCGCCTCCTTGACGGTGAAGGCACGCTCCTCGACGCGCAGCTGGAGCTTTTCGGCGACTTCCATCATCACCGTGCGTGTGATGCCGCGCAGGATGCCGCTCTCCGCCGGGCGGGTCACCAGCTTGCCGTCCCCAGTCACGATCCAGGCGTTGGTGGAGCCGCCTTCCGTGACATTGCCGTCGCGGTCGACGAACCAGGCTTCGCGTGCGCCGGCTTGCCGGGCAGCCTCCTTGGCAAGGACATTGGGCAGCAGGCCAACCGTCTTGATGTCCACCCGCTCCCAGCGATTGTCCGGCACGGTGATGATGGCAATCCCCTGTGCCGCCACCGCCTCGCCCTTGGCGGGATCTGCGGCGCGGGCGGTGACCACGATGGATGGCGGCGTCTCCGGATCCGGGAAATAGTGGTCGCGCCGCGCCACGCCGCGCGTGACCTGCAGATAGACGAAACCGTTGCGCACCCGGTTGCGCCGCACCGTCTCGCGCAGCACCACGCCAAGCGCCGCCAGCGGCATGGGCTGGCGAATGCGGATCTCGTTCAGCGAGCGCACGAGGCGCTCCATGTGACGGCGCTCGTCCACCATGTGGCCGCCGCGCACCTCGCACACCTCATACACGCCGTCGGCGAACTGGTAGCCGCGATCCTCGACATGCACGACCGCTTCGGCGTGCGGCACATAAAGTCCATTCACATAGGCGATGCGCGACATCAGGGTTCCATTCCCGCGGCGTCACCGCCGCCACAGCGCGAAATTGGCGAGCCCCAGCACGACAAGGATCTCCAGCCGGCCGAGAATCATGGCGAGGGCGAGTATAATCTGCGCGTAGGCCGGCAGAGCGCCCCATTCAGGCCAGACCACCCCCTCCTGCCAACCGACCGGGTAGATGGGGCCGACATTGCTCAGCGCGGCGACGATGGAGACGAAGGCCGCCTCGAAGCTCGGCATGGCCGGCGCGATGGCGGCGGAGAGCGCGGCGATCACCGTGCAGGCGACGCCGAACATGATCCAGATCGCCTTCATCATCTGCAGCGTCACGTTCTGCTGCCCCAGCCGGCGCGGACGCACCGCATTGGGATGGACCAGCCGCTCAAGCTCGCGGAAGCTCTGCAGGAACATGATCCCGGCCCGGTAGATCTTGATGCCGCCGGCGGTGGAGAAGCTCGCGCCGCCGATGAACACCACCGCGATGATGAGGGTGAGCGGCAGGCTGGCGAAGGCGCCGCCATGCGGCTCGATGCCGGTGGTCGTCACCAGCGAGACCGCCGTGAACAGGCCGTCCTCCAGCGCCATGGGCAGGGAGAGACCGCCATAGGGCGTGCGGTAGCCGATGGCGGCGGCGATGATGCCCAGGCCAAAGCACAGGCCGAGCAGCGCGAGGTTCTCATACTGGCCGAAGGCGAGCCGGAAACGGCGCGACAGCAACATACGATGCCAGAGCACGCTGGTGCCGCCGACCAGCATGAAGACGATCAGCACCATCTTCACCGCGAAGTGTCCATAGGCGGCGATGCCGTCCGGATCGGGCAACAGGCCACCCGTCGACAGCGCCGACCCGGCAAGGCCCAGCGCATCGAACATGTGCACGCCGGTCATGAACAGCAGCAGCGTGCAGAGCACCGTCGCGCCGAGATAGATGGGCAGGACCAGCCGGAGCGCGTCGTCGAGCGCGGTCTGCTCGGTGACGCCCAGCAGGTTCGTGCGGGCGCTGCGATCCGGCAGGCCGCCGATCCCCGCCGGTCCGAGGACGGCGACAAAACCGAGCAGGGTCAGCAGACCGCCGGCCCATTGCAGCGTCAGCAGCCAGCCGAGCGTGGCGCGCGGGACGTTGTCGAGGTCGTGGATCTGGATGGCACCTGTCGTGGTGAAGGCCGATACCGCTTCGAGCCAGGCAGCCATCGGGCCGAGGGAGGTGGTGGCCGCGATGGGCACCGCCGCGATGACGGGAACGCCCAGCCACACGACGAGGAGCAGCCCGTAGGCGGCGAGCCGGTCCAGCCGCCCGCCGCGGTTGCGCACCGCCAGATACATGGCGCCGGCGCCGAACACGGTGAGCACCGCCGTCAGCAGAAACACGTCGGCGCCGGGCTCGTTGCGGAACAGCGAGACCAGCGCGGCGAGCAGCAGGAAGCCGGCCATCACTCCGGCGGTGAGCGCGCTGTGGCGGACGACCGCGATCATCTCGTCCCGCCTCTCAGAAGAATTCCAGGCTCACCCGGAAGAGCTGCTCCACCCGTTTGACCTTGTCGGCGAGGGCGAACATCACCACCCGGTCGCGGGCCTGGATGACGGTGTCGCCGCGCGGCAGCAGCACCCTCCCCGCCCGGATCACCGCACCGATCCGCATGCCGTCGAACAGGTCGAGCTGCTTGAGCGGCTTGCCGACCAGCGGCGAGGTCTCCAGCGCCTCCGCCTCGATTACCTCGCCCGCGCCGTTCAGCAGCGAATGGACGCCACGGATGCGGCCCTTGCGGACATATTGCAGGATCTTGGAGACGGTGATCTGGCGCGGGTTCACATAGGCGTCGATGCCCAGTCCGCGCGCGAAGGCCGGATAGGCGGGATCGTTGAGCAGCGACAGCATGCGCTTGGCGCCAAGCTCGCGCGACAGCAGGCAGGACAGGATGTTGACCCGGTCGTCATTGGTGACGGCGATCACCGTGTCGGCATCGCCGACTGCGGCCTCCTCCAGAATGCTGCGGTCGAGCGCACTGCCGCGAAGGACCACCGTACGCGACAGCTCCTGAGCGATAGACTCCGCCCGCTCGGCGCTGTCCTCGATGATCTTCACGCGCGCCTTCGGATTGCGCTGTTCCAGCTCCCGCGCGACGTAGAGACCGATATTGCCGCCACCGCCAATGACGATGCGCTGCGCCGGCGGCTCGTCGTGGCCGAAGATCGACAGCGTGCGGCTGACCTGATCGCTCTGGGCGACGAAGTAAGCGAGATCACCGGCGAGCAGCGCGTCGGTGGAGCGCGGGACGAAGGTCTTGCCGTTGCGGTTCACCGCCACGACGACCGCCCGCAGGTCCGGGAACAGGTCGGTGAGCTGGCGCAGCGGCGTGTCGAGGACCGGACAATCCTCCTGGCAGCGCACGCCGACCACCACGACATTGCTGTCGCCGAAGCTCACCGTGTCGACCGCCCCCGGCAGAGAGAGGCGACGCAGCACCATTTCGCCGACTTCCAGCTCCGGTGAGATCACGACGTCGATCGGCAGATGATCGCGCGAGAACAGGTCACGCCAGTGGCCCTGCAGATAGCTTTGCGCGCGCACACGAGCAATCTTCGTCGGCACATCGAACAGCGCGTGACCGACCTGGCAGGCGATCATGTTGACTTCGTCGTGCAAGGTCACGGCGATCAGCATGTCCGCCGCCTCGAGCCCCGCGCGGGCGAGCACGTCGGGATGCGAGCCGTGGCCGACGAAGCCGCGCACGTCGAGCGTGTCGGTCACCGCCTGGATGAGGCGCGGCGAGGTGTCGATGATGGACACGTCGTTCTGCTCGGCGGCAAGCCGCTCGGCGATGCCGAACCCAACTTGCCCCGCCCCGCAAATGACGACCTTCATGAAAACCCCGCTCGAACCCGCCCGATAACGCCCGACCGGCGCCTTCGGCTCAACCTGCTCGATTCACTCTATAGCAGGTTCGCAGCCGGCCGGAGATGGATCATGCGAGGAGCAGGCGCTCAGCCGATGCCGAGCGCCTTGAGCTTGCGGTGCAGCGCCGAGCGTTCCATGCCGACGAACTCGGCCGTGCGCGATATGTTGCCGCCGAAGCGGCTGATCTGGGCAACCAGATACTCCCGTTCGAACACCTCGCGCGCATCGCGCAGCGGCAGGCCCATCAGATGCTCGCCGCCATTGCCGCTCGGCAGGCTGGGCACAAGCGAGCCGACATCCGGCGGCAGCATGTCCGCCGTCACCAGCGCCTCGGCGTCGCCGGAAGCGAGGATCAGCAACCGCTCGATGTTGTTGCGCAGCTGGCGCACATTGCCGGGCCAGTCATGCGACTGGAGCACGGCGAGCGCATCGTCGGCAATGCGTCGACGGGCAAGGCCGGTCGCCTGCGAGATGTGCTCGAGGAAGAACTCGACCAGTTCCGGCACATCCTCGCGACGCTCGGCCAGCGGGGGCACACGGATCGGTACCACTCCAAGGCGGTGATAGAGGTCTTCGCGGAACCGCCCTTCGGCGATCTCCTTCTCCAGATTGCGCGCCGTCGAGGAGATGATGCGCACGTCGACCGAGACGCGGGTCGCCCCGCCCACCCGAAGGAAATTCTGGTCGACCAGCACGCGCAGGATGCGATTCTGCGTCTCGCGCGGCATGTCGGCGATCTCGTCGATGAAGAGCGAGCCGCCATGCGCCTCTTCGAGCGCGCCGACCTGACGGCCCTGCCCGTCCGTCCCCTCGATGCCGAAGAGCTCGATCTCCATGCGCTCCGGCGTGATCGCCGCGGCGTTGATCACCACGAACGGCCCGCCGGCGCGCGAGGAGGCCGCGTGGATCATGCGGGCCGTCAGTTCCTTGCCGGAACCGGAGGGGCCGACGATCATGATGCGGCTGTTGGTCGGAGCCACGCGCTCGATCGACTGGCGCAGCTGGTTCATCACCGAGGAGCGGCCGACGAGCTGCTGCGCTACCGGGGTGCGCTGCTTCAGGTCGCGCACCTCGCGCTTCAGGCGCAGCGTCTCCAGCGCGCGCTCGGCCACGAGGATCAGCCGGTCCGAGTTGAACGGCTTCTCGATGAAGTCGTAGGCGCCCTGCTTGATGGCGGCGACCGCCGTCTCGATGGTGCCGTGGCCGGAGATCATCACCACCGGGACATCCGGATGGTTCTTCCTGATGACCTCCAGGAGCTGCAGGCCATCGAGCTTCGAGCGCTCGATCCAGATGTCCAGGAAGACCAGATGCGGCCGGCGCGCCTCGATGGCGGCCAGCGCCTCGTCGCTGTCCTTGGCGGTGCGAGCGCTGTAGCCCTCATCCTCCAGGATGCCGGCCACCAGCCCGCGAATGTCGGCCTCGTCGTCGACGATCAGAATGTCGGTCGCCATGAAACCGTTCTCCTTCAGCCGGCCAGCCGGGCGGATGCCGCGTCGCCGTTGCCGTCATTGTGTGCGGTGGGGCCCCCGTCGCGCGCGAAGCGCAGGCGGATCCAGGCGCCACGTCCGTTCGGGGCATCGTCGAGTTCGATTCCGCCACCATGTTCTTCCATGATCTTCCCCACGATCGCGAGACCGAGCCCGGTGCCCTTCTCGCGGGTTGTCACATAAGGTTCCAGAAGCCGCGCCCGGTTCTCGGTCGGCAGGCCCTTGCCGTTGTCGATGACGTCGATCGTCACCATCCGTTCGTCCGCATGGACCGCCACCTGAATGCGCGGCAGCTCCGTGCGTTCCTCGGGCGGTACGGCGCCGAGTGCCTCGGTGGCGTTCTTGATGATGTTGGTCAGCGCCTGCGAGATCAGCCGGCGGTCGAAGCGCGCGACCACCGGGTTCTCCGGCACGTCGAAGTCGATGGCGATGTCCGGATTGCCCACCCGCATGAGGAAGACCACCTGCCGCGCCGTCTCGCCGACGTCCTGCGCCTCGGCCACCGGCTTGGGCATGCGCGCGAAAGAGGAAAACTCGTCCACCATGCGGCCGATATCACCGACCTGGCGGATGATCGTCTCGGTGCACTGGTCGAAGACCTCGCGGTCTCCCTCGATCACCTTGCCGTACCGCCGGCGCAGCCGCTCGGCCGAGAGCTGGATCGGGGTGAGCGGGTTCTTGATCTCGTGGGCGATGCGGCGCGCCACGTCCGCCCAAGCGGAGGTGCGCTGAGCGACGACCAGCTCGGTGATATCGTCGAGCGTGACCACCCACCCATGCTCGGCCTCGCGCGACTGCTCGGTGGTGACGCGCACGGCGATCACGCGGTCGCGGCCACTGCGGGTCAGCGTCGTATTGCCCTGCACACTGCGCTCTCCAGCCTCCATCGCCTCGGCCAGCAAGGAGGAGATCTCCGGAATCACCGTACCGAGCTCGCTGCCGAGCACTTCCGCCTCGACGACGCCAAGCAACTTCTCCGCCGGCCGGTTGATGATCGAGATGCGTCCGAGGGAATCGAGGCCGATTACGCCCGCGCCAACGCCCGACAGCACCGCTTCGGTGAAGCGGCGGCGGGTATCGATCTGGTCGCGGGCCTGAACGAGGTCATTGCGCTGGGTGCGCAGCTCCTGCGTCATCTTGTTGAAGGTCTCGGCAAGGCTCGACAGGTCGCCCTCGGTGCGGCGCACGGGCACCTCGACGAAGAGATTGCCGGCAGCGACGAGATCGGCGGCGCCGATGAGGCGGCGGATGGGCGCCACCAGCCGGTTGGCGAAATGGATACCCAGCCACACCGCGCACAGCAGCACGGTGAGCGAGATCACCGCGTAGAGGACGGCGAAGGCGACCTGAACGCCAACGCGCTGCTGCTCGAGATTGCGGTAGTCGACCACCGCCGCCTGCGTCTCCTTGAGATAGTCGATGACCCGTGGATCGACGGCGCGCGCGACGTAGAGGTAGAGATCGCCGAACTCCTTCAGCGGGATGACCGCGCCGACATAGTCGGCGTCGCCCGGCAGGTAGATCAGCGGCTGCTCCTCGGTCGCGTCCTTGAGCGCGAGGTTGGCCGGCACCACGAATTCGCGGCCGACCCGCAGCGTCGCCCGGTCGACGATGTTGAGATCCTTGTCGATGATCATCGCCGCGGGCAGGCCGCGCACCACAGACTGGGCGGTCAGCGCCTGCCGGAAGCGGCTGCGGTCCTGGTCCCACAGCGGGCGGATGCGCTGCATGTCGCGCGCCATGCCGAGAATGTCGCCTCGGATCGAATAGGCATGCTCGCGCACATAGGTCTGCGCGACGGAGACCGCGTTGTCGACGATCGCGCGGGTACGCACCGAGAACCAGCGGTCGAGGCCCTTGTCGAGGGTGATGCTGGCGAGGATCGCCACCAGCAGCGCCGGCACCACCGCGACGACACCGAACAGGCCGACGATGCGCACATGCAGCCGCGCGGCCGCCCTGCCCCGTCGCCGCGCCTTGACGATGCGCCAGACCTCGCGGCCGATGATGCCGATCAGGACCAGCGACATCACGCCGTTGAGGCACAGGACGGTGATGACCACTTCCTGCGAGGGCACCAGCGGCGTGATGCCGATGAGGATGATGAAGCTGGCCAGCGCCATGACGAGCGCCAGCAGCACCGCCAGCGGCGCGAGCCCCCAGAGGGAGAATCGAAAACCCATCGCGCCGAGATCCAGCGCGTCGTCCCTGTTTGGCCCGCGAGTCGAAGCGTCGCTCATCCATCACCATGCCGGCGGGCCGGGAATCAGCCTGCCCCACTGATGCAGTGGTATGACACTGGTGCAAAAATGTGACATTGGCGACCACCTCCCCGCTTTATTCACGGGGCGATGGCGCAACCGGATCAGCGGCTGGTGCGGATGATCTGGATGTCGAGGTCCCGGATCTTCTTGCGCAACGTGTTGCGATTGAGCCCGAGAAGCTCCGCCGCCTTGATCTGGTTCCCGCGCGTCGCCGCCAGGGCGGCGGAAAGCAGCGGGTATTCCACGTCCTTCAGAATCCGGTGATAGAGGCCGGGAGGCGGCAAGTTTTCGCCGAAGCCGCCGAAATAGGTGTTGAGGTGGCGCTCCACCGAGGAGGAGAGCGTCTCGTCCTGCCCGGTCTCCTCCGGCGCCGCGGTCGAAACCGGCGTCGACAGCTCGGCCTCGATGATGGAGGCGGTGATGATCTCCTGCGGATAGAGCGCGGCAAGGCGGCGGATCAGGTTCTCCAGCTCGCGCACGTTGCCCGGCCAGCGGTAGCGCTTGAGGCGGTCCAGCGCGGCAGCGTCGATCTGCTTGCGCGGCAGCCCCTCGCGCTCGGCCTGCAGGAAGAAGTGGCGCGCGAGGTCCGGCACGTCCTCGGCCCGCTCGCGCAGCGGCGGCAGACGCAGCGGCACGACGTTGAGGCGGAAGAACAGGTCCTCGCGGAACAGGCCCTGCTGGATGAGGATGCGCAGGTCCTTGTTGGTGGCGGCGACGATGCGCACGTCGGTCTTGATTGGCGTGCGGCCGCCGACGGTCGTGTACTCGCCCTGCTGGAGAACGCGCAGCAGGCGCGTCTGTGCCTCCATCGGCATGTCGCCGATCTCGTCAAGGAACAGCGTACCGCCCTCGGCCTGCTCGAAACGGCCGGCGGAACGGGCATTGGCGCCGGTGAAGGCCCCTTTCTCGTGGCCGAACAGCTCGGACTCGATGAGGTCGCGCGGGATGGCCGCCATGTTGATGGCAACGAAGGGTCCGTTGCGGCGCTTGCCGTAATCGTGCAGCGCGCGCGCCACTAGTTCCTTGCCGGTGCCGCTCTCGCCCGCGATCATCACCGTGAGATCGGTCTGCATCAGCCGCGCCAGCACACGGTAGATGTCCTGCATCGCCGGCGAGCGGCCGACCAGCGGAATGCTGTCGGCATCCTCGCCGAGGGTCTTCAGGGCATTCTCGGGCTTCTTCGGCTCGGACAGGGCGCGGCCGACGATGGAGATGAGCTCCTTCAGGTCGAAGGGCTTGGGCAGATACTCGTAGGCGCCCTTCTCCGAGGCGCGGATCGCCGTCATGAAGGTGTTCTGCGCGCTCATGACGATGACCGGCAGGTCCGGCCGTACCTTCTTGATACGCGGGAGGAGATCGAAGGCGTTCTCGTCCGGCATCACCACGTCGGTGATGACGAGATCGCCGTCTCCCTGGCTGACCCAGCGCCAGAGGGTGGCTGCGTTGCCGCAGGAGCGCACCTCGTAGCCCGCCCGCGACAGCGCCTGATTGAGAACGGTGCGGATGGCGGCATCGTCATCGGCGACCAGAATGCTTCCCGTCGGCATGGCGGCTCTCAACTCTTCTCGTTACCGCGGCTGGCGCGATACATGGGCATGAGGACACGAAAGGTCGTGCGGCGGGGCTGGCTGTCGCATTCGATGATGCCGCCATGGTCGCCCACGATCTTCGCGACCAGCGCAAGGCCAAGGCCCGTGCCGGTGGGCTTGGTGGTGACGAATGGGTCGAACAGGTGGGGCATGAGGTCTTCCGGCACGCCGGGACCATTGTCCCTCACGCAGAACTCCAGCGGTAGGCTGACACGGGCCGGTGCGCCGGGCACCATGAGGCGCACACCGGGGCGGAAGGCGGTGGTGAGATGAATCTCGCCGTCCGGCGCATCGCCAATGGCTTCAGCGGCGTTCTTCACCAGATTGAGGAAGACTTGGACGAGTTGATCGCGATTGGCCAGGACCGGCGGCAGCGAGGGATCGTACTCCTCGACGAAGCGGATGTTGCGCGCGAAGCCGGTGCTCGCTAGCGTGCGCACATGCTCCAGCACCGCGTGGATATTGACCGGCTCGCGCTCGATGGGGCGCTCGTCGGAGAACACTTCCATGCGGTCGACCAGCTTCACGATGCGGTCGGCCTCATCGGTGATCAGCCGGGTCAGGGAGCGGTCGTCGTCGCTGGCCGACAATTCGAGAAGCTGCGCCGCACCGCGAATGCCCGACAGCGGGTTCTTGATCTCGTGGGCCAGCATGGAAGCCAGAGCCGTGACCGAGCGCGCCGCGCCGCGATGGGTGAGCTGGCGATCCATCTTGTCGGCGATGGTCCGCTCCTGAAGCATGATCACCACATGGCCCGGCGCTTCCGACAGCGGCGCGACATGGATGTCGACGATGCGCTCGCCGCCGTTGCGCGGCGTGCCGAGATCCACGCGATACTCGTTCACGGCGGCACCGCGCGTGCGTACCTGCTCCACCAGCGACAGGATCGGGCTGCCGAAGGGCACGAACTCCTGCAGCCGATGGCGCGTCAGCACGGCCAGCGACGCCTCGAAGAAGGCTTCGGCGGCGACATTGGCGTCCACCAGCCGATCATCCTCCGCGACCGTGATGACGGGGTGCGGCAGGGCGTTCACCACGGCTTCGGCGGTCGCGCTGCCGGCACGCTGGCCGGTTCGTTGCGAGGGGACCGACTTCATGCCGCGGCTCTCCATGCGATGTCATCGAACGCGTCGCGGATACCTTCCGCAACGCGCACGGGGTCTTCAAGCGTAAGCAGGCGCTGGCGCCAGCCCTGGGCGATCTCCGGCGCACGGCCGGCGCTCGCCACCGCGGCGGCCAGCGACCAGCCGATGTGCTTGCGGGCGCAGCGCATGCCGAGTTCCCGCCCGTAATGGCCCAGCCAGCCGTCGTAGAGTTCCAGCAACACGTCGCGCTGCTCCTCCGGTGCGGGATCGGCGGGCATCCGGCCGGTGCGCAGGCGCTCGATCACCTGCCCAGGGAACCAGGGACGCCCCTGTGCACCACGGCCAATCATCAGCCCATCGGCGCCGGAAGCGGCCAGCATGACCGGCGCGTCCTCGGCATCGACGAGATCGCCGTTGGCGAGCACGGGAACGCCCACCGCCTGCTTCACCCTGGCGATCGCCGCCCAGTCGGCCCGGCCGGTATAGAACTGGCAGCGGGTACGGCCATGAATGGTGATGAGCTGGACGCCGATCTCTTCCGCCCGGCGGGCAAGTTCAGGCGCCACCAGCGCGCCGTCGTCCCAGCCGAGACGGGTCTTCAACGTCACCGGAACCGAGACCGCGCCGACCACCGATTCGATGATGCGGGTGGCGAGATCGAGATCGCGCAGCAGCGCCGAGCCGGCAAGGCCCGTGGTGACGCGCTTGGCCGGGCAGCCCATGTTGATGTCGATGATCGCCGCCCCGGCGGCTTCCGCGATGCGGGCTGCGCGCGCCATGGAAGCGGGCTCGTTGCCGGCGAGTTGCACCGCATGCACGGCGACGCCCGCCCCTTCGGACCGCAGCACTGTTTCCTCATGGCCGGTTTCGAGCGCGCCGGAAGCGACCATCTCCGACACCGCGAGGCTCGCACCATAGCGCAGCGCCATGCGCCGCATCGGCGCATCGGTGATACCGGCCATGGGCGCGAGCACGACCGCCCCCGGCACTGTGACGGTGCCGATCTGCAGGTTGGCCGTTGCGAGGGAGGAAAGGGTCAAGCGGTGATCACTCGATGCACATTATATGAGCCCGACCAGCGGTGCCTATATAATAGCCACGACGCGACCGTCATCAACCCTTCTGTATGGCTTATGCCAAATCTTTTGCAATGAGGCTCCGCTTTTGCGCTAAACGAGGCTGCGGGGCAAGCCTGCGCTGATGAAGCGGCAGTCACTGCCGGGAGGAATGCACTCGAACATGCGCACGGACGTGATCGTGGTCGCGGCAGGCCGCGGCCAAAGAGCAGGCGACGGATTACCTAAGCAATACCGCACGCTAGCCGGCCAGCCCGTGCTGCGCCGGACACTTGCCCGCTTCGTCGGCCAGCCGGGCATCCGCTTCGTGCAGCCGGTCATCTCGCCCGAGCATGCCGACCTTTTCGCCAGCGTCGCCGAGGGGCTTCCCGATGTGCGCCCTCCGGTTACCGGCGGCGCGACGCGGCAGGCTTCCGTGCGCGCGGGTCTCGAAGCGCTGGCAGCCGATCCGCCCGATCTCGTGCTGATCCACGACGCCGCCCGCCCCTTCGTCTCCGGGCGGCTGGTGGCCGACGCCGTCGCCGCCGCTGCCGCGCATGGCGCCGCCGTGCCAGCGCTGGCGCTGGTCGATACGCTGAAGGCCCTCACCGATCCCGGCTTCGTTGCCACCGGACCCGATCGCAACGCGGTGCGCGGCGTGCAGACGCCGCAGTCCTTCCGCTACGAACTCATCCTCGCCGCGCACCGCGCCCAGGCTGAAAATGGCGACCTGACGGACGATGCCGCGGTAGCGGAAGCCGCCGGCCACAGGGTCGCGATCTTTCCGGGAGACCCGGCCAACATCAAGCTCACCACGCCCGAGGATTTCGTGACCGCGGAACGCAACGCCCTGCTCGCCCTCGCCGATGTCCGCACCGCCACCGGCTTCGACGTGCACGCCTTCGGTCCCGGCGACCATGTAGTGCTGGGCGGCCTGCGCATTCCCCACACGATGGGGCTCGCCGGCCATTCCGACGCCGATGTGGTGCTGCACGCGCTGACTGACGCGCTGCTCGGCACCATCGGCAGCGGTGATATCGGCCATCACTTCCCGCCCTCCGATCCGCAATGGAAGGGCGCTTCCTCGGACCGCTTCCTTATCCATGCCGCCGACCTCGTGCGCGCGGCGGGTGGACGGATCGCTCATCTCGACGCCACCATCGTCTGCGAGGCGCCGAAGATCGGCCCGCATCGCGAGGCCATGCGCGAACGCATCGCCGCCATCGTCGACCTCCCGGTGGCGCGCGTGAGCGTGAAGGCGACGACCAGCGAGCAACTCGGCTTCACCGGGCGCCGCGAGGGCATCGCCGCGCTGGCGGCGGCCACTGTCCGCCTGCCGTGGATCGACTGAGGACAGGGAGGCCGCCATGAACGACGCACGGGACGCCATCGACATCGAGGCCATGCGGGTGCTCGACCTCTGCCGCGCTCGCGGCCTCACCGTCTCGACCGCCGAATCCTGCACCGGCGGCCTCGTCGCCGGCGCCTTGACCGACATTGCGGGCTCCTCCGACGTGGTGGACCGGGGCTTCGTCACCTATTCGAACCAGGCGAAGATCGAGGTTCTCGGCGTCTCGCCGGCCACCCTCGCCGCCCACGGCGCGGTAAGCGAAGAGACGGCCCGCGAGATGGTCACCGGCCTGCTGCGCATGGCAAGGACCTCGCTCGGCGTTTCGATCACCGGCATTGCCGGCCCCGGCGGCGGTTCGGCGGAAAAGCCGGTTGGCCTCGTGCACTTCGCGGCGGGGAACGACAAGGGCGCCGTCCTGGTCCGCCGGGAGGTCTTCGCCGGGCAGGACCGCGCCGGGGTGCGCCGGCTCTCCGTGCTCACCGCGCTTGCCATGCTGGCGGAATTGGCCGCTCAGGCGCCCGCGAGATCCTGACGGCCATAGATCTCGTCCGCCCGCACCTCGAACGCCTCGGCGAAGCGGCGGAAGGCGGCGTCGAACATCGCCCCCATCAGCAGGCCGAGCGTGCGCGAACGGAAGTCGTAGGAAATGTAGAAGTCGACCTCGGAGGCCCGCTCTTCCAGCAGCTTGAAGGTCCAGCGGTTCTCCAGCCGGCTGAACGGCCCATCGAGATATTCCACCACGATGGACAGGCGCGGCCGGTCGAGCGTGACGCGGCTGGTGAAGCTCTCACGAAACATCTTGTAGGCGACGCCCATGTCGGCGACGAGGATGTCGACGCCCTCCCCGCTCGCCACGCGCCGGCGTACATGCAGCTTCTCGCAGAGCGGTACGAATTCGGGATAGCGCTCCACATCCGCCACCAGATCGAACATGTCCGACGCCGAATGGCGGACGCGCCGCTTGTTGCGGAAGGCCGGCATCGCTCAGGCGATAACCGCCGGAGCGACCGCGGTCCCGAGCTTGGCGTCGCGTGCGGCGCGCAGCCGGGCGAAGTCCTCGCCGGCATGATGCGACGAGCGAGTCAGCGGGCTCGACGACACCATGAGGAAGCCCTTCGCATAGGCGATGGTCTCGTAGGACTTGAAATCCTCAGGCGTCACGAAGGCCATCACCGGATGATGCTTGCGCGTCGGCTGGAGGTACTGGCCGATGGTCATGAAGTCGATATCGGCCGAGCGCAGGTCGTCCATGAGCTGCAGCACCTCGTTCCGCTCCTCGCCGAGACCGACCATGATGCCGGACTTGGTGAAGATGGAGGGATCGAGCTCCTTCACCTGCTGAAGTAGGCGTAGCGAATGGAAGTAGCGCGCGCCGGGCCTCACCTTGAGGTACAGCGAAGGCACGCATTCGAGATTGTGATTGAACACGTCGGGACGCGCCTCGACCACCACCTCCAGCGCGCCATCCTTGCGCAGGAAATCGGGTGTCAGTACCTCGATGGTCGTGCCCGGGCTGGTAGCGCGGATGGAGCGGATGGTACGGGCGAAATGCTCGGCGCCGCCGTCCGCGAGATCGTCGCGGTCGACGGAGGTCACCACCACATGCTCGAGCCCGAGCCGGGCCACGGCATCGGCGACCTTCTGCGGCTCGTCCCGATCGAGCGGCCCGGGCATTCCGGTGCGCACGTTGCAGAACGCGCAGGCGCGCGTGCACGTGTCGCCCATGATCATGAACGTCGCGTGCTTCTTCTGCCAGCACTCGCCGATGTTGGGGCAGCTCGCCTCCTCGCACACGGTGACGAGGCCGTTGGCGCGGACGATGTTCGCCGTTTCCTGCCAGCCGGGCGTACCCGGCGCGCGGACGCGGATCCAGTCCGGCTTCTTCAGCACGGGCGTCTCGGCGCGCTTCACCTTTTCCGGGTGACGAGGCTTTTCGAGAGCGCGGTTGAGAGTGTTGAGAACGACGACCATTCGCTTTCCGCTGGCTGCACTCGACGGTCGGAACCGCGAGCCGGTTGCCCCACAGTTAAGCCTCGTCCCGCCGTTGCGAAAGGGGAGCGCCAACGCACCCGCCCCGTGCCGGACGCATGACACCGAACCCCGGCGCCAGGACATGGGAGCGGCACGCCTCGCGACGCGCCGCCCTCCGGCGGCCTATCGGCCGGTGCGGATCTTCCGCCAGACGAACAGCACGAGGATGGCGCCCACCGTCGCCGCGATCAGCGTGCGGAAGAAGCCGAAGACGGGAATGTCGACGATCTCGGCGAGGTACTTGCCAACGAAAGCGCCGATAAGACCGAAGAGCAGGTTCCCGAGGAGCCCATGGTCGCTCTCGGTGACCCTCTCGGCGATCCAGCCCGCGAGCAGGCCGATGATGATCATCGCGAACCAGCCGACGCCCGGCTCGTTCAAGGCCGAATAGATCTGTCCGTCCATCAAAGGCTCCTACCCCCGTACGGGCCGCCCCGGCCCGACTTCAGATATGAATCGCGCGCCCATAGGCATTGAGCACGCTCTCGTGCATCGTCTCAGAAACCGTCGGATGCGGGAAGACGGCGTTTATCAGCTCTTCCTCAGTGGTTTCCAGATTCATCGCCAGAACGAAGCCCTGGATGAGCTCGGTCACCTCCGCGCCGACGAGGTGCGCGCCCAGCAGCTGGCCCGTCTTGGCGTCGAAGATCGTCTTCACCAGCCCCTCCGGCTCGCCGAGCGCCACGGCCTTGCCGTTGCCGATGAAGGGGAAGCGGCCGACCTTGATCTCGTAGCCTGCCTCCTTGGCCTTCTTCTCGGTGAGACCGACGGAGGCCACCTGCGGCATGCAGTAGGTGCAGCCGGGAATCATCAGCTTGTCCATCGGGTGGGCATGCTTGCCGGCGATGGCCTCGGCAGCGATGACACCCTCGTGCTCCGCCTTGTGAGCGAGCATGGGCGGACCAGCGACATCGCCGATGGCCCAGATGCCGGGTACGTTGGTGCGGCACAGGCCATCGACCACCACGCAGCCACGATCGGTCTTCACGCCGAGCTTCTCGAGGCCAAGATTCTCGATGTTGCCGACGACGCCGACGGCCGAGATCAGCCGGTCGGCGGTCAGCGTCTGGCTCTTGCCGTCCGCCGTCTCCACCGTCGCAGTCACGCTGTCGGCGCCCTTCACGACCTTGGAAACCTTGGCGCCGGTGAGGATCTTGATGCCCTGCTTCTCGAAGCGCTTGCGGGCGTGCTCGGCGATCTCCTCGTCCTCGACGGGGAGGATCTGCGGCAGCAGCTCGATGATCGTCACATCCGAGCCCATCGCCTTGTAAAAAGAGGCGAATTCGACGCCGATGGCGCCCGAGCCCATGATCAGCAGCGACTTCGGAACGCTCGCCGGTGCCAGCGCCTCGAAATAGGTCCAGATCAGCTTCTTGTCCGGCTCGATGCCGGGCAGCGCGCGCGGGCGGGCGCCCGTGGCGATGACGATGTTCTTGGCGGTGTACTCACCGGCCGGCAATGCGCCCTTGGGCGCGGGCTCGGACGAGGCGGCGACGGACACCTTGCCGGGAGCGGTGATGGTCGCCTGCCCCCAGATGATGTCGACCTTGTTCTTCTTGAGCAGGAAGCCGACCCCGTTGCTCATCTGCGCGGCGATGCCGCGCGAGCGCTTCACCACGCCGGCGATGTCGACGCCGGTCTTCTCGGCGATGAGGCCGTAGTCCTTGGCATGCTCGATGTAGTGGATGATCTCGGCCGAGCGCAGCAGCGCCTTGGCCGGGATGCAGCCCCAGTTCGGGCAGATGCCGCCCACGAAGGAGCGCTCCACCACGCCGACCTTGAGGCCGAGCTGCGCGGCGCGAATGGCGCCGACATACCCGCCGGGGCCGGAACCGATGATGAGGACGTCGTAGTTGTTCGCCATGATCGTACCTCAGACCAGCATCGACATCGGCTTTTCGATGATCTGCTTGAAGGCGGTGAGGAGCTGCGCGCCCATGGCGCCGTCCATCACCCGATGGTCGCAGGAGACGGTGACAGTCATTTGCGTCGCCACCGCCAGCTGCCCGCCCTTCACCACCGCACGCTGCTCGCTGGTGCCGACCGCAAGGATCGTTGCATGCGGCGGATTAATGATTGCCGTGAAGTCCTTGATTCCAAACATGCCGAGGTTCGAAATCGCCGACGATCCGCCCTGATATTCATGCGGCATCAGCTTCTTGTTGCGGGCGCGGGCAGCGAAATCGCGGGTCTCGTTGGAGATCGCCGACAGAGTCTTGGTCTCCGCCTTGCGGATGATCGGAGTCAGAAGGCCCTTGCCGCCGTCGATCGCCACCGCGACACCGATATCGGAATGCTTCAGCTTGAGATAGCGGTCGCCGCCCCACACCTGGTTGGCATCCGGAACCTGCTGGAAGGCGAGCGCGTAGGCCTTGATGACGAAGTCGTTGACCGAGAGCTTGTAGGCTGGCTTGCCATCCTTCTCGGGGGCCGCCTTGTTCAGTTCCTCGCGCAGCTTCAGCAACGCATCCACGTCGCAATCGACGGTGAGGTAGAAGGTCGGCACCGTCTGCCGGGCCTCGGTCATGCGCTGGGCGATGACCCGGCGCATGGCGTCGAGCGGCACTTCCTCATAGGTGCCGGGCTCGTAGTAGGCCTTCACCTGCTCCAGCAGTGCGCTGTTGGACAGCGGAGCAGCAACCGGGGCGGCGGGAGCCGAACCCGCAGCCGGTGCGACGGCCGGCTTCGCGGCACCGCCAGCCGGGGCGGCAACGACATCCGCCGCAACGACGCGGCCGCGCGGGCCGGAACCCTTCACCACGGAGAGGTCGATGCCCTTCTCCTTCGCGAGGCGACGGGCCAGAGGCGAGGCAAACACACGAGCGCCGGAAGCGGCGGGCGCCGAAACCGGAGCCGCGGGAGCCGCCGGGGCCGGAACAGGCGCGGCCGGCTCCGGAGCCTTGGGCGCCTCCACCTTCGAAGCTTCGGCCTTCGGGGCCTCAGCCTTGGCCGGCGCGGCACCACTGCCGGCTGCCACGGCCTTCACGTCCTCGCCATCGGTGGCAAGCACGGCGATGAGCTGGTTCACCGGCACGTCGACTGTGCCTTCCGGCACGACGATCTTGGCCAGCGTGCCCTCGTCGATGGCCTCGACTTCCATCGTGGCCTTGTCGGTCTCGATCTCGGCGATCACGTCGCCGGGGGCGACTTTGTCGCCCTCCTTTTTCAGCCACTTGGCCAGGTTGCCCTTCTCCATGGTGGGAGACAGGGCCGGCATGAGGATCTCGATGGACATGGCGATCTCCGTCCTCAGCGATAGGTGACGGCCCGGGCGGCGTCGATGACGTCCTGCACCGACGGAAGGGCGAGCTTTTCGAGGTTCGCGGCGTAAGGCATCGGCACGTCCTTGCCGGTCACCCGCAGCACGGGGGCGTCGAGATAATCGAACGCCTTCTCGACCAGCTGGGCGACGATCTCGGAGCCGACACCCGACTGCGGCCAGCCCTCCTCCACCGTGACGCAGCGCCCGGTCTTCTGGACCGAGGCGATGATGGTCTCGATGTCCAGCGGGCGGATGGTGCGCAGGTCGATCACCTCGGCCTCGATGCCGAGCTTGGACAGCTCCTCAGCGGCCTTCAGCGCGTAGTTCATGCCGATGGACCAGGCGACCAGCGTCACGTCCTTGCCGGGACGTGCGATCTTCGCCTTGCCGATCGGAACGGTATAGTCGTCCAGCTTCGGCACCGGGGAGGCGTGCCCATACAGGATCTCATTCTCGAGAAAGATGATCGGGTTGGGATCGCGGATCGCCGACTTGAGAAGCCCCTTGGCGTCGGCCGCCGTATAGGGCGCGACCACCTTGAGGCCCGGAATGTGGCTGTACCAGGCGGAATAATCCTGGCTGTGCTGGGCGGCGACGCGGGCGGCGGCGCCGTTCGGGCCGCGGAACACGATGGAGCAGCCGATCTGGCCGCCCGACATGTAGTGCGTCTTGGCGGCGGAGTTGATGATCTGGTCGATCGCCTGCATGGCGAAGTTGAAGGTCATGAACTCGACGATGGGCTTGAGGCCCGCCATCGCCGCGCCGACGCCGACGCCGGCGAAGCCGTGCTCGGTGATCGGCGTGTCGATCACGCGCCGCGCGCCGAATTCCTGCAGCAGCCCCTGGGTGATCTTGTAGGCGCCCTGATACTCGGCGACCTCCTCACCCATGACAAAGACGTCGCCGTCGCGGCGCATCTCCTCGGCCATGGCGTCGCGCAGCGCCTCGCGCATGGTCTGGTTGACGAACTCGGTGCCTTCCGGAACGTCCGGCTCGGGCAGAACCTCGGGCTGAGGCGGCGCGGCGACGGCGGAGGTGACGACAGCGGGCGTCGCCGGGGCGGACACCGCCACCGGCGAGGGCTCGACCGGTGCGGTTGGGACCGGCGCGGCGGCCTTCGGGCTCGGCACACTGACCGCGCTCGCATCCTCGCCATCGGCGAGGATGACGGCGATCGGCGTGTTCACCGCGACATCCTGCGTGCCTTCCGGCACGAGGATCTTGCCGAGGGTGCCCTCGTCGATGGCCTCGACCTCCATGGTCGCCTTGTCGGTCTCGATCTCGGCGATCACGTCGCCGGACTTGACCGTGTCGCCCTCTTTCTTGAGCCACTTGGCTAGGTTGCCCTTCTCCATGGTCGGAGAGAGCGCAGGCATAAGGACTTCGGTCGGCATGGCGGCGTTCCCCAAAGAAACGTGCGTCAACAATCGCGCGTCACTGCGTCCGTACCGGCGGAACGAACGTCAGGTTGCTGTAGACGGCCATCGAGGCGATGGCGACGAGAATGGCAATGAAGAAGGCGACCATCATCTTGTTCAGCATGGTCGCCGTTTCGGCACTGGCGCCGGCGGTCTGACGTGCCCCGAAGGGCCAGAGCACGGCGAGAACCCAGCCGAGCGGGCCAGCTTGCCGGGCACCGGCGAGGCGAAGGGCAAGCCGGGCCGCGAAGACCCAGATGACCACCGCCGCCGATACACCGGCGACCAGCGTGACCCAGAACAGCTCGGCGAGCATCCGCGCGTTCCGCCGTTCAGCGCAGCACGTCGGTGTAGAGCTCGGAGGCGTCCGGCTCCGGATCGGCGCTGGCGAAGTCGGCGGCCGCGTTCATCTGGTCGCGGATCTCGGCGTCGATCGCCTTCAGCTCGTCCTCGGTCGCCCACTTCTTCTCCAGCAGGCGGTTGCGCACCTGCTCGATGGGATCGTGCTCGGTGCGCATCTTCTGCACCTCCTCCTTGGACCGGTACTTGGCCGGGTCCGACATGGAGTGGCCGCGATAGCGGTAGGTGAGCATCTCGAGGATGTACGGCCCCTTGCCGGAACGGGCGAACTCGACCGCGCGGGCGCCGGCGGCCTTGACCGCCCGCACGTCCATGCCGTCGACCTGTTCGCCGGGAATGTTGAAGGAGGTGCCGCGCTTGGAGAAATCGGTCTGGGCGGACGCGCGGTTCACCGCGGTGCCCATCGCATACTTGTTGTTCTCGATGATGTAGATGACCGGCAGCTTCCAGAGCTCCGCCATGTTGAAGCTCTCATAGACCTGGCCCTGATTGGCGGCGCCGTCACCGAAATAGGTCAGGCAGACGCCGCCATTGCCGCGGTAGTGATCGGCGAAGGCGAGGCCGGTGCCGAGAGAAACCTGAGCGCCAACGATGCCGTGACCACCGAAGAAGCCCTTCTCGATGCTGAACATGTGCATCGAGCCGCCCTTGCCCTTGGAATAACCGCCGCGGCGGCCGGTGAGCTCGGCCATCACGCCCTTGGGGTCCATGCCGCAGGCCAGCATGTGGCCGTGATCGCGATAGCCGGTGATGACCTGATCGCCATCCTTGAGGGCGGCCTGCATGCCGACGACGACCGCTTCCTGGCCGATATAGAGATGGCAGAAGCCGCCGATGAGACCCATGCCGTAGAGCTGGCCGGCCTTTTCCTCGAATCGGCGAATTTCGAGCATCCGGCGGTAGGCGTCGAGTTCATCGTCCTTGGAGAAGTCGAGAACCGCGGCGGCCTTGTCAGACCGGCGCGCCGGGCTCCTGGCCGCGGCCGCCTTGGCCGGGGCTTTCGGAGCGGCGGCCTTTCCGACGGTCTTGCTGACGGGCGATTTCTTGGCGGCAACTACCATGGCGCTTCCTCAGCTCGAGACTTATGTCGTCGAGCTTCATAACGCACCTTCACCCATAGCGCTACGCGCGCAATGCAATGCTGCGCCGCACAACATGTTGCTGGCGCAATGGTTTCCCGATTTGAACTTATTTTCAGTTCATATCAAGACTTAACTTGTATCAAGTTAAGTTTCTGGAATTCCGTCATTTCCCAACGGCAATGCCCTGGCATGCCAGAAAACGGGTCGCTCACCTATTTTTCGCGATCATTGCACCTGCGGCGCCGCGGGAGCGCGCAGCAGCACCAAATCCCTAGGATTGATGAGATTGAGCAGCACGCGCGCCTGCTCGTCGAGCATATCGGCATCGATGAGATCGGGCGAGAGTAGCCGAACCTTCGCCTCCAACGCCTGCCGCTGGGTGCGCAGCTTGTCGCGCTCCTCGGTCAGCTCGGCGTGCTGCTGCTCGAAGGTGCGGCGGGCGATGAGGCCGTACTGGCCGTTATAGCCCTGAACCGCGAAATAGCCGATGAGCGCCGCCGCCCCGAGATGCAGGGTGACGGTCTGGAAGATGGAGCGCCAGCGGGTGCGTATAATCATGGAAACGGAGCCTAACCGGGGTCGGTTGAGACTCCGTTAACCGTGTCGGCCGGAAGCGGGCTTCCGGTAGAAAAAGAGATCAGGCGAGCGCCTTCAGCGCCGCGCGGCCGGCATAGATCGCCTGCGGCCCCAGCTCTTCCTCGATACGCAGGAGCTGGTTGTACTTGGCCGTGCGGTCCGAACGCGCCAGCGAGCCGGTCTTGATCTGACCGCAGTTGGTGGCCACCGCGAGGTCGGCGATGGTCGAATCCTCCGTCTCGCCGGAGCGGTGCGACATGACCGCGGTGTAGGCCGCCTTGTGCGCCATCTCGACCGCGTCGAGCGTCTCGGTCAGCGAGCCGATCTGGTTCACCTTCACGAGGATGGAGTTCGCCACGCCCTGCTTGATGCCGGCGGAAAGGCGGGTGACGTTGGTGACGAACAGGTCGTCGCCGACCAGCTGGCACTTGGAGCCGATGGTGTCGGTCAGCAGCTTCCAGCCCGCCCAATCGTCCTCGGCCATGCCGTCCTCGATGGTGGCAATCGGGTAGCGGGCGACGAGATCGGCGAGGTACTTCACCTGGGCCTCAACGTCGCGCACGACGCCTTCGCCCTCGTAATCGTACTTGCCGTTCTTGAAGAACTCGGTCGAGGCGCAGTCGAGGCCGAGATACACATCCTCGCCCGGCTTGTAGCCGGCGCTCTCGATGGCCTTCATGACGAAGCCCAGCGCCGCATCGGCCGACGGCAGGTTCGGCGCGAAGCCGCCCTCGTCGCCCACATTGGTGTTGTGGCCGGCGTCCTTGAGGGCCTTCTTCAGCGTGTGGAAGATTTCGGCACCGGTACGCAGGGCCTCGGCGAAGGTCGGGGCGCCGACCGGCAGGATCATGAATTCCTGGAAGTCGATCGGGTTGTCGGCATGGGCGCCGCCATTGACGATGTTCATCATCGGCACCGGCAGGACGCGCGCGTTGACGCCGCCGACATAGCGGTAGAGCGGCAGTTCGCGGGCGGCGGCCGCCGCCTTGGCCAGGGCGAGCGAGACGCCGAGAATGGCGTTGGCGCCGAGACGCGCCTTGTTCGGCGTACCGTCGAGCTCGATCAGGATCTTGTCGATCGCCGCCTGCTCCTCGGCATCCATGCCGCCGATGGCGTCGAAGATCTCGCCATTGACCGCGTCGACCGCCTTGGAAACGCCCTTGCCGAGATAGCGGCCCTTGTCGCCGTCCCGCAGCTCGACGGCTTCATGCGCACCGGTCGAGGCGCCCGAGGGAACAGCGGCGCGGCCCTTGGAGCCGTCCTCCAGCACCACATCTACCTCGACGGTCGGATTGCCACGGCTGTCCAGGATTTCACGCCCAATGATATCGACGATGGCGGTCATGCGTTTCCCCACTTCTCACTCGGCCAGAATGGTCGAGCGCTTCTACTCGACCGATGTGACATGCGAAAGAGGTGCCACGGACATATCGCCCGACCCGACAGGAGGGGAACCATGACGAACCCGCAGGAGGGCCCGCTCCAGCTCGGCCGTCCCACGACGATGCCGGCCTCGCCGGAGGAGGCCGTGCTCGACCGCGTACCCAACCCGCAGGCCGACACGCTCTATGTGGCGCGCTTCACGGCGCCCGAATTCACCTCGCTCTGCCCGGTGACGGGACAGCCGGACTTCGCCCATCTGGTGATCGACTACGTGCCGAATGACTGGCTGGTCGAATCGAAATCGCTAAAGCTCTATCTCGCCAGCTTCCGCAACCACGGCGCCTTCCATGAGGACTGCACCGTCGCCGTCGGCCGGCGTATCCACGACCTGCTGCAGCCGCACTGGCTGCGCATCGGCGGCTACTGGTATCCGCGCGGCGGCATTCCGATCGACGTGTTCTGGCAGAGCGGCGCGCCACCGAAGGAGGTCTGGCTGCCGGACCAGGGCGTGCCGCCCTATCGCGGGCGGGGGTAGCCCCTATTTCAGTCCAATGACCGTCTCATCCTGAGGTGCCCGGCCAGCGGCCGGGCCTCGAAGGATGCTCATCCGGGCGCGCTGCAACGACCATCCTTCGAGGCTCGCTACGCTCGCATCTCAGGATGACGGCAGACTGGGGGCAAGCTTCCATAGGGCAGAGCGCCCTACTCCACCGTCACCGACTTGGCGAGGTTGCGTGGCTGGTCGACGTCCGTGCCCATCACCACCGCCGTATGATAGGCGAGCAACTGGATCGGGATCGCATAGACCAGCGGCGCCACCAGCGGGTGCATGTCCGGCAACACCAGGGTCGCCTCGGTCTCCAGCGAGGCCTTTTGCGCGCCGGAAGTGTCGGTCAGCAGGATGATCCGGCCGCCGCGCGCGGCAACCTCCTGCATGTTCGACATGGTCTTCTCGAACACGGCGTCATGCGGAGCGATCACCACCACCGGCATTTTCTCGTCGATCAGCGCGATGGGGCCATGCTTGAGTTCGCCGGCCGCGTAGCCCTCGGCGTGGATGTAGGAGATCTCCTTCAGCTTCAGCGCCCCTTCGAGCGCCAGCGGGAAGGAGGTGCCACGGCCGAGGTAGAGCACGTCCTGCGTCTTGGCGAAGGAACGGGCGAGATGCTCGATGTCGCCGCCGAGACTGAGCGCTTCGTTCATCAGGCGTGGCACTTCGACCAGCGCATGGACGAGACTGCGCTCCTCTTCCGTCGAGAGAGCGCCGCGCGCCCGCCCGGCCGCCACCGCGAGCGCGGCGAGCGTCGCCAGCTGGCAGGTAAACGCCTTGGTCGAGGCCACGCCGATCTCCGGCCCCGCCAGCGTCGGCAGCACGACATCCGCCTCGCGGGCGATGGTCGAGGTCGGCACGTTCACCACCGCGAGCAGATGCTGCCCCTCCTGCCGCGCATAGCGCAGCGAGGCGAGCGTGTCGGCGGTCTCGCCGGACTGCGAGATGACGATGGAGAGCCCGTTGGCCGGCAGCGGCGCCTCGCGGTAGCGGAACTCGGAAGCGACATCGATCTCCACCGGCAGGCGGGCGAAACGCTCGAACCAGTATTTGGCGACGAGGCCGGCATAGTAGGCGGTGCCGCAGGCGGCGATCGAAACCCGCTCCAGGCGGGCGAAGTCGAAGGGCAGTTCGGGCAGCTGCACCGTCTCGTTGGCCATGTCGAGATAATGCGCCAGCGTATGCGCGACGACCTCGGGCTGCTCGTGCATTTCCTTCGCCATGAAGTGGCGGAAGTTGCCCTTCTCCACGAGGAAGGAACCCGTCGTGGTCTTCTGCACCGCGCGTGTGACGCGGGCATTGGCGGAATTGCGGATTTCCGCGCTGGTGGTGCTCAGCACCGCCCAGTCGCCGTCGTCGAGATAGGAGATGGTGTCGGTGAACGGGGCGAGCGCGATGGCATCGGAACCGAGATACATCTCGCCATTTCCATAGCCGATGGCGAGCGGGCTGCCCTTGCGGGCGCCGATCAGCAGGTTCTCTTCGCCGTCGAACAGGAAGGCGAGCGCGAAGGCGCCCTGAAGGCGCGGCAGCGCCGCCGCCACCGCGTCGACCGGGCCCAGCCCACCACGCAGCTCGCGCGTGACAAGGTGAGCCACTACCTCGGTATCGGTCTCGCTCTCGAAATTGGCACCGGATTCCAGCAGTTCGTCGCGCAGCTCGCGGAAATTCTCGATGATGCCGTTATGGACCACCGCCACCTCGGTGGTGGCATGGGGATGGGCGTTGGCGACGCTGGGGCGGCCATGGGTCGCCCAGCGCGTATGGCCGATGCCGATATGCCCTTCCAGCGGCGCCTCGCGAAGGACGGCATCCAGATTGCGCAGCTTGCCTTCGGCACGGCGGCGGGAGAGGTGCCCCTTCTCGAGCGTGGCGATGCCGGCCGAGTCGTAGCCGCGATATTCCAGCCGCTTCAGCGACTCCACGAGCCGGTCGGCGACAGGAGCGGTGCCGACGATGCCGATGATTCCACACATGAGACGGGTGCCCTTCGGAAAGCGACGATCTGCGAGGCTACGATTCAGGGTTTAACCGCCCGTCACCGCAGCGCCGAAATCAATTCGAATGTCGTTTCGTATCGCCCGCTTCGTGTCATTTCTTCGGCGCGAGGCCGGCCGAGAGCTTGGCCCGCAGCCGCGCCGCCAGGCCGGGCTTGTTGACCTGCCGGGCCCGGCCAATGGCCAGCGCATCCGCCGGAACGTCCTCGGTGATGACGGAGCCCGTGCCGAGATAGGCGCCGTCCCCAACCGTCACCGGAGCGACGAGCAGACTGTTCGTGCCCACGAAAGCGTTGGCGCCGATGGTCGTGCGGTGCTTGCGGAAGCCGTCGTAGTTGCAGGTGATGGTACCCGCGCCGATGTTGGTGTTCGCGCCCACGCTGGTGTCGCCGACATAGGAGAGGTGGTTGACCTTCACACCCGGCGCGAGATCCGAGGCCTTGATCTCCACGAAGTTGCCGACATGCACCCCCTGCCCCAGCTCCGCTCCGGGGCGCAGCCGGGCGAAGGGCCCGACGATGGCGCCGGCGCCGACATGCGCGCCCTCGATATGGCTGAAGGCGCGGATGGTGGCGCTGTCCTCGACCCGCACGCCGGCCCCGAAGACGACGTTCGGCTCGACGATGACGTCGCGGCCGAAGCTGGTATCGGCGGAGAGGAACACCGTCTCGGGCGCCACCAGCGTCACGCCGCCGTCCAGCGCGCGCCGGCGCAGCCGTCCCTGCAGGATCGCCTCGGCCTCCGCCAGCTGCGCACGGCTGTTGACGCCGACGACCTCTTCCGCGGCGGCTTCATGCACCATTGACGCCCGGCCGAGACCGCGGGCGACCTCCACCGCATCGGTGAGGTAGAATTCTTTCTTGGCGTTCGCGTCGCCGATGCGGTCGAGAATGTCGAGCGCGGCGCGGCCGTCGAGGGCCATCAGGCCGGCATTGCACAGGCCGATGGCACGCTCGGCCTCGCTCGCGTCCTTCTCCTCGCGGATGGCGACGAGGGCGCCGCCCTGCGTCACCAGCCGGCCATAGCCGAACGGATCGTCCGGCCGGAAACCCAGAACGGTGACGGCAGCTCCGCCGGCCAGCGGCCCGCGCAGGGCGCCGATGGTCTCCGGCCGCACTAGCGGCGTATCGCCATACATCACCACGACATCGTCATAGCCGCGCTCCAGCGCGCTCCGCGCCGCCAGCACGGCATGGGCGGTGCCGCGCCGCTCGGACTGGACGAAGACCTCCGCATCCGGCGCCACCCGGCGCACCTCGGCGGCGACCTTGTCGTGATCGGGTCCGACCACGACGGCAATCTTCGCCGCGCCGGCAGCCAGCGCCGCGTCGAGCACGTGGGAAACCATCGGCCGACCGGCGACGGCGTGCAGCACCTTCGGCAGGGAGGAGAGCATGCGGGTGCCCTCCCCGGCCGCGAGAACGATGACGAGAAGCTGGCGCATCGGCGAACTCCGAAGGACGGCGTGACGGCTGGGATCGGGCATCTGCCCGGACGGTGGGCGGTATCTAGCCTGCCTCGCGCATCGGCGGAAGACGGGCGGCGCGCCTTCGCCGTTCCCCACGAAAGCCCCGGCGACGGCGCATGGGGAAGTGTGTATCAGGATGGGGCATGACCGATCCCACGCCGGCTTCTCCCGAAACACCCGCCGCCTCCCGCTCCATCGAGCCGCGGGCGCTGGTGGCGCTCATGGCGATGCCGCTGTTCTTCGCGACGAATCTCGTCATCGGCCGGGCGGTGGCCGGGGTCGTGCCGCCCTGGTCCCTCGCCTTCTGGCGGTGGGCGGTCGCGGTGGCGATCCTGCTGCCGTTCGCCGCCCCCGCCCTGCTCCGTCGCCGGGACCTGCTGCTCGGGCAATGGCGGCGCCTGTCGATCCTGGGCCTGCTCGGCATGGTGATCTGCGGCGGCAATGTCTATGTCGCGCTGGGGCACACCACCGCGACCAACGCGACGCTGATCTACACCACCTCCACCATCATGATCGTGGTCATGGACGCTGTGCTGGCCCGCCGGAAGCTGCCCGCCATACAGCTGCTCGGCACGCTGGCGGGCTTCGCCGGCATCGCGCTCATCGCCGTGCACGGTGAGCTCGGCCGGCTGCTCGGCCTCGAGTTCAACACCGGCGACCTCGGCATCCTCGTCGCGGCCGTGTCCTGGGCCGCCTATTCGCTGATGCTGCGCTCCGGCCCGCTGACCCAGCTCGACGCATTGCCCGGCTTCACCGCAAACGCCATCGCCGGAACGCTGCTGCTGGCTCCCTTCGCCCTGTGGGAGATGGCGAGCGGGGCGCCCTTGCCGCGGACGGGCGAGGCGTGGGGCGCCATCGTCTTCCTCGCGATCTTCCCCTCGGTGCTCGCCTTCGGCCTGTTCCAGTACTGCGTCCGCGTGGCGGGCGCCTCGGTAACGGCGAACTTCCTCTATCTCATGCCGGTCTATGGCGTGGTCCTCGCCGTGCTGCTGCTCGGAGAGGAACTGCACCTCTATCACGCCGTCGGCTTCGTGCTGATCCTCGGCGGCGTGATCCTCGCCACCCGCCGCCCGGCACGTTGATCCACCGCCCGCGCCATGCGATGCAGGCGGTATCCGGAAGAGCTCAGGAGACTTACGCCTTGGCCGATCGCAGCTTCCTGCCCGGCGCCCGCGCCGCCAACGTCATCATCGCCCTCGGCGGCCTCGCGCTCGGCTGGGCGATCTATATGCGCTACGCCCTGGTCGAACAGTCGGCGGTCGGCCTCGCCTGCCGCGGCGTCGAGACCGCGACCTGCGAGACCCGCGCGCTGGTCATCACGCTGTTCGGCTATTCCGTGTTCGGCATCGCCGCGCTAATCGCCTCGCTCATCCAGCTCGTCCGCCCCTCGCTGGTGATGTTCACCATCGCGTTGATGGCGATGTCGATCGGCGTGGTCATGTACAACAACAACCTCGCCGCACTGGCGGGAGGGCTGCTGCTCATATCCTTCGCCCGACCGTGGCGAGGCGCCAGAGGGTGAAGGCCAGCACGACCAGCAGGCCGCCCGTCCACAGCGCCTGCCAGTTCGCCAGCGTCTCGTTGATCGCCACGTAGAGCCCGCTGCCGAGGAAAATGCCGGCGGCGACCAGTTCCGCGTGGCGCCCCTCGTCCTCCCGCCGGCTGCCGGCCACCAGCGCATAAAAGGCGAAGGCCGCGATGATCGGGGTCAGACCGGCGAACTGGAAGTCCTTGTAGCGCGGGTCGAACACCAGCCCGAGAGCGATCTGCGCCGTCAGCACCACCGACGCCGCCAGCAGCAAGGCGAGCACACGCTCGAACACCGTCGCACCCGGCGTCGCACCAGGGTTGAGCGCAACGGCGAGCGCAATGCGGCGCGTGCGCAGGCCGATGGCCATGGCGCAGCCGAGTGGCACCAGCACCGCCAGCACCAGCAGCGCGACGCCGCGGATCCAGCCGCCGACGCCAAGGCTCTCCACCGGCACCGTCGCCAGCAGGCGGCCGTAGAGCAGGCCGGCGAAGAAGGCAATGCCGGCGACGCCGAGCCATTCGCGCGCTTCCAGCGGCCGCGCGCCGGCGCGGCGGTTCGCCGCACCAGCCGCAAAGAACACCGCCGCGGCGAACAACACGCCGACGAACGCCTGCAGCTTCCACTCCGGGTGGTCGGAGACAGCCTCGCCCCAGGCGAACTTGAAGTCGCGCGTATAGGCATCGAGGAAGCCCCAATGTCCGCCCACCGTGCCTTCGGAGGCGCGCTTCCACGGCTGGTCGAACGCCTCGATGACGTTGAGCCGGTAGTTCTTGGCCTTGGCCAGCGCCAGCAGTTCCTGGATCACATAGGCCTGATTCGAGGGCGACGGCAGAGCGCCTTCGCGCATGCGCCCCTGGCTGGGCCAGCCGGTCTCGCCGATCAGGATCTCCTTGCCGGCGAAAATCTGCCCGACATGCTCGCGGATCGCGCCGAGATGGGCGACGGAATCCTCGGCAGCGACCGGCAGGTCCTCCCAGAACGGAAGGATGTGGACGGTGACGAAGTCGACCGAGTTGGCGAGGTCGCGGTTCCGCTCCCAGAACTCCCACACATCGGCATAGGTGACCTCGACGCCGGCGGGAACCTTCTCCCGCACCTCCTTGATGAGGGCGGCGAGATCGATGGCGGAAAGCTCTCCGCGCAGCAGCACCTCATTGCCGACGATCACGGCCTTGATGACATCCGGATTGTCCTGCGCCGCCTTCACCGCCGCGTCGATCTCCACCCGGTTCTTCGCCGCCTCCCGGCCGATCCAGATGCCCTGGAGCACGGTGAGACCGTGCTTGCGGGCGAGCTCCGGCACCACGTCGAGGCCCATTTCCGTGGAATAGGTGCGCACGCAATGGGTGATCTTCGACAGACGGGCGAAATCGTCGTCGATCTGTTCCGGCGGGATGACCAGCCCTTCTATGAAGGGCGACTGACCGGGCCGGAACGGCGCATAGGAGACGCAGGGCAGCTTCTCGCCGGCGGTCAGGGGCGAGGACGGCGCCGGCACCGGCTGACCGAGCCACGCCCAGACGGCAACGATCGCCGCACAGACCACGGCGGCAAGCGCGAGGGGCAGTCGCATGCGAGACATCTCCGGAAGATCGACCTGATACGTTTACCCTGCCGGGTAGCGGCGCTTTGGTGCGGGAGCAAGAGGGGGCGGGCAGGAGGCGGTCGGAAAGCGGCAGAATTTTGCACCGACGAGTTTCCGGCAACGCCGTCATGCTGACAAATTCCACCGCTTCTCCTACTGTCTGAACCCGTCCGGTGTTTCCTCTTTCGCGTGTGACGTTTCCCTCATGTTGTGCTCCGTTCGTACCCTCGCCGCCGCCCTGCTCGGCGGCTTCATCCTGACGGCTGCCGCTTCCGGCGGCGCCCTCGCCCAGAGTGCCGCGCCGGAGCAGAAGCCGGCCGAGCAGAAGTCGCCGGAGGAACAGGCGAAGGAGGAGGCGCTGCGCCGCTCCGTCGAGGAATATGCCGAGGCGGCCAAGCTGCCGGGCAATGCCGGCCTGCCGGAATGCGTGTGGAGCGGGCGGCGTATCGCCATGTTGCTGTGGCGCGACGATATCGACACCGCGCGCCGCCACATGGAACTCTACGAGCGCTTCGGTTGCCCGACCGAGCACCTGAAGATCGCGTTCCGCTGCCTCGTGCGGCAGGGCAACATCGACAGCAAGGCACAGGAGCGCCTGTCCGAGCGTGCGCATGCGTGCTGGGTCAACCCCGACGCGCCGCCGCCGGCCCCTGCGGCAACCGCTCCCGCGGCTCCTCCCGCGCAACAATAATTTCGCGTGGCGGCCCATCGCCCGACACCGGTGCGACATGGGCTTGCCACAGTGCGGAACAAATATCCGTGCTAACGTGTTTGCAGTTGCGAACCGGCGCTTTTGGAAGACGCCCAGCGTTTTGCCGCAATGCGGCGCCAATCGTGCTGCAACCGCGTTGAAACTGTACTATATTCCGCCCTGTATCCTCACTCCCTTTCGTGGGTAGGTCTCATGCGTCCCGCTGTTCGTGTCGCTGCCGCCGCTGTTGCGGTCGTCACGTGCGTACACGCCTTTGTCTGGTTCGCCCTGCGCGACGAGGTAACGGCGCCCGCCGTGCCCGACCGCTTCCAGAGCATGTCCTTTGCGCCTTACGGGCGTGACGCGAACCCCGATAAGGGGCAGGCGACGACCGAGGCCCAGATCCGCTCCGACATCGACGCGGTGGCGCCCTACACCCGCGCGGTACGTACTTATGCCTCGACCGGCAATCTGGAACTCGTCGCCAAGCTGGCCGGCGAGAAGGGCCTGAAGACCACGGTCGGCGCGTGGATCGACACCGACGAGAAGCGCAACGAGCGCGAGATCGCCAACGCGCTCGACGCGGCGCGCAAGAACCCCAACGTGGTCGGCATCGTGGTCGGCAACGAGTCCATCCTGCGCGCCGAGAAGACGCCGGAAGAACTCGTCGAAATCATCCGCAAGGTGAAGAGCCAGACCAACGTCCCGGTGACCACCGGCGAGACGTGGGACGTCTGGCTCGACCACCCCGAGCTCGTCTCGGCGGTCGACTACATCGCCGCTCACATCCTGCCCTATTGGGAGGGCGTTCCGGCCGATCAGGTCGTCGAGCGCTCCATCGGCATCTATGAGCGCCTGCGCGCCGCCTATCCGGGCAAGCGCATCGTCATCGCCGAATTCGGCTGGCCGAGCGCGGGCTACAACCGCGACGCCGCCGTTCCCGGCGAGATGGAACAGGCCCAGGTCATCCGTTCCTTCGCTTCCCGCGCCGACGCGCTTGGCATCGAATACAACCTGATCGAGGCCTTCGACGCTCCGTGGAAGAGCTTCGAGGGCAGCGTCGGCCAGTATTGGGGCGTTCTCGACGCCGACCGCGCGGTCAAGTTCCCGCTCACCGGCCCGATCACCCCGTCGACCTATACCGCGACGGCCGCCATCGCCCTCCTGCTGGGCATCGCCTTCTCGCTGCCGGTCTTCCGCTTCGCGCGGCTGACCATGACGCAGGCCGTCGTAATGGCCGGCGCCGCCAGCCTCGTCGGCGCGTGGATCGCCACCGTGACGGACTACTGGCTGACCCACTATGTCGTGGGCGGCAACAAGGTGACGTTCATCATCAGCCTCGTGCTGCTGGTGCCGCTGGTCATCGTCATGCTGTACCGCGTGGAAGAGCTGGCCACCATCGCCTTCGGTCGCACGCCGCGCCGCCTGCTGCGCAACCATGCGGCGGCGACGCCGGCCCGCACGCCGAAGGTCTCGATCCACATCCCGGCCTACAAGGAGCCGCCGGAGATGCTGAAGCAGACGCTCGACGGCGTCGCCCGGCTCAACTGGCCGAACTTCGAGTGCCTGGTCATCATCAACAACACCCCGGATCCCGCCTTCTGGGAGCCGATCGAGGCCTATTGCCGCGAGCTGGGTGATCGCTTCAAGTTCATCAACCTGCCCAAGGTCGCGGGCTTCAAGGCCGGCGCGCTGCGCGCCGCCATGCTCCAGACCGCGCCGGACGCCGAGATCATCGGCATCATCGACGCCGATTATGTCGTCGATCCCAACTGGCTGAGCGACCTCGTCCCGACCTTCGAGGACCCGACGGTAGGCATCGTTCAGGCGCCGCAGGATCACCGCGACGCCAACCGCAGCCTGCTGCACGAGGCAATGAACACCGAATATGCCGGCTTCTTCGACATCGGCATGGTCCAGCGCAACGAGCATGACGCCATCGTCGTGCACGGCACCATGTGCCTGATGCGCCGTGCCGCCATGGTGGAAGCGGGGGACTGGTCGAGCGACACGATCTGCGAGGACACCGATCTCGGCCTGGCGATCGTCGAGCGCGGCTGGAAGAGCCACTACACCAACACCCGCTACGGCTGGGGCCTGCTGCCGGACGACTTCGCCTCGTTCAAGAAGCAGCGCCACCGCTGGGCCTATGGCGGCATGCAGATCATCAAGAAGCACTGGCGCCGCATGCTGCCGAATGGTGGCACGCGCCTCACCTCGGCCCAGCGTCGCGAGTTCGCCATCGGCTGGGTGAGCTGGCTCGGCTCGGAGAGCGTGGGCGCGCTGATGGCGATCCTGTCGCTGCTCTGGGTGCCGTTCGTGCTCGGCCTCGGCATCGCGGTGCCGCAGCGCATCCTCACCGTGCCGATCGTGTTCTGCTTCGGCATCTACATCCTGCACTTCTGCGCCCTCTACCGGCTGCGCGTGGCGACCACGCCGGTCCGCATGATCGGTGCGGCCTTCGCGGCGATGGCGGTGCAGTTCACCGTGGCCAAGGCGGTCTATGACAGCTTCCGCTACAAGGACCTCGCCTTCGCCCGCACGGCCAAGGGCAGCTGGCTGGCGGACGCCGCCCGCGCCTTCCCGGCCCTGCCGGAGGCGGTGATCGGCGCCGGTCTCATGCTCTCGGCCATCGGCCTGCGCCTTACCAACTGGCACGCGGTGGTGGAGATCGACCTGTTCGCCTTCGCCCTCGCCATCCAGAGCCTGCCCTTCCTGGCGGCGGCTGGCATCGGCTGGCTGGAGGGTTCGAACCTGAACTCCTTCGCCACCTGGACCGCGCTGCGCGCCCGTGCCCTGGCCCTGCTGCCCGGCCGTTCCGTGCAGCCGGAAGCGATCCCGGAGAAGGTGCGCAGCTGAGGCGCCTCTCCCACCGACCGAAATGACAAAAGGCCCGGATGCTCTCCGGGCCTTTTGCTTTTTCAGGGTCCCGTCTTGAGGATCAGGCGGCGGGCTCGAAGGCCAGCGTCGCGCCGAGGGCCGATTTCGGTCCGACGACCACCAGTCCTTCGATCTCCTCTGCCGCCATGCGCGAGGCGGAAACACGCCGGCGCAGGCGCTCGATATCGGCCACCGCGAAGCGGATCGCCGCCAGCCGAAGGCCCGGCCCGGCCGGCGCGGCAATGCCGAAACGCTCGGTGAACAGAGCCTGGCTCATCAGGTCGATATCGCCGCGCGGGGTCTTCGCGATGTACCAGCCCTCCACAGCCCGGCGCGGCGCGGTGCCGGCGAAAACCGAGAGGAAGTCGACATGCGCGGCGGGATCCTCCGCCGTCAGCACCACACCGGCGACGCCGGTCGTGCCGTTCATGTGGCGCTGCAGGTCGGGCGCCCAGAAATTCTCGGGCCGACGCTGCAGGCAGGTGAAGAAGCCGGCATGCGGCGAGGCCGCGTCGCGCGCGAAGGCCAGCGAAAAGGCGACCTCGACGTCGGAGCCATCCGGCCGCTTGCCCTGCCGCGAGAAGTCGAACACGTCGAAACCGCCGATACCGGCCGTATCGAATTCGAGCTTGTCCGCCGCCGGATCGCTGCCTTCCAGAACCAGCATGGAAAGGCCCGGCCCTACATCGGCGAGGAAATCGCGATTGAAGGCGCCGAAGGAAAAGGCCGTCTCGCCATGCGGAGGAATCGCGTCCGGCTCGGAAATCTCGAGCAGCTCGACGAAGAAGCCGGGCGTCTGTACCAGCCGGTTGTCCGTGCCCCAGGGATGGCGGTTGCGCGTGCCGACGGTGAAGCCAAGCATATCGTACAGCTCGCCCGCCGCATCGAGATCGCGAACGACATGGACGACATGATCAAGACCCCGGGCCACCAGCTCACTCCTCTTCCCGTTACCGCTGCCCCATCGGCGCAGCCGGCTCACATTGACCTGGATGTGAAGAGAGCACGGGCCGGACGCGCGAATCCAGCCTCGATTGCCCGTATGGGGCGATTCACCGGCAGAAGGAAGATTTTACCGGAAGGTGTGGCGCAGCGTCAGATGCGCCCGAAGCGGGCGATCGGAAAGCCCAGCGCGATCGGGCTTTCCGCCCGATCGCCATGTTTCTCAGAACAGCCGGCTCTGCACCGCCGCCGCGCCGATGAAGGAGGCGAACAGCGGGTGGGGCTCGAACGGGCGCGACTTCAGCTCCGGATGAAACTGCACGCCCACGAACCAAGGGTGGTCGGGATACTCGATGATCTCCGGCAGCAGCCCGTCCGGTGACAGGCCGGAGAACTTCATACCGCATGCCTCCAGCCGGTCGCGATAGGCCATGTTGACCTCGTAGCGGTGGCGATGGCGTTCGGAAATGATCGTGCTGTCATAAATCTCCGCCACGCGGCTGCCTTCCGCCAGCGCCGCCGGATAGGCACCGAGGCGCATGGTACCGCCGAGATCGCCGCCGAGGCCGCGCTTCTCGAGATCGTTGCCGCGCAGCCATTCGGTGAGCAGGCCGACCACCGGCTCGCTCGTAGGGCCGAACTCCGTCGAGTTGGCGCCGGTGACGCCGGCAAGGTTCCGCGTCGCTTCGATCACCGCCATCTGCATGCCGAAGCAGATGCCGAGATAGGGCACGCGCCGCTCGCGGGCGAACTGCGCCGCCCGGATCTTGCCCTCGGCGCCGCGCTGGCCGAAGCCGCCCGGCACGAGGATGCCGTGCACATGCTCGAGGAACGGCGCGGGATCCTCGCGCTCGAAGATCTCGCTCTCGATCCAGTCGAGCGTGACCCGCACATTGTTGGCGAGACCGCCATGGGTCAGCGCCTCGATGAGGGACTTATAGGCGTCCTTCATGCCGGTGTACTTGCCGACGATGGCGATCGTGACCGCCCCTTCCGGGTTGCGGATGCCTGCCTCGACCTTCTTCCAGCGCGTCAGGTCCGGCTCCGGCACCGGCTCGATGCCGAAGGCGGCCAGCACTTCCGTGTCGAGCCCCGCTTCGTGATAGGCCGACGGCACGGCATAGATGTTGTCGGCGTCGCGCGCCTCGATCACCGCGCTCTCGCGGACATTGCAGAACAGGCCGAGCTTGCGGCGTTCCTCGCGCGGAATCTCGCGGTCGGTGCGGCAGAGCAGGATGTCGGGCGCGATGCCGATGGAGCGCAGCTCCTTCACCGAGTGCTGGGTCGGCTTGGTCTTCAGCTCGCCGGCCGAGGGAATGAAGGGCAGCAGCGTCAGGTGGATGTAGATGCAGTGCTTGCGGGGCAGCTCGTTGCCGATCTGCCGGATCGCCTCGAGGAACGGCATCGCCTCGATATCGCCGACCGTGCCGCCGATCTCCACCAGCACGAAGTCGTACCCCTCGTTGCCGGTGAGGACGAAGTCCTTGATGGCGTTGGTGACGTGCGGAATCACCTGAATGGTGGCACCGAGATAGTCACCGCGCCGCTCCTTGGCGAGGATGTCCTGATAGATGCGGCCGGTGGTGATGTTGTCCTGCTTGGTCGCGGGACGCCCGGTGAACCGTTCGTAGTGGCCGAGGTCGAGGTCGGTTTCGGCACCGTCGTCGGTGACGAAGACTTCGCCGTGCTGATACGGGCTCATAGTGCCCGGATCGACGTTCAGGTAGGGGTCCAGTTTGCGCAGCCGGGTCTTGTAACCACGGGCCTGCAGCAAAGCACCGAGAGCGGCGGAGGCGAGGCCCTTGCCAAGCGAGGACACGACGCCGCCGGTGATGAAAATATAGCGCGCCATGGAATCCGGTTCTTATCGGCAAAAACGCGATTCGACGAGAGCCCGTCTTGCCGTACGCGCTCTCGCCTGTGGGTAAATGAAACGCGGCCCGAATTCTCCAGTGGAATCGGGTCGCGCCGGGATCACTGCGACTGCGGAACCTGCGGTGCCGCCGGGGCGGCGGGCGGCGCAGGCTGGGCGCCCTTGAGCTGATCGAGCACCGTGCCGCCGGGGGCGGGAGCGCCTGGAGCACCCGGAACGCTGGTCGCGGGTGCGTTGAAGATCGTCGTCGGCCCACGGCCCCAGCCGGCGAGAATGGTCAGCGACAGGCTGGTGACGAAGAACAGCGCCGCCAGAATGGCCGTGGCGCGGGTCAGCACGTTGGCCGTGCCGCGCGCGCTGAAGAAACCACCGCCACCGCCGCCGCCACCAATGCCGAGGCCGCCCCCTTCCGAACGCTGGATCAGCACGACGCCGATCAGGGCCAGCACGACCATGAGATGGATGACGATGAGTACGGTTTGCATCTGACGCCTTCAAAATGCTCGTGCGACGGCGGGCGAGCCATGCCCACCGCAATCTTTGGGCGCGTTCCTACACGATTGCGCCCGCCGTTTCCAGCCGGCGCCGCACCCGATAGCGGGAGAGCTGCCCGCCTATAGATAGGCGCGCGCGATGGCGATGAAAGACTCCGCCTTCAGGCTCGCGCCCCCGACCAGCGCGCCATCCACATTGGGCACATGCAGAATCTCGCCCGCGTTCTCCGGCTTGACCGAGCCGCCATAGAGCAGCCGCATGCCCGCTCCCTCGTCGCCGAACCGGGCAATGAGTTCCTCGCGCAGCACGCCGTGCATCTCGGCGATATCGTCAATGGTCGGCGTCCGGCCGGTCCCGATGGCCCAGACGGGTTCATAGGCGATGACGACATTGGCGGCGGTCGCGCCATCCGGCAACGAGCCGGCGAGCTGCGTGCGCACTACATCGAGCGCCCGGAATTCATCGCGCTCGGCATGGGTTTCGCCGACGCACAGGATCGCGACCAGCCCGGCGCGCCAGGCGGCCAGTACCTTGGCGCGCGCCATGGCGTCGGTCTCGCCGTGGTCGGCGCGGCGCTCGGAATGGCCGAGGATAACGGCAGTGGCGCCGGTGTCGGCGATCATCTCGGCGGCGATGTCGCCGGTGTAGGCGCCGCTCGGCTTGGCATGGCAATCCTGGCCGCCGATGCCGATGCGGGTACCCAGCGCGACGACGGCAAGCGTCGACATCAGCGTCGCCGGCGGACAGATCAGCAGATCCACCTTCGCCTTCAGCCCGGCGTCATATCCCTCGGCGATGCGGCCGAACTCGGCGACCGACGCCTTGACGCCGTGCATCTTCCAGTTCCCAGCAACCAGCGGACGACGCTTCGACATACGCCCTCACCCCTTCCGTCTCAAACTCTTCACAAAGGCCTCATAGCAGACTGCCACGGCCTTAACAGCGTCGCGTACGGGGGGCAAAAGGGCGCATGAGTGCCGTTGCGGCGGACCGGGCGCCTCCTTATGATGCGCGCCTTTCGCGCGCCGGGCCTTCTGCCCGCATGACGCCAGACGAGAAACTAGATGCTTGAGACGCTGCGCAAGAGCGCTTCCGGAATTGTCGCCAAGATCCTGATGAGCCTCCTTATCCTCAGCTTCGCGGTGTGGGGAATCGCCGACGTGTTCCGCGGCTTCGGCAGCCAGACGCTGGCGACCATCGGCGACAGCGAGATCACCGTCCCGGAATTCCGTCAGCTCTATCAAGAGCGGCTGCAGCAAATCAGCCAGCAGATCAAGCGCGGCATCACGCCGGACCAGGCCCGCGCGCTCGGCATTCCTGACCAGCTTCTCAACGAGCAGCTTGCCGAAGCCGCCCTCAATGACCAGGCGAACGCGCTCGGGCTCGCGCTGTCCGATGCCGAGATCGCCCGGCGGGTGCAGAGCAACCCGGCCTTCTTCGGCCCGGGCGGCAGCTTCGATCCGAATTACTTCGCGCAGCTGCTGCGCTCGAACGGCTTCACCGAGGCGCGCTTCGTCGACGCCGAACGCCGGCTCGCGCTGCGCCAGCAGCTCATTCAGTCGCTCGGCGGCGGCATCGAAGTGCCGAAGGTCCTCAAGGACGCCATAGCCCGCTATGAGAGCGAAGAGCGCTCGGTCAATTACGCGCTCCTGTCGCCCACCGCCCTTCCCGCCCCGGCGGATCCGTCGGAGGAGGAGCTGCGCAAGTTCTTCGATGAACGCCAGGTGGCTTTCCGCGCGCCGGAATACCGCAAGCTCGGCGTGCTGGTGCTCACCCCCGAGGCGCTCGCCACGGCTGAAAGCGTGACCGACGCCGAGGTCGAGGCCGCGTACAACGCGAACGTGTCTTCCTATGGCACGCTCGAGAAGCGGGTCGTCCAGCAGATCGTCTTCCCCAATGAGGAAGAAGCGAAAGCGGCCGCCGACCGTATCACGGCGGGCACGCCCTTCGCCGACATCGTGGCCGAACGCAAGCTGGCCCCGAAGGACGTCGATCTCGGCGATGTGACGCGCGGCGACATCTTCGACAAGGCAGTCGCGGACGCGGCATTCTCCCTCGCGCCGAACGGCACCAGCGGCGTGATCGCCGGCCGATTCGGCCCGGTGATCGTCCATGTCGGCGCCGTCACCCCCGGCACGACCAAGCCGCTTGCCGAGGTGGCCTACGACATCCGCTCGCAGCTCCAGCTCGATGCGGGGCGCCGGTTGATGCTCACCAAGTACGACCAGATCGAGGACGAGCGCGCCGGGGGCGCCCAGCTCGGCGAGATCGCCGGCAAGGTCAGCCTCCCGCTCCAGAGCTTCGACACCAATATCCAGGGACAGATGCCAGACGGCGCCTCTATCCCGGCCATTCCCTCCCGCTCGGACGTGCTGCGCGGCGCCTTCGCCGCCGATGTCGGAACGGAGAACGACCCGATCCAGCTGCCGCAGAACGGGGGCTATGTCTGGTATGAGGTCGAGGGCGTCACCGCCCCGCGCGATCGCACCTTCGAGGAGGCGCGCGCCCAGGTGCTGGACCGCTGGAAGCAGGACAAGGCCGCCGAGGCGCTCGACAAGAAGGTCGAGGAGATCAAGGCCCGGATCGCCGCCGGCGAAGCCTTCGACAAGGTGGTGACGGAATCCGGCCTCGAGCTGCGCGCCGCCAACGGCCTGCGCCGCGGCCGCACCGCCGACGGCGTGCCGCAGGACATCCTCAACGCGGTGTTCGAAACGCCGGAAGGCAGCGTTGGCAGCACCCTGGCGGAAGGGGGCGACAGCCGCCTGCTGTTCCAGGTGCTGCGCGTGGCCGTGCCCGACGCCGGCACGCAGAACGACAAGCTCGTCGCCGATGTACGCCAGAGCTTCGAAAACGATCTGATGACGGAATATCTGGTCGATCTGCAGGGCCAGCTCGGCGCCCGCATCAACCGCGCGGCGCTCGACCAGATCGTCGGCACCGACGCGGTCAACTGATCCGGGAACCGCGTCATGAGCCTCACACCCGACACCGCCGCCTTCGCGGCGGTCTATGAGCGCGGCGAAGCGCAGGTGGTTTCGACCACGCTGATCGCCGACCTCGAAACCCCGGTCTCGGCCTTCCTCAAGATCGCCGGCGAGCGGCCGAACAGCTTCCTGCTGGAATCCGTCGAGGGCGGCGCCACGCGTGGGCGCTACTCGATGATCGGCATCGAGCCGGACGTGATCTGGCGCTGCCGGGGCGAGCGGGCGGAGATCAACCGCCATGCCGCAACCGACCCGGAGGCTTTCGAGCCCTGCACGGACAAGCCGCTGGTCTCGCTGCGCAAGCTGGTGGCGGAATCGCGCATCCAGCTGCCGGCGGGCGCCCCGCCGATGGCGGCCGGCGTGTTCGGCTATCTCGGCTACGACATGGTGCGCCAGATGGAGCGCCTCCCGGAAGCCAAGCCCGACATCCTCGGCGTGCCGGATTCGCTGTTCATCCGCCCCACCGTGATGGTGATCTTCGACACGGTGCGCGACGAGATCACCGTTGTCACGCCGGTGCGCCCCGAAGCGGGCATTTCGGCCGGCGCGGCCTATGAAAAGGCGCGCGAGCGGCTGGAGCGCGTCATCGCCGCTCTCGACAGCGCGCTGCCGAATCTGCCGGCGGAGGACGCCTTCCATCAGGCGGTCGAACCGCAGTCCAACACGGAGCCGGCGGTCTATCGCGACATGGTGGAGCGGGCGAAGGAGTACATCCGCGCCGGCGACATCTTCCAGGTGGTGCTCTCCCAGCGCTTCGAGGCGCCTTTCACCCTGCCCTCCTTCTCGCTCTACCGGGCTCTGCGGCGGATCAACCCGGCGCCGTTCCTCGTCTATTTCAACTTCGGGGGGTTCGCACTGGTGTGCTCCAGCCCGGAAATCCTGGTCCGGCTGCGCGACGACACCGTCACCATCCGCCCGATCGCCGGCACCCGCCGGCGCGGTGCCACTCCACACGAGGACAAGGCGCTGGAAGATGAGCTGATGGCCGATCCGAAAGAGCGCGCCGAGCACCTGATGCTGCTCGATCTGGGCCGCAACGATGTCGGCCGCGTCTCCAAGATCGGCTCGGTGCACGTCACCGACAGCTTCTTCGTCGAGCGCTACAGCCAGGTGATGCACATCGTCTCCAACGTCGAAGGCGAGCTCGACCCGCGCCATGACGCGCTCGACGCGCTGGCCGCCGGCTTTCCGGCCGGCACCGTCTCCGGTGCGCCGAAGGTGCGGGCGATGGAGATCATCGACGAGTTGGAGGCCGACAAGCGCGGTATCTATGCCGGCGCCATCGGTTATTTCAGCGCCGATGGCGAAATGGACACCTGCATCGTCCTGCGCACCGCCGTGGTGAAGGACGGGCGCATGTATGTCCAGGCCGGCGCCGGCATCGTCTACGACTCCGTGCCGGAGAGCGAACAGCAGGAATGCGTCAACAAGGCCAAGGCACTGTTCCGCGCCGGCGAGGAAGCCGTGCGCTTCGCCGCCCGGGCTGGTCGGGGACAGTGACGGGGATGGGCGGGCGGGCGCGACACGAGCGATGGCGGGGCTGGCGATAACCTCGTCGCCGACTGGCGCGGCTTGACCCCGCGCGGGTTGAACCCCTAGAGCTTTTGAGCCGGTATGAGACCGGCGAATGGACGCACGATGATCCTGCTCATCGACAATTACGACAGCTTCACCTGGAACCTCGTCCACTATATCGGCGGACTGGGCGCCGAGGTCGAGGTGCGCCGCAACGACACCCTCACCGTCGACGAGGCGATGGCGCTCAAGCCGGAGGCCATCGTCATCTCCCCCGGCCCGGCGACCCCGAACGAGGCTGGCATCAGCTGCGACCTCATCGCCCGCGCCGCGAAGGATGGCGTGCCGGTGTTCGGCGTCTGCCTCGGCCATCAGGCGATCGGCCAGGTGTTCGGCGGCGACGTCATCCGCGCGCCGATGCCGATCCACGGCAAGCTGTCGGACGTGAAGCACAAGGGCGAAGGCGTGTTCCGCGGCATCAATGGCCCGTTCAGGGCGACGCGCTACCACTCGCTGGTGGTGAAGCGCGAAACGCTGCCGACGGACCTCGCCATCACCGCAGAGACCGATGACGGGCTGATCATGGGCCTGTCGCACAAGGCGCTGCCGGTGCACGGGGTGCAGTTTCACCCCGAGAGCATCGCCTCCGAGCACGGCAAGACGATCCTCAAGAACTTCCTCGATCTGGCGCGGGCCTGGAATGCCGGTCCCGGCCGGAAGCGGGCGGCGTGACAGCGACGGAACAACAGGCGGGAACGCGCGGCGACATGGACAACCTCAAGCCCATCATCGGCAAGCTGGCCACCGGCACCACGCTGACGCGCGCCGAGGCGGCGGCGGCCTTCGACGTGATGATGTCGGGCGAAGCCACGCCCTCGCAGATCGGCGCCATCCTGATGGGACTGCGCGTGCGCGGCGAGGATGTCGAGGAGATCGCCGGCGCCGTGACCACGATGCGCGCCAAGATGCTGCGTGTGGAAGCGCCGACGGGAGCGGTCGACGTGGTGGGCACGGGTGGCGACGCCTCGGGCTCCTATAACATCTCGACCTGCGCCTCGTTCATCGTCGCCGGTGCCGGCGTGCCGGTCGCCAAGCACGGCAACCGGGCGCTATCCTCCAAGTCCGGCGCCGCCGACGTTCTGATGGCGCTCGGCGTGAAGATCGACCTCTCACCCGAGCAGATCGCCCGCTGCATCCGCGACGCCGGCATTGGCTTCATGTTCGCCCCGGCACATCATCCGGCGATGAAGCATGTCGGGCCGACGCGGGTGGAGATGGGGACGCGCACCATCTTCAACCTGATCGGGCCGCTGTCGAACCCGGCGGGTGTGACGCGGCAGATGGTCGGCGTCTTCGCCCGCGCCTGGGTCGAGCCCATCGCCGAGGTGCTGCGCACACTCGGCTCGACCCAGAGCTGGGTCGTGCACGGCTCGGACGGGCTGGACGAAATCACCACGACCGGCCCGACCTATGTCGCCGAGCTGAAGGACGGCGCAATCCGCACCTTCGAGATTACGCCGGAGGATTACGGCATCGCCCGCGCTGCGCCCGAGGCGCTGAAGGGCGGTGACGGCGCCGCCAACGCCCTCGCTTTGCGGGCCGTGCTCGCCGGCGAACCGAGCGCCTATGCCGATGTCGCTCTGTTGAACGCTGCGGCGGCGCTGGTCGTCGCCGGCAAGGTGGACGACCTCGCCGCCGGTCTCGATATTGCCCGCGACAGCCTGCGCGGCGGGCATGCCGAAGCGGCGCTGGACCGGCTGATCGCCGTCTCGGCGCTGGCGGCAGCGGAATAGCGGGAGCCGAGAGATGGCCGACATTCTCGAACGCATCGGCGCCTACAAGCGCGAGGAGATCGCGAGCGCCAAGCGCGAACGTCCCCTTCCCGAGGTGCGCGCGGCCGCCGAGGCCGCCGCACCGGCGCGCGGCTTTGCAAAAGCCATCGAGGCGAAGATCGCGCGCGGCCAGACCGCGCTGATTGCCGAGATCAAGAAGGCGAGCCCATCCAAGGGGCTCATCCGCGCCGATTTCGACCCGCCCGCCCTGGCCGCCGCCTATGAAGCCGGCGGCGCCGCCTGCCTCTCGGTGCTGACCGACAAGCCCTCCTTCCAGGGGGCGCCGGAGTTCCTCGTCGCCGCCCGCGCCGCCTGCTCGCTGCCGGCGTTGCGAAAGGACTTCATGCACGACACCTATCAGGTGTTCGAGGCACGGAGCTGGGGTGCGGACTGCATTCTCGTCATCATGGCCTCGGTCGACGACGCGCTCGCCCGCGACCTCATCGACACCGCCCACGGCCTCGGCATGGATGCGCTGGTCGAGGTGCATTCCGACGAAGAACTCGACCGCGCACTGACGCTGCCGGCCAAGCTCGTCGGCATCAACAACCGCAACCTGCGCACCTTCGAAGTGACGCTCGAAACCTCCGAGCGGCTGGCACCGCGCATTCCGGCGGATCGCGTCATCGTCGGCGAGAGCGGCATCTTCACTCCGGACGACATCGCCCGGCTCGCCAAGGTGAATATCGACACCATCCTCGTCGGCGAAAGCCTGATGCGGCAGGCTGATGTCGCGGCGGCGACGCGCGCGCTGCTGGCGCGCCCCGTCCGCGCGGTCGGCTGAGGATACGCGGCGATGGCCGACGAGCCCCGCCTCACCCATCTCGACGCCACCGGCGCGGCCAACATGGTCGATGTCGCCGACAAGGCCGTCACCGACCGCGTGGCGGTCGCCGAGGGCGCCGTGCGTATGCAGGGCGAGACGCTCGACCTCATTCTCTCCGGCAACGCGAAGAAGGGTGACGTGATCGGCACGGCGCGCCTCGCCGGCATCATGGCCGCCAAGCGCACGCATGAGCTGATCCCGCTCTGCCATGCGCTGCTGCTTTCCAAGGTCGCGGTGGAGATCGAGCCCGCCCCGTCCCTGCCCGGTCTGATCGTGCGCGCCATGGTCCGCACCACCGGCCAGACCGGAGTGGAGATGGAGGCACTGACCGCCGTCTCCGTCGCCTGCCTCACCGTCTACGACATGGCGAAAGCGGTCGATCGCGGAATGCGGATCGAGAACGTGCGGTTGCTCGAGAAATCCGGCGGCCGCTCCGGTCACTGGCAGGATAAATAGCGGAGGCGCGTCATGGCCCTGATGCCGGTCGAGGAAGCGCTGGCGCGGCTGCTGGGCGCTGCGGAGCCGCTCGCCGCCGAGACGGTTCCGCTGGCCGAAGCGGCGGGGCGCGTGCTCGCCGCCCCCGTCGTTTCCCGCCGCACCACGCCCGGCGCGGACGTCTCTGCCATGGACGGCTATGCGGTGCGGGCGCAGGACACCGCGACCATCCCCGCCACGCTGCGGCTGATCGGCGAATCCGCCGCCGGCCGGCCCTTCCCCGGACCGGTCGAGCCCGGCACGGCGGTGCGCATCTTCACCGGCGCCGTGCTTCCCACGGGCGCCGATGCCATCGTCATCCAGGAAGATACCACGCGGGCCGGCAAGAACGTTACCGTGAACGAGGCCGCCACCATAGGACGGCACATCCGCAAGGCAGGCGGCGATTTCGCGACTGGCGAGACGCTGCTAGCCCCCGGCCACAAGCTGCGCGCGCGCGATCTCGCGCTGGTCGCCGCCGCCGATGTCGCCGAGGTGAGGGTGGCCCGCCGCCCCCGCGTCGCGCTCCTCTCCACCGGCGACGAACTGGTACGCCCCGGCGCGGGAGCGCAGGCTCATCAGGTGATCGTCTCCAACATCTATTCGGTCTCCGCCCTCGCCCGAGGCGCAGGCGCCGAGGTAATCGACCTCGGCATTCTGCCCGACAACATGGAGGCAACGCAGCGGGGCGTGCGCGCGGCGCTCGATGGAGGCTTCGACGTGCTGGTGACGACCGGCGGCGCCTCGGTCGGCGACCATGATCTCATCGCGCCCGCGCTGACGGCGCAGGGCATCGAGCTGGCGGTTCACAAGATCGCCCTGCGCCCCGGCAAGCCGCTGATGTTCGGCCGCAGTTCCGGCGGCGCCGGCACCCAGGTGCTCGGACTGCCGGGCAACCCGGTCTCCGCCCATGTCTGCGCCCTGCTGTTCCTCGTGCCCCTGCTGAAGGTCATGCAGGGGCTGGCGGTTCCCGCCCGGCCGGACCTTCGCCCTGCACGGCTCGGCGCCGACGTGAAGGCCAACGAGCAGCGCATGGACTTCCAGCGCGCCGTGATCACTGGCCGCGAAGGCGACCTGCCGGTGGTGCGCCCGCTCCCCGTGCAGGACAGTTCCATGCTGCGCAACCTCGCCCGCGCCGATGTGCTGCTCGTACGCCCGCCGCACGCACCTGCCGCCAGCGCGGGCGATCCCTGCGAGATCCTGCCGCTCGAGGATTGACCGCTGCGTCCGCGGCCCTCCCCCGGGCACGCGTGTCGCACACGAAGCGCTTGGTAACCGGCGGCCTGCCCTTTATGGATGCCGGAGACGGTGTCCCGCCGCCTCACCTGATTGTCTGTCGCGCATGTCGGCCTCTCGTTCTCGCCCGCCGCTCGACCCGTCTGCCGGCAATGTCCGGCGCGGGCGGCCCACGCGCGCCGAAGAACTGCGCACGCAGCTTGCCGACGAGATCACCCGCGGCCTGCTGCTTCCCGGCACCGCTCTCGACGAATCCGCGCTGGCCGCCCGCTTCGGCGTCTCGCGCACTCCAGTGCGTGAAGCCCTCCGCGAACTGACCGCTTCCGGTCTGGTCGAGACCCGTCCCCATCGTGGAGCCGTCGTCGCCCGGCCCGGCGCCGAGCGATTGCAGAACATGTTCCAGGTGATGGCGGAGCTGGAAGCACTCAGCGCGAGCCTCTGCGCGCTCCACATGACACCGCAGGAGCGGCGCGAACTCGAGGACCTGCACGCCCGGATGGGCGAGTTGATGCGCCAGGGCGACTTCGCCGCCTATCGGGAGGCGAATGAGCGCTTCCACGCCGCGATCTATGCCGGCAGCCACAATGGCTACCTCATCGAGCTCGCCATCGGCACGCGACAGAGGCTTTCGCCCTTCCGCCGTGCTCAATTCCGCGCGCTCGGCCGCCTCGCACTCTCGCACACGGAGCACGAACGGGTGACGACCGCCATCCTTCGCGGAGAACGCGAGGCCGCAGCAAGCGCCATGCGCAGCCACATCGCCATCATCCAGGACGCCTACGAGCAATACGCCCAGTCTCTCTGAGTCGGGCGATTCGCGATGGCCGCGCCGGTCCGGGAGCGGCTCGTACGCGCCGCCGGCTGCACGGCATTTCCGCTCAGAACCCTTGCAAACTCTCGCCTCGGCACCACGCATCAGCCTTAGCGAACCCTTTACCCATTGTGGAACACAATAGGAACGGATAGTATTTGTTCGTGATTTGTTTCATCTCGGCGCCGGCCGATAGACGGGATCCGTTGGATGCTCACCCGCAAACAGCATGAGTTGCTCCTGTTCATCAATGAACGCCTGCAGCAGGACGGCGTGCCGCCGTCCTTCGAGGAGATGAAGGATGCGCTCGATCTGAGGTCGAAGTCGGGGATTCACCGGCTCATCACGGCGCTGGAAGAGCGCGGTTTCATCCGGCGCCTGCCCAATCGGGCGCGAGCCTTGGAAGTCGTGCGCCTGCCGGAGGACGCGCAGCCGCCCAAGCCGGCCCGCCCCTTCGCGCCCAGCGTCATCGAGGGGAGCCTCGGGCGTACGCAGGCAGCGAACGAGGATGAAGATCCCCGGCATGTGGTGCCGATTCCGGTAATGGGCCGGATCGCCGCCGGCACACCGATCTCGGCCATTCAATCGCGCGACCACACGATCAGCATGCCCCCGGAAATGCTGGCGGGCGGCGAGCATTTCGCCCTGGAGGTGCGGGGTGACTCGATGGTGGAGGCCGGCATTCTCGACGGCGATCTGGCGTTGATCCGCAAATGCGACACCGCCAACACCGGCGAAATCGTGGTAGCGCTGATCGACGATGAGGAAGCAACGCTGAAGCGCCTGCGCCGCAAGGGCGCCTCTGTGGCTCTGGAGGCCGCCAACCCGGCCTATGAGACACGCATCTTCGGCCCCGACCGGGTACGCATCCAGGGCAAGCTGGTCGGCTTGTTCCGCCGCTACTGAGCAGCCACGGGATTTTCCGGCGGCGCATCGCCATCGACGCCGTCCGGTGGAGGCATTGCATCGAGGTTGTCGAAGGCATCGGGCCGCACTGGTGGCGGATTCCGGGTTCCCGTTGAGCGGGAAGCAGACTTGATGATCATGACGCCAGGATGCTCGGAAACAGCGCCGCGGACGTCCGGCTCCCATGGTCGCGTTCCTTTGGCGGGGCGCCCCGGAATGAAGCGCTCGCCGTCATCTCCAAATAAATAGCCGGCTACGCTTGAGGTCGGATTGCGTGTATCGACCCGGATCACCGTCGCAGCACAATCCCGCGGCGGCGCGAAGGGCGTCACCAGAATGGCGGCGAGGCGGCAATCGTCCTCCAACGAGTCGCGATGGCGGGAGAGCGCAACGAGGTGCCCATCCGCCAGCGGCAGGGTGCAACCGATGGCGTCGCAGGCGGCTCTCGCGACAAGCTCCTTTTTTCCGACACGGGCGCGGTCTCCGTCCGCGTTCAGCCACTGCTCCACGGCAAAGCGATCGGAGAGCCCGGGCAGGCGATCGCCCATGACATCGAGCATGCCGTCTGGGCCCCGCACCGCGACGGTACGCGCCTGCGCGTCGACGAGAAGATCGGGCCTCGGCGCCATCGCCGCCAGCCCAACTGCGACGGCAGCGCAGGCCGGCGCCAGGAGGATCAGGCGCGTGCGCGACAGGCACAGAACGACGAGTGCCAGGCTGAACAGCGCAATGCTTGCCGCGGGCATCGCCCGCACGCCCCGGTCGGCACCGGGCAGCGCCGCAACGGCATCGGATATGGCCTGCATGACGCCGAGCCCCCACCCCATCACGTGCCACGCCGGCGCATCCCAGCCAAACGGCATGAGCACCGAGCCGATCAGGCCCGCCGGCATGACGGCGAAGGAAACCACCGGCATGGCGGCGAGATTGGCCAGCAGGCTCAGCGGCGCCAGGCGCTGGAAGTGGAAGGCGGCATAGGGTGCCGTGGCGAGCCCGGCCGCCAGCGAGGCCAGCACCAGCGCCGCCACATAGCGGACCGGCATGCCAAGGCGCGGCATGCCGAGCCAGGAGCCGTCCTGCGCTACGCCGGGCGGGCGAGTGACGTAGGAACCGAAGCGCTCATACGCCGCGACCAGCGCCAGCGTGGCGGCGAAGGACATCTGCGCGCCGGGATCGAGCACGGCCCAGGGCGTCAGGGCCATGACCACCAGCGCCGCCACCGCCAGCGTCCGCAATGTGAGAGCCGGGCGTCCCAGCATCACGCCCGCGAGCACCAGCAGCGTCATCACATAGGCTCTCTGGGTCGGCACTTCGACGCCCGACAGCAGCAGATAGAAGCTCGCGGACAGGGCGGCCGGAACAGCCGCCCAGGACTTGATCGGCCACGAAAGGGCGAGCCCCGGCACCAGGGCGAGCAGCGCCCGCACGAGGAAGAACACCGTGCTGGCCACCAGCGCCATATGCAGGCCGGAAATCGAGAGCACATGCGAGAGGCCGGAGATACGCATGCTCTCCTCGATCGGCTCGCCTACCGCGTCGCGCAGGCCGGTGACCAGCGCCACCGCTACCCCTCCCTCCGGGCCGGGCAACGCGTGGCGGATGCGCTCGGCTATGGAGTGCCTGACCTCGTCGAGCCATGTCGCAGCCCGCAGCCGCCATGGCAGGGGCCTCGGCGCCGGGCTCGCCTGCGGCCGTCCGAGCGCGAAGCCGGTGGCCCCGATCCCGTCGAACCAGATCGACCGACCAAAATCGAATCCGCCAGGATAGGCCGGCCCCGGCGGTGGACCGAGCGAGGCACGCAGCTTCACATGGCTGCCGACCGAGGGCGGATCGCGTCCCGCGAGCGTCACACGCACGCGCTCCGGTGGATGTTCCATGGGGCGGGTGAAGCCGGTTACCGCCAGCGTGATGCGGCTGCCGCGCGGGCGCTGCTCCGCAGCCTCGACAAAGCCCGTCACCTCCGCCGCATTCAACGTCTCCGCCAGCACGGGATGCGCCATGCTCTGCACCTGCAGGCTCGATGCGGCGAAGCCCAGCGCAATGACGGCCAGCCATGCGAAGAGATGGAAGCCGAACGGCCGCGCACGCGACCACAGCGCCAGTGCCGCGAAGGTGAATGCCGGCACCAATCCGACATAGGGCAAGGGCTCGTAGGGAGCGGCAAAATACGCCCCGGCGCCGATCGCGAAACCGATCGGCAGGAAGAGAAAGGCGCGCCGATCCTCGATTTCGTGCGCCATGGCGCCGGCGAGACGGCCCGCGAGCGCACCAAGAGGCGGCCCAAACCCCTTCCGTACGCCGGTTTGTCGTACCGATATTCCGGCGGCGAGCACCGCCGCTCGGGCCCGCCGCTGCGCACCCGTTTTGCCCTCCGGTCCGTGCTGCGGCGGCACCTGCCCCTGCACGCCCTGCCCGCCCCTTTCGCGCACGCGCCCGTCGTGCGGTTTCGCATTGACCCGCCCGCCGGGCAAAGCCGCGCTTTTCCCGTGTCGCGCACCTATGGTACACGCACCGTCCGCGCCCGCCATGCTTTGACGCCGCTGATGCTTCGCGGCGCGAGACGGAAGAGAAATGACCGAGACCGTCGTTACCCGCTTCGCCCCCTCGCCCACCGGCTTCCTGCACATCGGCGGGGCGCGCACCGCGTTGTTCAACTGGCTCTATTCCCGCGCCAAGGGCGGCAAGATGCTGCTGCGCATCGAGGATACGGATCGCCAGCGCTCCACGCCGGAAGCCATCGACGCCATCATCGACGGGCTGAACTGGCTCGGCATCGACTGGTCGGGCGACGTCATCTACCAGTTCGCCCGCGCCGAGCGGCATCGCGAGGCCGTCGAGCAGATGATCGCCGCTGGCCGCGCCTATCCCTGCTACGCGACCGCCGCCGAGCTCGAGGAAATGCGCGAGACGGCCCGCAAGGAAGGCCGCCCGCCGCGCTATGACGGGCGCTGGCGGGACCGCGATCCGTCCGAGGCCCCGGCCGACCGCGCGCCCGCCATCCGTCTCAAGGCGCCCATTGAGGGCGAGACCGTCATCGACGACCTCGTGCAGGGCCGCGTCGTGTTCCCGAACAAGGATCTCGACGATCTCGTGCTGCTGCGCTCGGACGGCACGCCCACCTACATGCTTTCCGTGGTGGTGGACGACCACGACATGAACGTCACCCACATCATCCGTGGCGACGATCACCTGACCAACGCCGCGCGCCAGACGCAGATCTACCATGCGCTGGGTTGGGAGGTGCCGAAGATGGCGCACATCCCGCTCATCCACGGGCCGGATGGCGCCAAGCTTTCCAAGCGACACGGTGCGCTCGGCGTCGATGCCTACCGCGCGATGGGCTACCTGCCTGCTGCGCTGCGGAATTATCTCGTGCGCCTCGGCTGGAGCCATGGCGACCAGGAAATCTTCTCCACCGAGGAGATGAGTCGCCTGTTCGACCTCGACAAGGTCGGCCGCTCCGCCGCGCGGTTCGACTTCGCGAAGCTGGAGAGCATCAACGGTCTCTACATGCGCTCGACCCCGGATGCCGAGCTGCTCGCCGCCATCGACGCGCTGCTGCCGCATCTTCCAAATGGCGCCGAGATTGCCGCTGCGCTGACGCCGGAGCGTCGTGCCCAGCTTCTGGCCGCCATGCCCGGCCTCAAGGAACGCGCGAAGACGCTCGTCGAACTTATTGATAGCGCAGCGTATATCTGGAAGTCGCGTCCCCTCGATATCGAGGAAAAGGCCCGCGCTCTGCTGACCGACGATGCCCGTCGTCTGCTGGCCGCCGCCGCCGAAAAGCTCGCCACCGTGGCCGAATGGAACGCCGCCGAGACCGAAGCGGCCGTGCGCGTCGTTGCCGAGGAGAAGGGAGTAAAGCTCGGTGCCCTCGCCCAGCCGTTGCGCGCGGCGATGACCGGAAAGGCCACCTCGCCGGGCATTTTCGACGTGCTCGCCGTGCTCGGCCGGGAGGAGTCGCTCGCCCGCATCGCCGACCAGACGGGGGCCGCCGCGACGGCGTGAAGGGTCCGTCTAGCATGATGCGACTGCGAAGGTGAAACCGACTTTCGCAGCCCCTGTCCGCCGCATTGCGGCACCGTTTTCGCTGCGCTTGCGAGGGAGGGGTGAAACCGCTACGACTTGCCTATCGGGCCGCAGCGAGACCAGCCCCCGTCTCAGGCGCATCTTGCCGAAAGGCACGGCGCGGCACCCGCAAAGACGCGATCCGTTTAACCGGTTCCACAGGTTTAGGGAGACCCCGCATGGACGCCATCGACGGCAATTCGGCGAAATCCGCCACCCTCACCATTGGCAACGAAAGCTGGGAACTCCCGATACTCAACGGCACGGTCGGCCCCGACGTCATCGACATCGGCAAGCTCTACGCCCAGACCGGCAAGTTCACCTACGACCCCGGCTTCACCTCGACCGCGTCCTGCGAAAGCCAGATCACTTATATCGACGGCGACGAGGGCATTCTCCTCTATCGCGGCTACCCCATCGAGCAGCTGGCCGAAAGCGGCGACTTCCTGGAAACCTGCTATCTGCTCCTCTACGGGGAGCTGCCGACCGCCGCCCAGAAGGCGGATTTCGACTACCGCGTCACGCGCCACACCATGGTGCATGAGCAGATGAGCCGCTTCTTCCACGGCTTCCGCCGCGACGCGCATCCCATGTCGGTCATGGTGGCCTCGGTCGGTGCACTCTCGGCCTTCTACCACGACTCGACGGACATCTCGGATCCCCAGCAGCGGATGATTGCCTCGATCCGCATGATCGCGAAGATGCCGACGCTGGCCGCCATGGCCTACAAGTACTCGATCGGCCAGCCCTTCGTTTATCCGAAGAACGACCTCGACTACGCCTCGAACTTCCTGCGCATGTGCTTCTCGGTGCCCTGCGAGGAATACAAGGCCAACCCGATCCTCTCCCGCGCGATCGACCGCATCTTCATCCTGCACGCCGACCACGAGCAGAACGCCTCGACCTCGACCGTGCGCCTCGCCGGCTCCTCCGGCGCAAACCCCTTCGCCTGTATCGCCGCCGGCATCGCCTGCCTGTGGGGTCCGGCGCATGGTGGCGCCAACGAGGCAGCGCTCAAGATGCTCGGCGAAATCGGCTCGGTGGAACGGATCCCCGAATACATCAAGCGCGCCAAGGACAAGAACGATCCGTTCCGCCTGATGGGCTTCGGCCATCGCGTCTACAAGAACTACGACCCGCGCGCCAAGATCATGCAGAAGACCTGCCATGAGGTGCTCGGCGAGCTCGGCATCAAGGATGATCCGCTGCTCGACATCGCCGTCGAGCTGGAGCGCATCGCGCTTCAGGACGAGTATTTCGTCGAGCGCAAGCTCTACCCGAACATCGACTTCTATTCGGGCATCACGCTGCGCGCGCTCGGCTTCCCCACTTCCATGTTCACCGTGCTGTTCGCCCTCGCCCGCACCGTGGGCTGGATCGGCCAGTGGAAGGAAATGATCGAGGATCCGGGCCAGCGCATCGGCCGCCCACGCCAGCTCTACACCGGCGCCACGCATCGCGACTACGTGCCGATCGCCCGCCGCAAGTGAGCCTTTCCCGGACAAGCGCCGGTTTCTGAAACGAAAACCCCGCCTTCCAATCCTGGAAGGCGGGGTTTTTCATTTGAGGTCAGGTGGCTTTCCGCGCCTGCCGACCCGTCCATGCCGGCCGGCACCTCAGGCTACGGGGCGAAAGGAAAGGCCAAGCGTCTCGAGCACCGTCCGGGCGGCGCGCCGGCTCGGCGGTTCGCCTCCCTCGCCCAGCATGGCGTCGAGCCGTTTGAAGGCGGCGAGTTGGGATTCCCGCTCATCGCCTCCTTCGATCAGCCGAGCGAGTTGCGCCGCCATGGCGGGCGGATCGATGTACCATTGCAGATATTCCGGCACCGCCGGCTCGCCGAGGATCAGATTCGGCAAGATGGCCGTCTTCACCTTGATGATGTACGGCGCGATGCGCCCCTCCAGCCACGGCACGCGATAGGCGGCGACCGTCGGTATGCCGGCCAGCGCCAGCTCCAGCGTCACCGTGCCGGACGCGGCGAGCGCCGCCCGGGCGCTGCGGAACGCCGCCAGCTTCTCGTTCTCGTTGACGACGATGCGCGGCTTCACCGGCCAGGCCGCGACCATTTCCTCGACCTGTTGCCGGCGACGCGGAAGAGTAGGCAGCACCAGTTCGAAGGCAGGAACATGGGAGCGCAGCAGCCCCAGCACCTCGCCGAAGGTGGCGCCGAGCCGCGCGAGCTCGGCACGCCGGCTTCCCGGAAGCACCAGCAGAACCGGCGGCTTGGCTGCCCGGCGCGCAGCCTCCTCCGCATTCGGTCGCAAACGCTCCAGCTCGCCGAGCAGCGGATGGCCGACATAGGTGGTCGGTGGTCCGCCAAGCGCGTGCATCGCCTCTGGCTCGAAGGGCAGCAGAGCCAGCACCCGGTCGAAGTCCGGAGCCATCGCCTTCGCGCGACCGGGCCGCCAGACCCACACGGTCGGGGCGACGTATTTCACGATCGGCAGTTTCGGCAACCGGGCGCGGACCTTGTGCGCGACGCGGTGGGTGAAGTCCGGCGCGTCGACCATCACGAGAACGTCCGGCGGCGTCGCGACGATGGCTTCCGCCGTCTCGCGCATGCGGCGCAGGATACGCGGCAGGCCGCCGATCACCTGCGCGAAGCCCATGGCGGTGATGTCTTCCATGGGAAAGAGGCTGGCGAGCCCCTGTGCCTGCATGCGCGCGCCACCGACGCCGCGAAAACGCACCTCACCCGGGTGCAACGCCTTCAGCTCCGCCATGAGGCCGGCGGCCAGCGCGTCGCCCGATTCCTCGCCGGCCACGATGAAGACATCCAGCGGCTTGTCCGTGGTCATGCCTCGCCTGCCCCGTCGCGCTCGAAGGCGTAGATGAAGATACCGGCCCTGTCGGCCGCGCGCACCAGCGCCTCTACATCGGCGACGATGACGCCACCGGCTTCGACGGCGATACCGGCAAGCCCCGCCCGCGCCGCGCCCTCCACCGTGCGCACGCCGAGGGAGGGCAGATCGAGCCGCTTGTCCTGCCCAACTTTCGGCCGCTTCACCAGTACGCCACACCGCGGTGGCGCCTTGATGCGGCCATTGGTGCGCAGTTCCGCCACGCGCGCGAGCATGAGATCCGTGCCCTCCGCCGCTTCCACGGCGACCACATGCCGGTTCATCACCACCAGCCCTTGGCCAATGTCCAGCGGCCCGGTGACGGCGAGCGCCCGGCGACCGAGTGCGATGTCCTCCATCTGCTCGGCGGCAGGGGCGAGAGAGCCGAGTTGCCCCGCCGGGATGAGGATCTCCGGCGCAATCTCGTGCGCCCCGACCAGACGGAAGCCCGCTTCCTCAAACAGGCGCCCGAGGCTGGTCAGCAGGTGGTCGTCACCGCCGCGCAACATGCGGAACACCTGCGGCAGCAGCGTCAGCGTGGTCCAGTCGAAGCGGATGTCGCGGATGCGCGGGCGCAGCACATTGCCGATGAACACCACATCCCGGCAACCGAGACGCCGCATCTCGCTCTTGAGCCTGCCGAAGCGACCGATGTGGATCCATACATGCGGCCACGCCTCCACGGACGCATCCGCAAAGCCGCGCACGGGAAACAAAACCACCTCTCGCCCCGCACGCCGGGCCGCCTCTGCGACCGCCAGCGGAAACGCGCCGCCACCACAGATGATGGCCAGCGGCGCGCCGGCGGGCGCCGCCGCTCCATCCGGCAGCACGTGGGGTGGTGTCGGCTCAGGCCGCTTCAGGCTCGACGACATGGTCGGCCGCGTCGATGGGCACGGTCAGGCGCCGCTTGCCGGCGCTGCGGACGAAGTCGACGACGTGCATCACATGGGCTTCGTCGGCAAAATGCTCCGCCACGCGATCCGTGCGCTCGGCCAGCGTGCCCCCGCTATAGAACAGCTCGCGATAGGCGGCGCGGAGCGCATGGATCTGCGGGCGCGTAAAGCCGCGCCGCTTCAGCCCGATGATGTTGAGCCCGCCCAGCCCCGGGCGCCCCTCCACCATCGCCCCGAAGGGGATGAGGTCATGGCGAAGGCCGCACATGCCGCCCACGATGCACTGGTCGCCGATCCGTACGAACTGGTGCACGGCGGAAAGGCCGCCGATGAAGACGTTCTCGCCGACCGTCACGTGGCCGGCAAGCGTCGCGTTGTTGGCGAACACGGCACGGGCGCCCACCACGCAGTCATGCGCGATATGGCTGCCGACCATGAACATGCCGCCCTCGCCGACCACCGTCTCCATATGGCCGCCCTCGGTGCCGATATTCATCGTCACATGTTCGCGGATCACGCAGTTGCGGCCGATGCTGAGGCGGCTCGGCTCGCCCTTGTAATGATAGGACTGCGGGGGAAAGCCGAGCGAGGCGAACGGATAGACGACCGTTCCTTCGCCGATGGTGGTGCGGCCGGCCACGGCGACATGCGAAATCAGCCGCACGCCGGCCCCGAGCACGACATGCGCGCCGACCGTGCAGAACGGGCCGATCTCGACGCCCTCGCCAAGCGTCGCGCCATCCTCGACGCGGGCCGTCGGGTCGATCCGAACGGAGGATGACGTCATTTCGCTGCCCCGCGGGCGATCATGGCGCCAACCTCGGCCTCGGCCACGATCTGGCCGTCGACCTTCGCTTCGCCGCGGAACCACCACATGTTGCGGCGCTTCGTCATCTGCGTCATGTGGTACTCCAGCACATCGCCCGGAACGACCGGACGGCGGAACTTCGCCTTGTCGATGGTCATGAAATAGACGAGAGACGGCGGCCCGTCTTCCTGCCGCTCCAGCAGACAGATCGTTCCCGCCGTCTGCGCCATGCCTTCGAGGATGAGCACGCCCGGCATCACCGGGTTCTCCGGGAAATGCCCCTGGAAATGCGGCTCGTTGGCCGAAACGTTCTTGATGCCGATCGCCTTCTTGTCCCCCTCGATGCCGACGATCTTGTCGACCATGAGGAAGGGGTAGCGATGCGGCAACGCCGCCAGAATACGCAGTATGTCGGCGGATCCGAGCGCGGCGGTTTCCTTCGTGGCTTCAGCCTGCACGTCCATTCCCTTCACTGCCCCTCCTGTCGGCCGCCGGCGGCCGGCCGGTCGCCGCGCGCCAGGCGCTGAACGGCCATGACCTCGCGGAACCACTCGCGCATGGGCTTGGCAGGCGAACCACCCCATTCCACGCCCGGCGGCACGTCATCCTTCACATTGCTCGACGCCGCGATGCGGGCACCGTCGCCGATCCTGATATGACCGATCACGCCGACCTGTCCGCCCAGCATGACGAAATCGCCGAGCGTCGCGCTACCGGCGATGCCGGTCTGGGAGACGATGACGCAATGGCGCCCGATGACGACGTTGTGCGCGATCTGGACGAGATTGTCGATCTTGGTGCCTTCGCCGATCACCGTGTCGCGCAGCCCGCCACGGTCGATCGCCGTGCCGGCGCCGATCTCCACGTCGTCCTGCAGGACGACGCGCCCGATCTGCGGCACCTTGGCATGGCCCTTGGCGCTGCCGAGATAGCCGAATCCGTCCTGCCCGATGCGGGCGCCCGGATGCACGATCACCCGGTCGCCCAGCAGCGCGTGCTGCAGGCTTACCCCGGCGCCGATGGAACAGTTCCGGCCGATGCGCACGCCGGGGCCCACGACCGCGCCGGAGGCGATGACACTCCCCGCCCCGATCTCCGCGCCCGGCCCCACCACAGCGCCGGGATCGACCGTGACGTCGGCTTCCAGCCGGGCCTGCGGATGCACCATCGCGCCGGCCGCGACACCGGCCTGGCCGAAGGCCGATCCCGGCCGCAGGCTCGGCTCGTGGAGATGGCGGGCCACGGCGACGAAAGCCGCATAGGGCCTGGCGACGCGCAACGCCACTGTGCCGGCCGGGACATGAGAGGCAAAGCGCTCGGTAATGAAGCAGGCGCCGGCGCGGGTGCGTGTGAGCTCCGCGACATGGCGCGCCCCGTCCATGAAGGCGAGGTCCGAGACTCCGGCTTCCTCCAGCGACGCCACATTGGCGATCCGCCGGGAGAGATCAACGCCCTCGCCTGCTGTCGCCCCGACGAGCTGGCAGACCTCGTCGAGGGTGAGCGGCGTCGGCGCCGGATGGAAGAAAGGATCGCTCATCGCCGCCTGCCGGCCGTCAACCTGTTTGCAAAACGCACAAGCGGTCCGGGTGACCGGACCGCCGTGCAGACCATGACGTGAGGCAGCTTATCAGAAGCGCGTACCGCCGCTGAAGCGGAACTCCTGGATGTCGTCGTACCACTCCTTGGTCAGCGCCCAGGCGTAGTCGAAGCGCAGCGGACCGAAGGGCGAGCTCCAGATCAGGCTGACGCCGACCGAGGAGCGGATCTCGTCGCTATCGGCCACGCAGACATTGGCGTAGCCCTTGGTCTTAGAGCCCGAGATGGCACTGCAGTTCACATAATTCGCCGGCAGGTTCCAGCCTTCAATATTCGGGAAGGTCGTGTTGCCCTGATAGTCCCACAGCGAACCAGCATCCGCAAACACCGCGGCCTTCAGGCCGAAGTCCTTCGGCAGGAAGGAGAGCGGGAACTGGATTTCGGCCGTGGTGCCCCAGTAGAGCGTACCGCCGAGCGCATCCATGTCCTGCCCGAAATAGCCGGAGGCAAGGTCGCGCGGGCCGATGCCGTTGGGGGCGAAGCCGCGAACCAGATCCGGGCCCTTGAAGAAGTTGTCGAGGATGCGCAGGTCCTCGCCGCCCCAGGACGAGATGTTACCGGCCTGACCGCGCAGCAGCAGGACGAAGTCGCCGGTGACGGGCAGGTACCACCGCGCGTCGAAGGTCGAACGGATGAAGTTCACGTCACCGCCGAGACCGGCCAGATCCTGCTTCAGCTCGAGCAGATAACCGTTTGTCGGCTCGCGGTTATTGTCGAGCATGTTGTAGGTCAGCGTATAGCCGACCGACGAGGTGATCGCAGACTCACCGTTCACCTCACGCAACGCCCAGGAGACGTTGTCCAGGTACTCCTCGGCCCAGTCGATGGTGATTTCCTTCTGCGACAGCGTGTAGCGCAGGCCGAGGGTCAGCTCGTCGGTGAGCGGCAGAGCCACGCGCAGCACGCCGCCCGCGGTCTCCGTGTCGTACGGGCTGTAGTCGGTCGCGCTGGTCTCCTTCCAGAAGAGGTCGAAGCCGGCCGCCACGCGGTAGTCGAGGAAGTAGGGCTCGGTGAAGCTGAAGTCGATGCCCTGCACGTTCTCACCGAGCTGGCCGGCGAGACGGACATACTGACCGCGACCGAGGAAGTTCTTCTCCGAGATCGCCACTTCGCCGATGAAGCCGTCAGCGCTCGAATAACCGCCCGAAACCGAGAACTCACCCGTCGGCTGATCCTCGACGGTCACGACCAGGACGATGCGATCCGGCGCCGTGCCGGGCTCGTTGCTGATCTTGACGTCCTTGAAGTAGCCGAGGTTGCGCAGGCGACGCTCGGCACGGTCGACCAGCACGCGATTATAGGCGTCGCCCTCGGCGAGATCGAACTCGCGGCGGATGACCCAGTCGCGGGTACGGGTGTTGCCACGGATCTCGATGCGCTCGATGTAGACGCGCGGGCCTTCCTCAACCGAGAAGATCAGCGAGATGGTGCGGTTTTCGACATTGCGGTCGCCACGCGGACGAACCTGCGCGAAGGCGTAGCCGCTCTTCGACACTTCGATAGTGGCGTTCTCGACCGACTTCTCGACCAGCTCGGCATTGTAGACCTGACCGGGCGACACGCGCAGAGCCGACCGAAGGCGGGACGCATCGACGTCCTTCACGCCGGAGACGACATCGACGGTACCGACCCGGTACTGCGGGCCTTCCTCGACGACATAGGTGACGATGAAGCCATCACGCGCGCGGTCGAGATCGGCCGTCACCGACACGATGCGGAAATCCGCATAGCCGTTCTTCAGGTAGAAGCGGCGCAGCAGCTCCTGGTCGGTATTGATGCGATCGACGTCATAGATGTCGGTGTTCTTCAGCCAGGAGAGCCAGTTGCTCTCCGTGGTGCTGATCTCGTCCCGGAGCTTGTAGGCCGAAAAGGCCTTGTTGCCGACGAAGCGAATCTCCGCGACGCCGAGCTTGTCGCCCTCCTTGATCTCAAAGACGAGATCGACGCGACCCTGGCCACGCTCGATGGTCTTGGGCTCGACCCGCACATCATACCGGCCGGCGCGATGATAGACGTCAATGATGCGCTGCGTGTCGGCCTGGACCGTGGTCCGCGACAGCGGGCTGCGCGCCTTCGACTGCACTTCCATCGAAAGCTGGTCGTCCTTGACCTTCTTGTTGCCCTCGAAGGCGACGCGGTTGATCACCTCGTTCTCGGACACAGACACGACGAGGCGGCCGCCGCGATGGCTGATATTGACGTCGGAGAACAGGCCGGTCGCGTAGAGCGACTTCAGCCCCTCGTCGATGCGGGACGCGGTAAGCGGCTCACCGGGCTTGGACTGGAAATAGGAACGGATGGTGTCCGCATCGACGCGGCGATTGCCCTCGACGATGATGGAGCTGGCCGATTGCGCCATTGCGGCACCCGGCACGACGGCGGATCCGGCGACCCCCGCCACAGCCATCAGCGCAACAACACCGACGACCGAGGCCATTTTACTCACGAACCGGAAACGAGCCATTTGGTGCGCAACCTTACCGTTGTTCTGGGATCGGCCCGCCGGCACGCACCATGGCGCACAAACGGGCGATCCTCACCCTGCATCCCGTTGATACAGACTTTTCTAGAAGCTGCAAACCGAACGGGCCGTCATCAACGCCTTTTCCGGGCGGCGTGGCCTGTCGGCAACGCCGCCCGAATCCGGCTCAAGATTTTGATATACTGAGAATATCGTTCCACGTCGCAAACAACATCAGCATCAAGACGAGCGCCAGACCGATGCGGAATCCGACCTCCTGCGCCCGCTCGCTGAGCGGACGTCCGCGCAGCGCTTCTATGGCGTAGAAAAGCAGGTGCCCCCCGTCAAGGAGGGGTACCGGAAAGAGGTTAAGAAGTCCGATCGAGACCGACAGGACGGCGGCGAGCTGCAGCAGCGCGGCGAAGCCGAAAGTGGCGACCTGCCCCGAGACCTGGGCAATGCGGATCGGGCCGCCGAGCTGGTCGGCGGATTCGCGCCCCGTCACCACGCCGCCGAGATAGCTGAAGGTGCGATCGACGATGAACCACACCTCCTTCGTCGCCATGCCGACGGCCTCGACGGGACCGAATCGTTCCGTCTTGACCTGACCGCCCGCCGTGTTGCGCGAGATGCCGAGCACGCCGATGCGCTGGACATTGCCGAAGCTGTCGGTGATCTCGCGGCGATCCGGCGTGGCCTCCAGCGTCAGACGCTGGCCGCCGCGCTCCACCTCGATCGCCAGCTTCTGGTCGGCCTTGGTGCTGACGATGCGCTGCATATCACCGAAAGAATCGATGGGCGTGCCGTCGATCGTCAGAATCAGGTCGTTGGGCTGGAAACCCGCCCGCTCGGCGGCGCTTCCCGCCTGCACCGCATCGACCTGCGGCGTCGTCACCTGCCGGCCGACCGTCATGAACAGCCCTGCGAAGATGACGATGGCCAGGATGAAATTGGCGATGGGGCCGGCGGCGACGATGGCGGCCCGGGCGCCGACAGGCTTGTGGAAGAAGCTGCCGCGGCGGTCCTCCTCGCTCATGCTGTCGAGCGCGCCGCGATCGGGCGTGCTCGCCGCGTTATCGTCGCCCAGGAACTTGACGTAGCCGCCGAGGGGAATCGCCGAAAGACGCCAGCGCGTACCGTGCCGGTCGTTGAAGCCGACGATCTCCGGGCCGAAGCCGATGGAGAAGGCCACCACCTTCACCCCCGCGCGCCGCGCCACCCAGAAGTGGCCCAGCTCATGGAAGAAGACGACGATCGTGAGCACGAAAAGGAACGGCACGAGATAGCCCAGAAGCCAGCTCGCATTGCCTCCCATCGAGGCGAGAATTTCCATCAGCGAATTCCTAGAGAGGCGCGCCGGATGCGCGACCCGTGATCCATAGGGCGGCTTTAAGGCGAACTTGGGCTAAGCGCAGGCGCTCGCGCAAGATAGCGGGGGTCGGGTGATAGCGTCGCAGTCATGTGTCGGGAAGCGGCAGCTCACCATAGCAGCAGCCCGCGGGCCGGAGCGTCGGGATCGCGCAGCAGGCCGATGAGCAGCGCGAGGGCCGCCGCGGCAATGAAGCCGTCGAGCCGGTCCATCAGCCCGCCATGGCCGGGAATCAGAGCGCTCGAATCCTTCACGCCGAAGCGACGCTTCATGGACGATTCGAACAGGTCGCCCCCCTGGCTCGCCACGCTGGCGAGAAGCGCCACCGGCGCCGCGAGCAGGATTGAATGAACGCCGGCGGCATACAGCGTCACCATCCCCGCCACCATGCCGAAGAGCGTGCCGCCGATGGCGCCTGACCATGTCTTGTTCGGGCTGACCCGCGGCCAGAGTTTCGGGCCGCCGATGAGGCGGCCGCAGAAATAGGCGGCGATATCAGTGGACCAGACGACGGCCAGCAGCCAGATCAGGCTGATCAGCCCGAAGGTGGCGTCCCCCCGCAGGATCACCGCCGGCAGTGCCAGAGCCCCGGCATAGACGAGGCCGAACGGCGCCCAAAGCCGCTTCTCGCGCCCGCCACGGGCGGCCAGCGCCGTCGCGACCGCGCCGAGAATGACGATGGCCATGGCCATATGCGGCGGACGGATGGCCAGCATCAGCATCGCCACGACGAGAGCCGCGCCGCCGATCGCGAGCAGAACGGTGTTGGGCTTCGCCGCGATCATGCGCAGCCATTCCCAGAGGATGATCAGGGCCGCGAGCGTGGCGAGAATGCCGAAGGCCCACCCGCCCCAGCCGGCGACCAGCAGCACGATCGGCGCCAGCACGAGGGCCGAGCAGGCGCGCGGCAGGAAATCGGCCCCGATCCGCAACGGCTCAGCTTCCGCTCGCCTCGACGCCGCCGAAGCGGCGCTCGCGCCGCCCATATTCGACCAGCGCCCGCTCCATCCAGTCCCGGTCGAAATCCGGCCAGAACACGGGCAGGAACACCAGCTCGGCATAAGCGGCCTGCCAAAGCAGGAAATTCGACAGCCGCTGCTCACCGCTGGTGCGGATCACCAGATCGAGCGGCGGCAGGCCGGCGGTGTCGAGCGCATCGGAGAAACGCTCCGGAGTAATGTCCTCCGGGCGCAGCACGCCGTCGGCGACCTGTCGGGCCAGCTGTTGCGCGGCACGCGCGATCTCGTTCCGCGAGCCGTAGTTGAAGGCGACCGTCAGCTTGACCCCGGTGTTGCTGTGGGTCAGTTCCTGCGCCTCGTCGAGCAGCGCCTGCACCTCGGAATCGGTCGGGTGCCCCTCCCCGATGATCCGCAGGCGCACATTCTTGGCGTGAAGGTCCCGGAGGTCGGAGCGGATGAAGCGCTTGAGCAGCCCCATCAGCTCGCCGATCTCCGTCTCGGGACGCGACCAGTTCTCACTGGAGAAGCTGTAGAGCGTCAGCGCCTCGATTCCGAGCTCGTGCGCAGCGGTGACGCTGCGCCGCACCGCCTCGGCGCCCCGGCGATGACCTTCGAAGCGGGGCAGGCCATGACTCTTCGCCCAGCGGCCATTGCCGTCCATGATGATCGCGACGTGACGCGGCACGCCGACCGTCGCCGCCTGCCGCGTATCCGTCTCGATGGCGGCCCCTGACGGCACGCCGAGCCTCGCAAGGTTCACGGAGCCCCCCTTCGGGACCTGGCCCCCGTCTCGGGACCTGAACGTCAGACCGCCAGGATTTCCTTTTCCTTGGCGGCCAGGACCTGATCGACCTCGGTGATGGACTGATCCGTCGCCTTCTGCACCTGATCGGCCAGACGATCGAGATCGTCCGAGCTCATCTCGCCGTCCTTCTCCGCCTTCTTCAGCGAATCGAGGCCGTCGCGGCGCACATGGCGCACCGAGACGCGGGCCGCCTCGGCGTATTTGTGGGCAACCTTGACCAGTTCCTGGCGGCGCTCCTGCGTGAGCTCGGGAATGCGCACGCGCAGCACCTGGCCTTCGGTCTGCGGGTTGAGGCCGAGATTGGATTCACGGATCGCCTTCTCGACCGCCGCGACCATGCCGCGATCCCAGACCTGCACCGACAGCAGGCGCGGCTCGGGTACGTTCACCGAGGCGACCTGGTTGAGCGGCATGTGGCTGCCATAGGCGTCGACCTGGATCGGCTCCAGAAGGCTGGCCGACGCACGGCCGGTGCGCAGGCCCGACAGTTCCTGCTTCAGGACCCCGATGGCGCCCTGCATGCGCCGCTTCAGATCGGCGATGTCGATCGGATCACTGCTCATGTCGAACCTCTTCTCTTATCTGTCCGGCACGCGACCGACCGCTCCCGGTTGGCGGCTATATCCAACCTAACGGCGCGCGTGGCAAGCGGTACGCGGCACCCGGCATCTCGAGGGGGCGCTACGGCGCCACCGTCGTCGCCCGCCCCTGGCCGCGAATGGCCGCCGCGATCGCACCGGGCTCGCGGATGGAAAAGACGATGATCGGCAGCTTCGCCTCGCGCGCGAGGGCGAAGGCTGCGGCGTCCATCACCTTCAGATCCTTTGCCAGCGCCTCGTCGTGGGTAAGCCGGTCGTAGCGGCGCGCGGAGGGATCGCGCTTGGGATCGGCGGTGTAGACGCCATCGACATTGGTCGCCTTCATCACCGCGTCGCATTCCAGCTCGGCGGCGCGCAAGACGGCGCCGGTATCAGTCGTGAAATACGGATTTCCGGTACCGCCCGCCAGCAGCACGATGCGCCCGCGCGACAGGTGGCGCGAAGCCGTCTGGCGGGCATAGGGCTCGCAGATGGTCGGCATGGGAATGGCGGAAAGCGTGCGCGCCGGGCTGCCGGCCTGCTCGACGGCCTTCTCCAGTGCCAGCGCGTTCATCACGGTGGCCAGCATGCCCATATGGTCGGCGGTGGCGCGATCGAGCCCCTGCCCCGCCACGCTGGCGCCGCGCAGGATATTGCCGCCACCCACCACCACGGCGATCTCGGCGCCCGTGGAATGGGCCTCGACGAGATCCTGCGCGATGCCCTCGATGGTCGGCCAGTGCAGGCCGAATGCCTCGCTCCCCATCAACGCCTCGCCGGAAACCTTCACCAGGACACGCCCATAAGCGAGTTCATTGCGGTCTGGCGGGGTCGACATGAGGCACCTCTGGCTTGGCGCGACTCGCGAGCGGCGCGCACAGTAAAACACGCCGGACAGCCCTTGGGCGGCCCGGCGTGACGTTATCAACGCAAGATAGGTCTCAAACGCCGGCCGCGGCGGCGACTTCGGCGGCGAAGTCGCTCTCCTGCTTCTCGACGCCCTCACCGAGGCCAAAGCGCACGAAAGCAACGAGCTTGATCGGCGCGCCGACCTTGCCCTCGCTCTCCTTCACCGCCTGGGCGACCGTCTTGGACGGCTCGTGGATGAAGGGCTGCTCAAGCAGCGTGACTTCCTTGTAGAAGGTCTTCAGGCCGCTTTCGACGATCTTCTCGACCACGTTGTCCGGCTTGCCGGAGGCCTTGGCCTTCTCAAACAGCACGCCACGCTCGCGGGCGACGACCTCAGGGTCGATGCCGGCGGCGTCGAGCGCCTGCGGGTTGGCGGCGGCGACGTGCATGGCGATCTGGCGACCGAGGGCGGCCAGCTCATCCGGCTTGCCGGCGGATTCGAGCGCGACCAGCACGCCGATCTTGCCGAGGCCCTCGCCCACCGAGCCGTGGACATAGGAGCCGACGACGCCCGGCGAGACTTCGAGCGCGGCAGCGCGGCGCAGCGTCATGTGCTCGCCGATGGTGGCAACCGCGGAGGAGAGGACCTCCTCGACCTTGCCGCCGCCCGGGAAGGTCGAGGCCTTGATCGCCTCGATATCGGCGCCAGCGGTCAGCGCGACGGTGGCAATGCCGCGCACCAGCTGCTGGAACTGCTCGTTGCGGGCCACGAAGTCGGTCTCGGAGTTCACCTCGACGACGACGCCCTTGCCGCCGTCGACGGCGGCGCCGATCAGACCCTCGGCCGCGACGCGGCCGGCCTTCTTGGCGGCCTTGGCAAGGCCCTTCTTGCGCAGCCAGTCGATGGCGGCCTCGATGTCACCCTCGACCTCGTTCAGCGCGGCCTTGCAGTCCATCATGCCGGCGCCGGTCTTGTCGCGCAGCTCCTTCACCATGCCCGCGGTGATGTTGGCCATGTTCCGTTCCTCAACGATCTCTGTATCAATCGACGACACGGCCGGCCGGAGGAATTCCGGGCCGGCCGTGCAATGCAAAGGCTGACGCCCAAACGTTTGGCGCCCGCATGTGACGCCGTTGCGAAACCGGCGCCGTGGTCACTCGACCTCGGCGGTCAGCTCCTTGGCCTGCGCGATCCAGCCGTCGACACGGCCCGGAAGACCGACTTCCTCACCGAGACGGTGAGCGTCGTCGGCATTCAGGCCAGCGATCTGCGAATAGTGGAAGATGCCGAGATCGGTCAGCTTCTTCTCGATCGCCGGCGACACGCCGGTCAGCTTCTTCAGGTCGTCGGCAATGCCGCGCGGGCCGGAGAGCGGCTCGAAGCCCGACCAGACGGTCTCGGCCGGCAGATCCTCGACGAGCGGCGCATCGGCGGCGCCGATGTCGATGCCGAGATCGCCCTGGGCGCGGCCGATGCCGTCGATGGCGGCACGGGCGATCAGGTCGCAATAGAGGTTGATCGCGCGGCCGGCGTCGTCATTGCCCGGCACCGGGAAAGCAATGCCGTCCGGATCGCAGTTGGTGTCGAGGATCGCCGCGACCGGAATGCCGAGGCGACGCGCTTCGGCGACGGCCAGGTCTTCCTTGTTGGTGTCGATCACGAACAGCAGGTCCGGGATACCGCCCATGTCGCGGATACCGCCAAGGGCGCGATCGAGCTTCTCCTTCTCGCGCTGGAGCGTCAGGCGCTCCTTCTTGGTGTAGCCGACGCCCTCGCCGGCATTCAGAAGCTCTTCCAGCTTCTTCAGGCGGGCGATCGAATGGGAAATGGTCTTCCAGTTCGTCAGCATGCCGCCGAGCCAGCGGGAGTTGACGTAGTACTGGGCCGAACGCTTGGCCGCATCGGCCACGGCATCCGCCGCCTGACGCTTGGTGCCGACGAACAGCACGCGGCCGCCGCGGGCCACGGTGTCGGACACCGCCTGCAGCGCGCGATGCAGCGCCGGCACGGTCTGGGCCAGGTCGATGATGTGGATGTTGTTGCGGGTGCCGAAGATGAAGGGAGCCATCTTCGGGTTCCAGCGGTGGGACTGATGCCCGAAGTGCACGCCAGCTTCCAGGAGCTGGCGCATGGAGAATTCAGGAAGCGCCATTGTCGTCTCTCGTCCGGTTGAGCCTCCGCGGACATGGCCGTGCCGAGGGATTCGGCTACGGCACCGGAGCGACCGATAGGCACCCACCGTCACAAGTCACGACAATGGGAGCCCGGCCGCGAGTCCGCGTGCGGAATGGCGCGGCTTATAAGGGACCACACCCCGACACGCAAGCGCCGTGTGGCTCTACCGCCGGGCAACGCGCCGGACCTACCCCTTCATCCGCTCAATGCGCCTCGACGGCGACCACGCCGGGAACCGCCTTGAGGGCCCCGGCGATCTGGGGCGACAGGCTGTAGCGGCCGGGAAGCTTCACTTCCACCTCCGTTGCGCCCTGTTCGCCGAGCAGCAGTACCAGCGCCACCTCCCCGTCCCCGCGTCCGCTGGCGAGAGAGCCGAGGCGCGAGGCGACGCTTTCCAGCGGATCGGGCGAGCGCAAGAAGATACGCATGCTCTTCTGCATCTTCGAGGCCGCCTGGTCGAGCGGTTCGGCCGTCTGGATGCGGGCGCGCACATCCTCGCCCTGCAGCTCCGCCGAGACCTGCAGAAGCAGCGCCTTGCCGGGCTCCAGAAGCTCGCGGAACTGCGCCAGCGTCTCGGAGAACAGCACCGCCTCGAACTGCCCGGAAGGATCGGACAGGCCGACGATGCCCATCTTGTTGCCGGTCTTGGTGCGCCTCTCCTGCCGGCTCACCACGGTCGCGGCGAGGCGCCCGGCGATGGAGCCGGCACGCACCGAGCGGGTGAAATCGGTCCAGCGCTGCACGCGCAGCCGCTCCAGCGCCTTGCCGTAGTCGTCGAGCGGGTGGCCGGTGAGGAAGAAGCCGATGGAATCATATTCGCGCTGCAGCTTCTCGGCCGGCAGCCACGGCGCGGTGTTGGGTATCGGCAGCTCCGTCGCCTGCGCGGGCCCGCCGAACATGTTCCATTGACCGGAAGCCACCTCCGCCCCCACCGAAGCGGCATGGGCGAGAATCGGTTCGATCGCCGCCGTCGCGCGGGCGCGGTTCGGCTCCAGCGCATCGAAGGCCCCGGCGTTGACGAGGCTCTCCATGGTGCGCTTGTTCAGCGCTTTGGCGTTGATGCGCGAGGCGAAGTCCGAAAGGCTGGCGAAGGGCCGGTCGCCCCGCGCCTCGACGATGGCGTCCACCGCATGCACGCCCACGCCCTTGATGGCGGCGAGCGCGTAGAGGATGCGCCCGTCCTTCACCGCGAACTCCCGGCCGGAGTGGTTGACCGAGGGCGGCACCACCTCGATGCCGAGCCGCTGCGATTCCTGGCGGAATTCCGCCAGCTTGTCGGTGTTGCCCATGTCGAGCGTCATCGACGCGGCAAGGAATTCCGTGGCGTAGTTCGCCTTCATATAGGCGGTCTGGTACGAGACCAGCGCATAGGCGGCGGCATGGCTCTTGTTGAAGCCGTAGTCGGCGAACTTGGCGAGCAGGTCGAAGATTTCCGACGCCTTGGCCTTGGGCACGCCGCGCTCCACCGCGCCGGTGACGAAGCGCTCACGCTGCTTGTCCATCTCGGCGCGGATCTTCTTGCCCATGGCGCGCCGCAGCAGATCCGCCTCGCCCAGCGAATAGCCGGACAGCGTCTGCGCGATCTGCATCACCTGTTCCTGGTAGATGATGACGCCGTAAGTTTCCTTCAGGCTCGCTTCCAGCGCGGGATGGGCATAGGCCGCCTTCTCCTGGCCGTTCTTCACCGCGCAATACACCGGAATGTTGGCCATCGGGCCCGGACGGTAGAGCGCGACGAGCGCGATGATGTCCTCCAGCCGGTCCGGTTTCATGTCGACGAGGGCGCGGCGCATGCCCGCGCTTTCCACCTGGAACACGCCGACCGTCTCGCCCCGCGTCAGCATGGCGTAGGTCTTCTCGTCGCCCAGTGGGATAGTCGACAGGTCGAGCTGGATGCCACGCTGTGCAACCAGACGCACCGCCGTTTGCAACACGGTGAGAGTCTTCAGGCCGAGGAAGTCGAACTTCACCAGACCGGCCTGCTCGACCCATTTCATGTTGTACTGCGTGACCGGCATGTCGGAGCGCGGATCGCGGTAGAGCGGCACGAGCTTGGCCAGCGGCCGGTCGCCGATCACGATGCCCGCCGCATGGGTCGAGGCGTGGCGGTTCAGGCCTTCGAGCTTGGTAGCAATGTCGAAAGCCCGCTTCACGACGGGGTTTGCTTCACTTTCCGCCTGCAAGCGCGGCTCGTCGCCGATCGCCTGCTTCAGCGTCACCGGGTTGGCCGGATTCTGCGGCACCAGCTTGCAGAGTTTGTCGACCTGCCCGTAGGGCATCTCCAGCACGCGGCCGACGTCGCGCAGCACGCCGCGCGCCTGCAACGTACCGAAGGTGATGATCTGCGCTACCTGATCGCGACCGTAGCGCTGTTGCACATACCGAATAACCTCGTCGCGACGCTCCTGGCAGAAGTCGATATCGAAGTCCGGCATGGACACGCGCTCGGGATTCAGGAAGCGCTCGAACAGCAGGCCGAAGCGCAGCGGATCCAGATCGGTGATGGTGAGCGAATAGGCGACCAGCGAGCCGGCACCCGATCCACGGCCCGGCCCCACCGGAATGCCCTGTGCCTTCGCCCATTTGATGAAGTCCGACACGATAAGGAAGTAGCCGGGAAACTTCATCTTCTCGATGATGCCGAGCTCGAAGGCGAGGCGATCCTCGTAGTCCTTTTCCGCCAGCCCATGCGCCGGGCCGTGGATCGCCAGTCGCCGCCGGAGCCCCTCCTCCGCCTGTACCCGCAGTTCCTCCGCCTCGTCGCGCTCCATGGTGAAGCGCGGCAGGATCGGCTTGACCGTGCGCGGACGGTAGGCGCAACGCCGCGCGATCTCGACGGTGTTGGCGAGCGCCTCGGGCAGGTCTGCGAACAGCGCCGTCATCTCGGCCCTGGTGCGGAACCGGTGCTCAGGGGTGAGCTGGCGGCGGTCGGGTTCGGCCACCAGCCGCCCCTCCGCGATGCAGATCAGCGCGTCATGGGCCTCGTAGTCTTCCTGCGCCGCGAAGAACGGCTCATTGGTCGCCACGAGCGGCAGCTCGAGCCGGTAGGCGAGTTCGATCAGTGCCGGCTCGACCTTGCGCTCGTCGGCAACGCCATGGCGCTGGACTTCGACATAGAGCCGGTCGCCGAACAGCTCGGAAAGCGCGACCAGCCTCTGCTCGGCAAGATCCGCACTACCCGCGGCGAGCGCACGGTCCACGGGACCCGCGGGACCGCCGGTAAGAACGATCAGGCCGTCGGAAAAGCCCTGCAGCCAATCGAGCTTGATGTGGGGAGCGCCGTCCGAGGCGGTGTCGAGATAGGAGCGCGAGACGAGCTCCATCAGATTCTTCCACCCCTGCTCACTGGCGGCGAGCAGAGCGATGCGCGGGCGCTCCTGCCCTGCTGGGCCACGTGGCGCGGGGCCGGGCACGTCCACCGCGAGCGAGCAGCCGAGTATCGGCTGGATGCCGCTTCCGGCCATCTTCTCGGAGAATTCCAGCGCACCGAACAGATTGCCCGTGTCGGTGAGCGCGATGGCAGGCTGCCGATCCTTCTTGGCGAGCTCGGCCAGCTTGCCGATGGTCAGCGCCCCTTCGAGCAGCGAGAAGGCGGAATGGACATGCAGATGAACGAACCCGACATCAGCCTCAGCCATTTCTTTCCTCCCGCGACTCGCCGTCTAGATGGTGAGCATGCGACGGCGCCGCGTCCACCCATGCGGGGCTGTCCTCCCCGCTGTCCTCAGACGCCGGTGATGACCCCTGCCCAGATGCCGATCATGGCAACGAACAGCCCGATGGATGTGAGCGCGGCAACTTCCTGAACGAGGATGCGGATCATGTCGACCTCCATGGAACATACAGAGAACATGACTCCCGCAACCCCCACAATCAAGCCATGTTCCTCTTTCGTTCCAGTCTATGGTTGACAAATGGCAAACGGCGGTGCCCGGCGGCACGCCGATTCCCGCGAGCAGAAAGGAAAACGGACAGTCCGGCTAGCTCAGCCGCGGAGGCCACGCGACATCGAGCCGGACCCGCAGATCTTCTGCATGGCCGCGCAGCACCACCGCCTCGCAACGCGCCGGCCGCCCTTTCGCCGCCGCGTGAAAATGAAGAAGGTCGCGTGCCGGGATCTCTCCCACGCGGGCGCCTTCGACATGGACGACGATCGCCTCGACCTCGCCAGCTTTGGTGACAGCCGTCAGGAGTTCGGCGATGCATTCCTCACCCAGAGACGATGGCGTCCGGCCGGCGATGCGGGCGAGGACGGGCTGATGGCCGTCCGTTCCGGCAATGTCGTAGTCGAAGGAGCCGTCGCCCACGAGCGCCAGACGCGTTTTCGGCACGACGACGCGCTGGCCGACCCAGCGCAGCAGGATGATGAGGGCAACCGCACCCGCGACGGCGCCCGCCAGCAATGTCATGTGATCGTACTGGAGAAGACGGTCCAGCATGGCGACACTCCGGAGCGCTACGGCGCTGCGGGTGAGAATAGCATGAGATTACCGCCGAACAGGAGCGACGACGGCAAGGTCTATGGCAATTCCACGACTTGCCCGTCCTGCAGCGTCACGCGACGGTGCATGCGCCCCGCGAGCTCGAGATTGTGGGTCGCGATCACCGCCGCGAGGCCGGTCGCCTCGACAAGCTGGGACAGGGCATGAAAGACATGGTCGGCCGTGTGCGGATCGAGATTTCCCGTCGGCTCGTCCGCCAATAGCACGCGCGGGGCATTGGCCACGGCACGCGCAATGGCGACACGCTGCTGCTCGCCGCCCGACAGTTCGCCCGGCCGGTGATCGAGCCTCTTGCCGAGGCCGAGATAGCCGAGCAGTTCCTTCGCGCGCACCGCCGCCTCGCGCTTCGACAGACCCCGGATCATCTGGGGCAGCATCACGTTTTCCTGCGCAGAGAATTCCGGCAGGAGGTGATGGAACTGGTAGACGAAGCCGACGTCGACCCGTCGGATACGGGTACGCTCGGCATCCGGCAGGCCTGCCGTCGCCTTGCCGCCGATATAGACCTCCCCGGCATCCTGATGCTCCAGCAGACCGGCGACGTGGAGGAGCGTGGACTTGCCCGTGCCGGACGGCGCCACGAGTGCCACCGACTGGCCTTCCATAACGGTGAAATCGGCGCCGCGCAGAATGTCGAGCGTACCTTCGCCCTGCATGTAGCGGCGTTCGATCTGTTCCAGCCGGAGTACGGTCTGCGGCGATGCGGACACGACCGGTCCCCTATTCGTAGCGTAGCGCTTCCACCGGATCGAGGCGCGCGGCGCGCCACGAGGGGTAGAGCGGAGCGAGGAAGGACAGGACGAGCGCGGTCAGCACGACGGTCGCGGTCTCGCCGGCGTTCATCTCGGCGGGCAGGCGGCTGAGATAATAGAGCTCGGGCGAGAAGAGCTCGGTTGCGGTGAGCCAGGAAATGAACTGGCGGATTTCCTCCACGTTCAGGCACACCACCAGCCCGAGCAGGAAGCCGGCGATGGTGCCAACGACGCCGATGGCGGCGCCGGTGACGAGGAAGACCCGCATGATCGCCCCGCGCGTCGCACCCATGGTGCGCAGGATGCCGATATCGCGCCCCTTATCCTTCACCAGCATGTTGAGGCCGGAGACGATATTGAAGGCCGCGACCACCACGATCAGCGTCAGGATGAGGAACATCACGTTCCGCTCGACCTGCAGCGCGTTGAAGAAGGTGGCGTTCCGCTGGCGCCAGTCGACGATGTAGATCGGCCGCTCGGCTGCCGCCTGCACGGCGGAGCGGTAGCGTTCCACGTCGTCCGGCTTGTCGATGTAGACCTCGATGGCGGTGACGTCGCCATCCTTGTTGAAATAGGCCTGACTCTCCGCCAGCGGCATGAAGACGAAGGCGCTGTCGTATTCCGACATGCCGATCTCGAACACCGCCGCGATCTTGTAAACCTTGATGCGCGGCGTCGTGCCCATCGGTGTCACCGCCCCGCGCGGCGCGACGAGGGTGAGGTTGTCACCCGCCTGCAGCGAGAGCTGGTCGGCAAGGCGCTTGCCGATGGCGATCCCCGTGCCACTGTCGAAGCCTTCCAGCGTGCCGGTGCGGATGTTCGCTCCGATGGCGGGGAGCGCGCGCAGGTTCGCCTCCGAGAGACCGCGCACCAGCACGCCGCCGGCCCCGTAGGCGGAGGAGGCCAGAGCCTGCCCCTCGACCAGCGGCACCGCGAACTTGACGCCCGGCACGCCGGCGATGCGCTTGGCGACCGCGTCGTAATCCGTCAGCGGCCCGTCGATCGGCTGCACCAGCATGTGGCCGTTGAGGCCGAGGATCTTCGACAGGAGTTCGGTGCGGAAGCCGTTCATCACCGCCATGACGATGATGAGCGTAGCGACGCCCAGCATGATGCCGAGGAAGGAGAACCCGGCGATGACCGAGATGAAGCCTTCCTTGCGCCGCGCCCTGAGATAGCGCAGCGACAGCATCCATTCGAACGCGCTGAACGGCCGCGAGCCGGTCGGCTCCTCGTCGGGGCGCGCCTGTGCTTCCTTCACCCGACGCGCTTCGCTCCGTGCCGCCATGCCTGCTCCGCCGTGCGCCCCGCCTGTCGAGATCGCTGCCTGCGTTCAGCCGATGATCCGCGCCAGCGCTGCCGTGATCGGCAGCGTTTCGCGCGAGCCATCCGCCCGACGCTTCAGTTCCACCATGCCGTTCGCCAGGCCCTTCGGCCCGACGATGATCTGCCAGGGCAGGCCGATGAGGTCGGCCGTGGCGAACTTCGAGCCGGGACGCTCGTCCGTGTCGTCGTAGAGCACGTCGATATTGCGCGAGACCAGCTCGGCATAGATCGCGTCGCAGGCCGCGTCGGTCGCCGCATCGCCCACCTTGAGGTTCAGCAGACCAACGCGGAACGGCGCGATGGCCTCCGGCCAGATGATGCCGTTCTCGTCGTGCGAGGCCTCGATGATGGCCGCGGCGAGACGCGAGGGGCCGATGCCGTAGGAGCCCATGTGGACGGGCCGCTCCACGCCGTCCGGGCCGGCGACGGTGGCGTTCATGGGCTCGGAATATTTGGTGCCGAAATAGAAGATGTGACCGACCTCGATGCCGCGCGCGGACAGACGCTGACCGTCCGGAATCGCCGCGAACGCCGCCTCGTCATGCTTCTCTTCCGTGGCCGCATAAAGGCTGGTCCAGCGGTTCACGATGGTTTGCAGAGACGACGGGTCCTGGAAGTCGACATCGCTGCCGGGCGTGTCCATTTCGAGATAGTCGGAATGGCAGAACACCTGGCTCTCGCCGGTGGAGGCGAGGATGATGAATTCGTGGCTGTGGTTGCCGCCGATGGGGCCGGTGTCGGCGACCATCGGGATCGCCTTGAGGCCAAGGCGCGCAAAGGTGCGCAGATAGGCGACGAACATGCGGTTGTAGGCGATGACCGCGTTCTCGAAATCGAGGTCGATCGAATAAGCGTCCTTCATCAGGAACTCGCGCGAGCGCATGACGCCGAAGCGCGGGCGCACCTCGTCGCGGAACTTCCACTGGATATGGTAGAGGTTCAGCGGCAGGTCCTTGTAGGACTTCACATAGGCGCGGACGATCTCGGTGAGCATCTCCTCATTGGTCGGCCCGTAGAGCATGTCGCGCTCGTGCCGGTCCTTGATGCGCAGCATCTCCTTGCCGTAGTCGTCGTAACGCCCGCTCTCGCGCCAGAGGTCGGCCGACTGGATGGTCGGCATCATGATCTCGATGGCGCCCGAACGGTTCTGCTCCTCGCGGATGACGTTGCAGATCTTGTCCAGAACGCGCTTGCCCAGCGGCAGCCAGGCATAGATGCCGGCGCTCTCCTGACGGATCATGCCGGCGCGCAGCATGAGGCGGTGCGAAACGATTTCCGCTTCCTTCGGGACTTCGCGGAGGATGGGAAGGAAGTAGCGGGAAAGGCGCATCAGCGGAAACTCACGATTCGTCTGCCGGCGGCGCGCGGCAAGGATGGCGGAGTGAAACCGGATCGGTCAGAAAAACACAAGCCCTTGCGCACCGCCCCCGCCCGCCTCTGCCTGAACTTCAGGCTTCGGCCACGGAACGCAGCCTAATTCTATTGCATCGCACCATCGTTCTATTGCGACGCAAGGATGACAAGGCCGCATTTTTTGCTCTAAGGTGCCGGCCTCTAGAAAGAGGTCCGCTGATCGCTTCTCGGAGCGTGATGATCGGTCCAGGTCTCGGGAGGAATAACGGCTAAGAAAGCCCCCTGACAGATGCCGAAACGGCACGGAATCAGGTGCGGGCGGCCAAACAAGCGGGCGGGACCTTGAGTCCCGCCTCTTTTTTTACCTCTACAGCCTTGTTTTTGACCTTGGGTCAGACCGGCGCGGGGTCAGACCGGCGCGGCCATTTCAGTAAAGTTTGATCGGCAGCGGGAACATGTCGAGCGTGAGCCGGCCGGTTTCGACCGACCACGCGAACAGCCCGACGATCACGGCCGCCACCACCGTCGTCACCAGCGCCTTGCGCAGCAGCAGCGGACGCTGGGGCGCGCCCGGCTCGGTTCCATCCTCGACCACACCGTCCTCATGCTGGGAGCGCACGCCGAAGGGCAGGATGGTGAAGATCACCGTCCACCAGACGATGAAGTAGATCGCGATGTAGGTGGTGATGCCCATGGGAGTGCGTCAGGCCTGCTCGAGTTCGACCAGAGTGCCGAGGAAATCCTTCGGGTGGAGGAACAGCACCGGCTTGCCGTGCGCCCCGATGCGCGGCTCGCCCGAGCCCAGCACGCGCGCGCCGGCGGCGAGAAGGCGGTCGCGAGCGGCGCGGATATCTTCCACCTCGTAGCAGATGTGGTGGATGCCGCCTTCGGGATTGCGTTCCAGGAATTTGGCGATCGGCGAGTCCGCGCCCAGTACGCCGAGCAGTTCGACCTTGGTGTTCGGAAGGACGACGAAGACCGTGTTCACGCCATGCTCGGGCTGCGGCACCACCTCCGACACCTCGGCATCGAGCGTGTCACGATAAATGGCGATGGCCGCATCAAGATCCGGCACGGCGATGGCGACATGGTTGAGACGACCGATCATGCGAATACGCTCCCCTCATGGGCATCCGAGGAGCATGCCGCCTCCCGGAGACCGTATGCGGGCGGCACGAATGCCGCCGCTCAATGCCGCCCCTTGGATCACGTTCCCCGTGAGAAAGGCATTCAACTTTCGCGGCAGGCGGCGCCGGGCGCGTCCTTCATACCGTGATCACCAGCACATGGCAGAGCGGCTTCTTGCCCCAGGCGGCGTTCACCGATCCGCGGACCGCCCGCGTGACCGACTCCGCCACGGCGTCGGGGTCGCGCCGGCGCGGCTTGGGCAGTCCGTCGAGGCAATCGAGGACGGCTTCCTCCACCACGTCGTCGAGCGGCTTGCCGCCAATGCCGTGGCGCGGCAGGCCGGAGAGGTCGATCATCGGATCGCCCACCACCTCGCCCTTGGCGGACATGGCGACGGCAACCGACACCAGCCCCGAGAAGGACAGGCGGCGGCGCTCGGCAACGGCGGGATCATCCGCGCCAATGAGCACCTGCCCGTCCTTGTAAAGACGCCCGGCGGGCAGTTCCTCGATCACCTCGGCACCGAGCGACGGATCGGCGCTGACGAGGCGCACCACGTCTCCATCGACCAGACGAACGACCTCGCGGGCCCCCATGCGGCGAGCGAGATCGGCGTGCTCGGCCAGATGCAGCGGCTCGCCATGCACCGGCACCGAGACCTGCGGACGCAGCCACTGATACATCTGCTCCAGTTCGCCCCGGCGCGGATGACCGGAGACATGCACCAGCGCGTCGCGGTCGGTGATGACCTTCACGCCCTGCAGCACCAGCGCATTGATGATGCGGTTCACCGGACGCTCATTGCCGGGAATGGTGCGCGACGAGAAGATGACCTGATCGCCCGGCGACAGTGCGATCTCGGGATGGTCGTCATCGGCAATGCGGGCGAGAGCCGCGCGCGGCTCGCCCTGGCTACCGGTGAGGATCGCCACCACCTTGTCGCGCGGCAGGAAGCCATAGGCGTCGGCCGGGCGGAAGGGCGGCAGTCCATCGAGCATATGCTGCTCGCGCGCCACCGAAACCACACGCTCCATGGCGCGACCGACCAGTACCACTTCCCTGCCCGTCTTCATCGCCGCCTCGGCGATGGAGCGGATGCGCGCGACATTGGAGGCGAAGGTCGTCACCGCCACGCGATGCGGCGCGGCGGCGATCAGCTCCGCCAGCACGCCCTGCACATCCACCTCGGAAGGCGAGATGCCGTCGCGGATTGCGTTGGTGGAATCGCACACGACCGCGCGCACGCCCTCGTCGCCGAGCGCGGAGAAGCGAGCCGGATCGGTGACGTTGCCGACGACCGGTGTCGGGTCGATCTTCCAGTCGCCCGTGTGCACGACGAGGCCGAGCGGCGTGCGGATGGCGAGGGCGTGGCTGTCGGGGATGGAATGGGCGACGGGGAGGAACTCCACGTCAAACGGGTCGATCCGCACCCGCCCCCCGGTCGGAACGACATGGAAGGGAATCTTCGGGGCGCCCGGCTCGCCCAGCCGGCGCACTTCCGCCAGCGCGTGCGTGAAGGGGGTGGTGTAGACCGTGCATCCAAGCCGCGGCCACAGATCGACGAGGGCGCCGATGTGATCCTCGTGGCCGTGGGTAATCACCAGCCCGACCAGATTGCCGGCATCCACCTGATCCTCGAGGAAGGACACGTCCGGCATGATCAGGTCGATCCCCGGCACCTCGGGCGGCGCGAAGGAAATGCCGAGATCGACCGCGAGCCATTTGCGCCGGTTGCGCGGGCCGAAACCGTAGAGCCCGAGGTTCATGCCGATTTCGCCAACCCCACCGAGGGGGGCGAAGACCAGCTCGTCCGGCCATTTGCTCACGCGACTCCCTTTCACACTGACGCGCGCGGCGACGGGAAAACGTCGCCGGCGCTGATCGTCTCGCGCACCCCGTCGGGGCGGCGCAACACCATAGCACCCGAAAAGTCGAGCGCCTCAAAGATCCCTTCCGACTGCCGCTCGCCGAGGCGCACGGTCACCGGCTTGCCAACCCCTGACGCCCGCATCAGCCAGGCCTCGCGGATATCGGCGAACCCCTCCCCGCGCGCCCATTCGGCGAGACGGTGGCGCATGGCGGCGTCGAGCGCGGCAAGCATGGCCGGAGGTTCAGTCGGATAGCCCGCGCCGGAAAGATCGATGGCGCCGTAGGGCGTGTCGGCCGGATGATGGGCGCAATTGACGCCGAAGCCGATGACAGTCGCCATGCGGCCGCCCGGCAGCGCGGTGCCTTCCAGCAGGATGCCGGCCAGCTTGGCGCCGTCGATCATCACGTCGTTCGGCCATTTCAGGCCGATGCGCAGCGGATCGATGCCGGTGACGGCCCGAACCGCGTCATAGAGCGCCAGCGCCGCCACGAAGCACAGCTCGGGCTGGCGCGCCGCCGGCCCGGCATCGACCAGCAGCAGCGATGCATAGAGGTTGCCCGGCTCCGACGTCCAAGGCCGGCCACGGCGGCCACGGCCGCCAGTCTGCCGCTCCGCGACGAACCAGCAAGGCGCCGGTCCGCCGATCGCGGCCAGCGCCTCGGCATTGGTGGAGCCGACCGTATCGAAGCGGATGACCGGCGTTGCGCCCGGCGGATGCGTCATTCTCAGAAGAGCGCCCGCGCGGCTGCGCCCGCCGCCGCCAGCAGCGGCGCCGGATAGACGAAGAGCAGCACGGTGAACAGGCCCGAGACGGCGAGCACCGCGCGCAACTCCGACGGCATCGGCTCGAAGGCCGGCGCCGGCTCGTCGAAGTACATCACCTTGACGATACGCAGGTAGTAGAAGGCGCCGACCACGCTGGTGAGCACGCCGATGACGGCAAGCGTGTACAGCCCCGCCTCGATTGCGGCGAGGAAGACGTAGTACTTCGCGAGGAAGCCGGCGAGCGGCGGGATACCGGCGAGCGAGAACATCAGCGCCGCCAGGAAGAACGCCTTGACCGGGCTGGTGCGGGCGAGACCCGCGAGCTCGTCGTAGTTCTCGACCACGCCGTCCTTGCGGCGCATCGACAGGATGCAGGCGAAGGTACCCAGCGTCATCGCCATGTAGATGGTCATGTAGACCAGCACGCCGCGCACGCCCTGCTCCGTGCCGGCGGCGAGGCCGACCAGCGCGTACCCCATGTGGCCGATCGATGAATAGGCCATGAGGCGCTTGAGGTTTCGCTGGCCGATGGCGGCGAAGGAGCCAAGCGCCATCGAGGCGATGGAGACGAAGACGATGATCTGCTGCCACTGGTGCACGACGTTCGGAAGCGCCTCGATGGCGAAGCGCACGAACACCGCCATGGCCGCGACCTTCGGGGCCGCCGCGAAGAACGCCGTCACCGGCGCCGGCGCACCCTCATAGACGTCCGGCGTCCACATGTGGAACGGCACGGCCGAAACCTTGAAGCACAGGCCAGCAAAGGTGAACACGATGCCGAAGATAAGGCCGAGCGAAGGCTCGCGGGCGGCCTCAGCGATGCGGGCGAAGTTCACCGAGCCGGTGAAGCCATAGATCAGCGACGCGCCATAGAGGAACATGCCCGAGGAAAGCGCGCCGAGCACGAAGTACTTCAGGCCGGCCTCGGTCGAGCGCACGGAATCGCGGTTGTTGGCGGCGATCACGTAGAGCGCGAGGCTCATCAGCTCGAGGCCCATATAGAGCGCGATTAGGTCGCCGGCCGAGATCAGCATCATCATGCCGAGCGTCGACAGCAGCACGAGGATGGCGAACTCGAAGCGGCTCTGCTTCTCCACCTTCAGCCAGTCGACCGACATGGCAAGCGTGCCGCCGGCACCCAGCAGGGCGAGGACCTTCAGGAAGCGCCCATATTCGTCGACCTGGAACGCTCCGCCGAACAGCGTCGCCTGCGACGGGCCGAGAATGACCAGCACCAGCGCCGCGAACAGCGCCGCGAGCGTGAGGCCGTTCACGGTATCCGTCGACTTCGGGCCGACGATGGCGCCGAACAGCAGCAGCAGGATGGCGGAAACGGCCAGCAACAGTTCGGGCAGCGCGGGGCCGAGCGCGGCAAGGGTGAAGGTCATCGAACAGGCTCCGCGAAGGTCATCAGGGGGCGGATCAAGGCAGCACCAGCGCGGCGGCCTTGACGGCTTCGGTCGCCACGTCGGCGCGCGCGACGATCGCGCCCACCGCGGCGTTGCAGGCGTCAAGGATCGGCTGCGGCCAGATACCGAAGAGGAGGGTGAGCAACAGCAGCGGGATGAGCGAGGCCATCTCGCGGCCGTTGAGGTCGAGCAGCCCCTTCAGGCTGTCCTTTTCCAGCGCCCCGAAGATCACCCGGCGGTAGAGCCACAGCGCGTAGGAGGCCGACAGGATCACGCCGGTGGCGGCAAAGAGCGCCACCCAGCTGTTCCGCCCAAAGGTGGCGATGATGGTGAGGAATTCGCCGATGAAGCCCGAGGTGCCCGGCAAGCCGACATTCGCCATAGTGAACACCATGAACACCGTCGCGTAGATCGGCATGCGATGCACGATGCCGCCATAGGCCGCGATCTCGCGGGTGTGCATGCGGTCATAGATGACACCGACACACAGGAACAGCGCGCCCGACACGAAGCCGTGGCTGACCATCTGGAACACCGCGCCCTGGATGCCCTCCTGGGTCAGGGTGAAGATGCCCATCGTCACGTAGCCCATATGGGCGATGGACGAGTAGGCGATCAGCTTCTTGATGTCCTCCTGCATCAGGGCGACCAGCGACGTGTAGACGATCGCGATCACCGAGAGCGTGAAGACGAAGGGCGCGAAATAGGCCGACGCCTCCGGGAACATGGGCAGGCTGAAACGCAGGAAGCCGTAGCCGCCCATCTTCAAAAGGATGCCCGCCAGGATGACCGAACCGGCTGTCGGCGCCTCGACATGCGCGTCGGGAAGCCAGGTGTGCACCGGCCACATCGGCATCTTCACCGCGAAGGAGGCGAAGAAGGCGAGCCACAGCCAGTACTGCATGCCGGCCGGGAAATCGAACTTCAGCAGCGCCGTGATGTCGGTCGTGCCCGCCTGCCAGTACATGGCCATGATGGCGAGCATCATGAGCACGGAGCCGGCGAGCGTGTAGAGGAAGAACTTGAAGGTGGCGTAGATGCGCCGCTTGCCGCCCCAGATGCCGATGATGAGGAACATCGGGATCAGGCCGCCTTCGAAAAAGATGTAGAACTGCAGCAAGTCGAGAGCCGCGAAGGTGCCGATCATCAGCGTCTCGAGCACCAGGAAGCAGATCATGTACTCCTTGACGCGCACATGGATCGACTCCCAGCTCGCCAGGATGCACATCGGCATCAGCAGCGTGGTGAGCAGCACGAAGGGCATCGAGATGCCGTCGACGCCCATGCGATAGGTCGCGACGTCGCCGAGCCAGGGCTTCTGCTCGAGGAACTGGAATTCGTGACTCGACGGGTCGAACCCGAAGAGCAGCAGCAGCGAGATGACGAAGGTGACGAGGGTCGCCCACAGCGCGACCCAGCGGGCGTTGCGCTGCGCCACCTCGTCGTCGCCGCGGATCATCAGGACGATGAGCAGCGCGCCGACGAGCGGCAGGAAGGTGACGACGGAAAGGATGGGCCAGTCGTACATCAGTGCGAGCCCCCGAACATGAACCAGGTGATGAGGGCCGCGACGCCAACCAGCATCACGAACGCATAGTGGTAGAGATAGCCGGTCTGCAGCCGGACCACCCTGTTCGTCACATCGACCACCCGGGCCGAGACGCCGTTCGGTCCGTAGCCGTCGATGACGCGCACATCACCCTGCTTCCACAGGAAGTTGCCGAGCCACATTGTCGGGCGAACGAAGAGGAAGTCGTAGATCTCGTCGAAGTACCACTTGTTGAGCAGGAAGCGGTACAGCACGTCGTTCTGCTTGGCGATCGCCTTCGGCACGGCCGTGTTGGCGATGTACATCCAGTAGGCGACGATGAAGCCGAGCGCCATCATCACCGTCGGCGCCCACTTCGCCCAGCCGGGGATGTGGTGCATCTCCTCGAGGATCTTGTTCTCCGGCCCCATGAAGATCGACTCGCGGAAGAAATGATCCACGTCCTGCCCCACGAAATAGGGGTACAGGATCATGCCCGCGAAGATCGCCCCGAGCGAAAGCAGGCCGAGCGGGATCAGCATGACCAGCGGCGATTCATGCGCGTGGTCGTAAGTGTGATGGTCCGCACGGGTCTCGCCGTGGAAGGTCATGAACATCTGCCGCCAGGTGTAGAAGGCGGTCAGCGCCGCGGCAGCCACCGTCAGCACCCAGGCATAGGTGGCGAACGGGCTGTGGCTCACGAAGGCGGTCTCGATGATCGCGTCCTTCGAGAAATAGCCGGCCGTGAAGGGGAAGCCCGTCAGCGCCAGACCACCGATCATCATGGTGGCATAGGTGAACGGGATCTTCCGCCACAGGCCGCCCATGTGCCGCATGTCCTGCTCATGGTGCATCGCGTGGATGACGGAACCGGCGGCAAGGAACAGAAGCGCCTTGAAGAAGCCGTGCGTCAGCAGGTGGAAGATGCCGACCGAGTAGGCGCCGGTGCCGAGCGCGACGAACATGTAGCCGAGCTGCGAGCAGGTCGAATAGGCGATGACGCGCTTGATGTCGTTCTGCACGCAGCCGATGGTCGCGGCGAAGAAGGCGGTCGAGGCGCCGACGAACAGCACGACGTTGAGCGCCGTCTGCGACAGCTCGAACAATGGCGACAGGCGCGCCACCATGAACACGCCGGCAGTGACCATGGTCGCGGCGTGGATCAGTGCCGACACCGGGGTCGGGCCTTCCATCGCGTCCGGCAGCCAGGTGTGGAGGCCGAGCTGGGCCGACTTGCCCATGGCGCCCACGAAGAGCAGCAGGCAGATGATGGTCGGCGCATGCCACTCATAGCCGAGGAACAGGATGTTCTTGTCGAGCAGCGAGGGCGCCGAGGCGAAGATCTGCTCGAACGAGATCGAGCCGGTCATCATGAACACCGCGGCGATGCCGAGGATGAAGCCGAAGTCGCCGACGCGGTTGACGATGAAGGCCTTCATCGCCGCCGCGCAGGCCGACGGCTTGTCGTACCAGAAGCCGATCAGCAGGTAGGAGGCGAGGCCGACGCCTTCCCAGCCGAAGAACATCTGCACCAGATTGTCGCTCGTCACCAGCATCAGCATGGCGAAGGTGAAGAGCGAGAGATAGGCGAAGAAGCGCGGGCGGCTGGGGTCCTCGTGCATGTACCCCATCGAATAGAGGTGCACGAGCGAGGAGACGCTGGTCACGAGGATCAGCATCACCGAGGTGAGCGTGTCCACACGGATCGCCCAGCGCACGTCGAGCCCACCGGACGCCATCCAGGTGAACAGCTCGACCGTTCCGTCCTGGCCACCGAAGCCGGTCTGGAAGAAGACGATCCACGCGAAGAAGGCGGAGACGAAGAGAAGCCCGGTCGTGACCAGTTCCGAGGCGCGCGCGCCGATCAGCCGGCCGAACAGGCCGGCGATGAGGAAGCCGACGAGGGGGAGGAAGACAATCGCCTGGTACATGAATGCCCGCTCAGCCCTTCATGGTGTTGATGTCCTCGACGGCGATCGAACCGCGGTTGCGGTAGAACACCACGAGGATGGCGAGACCGATGGCGGCCTCGGCGGCGGCGACCGTCAGCACGAACAGCGCGAAGACCTGCCCGGTGATGTTGCCGAGGAAGACCGAGAAGGCGACGAGGTTGATATTCACCGCCAGCAGGATGAGCTCGACCGACATCAGAATGACGATGACGTTCTTCCGGTTGAGGAAGATGCCGAGCGTGCCGAGCGTGAACAGGATGGCCGCGACGGTCAGATAGTGCGGAAGGCCGATCGCCATGGCTCAGAGCCCCTTGCCGGAAGGCACCTTGACGACGTCGATCGCCATCGCCTTGGTGCGCGCGTTCTGGACCGGGATGCTCTGGCGCTTGACGTTCTCCTTGTGTCGAAGCGTCAGCACGATGGCGCCGATCATGGCGACCAGCAGGACGAGGCCGGCCGCCTGGAAGAAGTAGACGTAGTCCGTGTAGAGCACCCGGCCGATCTGCACCGCGTTCGACACGTCCGAAGAGGCCGCGACCGCGCCGGTCACGCCCTCGCCGAAGGTCCACGAGCCGACCACCAGCACCAGTTCGGCGAAGAAGACGAGGCCGACCAGAGCGCCGACCGGCAGGTACTGCAGGAAGCCCTGGCGGAGTTCGACGAAATCGACGTCGAGCATCATCACCACGAACAGGAACAGCACCGCGACCGCGCCGACATAGACGACGATCAGCAGCATCGCGATGTATTCGGCGCCGATCAGGATGAACAGGCCGGAGGCGTTCACGAAGGTCAGGATCAGGAACAGGACCGAGTGAACCGGGTTCCGCGAGGCGATGACCATGAAGGCCGAGGCGACGGCCACCCCGGCAAAGAGATAGAAGAACAGCGCGGCGAGGCTCATGCCCGGCACTCCCCAGTCATCACCGCGCGCGTCTTCCCGACGGCGGCGGCGCGAAGAGCCTTAGCGGCTCGTATCGTTACGGTCTTCACGTACACGACCCCTTGCCCAATCCCCTGCGCGCTCAACGGTACGGCGCGTCCAGCGCCATGTTGCGCGCGATCTCGCGCTCCCAGCGGTCGCCGTTCGCGAGCAGCTTGGCCTTGTCGTAATAGAGTTCCTCGCGCGTCTCGGTGGCGAACTCGAAGTTCGGCCCCTCGACGATGGCGTCCACCGGGCAGGCTTCCTGGCAGAAGCCGCAATAGATGCACTTCACCATGTCGATGTCGTAACGCGTCGTGCGGCGGGTGCCGTCGTTACGGCGCGGGCCAGCCTCGATGGTGATGGCCTGCGCCGGGCAGATCGCCTCGCACAGCTTGCAGGCGATGCAGCGTTCCTCGCCATTCGGGTAGCGCCGCAGTGCATGCTCGCCACGGAAGCGCGGCGACACCGGCCCCTTTTCGAAGGGGTAGTTCAGCGTCGCCTTCGGCTTGAAGAAATAGCGCATAGCCAGGAAGAACGCCGAGACGAACTCGGTGAGCAGCAACTGGCGTGCGGCCAGATCCAACCTCATGACGCTCTCCTCAGTCGGCCAAGGCCGCGGCGAGGCCGAAGCCCACCAGCGGCATCGAAACGGCGAAGACCCGAATAACGGTCTTCCACCATGAAATCACGCCCTCGAGCTGATCAGCGCTCAGCTTCCGGGCCTCCCGGGAACCGCGGATCGACGTTTCGACGACCCGTGGCAGAATGAACCATTCGAACGCACCAAACAGCGCGCCGGCGAGCGCCCCGACCCAACCGATGGCGGATGCCTCGGTAAGAGCCGCGAGCGCGCCTTCCATCTCAGCCTCCCCCGGCCGCCAGGCCGGTGAAGTGCAGCACGCTGGCCACGATCACAACCATCGCCAGCGAGATCGGCAGGAACACCTTCCAGCCGAGGCGCATGAGCTGATCGTAGCGGTAGCGGGGAACCATTGCCTTCACCATGGCGAACATGAAGAAGACCAGCAGAACCTTGAGCAGGAACCAGACGATGCCCGGCACCCAGGTAAAGGGCGCTACCGGCACCGGCGGCAGCCATCCGCCCATGAACAGGATGGCCATCAGCGCGCACATGGTCATGATCGCCACGTACTCGCCGAGCATGAACATCATGTACGGGGTGGAGCCATATTCCACCATGAAGCCGGCCACGAGCTCGGACTCCGCTTCGCCCAGATCGAAGGGCGGGCGGTTCGTCTCGGCAAGCGCCGAGATGAAGAAGATCACGAACATCGGGAACAGCGGCAGCCAGTACCAGCCGAGCAGGCCCCACTGGGTATTCTGGGCCTCGACGATGGCTGAGAGGTTCAGCGAGCCAGCGCAGAGCAGCACGGTGACGATGACGAAGCCGATGGAGACCTCGTAGGATACCATCTGCGCCGCCGCGCGCAGCGCCGACAGGAAGGGATACTTCGAGTTCGACGCCCAGCCGGCCATGATGGTGCCGTACACACCCAGCGACGAGATCGCGAAGATGTAGAGCACACCGACATTGATGTCCGCGACCACCCAGCCGGCATCGATCGGCACCACCGCCCAGGCGGCGAGCGCCAGCAGGCAGGTGACGAAGGGCGCCAGCAGAAACACGCCCTTGTTCGAGCCGTCTGGGATGACCGGCTCCTTGAGCACGAACTTGATCAGGTCCGCGAAAGACTGGAACAGGCCGAACGGCCCGACCACGTTGGGGCCGCGGCGCAGCTGCACCGCCGCCCAGATCTTGCGGTCGGCCAGCAGCACATAGGCGACGATGATCAGCAGCCCGACCAGCAGCGCGAGGCTCTGGGCGACGATGATGAGCACCTGAAGCAGCGTGTCGAACCAGGTCGTTTCGGTCATGTGCTCTCTCCCCTCACTCGGCCGCCGCCGCAAGGCGGCTATGGGCGAGCGCGGAGCATTCGGCCATCACGGCGGACGCGCGGGCGATCGGGTTGGTGAGATAGAACTCGGTGACGGCTGCCTTGAACGGCGCGCTCGCCGGCGTACCGCCGGCATTGGCAAGCGCGAGCACCGCCGCCGGATCGGCCGGCACGACGTGCTCGATACGGGCCAGATGCGGATGCCCCTTGTAGAGCGCCGCCCTGAGCTCGGAAAGGCTGTCGAAGGGCAGCCGCTTGCCGATGACGTCCGAGAGAGCGCGCAGCACCGCCCAGTCCTCGCGGGCCTCGCCCGGCGGGAAGGCGGCACGGTTGGCGAGCTGCGCCCGCCCTTCCGTGTTCACATAGGTGCCGGACTTCTCGGTATAGGCCGCCCCCGGCAGGATGACGTCGGCGCGGTGCGCGCCGCGGTCGCCATGCGTGCCAATGTAGACCACGAAGGCGCCCGGAGCGATGTCGATCTCGTCGGCGCCGAGTGCGAACAGGACGTCAACGCCACCCGGATTGGTCATCGCCACGGCGTCGAGATCGCCCTCACCCGGCACGGCGCCGAGATCGAGCGCGCCGACCCGCGAAGCCGCGGTGTGCAGCACGGAGAAGCCGTTCCAGCCATCCTTGACGGCGCCGACCGCCACGGCCAGCCGCGCGGCGAGCGCCAGCACGGCGGCACCGTCGGGACGCGAAAGAGCGCCCTGCCCGATCAGGATCAGCGGATGCTGGGCGTTCTTCAGCGTTTCCGCGAAAGTGCCGCTGCCCACGAGATCGACCAGCGTGTCGGAACCGGCGCCGAGATAGTCATAGGGATAGGTCAGGTCGACATGCTCGCCGATCAGGCCGATCGGGAAATTGCCCTGCAGCCAGCGCTTGCGGATCCGGGAGTTGAGCACGCTCGCCTCACGGCGCGGATCGGAACCGATGATCAGCAGCGCGTCCGCCTGCTCGATGCCGGCGATGCCGGCGTTGAACAGGTAGCTGGCGCGACCGAGCGACGGGTCGAGCTTGGTGCCGTCCTGCCGGCAGTCGATGTTCGCCGATCCCAGCGCCGTCAGCAGCGACTTGAGGGCGAAGGTCTCCTCCACCGAGGCGAGGTCGCCGACCAGGCCGCCGATGCGGTTGCCGGGAACACCCTTCACCTTCTCGGCGATGGCGGCGAAAGCCTCCGGCCAGCTCGCAGGCTTCAACTTGCCGCCAACCCGCACATAGGCGCGGTCGAGACGCTGCGTCTTCAGACCGTCCCAGATGTAGCGGGTCTTGTCGGAGATCCACTCCTCGTTCACGTCCTCGTTGAGCCGCGGAAGGACGCGCATGACCTCGCGACCGCGCGTATCGACGCGAATGTTGGAGCCGACGGCATCCATCACATCGACGGACTCGGTCTTCACCAGTTCCCACGGACGGGCGTGGAAGGCATAAGGCCGCTGGGTAAGCGCGCCGACCGGGCAGAGGTCGGCGACGTTGCCCTGCAGCTCCGAGGAGAGCGCCGCCTCGAGATAGGTGGTGATCTCCATGTCCTCGCCGCGCCCGATGGCGCCGAGCTCGGCGACGCCCGCCACTTCCGTGGTGAAGCGCACGCAGCGGGTGCACTGGATGCACCGCGTCATGGAGGTCTTGATGAGCGGGCCGATATACTTGTCCTCGACCGCGCGCTTGTTCTCGGCATAGCGGGACGTGTCCACGCCATAGGCCATGGCCTGGTCCTGCAGGTCGCACTCGCCGCCCTGGTCGCAGATCGGGCAGTCCAACGGGTGGTTGATGAGCAGGAACTCCATCACCCCTTCGCGCGCCTTCTTCACCATGGGGCTCTTGGTGAGCACCACGGGCGGCTCGCCATTCGGGCCGGGGCGCAGATCGCGCACGTTCATGGCGCAGCTCGCCGTCGGCTTGGGCGGACCGCCCTTCACCTCGACGAGGCACATGCGGCAGTTGCCGGCGATCGACAGGCGCTCATGGAAGCAGAAGCGCGGAATCTCCGCGCCGGCCGCCTCGCAGGCCTGGAGGAGCGTGTATTCCGGCGGAACATCAAGCTCGATGTCGTCGACGATGATCTTGGCCATGATGCTTTCTCACTCCGCCGCGACCGGCACCGGGACCGGATCGGAATGCGGGTTCGCCGCGTACTGGTCGATCCGACGCTCGATCTCGCCGCGGAAATGCCGGATCAGGCCCTGCACCGGCCACGCCGCCGCGTCGCCGAGCGCGCAGATGGTGTGGCCCTCGACCTGCGTCGTGACCTGGAGCAGCAGGTCGATCTCGCGCTTCTGCGCGCGCCCCTCGACCATGCGGTCGAGCACGCGCCACATCCAGCCCGTGCCCTCGCGGCAGGGCGTGCACTGGCCGCAGCTCTCGTGCCGGAAGAAATAGGAGATGCGGGAGATCGCCTTCACCACGTCCGTGGACTTGTCCATCACCAGCACGCCGGCGGTGCCGAAGCTGGACTTCACGGCGCGGCAGCCATCGAAGTCCATGATCAGGTCTTCGCACTGGTCCGCCGGGACGATCGGGCAGGACGCGCCGCCGGGGATGATGGCGAGCAGGTTGTCCCAGCCGCCGCGTACGCCGCCGCCATGCTTCTCGATCAGCTCCTTGAACGGGATGCCCATCGCGTCTTCGACGACGCAGGGCGTGTTCACATGGCCGGAGATGCCATAGAGCTTGGTGCCGACATTGTTCGGCCGACCGATGGACGAGAACCACGCCGCGCCGCGCCGCAGGATGGTCGGCGCGACAGCGATGGACTCGACGTTGTTCACCGTCGTCGGGCAGCCATAGAGGCCCACATTGGCCGGGAACGGCGGCTTCAGGCGCGGCTGGCCCTTCTTGCCTTCCAGGCTCTCCAGCAGCGCCGTCTCCTCGCCGCAGATATAGGCGCCAGCGCCGTGGTGGACGTAGACGTCGAAGTCCCAGCCGTTAACGTTGTTCTTGCCGATCAGGCGCGCCTCATAGGCCTGATCGACCGCCGCCTGCAGGCGCTCACGCTCATGGATGAACTCGCCGCGAACATAGATGTAGGCGGCGTGGGCACCCATGGCGAAGCCGGCGATCAGGCAGCCTTCGACCAGATGATGGGGGTCGTGGCGCAGGATCTCGCGATCCTTGCAGGTGCCGGGCTCCGACTCGTCGGCGTTGACGACGAGATAGTGCGGCCGCCCGTCATTGTTCTTGGGCATGAACGACCACTTGAGGCCGGTCGGGAAGCCGGCGCCACCGCGCCCGCGCAGGCCCGAGGCCTTCATGTGCTCGATGATCCAGTCGCGGCCGGCGTCGAGAATGGTCTTGGTACCATCCCACGAGCCGCGCTTCAGCGCGCCCTGCAGCCCCCAGTCGTGGTGGCCGTAGATGTTGGTGAAGATGCGATCCTTGTCAGCAAGCATGGTTCGCTCCTCAATCCGACGCCTTCTCGCCCGGCGGCGGAGCCACGGGCTTGGCGGGCTTCTCGCTGTCAGCACTGCCGGCAGCCTCGACCGCCTTGGCCGGCGGCGGCGCGGCCGGAGCCGGATCGCTCTTGGGCGGCGCCGGCGGAGCCGCCGCAGCGGCGGCCGGCGGCGGAGCCGGAGGGGCCGTCTCGCCATTGGCACGAGCAGCAATCGCCTCGCGGGCAAGCGCAAGGCCGGCGCCCTGCCCGACCATCGAGCCGTCATAGAGCTCCGGCGAGGTCAGCACGCGCAGCCCCGTGACCGGAGCCGAGGTAATACGGCCGTTCTGCGGGCCCGACGTCGGCTTCTCGCCGCGCTCGAACGCATCGAGGATCTTGTCCAGGTCTTCGGACGTCAGGTCCTCGTAGACATCCTTCCAGACCTGGATCATCGGCGCGTTGGTGCAGGTGCCGGCGCACTCCACCTCTTCCCACGAGAAATCGCCGTTCTCGGAGAGATGGAACGGCTCGGCGTTGATGCGCCGCTTGCAGACCTTCATCAGGTCGCCGGCGCCCTTCAGCATGCACGGCGTGGTGCCGCAGACCTGAATGTGCGCTTTCCTGCCGACCGGCTGAAGCTGGAACTGGGTGTAGAAGGTGGCGATCTCGTAGACGCGGATCGGCGCCATGCCGAGCATGTCGCCGACATAGCGCATCGCCGGCTCCGAGACCCAGCCGCCCGCCTGCTCCTGCGCGCGCATCAACAGCGGAATGACCGCGCTGGCCTGCCGGCCGGCGGGATACTTCGCGATGGTCTTCTCGGCCCAAACAAGATTCTCGGCCGTGAACGCGAAGCTCTCGGGCTGAACCTCTTTTGGCGCAAGCCTACGGACAGACATGCCGTACCCTTCCGATCGAACCGCTGGCCGAACCCGGCTCAGCGGTCCACTTCACCGAACACGATGTCGAGCGACCCGAGGATCGCCGACACGTCCGCGAGCATGTAGCCGCGGCAAAGGAAATCCATCGCCTGGAGATGCGCGAAGCCGGGCGCGCGGATCTTGCAGCGATAGGGTTTGTTGGTGCCGTCGGCGACGAGATAGACGCCGAACTCGCCCTTGGGCGCCTCCACTGCGGCATAGACCTCGCCGGCGGGAACGTGGAAGCCTTCCGTGTAGAGCTTGAAATGATGGATCAGCGCTTCCATCGAGCGCTTCATCTCGCCACGCTTGGGCGGAACGACCTTGTTGTCGACGGCCGAGACCGGGCCGGCCTCCTTGAGGAGACGCTCGCAGCACTGGCGCATGATGTACGCCGACTGCCGCATCTCCTCCATGCGGATACAGTAGCGATCGTAGTTGTCGCAGTTCTTGCCGACGGGAATGTCGAATTCCATCTCGTCGTAGCACTCGTAGGGCTGCGACTTGCGCAGGTCCCACGCAGCGCCCGAGCCGCGCACCATCACGCCCGAGAAGCCCCAGGCGAAGGCGTCCTCAAGGCTCACGATGCCGATGTCGACGTTGCGCTGCTTGAAGATGCGGTTGTCGGTGAGCAGACCTTCGAGATCGTCGCAGACCTTCAGGAAGTGCGGGATGAAATCGCGAATGTCCTCGACGAGCTTCTGCGGCAGGTCCTGATGCACGCCGCCGGGGCGGAAATAGGCCGCGTGCATGCGCGAACCGGAGGCGCGCTCGTAGAAGACCATCAGCTTCTCGCGTTCCTCGAAGCCCCACAGCGGCGGGGTGAGCGCGCCGACGTCCATCGCCTGCGTGGTCACGTTGAGCATGTGGGAGAGGATGCGGCCGATCTCGGAATAGAGCACGCGGATCAGCTGGCCGCGCTTCGGCACCTCGATGCCGAGCAGCCGCTCCACCGCCATGCAGAAGGCATGCTCCTGGTTCATCGGCGCGACGTAGTCGAGCCGATCGAAATAGGGCATGGCCTGCAGATAGGTCTTGGTCTCGAGCAGCTTCTCCGTGCCGCGGTGGAGCAGGCCGATATGCGGATCGACCCGCTCGATGATTTCACCGTCCAGCTCCAGAACGAGGCGCAAAACACCATGCGCTGCAGGATGTTGCGGTCCGAAGTTGATCTGGAAGTTGCGGACGTTCGGGTCGATCTTGCCGGGTGCGTTCATCGCTCGGACCTCACCTCAGCCCGCCTTCGGGGCGGTTGCCTTCTCGTCACCCGGGAGCACGTATTCGGGCCCCTCCCACGGCGACAGGAAGTCGAAGTTGCGGAACTCCTGGGCGAGTTTCACCGGCTCGTAGACCACACGCTTGCGCTCGTCGTCGTAACGCACCTCGACGAAGCCGGTGGTCGGGAAGTCCTTGCGCAGCGGATAGCCGTCAAAGCCGTAATCGGTCAGCAGGCGCCGCAGCTCGGGATGGCCCGAGAACAGGATGCCGTACATGTCGTAGGCTTCGCGCTCGAACCAGAACGCGCCCGGGAAGACGGCGGTCGCGGAGGGAACGGGCGTCGTCTCGTCGGTCTCGACACGCACGCGGATGCGCGCGTTCAGGGTCGGGGACAGCAGATGGTACACGACGTCGAAACGCTTCTCGCGCTTCGGCCAGTCCACGCCGCAGACATCGATGAAGCTGACGAAGCGGCAGGACGGATCATCGCGCAGGAAAGCGAGAACCTTCAACACCTCGGCCGCGGACGCAACGAGGGTGAGCTCGCCATAAGCGACGATCACCTCCCCGACGGCATCGGGAAGGGCTTCCTGAACATGCGCGCCCAGCTCTTTCAGCGTCTCGTCCATTTCGCCTCGAACCCTCAGCGCTCGATCGTGCCCGTGCGGCGGATCTTCTTCTGCAGCAGCAGCACGCCGTACAGCAGGGCCTCTGCCGTGGGCGGGCAGCCCGGAACATAGATATCCACCGGCACGATGCGGTCGCAGCCGCGCACGACCGAATAGGAGTAGTGGTAGTAGCCGCCGCCATTGGCGCAGCTGCCCATGGAGATCACGTAACGCGGCTCCGGCATCTGGTCGTAGACCTTGCGGAGCGCGGGCGCCATCTTGTTGGTCAGCGTGCCGGCGACGATCATCACGTCCGACTGGCGCGGGGACGCGCGCGGAGCGAAGCCGAACCTCTCCACGTCATAACGCGGCATCGAGGTCTGCATCATCTCGACCGCGCAGCACGCCAGGCCGAAGGTCATCCACATCAGCGAGCCGGTGCGCGCCCAGTTGATGAGCTCGTCCGTCGCGGTGACGAGGAAGCCCTTGTCGGCGAGCTCCGCATTGACCTCGACAAAGAACGGATCGGTCGCACCGATCGGCCTGCCGGTATTGGGGTCGATGATTCCCTTGGCCGCCGGGGCGACGAGAGGGCTATTTGCGCTCAATCCCATTCGAGCGCTCCCTTCTTCCACTCATAGACGAAACCGACGGTCAGCACGCCGAGGAACACCATCATCGACCAGAAGCCGAAGCTGCCGAGCTCCCCGAAGGTGATGGCCCACGGGAACAGGAACGCCACTTCGAGGTCGAAGATGATGAAGAGGATGGAGACCAGATAGAAGCGGACGTCGAACTTCATGCGCGCGTCGTCGAACGCATTGAAGCCACATTCATAGGCCGACATCTTCTCCGGATCCGGGCGGCTGAAGGCGACCAGAAACGGCGCCACCAGCAGGGCGATGCCGATCACCGCCGAGACGCCGATGAAGATGACAACGGGCAGATAATCCTGAAGCAGACTGCTCATGGATGGGATCCTCCCCGGCCAGCGTAGGTCATCGGTCGTGCCTATCGCAGTTGCGAAATATTCAAAGCACGCGGCAGGCTTATCTCACCGCCCTGACTGAGGCAAGGGCATCCGCAGCCAATCGCGCAGGTCTGGCATACAAGATTCACAGCCTGCACGCGAACATTGCCGCTGCGCGGCGCATCGGCCTGCCTGCGCGCGCAAAATATGGGCGGGAAAGGGGATTTGGCGCGCGGCTTTCGCACGGCGTCGATCAGAAATTTTTCCGCGGCGACGCTAGCTGAACGATCGTGACGGTATCGTGATCGGCGGGCAGGCCCGGCCTTCGGAAGCTGAACGCCCATCCGCCGCCGGCGGCTCACAAGCCATTCGACGAGATCCTGCGAGCCGCCCGAACTGGTTCACCCGCACCCGACTGACGTTGCGGCAGGATCGACAAAGCCGCATGCCGGCGCGAAAGTGACATTCGTTCAAGAATAGCAGGGTGCTGGCTCGAGACGTCCCGGAGGCACGTCGCGCATGACCTTTCCCGCCACGCTCGTCGACCTCGCCGGCTTCATCGCACTGCTGCTCTGGGGCACCCATATGGTGCAGACCGGCGTGCAGCGCGCCTTTGGTCCGCGACTCAAATCGATCCTCGGCCATGCGATGGGCGACCGCTTCCGGGCGTTCCTGGCCGGCTTCGGCGTCACGACCCTTCTGCAGAGCAGCACCGCGACCGGGCTGATGGTGACGGGCTTCGCGGCCGAGGGGCTCGTCGACCTCGTTCCGGCACTGGCAGCCATGCTGGGTGCGAATGTCGGCACAACGCTGATCGTGCAGGTGTTCTCCCTCGACATCGCGGCGCTCGCCCCGGCGCTCGTCCTCGTTGGCGTGCTGATGTTCCGGCGCGATTCCTCTTCGCAGACCCACGATCTCGGCCGCGTGATGATCGGCCTCGGCCTGATGCTTCTCGCCCTGCACCAGTTGCTCGACCTCCTTCAGGATTACGAGGACGCGCCGAGCCTGCGCATCCTTCTGGGCAGCATCTCCACCCTCCCCCTGCTCGCCGTGCTGATCGGCGCCGGCCTTACATGGGCAGCGCACTCCAGCGTTGCGGTGGTGCTGCTGATCATGTCGCTGGCGGCGAATGGGGTCGTGCCGCCGAATTCCGCCTTCGCGCTGGTGCTCGGCGCCAATCTCGGCACCGCGATCAATCCGCTTCTGGAAGGGGCCTCCGGCGCCGATCCGGCCGCCAGGCGCGTGCCCCTCGGCAACCTGATCACCCGTCTGGCGGGAATCGTGATCGCCCTCGCCGCCCTGCAGCCGATCGGCCGCTTCATGGTGACGCTGCAGCCCGACGACGCGTTGGCGGTCGCCTATTTCCACACGCTGTTCAACGTGGCGACCGCCGCGCTGTTCTTTCCAATCCTCGGGCCTCTGTCGCGGCTGCTGTGCCGCTTGCTGCCGGATCAGGCGGCGGCGGACGACCCCTCGCGCCCGCGCTATCTCGACCCGGCGGCCCGTGAAACGCCCATCGTGGCGCTGGGCGGCGCGGCACGCGAGACGCTGCGGCTGGCCGACGCGCTGGAGACGATGTTGTCCGGTGCCCGCGAAGGGTTGCAGAGCGGCGACCGCCGCCAGATGGCCGAAACGCGTCGTGGGGACGATGTGCTCGATCGACTGAATCTGGCCATCAAGTCCTACCTGACGTCGATCGATCCGGATGAACTCGGACCCCACGACCATCGGCGCATGAACGAGATTCTCGCCTTCGCGATGAATCTTGAACAGGCGGGCGACGTGATCGATCGCCAGTTGCTTCCCCACGCCGCGAAGCGGTTGAAGCGTGGACTGGCTCTTCAGCGGGCACAGCAGGATGAACTCATCACGCTCATGGATCGCCTGATCGCCAATCTGCGCACCGCCGCCTCGCTCTTCATGACCGAGGATCCGCGCGCCGCGCGCCTGCTGGCCGATGAGAAGGTGGTCTTTCGCGATGCGGAGGCGAACGCGACGCAACGGCATTTCGAGCGCCTGCGCACCAGCTCGCTGATCACCGCGCAGGCGAGCGCGCTCTATCTCGACCTGCTGCGCGACATGAAGCAGATCAACAGCCACATCGTGGCGGCGGCCGCCTACCCCATCCTCGAACGCAGCGGCACCCTGCTGGCGAGCCGCGTGGCCGAAGGTCCGGCCTGAGGCGATAGGAGGCGCCCTTGGAGAGAGCCGGCGTTCAGGCCGCCCACTCCCCGGCGCCGTCGACTTCCTCGACATCCACGACGACGACGCGGCTGGCGTCGGAAATGTCGGACTGCCAGTCGACGTCGAGCGCGGTGCCGTTGCGCACCTGGCTGCGCGCAATGCGTTCCGCCTCACCGAGATCGGCGGCATCCACAGTGACCTGACCGGTTTCACGCGTCGTGACGGTACGCTCGAGCGTGATGTTGAAAACGGACATGGCTGAAGCTCCGAAAAAGCGGTGCGGCGGATATGCGCCCATCCGGCGGGATGGTCTTCGCAATTCGCACGCGCCTTACCGACGCGCACCGCGCCAGACCGACCGGGATGCAGGAAGAAAATAGTGTCGCGAAGCCAGACCAGATGTCTCTTCGCGCCTGCTCGATCGATGTGGGCTTGTTGATGTGAGTGGCGGGAGTGACGGGGCTCGAACCCGCGACCTCCGGCGTGACAGGCCGGCGCTCTAACCAACTGAGCTACACCCCCAACGACGGGTCCGTGCTGGACCGCTCGTCGAGTGCGGCGGGTGTTAAGGCAGGCCCCAGCGGGTGTCAAGCGGGTGCGGGCAGCCTTCCCACGAATAGTGTCAGCCTGGCAGCTGCGGACGCCGCTTTGCGAGCACGCCATCCACAAGCGCCATCGCCGCGATCAGCAGCGGCACGGCAAGGAAGGTGCCCGCCGGTCCCCACAGCCACGTCCAGAACGCCATCGACAGGAAAACGGCGAACGGATTGAGCGCGACGCGGCGTCCCACGATCAACGGCGTGAGGAACTGTCCCTCGATGCTGGTGATGACGAGAAAGGCCACGGCGGGAAGAAGCGCCGGCACGATGCCGGGAAAGGTGACGATGCCGGCCATGGCCAGAACCAGCGTCATCACCGCCGGGCCGACATAGGGGATGTAGTTCAGCACCCCGGCGAGCACGGCCCACAGCAGTGGATTGGGAAGGCCCAGCAGCCACGTCATCAGCCCCGTCGCGATACCGAGGCCGATATTGATGAAGGTCGCCGTCACCAGATAGGCGCCCAGCCGCCCCTCGATCTCGCGGAACACGCGCAGCGCCGTCAGCCGCGTCGAACGCGGTGTCATCACCTGCACGACCCGTCGCTTGATCTGCACCCGGCCGGCAAGGAAGAACAGCAGCGAGCCGAGGAACAGGATGAACTCGCCGATCACCGGCGTGACCAGCGTGACCATGCTCTCCAGCATGCGCGAGTCGGCGATCTCGACCGCCATGGGCGGCTCGGAGACGCGGCCGATCGATTGAATCGATTCGATCATCGACGCGACAGTCCGCAGGCTCGGCTTCAGCGCGGCGAATCGTTCCTGCAGGATGGCGCCGATCTCCGGCGCCCGCGCCGTCCAGTCGGCCAGCGGTCCCGCCAGCGCCAGCGCCATGGCGTAGAACAGCCCGACGATGGCCAGAACCATGAGGACGGCGCCGAATGCGGTGGGAATGCCACGCCGCGCCAGCCCCTCGATGGCCGGGCCGATCACGCTGCCGATGATGGCCGCCGCGACGATGGGGATCAGCACCGCGCGGGCCACGAACAGAGCCGCCGCGAGCACGACGATGGCGACGGCGATGATGGCCGTCTGGGTAAGGCGGCGCCACAGGCGCTCACGGCGGTTCTCGGTCGGCTCGCTCCACAGCGCGCCCGCCTCCTCCGCCGCGCTAGGCCTCATTTCCATGACCGGCCTCGCTCATCCGCCCCTACCATTCGCGGCATCACAACGTGCGCCCGCCACGGGCGGTTCCCGGCGCGGTCTCCCCTGCCCTCCATTGCATCGCGGCCGATTGGCGCTTATTGACGCGCAGGCGTGGCCCTGGACGGCGCGCCGTCCGCTTTCCGGCGGACGGACGCCGCAAGCAAGGGAGTATGGCCTTGGGCATGGCCCAGTCGCAGAACACCCCCGTCGCCGGCACGCCCCGCCGGGACGAAACCTTGCGCGAGAGCGTGCGGCGTACCCTCGCCATCGAAGCCAAGGGCCTCGCCGCGCTGAGCGCGACGGTCGAGGGCGAGCTCGGCGATGCCATCGAGCGCGCCACCGGCCTCATCGAAGGCGCGCGCGGGCGCGTCATCGTCACCGGCATGGGCAAGAGCGGCCATATCGGCCGCAAGATCGCCGCTACCCTCGCCTCCACCGGCACCCCCGCCCTGTTCCTGCATGCCGCCGAAGCGAGCCATGGCGACCTCGGCATGGTGACGCCGGACGACGTGCTGCTGGCCATCTCCTGGTCGGGCGAGACCGCCGAACTCGGCGACGTCGTGCATTACGCGCGGCGTTTCGACGTGCCGCTGCTCGCCATCACCTCGAACACGGAGAGCACGCTCGGCCGCGCCGCCGATACCGTGCTGGTGCTGCCGCGCGTGGAAGAGGCCTGCCCGAACGGCCTCGCGCCGACCACCTCCACCCTCATGCAGCTCGCCATCGGCGACGCTCTGGCGGTGGCGCTGCTGGAGCGGCGTGGCTTCTCGGCATCGGACTTCCGCGTCTTTCATCCCGGCGGCAAGCTGGGCGCGCGGCTGCTGAAGGTCTCCGACCTCATGCACCAAGGCCCCGAAATGCCGCTGGTGACATTCGGTACGCCGATGAGCGACGTCCTAATCGAGATCACCGGCAAGCGCTTCGGCTGCTGTGGCGTCGTCGACGGCGCGGGAAAGCTGGCCGGCATCGTGACGGACGGCGACCTGCGCCGGCATATGGGCGGCGAGCTTCTGGCGCAGCCGGTCGAATCGGTGATGACGCGGTCTCCGCTGGTCGTCCAGCCGGACGCACTGGCGAGCGCCGCTCTGGGCCAGATGAACCGCCGCCCCGTCCCCGTCACCGTGGTCTTCGCGGTCGCGGACGACGCGCCGGTCGGCATCCTCCACATTCACGACATTCTGCGCGCCGGCGTCGTCTGACGCCGCGCTTTCCTCTCCAAGGAACCTCACGATGAGCGGCCATACCGCCAATTCCGTCGTTTCCATCGGTGATGTGCGCTTCGGCAACGACCTGCCGCTGGCGTTGATCGCCGGCCCCTGCCAGATGGAAAGCCGCGACCATGCGCTGGAATGCGCGGCCGCGATCAAGGAGATCGCCACCCGTCGCGGCATCGGCGTCGTCTTCAAGACCTCCTTCGACAAGGCGAACCGCACCTCGATCAAGGGCACACGCGGCATGGGGCTCGAGGCGGCCCTGCCCGTCTTCGCCGAGATCCGCGAGCGCTACGGCATGCCGGTGCTGACCGACGTGCACGAGAACGACCAGTGCGCACCGGTCGCCGAGGTCGTCGACATTCTCCAGATCCCGGCCTTCCTGTGCCGGCAGACCGACCTTCTCATCGCCGCCGCCGCGACGGGGCGCACGGTGAACGTGAAGAAGGGGCAGTTCCTTGCGCCGTGGGACATGAAGAACGTCGTCGCCAAGCTCACCGAGAGCGGCAATCCGAACGTGCTCGTCACCGAGCGCGGCGTCTCCTTCGGCTACAACACGCTCGTCACCGACATGCGCGCCCTGCCGATCATGGCGGAGACGACCGGCGCTCCGGTGATCTTCGACGCCACCCATTCGGTGCAGCAGCCCGGCGGTCAGGGCACCTCGTCGGGCGGGCAGCGCGAATTTGTGCCGGTGCTGGCGCGCGCCGCCGTGGCGGTCGGCATTGCCGGCGTGTTCGTCGAGACCCATCCCGATCCCGACAAGGCGCCGTCCGACGGACCGAATATGGTGCCGTTGAACCAGTTCGAGGAATTGGTGGCGCGCCTGCAGGCGTTCGACCGGGTCGCCAAGGACCGCTCGAACTGACGGCGCCATCTCCGGGGCGGTGTCTAGTCCGCCTCGGTCGCCTTGCGCAGCGTGCGGGCACCCCTCCAGAGCCGCCACAGGCGGCTGAAGGCCGATGTAGCCGGTACGGCCACGAACGGGTCGTGCGGCCGCTCCATGCGGGCGAGATCGCCGGGAACCAGCGTCAGCGGTAGGAAGGCGGGGAGCTCGACGGCATCGACGTCCCCAAGCGCCTCGATCGCCGCCTCGTAATGGCGCCGGGCCAGCACGCGCATCTCGGCCAGCGCGGCCCGCAGTCCGGGGCTTGCCGGGCCGGACACGGCATCCTCGCGGGTCAATCCGTGCCTCTTGAGCAGGTCCAGCGGCACATAGCACTGGCCACGCCGCGCATGGATGGGAAAGGCGCGCAGCAGACCCATCACCGCATAGGCGACACCCGCATGGCCGGCAGCCTCTGCTGAGGCCCGGCCGGCCTCCCCCGACAGAATCAGCGTCGCCAGCCGGATGAGGGCCGACGAGGTCTCGCCGGCATAGCCTTCGAGATCGTTCACGGTCGGCATCGGATCGTCGTAGAGATCGAAGATACGCGCATCGAGAAGCGCGAAGAAGGTCTCGCGCGGCAGGCGATAGGTCTCGATGGCGTCCAGCAGCGCCGCAGCGACGGGGTTGGCGCGGACATCGCCGCGCGCCCCGCCGATCAGCGCCTCGCTCCACCATTGCAGCCTCACCTCCCCGGCCATGGGATTGGTGATCGCCTCACGCACCCGCGCCACCTCGACATTGAAGGCATGGAGCGCGAACAGCGCCCCTCGCCGCCCGGCGGGCGCGAACAGATCCGCGACATAGCGGTCGCGATCGAGTTCACGAACGAGACGCGCGCAATAGTCGGCGTCCGAAATCACACCCGGCCCGCTCATGATCCGGGCTCCCAGGGGAACACGCGCATCGCCCCGCTCATGGCAGCGCCAGCAGCGCGGCGGCAACCGCGCGGCCTTCCGCCAGAAGCACGTTATAGGTGGAGGCGGCGGCACGCGTCGGCATGGCATCGACCGAGATGCCGACATCCCTCAACCGCCAGCGCAACGCATCGGGCACTGGCCAGGGATCCGGCCCGGTGCCGATCAGCAGCAGCTCGATGCCTGCCGATTGCACGATGACGGGAGCGAGCGCCGCCGCGTCGACATCGGCCGGCACACGCGCTGCCCAGGCGTGGATGCCGGACGGCAGGGCGAGAATGGAGCCTTCCGACGCCATGCCGGCGAAATGGAAGGACCAGCGGCCATAGCCATCGATCGGCACCTGGCGCGGCAGATGGGCGTCGGGTGTCGCCATGGGCCTTCCGTCAGATGGGTCTCACCCCGCCGGGGATATCCCGGTCAGGGCGTGACGCGCTCCGCCTTGGCATTGGTCTCCTTCGTCTCCGCCTTCTCGGCCAGCGTGCGTGTGGTCACACCGAGATAGATCAGCAGCGGCGAGGCGATGAAGATCGAGGTGTAGGTGCCGACCAGCACCACGCCGAACATCATCGTCACCGAGAAGCTGTGGATCGCCCGGCCCCCGAAGAGCACGAGAGCCAGCAGCGCCAGCGTGACGGTCACGTGGGTGATGACCGAACGCGACAGCGTGGAGTTGATGGAGGCGTTGAGCAGTTCGTCCGTCGGCATCTTCTTGTAACGACGCAGCATCTCGCGGATGCGGTCGTAGATGACGATCGTGTCGTTCAGCGAATAGCCGAGGATGGTCAGCAGCGCGGCGACGCTCGTCAGATCGAAGTCGATCTGGAAGATCGCCATGAAGCCGATGGTCAGCACGATATCGTGGAAGTTCGCGATCGAGGCACCGAGCGCGAACTGCCATTCGAAGCGGAACCACAGGTAGATGAGAATCGCGAACACCGCGAGCATCAGCCCGACGATGCCGTAGCTGAGCAGTTCCTGCGACACGCGCGGACCGACCACCTCGACGCGGCGGTATTCGACGCCGTCGCCGAGCGCGGCCCGCACCTTGCCGACGACCGCCTGCTGGGCGCTTTCGCCGCCCGGCTGCTGGGCGACGCGGATCAGCACCTCGCCATCGGTGCCGATCTCCTGGATCTGCACCTCGCCGAGCTCAAGCGACTCGAGCTTGGAGCGCACATCGGCGATGTTCAGCGTGTTGTTCGGGTAGCGAACCTCAAGCAGCGTGCCGCCCTTGAAGTCGATGCCGAAGTTCAGGCCGAGGGTCAGGAAGGCGACCAGTGCCACGATCGACATCAGCGCCGAGATCGGGAAGCTGATGCGCCGGAAGCGCATGAAGTCGAAATTGGTGTCGTCCGGGACGATGCGGAGCAGACGCATGGGCTCTCGCCTTTCTCAGATCGGCACGTGCTGGGGACGGCGCCAGCGCACCCACATCGCCACCATGAGCCGCGTCAGCGTGAAGGCGGTGAACACGGTGGTGATGATGCCGATGCCGAAGGTGATGGCGAAGCCGCGCACCGGGCCGGAGCCGATGTAGAACAGCACCGCCGCCGCGATGAAGGTGGTGATATTCGAATCGAGGATGGTCGCCAGCGCGCGCGAGAAGCCGGCGTCGATCGCCGAGATCGCCGAACGCCCGGCCCGCGCTTCCTCACGGATGCGCTCGTAGATGAGCACGTTGGAGTCCACGGCGATGCCGACGGTGAGCACCACGCCGGCGATGCCCGGCAGGGTGAGCGTGGCCCCGAGCATGGCGAGCACGCCGAAGATCAGGCCGACGTTCACCGCCACGGCAAGCACCGCGATGATACCGAACAGGCCGTAGGTCGCGATCATGAACAGGGCGACGGCCGCGGCGCCGACGATCGACGCCACGAGGCCCGCCCGGATCGAATCCGCGCCGAGGCCCGGACCGACGGTACGTTCCTCGACCACCTGCAGCGGCACCGGCAGCGCGCCGGCACGCAGCAGGATGGCGAGATCGTTCGCTTCCTGAACCGTGAAACTGCCGCTGATCTGACCCGAACCGCCGAGGATCGGCTCACGGATGACCGGAGCTGAAATCACCTTGTTGTCGAGCACGATGGCGAAGGGCCGCCCGACATTGGCCTGCGTCGCTTCCGCGAAACGGCGCGCGCCGTTGGTGTTGAAGCGGAAGGTGACGACCGGTTCGCGGGTGGTGGGGTCGAAGCTCGGCTGGGCGTCGGTGAGATCTTCACCCGCCACCAGCACGCGCTGCTCGATGAGATAGGGGACCGGCGGCTCGCTCTGCGAATAGAGCACTTCCGTGCCCGCCGGCGGACGGCCCTGCAACGCCTGCTGTGCGCTCATCGTGGTGTCGACGAGACGGAAGGTCAGCTTGGCGGTCTGGCCGAGCAGTGCCTTGAGGCGCGAGGGATCCTGAAGACCGGGGACCTGAACCTGGATGCGGTCGGCACCCTGGCGCTGGATCGACGGCTCGGTGGTCCCGAGCTGGTCGATACGCTTGCGGATGATCTCGATGGATTGCGACACCGCCTGAATGGTGCGCGCCTGAACGCCCGTCGCGGTCGGCGACAGGGTGATCAGGTTGCCGTTCCGCGTCACGTCGGTGTCGAGCTGCCCGGTCGCGGACATAGCGCCGCCGATCGGCTGCGCCAGCGTACGCAGCTGCGTATAGGCAGCGTCCGCATCCTGACCGTCGCGGATGCGTACCTGCACCTGATCGCCCTGGATGTTCAGGCCGGTATAGCCGACCTTGGCATCGCGCAGCACGCGGCGAGCATCGTCGCGCAGCTGCTCGAGCCGCACCTTGCGCACCTCGGCAGCATCCACCTGAAGGACGATGTAGGAGCCGCCCTGCAGATCGAGGCCAAGCACGATCTTGCGCTGCAGGAAACTGGGCAGGCGTTCATAGGCCGTCTGCGACAGCAGGCTCGGCACCACCATCAGACAGATGATGGCCGAGAACGCCACGATCGCGAGGGCCTTCCATTTCGAGAAGTGGAGCATGTCTTTCCTTCCGGCCGCCTACCGAGAGACGGCCGCAAGAGGTCAGCGTCAGGACTCGGCTTCTTCCTTGGCAGGCTCGCCCTTCGAGCGAACCTCGGAAATCATCCCGCGCAACTGGCGGATCTTCACGCCCTCGGCGAGCTGAAGCTCGATCTCGCTGTCGTCGATCACCCGCGAAACCTTGCCAATCACTCCACCGGAGGTCACCACGGTGTCGCCGCGACGGACGTTCTTCACCATCTCCTGGTGCGCCTTCACCTTCTTCTGCTGCGGGCGCAGGATGAGGAAGTACATGATCACGAAGATCAGCACGAAGGGCAGCAGCGACATCAGCATGTCGGTACCACCCGCAGCGGGGGCACCCTGCGCAAAGGCGGGCGTGATGAACATGTCGGTTCCTTGTCCGTCGATCAAAGGCGGGCGAAAGGCCCGGCGAAGCGGCGCGGACTATACTGACGCGCCCGCCGATTGCAAACGCCGTCCGCTCGACGCTGCGTCACGTCTGCGACAGGGAGTAACACGCGTTACGGTTAGGCTTGTGCCGGCGTCTCGCGATGGCTATTCCGGCTCTGCCAAGGAGCCTCACGATGACCCATACACCGGACGATCTCGGCGCCGTTCTGACCCGCATCGCCGAAGCACTGGAGCGTATCGCGCCCACGCGTGCCGCCACCGTCGATTTCACCGAGGCCGATGCCTTCGTCTGGCATGCCGAGGAGCGCCGGCTTGAGCCCGTGCCACGCGTCAGCCGCGTCGACATGGGGCTCCTCAAGGGGATCGACCGTACCCGCGACATGCTGGTCGACAATACGCTGCGCTTTGCCCGCGGCCTGCCGGCCAACAATGCCCTGCTCTGGGGCGCGCGCGGCATGGGCAAGAGCTCGTTGGTGAAGGCCTCGCACGCCGAGGTGAACGAGGAAATCGCCCGCGAGGGCAAGCTGCCGATCAAGCTCGTCGAGATTCACCGCGAGGACATCGAGACGCTGCCGGCGCTGATGAGCCTCACACGCGCCTCGCAGTACCGATTCGTCATCTTCTGCGACGATCTCTCCTTCGACGCGGACGACACCTCCTACAAGTCGCTCAAGGCGGTTCTCGAAGGCGGCATCGAAGGACGGCCGGAAAACGTCATTTTCTACGCCACCTCCAACCGTCGCCACATACTGGCGCGGGAGATGGTCGAGAACGAGCGCTCGACCGCGATCAATCCGGGCGAGGCCGTGGAGGAGAAGGTGTCCCTGTCGGACCGCTTCGGCCTGTGGCTCGGTTTCCACAAATGCAGCCAGGACGAATATCTCGCCATGGTCGAAGGCTACATCGCCCATTTCCAGGTGCCGATCGATCCCGAAACACTGCGTCGCGAAGCGCTGGAATGGTCGACCACGCGCGGCGCGCGTTCCGGCCGTACGGCCTGGCAATATGTGCAGGATGTCGCGGGGCGGCTGGGCGTTTCGTTGTCCGAGCCGCCGGCCGCCCCGCGCTGACCGGCGCCAAGGTCCAAGAGTCGCGCCGGTAAAACGTGCAAGGCCCCTGACGGTCGGATTGGACGGTCAGGGGCCTTGCTTGTCAGGCAAATCGAACGGTCAGAGACCGGCGAGGTACTGGGACGGATCGACCGGCTGCGAACCCTTGCGGATCTCGAAATGCAGCTGGGGCGAGGTGACGCTGCCGGTCTGGCCGGCCTTGGCGATCACCTGACCACGCTTGACCGTGTCGCCCTTCTTCACGTCCAGCGCGCTGTTGTGTGCATAGGCGGTGACATAGCCGTTCGAGTGCTTGATCAGTACGAGGTTACCGTAGCCCTTGAGCTCGCTTCCGGCATAGGCGACGACGCCATCCTCGGCCGCCTTGACCGAGGTGCCTTCCGGCACCGAGACGTTGATGCCTTCATTCTGCTGCCCGCCGGGCTTCGGCCCGAAGCCGGAGATGACGCGGCCACGCACCGGCCAGCGGAACTGCGAGCCACCGTCCGAGCGCGCGTCGTCCGGTGTTTCGGACGGCTTCACGGCGGCGATGGTCTGCGGCTTCTCGGCCTGCGCCGCCGGAGCGACGGCGACCGAAGCGGGTTTGGCGGCTGCGGCCGCCGGCGCAGCCGCGACAACGGGGGTTGTGGCGGCCGGCTTGGCGGCCACGGGAGTCAACGCGGGAGCGGCCGCCGGCGTCGTCGGCTTCGGGGCAGCGGCGACCATCGTGGAACCGGCACCCGGAATGGTCAGCTTCCGGCCGATCTGCACCTGCGCGTTGGGATCGAGACCATTGGCAGCGGCGAGAGCGCTGCGCGAGAGGCCGTAATTGCGGGCGATCGAGCTCAGAGTCTGGCCGGAGGTGACGACATGCGAGCCACCGCCCGTCGCGGCAGCCGCAACCTGCGGAGCGGGCTTCGGCGCGGCAAGAGCCTGCGGCTGGGAACCATAGAGCGGCTGCGTGCCGCCATAATTCGACGAAGCGGAAGGCGGCGCGTAGGTCGGCGCAGCGCTGGCCACACGCGGCGCGCCGTAGGGCGCAGTGGCGACGGCCGGCGTACCGTAGGGCGCCGAAGAACCGTAGGTCGAGGGGTACGCAGCGGCGACAGGCTGGCTGGAAATCGGCGCCCGCTGCACCGTCCCCGTGGGAGCGGACGCCACTGACCCCGTATAGGCCGGTGAACCTGAAAAGGGATTGGCATTGGGGTCGTTGAAGCGGCTCACGTCGGAGCTACAGGCGGCTGCCCCGCTCGCAACGAGGGCAACGATGGAAAGCCGCACCAGTGGACCGGAACCGGACGCCGACAAAAGATTACGCATCGCACCACACCCGAACGCTAGACTTGAGGATGATTAATGCGGCGTACAGGTAAACGTCGGCTTAAGTCCGACGCATCAAAGCAGGAAAAATGACGGATTCGCGGCGACTTCAGAGCACGGCCGCGACGCCGCTCAGCATCGGGACGAAGCGCACCAACCCGAGCTCGCGCTGCTCCAGCCCCTCCGGCCCGCGACGGTAGCGCATGAGCGCCTGCGTCCCCTCCGGCGGGCCGACGGGCGCGACGAGGATGCCGTTGGGAGCGAGCTGATCGAACAGGGCGGACGGCACTTCTTCCACAGCCGCGCCCAGCACAATGCGGTCGAAGGGCGCGCGGGCGCGATAGCCGAGCCTGCCATCGGCAAGGAACACCTCGACATTGGCGAGGCCCAGCGATCCGATCCGCCGCGCCGCCGCCTCGGCCAGCGTCCGGAAGCGCTCCAGCGTGACCACATGGCCGGCGATGTGTCCGAGAATGGCCGCGTAGTACCCGGTCCCGGTCCCGATCTCGAGCACGGTATGCGTGCCTTCGAGTTCCAGCGCCGTCGTCATCAGCGCGAGCACGGTGGGCTGGCTGATGGTCTGGCCGCAATCGACCGGCAGCGCCTGGTCGTTCCAGGCGAGGTTGCGGAAGACCGGCTCGACGAAACGCTCGCGGGGCACCTGCTCGAAGGCGCGCATGACCGGCCGGTCGCGTATGCCGCGCTTGCGCAACGCCAGCAGCAGCTCGGCGCGCTCGACAGCTTCGTCCTTGTCGGGTCCGGTCAAGGGCCGTCTTCCTCCCCGTCGCTTTTACCGCAGAGGTATCAGCGGGAGAATAGCTGCGCGAGCCGCGTCATCATCGGCTCGTCGGTCATGTCGAGCCGCAGCGGCGTGACCGAGATGCAGCCTTGATCGAGCGCGTGGAGGTCCGAGCCGTTCACGGTATCGAAGATGCGTTTCTCGAAGGCGATCCAGAAATAGGGATTGCCGCGTCCGTCCGCCCGCTCGTCGATGCGCAGCAGGTCCTGATTGCGCCGCCCCTGCGCCGTGACCGCGATACCCTTCACCTCGTCGACGGGACGGTTGGGGAAGTTCACGTTGACGAGGATGCCCTCCGGAATCCCTTCGTCCAGCAGCGTGCGCACGACCTTCGGACCCCAGTGCTCCGCCACGTGATAGGGCGGCGCCTTCCGCGTCTCGAGGCCATAGGCCTGCGACAGCGCGATGGAAGGAATGCCGAGCACCGTGCCTTCCATGGCGCCGGCGACGGTGCCGGAATAGCCCACATCCTCGGCGACGTTCTGGCCGCGATTGATGCCCGAGAGCACGAGGTCGGGCTTGGCGTCCTTCAATATGTGCCGGACGGCCATGATCACGCAGTCAGTCGGTGTCCCCTTCACGGCGAAGCGCCGCTCCTCCACCTGACGCAGGCGCAGCGGATCGGAGAGCGAGAGAGAGTGCGACACGCCCGACTGATCGAACTCGGGCGCCACCACCCACACATCGTCCGACAGCGCGCGCGCGATCCGCGCGCAGGCGTCGAGCCCCGGAGCATGGATGCCGTCGTCGTTCGTGACCAGGATGCGCATCGCCCGTTCCGTCCCCTTCTCGCTCTACCGCTCGATCTTCGTCAGCCCGCCCATATAGGGCACCAGCACGTCCGGCACCGTCACCGAGCCGTCCTCGTTCTGGTAGTTCTCGAGGATCGCCACCATGGCGCGCCCCACCGCCACGCCCGAACCGTTGAGCGTGTGGACGAAGCGCGGGGACTTCGCGTCCTTCGGACGGTAGCGCGCGTTCATGCGGCGCGCCTGGAAATCGGAGCAGGTCGAGACCGACGAAATCTCGCGATAGGCGTCCTGCCCCGGCAGCCACACCTCGATGTCGAAGGTACGGGCCGAGGCGAAGCCCATGTCGCCGGTGCACAGCGTCACCACCCGGTGGTGCAGGTCGAGCTTCTTCAGCACCGCCTGCGCGCAGGCGAGCATGCGCTCCTGCTCTTCCAGCGACTTCTCGGGCGTGGTGATGGAGACCATCTCCACCTTGTTGAACTGGTGCTGACGGATCATCCCGCGCGTATCGCGCCCCGCCGATCCCGCCTCGGCGCGGAAGCAGGGTGTGAGCGCGGTGAAGCGCAGCGGCAGCTCTTCCTCGGAGAGGATAGACTGGGCCACGAGGTTGGTCAGCGGCACCTCGGCCGTAGGAATGAGCCAAAAGCTGGCTCGCTCGGGAATAAGAGCAACAGCCTTTTCGTAAAAATCTCCGTCAACCAAGTCGAAAAGCGTAACTTCGCTCTCAAGCTTCTTTAGCTCCTGCGCAGCAAGCTTTCGGGCCTGAATGTCATTCTCGCGATACAATTCCTTGTTTGATAACTTGTACCCAGCAGCGAACTGATCCTCCCGGAACTTCGGAAGCTGAGCCGTGCCGAACATCGCCTCGTCCCGCACGAGCACGGGCGGCGCCACTTCCATGTAGCCATGCTCGGTCGTGTGCGTGTCGATGAAGAACTGGCCGATGGCCCGCTCCAGCCGCGCCAGCCTGTTCTTCAGGACGACGAAGCGGGCGCCGGAGAGCTTTGCCGCGGCTTCGAAATCCATCTGGCCGAGCGCCTCGCCGATCTCGAAATGCTGCTTCGGCGTGAAGGCATAGGCGCGCTTCTCGCCGAAGCGCGTGAACTCGACATTGTCGTGCTCGTCCTTGCCGAAAGGAACCTCGGCCAGCGGCGCGTTCGGGATGGCGGCGAGCTTTTCGAACAGCTCGGCCTCGGCCGCCTTCACGTCCTCTTCCAGCGCGGGAATGTCGGTCTTGAGCGCGGCAACCTCGGCCATCAGCGCCTCGGCGCGGTCGTTCTGGCCGTCCTTCTTGGCGGCGCCGATCTCCTTGGAGGCGGCGTTGCGACGGGCCTGTAGCTCTTCCAGCTTGCCGATGCCGCTCCGGCGGCGCTCGTCGAGCGCGATCAGGCCATCGACCAGCGCCTGCGCCTCGGCCTCGATCGTGCCGCGCCGCACCAGCGCGTCGACAAGACCGCGCGGCTCCTCGCGGATCCACTTGATGTCGTGCATGGAAGTCCGTCCTTCAGAACCATCCGCCTCAGGCGGCGGAACTCTCCGTCGCCTCTGCCGCCGAGCGCTTCTTCTCGATGACGCGCACGAGGTAGACCGAGACCTCGTAGAGAAGCAAGGTCGGGATGGCCAGAGCGAACTGGCTTACCACATCCGGCGGCGTCAGCACCGCCGCCAGGACGAACACGCCGACGATGGCGTAGCGGCGGAACTTCTTGAGCTGGTCGGAGGTGACGATGCCGATCCGCGCCAGAAGGGTCAGGACGACGGGCAACTGGAAGCAGATGCCGAAGGCGAAGATCAGCGTCATGATCAGCGACAGATATTCGCTGACCTGCGGCAGCATCGAGATTTCCGCCGAGCCCGGCCCCGCCATCTGCTGCATGGAGAGGAAGTAGGTCATCGCCAGCGGCATGGCGACGAAATAGACGAAGCCCGCCCCGATGAGGAAGCACACCGGCGTCGCGATGAGATAGGGCCGGAAGGCGTTACGCTCGTGGCTGTAGAGGCCCGGCGCCACGAACATGTAGATCTGCGTCGCCACGATGGGGAAGGAGATGAACGCCGCCCCGAACATGCCGAGCTTGATCTGCGTGAACAGGAATTCCTGCGGCGCCGTGTAAATGAGCTTCACGTGCTCCGTCCCGCCGGCCGCAAACTCATAGGGCCAGAGCAGGATGTTGTAGATGAACTTGCCCAGCATGAAGCAGGCAATGAAGGCGATGAAGAAGGCGATCAGCGACTTGATCAGCCGCGCGCGCAGCTCGATCAGGTGTTCGATCAGCGGAGCCTTGGAGGCGTCGATGTCATCCTGGCTCATGCGGCCGGCCCTTCATTGCCGGTATCCGGCTTCGCCTTGGCGCGCGGCTTCGCCGCCACCTTGCCGGTCGTCTTCGGTTCGGGCTTCGAGGCCGGCTTGCGCGCGGGTGCCGGCGCGTCGAGATCAGCGACGGCAGCCGACACTTCGGGCTCGACGGTAGCGTTCTTGCGCGGCGCGCGCCGGACGGCAGGTTTCTTCGGCGTCGCTTCGGCCGATGCCGCAACTTTCGCCGCCGGCTTGGCGGCGACCCGACTACGCTTCGGCTTAGCGTCCGCCGCGGCCTGCGCGACGGCCGGCTCCGTCTTTGCGGTCGCGGTCTTGCCCTCGGTCCCGGCGGGCTCGCTCTTGGCGGCTTCCGCCTTGACCGGCTCGGTCTTCGCCGGCTCCAGCTGAGCGGCAGCGGTGCGCACCTCCTCTTCGATGGTCTCGAAGGGGTGCGGCTCCAGATCGCCCGGGGGCGGAAGCTGGTCCGCCACGGCATCCGATGCCGACGCGGTGCCTGCCGCTGGCAGATCGGCGCGTTCCACGCTGCCGGTCGGCGCCTTCAGCTCCGTCTCGATATCCTGCAGGGGGTTGGTCGGAATCGCGTTCGAGATGGAATTTCGCGCATCCGTGGCGAGGCCGGAAAGATCGTTCTTGAGCGCGCTGACATTATCCTTGAGGTCGGACAGCTCCGCCTCGCGCAGCGCCTCGTTGAACTGGCCCTGGAACTCGCCCGCCATGCGCCGCAGCTTGGCGACGCCCTGCCCGACCGTGCGCAGGACGCGCGGCAATTCCTTCGGCCCGATCACCACGAGGGCGACGACGCCGATCACCAGAAGCTCGGACCAGCCGATATCAAACATGCGTTAAGCCGGGGCCGCGATCCGCGGCCCTCCCCGATCCGTGAGGCCGACAGGCCGAAATCAGCTGACCTTGGTCTGCTCGGCTTCCACCTTGGACGGATGCTCGATCGAACGCACCGGCTCCGCCGGCTTCGCCGGCGTCTCTTCGTCGTCGGCCATGCCCTTCTTGAAGGCCTTGATGCCCTTGGCGGCATCGCCCATCAGCTCGGACAGCTTGCCGCGACCGAAGAGGAGGAGCACCACCACCAGCACGATGATCCAATGCCAGATGCTCAACGAACCCATAACACCAACTCCCTGTCCGAAACGCCGCCGGCCCCTCGCGGCCGCGCATCGCAATTGAACCCGGACACTAGGGCCGGCCCGTGGCGAAGACAAGGACCTCCGCCGGCTCGATGTTCACTCCGACGTCATGCCCACGCAATAGGCCCGCCTTGGTGCGACGTCTTGCGACCAAAGGACGATCGAGCCCCGCCACGGCCACCTCGTAGAGGTCGAGTTCACCGAGAAAACGGTGATTGACGATTCGACCCGGCACGCCCGAGCCGGGGGCCATGAGCTCGATCCCCTGCGGCCGGATGGCGGCAACCGCCGGCGTACCCTCGGCGAGGCCGGGTGCGGCGAAAGACCCGAGCGGGGTCACGACTTGGCCACCGGTGACGTCTCCCTCCACCTCGTTGGTTTCACAGAAGAAACGGGCGACGTCGAGGTCCACCGGGTGGAGGTAGAGCTCATCCGGCGTGCCCACCTGAACCAGCACGCCCTTGCGCATCAGCGCGATACGGTCGCCCAGTCGCATGGCTTCCTCGGGGTCGTGCGTGACGATGATGCAGGTCGCGCGGGCGTCGCGCAGCACCTTGAGCGTTTCGGTGCGCACACTGCTCCGGAGCCGACTGTCGAGCCCGGAGAACGGCTCGTCCATAAGGAGAATGCCGGGGCGTGGCACGAGCGCGCGGGCCAGGGCGACGCGCTGCTGCTCGCCGCCGGAAAGGGCATGTGGATAGTCGCCTGCGTGCTCCTCCAGCCGCACTCTCTGAAGCGCCCGGACCGCCTCGTCATGCGCCTCCGCCGGCTTCAGCGCCCGCAGGCCGAAGGCGACGTTCTGCACGTTGGTGAGATGGGGAAACAGCGCATAATCTTGGAAGACGAGGCCGATATTGCGCTTCTCCGGCGGCACGAAGACGCCCGGTCCGGCCACCACCTGCTTGTCGAGCAGGATACGCCCGCTCGACGGGCGCTCAATACCGGCGATCAGCCGCAGCAGCGTGGTCTTTCCGCAACCGGACTGACCGAGCAGGCAGATGATCTCACCCGGCTCGATGGTGAGGGAGACACCGCGCACGGCCTCCACCTCGTCATAGCCATGACGCACGTCTTCGAGCGTCAGGCGGCTGGCGAGGGAGACCGGGGTGCGGGCCAGCGCGTGATACATGCGGGTTCTCCTGTCGCTGGCGAGGATTGGAAGGCGTCAGCCCTCCTCGTCCTCGCCCCCGTACTCTTCGCCCTCGTCCGACTCGGGCGCGAAGGACAGGTCGAATTCCGGCTCCAACGGATCCTCATCGTCCTTCAGCGCCGGATCGTCGCTCGGCAAGGGCACCGTTAGGCCCGCGGAGACCCGCGCGTCAATCAGGCCGGTGCCACGCAGTTCATCGAGGCCCGGCAAGTCGCCGATGGTGTCCAGCCCGTAGTGAACGAGAAAGGTCTCCGTCGTCCCGTAGGTCACCGGCCGTCCGGGGCTGCGGCGGCGGCCGCGCAACCGGATCCAGCCGGACGCGAGGAGCACGTCGAGCGTGCCCTTGTTGGTCGAGACACCACGGATTTCCTCGATCTCCGCGCGCGTCACCGGCTGGTGATAGGCGATGATCGCCAGCGTCTCGAGCGCCGCGCGCGACAGGCGGCGCGGCTCCGGTTTGTCGCGCGCCAGCAGGAAGCCGAGATCGGGCGCGGTGCGCAGCATCCACTTCCCGGCCACGCGAACGAGATTGACCCCCCGGTCGGCATAGTCGGCGGAGAGATCGGCGAGCAGCCCGCGCACATCCGCACCTTCCGGCAGCCGCGCGGCGATGGTCGCCTCGTCGAGCGGCTCGCCGGCGGCGAACAGCATGGCTTCCAGCAGGCGCAGCGCCGGATCCCGCCCAGGGCGCGACGCCGCAGACGCGGTCTCCTGCGCAACATCTTCATCTGCCGGGCGAACGGAACGGGCGGCCTCCGCGCTCATGCGCCCTCCTCCGGCCCGGCATCACCCCGGCTGCGGATCCAGATCGGCGCGAAGGCGTCGTCCTGCTGCACCTCGATCAGGCCCTCGCGCACCATCTCCAGCGTCGCCGAGAAACCCGAGGCGAGCGCCGTCGCCCGCATCTTGGGATCGGCGATCCAGTTCAGCAGAAAACCGTCGAGCCGCGCCCACTCGCCGTGCAGCGCCAGCCGGCCGATCAGCCGCTCCAGCCGCTCGCGCGCATCGGCCAGCGAGATGACGTTGCGCGGGGCGAAGCGCACATGGGAAAGCGCCATCTTCTGGCGCTGGGCACCGTAGGCGGCGAGCAGGTCATAAAGCGTCGCCTCGTAGACCACCGGGCCGGAAGGCACCAGCGGCTCCGGGGCGCCACGCGGGAAGACCTCGTGGCCGATACGGTCGCGGGTGGCGAGATGGGCGGCGGCGGCGCGGATGCGCTCCAGCCGGCGCAGCCGCTCGGCGAGATCAGCCGCGAGTTCGGAAGCGCTCGGCCCCTCCTCCTTCGGAGGGTCCGGCAACAGCAGGCGCGATTTCAGATAGGCGAGCCAGGCCGCCATGACCAGGTAGTCGGCGGCGAGTTCCAGCCTTATGCGCCGCGCCTCGTCGACGAAGTGCAGATACTGCTCGGCAAGTTCGAGGATGGAGATCCGCGAGAGGTCCACCTTCTGCGTGCGCGCCAGCGCCAGCAGCAGGTCCAGCGGTCCTTCGAAGCCGTCGACGTCGACCACCAGCGCGGGATCGCCCGCCTGGCGCACGGCATCCGCTTCGAACGAGAACTGGCTTTGAACCATGGCAGACCGCGGCTGGCGTTCAGGACGCCGCGATCATATCCGAAAAACGCGCGCGTGCCTCGCTCAGCACCATTTCCTCGACCGGCGCGATCCGCGCGAGGGCCGCAGCGCAGCGTCGTGCCGCCTCCCCCTCCAGTACCGGCGAGCGCGACGCCACTTCGCGCATCTCGTCGATGCGGCCGTTGCAGTGAAGCGCGAGGTCGCAGCCGGCGGCGAAGGAGGCCTCGGCCCGGCTGGCCAGCGAGCCGGCAAGGGCGCCCATGGAGAGATCGTCGCTCATCAGCGCGCCATCGAAACCGATATGGCCGCGGATGATCTCGTCGATCACGCGCTTCGACGTCGTCGCCGGACGGTCCGGGTCTATCGCCGTGTAGACGACATGCGCCGTCATGCCGAGCGGCAGGTCCGCCAGCAGGCGGAACGGCTCGAAGTCCGTGGCCTCCAGTTCCGCCCGCGACGTCTCGACGACCGGCAGGCTCTCATGGCTGTCGGCACGCGCACGGCCATGGCCGGGAATGTGCTTGAGAACCGGCAGGACACCACCGCTCATCAGCCCTTCCGCCGCCGCACGGGCGAGCGCCGCGACCTGCACGGGCGTCGAACCATAGGCCCGGTCGCCGATGATGCCATGGCCCTCCGGCAGGCGGAGATCGGCACAGGGAACGCAATCCACATTGATGCCGACGGCCGCGAGGTCGGTCGCCATCAGCCGCGCGCCGAGCCGCGCCGCGGTCGCCGCAGCCTGCGGATCGCCAGCCTCGGCGCGGCGGGCGAACACTTCCGCCGGCGGGTAGACCGGCCAGTGCGGCGGCCCGAGGCGCTGCACCCGCCCGCCTTCCTGATCGATCAGCACCGGCGCATCCTCGCGCCCGACGATGGCGCGGAAGGCATTGACCAGCGCGGCTACCTGCGCCGGCGCCTCGACATTGCGGCGGAACAGGATCAGCCCCCAAGGGGCGGCTTCCCGCAGGAAGTCGACCTCGTCGGGCGTGAAGAAGGTGCCGGCGCACCCGGTAATGAAGGCGCGCGGCGCCGTGGACTGGCTCATGTCGGGAAACGCCGCCGGATCAGTTACGCTGAACCATGCAGTCGCCGCCCTGCGCACGCAGCGCCTCGCAGAGAGCCACCGCACCGTCGCGAGAGCTGAACGAACCTACCTGGGCGCGATAATAGACGCCACGGTCGCCGAGATCGGCGCGGCGGACGGCAAAGGGCTGATTGCCGAGAATGCCGGGATACTTCGACTGCATCGAGCGCCAGGTCGACTGGGCCTCCGCCTCCGAACGGACCGACGCGATCTGAACGACATAGTTGCCCGCCGGAGCCGGCGTAGACGTCGCCGCTGGAGCAGGGGTCGGCGCCGTCGCCACACGCGCCGGCTGCGAATTGGCCGAAACGTTATCGACGATGGACGGCGTGGAGGCGAGCGGCGTCGGATCGGTGGACACCGGCTCACCCGTGCCCGAGTTCAGCGGGATCGGCGCCGAAACCGTCGGCTGCGCGGAAGACTGGACCGGAGCGGCGGCGACGGGAGTCGGGGCGGAATCGGTGCCGTCCTCTACGATGGTGCCATCCGCCCGGACGGTGAGCGTACGCACACGCTTCGGCTCGGCGGCGTTGGCCGGCGTGGCGGCGGGCGGCGCCGTCTGGATCACGCGCGGCTGCGGCTGGGCAGCCTGCGAAACGTCGACCGGCTGCTCCTCGCTGGAGACCACCTGCTCATTGCCCGTCGTCGGGCTGCCGCCCACGCGATCATAGATGAGCTTCTGACCGTCGCTCGTCGGCTCCTGAACCGGCTGGCTCGGCACGACCTTGTTCGGCCCCTGGTCGGCCCGGATCACCGGCGGCTCACCGCTCGCCACCTGCGTGCCCTTCGGCCCGGACAGGAACATGATGGCACCGGCGCCGGCGGCGACGAGGGCAATGACGGCCACACCGACCAGAAGCAGCCGGCGACGCCCGCGCCGCGGCAGGTCTTCGTCGACCTCGTAAACCTCGTAGGAATCCGGCTCGCCCGCGTCGCCGTCATCGTAATCAGCGGCGGAGCGTCCATAATCATAGGCGTCCTCGTCCGGCTCGAAGGCCTGACCGGGGCGCGGCGCCTGCCCTCGGGCAGTGGCCGAGGGGGCGGAGGCCGGCGCCTCGGCCGCACGCGCGGCAGCGGCGGAACGGGCCATCCAGGACGGAAGACGCGCCTCGGGCGGAGCGCCCTCTTCAGCTTCGCCCCGCGCGGCAGCCGCACGGGGCGCATCCTCGACCCGGGGTGTCTCGGCACGAGGCGCTTCAGCGCGCGGGGCATCGGGACGCGGGGTTTCGGCGCGAGCCTGCGAACGCGGCGACGGCGCCGCCGGATCGAAAGGCTGGCCCAGAGCGCGCGAGACCGCGTCGGCGATGTTGTCGGAGAACTGCTCGCTGTCGAACGATGCCGAAGGCGCGGGACGGCGCGGCTCGGTCGGCTGCGGACGCGGCGGCACATAGGGCGCACGAGGCTCGGCGGGACGCGGTTCCGGGGCACGAGCCAGCGGCGCACGCGGCTCGGCGGGACGCTCCGCGACGGGGCGCTCGGGCGGACGCGGCGGCGGGGATGCCGGGCGATGGGTGCCCTCGCTATAGACTTCGGCGGCAAGCGCGGCGAACGAGCCCGGCGCCGGACGTCCGGCTTCAGCAGGCGCGCGCGGAGCAACGGGGCGCGGCGGAGGCGCAGCCGGCTGCGGCGCACGGGACGCAGGAGTCGCCGGACGGCGCGCCGCCTGAGACTGGCGCAGCAGATCGGCAAACTCGTCTTCCTGCCCCATCATACGGGCAAGTTCGGCGAGCGGATCCTCGGCCGGAACTTCCTGCCGATTGCGCATGGTGTCGTTGCCCATTTCACAGAACCTGTTCGCAGCGCGTTATCGATAACCGCCCGGAGGGCGGCCTTGCGGCGGCGGCAGGTCGAACGATCCGTCGCGCGACGCGCTCACCGCATTTCTTTGGGAGCATCGACCCCAAGAACGGAAAGTCCCGAAGCGATGATCAGCGCGACTGCGTGCACAAGCGCCAGCCGCGCGTAGGTTGACTTTCGATCATCTTCGATAATGAAGCGTAAATGTGGCAGGTCTTTCCCGCGATTCCACTGTGCATGCAGGGCGCTGGCGAGCTCATAGAGGTAGAAGGCCAGCCGGTGCGGCTCGCGGGCGACCGCCGCCTGCTCGATGATCCGCGGATAGCTGGCGATCTGCTTGATGAGGGTGATCTCCCCCTCGTCGCTCAGCAGCGTCAGGTCCTCGCCGGCGAAGGCGGATGCCGCGTCCGGCAGGTCCGCGAAAGCCTCCTTCGCGTTGCGCAGGATCGAGCTCGCCCGGGCATGGGCGTACTGGACGTAGAAGACCGGGTTGTCGCGCGTCTGCTCGATCACCTTGGCGAGATCGAAGTCGAGCACCGCATCGTTCTTGCGGTTGATCATCATGAAGCGCACCGCGTCGCGGCCCACCTCGTCGACCACGTCGCGCAGGGTCACGAAGTCCCCCGCCCGCTTCGACATCTTCACCGGCTCGCCGTTCCGCAACAGCCGCACGAGCTGGCACAGCTCGACGTCGAGGCTGCCCTCGCCGTTCGTGGCCGCCTTCACCGCCGCCTGCATGCGCTTGACGTAGCCGCCATGATCGGCGCCCCAGACGTCGATCATGCGCTTGAAACCGCGATCGAACTTGTCCTTGTGATAGGCGATATCGGCCGCGAAATAGGTGTAGGCGCCATCCGACTTCATCAGCGGACGGTCGACGTCGTCGCCGAACTGCATAGCGCGGAACAGCGTCTGCTCGCGGTCCTCCCAGTCCTCGACGGGCTGGCCCTTCGGCGGCGGCAGGCGGCCTTCATAAACGAGATCGCGGGCGCGCAGGCTCTCCATCATGCGGTCGATGATGCTCGGCGCGCCGTTCGGCCGGGCGTGCAGCGTGCGCTCGGAGAAGAAAACCTCGTGATGGATGTTGAGCGCGGCAAGGTCGCCGCGGATCATCGCCATCATTGCGTCGATCGAAACGTCGCGCACCAGCGGCAGCCATTCGTTCTCGGGCTTGTCGAGCAGGGTGCGGCCGTACTTCGTCACCAGCGCCTTGCCGACCGGAACGAGATAGTCGCCGGGATAGAGCCCCTCGGGAATCGAGATCGCCTCCCCCAGCGCCTCGCGGTAGCGCAGGAAGGCCGAACGGGCGAGCACGTCGACCTGCGCACCGGCGTCGTTGATGTAGTACTCGCGCGTCACCTTCCAGCCGGCGAAAGCCAGAAGGTTCGCCAGCGCATCACCGAATACGGCGCCCCGGCAATGGCCGACATGCATGGGTCCGGTCGGGTTCGCGGAGACATATTCCACATTGATCGCTTGTCCGGCGCCGGCATCCGTGCGGCCATAGCCGCTCCCCGCCTCGAGCACGGCGGCGACCACGCGCGGCCAATAGGACGCATCGAGCGCGATGTTGATGAAGCCGGGGCCGGCGACATCCACCTTCGCCACGCCGGGCAGGGTCACCAGCCGGGCAACGAGCTTCTCGGCGAGATCGCGCGGCTTCAGGCCCGCATCCTTGGCCAGCACCATCGCCGCGTTGGTGGCGAGGTCGCCATGGCTGGGATCGCGCGGCGGCTCGACCACCACGCGCGCCGTATCGATGCCGGCGGGCACGGCGCCCTCGGCGATAAGCTGGCCGACGGCATCGCGGACGTGATCGGCGAAGATCGCGAACAGGTTCATTTTGGAAAACTCCCGGCACGGCAGGCCCGACAAGGGGTGGCTGGCGCTACCGCAGTTCCGCTGCCCTGTCAAAGAGACGGGCATGCTCGGCGAGCGCATAGCGGTCGGTCTGCCCGGCCAGAAAATCGGCGATACGACGCGCCCGCGCCGCCTCCGTCCGGCCTTCGACGCTGGCACGCCATTCCGGCGGCAGCGCGTCGGTGTCCGCCATGTAGCGCTCGAACAGCTCACGCACGACATCGCCGGCCGCTTCCATGGTCCGCACCACACGCGGATGACGATACATCCGGGGAAACAGGAAGGACTTGATGGCCCTCTCCGCCTCGGCCGTCCCGGCCGAGAAGCCGACCATCGGCCGGCCGAGTCGGCGAATATCATCCGCACTCGAAGGACCGGCCGCAGAAATGCGCCGGTGCGCCTCGCCCACCACGTCGGCGATGAGCGCCGTGATCATGCGGCGCCCGAGCTCATGGATGAAACGCGAGCGGTCGAGGCCCGGCCAGCGCTCCTCGATGCCGGCGATGATGGCGCCGACCAGCGGCAGGTCCTTCAGCTCATCGATCCCGAACAGGTCGGCACGCAGCCCGTCGTCGAGATCGTGCACGTCATAGGCGATGTCGTCGGCGATGGCGGCGACCTGCGCCTCGGCCGATGGCCAGCTCCACAGCCACAGGTCCTGCCGCTCGGCATGCACCTCGATGGCGTGCGGCAACGGCGCCTGCTGCGGGCCGTTGTGCTTCACGATGCCCTCGTGAACCTCCCAGGAGAGGTTCAGCCCGTCGAAATCGGGATAGCGGTTTTCCAGTCGGGTCACGACGCGCAGCGACTGGGCATTGTGATCGAAGCCGCCATAGGTACGCATGCAGGCATCAAGAACGCGCTCGCCGGCATGGGCGAAGGGCGGATGGCCGAGATCATGCGCCAGCGCCAGCGCCTCGCTCAGATCCTCGTCGAGGCCCAGCGCACGGGCGATGGAGCGGGCGACCTGCACCACCTCCAGCGTATGGGTCAGGCGCGTGCGGTAATGGTCTCCCTCGTGATAGGAGAAGACCTGCGTCTTGTAGGCGAGACGGCGGAAGGCGCTGGAATGGATGATGCGATCGGCATCGCGCCGAAAAGCACTGCGCGCATCGGCGCCCGGCTCCGGATAAAGCCGGCCACGACTATCCTCCGCTCTCGACGCCCATGGCGCGCGCGGCTCCGCCCCGGCCACCGCCATGCGCGATCTCCCTGCCAAACCCTCGTGAAGCCCCTTTGACTCGGGGGCGGCAGCACTTAACTATTCGGACAGGTCATATTCAACCCGAAGTACGCGACATGAGCGCAAGCCCTTCGACAGACAACGCTTCTCCCGAAGCCGCCGCCGTTTCGGTCGGCGTTACCGCCAGCGCCGCGCGGCGTATCGCGGAGATTCTCAGTGCCGAGCCGCCTCAAAGCATGCTGCGCGTCAGCGTGGAAGGCGGCGGCTGCTCCGGCTTCCAGTACAAGTTCGACATCACCCGCGAGCGCGAGGCGGACGACATCGTCATCGCCGAAGGCAAGGCGACGGTGGTGATCGATCCGGTCTCGCTGGAATTCATGTCCGGCTCGAACATCGATTTCGTCGACGATCTGATCGGCGCCTCGTTCCGCATCGAGAATCCCCACGCCACGGCCTCGTGCGGCTGCGGCACCAGCTTCGCCCTGTGATGGGCCCGGTCGCCGTTCTCTGCGCCATTCCGCAGGAATTCGCCTTCCTCGCCGACAATCTGACCGGCGCCGAGGTTACCGAGCGCGCCGGCATGGTCTTTCATGCCGGCCGGCTCGACGGTCATGCGGTGGTGCTGGCGCGGGCCGGCATGGGCAAAGTGAACGCTGCGGTCGCCGCCACGCTGCTGATCGAGCGTTTCGACTGCCGCGTCCTGCTGTTTTCCGGCATCGCCGGCGGTCTCGACCCGGAACTCGCCATCGGCGACGTGGTGATCGCCGATCACGTCGTGCAGCATGACGCCGGCTATACCGCCGAGGATGGCTTCGTCGTCTATCAGGCGGGCCACCAGCCCTTCTTCAACCCTCACGACGAACTCGGCCATGCCGCCGATGGGGACCTGATCGCCCGTGTGCGGGCCGCTCTGGAAGAACTCAGCCTTGCCCCGCTGTCAGCCGGCGGCGGCAAAAAGCCGCCACGCCTGCATTACGGACGCATCCTCACCGGCGACCAGTTCGTGAACTCCGAGACACTGCGCGAGCGCCTGTTCCGCGAACTCGGCGGCGCGGCGGTGGAGATGGAGGGCGCGGCGATGGCACAGGTCTGCGTTGCCTTCGGGGTGCCGTGGCTGGTGGTGCGCGCGCTCTCGGATCTCGCCGGCAGCCAGTCCCATTTCGATTTCCGCCAGTTCGTGGACGAGGTTGCCCTCTCCTCCGCGCTCATCGTGCGCCGGCTGCTGCCGGTGCTGTAGACTGGCGGCCCGATTCACCGCCCCGCACGAGGTCCCGATGCGCATCGCCACCTGGAACGTCAACTCGATCAAGCAGCGGCAGGAACACGCCGTCGCCTGGTTGCAGGAGACGAAGCCAGACGTCGTCTGCCTGCAGGAGATCAAGTGCGTCGACGAGGCGTTCCCCCGCGAGGCCTTCGAAGCCCTCGGCTACAACGTCGCGGTGCACGGGCAGAAGGGTTTCAACGGCGTCGCGGTGCTCTCGCGCCTGCCCTTCGACGAGGTGACCTCCGGCCTGCCGGGCGACGATGGCGACGTGCAGTCGCGCTTCATCGAGGTCGTGGTGTCGACGAGCGAGGGCGTGCTGCGCGTGTGCGGCATCTACCTGCCGAACGGCAACCCCGTCGACACCGAGAAATATCCGTACAAGCTGGGCTGGATGAAGCGGCTGAAGGCGCACATCGCAAGCCGCCTCAGCTATGAGGAGCCATTTGTCGTCTGCGGCGACTACAACGTTATTCCCGCCCCCGAGGATGCAGCTCATCCCGAGGCGTGGGTAAACGACGCGCTGTTCCTGCCACAGACCCGCGCAGCCTTCCGCGAGATTCTCAATCTCGGCATGGTGGATGCGCTGCGGACGACAACCGACGCGGCGGGGCTCTACAGCTTCTGGGACTATCAGGCCGGGGCCTGGCAGCGGAACAACGGCATCCGCATCGACCACCTGCTGCTGTCGCCGCAGGCTACCGACCGGCTAAGGGCGGTCGGTATCGACAAGGACGTGCGCGGCTGGGAAAAGCCGTCCGATCACGTGCCCGTCTGGGCGGAGCTGGCGCTCAAGGCCTGAGCCCCGCGGCGAGGCCTAAACCGCTCAGCGGTCGGCCTTCATGTATTGTTCGAGGTAGACCAGCGCCATGGCGCGCTCGTCGGACGAGGCATTGGCGAAGGCGTCCTCGTAGAGTTCCACCACCCATTTGTCGTCCGGGCCGGCGGCCGCGTCGCGCGCCAGGGTCAGCCACATCAGGCCGCGCGCCGCCTGGCGCGGGATCCCGTCATCGCCCTTGAACAGCAGCCCGCCGAGCGCGGCCTGCGCCTGGTACTGGCCCTTATGGGCGGCAAGCCCGAGCCAGCGGGCCGCGAAGCGCGGATCGCGGTCAACGCCGTCGCCGTCGATATAGAGGCGCGCGAGATGGTACTGCGCGGCCGGGTCACCGAAATAGGAGGCGGCGTAGGCGAACATGTCCCGCGCGCGGGTCGTGTCGCGGCGCACCTTGCTGTTGGGGATGCCGACCAGATAGTAGGCGCCGAGCGCGACGAAGGCGTCCGCCGCGAAGCGGGCTTCCGGCGCCGCCGGGTTGTCGTCGGCGTGCATGTTGGCGATCTGGCTGAAATATTCGAACGCCTTGATGTCGTTGCGCTCGACGCCCTCGCCTTCCGCATACATACGGCCGAGCTTCCACTGCGCGCCCGCATGGCCCTGATCGGCCGCGTAGCGCAGCGAGTCGATGCCCTTCTCGGTCTCGCCCGAGCGCAGCGCCTGCGCGCCGAGACGGACGATCTCCTCCACCGTGCGCGGCTTGCCGGCCACGCCGGACTTCACCGGCCCGCCGTCGCTGCCCGGCGTGCCGTCAAAAGCCGAGGCCAGCGACGGCGCCAGCGCGACGGCGATCACAACGAGGAATGGCCTGAGGGCCGAACGGTCAAATATCCGCATAGCACGTTGTCTCGGCCGCGCCGCCGGGATGAGTGACCGCGCCCTCACGGGCGGGCCCCACGGCCTGCGCGAACTTCCAGATGGCCCCCGAGCCGACGGGCGAAGGACGGGGCTTCCACTCCGCCTTGCGGGCGGCGAGTTCCTCGTCCGAGAGCGCCACGTCCAGCGTGCCCTCGATTGCGTCGATAGTGATGATATCGCCGTCGCGGATCAGCCCGATCGGGCCGCCGACGGCCGCCTCCGGCCCGACATGGCCGATGCAGAAGCCGCGCGTGGCGCCCGAGAAGCGTCCGTCCGTGATCAGCGCCACCTTGTCGCCCTTGCCCTGTCCATAGAGCGCGGCGGTAGTGGACAGCATTTCCCGCATGCCGGGACCACCCTTGGGCCCCTCATAGCGGATGACCAGAACCTCACCGTCCTCATAGGCACGCTTGGTCACGGCCTCGAAGCAGGCCTCCTCGCCATCGAAGCAGCGCGCCGGGCCGGTGAACTTCAGATTCTTCAGCCCCGCCACCTTCACGATGGCTCCATCCGGAGCGAGGTTGCCCTGAAGGCCAACCACGCCGCCGGTGGCGGTGATGGGATCGTTCGCCGGGCGCACCACGTCCTGATGCGGGTTCCACTTCACCGAGGCGAGATTCTCCGCGATGGTACGACCGGTCACGGTGAGGCAGTCGCCGTGCAGGAAGCCGTGTTCCAGCAGCGTCTTCATCAGCAGCGGGATGCCGCCGGCCTCGAACATGTCCTTGGCGACATAGCGGCCGCCCGGCTTGAGGTCGGCGATATAGGGCGTGCGCTTGAAGATCTCGGCGACATCGAACAGGTCGAACTTGATGCCGGCTTCGTGCGCCATGGCCGGCAAATGCAGCGCGGCGTTGGTGGAACCGCCCGAGGCGGCGACCACGGTCGCGGCATTCTCCAGCGCCTTGCGGGTCACGATCTCGCGCGGGCGGATGTTGCGGGCGACCAGGTCCATCACCTGTTCGCCGGCCGCCATGCAGAACTTGTCGCGGATCTCGTAGGGCGCGGGCGCGCCGGCCGAATAGGGCAGCGCGAGGCCGATCGCCTCGGAAACGGTTGCCATCGTGTTGGCGGTGAACTGGGCGCCGCAGGCGCCGGCCGACGGGCAGGCCACCTGCTCCAGCTCGTCGAGATCGTCGTCCGACATGGCGCCGACCGAGTGCTTGCCGACCGCCTCGAACAGATCCTGCACCGTCACCGGCTGGCCCCGGTAGGAGCCGGGCAGGATCGAGCCGCCATAGATGAAGATCGACGGCACGTTGAGGCGCAGCATCGCCATCATCATGCCGGGAAGAGACTTGTCGCAGCCGGCGAGGCCGATCAGCGCGTCATAGGCGTGGCCGCGCATGGTCAGCTCAACCGAGTCGGCGATGACCTCCCGCGACGCCAGCGAGGCCTTCATGCCCTCGTGGCCCATGGCGATGCCGTCGGTGACGGTGATGGTGCAGAACTCGCGCGGCGTACCGTTGGCCGCCGCGACGCCCTTCTTCACCACCTGCGCCTGGCGCATCAGCGAGATGTTGCAGGGCGCGGCTTCGTTCCAGCAGGAAGCGACCCCTACCAGCGGCTGATGAATCTGCTCGCGGGTCAGGCCCATGGCATAGAGATAGGAGCGATGCGGGGCACGCGCCGGACCTTCCGTCACATGACGGCTCGGCAAGTTCCGCTTGTCGATGATGGTCCTGACGTTCATGTCTACTTCACGCATCCCGGCGCGGAGGTTCACTCGGGTAACTGCACCCGGACACTACTATCCTCCGTCTATCAGTCGGATTTCGTGCCGGTTTGTGGCGGCTTCGCGGCGCCTCGGCGTTCGGCTCGGGTTATGGTTGCGAATGCGTGACACTGTTGCAGCTTCGACACGGCTGCGGAACACCTCTGCACGCTTCCCGCCCGCGACACAGCGCCGTCAATGCCGCACTCGGAAATCCCCATAAACCACTGATTTATAAGAAAATATCTTTCGAGATGCCCATCTCCTGCGCGCCGTCGGCGGCAGCGCTTTCCTTCAAGCAATCGCCCCGAGGCTTGTCAGGCAGACACGGCTCGCGCCCTCGGCCTCACTCCCGATCGCCGGCGCACGATCCGGCGTCATCGTTCCGTCATATGGGGCCAAGGCGGGTATGTTATGCCCCGTGGACCGCGCGCCGATGCGCGGCTGCAAAGGGAGGAAGAACCACATGTCGAGCGGCAACATCGTCGAGCGGCTGAGGGCCATGGCGGCGGACCTCGAACGGTTTCCGCGCGACAAGGTCGAGGATGAACTGTCCGAAGCGGCGGACGTGATCGAGCGCCTGCGCGCCGAACTCGACCGGCTGCTGCCGCCGGCTTCCACAGATGCCTCACATCCTCCGGTGCCGCCGAACCCGCAGGCGAGCTGAAATGCCCCCTCGCTAGTCGGAACTGCTCCGCGTCCAGTCGCCCGACGCCACACCGGGTAAAGTCCGCAGCTTCGCCACCACGGCGTCAAGCTCGGCCGAGCGCAGCGAGGTATTGACCAGCGTGGCGCGCACCTCGCTCTCGCCGGATGGCCGGTCGGTGATCTCCACCTCGTCCACCGGCAGCCGCGCGGCCTCCAGCTGGGATATCAGCCGGGCGCGGGCATCGGAGGCCTGCGCCGCCGGCACGCGGATGCCAATCTCGTAGACCGCCTCGGTCGCCTCGTCGTCGCGCGGAAGGCGCTCAAGGGCCGTCACCAGCGGACGCAGCATCGTGTTGCCCGCCAGCACGAACAAGGTGAGCAGAACCGCCTGCGCCAGCAGGTCGGCCCCCGCGCAGGCGCCGACCGCCGCCGAACACCAGAGCGTCGCCGCCGTGTTCAGGCCGCGAATATTGGTGCCTTCCTTCATGATCACGCCGGCACCGAGGAAGCCGATGCCGGAGACCACATAGGCCACCACCCGCACCGCCCCGTCCGGGCCGGCGAGATGCATCGCCATGTCGACGAACTGGCAGGCGCCGACCGCCACCAGCACGTTCGTGCGCAGGCCGGCCGTCCGCTGACGATACTGCCGCTCGGCGCCGATCAGCGTCCCCATCGCGAAGGCAACGAGGAGGCTGATAATGGTCGAGGCGAAGTCGCTCGCCTCGAAGGCCTCGATGAACGCCATTGCGGCCCCGCCCCCGTCCGCAGTCCGCAGTCCGCCGCCCGCCGTCAGGCGGCCTTGCCCAGACGGACGAGCGCCTCGCGGATCTTGGCGGCCCGCGCCTCGGCACTTTCGCGGCGCTCGCGCTGCTCCTCGATCACCTCTTCCGGTGCCCGTCGGATGAAGTCGGCATTGCCGAGCTTGGCATCGACCTTGGCGATATCGTCGGCAGCCTTGGCGAGCTCCTTCGAAAGCCGCGCCGCTTCCGCATCCATGTCGATGATGCCGGCCAGCGGCAGCGCCGCCGTCTCGCCACGCACGACGACCTGTACCGACCCAGCCGGCGCTTCCGGCTCGAAGGCGATGGCGGACAGGCGGGCGAGCCGGACCAGAGCATCCTGCCAGGCGCCCACCCGGTCGATGGTGAGGGCGTTCGCTCCCACGAGCACCAGCGGAATCTGGGCTCCGGCCGGCACGTTCATCTCGGCACGGACGGAGCGGATCTCGGTGACCAGATCGACCAGCCAGCCGATCTCAGCCTCCGCCTCGGGGGCTTCCATCCCGTCGAGCTTCGACCAGGCAGCAAGCGCCAGAAGGCTCGTGCGGGGAGCGCCGCCCTCGGTGGTGCGCGCCCAGAGCTCCTCGGTGAGGAACGGCATGAACGGGTGCAGCAGCTTGAGAATCTCGTCGAGCACGAAGGCCGTCGTCGCCCGCGTCTCGGCCATCCACTGCGCGTCACCGCCGGTGAAGACGGGCTTGGCGAGCTCCAGATACCAGTCGCAGAAGATATTCCACACGAAACGATAGGCGGCGCCCGCCGCCTCGTTGAACTTGTAGGCCTCCAGCGCCTCGGTGATCTCCAGCCCGGCCCGCTGGGTCTCGCCGAGAATCCAGCGGTTCAGGGTCGTCTCGACCTTGTGCGGATCGAAAGCCGGATCCCGCCCACACCCGTTCATCTCGGCGAAGCGGGCGGCGTTCCAGAGCTTGGTCGCGAAGTTGCGATAGCCCTCGACGCGGCTGGTCGCCAGCTTGATGTCGCGCCCCTGCGCGGCCATGGCCGCGAGCGTGAAGCGTAGCGCGTCGGCACCGTACTTACCCACGAGATCGAGCGGATCGATCACATTGCCCTTGGACTTCGACATCTTGGCGCCCTTCTCGTCGCGGACGAGGGCGTGGATGTAGATGTCCTTGAACGGCACCTCGCCGTCCATGAAGTGCAAGCCCATCATCATCATCCGGGCGACCCAGAAGAAGATGATGTCGAAGCCGGTGATCAGCACGGACGTCGGGTAATAGCGCTTGAGCTCCGGCGTCTCGTCGGGCCAGCCAAGCGTCGAGAACGGCCACAGCGCGGAGGAGAACCACGTGTCGAGCACATCCTCGTCGCGGGTGATCAGGTTCGCGCGCTTGTCGGCGTTGACGGCCAGTTCCTTGGCCTCGGCGTCGGTGATGATGCCGGCCTGCACGCAATGGGCGAGCGCGGCGGCGACGGCCTCCTCCTCCGTCTCCTCGACGAAGACCGTCCCGTCCGGCCCATACCAGGCCGGGATCTGGTGGCCCCACCAGAGCTGGCGCGAGACGCACCAGGGCTGGATGTTCTCCAGCCACTCGAAATAGGTCTTCTCCCAGTTCTTCGGCACGAAACCCGCGCGACCCTCGCGCACGGCGGCGAGCGCCGGCTGGGCGAGCGTGTGGGCATCGACGTACCACTGGTCGGTGAGCCACGGCTCGATGACCACGTTGGAGCGGTCGCCATGGGGAACCATGTTGGTGTGCGGCTCGATCCGGTCGAGCAGCCCGCGCTCCTCCATCAGGGAGACGATGGCCTTGCGCGCCGCCTCGCGGCTCTGGCCTTCCAGCGCCAGCACGGCGTCGAGATCGGCGCCCGTCACGGCGTCATCGAGAAAGTCGGCGTTGCCGGCCAGAGTCAGGCGCGCCTCGGCGTCGAGCACGTTGATCATCGGTAGGTCGTGCCGCCGGCCGACCTCGAAGTCGTTGAAGTCGTGCGCCGGGGTGATCTTCACCGCGCCCGTGCCCTTGGTCGGGTCGGAGTATTCATCCGCGACGATCGGGATCAGCCGGCCGACCAGCGGCAGCCGCACCTTCGCGCCGGCGGCGACGAGGCCCTGATAGCGTGGGTCCTCCGGATGGACCGCAACCGCGGTGTCGCCCAGCATGGTCTCAGGTCGTGTGGTGGCGACGACGATGTAGTCGCGCGTCTCGAACTCGGTCGGCTGGCCGTTCTCGTCGAAGGCGACCGGGTGCGGATAGGTGACGCCGTCGGCCAGCGGATAGCGGAAATGCCAGAGATGGCCCTTCACCTCGACCTGAAGCACCTCCAGATCGGAGATGGCCGACTGGAACTTCGGGTCCCAGTTGACCAGCCGCTTGTCCTTGTAGATCAGCCCTTCCTTGTAGAGCTGCACGAACACCTTGAGGACGGCGCGCGACAGGCCCTCGTCCATGGTGAAGCGTTCGCGCGACCAGTCACAGGACGCGCCGAGCTTCTTGAGCTGGTTGATGATGGTGCCGCCGGATTCTTCCTTCCACTTCCAGACGCGCTCGACGAAGGCCTCGCGGCCCAGTTCGCGGCGTCCGGGAAGCTGGCGCTCGGCGAGCTGGCGCTCGACCACCATCTGCGTGGCGATGCCGGCGTGGTCGGTGCCGACCTGCCAGAGCACGTCCTTGCCGCGCATGCGCTCGAAACGGCAGAGAATGTCCTGCAACGTGTTGTTGAGCGCGTGCCCCATATGGAGCGAGCCGGTCACGTTCGGCGGCGGAATGACGATGCAGTAGGGATCGGCCCCTGCCCGCTCGGGACGCCCGGCCTTGAACGCATCGGCATCCAGCCAGGTCTGGTAGATGCGGTCTTCGACTGCGGCGGGATCGAACCTGTTGTCGAGCATTTTGGCTCCGGCACCTCGAATGAAGAGGGTGCGAGAGAAAGCGGAGCCGATGGCTCAAGTCAACACGCCAAAGGACAGGCGGCGTGTGGAAGAGGCGGAATCAGCCCCGCCTCTCCTTCATGTCTCACTGGCCCTGACGGGCGACGCGCTCGATCTCGGCACGCACCAGACGCTCGACCAGCGTCGGGAGGTTCTCGTCGAGCCAAGCCTTGAGCATCGGCCGGATCGCTTCGGTCACGAGATCGTCAACCGTGCGAGAGTTCGACGTCACCGTCCGCTGCAGCGAGCCGAAAGCCGCCGAAACAGCGTTGCTGGCCGAGCCGGAAACAAGCCGCTCGCGGGTCGCCTCGGTAGCCGCCGGCTCCGCGCCGGTGGCCGGACGGCTGGCGGCGCCGAAGCGCGATTCGACGGGACGCGTTTCCAGACGCGACGGCGCCGTCGTCCGCGGGGGGAAAGGTACCGGCGTCTCCCGCGTGGGAGTGGTGGCGATCACTTCCGCCTCGTCCAGGACGGACCGCGCGGCTGCTTCGGACTTGGCCTGCATCTCGATGGTCTCCTCTACGAGGGTCGAACCGACCGGCACGGCGAGGGCCGCCGCGTCGGCATCGGCAACTGGAGCGGCCGTCTCGGCACCGCGCGGCGGCAGCGGGGAAAACCGGGACGCGGCCGCTTCGGCGGAAACATGCGCCAGCTCCGCCTGAACCGCCTGCTCCACCAGGGCCAGATCGAACAAGGCCGAACCGAGCGGCGTGTCGAGATCGTCGCTCTCCGGCACGGAAGGGGAAGCTTCAACGGGGAGCGTCACACGCGCGACCCGAGTCACCGCATGCAGCGCGGGCGCGGCAGAAGCGCTTCGCGCACGCGGCGCGAAAGGATCGACGGCCGGCGCACTATCCGGCCTGACGAAGCCGGTCGTCTCCGACCGATCCTGGGCCGGAGCGGGTGAGAAAGGCGCCGACACGAGGGGCAGCGGCACAGAGGTAAGCGGCATGGCCGGGCGCATCGACGAGATCGGCGCCGGAGCGCTCCGCACAGGGCGCGGCGGGGGCGAGAACGCGGGCTCACTCACCGGCGACCGGACCGCAACCGGCGCGAAAAGTCGCGTCGATGGATCCGGAGCACCGATCCCCGACGATTCACGGCCCGATGTGGAAGACCGGCCGGCCAGCGGCTCCCGGGGGGCGAAGGCATCGCGCGGGGCGGAGCGGGGCTCGGGCTGGGCCGGGCTGGGCGGAGGCGATGCTGGCTCGACGGCGACCTCGTCGGAAATGATCCGCCGGATGGAGGCCAGAATCTCCTCCATGGACGGCTCGTTGGCCCTCGCACTTACCGACATGCGCTTCTTTCCGATCGCTCAGACGACGCCGCGCGCGGACAGTGCGGCCGCGCATCGCGCGAATCACCCATTAAGACTTTGTAAACCGTGCACCGACCAAAGCTGCGCGCCAAGCCATGACAATCCGATGGCTGTGGATTTTGTCCGGCGCGCGCTTCGTCTCATGCCGCTTACTGGCCGCCGGGCGTGCGCACGCCAATCCAGGCATCACGCACCTGATTGTAGTGCACCTGCGGATTGTAGATCGGAACCTTGAGGCCGAGGCGGGTCGCCCCCAGCTCGCCGCTGGCCGACAGAACTGCGTACGAGGCGACCACGCGGTCGCGCTGGGCGATGACGAGGCTGGCGCGGGCGTCAAACAGCGCGGTCTGCGCGTTCAGCACATCGAGCGTGGTACGCTGGCCGACGCGCCACTCCTCGCGCACGCCGCGCAGCGCGATCTCGTTCGCCGCCACGGAAGCCTGCGCCGATTCGATGGCCGCCTTGGCCGCTTCCAGAGCGCCCCAGTACTGCACGACGTTGGCGCGAACCTGCTCGCGGTTCACGTCCACCTCGATGCGCAGCTGACCAAGGGTTTCCTTGCTCTGACGGATCGTCGCGTATTCCGCGCCGCCCTGATAGATCGGCACGGTGAGGTTCAGCGTGGCCGAAGCGGCGGTCTGCCGCTCGACGCTGTTGGCGCTGTTGTAGTCGGACGAGGCGGTGCCGTTGAGGGTGAGCGTGGGCGACAAGGCCGCCTCCGCCACCTTCACGTTGGAGAAGCCGGCATCGACGGCAAATTCAGCCGCCTTCACCGCCGGGTGTCGCGTCAGACCGAACTCGACCGCCGTATTGAGGCTCTTCGGCAGCAGCCGGTCGATCGGCCGGCCGGGCGACAGCTTGGTCGGACGCAGGCCGATCACCTGGAAGAAGACCGCGTTGGCGGTATTCAGGTTCGAGTTTGCCAATGCCAGATCGCTCTGCGCGGTCGCCACGCTCGCCTCGGCCTGCGCGACGTCGGTGCGGGTGATCTCGCCGACGGAGAAGCGGTCACGCGCCGCGCGCAGCTCTTCCTGCAGCGCTTCGAGATTCTGCTTCTGCAGATCCACCAGCGCCGTGTTCTGCAGCACGTTCATGTAGGCGGTGGCGGCGTCGAGCAGCACGAGCTGCTCGGTGTTACGGAGCAGCTCGCGTTGGCCCTTCACCTGCGACTCGGCGCTGCGCACCGAATTGGCGGTCCTCAGCCCGTCATAGATGGTCTGGCTGATGGTGACGCCGAAGCCGGAAGGATTGGTCTTCCGGTTGCTCATCGTGCCAGTGCCCTGAAGGGCCGCCACGTTCGAATCGATGCGGGTCTCCGCCCACTGCATGCCGACATAGGCACTGCCCATGACCTGCGGCCGATACCCCGACAGGGCAATCGGCACATACTCGTCCGTCGCGCGCGTCGCCGCACGCTGGGAGTTGAGGGTGGGATTGTTCCGATAAGCGGCCACCAGGGCCTGATCGAGGGTCTGCGCTTTAGCCGGTGCGGCGAATCCTACAACACAAGCGACCGCCGCGAACGCGACAACCTTCCCCCCGGTAGCCGACAGCCACATGGTCCAACCTCTGCGAACGCTTCACTGATCGGAGCCACCTGCCCCCAGGGCGACTCTCTTTGCATGAAACAGCAGAATAGGTGCTCGAAGAAGGGCTGTGAACTGGTCGGTTTGATCAGCGGACGATTTAAATCGCACACGCGGCAGATCAGCCACAGAGCGGCTGCCAGCCGTTAGAAAACAAAGCCCGGACGCGCCTCGAAGCCCGGCAGGGTGGGCACCGCCGCATCGAAAACGATGCGCGAACCGATACCGCCGGTGGTGTTGGTGAAGACGCTCGCGCGACCCGCGCGCCCATGTCCGACCACGGCGACGAGTCGGCCGCCCGGCTTGAGCTGGGCCAGCAGCGTCTCGGGAACCGAATCGACCGAACCATTCAGCAGAATCACGTCATAAGGCGCTTCCGACTGCCAACCGGCGGTCAGCGGCCCCTGAACATAGGCGGCGTTGAGCAGCCCGAGCTCGACCAGGAGGGAAGAGCCCTGCCCCGCCAGCTCGGCGTCTTCCTCTAGAGCGACCACCTGCCCCGCCAGCTTCGCCAGCACGGCGGTGGAATAGCCGCTCGCTGCACCGACATCGAGGACAAGCGCATCCGGCCCGATTTCTGCCGCCTGCAGCAGCTTGGCGAGCACCATCGGCTCCATCAGGTAGCGAGCCGGAGCGCCTTCCTTAACCAGCAGGTCGTCATCGATATAGGCAAAGTTGCGCAGCGGAGCTGGCACAAAACGCTCGCGCGGCGTCTCCAGCATGGCGGCAACGATGCGCAGGTCGGTGACGTCGTTGGCCCGCACCTGGGCATCGACCATGGCGCGGCGCATCTCGGCGAAATCGATCATTCGGCGACAACCTCGAAACGAAACGGGCGACGGTCCGTTCAGATACCGCCGCAGGAAGCCGGCGCCAGAATTGCGGCACGCGCGTTCCCAATGCAAGCATTCTCCACGCCTTGGCTTGAAGATTTCAAGCCTGCAACCCGGCGACTGCGCAGAAAACGGGCCGTACCCGCGTGCGGAACCGCCGTGCGGCGCAGCGCCGCTGTCCACTGTCGCGATCGACTGTGTGCCACCGCCGACGCCTCCCCGCGTTGCTCATCGGCGAGAGCTCTGTTATGAGGCGCGCCGGTCCATCGGGCGATGTCCTGCATCCCCGGTCGGCCACGTGGCGGAGTGGTTACGCAGCGGACTGCAAATCCGTGCACCCCGGTTCGATTCCGGGCGTGGCCTCCAGTTCACGCACGTGCCGCCGGCCCGAAAGGTGTCGGCGGCACGTGTCGCGACAGCACCCGGGAGACGCCGTGAGGCGCACCATACGGCACATGCATATGTCGGCCGCGACAGCCGCCTCCCATTGTTTGACAATGACTGGGGATCGTCGTTGATGATCCCGTCGTGCCGCCCTGCGCGTCCGAACGTGCCGGGAAGGCACCCTTCGGCCGGGCAAGGCCGCTGCGTAAAGGAAGCTGCCTGATGTTGCCACCCAAGTTGGCCAACGCGTTTCGTAACATGATCAGCCCCGAGACCCGGGATACGGTCGGCAGGCTGTTCCTGACGGACGGTCGCCGCCACTGGAAGGGCTATGCGATCTCCTTCGTCTTCATGGGCATCATGGCCGCCACGACGTCGGGCCTCGCCTATCTCATGGGCGATGTGATCAACCGCATCTTCGTCGAGCAGAGTTCCTCGGCCATCTGGATCCTGTCAGCCGCGGTGCTGGCACTCAGCATCACCAAGGGCTTTGCGGCCTACGGTCAGGCCGTGGCACTGGCGCGCGTCGGCAACCGCATCGTCGCCGACAACCAGAAGCGCGTACTCGACCGCCTGTTCGCCCAGGACGTGGCCTACTTCTCCGGCAGCCACACCGCCGAGATCATGCTGCGCTTCAATACCGGCGCCCAGGCCGCGCGCAACGTGCTCAACCTGATCATCACCAGCCTGGGGCGCGACCTGTTGTCGGTCATCGGCCTCACCGCCGTGATGATCATCCAGGACCCGTTCATGGCCTGTATCGGCCTCGTCGTCATGCCGATCGCCGTCGGCGGCGTACGCGCCCTGATCCGCAAGGTTCAGAAGATCTTCAGCCGCGAGTTCCACGCGGCGATCAAGATCATGACCGAGTCGATCGAGGCGTTTCAGGGCATCCGCACCATCAAGTCCTTCACCATGGAGGATGACCAGCGTGCCAAGATCTACGAGCGCATCGACCGGATGGAGAAAGCCTCCAACCGCATGATGCGGGCGCAGTCGCAGTCCGGCCCGCTCATGGAGGCGCTGGGTGGCGTCGCCATCGGCCTGGTCGTGATGTACGCCGGCTGGGGCGTCCTGCACGGCGGCCGCACCCCGGGCGAGTTCTTCTCGGTCATCACCGCGCTGCTGCTCAGCTACGAGCCGGCCAAGCGCCTCGCCCGCCTGAACATCGACCTCACCACCCACCTGCTCGGCGCCCGCATGCTGTTCGAAATCCTCGACCGTCCGGCGGTCGAGGCGGATGCACCCGGCACGCCGGATCTCGTGGTCGAGAGCGGCAAGATCGAGTTCGATGACGTGTTCTTCGGCTATCGTGAGAACGAGCCGGTGCTGCGCGGACTGAGCTTCGTCGCCGAAGCGGGCCAGACTACCGCCCTCGTCGGTCCCTCGGGCGGCGGCAAGAGCACGGTGATGAACCTGCTGGAGCGCTTCTACGAGATCAAGTCCGGCACGATCGCCATCGACGGGCAGAAGATCAATCAGGTCACCCGCAAGTCGCTGCGCCGGTCCATCGGCTTCGTCAGCCAGGACGTCTTCCTGTTCTCAGGCTCGATCCGCGAGAACATCGCCGCCGGGCGCCCCTCGGCGAGCGAGGAGGAGATCGTCGCGGCGGCGCGCGCGGCGCATGCCCACGACTTCATCATGGGCTTCGAGAACGGCTATGACAGCTTTGTCGGCGAGCATGGCGCGCAGCTGTCCGGTGGCCAGCGCCAGCGCATCGCCATCGCCCGCGCCTTCCTGAAGGACGCCCCTATCCTCCTGCTCGACGAGGCGACCGCCGCGCTCGACAGCGAATCCGAGGCGGAAGTGCAGAAGGCGCTCCACGAATTGCAGCGCAACCGCACGACGCTGGTGATCGCCCACCGCCTGCAGACGGTGATCAACGCCGACCGCATCTGCGTGGTCGAGAAGGGCCGCGTGGTGGAAAGCGGACGCCACGACGAGCTCGTCGCCAAGCGCGGGCGCTACTTCACGCTGCACCAGCTCCAGTTCGCCGGACAGCAGGAACGCCTCAGCGCCTGACGACATATCCACATGGGATGCGGGTTCCGACTTCACAAACGGATCCCGCATTGCTATATCGCCGGCCTCCGCGACGCTTCGCGCGTCCCCGGTCCCTGATAGCTCAGTTGGTAGAGCGTTCGACTGTTAATCGAATGGTCGCAGGTTCGAGTCCTGCTCAGGGAGCCATTATTTTCTTTCAAAGCCTTGATATTGTTGAATTTTGTCGGCTGGCGATTTTGTCGTCCCCACCGCGTTCGCGGCCTCGAAGCGGCCCTAAGGGCCAGAATCGGCGCCCAAGGGAGAGCAGGACGCCTCCTATACGTCGACAACGTACTCAAGCGTTCCGGCAGCAACAGGGCACTGGATTGCGCCTCTTACTTGTGCTCCCGTCGAATGGGGTAACGTTGCGGGCGTCGACATGTCGCCCTCTGGATGGTCGATGCGCACCGGGATCACGGTTGGACAAGGGCCTCTCCTGACCCAAGATGCCACCGGCGAAACATCGGATGTCGCGGGATACGACGCCCTATGCCGAGTCGCGCGTGCCCTGTTGGGGGTACATGCCGCGTCCGTGGTTCTCGCAAGGAATGCCGGCCATTGGATCGATGCCGATCCGCGCGCCGTGCCGCGCGACTGGATATTTCCAAAAACCATAGAGGAGTTCGGGGGCCTCGGTGAGGACTTGAAGGCAATAACCGACTTCAGTTCCGATACGGCCGACACGGAGTCCGCCTGGACCCGCCGAATGCCGGGGCTCAGGTTCTTTGCGAGCATCCCCTTAGGATCGTCCGCCGAGGGGCGCCTATGCCTGTTTGATACCCGACCTCGAACAATCGAAGACACGGGGGACGATCACCTACGAGATCTCGGCCGCATCGCGCACGAGATTCTGCGTCTCCACCGTGAACTACAGGCGGCGAAGCAGCAAGAAGCTGATTTCCGCCTGTTGGCGGAGAGTTCGACCGACACCATCGTGCGGGGCGACCTTGAAGGGGTGCGGCTCTATGTATCGCCCTCCGTCAATACGTTGCTCGGCTATGAGCCGGAAGAACTGATCGGGCGCCAAGCTGCGGACATCGTGCACCCTGACGATGCTCCTCGCTTTCGCGAGATGATGCAGCGAATTCGTGAGGGCAATTTCGATGTTGGCGAGAGCGAGATACGCCAGCGCCACAAGAATGGATCATGGGTCTGGATGGAAGCCTCAATCCGCCTGACCTACGATCGCACCACAGGCGAGCCAAACGGCTATGTCGCCTCAGTACGTGGCATGGACCGTCGCAAAAAGCTCGAAGCGCGGCTCACGCGTCAGGCTACGCATGATGTGCTGACAGGCTTGGCCAATCGGGCATTGCTCGAAGAGCATTTGAACGAGGCAGTCGCACGAAACAGGTCTACCGGTCAGCGCTTCGCGCTCTTCTATCTGGATGTCGACCATTTCAAGCGCGTGAACGACACGCTTGGCCATCAGGCCGGAGACGCCGTGTTGCGCGAGGTGGCAATACGCCTTCGAGGTGGGATGCGTCCTCAGGACATTGTAGCGCGGGTCGGGGGCGATGAGTTTGCAGCGCTGCTGGAAGTCAGCACGAACCCACGCGAGGTTGACCGTGTGGCCGAGCGTCTCATTCGCGCCCTGGGCGTCCCCGTGGAATATGGCGGTCATTCCATTAGCCTCGGCATCAGCATTGGCATCGCCCGTGTGCCTGAGTGCGGACTTGCCCCCGCAGCGTTGCAAGCTGCGGCGGACGGCGCTCTCTATGAGGCCAAGCAAGCTGGGCGTGGCTGTTATCGCTATGCAGCGTGCCGACCGAATGAAAACGGTTCTGCCCAAGGCTAGCGCGGTCACCTTTCACGACTTCCTGGCCTCTACCAAGCTAGCGACCTTGGCCCGATGGCAGCGCCGATCCCGCCGACGGTGCCATAACCACCATGCACCACAGGACGAAGAAAGCAGCACCGTCGTTCACGCAGGCGCCCGTGTAGGCCAACGCACCGATAGCCCCTGCGAGAAGCCCAGCGAAGAAACACGGAGAAAGGCGGGCGAACCAGGTCATCGTCCGCCGCGGTCGGCCCCGCATGATCGTCTCTCCGGCAACGGCATCGAGCTGGTCAGCCGGACGATCCTAGGCTTCTGCGAAGAAATCGCTTGAATGGCACGACAACACCATCCGCCCCCATATGGGCCTCGGTGGTCTATCGTTTCCTCCGGCACTCCGGCCCCGGCCTGATGCTTCGCCAGAGCTATCGAGCGCTGTATCCGCCGTCAGCCATCAGGATCTGCCCGGTCACAAAGGATGCCGCCGGGCCTGACAGATAGAAGATCGCATCGGCAATCTCCTTCGGTTCGGCCCAGCGGCCCAGCGGATGAGCACTTTTGATCGCCGCCTCGCCGGCAGCGGGATCTTCGAGACCTTCGAGGTAGCGCGTGAGGAACGGAGTATTGATCGAACCTGCGCCTACGGCGTTCACCCGAATCCCGCGGGACGCGTAGTCGACCGCCATCTGGCGAACGAGCTGCAGCAGCGCGCCCTTAGCTGCGCAGTAGGCGGCCTGTTCCGGCAGACCGACGACGCTTGAAATGGAGCCGGTGGCGACGATCGAGCCTGCGCCCCGCTGCAGCATTACCGGCAGCGCGCGCTTCGACATCAGGAAGAAGGACTTGGCATTCGCGTTCATGACGCTATCCCATTCGTCTTCCGTAGTGTCGTGGGCGGATTTGGAGATGATGAACCCGGCATTGCTGACCAGTACATCCACCGGACCCAGACGCTGTTCCGCGGCGGCGAAGATCTTTTCCACCTCCATGGATTTCGTGACATCGGCGGGCACAGCGACGATCTGACCGGACGAGCCGCGTTCGAGATCGGTGACGGAAGTGGCGATGTCGGTCGCGCAGACACGAGCACCGTTCTCAACGAACTGCGCGACGGCGGCACGGCCAACGCCACCGGCCGCGCCCGAGATTACGACGGTCTTGCCTTCAAAGCTGTTGCCCATGGTGTCCTCCAGGTTGTCTTTCGATCACGTCACGGTTCGGCGGCGTTCAGGTAAGGCAATCGCTCGGCATAGCTCGCTTGAAACCTCAAGCGAGTCGCGAGAGCGCTTCGGGAAGGAAGTCGGGACCGCCGAAATTGCCGGATTTCAATGCCATGGCGAGATCGCCTCCAGGCTGACCGAAGGTGCGAAGCATCGGCACGCCGGGAGCAAGCTCCTCCCCGACCTCGAAGGATCGTATGCCGAGCATGTCGACCACGGCGCCGGACGTTTCCCCGCCAGCGACAACGAGACGACGAACGCCCTCATTGACGAGGCCAAGAGCAATCGTCGCCAGGACGCGCTCGATCGCATGCCCCGTCTCCATCCTGCCGTACTTCTGCTGAAGCGCAGCGACGGCTTCGGAAGAGGCCGATGCGGCGATGAGGACGGGTCCCGCTTCAAGATGGCGCCGCGCAAAGGCCAAGGCTTCATCGACGGCTCCCGACCCGGCGACGATACATTCGGGATCAAGCCGCAGGACAGGCATACGCTTTTCGGCAACCGCGATTTGCTCGAGCGTACGCGCCGAGCAACTGCCGGCGATCGCAGCGGCGCGGCCCCCTACCGGCTGGAAGCCGCTGGTGGCCCCGTCTTCCGAACGACAGGCCTCCAGCGCCGCCCTGGCGAGGCCGTGGCCGAGACCTGACGCTCCCGTGGAAACGGCCGTTTCGAAGGCGAGACGGCCAAGCACGTCAAGATGGGCATCGTCGATCGCGTCGGCGATGATCGACGGCCGGATATCGGAAAAGGACTGGATTTTCTCGCGACAGGCGCCAAGACCTGCCGCCACCGTCTGAACGTCAAGGATGCGGACAGGCCGCTCGGACTGCTTTGCCAATATGCGGGCGAGGTTTGCGTCGCGCATCGGGTTCAGCGGGTGATGGCGAAGCGAACTTTCGTTCAGGGGAACGTCGTTGACGAACAGATTTCCCTTGTAAACGGTCCGACCGGTTTCCGGGAAAGCCGGCGTGACAAACACCCAACCCTGCCCCGCACGTTCCATTAGGGCATCCGTAACCTGGCCGATGTTGCCGTCATCTGTGGAATCGAACGTGGAACAAATCTTGTACATGACATGGCGAACGCCGATCTCCCTCAGGAGTGCCTCCGCCGCAAGAGCGCCGGACACGGCTTCCGCGACAGGGGCAGAACGTATCTTCAGCGACACCACGATCGCATTTATCCCGCCGAAGGCTTCCTTGTCGGCCGGGACGCCAATGGTCTGCACGGTCCTGAGACCGGACTTGCGCCATGTGTTCGCGAGATCCGACGCGCCCGTGTAGTCGTCCGCGATGGCTGCGAGCAGCGCGGTCATGGGAGCCATCTCCTGTACGGTGCAAACCGGCCGGTCTTGCCGAGCTTCGGCTGCGGATAGGTCACGTGGTGGGTTTGACGGCGGGCAGTACGGCGCCAGACAGTGCCGCGTATGTTCGCGCCACCGATGCGTCGTCCTCGGCGCCCATTCCTGCGCCGGAGGTCGCCAGGTACATCTGCAGTGCAGCAGCGGCGAGCGGCGCCGGGTAGCGTTCCGCTCGCGCCATATCCTGCAAAATCCCGAGATCCTTGACGAATATTTCGACCGAGCTGAGCGGCCTGTAGTCGCCCTCGAGGATGTGCGGAACCCGGTTCTCGAACATCCATGAATTGCCGGCCGACGCGGTGATGACCTCGTATACGGTGGGCAGATCCAGTCCGAGCTTCGACGCCAGAGCCATCGCCTCGCATGCCGCGGCGATATGAACGCCGGCCAGGTGCTGGTTGATCATCTTCACCGAGGCGCCGATACCTGGCTCGCTGCCGAGCCGATAGACCTTGCTGGAGATCGCATCCAGCACATCCGCCGCCCGATCGAAGGCCGCAATGCTGCCAGACGCCATCACGGTCAGGGCACCGGTCGCCGCCTTGGCGGCGCCCCCGGAAATAGGTGCGTCCAGATAGAGAATATCCCGCTCGGCGAGACGCGCAGCGAAGCGCCGGGCGTCGGCCGGCGCCATGGTGGCCGACGAGACGAAGACCGATCCAGGCGCCATCACGGGGAAAACTCCGTTCTCGGCGAAAAGCACGGCCTCCGTTTGCACACTGTTGACGACGACGCACAGGACGATGGAGGCGCCCCGCACCGCTTCCGCCGGCGAACGGGCGGAAGTGCCACCAGCCGACGCCAGTTTCGCGATCGCCGCCGGGGCTGGATCGTATCCGGAGACGATGTGTCCATGGCGGAGCAACGAACTCGCCATGCCAAAACCCATCGATCCCAGACCGATGACAGCGACGCCGGATTTTGCCTCGGAACCGTTGGAAGACACGCCGAAACTCCCTTGCTTCGAGCCCGCTTATATGCAGATTATCTACAATCTGCAATGGGGCTGCGAGTGGTGGCGAGTTTCAACGAGACCCGAATCCGGGAGCAGATCGTTCGATACGGGGCTTCCCTGTTCAATCGAGGCCTGACCCCGGGATCCTCGGGAAACATCTCCGTCCGGCTCGATGACGGCGGGTGGCTCGTGACGCCGACAAACGCCTCCTTGGGCTTCCTGGATCCGGCATCGCTCTCGCGGCTGGATGCCAAGGGGAACCTGCTCGCTGGCGACAAGCCGACGAAAGAGGCCCCCCTGCACGCGGCCCTGTATGACACCGTCAGGCACTCACGGGCGGTCGTGCATCTGCACTCCACGCACTCGGTGGCGCTCTCGATGCTTCCCGACGTGGATCCGACGGCCGTGCTGCCCCCCCTGACGCCGTACTATCTGATGCGTGCCGGGCGAACCGCTCTGGTTCCGTATTTCAGGCCCGGTGACTCCGCCGTCGCCGACGCCATCAAGGGACTAGCCGGCAAGTACACATCAGTATTGCTAGCCAATCACGGCCCGGTAGTGGCGGGAAAAGATCTGGAAGCGGCAGTGTACGCGATCGAGGAGATGGAGGAGACAGCCAAGCTCCATCTGCTTCTCCGCAATCTGAACCCGCGGCACTTGTCTCCCTCGCAAGTGGACGACCTTGCCAGGCACTTCGATCTACCCGCCTCCCCTCACTCCCACGACGACGAGTAGCGTCGCCGGCATCCCAGTGCGGAAAGCGTCAAATCGCGTTGACAGATTGTAGATAATCGTCAATCTAGCGGCAACTCAGAGGAACCCAGAAATGCTTAGCCAGGATCAACGGACAGAGCACTTCCGGCAGTCTATGCGTCGGCTGGCATCGACGGTCTGTGTAATTTCCTGCAAAAGCGGCGATGTACGGTATGGAATTACTGTGACATCGGTCACTCCGCTGAGTTTCTCGCCCATCTCGATCCTGGCGTGTGTAAACAAAAGAGCGTCGATCAGCTCGCCGTTGAAAGACGAGGGGCGCTATTGCATCAATGTCCTGCGTGCCTCCCAGGCCGATGTTTCGAATTCCTTTAGTGGCGGACTGCCTCTGCAAGAGCGTTTCGACATCGGAGGCTGGGCCGAAATCGACGGTATTCCCTACCTTCCGGACGCTCAGGCCTCGCTCTTCTGCGAAGTCGAGCAGGCCATCTCGTACGCCACGCACGACATCATCATCGGCGGTGTCAAGGCGGCCCATTTCGCTCCGGATATTGCCCCTCTCATCTACCAGAACGGCTCATATGCGGTCGCTGCGCCGCTAGCCCTTCAGAAGGCTGGTTAAGACACGCGCGGCAGCCACCAGCCACCGCGCACGACTCAGGAGAATTTGATGCAACTCGGTCTGTTCAACCTCATGACCCTCCGTGACCACCCGGACGGGTCTCGCGGGGTGATGCGCGATACGCGCAAGATGGTCGAGACCGCCGAAGAATTAGGCTTCGATATCGCATGGTTTGCCGAGCATCACTTCGCGAACTACTCCAGTTCGCCGTCGCCCCTGATGATGTGCTCATATGCGGCCGGCTGGACGAAGAGGATTAAGCTCGGACCAGGCGTGATCGTGCTGCCGCTCTACAATCCACTTCGCGTGGCGCAGGAGATCGCCGTCGCCGATACACAGACCGACGGCCGCCTCGTCATCGGCATGGGGACTGGCTATCAGCAGTACGAGTTCGATCGCTACAAGGTCGTGCTGGACGACCGCGTGGACGTTTTCCTCGAATACTGGGATGTGATCGAGCGGGCGCTTGTCGACGGCGAGGTCGAGTACAATGGCAAGTACGTCTCCCTTCCGAAGACGCATTTCGCCATACGCACGCAGCAAAAGCCTTTGCCGCCGATCTTCGTGACCTCGTCGCATCCCAGGCTGCTCGATCGGTTCAAGAAGTGGAAGGCGACGCCGTTCCTTGCCGCGAGCACGCTTGGCTCGCCCGTTCTCTACAAGATGGTCGATGGCCTGAACGACGCCTGGACGTCGATCGGCGAGCAGCCGTCGACCAAGCCGCTGGCCATCATGCAGTATGTTTGCATCACCGACAGCCGGGCCGAGGCCTTGGAGGCGGCAGAGCGTGCCCGCTATGTCGGCCGGATGGCGCATCATCTGCGTCACGCCGAACTTCCGCTCGATGAAAGCGGCTTCATCAAGAACCAAGCCTATGATGGCGAGTACACGCTGGACGAGTACGCCGACAAGACCGTCGTTGGCGACCCCCACGCCGTCGCCGAGAAGATGGTCGCCGATATCAAGCGGCTGAATCCCAGCAATTATACCTGCAATTTCTCGTTCGGCTGCATGTCCCTCGAACGTGCGCACAAGTCCATCGTGCGCTTCAAGAGCGAGGTTGTACCGCTGATCGAAAAGGAGCTGGGCCCGCTCTCCGATATTGGTGTCGGGAGCGAGACGGTAAAGAAGGCAGGCTGAGCACACGGCGCAGCGTGCACTCTGCAATACTCGAACAAATTCCAAAAAGAGGGGAGTTCTGTATGAAGACACTTGCTTATGCACTGACCGCAACGACCGTACTCGCATTGGCGTTTGCGGGCCCGGCGAGCGCGCAGTCCGCTTTGGACAAGATCGTGCAGTCCAAGAAGCTGCGCTGCGGCGTCATGTTGGACAGCCCGCCCGCGGGTTTCCGCGACGCCAAAAACGAACCTGACGGCTACGACGTCACCTACTGCAAAGACATGGCGAAGGCGCTCGGCGCCGAGCCGGAGATCATCGAAACGCCGTCGCCGGATCGTATACCGGCGCTGGTTTCGAACCGCATCGACGTGCTGATCGCCTCCACGACGCCGACGCCGGCCCGTGCACTCACCGTTGCCTTCACCCAACCCTACACAAACAATGTTATGGCTGTTGTTACCCGCAAGGGTACCGGCATCACCCAGTATTCTGATCTGGCATCCAAGAAGCTCGGCTCCGTGGTTGGCAACACGCCCGAGAAACTCTTCCGGGAAGAGCTTGAAAAGGGTTGGAAGGATTCCGGCGCGACCTACACTGGCTACGCCAGCGATGCCGAGCAGTTCATGGCCCTCCAGCAGGGCAAGATCGACGCCATCGTGATCAACGTCGCCGTCTTCAACCAGTTGGCGCAGAGCGGTCAGTTCCCGGAATTCGTCATGGCCGGCCTGGCGCCGCTTCCGGACTTCGGCTCCATCGCCGTCAAGCGTGACGACCAGCAATTCCTGAACTGGGCCCGGATCTTCGTCTTTACGCAGGTTGCTAACGGCCGCTGGGCCGAAGTGTACCACAAGTACTACGGCGATGGTCCGCTGCCGCCGCTGACAGCCGAAGGCATCAACTTCTAACCACAAGGCTTGTGCCGGCGGGAAAACCCGCCGGCATCTCCATGGGATGATTGCATGAACGGCTATCAGTTTTACTGGTCCATCGTCTGGGATTCGCTTCCCCTTCTGTTGGCCGGAGCCTGGGTGACGGTCCAGATCACCCTGCTCGCCTTCATCATCGGCACGCTGATCGCTATGCCGATGGCCGTCGCGCGCCAACACGGCGAGGGATGGGCCTACCGCTTTTCGACATGCTGGGTTGAACTGTCGCGCAACACACCAGCCGTGTTTCAGCTCTATGTCTTCTACTTCGGGCTGGGCGCCTTTCACATCAACATCTCCAGCTACGCTGCCGTCCTCATCTCCGTCTCCTTCAACAACGCGGGATACATGACGGAGATTTTCAGGGGTGGCCTGTCAGCCATTCCGCGACAGCAACTGCCGGCCGCGCGCTCTCTCGGCATGACGGGAGCGCAGAGTTTCATCCATGTGATCTTTCCGCAGATGTTCAAGGTGATCTTCCTTGCCTATGTCACGCAAGGCATTTGGGGGATGCTGAACACCTCGCTTGGTATGCTGGTCGGATTGCCGGAACTTTCGGGAGCGACGCAATATGCTCAGTCCAACTCTTTCCGGACGTTCGAATTCTTCCTGGTGACCGCGTTGATTTACTATCTCATCGCCAAAGCACTGCAGTTCTCGGCCCAGCTGGCGTTCCGGCTCGTCTACAGGAGCTAAGCGTGCAATTTCAGTTCGCAAATCAAGGCCTCGCCTGGTCGGACGCCTATTTCCTGGCCCAGGGACTTCTCAACACCGTCAGGCTGGCCGTCACCGCCACCATCATCGGCACGCTGGCCGGGATCGTTCTTGGCTGGCTGCGGACCGTGTCCGTCACCATGAGGATCGCCACCTCGCCGTTTATCGACATTCTGCGTAGCGTACCGATGATCATTCAGTTGATCCTCGCCAACAGCTTCCTGTCGATCCTCGGCTTCGGCGCTTCGCCTTTCTGGTTCGGCACCTTCGCGCTGAGCGCCTGGATGGCGGCGGTGACCGCCGAGGTGGTCCGGGCAGGCCTTCTTTCGGTCCCGGTTCAATACCGCAAGAGCGCCCGCTCGCTCGGCATGAACGGCTTTCAGGAACTGGTGCACATATCGATGCCACTGGCCTTCAGGACAGCACTGACGCCGTGGATCGGCCTCGTGCTCAGCCTGATCAAGGACAGCGCTCTGGCCGGCGTGGTCGGCTACGTCGAATATATGCGAGCTACCCAGATCCTCATCACGAGGACGCACGAAACCTGGTTGCTGCTGATAGGGGCGGGTCTTTTCTATTTCATCATCTGCTATCCGGTTTCCCGGTACAGCCGCCGTCTGGAGAGGAAGATCGTCGTATGATTGAAATCAAGGACGTACGAAAGACCTTCGGGATACTGGCGGTACTGAAGGGCATCAATCTCGACGTCAACAAGGGCGAGCTCCTTTGCCTGATCGGCGCGAGCGGTTCAGGCAAATCAACTCTTCTTCAATGCATCAACGGGCTTGAGCCGATACAGGGCGGCGAGATCATCGTCGACGGGATCAGCGTCCATGATCCGAAGACCAACATCAACATGCTCCGCCGCAAGCTGGGCATCGTTTTCCAGCAGTACAATGCGTTTCCGCATCTGACGGCGCTAGAGAACGTCGCCCTCGCGCCTCGCGTCGTCGCCAAACGCGGCCGCAAGGAGGCGCTCGCTCTGGCGCAGAAGCATCTCGACCATGTCGGCCTGGGAAACAAGGCGGACAGCCTTCCCTCGCAGATGTCCGGCGGCCAGCAGCAGCGCCTCGCCATCGCGCGCGCGCTCGCCATGGAGCCGAGCTACATGCTGTTCGACGAGGTCACGTCCGCGCTCGATCCCGAACTAGTCGGCGAAGTGCTCGAGACGATGCGTTTGCTCAAGAGCGAGGGCATGACGATGGTCGTCGTCACGCACGACATCAATTTTGCCCGCGAGTCCGCTGACCGCGTGGCGTTCCTGCACCAAGGCGAGGTCTGCGAAATCGGGACGGCGGAGGAGGTCATCGACAATCCGCAGAAGGAACAGACGCAGAAGTTCCTCCGTCGCGAAAAGCGCAAGCCATTAGAGGTCGCCTGAAGTTCGGGCGCCTGATCGATATCCATCCGACACTGCACATCAAAGGTAGTAAGATGATCTCGTATAATCTCACGGGAAAGACGGCGCTCGTCACCGGAGGAGGCTCCGGCATCGGCCTCGAAGCTGCGCGCATCATGGCTGAGAGCGGCGCAAAGGTGGCCATCAACTATCTGCCGTCGGACTCCCGCGGCGAGGCCGCCCTGGCAGAATTCAAGAAGCAGGGGCTCGCCGTCATCGGTGCGCCCGGAGATGTTGGCAATGCCGACGATGCCTCGCGGATGGTCCTCAAGGCGATCGACGACCTCGGCCACCTCGATCTTCTGATCAACAATGCCGGCACCCCCGGCCGCAACACGCCGGTTCCGATTTCCGATCTCGACCAGATCACGGAAGAACTGTGGGCCAACCTGCTGAACGTGAACCTGATGGGCGTGTTCAGGTGCGCCAAGACGGCGGCGCCGGCCCTGAAGGCGTCGAAGGGGGCGATCGTCAACACGGCGTCGATCGCCGGTTTCGGCGCGATCGCCAGCACTCCCGCCTACAGCGCCTCGAAGGCTGGCGTCATCAACCTGACCAAGAACCTCGCCCACGCCCTGGCGCCAGAGGTGCGGGTCAACGCGGTCGCTCCCGGCGTCGTCGACAGTTCCTGGATCATGGAGTGGTCCGAAGAGCGTCATAACGCGGTCCTCGCCAATACGCCGCTGAAGCGTGTCTGCACCACGAAGGATGTCGCCGAACTCATGATCTTCCTCGGTTTCGCCGGAAGCATGATCACCGGCCAGACCGTCTCGATCGACGGCGGCGTCTATATTTGAATTCAGAACCGCATCGGAAGAAAAATGGAAATCGTAAAGCTCAAGTCGGGCAGCATCCTCGAGCATAAGGAAAGCTATTCGCGGATCGTCGCACTGGACAACTGGATATTCATGTCCCTTACGTCTGGTCGGGATTTCACGACGCGCGTCATGCCGGACACCACGCTGGAGCAGGCGAGGAACGCGATAAAGAACGTCGAGGGCGCGCTGGCTGCAGTCGGTTGCAGCCTCGCCGATGTTGTCCGCCGTCGGCTTTTCATCACCCGCCAGGAAGACGTCCCGGAAGTCATGGCCTATATGGGGGAAGTGTTCCGCGGTGTCGATCCTGCAAGCTGCGTCAGCTGCAACCCGCTTGGCGGCCCTGAGTATCTCTTCGAAATCGAAATTACCGCCTATCGCGGTGCGGGAGCCCTCGCCGTGAAGAATTTGTCGATCTCGCTCTGATCGGAAGAGACGAGGAGCGCATCGGCGCGTAACGCGCCGATGCACATTGGCCAGCCCTCTCGATCGGTCCGCGCTGCGGCCGTGGGGGCCGGCATCCAAAAACAATCACGAAAACTGCGAGACGGAGAGAAACGCCGATGGCGACGGTAGCGGTTCTTGGCACGGGAGTCGTCGGATCTTCCTGGGCTCTGGTATTTGCGCGCGCAGGGTACGACGTTCGCGTCTTCGACATTTCCGAAAGTGCTCTGGCGGCCACAACGACGTTCGTACGACAGGCTCTGGGAGACCTCACGAAGGAAGATCTCGCCGGACCGGACCCCATCGACGTGGTGATGGCACGGCTTCACACCACGACGGATCTGGCCGCGGCAGTCGTGGGAGCCGACTACATCCAGGAAAGCCTGCCGGAGCGTGTCGAGCTCAAGCGGTCCTTCTACGTGACACTGGACGAGCTTGTCTCTCCCTTGACAGTGATTGGCAGTTCCACGTCGGGACTGCCGGCCTCCTCCTTTACGGAGGGGCTTCGCAACGCCGCGCGCTGTCTGGTGGTTCACCCGATCAATCCGCCGCATCTGATCCCGCTCGTCGAGATCATCCCCGCTCCATGGACCGAGGCTTCCGCCGTGGAGCGCGCCGTCGTGTTGATGCGAGACGTCGGCCAATCTCCCGTGACACTGACCCGCGAGATCAATGGATTCCTGGTCAATCGCCTGCAGAGCGCGGTTCTCGGGGAGGCGTTCCGCCTCGTGGAGGACGGCGTCTGCGATGTCGATGCCGTCGACAAGGCGATAAAGGACGGGCTCGGCCTTCGCTGGTTTTTCATGGGGCCGTTTGAAACCATCGATCTTAATGCAAGCCAGGGTGTCTCCGAGTATTGCCGGAACCTTGGCCCCATGTACGAGAACCTTGCCAGGGAGCAGGCGGATCCACGTAGCTGGTCTCCGCAGCTCGTGGCGAAGATCAATGCAGCGATGCGCGCCGCGACACCAATGGAGAAACTGACCGAGAAGCGGGGTTGGCGCGACCGCTGCCTCGCATCCTTCGTGTCAGCGAAGAAACGCGTCCTCGGAGCCCGGACGGCTTGAAAGTGAAAAGACGTGCCGGCGGAGGAAAGGCCGACCGGCCGCATGGGAGGAATCCACCGTGAGTACTTCTTATTTCGAGGCGTTGGACCCGCGCTTCAGCGCGTTCATCATTCCGGTGTGCCAGCTCGAGCGCCTGTACAGCGGCACGCGCTGGGCCGAAGGGCCGGTCTATTTCGCCGACGGACGCTTTCTGGTCTTCAGCGACATACCGAACAACAGGATGCTGAAGTGGGACGAGCAGAGTGGTCACGTCGACATCTTCCGGTATCCGTCCAATTTCTCGAATGGAAATACCCGCGACCGTGAGGGCCGTCTCATCTCGTGCGAGCACGGAGCCCGGCGTGTCACCCGGACCGAGTATGACGGCCGCATAACGGTTCTGGCGGACAACTATCGGGGCAGGCGCCTCAATTCCCCCAACGACGTCGTGGTGAGTTCCGACGGAGCCGTGTGGTTCACGGATCCGCTGTACGGCATCCTCACGGACTATGAAGGCCACAAGGCCGAAAGCGAGACGGGCGCGCGGAACGTCTACCGGCTTGATCCGCTGGACGGCGAACTCTCCGTGGTCGTGGACGACTTCGACATGCCGAACGGGCTCGCCTTCTCGGCCGACGAAACGACGCTCTATGTCGCCGACAGTGGACGCTCCCATGGCCGTGACAAGCCGCATCATATCCGGAAGTTCTCGGTTGGTGCCGGAGGAAAGCTGACGTCCCAAGGGGTGCTGGCGGATATCGATCCGGGCGTCCCGGACGGCATCCGGCTCGACATCGACGAGAACATCTGGGTTTCCGCGGGCGATGGCGTCCATTGCTATGCGGGTACGGGGGAACTGCTTGGGAAGATTCTGATCCCGGAGCCGGTTGCGAACATCACCTTCGGTGGCCCGAAGCTCAATCGCCTTTTCATTACGGCGAGCAGCAGTCTTTACGCTGTCTACCTGAACACACGCGCTGCCGGCGCGAAGTAAGGTTCCCCTCGCCACGCGAGAAGAGAGTTTGGATCATGAAGTATCGCAATCTGGGCAGAACCGGCCTCAAGGTATCCGCATTGAGCATGGGTACCTTCACATTCGGTGGAGAAGGCATGTTCTCCGCTGCGGGCAGTCACGGCGTGGACGAGGCGCGCCGGCTCGTCGGACTTTGCCTCGATGCCGGCATCAACGTATTCGACACGTCGAACATGTATTCTACGGGGCGCTCCGAGGAGATCCTTGCCGAAGCGCTCGGCAGCCGCCGTCAGGATGTACTGATCTCCTCGAAGGCACGGATGCGCATCGGGAGCGGTCCCAACGATGAAGGCGTCTCGCGCTATCACCTGATCCGAGAGTGCGAGAGGAGCCTGAAACGTCTCAAGACGGACGTCATCGACATATACTATATGCATGAATGGGATGGACTGACGCCGCTGCAGGAAATGCTGCACGCGCTGGACACTCTCGTGACCGCCGGCAAGATCCGCTACATCGGTTGCTCGAACTATGCCGGCTGGCAACTCATGAAGGCGCTCGGCACAAGCGACAGCCATGGATATCAGCGCTTCGTCACGCAGCAGATACATTACACCCTGGAAGCGCGCGAAGCCGAGTACGAACTGCTGCCGATTTCGGTGGACCAGGGCCTCGGCGTGCTCATCTGGAGCCCGCTCGCCGGCGGTCTCTTGACGGGGGCGCATCGTCGCGGCCAGCCGACACCACCCGGATCGAGGCAGGCCAAGGGCTGGACCGAGCCTCCCATACGTGATGTGGAACGGCTCTGGCGTATCGTCGACGAACTCGTGGCGATCGCCGATGCTCGCGGTGTCACCGCGGCGCAGGTCGCCCTCGCATGGCTACTGGATCGCCCGGCAATCACGTCGCTGGTCGTCGGGGGCCTCACGGAAGCGCATTTCCGGGACAATATCGCGGCGGTCGAGCTGGAGTTGACGCCGGAAGAGACAAGGCGGCTCGACGATGTGAGCGCCATTCCCTCCATCTATCCGTATTGGCACCAGTTCAATTTTGCTCGGGATCGGTTCAGTGACGCGGACTGGGTCCTGCAACGCAACTACGTGACGCGTAATGCGGGGCTATCGGCAGGGTAATATCAAGCAAGACTGGCGGATTTCGTTTTTGCACCTTTCCCGTGTGGAACTCCTCGCGACGGGCTTCTCATCGAGCGATCGGGTTCGTATATAATCTACATCTTCGATGGCCGCGCAGCCGATCTCCAGCGGTCGCCTATGGGGTTCTCGATGCGACATGCAAGCGCGACCGGCGCCATTCTGACTCCCATGACACAGCCGGAGAGCACGCAGTTTGCTGCGGAGCAGATCCGCAACGCCATCATCGCCGGGCACTTCAAGCCCGGTGACCGGCTGGTGGAGCAGCAACTGACCGACATGTTGAATGTCTCGCGGCACCCCGTGCGCGAGGCATTGCGCCTTCTGGCTCGCGAAGGATTCGTCGAGATTCAGCGCAACAAAGGCGCGTCAGTCAGCGCGGTGGACCCGCACAGCGTCATCGACGTCTACAACATCCGGATGGCGCTCGGCAGGATTGCCCTCGACCATCTGCTGTCGGAGCCCGGCAGGGTATCGCCAAGTGTGCTGAAGCAGCTTGAGAAGCTTGCCCAGAATTCGGCGAAGTACGCAGGGCTGGAGGATCAGTCGCATACGCTGATGAACGACTTCGAGTTCCAGCAGGCGATCATCGATGCCACCGGGCTTCAGCGCACGATGCGATACTTCTCCGAGCTCACGGGGGATGTCAGGCGCTTCAATAATCTGCTTTCCGTTGTCTACACCGACCGCAAAGGCGACTCCGAGAAGTACGTCGTCAAGCTCTACGAGGCGATCCGCGACGGTGATCGCGAGGAAGCGCAGAGAATCTGGCAGGCCAAGTTCCACAAGGCAGTCGAGCGCTACCTCTCGCTGATCAAGGACATGGAGTCGGACGGAGCCCGGAGGCCTCGGCAGGCCGCGCGGGGAAAGAGTTAAGAGAAAATATTTGGTTGAAAATAGCTTATTTCGCAAATTCGGGCGAATTATATTCGCGATTTGAGTAATAATTTATATTGTTAATATTGAATTAACGAGGTTTTTCCTATCAATGTTTAGTCCGTGCTTTCATGGAAGCCTCACCGACCGCCTCTCAGGATCGGTGAGGTAGCTTGCAACAGAGATGACGCACCAATGACGCATTGCCCTGCGTCTCTGAAACGGACACCCAGAGCGCCCGGCTGGCAGTGAACATCACGGATGAGTCATCTGCTCACCGATGTCGAGGCCAAAGGTCCGGCAATCCAACGCATCGGCGCCTCGGGCGAACAGGCTGGCCATGGAGTGGAGCGGCATCGGCATGTTCGGTGCCTCACGCAGGGCGAGCGGCAGCTTTTCCTTCTCGAAGATGTCGAACGGGACGCGCTCACCCGCCTCGCGCTCCACGCGCTCGGGCAAGCCGCCGAACCCTTTGGCCTGGACGAGGGGCGTGCTTCCCGAGTAGCTCACGTTACACGCGCCCTTGACGCAAAATGACAAGCAAAATCCCGGCTAATCTGGTCAAAATCGGGACTGATCCCAAGTCGCCCGGTCTGCGGACCGACGGTCGAAGCGAAGGGGCAACACTCCAAAACGGATTAAACGCAAGCCGCAATATGTTACGACGCACGAATATCGAAAGCTGATTGGGGCAGTATATCTGCCGAGTAGCGTTACCGGAGTGCGCTATATTTGCATTCATGTAGCCTCATGCGCGCCGGGAAGAGATGAAGCGACTTTCACATGTGCTGGCGATTATCGGCACGCTGGCTCTCTCCACCGTGCCGGCGCTGTACGATATCCTCGCGTCGTGAAATGAGGGCACGGCCAAGTCGACCATCGAGAGCTTCGTCAAGCGCCGATCGCGCTGGCAAACCCTCCCGCCGTTCCAGCCATCGTCCGGGCGACGGCCGTTTCCGAGCTACCGGGTTTTCCCTCCATTGCCAGCGAAGAGGCCATAGCCAAAGCCCTCGCGGATCCCGATCCGCTGGTGCGCATAGCGGGCCTGCGCGGACAGGCGGGGCAGCCGCTCGACGTCCGGTGGCGCCGCGTTTCACCGCTGCTCACGGATCCCGTCGCGGGCGCGCGGATCGAGGCGGCGAGCCAGCTCGCCGATCAGCCGACATCCACGCTCACGGAAGCGGACAGGACAAAGTTGGAAGCGGCCTGGCGCGAATATGAGGCGGCGCAGCGGCTCAACGCCGATCGCGCGGAGGCGCGTGCCAATCTCGGCAATTTCCTGCTGCGGCGTGGCGATGTGGCGGGCGCGGAGGTGGAATTCCTGGCCGGGCTGAAGCTCCAGCCGGCCAATGCGGGGCTGATGATCAATCTGGCCGAATTGTATCGTCTCCAGGGACGCGAGGACGAGGCGCGAGAGACCCTTCGCCGCGCCATCGCCGCGCAGCCGGAGGCTGCCGCGCCATACCATGCTTTGGCGCTCGCGCTCATCCGCCAGAGACATTATCCGGAAGCCGTGGACCACCTGGCGCGCGCCGTGGCCCTCGCCCCGGAAAATCCGCGCTACGCTTATGTCTACGCTGTAGCGCTCAGTTCGACCGGTCGTCGGGCCGAGAGCGCGGCCGTTGTGTCGGACGCGCTCCGTCGCACGCCCAATGATGCCCCGCTGCTGACGCTGGCACTGAATGAGGCGCTTCAGTCCGGTGACATCGACCGGGCCCGGACGCTTATTCCCCGACTGGTAAGCCTGCGCCCGGACGACGCCGAACTCGCTCGGCTCGCCGAGCGGCTGCGGTGAGGGAGTCGCGGGGGACTGCAGGCCAAAGCGAGCGCGGAGCTTCTTACAAGACGAATGTCATCCTCCCGGAGAGCAGACACTTCCAATGTCTCAGCTGGGTCACTGCGCGCCGCAGTGCTGCATTGTGCGATGCTCAGAAGCGGCCGGCTGTCTTGGAACGCACGACCGATCCCCGTGCCATGACGAAATCAACGCCGATTCCGCGCAGCGCATCGACGTCGATCTCGAACGGATCGTGGTCCAGCGCAATGATGTCGGCCATCTTGCCCGGCGCCAGGCTGCCCTTCTGGTCCTCTTCGCCCAGGACCGAGGCGGCGTCGATGGTGTGCATGCGCAGCGCCTGCTCGAGCGTGATCGCCTCGTCGATGTCGATGAAGCCGCCAGAATAGGTCTGCCGCATCAGGCAGCACCAGATGCTGAAGAACGGGTTAGTGGCCTCGCGCTCGGAGCCGATCCACACGTCGGAAGACCCCGACAGCCGCCAGCCGGCCTCCAGCAAGGTGCGGAAGGGGAAGCGGCCCTTGAGACCGTATTCGCCGAGATAGTCCGGGAAATATTCGCCGAAGGTGTAGAGGAAGACCGGCTGCGGCACCGGCACGATGCCGGCCGCCGCCCACAGCTCTGCGGTCTGCGGGTTGGGCATGAGATTGCCGGCATGCTCGATGCGCACGCGCTGGCGCCCGCCTCCCGCGCCGCCGAGTTCCGCGACGCTGCGCGACAGCCAGTCTTGCGCGCGGTCGCCATTGGCGTGGACGGCGAGCTGGAGACCGTTGTCCTGGCATATGCGCAGGGCCCGGCGCAGGAAATATTTCGGGAAGGCGATGTTGCCGCGGAAGTCGCCAGCATCCTTGTAGCAGCAGTTCACCGCCGCGCTGCGGGCGGAGAAGCCGCCATCGGAGAACATCTTCACCCCCTGGATGCGGATCGCGCTTTCCGGGGCCGTGAAGGAAAGGTGGTCGCGCCAGTGCGGCACCTGCTCCAGCGACATCGTGCCGGGCACCCAGAGATAGATGCGCATGGAGGCCGGCAGCCGCCCCGCCAGCGCCAGCTCGTTCATCGCCTGCAAACCGCCGACGGTTTCGGAAATCTCGCCGATGGTGGTGACGCCGTAGCGCGTGAAATAACGGCCGAGCCCGTCCTCGATCGCCTCGGCAAGCTCCGTGGCGGAGGGCGACGGCAGCGGCAGCAGGACGTCCATTTCCTTGACGATGCCGGTGGGGTCGCCATGGGCGTCGCGCTCCACCGTCACCGGCCCGGTGATGCTGTGGGTGGGCGGCACGAAGGTCCGGTCGATGCCGGCCACCTCCAGCGCGCGGGTGTTCAGAACCGTGATGTGCCCGCCGGCGCGCAGCGCGATGGGCCGCTCCCGGCTCACCGTGTCGAGTTCCCCGCGGGTGGGAAGCCGGCCTTCCTTCAGCTTGCGGTCGAAGAAGAGATTGGCCTGCCCAACGATCCAGTCCGAGCGTCCACCCGGCTCGGCGCCGGCGAGCGTGTCCAGCACGGCGGGAACGGTGTCGCACTCCGGCGCCCGGCAGTCGACGGTGCGGTAGGCGGTGCGGCAGACGACCTCGGCATGGGCGTGGACGTCGACGAAGCCGGGCATGAGAACCCTGTCGCCAAGGTCGATGATTTCGCGGGTGCCGTCGTCGAGGTCGGCCAGGTCGCGTCGGCGGACCAGCCGCACGATCCGCTCGCCGCGCACGAGGATGCCTTCCCAATCGGTTGCCGCGTCACGCTCCATGGTGATGACCCGGCGGGCGAGGACGACCTTTTCTTCGATGGACATGGCGGAACCTGCGGCGGGGCATGACAAGGAGACACGCATCCGCACGGGATGCACGCGAGGGCGGTGGCGGCGCACAGGCGCCGCCACCGGGCAGAGCGAGAAGTCAGGCGTAGTTGACCCAGACGGCCTTGGTCTGAAGGTACTTTTCGATGCCCTCCCGGCCGTTGTCGCGGCCATAGCCCGACTGCTTGTAGCCGCCGAAGGGCGCCGCCGCGTCGAACTGGTTGTAGGTGTTCACCCACACCGAACCGGCCTTGAGGCTGGCGGCCAGCGCATGGGCGCGCCCGACGTCGCGGGTCCACACGCCGGCGGCGAGGCCGTAGGTGGTGCGGTTGGCGCGTTCGGCTACCTCCTCGATGGTATCGAAGGACTGCAGCGCCAGCACCGGCCCGAAGATTTCCTCGGCGACGACCTTGGCGTCGTCGGACGGGTCGACCAGCACGGTCGGCTCGTAGAAGCAGCCCGCCTCGGCGAACTCGGCCGGGATACGCCCGCCGGTGGCGATCTCGATGCCGCTGTCGCGGGCACCCTCGACGTAGCGCATCACCCGCGCACGCTGCTCGGGGGAGACGAGAGCGCCGAGCGTGGTGTCCGGCACCAGGCCGTGGCCGAGCTTGAGCTTGCGGGCCTCGGCGACGACGGTGTCGGCGACCTTCTCGAACACCTTCTTCTGCACCAGCAGGCGCGAGCCGGCGGTGCAGACCTGACCGGCGTAGAAGAAGATGGCCATCGCCGCGGTCTGCGCCGCCGCCTCGATGTCGGCGTCGTCGAAGATGATGTGCGGGCTCTTGCCGCCGAGCTCCAGCGAGACGTGCTTGAGCGTCGAGGTGGCATTGCGGGCGATCAGCTTGCCGACCTCCTCCGAACCCGTGAAGGCGATCTTCTCGATGCCAGGGTGGGCGCAGAGCGCCGCGCCGGTGGTCTCGCCAAAGCCGGGAAGCACGTTCAGCACACCGTCCGGCAGCCCCGCCTCGGCGGCGATGCGCGCGAGATAGATGGCGGCGAGCGGCGTCTGCTCGGCGGGCTTCAGCACCACCGTGCAGCCGGCGGCGAGCGCCGGGGCGATCTTGAAGGCCGCCTGGCAGAGCGAGAAGTTCCACGGCACGATGGCCGCCACCACGCCGAGCGGCTCGCGGCGTGTATAGCAGTGCATGGACGGCTGGGTGACGGGCAGCACGCCGCCCTCGATCTTGCTGCACCAGCCGGCATTGTAGCGCAGCGCCCCGACCGCCAGCGACACGTCCACGAACTTGATGTGCGTCACCGGCTTGCCGCTGTCGATGCTCTCGATCTCGGCGAATTCGGCCGCGCGCGCCTCGATGAGATCCGCGAAGCGATGGAGGATGCGCTCGCGCTCGCCGGGCGCGGTCTGGCTCCAGCCGGCGAAAGCGGTCTGCGCCGCCTTCACCGCGGCATCGACGTCGGTCGGACCGGCATGGGCGACGGAGGCGATCTTGCCGCCCGTGGCGGGATCGAGCGTGTCGAAGGTCTCGCCCGAGGCGGCGTCCCGGAAGGTTCCACCGATGAAAAGCTGCATCGGCCCCGCGAGGAAGGACTTCACCGTGGCGGAAAGGAAGGCGGAGGGATCGAAACTGATGGTCATGGAGATATGCCTCGTCTCGCGATCACAGGACCGTCTGAACGTCGATGGTGAGAAGGCGCACGCCGCCGGTGGCGAAGTTGGCGAGGTCGGCGACCGCCGCCTGCCCTTCCGGCGAGCCGAGCGAGGCCGCCATGTCCTCGTCTGAGCTATAGCTCAGCGTGGCGACGAGATAGGGCGCGTCGGCCGGCGGGTTCGCCGCCACCGGGCCGCGGCTGATCTCGAAGCCGGCGAGCTTCGGCATCGCCGTGGTGAGAGGCGTGTGGACCTCGGCATAGTGGCGGTCGAAGGCGGCCGGGTCCTCCGGCGTGCCGTACAGAACGATGACACGCTTCATGCGGGTGTCCTCAGATGGCGGGTGGGGTGCAGGGCGCGGCGGAAATAGAGCAGCGGATGGATGTCGTCCGGCCGGTCGATGGCGCTGATCTCGGCGGTGACGAGCACATGGTCGCCGCCCGAATGCCGGGCCGCGACGCGGCAGGCTACGACGCCGGCGGCGTTCGCCAGCCGCGGCAGGCCGAGCGGCCCGCGCGCCCAGTCCGTCCCGGCGAACTTCTCCGCGCCTCCCTTGCCGGCGAAGGCATAGGCCAGCGCCTCCTGACCCTCCGCCAGCAGGTGGAGCAGGAAGGGCTGGCCCTCGGGCAGACAGGCGAGCGTCGCCGAGCCGCGGTCGAAGGCGCAGACCATCATCGGCGGGTCGAGCGAGAGCGACATCACCGAGGAAAGCGTCGCTCCCACCGGCTCGCCCTGCGGCGACAGCGTGGTCACGACGGTGACGGCCTGAGGCATGGACGCCATCAGCGCCTTGAAGCCGGCGGCGTCGGGCCGGGCCGGCACGGAGCAGGCCGCGGGGCTCATCACTCGGCCGCCCGCAGTTCGGTCTTGCGGAAATGCGGGATCACCTCGCGACCGATCAGCTCATACGAGCGCAGGATATCGGCATGGGGAACCCCGTCGACGCGCAGCAGCACCTCGTCGACGCCGCGCTGCTCCAGCTCCTTCAGACGCTTCACGAAGTCGTCGGGGGTGCCGATCATCACGGAGGGCGTCTCGTTGACGAGGAAGTCGAGATTGCCGTCGTTCTCCAGAAGGCGGGTCATCTTCTCGTCGAGATACTGGTAGGACTGGCGCTTCCCGAGGGGCACGTAGAGATCGAGGATGAACCGGAAATAGCCGAGCGCCACGTCGCGGGCGATGCGGCGCGCCTCCTCGCGGGTCTCCGCGCAATAGGCGGTCGCGACGTAGAGGCCGGCCGACTCGGTGCGCCCCGGTGCCATCGAAGTGCCTTCCTTCAGACCCTCGCGATAGGCATCGATGCAGGACTGCAGATAGTCGAAGCCGAAATAGTTCTCGAAGGTCAGCACGCCGATGCCGCGCCGGCCGGCGAGACGATGGGTCTCGACGCTGGAGGCCGAGACCCAGAGCGCGGGGTGCGGCTTCTGCAGCGGCTGCGGCACGATCTGGCGCGGCGGGATCTTCCACACCGGGCCGTCATGCTCCAGCGTCGGCTGCGACATGGCCTTCACGAGCACTTCGATGCTGTCTTCCCACTGGGCGCGCGTCTCGGCGGGCGAGACGCCGAAGGCTTCCAACGTCGTGAGGTTGTTGGAGCGGGCGGTGGCAATCTCGGCACGGCCCTTCGACACGATGTCGAGGGTAGCAAGGCGCTCGGCGACCAGGATCGGGTGGTTCCACTTCAGCAGCACCGAGCACATGATGCGCAGGCGGATATTCTTCGTCTCGCGGGCGATGGCGGCATAAAGGACCTCCGGCGCCGAGACGGTGAAACGGGGCGGCGAGAAATGCTGCTCCGAGGTGCCCCAGCTGTAGAAGCCAAGTTCGTCGGCCCTCACCACCTCGGCGATCATTTCCTCGTAGCGCTGGGCGACGCTCACGCCCGGCATGGTCTCGCCTTCCTGCAGCAGACCTATTCTCATGGGGCACTCCTGAATTTCTGAGAGGACCGGAGCGGCGGGCGCCGGGAGCGGCCCGCCGCCGGCACGTCAGGCCTCGTAGCCGCCCTTGCGGGCACGGACGACGAGAAGCCGGGTGATGACGATGAATGCGAGGCCGGCGACGAACGCCGCGGGCAGTGAGGCGGTAGTGATCTCATAGGGCCAGGCCGAGGCGTAGCTGAGCGGGTTGAGCAGGCACAGATAGGTGCCGATGCCGATCAGCAGGGAGAGGATCGCCGCCGGGTTGAAGCCACCCCAATAGTAATAGTCGGCGCCGGGGCGGGCGTCGTAGATCGCCCGGATGCTGACACGGCCTCGGCGCAGGAACCAATAGTCGGCGATCTGGATGCCGCACAGCGGGGCGAAGGCAATGGCGATGAAAGCGAGGAAGGTGCCGAAATTGTCGAAGAACAGCGTCGGCAAGCCAACCCCGATCAGCGCCACGGGGCCCACAGAGAGCAGCAGCAGCAGCGGCCAGGGCGCCTTCTCCAGCGTCCTGTAGTGCCGAAGGCCGATCGCCGAGGCGTAGATTCCCGCCACCGCCGTTCCGAGATTCGCCGCCGTCACGAAGGCGAGCGAGATCACCGCGTAGGTCGGGCCGCCGATGGTCGCCATCCACTGCGCCGGATCGGAGATCTGCAGCACCAGTACGCCGGCGACGCCAATCATGCTGAGCAGGCCGACCACCAGGCCGAAGCCGATCATCGCTGGCGCCGCCGCCTTGCGGGCGCTCGGCGTCATGCGGACCATGGCGCCGAAATAGGGCCACCAGGACAGTGCGGGAGCGATGGCGAGCTCGATGCCGGTCGCGTAGTTCCACTGCGCGTCGGACGCCGCGTATTGCGGAACCGCCGAGACCAGCGTGTCCCAGCGCTGGGAGACGATGAGCCACAGCATCCAGAAGCCGACGACGACATGAACGACGAGGATCTGCGCCACACGGTCGACGCCGCGCGAGCCCTTGAGCAGGATGGTGAAGGAGATGGAGCAGGCGACCAGCGTCGCCAGCGCGCTGACCAATCCGTGGTCGCCTTCCGGGAGCGCGCCCACCGCGACCAGGAACTGCGCGAAGGAGCGGCCGAAGAAGATCAGCAGCAGCGAGTTCCAGCCGAAAATGGACAGATACTGGAGCGCGAAGGGAATGATCCAGCCGCGCGTGCCGAACTGCGGCTTGCAGGCGGCGATGGAATCCACACCGAAGCGGATGCAGGTCGGCATCAGGGCCATGATGACCAGGAAGATGCCAATCATGCTGCCGCCGACGAGCACCGCCAGCGACTGCCAGAAGCCGAGATAGTAGCCGACATACTCCCCGATGATGTAGCACCAGGTGGCCGCGGCGACGGTGGTGAGCGAGAAGAGCAGCCGCCACGAGCCCCAGGTGCGCTCGGCGAGCAGCATGGGATAGGCCGTCTTGTCGACATCGGCGGAAGCGGTGCCCGCCGCCGGCGCGTCATGGGCGAGGATCGAGCTCATGCTACCAACCCCAGCCCAGGATGATCGCCGGAATGACGAGACAGGCCGCGATGACCTGCATCCACGTCAGCATGTCGAAGCTCTGCCCCTGGTTCTTCTCATCCTCTAGGAGGCAATACGACTCGACAGATCATTTTCGTTACTGCTCATGTTCACCTCTGATCTGGGATATATTGTTCTTATTGGCCATATCTGCCGCGCAAATTACATGACCTCGTCATTGGCTTTGCCTTATGACGCGACATACTGCGCTTTCGGTGGTATTTTTCGTTCTTTTTGACTTAAATCAAACCGTATTCCGCATTATCGGCCGTTGTCAATTCCGTTTATCGCGAGGAAACCGGGCTCCATTGCCGGAAACCGCGTCGCTCAGGGGTCGCACGACCAGCTTGCCTCCCCCGACCGGGGCTCCTATGGGTGAATGCCGCCGTCGCAGAAGGATGGGTATGTGCCGGGACTTACACGGGGAATCGAGCTCGACGCGACCGACCGGGCGCTGATAGCCGAGCTGCAGGTCGACGGGCGCGTTCCCTTCGTCGAGTTGGGCCGCCGGCTCGGCCTTTCCGAGAAGACGGTGCGCAACCGCGTGTCGGCGCTGCTCTCCAGCGACGTCATCCGCATCATCGGCCTGACCGACCCGCGCATGCTCGGCTTCGAGGCGATCGCCATGGTAGGGCTCACGACCGACCCGGCGGTGCCCGCCTCACAGATCGCCGCGGAGATCGCCGGAATCCGCGACATCGACTACGTCGTCGTCACCACCGGGCGTTATTCGATCATGGTGGAGATACTGGCAACCAGCCCCGAGCGGCTGCGCCATGTCATCGAGCGGCAGATCGGCCCCATCGCCGGCGTTCGCTCGATGGAGATCTTCCCCTGCTTCTCGCTGTTCTACCAGAAGGCGCGCTTCCTTGCCGAAGGCCCGGCCTCAGGCGTGCGCTCATCGCCGCTTTCGGAGCTCGACCGCCGGCTCGCCATGGTGCTCAGCACGGACGGGCGAATGCCTTTCCGGGTGGCCGCGGACCGGCTCGGCATTTCCGAGACGCAGGTGCGCGCCCGCGTCTCCGCCATGCTGGAGGCGCGCCAGCTGAGCATCCTCGCCATCATGAACCCGCTGGCCGTCGGCCGGAGCGTCGCCTGGCTCGGCCTCAAGATCGCGTCGGGCGCCCGCTGCGAGGACGTGGCAAGCCATCTCGCCGACGATCCGAGCGTCTCCTACGTCTTCATCTGCGGGGGACGCTTCGATCTCTTCGTCGAGGTCATCTGCGACAATGATAGCCAGCTCTATTCCGCCATCGACAAGCGCTTCCGGTCCGACCGGCGCATCGCCAATGCCGAGCTGTTCTACTATCTCGATCTTCACTACAAGATTCTGTCCGACATCGACTGACAACAGAGCCAGCTAAAGACACTTGCTTGTGTCAGTGAAACGGCACGGTGCAATGCATCCGCGGCTCAGCGAAGGAACCGGCACAGGGGCGCATTCTACCCAAGCTTGCCGCATGCTGACGTCACCGGCGGCTCAGCCATTATCTGAAGCGCCAGTTCCGGCTTGGTGGCTCAGGAATGGCGTCGGGCAATCATCCCCTATCTATTTCGAGGTGCCCACGTCGTATGCGCCGCAACTGCGCCCTTGAGCTGTGAGTCCGAAGGGCAAAAATGCTCGGTACTCTTCGACAGCCAAAGCCCATGCGAGGAGCACGCATCCTCCTCCGAGGCTTGATGGCTACCGGCGCGAACAACGGCGAGCAGAGAGACGGCGGCATCCGGCCGCCGTCTCCTTTCTGCCGACCCTGCGTCAGGCCGTGCCCATCTCGTCGAGCGCCATGGGCGATTCCGGCAGTACCTGGCCGCCGTCGATCACCATGCCCTGCCCGGTGATGTAGGCCGCCTCCTCGCTGGCGAAGAACAGCGCCGCATTGGCGATGTCGAACACGCTGCCGAGCTTCTTCATCGGCACGCTGGCGGCGGTGGAGGCGATGTAGGCCTCACCCATGCCCTCCATGCCTTCGGTGAGGATGTTGCCGGGCATCACCGCGTTGACGGTGATGTTCCACGGCGCCAGCTCGATCGCCGCCGTGCGCATGAAGCCGAGCTGACCGGCCTTCGACGCGCCATAATGCGTCCAGCCGGGGAAGCCGGTGATTGGTCCGGTGATGGAGGAGGTCAGCACGATCCGCCCCTTTCTCTGCACCTTCATCGCCGGCAGCACGGCGGAGACGGAGAGGAAGGTGCCCTTGAGGTTGGTGTTCATCACCAAGTCGAAATCGGCCGCTGTCATCGCCCCGAGCTTGGCGGCCGGGAATATGCCGGCATTGGCGCAGAGCACGTCGATGGAGCCGTAGCGCTCGACCGCGACCTTCGCCATCGCTTGCGTCTCTTCCTCGCTGGTGACGTCGGCGGCGAAGCCCGAGGCGTTCGGCCCGATCTCGGCCGCCACCTTCTCGGCCTCGGCGAGCGAGCGGCTGACCACCAGCACATTGAGCCCCGCCTCCCCGAAACGTAGCGCGATGCCGCGCCCGATGCCCTTGCTGGCGCCGGTGACGATGACGGTTTTTCCCGCGAGCGACGTGAACATGTTCAGGCCATTCCCCAATTTTTCTGGATGATCAAAGGCTTGTCAGGTCAGCGCGCCACATCGCCGGCACGAATGCCGTCGATTTGGGCTGCCTGCCTTTTCATCACGTTGCGCTGCAAAATTGGTGTTGTAAAGCCCAAAACAGGGTGTTTAGGATCGCACACAGTCCAACATAAGAACCACATCGGCTCGCTCCGGTGCGGCATCGAACGCGCGGCGGCAAACCATCCGCGCCAACAATCCAGAGGGACTTCGAGATGGCCGGTATTTCCAGAAGGTCGCTGCTGAAGGGCATGGGCACGGGGTTGGGGGCTCTCGCCGCCGCCGGCCCCCTGATGAACGCCAACAAGGCGTTCGCCGCGCGCGAGAAGGAACTGAACATCCTGTGCTGGGAGGGCTACAACTCCGCGCAGGTGCTCGACCCGTTCCGTTCCAAGACCGGCGCCACGGTAAAGGCCGAGAGCCTCACCAACGATCCCACCATGATCAACCGGCTGCGCGCCGGCGAGATCAACACCTGGGATCTGATCAACGTGAACAACCCCTGGGCACGCAAGGTGATGCTGCCCGAGAAGCTGATCAAGCCGCTGCCCAAGGCGGAGTTCGAGCCGTTCTTCGACAAGATGCTGCCGAGCTTCAAGCCGCCCTATAAATGGGCGATGAGCGACGACGGCAAGGACCTGATCGGCATGGCCCAGCGCTTCGGCCCCTACAGCTTCGTCGTCAACACCGACAAGGTCAGCCGCAAGACCGCCGAGGAGGTGGGCTGGGACCTCTTCAACGACCCCGCCCTCGCCGGCAAGTACGGCATCCTTGAATCCGACGACTGGAACGTCTTCAACCTCTTCATCGTCGCCGGCATCGATCCATTCAAGGAACACACGCCGGAGGAGATGACGAAGTTCGACGAGACCGCCAAGCGCGTCTTCAAGGGCGCCAAGCTGATCGGCGACATCGCCTCGATGAACCAAGCGCTGATCTCCGGGGAGATCGACCTGCATCTGACCGGCGGCACCTATTCGGTCTCGCCGGCCCGCGCCGACGGCCATCCGAACCTGCGCGCGATCACCCCGCTCAAGGGTCCGCTCGCCAGCGGCAAGGGCGGCATCTCGTGGATCGAGATCACCTCGACGGTGAACAATCCGAACCTCTCGCCGCTGGCGCTGGAGTTCCTGAAATACGTGCAGGATCCCGAGGTCGCGCATACCGTCGCCTTCGCCGAGGGAACGTTCAACCCGGTCTCGCAGATGGGCAACAAGGCCTGCTTCGACCTCTTCACCAAGGAAGAGCTCGACGCGATCCAGTGGGACAGCCTGGAAGAGGAGATGGCCCGCTCGGTCGAGTACGACATCGTGCCCGATTACGACAAGGCGCTCGATCTGATGAACGCGGCCAAGCGGCTTCGGGGGTAAGGCGCGGGCTACGGCGAAGTAGGTTCGTCATGGCCGGGCCTGGCCCGGCCATCCACGATTTCTATGGCGCCGAGGCCGATCGAAGGCGTGGATCCCCGGAGTTCGGGTTTACCCGAATTCCGTTCGTGGGAAGCCAAAGTCGGCGAATGCCGACTTCGGGCCAAGCCCGGGGATGACGGCCTGACAGTGGCCAGCCGCTGCCTAGGATCGAAACGTTCGGCCATCCCACCACCGGCGACGACCGCCCGCCGCCGGGCCATCACGGAAGACGACATGCTCCAGACCTCGCCGACCGAAACCGCCCTCGTGGAAGCGCCCCCCAAGCCGATCCTCCAGCTGGTCGGCGTGCGCAAAACCTTCGGTGGTTTCACCGCTGTCGAAGGCATCGATCTCGATGTGCGCGCGGGCGAGTTCCTCACCATCGTCGGCCCCTCCGGCTCGGGCAAGACGACGCTGCTGCGCATGCTCGCCGGCATGGACACACCGAGCGAGGGCAACATCACGCTGCATGGCGAGCTGATCAACGACGTGCCGCCCAACCGGCGCCCGACCTGTCTCGTCTTCCAGTCGCTGGCGCTGTTCCCGCACAAGAGCGTCGGCGAGAACATCGCCTTCCCGCTCAAGGTGAAGGGCGTCGACGCGGCGGCGCGCAAGGCGCGCGCGCTGGAGCTGATGCGCGTCGTGCGCCTGCCCGAGAGCTATTTCGACAAGAACGTCATGAAGTGCTCGGGCGGCGAGCGCCAGCGCGTGGCGCTGGCCCGCGCCTTCGCCTACGACCCGGAAGTCCTGTTCTTCGACGAGCCGCTCTCCGCCCTCGACTACAAGCTCAAGAAGGCGCTGGAGAAGGAGCTGAAGGACCTCCACCGCGAGACGGGCAAGACCTTCATCTACATCACCCATTCGCTGGAGGAGGCGATGGTGATGAGCGACCGCATCGGCGTGATGCGCGCCGGCCGGCTGGTGCAGGTCGGCACGCCGGAGGAAATCTACGGCGCGCCCGTCGACCGCTTCGTCTGCGAGTTCGTCGGCGAGGTGAACACGATCAAGGTCGGGCGCGGCACGGATGGCGTCTGGTCGGGCCGCGACGTGCCCGGAACCTTCCAGGTCGCCCCGCCCCGGAACGGCGTCGCGACCGACGAGGCCTTCATCGTCGTCCGTCCCGAGTTCATGCGCTTCCTCGGCCCCGGCGACACCGCCGACAACCGGCTCGAGGGCACCGTCTACAACGAATACTCCCTCGGCTCGCGCATCCAGTACCAGGTGCGGGTGGACGCCAAGGACGGCGAGAAGGTGATGCTGGTCGAACTCTCCCGCGCCCGCGCCCTGCCCCCCAGCGCCGACAGCCAAGTGACGCTCGGCTGGGACGCCGCCGACGCCTTCACGCTGGAGGGCTGAGCGATGGCCGACATCGCCCTCGCCCACGCCCCCGAGACCGCCGCCGAGCTGAACCGTGCGCGAGCTCTCTCCGCCGGTGCCCGCTGCGCCCTGCCGGTGGCGATCCTGCTCGGCATCGGGTTCCTGGCGCCGCTCGTCGCCATTCTCGGCTACGCCTTCGCGACGCCGCGCTCCTTCGACGTGTTCCGCTCCTTCACGCTGGAGAACTTCGCCACCCTGTTCGATCCCTCGAACACGGTATGGCTGTCCTTCCTGTGGTCCTGCGGCTTCGCGCTGGCGACCGTCGCCATTCTCGCGGTGGTGGCCTATCCCATCGCCTATGGCCTCAACGTCGTGTTCGGCCGTGCCGCGCCGCTGATCAGCGTGCTGTTCGTCTTCCCGCTCTTCGTGTCGGAAAACGTCCGGCTCTATGGCTGGGTGCTGTTCTACATCAAGAACGGCGTGCTCGACGGCACGCTGAAATGGCTGGGCTTCTCCGGCGGGCCGGAGGTGCTGTACACGCCGGGCATCACCCTGTTCGGCATGGTCTACACCTACCTGCCCTTCATGCTGTTCCCGATGACGCTGGGCCTCGCCCTCGTGCCGCGCGACCTCGTCGACGCCGCGCGCGACCTCGGCGCCGGGCGGCTGTTCATCTGGCGCGAGATCGAATTGCCGCTCGCCATGCCCGGCATCCTCATCGGCATGCTGCTCACCTTCGTGCTGGCCATCGGCGCCACGGCGGAGGCCAAGATCCTCGGCGGGCAGTCGATCATCGTCATCTCGCACGACATCGAGATCGCCTTCACCTATTCGCAGAACTGGCCGCTCGGCTCGGCGCTGGCGGTGATCGTCACCGTCTTCATCAGCGGGCTGACGCTCTTCGCCCTGTCGAAGCTCGACCTCGACCGCATGCTGGGGAGGCGCTGATGGCCATCACCCACAAGCGCCGCGACGCCGCCATCTGGGGCTGGACGCTCTTCGTCCTCGTGGTGATCTACCTGCCCATCGCCTGCGGCGCGCTGGCGAGCTTCAACAAGAGCCGGTATTTCGGCTTCCCGGTGAAGCAGTATTCCACCGACTGGTGGAGCAAGACGGTCGATTCCATCGAGATCGGCATGATCGTGAAGACGTCGATCCTCGTCGCCCTGCTGGTGACGGTCGTCTCGGTGGTCATCGCCACCTTCGGCGCCCTCGCCTTCGCCCGCTACGACTGGAAGGGCCGCCGGCTCTACCAGAAGCTGATCCTCCTGCCGATCTTCTTTCCCCAGCCCGTGCTCGGCCTCGCCATGCTGCTCGGCTTCAACGCGGTGGGCATCCAGACGAGCTGGGCGACGGCGGTGTTCGCCCACACGGTGTGGATCGTTCCCGTCGTGACACTGGTCATCGCCATCCAGGTCTACGGTTTCGACCCTTCTCTGGAGGAAGCCGCCTTCGATCTCGGCTGCTCGCGGCTGCAGGTGCTGCGCGAGGTGACGCTGCCCCTGCTCTGGCCGGGCATATGGTCGGGAATGCTGTTCGCCTTCCTGCTCTCCTGGAGCAACTTCCCGCTGTCGCTCTATACGACGGGCGCGGACTCGACGATTCCCGAATGGCTCTATGCCAAGATGGTGGCCGGCTATACCCCCATGGTCCCGGCGCTCGGCACCATGGCGACGCTCGGGGCGGCGGCCCTGCTGCTCGCGGGCGGGCTGATCGGCCTTCTGGTGCGTCGGCGGGCGGCAGCGTGAGTGAAGCCGCATGAGTGAATGTGCATGAGCAGCGACGACATCATCCGAAGCGCCGAGCGGCGGCGCCCTCGCCTCGACAAGGCGGCACGACAGGATCGCATTCTCGCCGAGATGCGCGCCTCGGCGACGCTGAGGGTGGGCGACCTCGCGGCGGAACTCGACGTCTCCACCGAAACCATCCGCCGCGACCTGTTCGAGCTGCAGGAGCGCGGCCTGCTCAACCGCACCTATGGTGGCGCGGTGCGCCCCTTCGCCTCGGAGCCGGCCGTCACCGAACGGCACCGGATGATGGTGGCCGAGCGCGAGGCCATCGCCGCCGCCGCGGTGAAGTTCATCAAGCCGCGGGAAGTAATCGCCATCGGCGCGGGCGCCACCACCACCCATGTCGCCCGCCGCATGTCGGCCGAGTGCCGCGACCTCACCGTGATCACCCATTCCTTCTCGGTGGCGACGGTGCTCGCCGCCAATCCCACCATCGAGATCATCATGTGCCCCGGCCGCTACAACGCGCGCGAGGGCATGATGGTCGGCGTGGAGACCACCGAGTTCCTCCAGAACTACAATATCAACCGCGCGCTGCTCGGCATTTCCGGCATCACCACCGACGGCCTCGCCGACGCCGAGGCCCCCGCCGCCTCGGTCTACAAGGCGATGATGAACCGGGCGGCAGAGACCATCGTCGTCTCCGACCACAGCAAGTTCGGCATCCCCTCGCTCGCCATCTGGGCGCGCATCCCGGACATACAGCGCCTCGTCACCGACCGCGCGCCGGACGGAGCCGTCGCGCGGGCGCTGGTCCGGGCGGGCGTGGAGATAACGGTGGCGGATTCATCCAGCGCGGGGCGGGCCTAGCGATGTGGCAGACCCTTCCCGCCGATGCGCGGATCGACGTCGATGTCGACGGCCATAAGGTGGTCGCCTACAGCTACGGAACGAGCAACGAGGTCGTATTCCTGCTGAACGGCGGTCCCGGCCTGCCCTGCGACTATCTCCGTGACGCGCATTCCTTCCTGAGCGAGCACGGCTACCGCGTCGTCGCCTTCGACCAGCTCGGCTGCGGCGCCTCCGACAGGCCGGACGATCCGGCGCTGTGGACGATCGGCCGCTATGTCGAGGAGGTCGAGACGGTGCGGCGAGTGCTCGGCCTCTGCAAGGTGCACCTGCTCGGCCACTCATGGGGTGGCTGGCTCGCCATCGAATACGCGCTGACCTATCCGCAGGCGCTCAAGACGCTGATCCTCGAGGACACCGCCGCCGACCTGCCGCACCTGATGAGCGAGATGCACCGGCTGCGCGCCTCGCTCGGCCCAGAGACGGTGGAGATGCTGCTCGCCCACGAGGCGGATGGCAGCTACGACCATCCCGAATATCAGGCGGCGATCACGCTGCTGAACTACCGCCATGTCTGCCGGCTGCAGGAATGGCCGGCGCCGCTCCTCGCCTCGCTGAACGACTGGAACCTGGCGCCCTACATGGCCATGCAGGGGCCGAACGAGTTCCTCTATATCGGCAATCTGAAGGACTGGAACCGTGTTCCCGATCTCCCGCGCATCGCCTGCCCGGTCCTCATCACCGTCGGCCGGCATGATGAGATCACCCCAGCCTGCGCGCTGCGGATGAAACAGAACCTCGCTCATGCCGAGCTGGTGGTCTTTCCCAATTCCAGCCACATGCCCTTCTACGAGGAGCCGGCCGCCTATGATGCGGCGCTGCTCAGTTTCCTCGCCCGCCATGCCGGAGCAGCCACATCCGATGGCCCGGTAACGGCGGTGTCCGGCGCAGTGCCATGAGCCTCGACGCCCTGCCGATCATGGATGCCCGATCCTCAGGACCTGATGAAGCCCCGACGATGACCGAACCCATGTATGACGAGGCATTCCTGACGCGGCTGGAGGGCGGCCTGCGAGCCGCCCTGCCGCGCTGGGGACTGTCCGGCGGCACGCAGCTCAAGCTGCTGACCATTTCCGAGAACGCGACCTTTCGCGCGCACGATCCGGCGGCAGGGCGCGACCTCGTCTTCCGTGTGCACCGGCCGGGCTACCACAGCCGCGCGGAGATCGAATCCGAGCTTGCCTGGCTCACAGCGCTGGGACGGGACGGCGTGGTCCCGACGCTGACGCCGGTTCCCCAGACGGATGGTGCCTTGATCGCCGATATCGACGATGACGGGCGCACCCGCCATGTCGTCGCCTTCAACCTGCTGCCGGGACGCGAGCCGGCGGAAGGCGAGGACCTTCCTCGCTGGTATCGCGAGCTCGGCGCCATCAACGCGCGCCTGCACGCCCATGCGAAACGCTGGCAGCGCCCCGACGGCTTCGTGCGCAAGCGCTGGGACTATGAGGCGATGCTGGGCGAGGTGCGGTTCTGGGGCGACTGGCGTGCCGGCCTCGGCCTCGACACCGAGGGCCGCGCGGTGCTGGAGCGCACGGCGAGCGTGCTACGCCGCCTGATCGAGGACTACGGCACGGATGAAAGCCGCTTCGGCCTCGTCCATGCCGACATGCGCGTCGCCAATCTTCTGGTCGACGGCGACCGGCTGTCGGTGATCGACTTCGACGATTGCGGCTTCTCGTGGTTCCTCTACGACTTCGCCGCCTCGGTGAGCTTCAGCGAGCATGAGCCCTACATTCCCGAGTTGCAGGCCGCGTGGATCGAAGGCTACCGCACGGTCGCCCCCCTTGCTGACGAGGACTGCGCCATATTGCCGGTCTTCATCATGCTGCGGCGGATGCTGCTCACCGCCTGGATCGCCTCGCACTCGGAAACGCCGACAGCGCTGGCGCTGGGCGAAGCCTATACGTCGGGCACTGTCGACCTCGCCCGCATCTTCCTTGCCACCTATGACGCGGATGGCGCGGACATCGTACCCGGGAGTACGGCCTCATGAAGAGCCCGGAACTGCAGATCCTCTCGCTCAATGCCTTTTCCGGCGGCGGCGCTTCCCTCGCGCCCGACGTCGCCGCGCTGGTGGAGCGCCGGAAGAAGAGCTTCGGCGCCGGCTCGGTGCTGTTCTACGACGAGCCGCTGAAGATCGTGCGGGCCGAAGGCGCCTATCTCCACGCCTCCGACGGGCGCGCCTATCTCGACTTCTACAACAACGTGCCGACCGTCGGGCATTGCCATCCCAAGGTGGTCGAGGCGGTGCGCCGGCAGGTGGGCGAGTTCAACATCCACTCGCGCTATTTGTTCGACGTCGCGCACGATTATGCGGAGAAGCTGCTCGCCACCTTCCCCGCCTCCCTGAGCAATCTCGTGCTCACCTGCACGGGCAGCGAAAGCAACGACCTCGCCCTGCGCCTCGCCAAGCGTATGAGCGGCGGCACGGGCTTCGTGGTGACGAAGACCGCCTATCACGGCAACACCGCCACGGTGACCGAGGTCTCACCCTCCTCCTACAAGCACGGCAAGCCGCCGAGCCATGTGCGCACCGTGCCGCCGCCCGACCCGGCGATCTTCGGCAACGACATGGCTCAAGGTTTCGCCGACGCGGTCGCCGCCGCCATCACCGGCATGGAGGCCGACGGCATAAAGTTCGCGGGACTGCTGGTCGACACCATCTTTTCCTCGGACGGCGTCTACGCCGATCCGCCCGGCTTCCTGAAAGCCGCGATCGAGGTCACGCATGCCGCCGGAGGACTGTTCATCGCCGACGAGGTGCAACCCGGCTTCGGGCGCACCGGCACGGGCATGTGGGGCTTCGCCCGCCACGGCATCGAGCCCGACATCGTGACCATGGGCAAGCCGATGGGCAACGGCTACCCCATCGCGGGCGTGGTGACGCGGCCGGAAATCCTCTCCGCGTTCTGCGGCGATTTCGGCTACTTCAACACCTTCGCCGCAAGCCCGCTCGCCACCGCCGCCGCGCTCGCGGTGCTGGAGGCGATCGAGGAGGACGGGCTGATCGCCAATGCCGCCCATGTCGGCCGCCATCTCATGGCCCGGCTGAAGCGGTTGCAGGCGAAGGCGCCGATCACCGCCGTGCGCGGGGCCGGGCTCTATCTCGGCGTCGAGTTCGGCACGGAAGACGGGCCGGCGCCGGCGATCGCCAAGGGGTTGATCAACGGGCTTCGCTACCGTGGCATCCTGATCGGCGCTGCCGGCCAGTATGGCAACGTGCTGAAGATCCGCCCGCCGCTCTGCATCACCATCGCCCATGCCGACATGCTGGCCGACGCGATGGAGGAGTTGCTAGGCTGAGAGAGCATGCCCAGTGCCCTCCTCCGCAGCAATGGCTGCCGTCCCGCGCGAGCGGATCAGCCCTCGCCCTGATCATCGACGTGGATGCGCCGCATCGTCGTCGCCAGCTCGAACCGGACGCCTTCCGGCCGCATCTCCATGCGGCTGTCGCCGCCGAACTCCATCCCCACGGCCCGCACCAGCTTCGTCCCGAAACCGACGCGGCCGGAGGATCGGACGATAGGACCGGCCACTTCCTCCCACACGAGCCGGAACTCGTCATCGGTTCCCGGCCGGCCGGCGCTCCAGCGAAGGAGGATGTGGCCCTCGTCGTTGGACAACGCCCCATATTTCAGCGCGTTGGCGGCGAGTTCATTGATGGCGAGGGACAGCGAGAGCGACTGCTTGGCGGAAAGATCGACCGGCGGCCCCTCCAGCCGGATCCGCTCGGCCTGCGCGCTGTAAGGAGCGAGCGCGCCTTCGATCACCCGCACGATCGGCGCGCTGGTCCAGCTCAGCCGATTGAGGGTGGAATGCGCGGCACTCAGCGCCATCAGGCGCTGGTTAAGCGCTTCCTCCGCATCGGAGGCCGACGCCGATACCTGGAATGTCTGGCGCGCGATGCCGAGCACGATGGCCAGCGTGTTCTTGATCCGGTGCCCCAGCTCCGCATTGATCAGCTTGATGTTTCGTTCCGTCTCGACCCTGGCCGTCGTCTCGATGACGGTATCCATCATGCCGACGATATGGCCCACCTCGTCCCGGATGGGGGTGTAGGCGAAGGTGAAATACGCCTGTTCGGGATAGCCACGCCGGTTGATGACCAGCGGGTAGTCTTCGATGAAGGTCGAATGACCGTCATAGGCCCTCTCCTGCAGCGGGCCGATGAGATGCCAGACCTCGCTCCAGATGTCGCGGAACGAACGGCCGAGGCAATCCGGCTTGTCGCCGAGGATCGGCGCAAAGGCGTCATTATAGATGGTGATGAGCTCCGGACCGCATATGACGGCCTTGGGAAAGCCGGAACTCAAGGCCAGCCCGACCGCCGTCTTGAGAGCCGCGGGCCAGGTGTGGATGGGCCCCAGCGGGTTGGATGGCCAATCAAACGCGCGGACGGCAGCCACCATGCCCTCACCACTGCCAAGAAACATCGTGTCGTCCGAATTCACCATTCACGCCCCGGATGTTCGCTGCCTATATGCACACAGCTGATCGGGAGAAGCGAGCGGATCGCGCGCGCCCCGATAGAACGGCGCCAGCGGAAAAACTTCAATCGGCTCACGGGACTTGTGCCGCGAGGAGGGGTTACGTTGGCGAGCGCGACTTGAAGGGGATCATGGCGCCTTGATCTGGTTCGTTCGACTGCTGGTACTCGCGGGCGGCGTTACGCTGACTGGCGGCGCTGCCGCCGCCCTCGCGGCCCTTCTGGCCGATGCGGGCCTGCTCGGCACCTGTTTCGAGGGCGCCTGTGCCTATGCGGCGATATTCGTCGCCTTCCCGCTCCTGTGGCTCGGCCTGTTCGCCGCGTTCGTCACCGGCTGGATCTGGTACGCGCGGCACCGGCACCGCCCATAGCGGCGGTTCAGGTCGCCGTTCATGCGGCTCTTGCTTTCCTTCACTCCGGAGGCGGCATTCTCCCGGATGGATCAGGGAGATCCCCTCCCCGATCCATCTTCCGCAGCCGGATGGCGGAAGCTATTGCCCCTCCTCGAAGATCCACAGCTCGGCGGTCGGCTGTGGCAGGCCGCTGGCATTTTCGCGCAGGCCGAGAAAGGCCGGAATCCGATGCTTCTGTTCGTCGGAAAGCGCGGCGAAGAGAGGGATGGGAGCCGCAGCGACCGCCTTCAGTTCCTACCCGTTCACCGCCGTCCGACCAGCTCGTCGTGATAGATCCAGAACTCCTTCGCGAACTGCTCGACGAGCGCCGAGGTGACGCGGTGCTCGGGACGGATGGCCAGGAAGCCGGCATCGATGAACACGCTGAAGGCCCGCACGGCAACGTTGCGTCCACGGAACTCGCTGGCTGAGGTAGGATCGATGATGGCGATGCCAGCCCCCTCGTCGACGAGGCTGAGCGCGGTATGCGAGAGGCGGGTCTCCAGCGTCGAGAGACGCGGCACGCCGGCAAGAGCCACCTCGACGCGCATCGCGAAGACCGTGCCCGGCTCCAGGCTGATCATGCGCTGGTTGCGCAGATCCTGCGGCTCGATGAGCTCCTTTGCCGCCAGCGGATGATCGGCCGGGATGGCCACGACGGCGGCGATCGGATGGGTTTCGATGATGAAGCCCGGCCGATCCAGCGGACCGTCCGCATAGCCGATATCGGCTTGGCCGGCCGCCACCGCCTCGATCACGGCGGTGGACGGCAGTCCGCTGAGCGAGGCGTTCAGGTTCGGCTTGTCGCGCAGGAAGCGGGCGAGAAAGCGCGGCAATATCCCGTTTCCCAGCGCCGGCATGGCGGCGATGCGCAGCGTGCCGGCCGCCTGCCGGCCGATCTCCCGTGCCAGAAAGGCGATCCGGTCGAGGCCGACGAATGAACGCTCGACCTCACGCATGAGCGTGACTGCTTCCGGGGTCGGGCTGATCTGGTTGCCCCGGCGCTCGAACAGGCGAAGCCGCGTGGCATCCTCGAAATCGCGGATCAGCCGGCTCACCGCGGGCTGCGTGACGGACATGAGCTCGGCCGCCGCCGTCATCCGGCCGGTCAGCATCACCGCGCGAAAGGCTTCCACCTGCCGAAGATTGATCCGTGATTTCATAACATTTGTTTATTCATGAGGCCTGATTACGAATTTGACGGAATACGGCTGCAATGCAAGCTTCCGTCGCACCACGGGAATTCATCCACTCACGGTCGCTTCCCGCAAACCAGAACCAGATGCGCCGGCTATCGCCGTCGCCATCCTCGACGCATGGGCAACATGCGCGTGGAGCCGAGGGGCTACGTGCTTGCAGTACTTCCAGCTCATGGGCTTCGGCCCGGATGGGTGGGGTCGCGACATGCTCGCGGCCGCCGGCATGACGATCGGCGTCAGCATCGTCGGCTTCGTCGCCGGCGTCCTGTTCGGGTGCTGCGGCGCGGCGGCGAAGCTCTCCCGCTTCGGCTCCCTGCGCTGGACCGCCGAGGTCTACACGACCGTGTTCCGCGGCGTGCCGGACCTCCTGGTCATCTATCTCTTCTATTTCGGCTCCAGCTCGCTCATCACCTCGGTAGCATCGATGTTCGGCGCGCAGGGCTTCGTCGGCGCACCCGCCTTCCTGACCGGCGCACTGGCGATCGGCGTCGTCTCGGGCGCCTACCAGACGCAGGTCTTCATCGGCGCAGTCGAAGCGCTCCCTAGGGGTGAAATCGAAGCCGCCCGCGCCTACGGTATGTCCTCCTTCCTGCTCTTTCGCCGGGTCGTCCTGCCGCAGGCCATCCGCTTCGCCATTCCGGGCGTGGCCAATGTCTGGCAGCTCGTCCTCAAGGAATCGGCGCTGATCTCCGTCGTCGGACTGATCGAGCTGATGCGGCAGGCACAGATCGGCGCGGGCTCGACGCGGCAGCCCTTCAGCTTCTTCCTCACCGCCGCCGCGCTCTATCTCCTGATCACCTTCGTCTCGGGCATCGGCTTCCAGGCCTTGGAGAAGCGCGCCATGCGCGGCGTCCGGAGGCCGGCGTGATGCTCGACCTTCCCTTCTTCCTCGACACGCTCTCCACGCTGATCGGCGGCGTGCCGCTCACGCTGCAGCTCACGGTGCTCTCGGTCTCCTCCGGTGCGATGCTGGCGTTCGCGCTGGCGCTGATGCGGGTGAGCGGCAACCCGCTGCTCGACTATCCCGCGCGGTTCTACATCTTCGCCTTCCGCGGCACGCCGGTGCTGGTGCAGATCTACATCGTCTATTACGGCCTCAGCCAGTTCCCGGTGCTGCGCCAGAGCATGCTCTGGCCCTTCCTGCGGGAAGCCTACTGGTGCGCGGTAATCGCCCTCGCACTCAACACCGCCGCCTACAGCGCCGAGCTGATCCGGGGCGGGCTGAACTCCGTGGCGGTCGGGCAGATCGAGGCCGCGCGCGCCCTCGGCATGTCCCGCCCCCTCGCCTTCCGGCGCATCATCCTGCCGCAGGCGTTTCGGCAAATGCTGCCGGCCTACAGCAACGAGATCATCCTCATGGTGAAGTCGACGGCTTTGGCCTCGACCATCACCCTGCTGGAGGTGACGGGGCTGGCGGCCAAGCTGATCTCGCAGAGCTACCGGCCGGTCGAGGTCTTCATCGGCGCCGGCGCCATCTACCTCACCATCAACTTCCTCATCGCCCGGCTCTGTGCCGCGCTCCAGACCGCGCTCTCACCGGAGAAGCGGGCGGCTCCCGCTCCGGCGCAGAGCCCCGAAACCGAGGCACCCCGGCATGGCTGACCCGACCCTGGCCGGACGGCCGAACACGCCCGCCGTCGAACTCGCCGGCATCCGCAAGAGCTACGGGCATCATGAGGTGCTGCACGGCGTCTCGCTCGCCGCACAGGACGGCGAGGTCGTCTCCATCCTCGGCGCGTCGGGATCGGGGAAGTCCACCCTGTTGCGCTGCATCAACATGCTCGAAATCCCGGATGCCGGCACCGTCGCGATCCAGGGAGAGGCCATCGCGATCACGCGTCGGCCGGGACAGCCACCGCGCTCCGCCGACATGGCGCAGGTGGGCCGACTACGCGCCAAGGCGACCATGGTGTTCCAGTCCTTCAACCTGTGGTCCCACCTGACGATCCTTGAAAACCTCGTCGAGGCGCCGGTGCACGTGCAGAAGCGCGACCGCCGGGAATGCCTCGCCGAGGCCGAGGCGCTGCTCGCCCGGGTCGGCATCGCCGACAAGCGCCATCACTATCCCGCGCATCTCTCCGGCGGGCAGCAGCAGCGAGCGGCCATCGCCCGCGCGCTCGCCATGAAGCCGAGCCTGATGCTCTTCGACGAGCCCACATCCGCGCTCGACCCCGAGCTGGTGGGCGAGGTGCTGAAGGTCATCCGCGATCTCGCCGCGGAAGGCCGGACGATGCTGATCGTCACGCACGAGATGGGCTTCGCCCGCGAGGTCTCCGACCGCGTCGTCTTTCTCCACCGCGGCGTGGTCGAGGAGGAAGGCCCGCCCGCAGAGCTGTTCGCCAATCCGCGTTCGGACCGCCTTCGACAGTTCCTGTCGCGCGAGGGCTGGAAAACGTCCGCACCGTGTTAGCTGCCGACAAAACCAACCAGAGGGTAGACATATGAAATTCAAGGCCTTTCTCACCGCCGCCGCGCTGCTTGCGGCCACCACCGCCGCTTCCGCCGAGGGGCCAGTGGTCCGCATCGCCACCGAGGGCGCCTATGCACCGTGGAACTTCTCCGGTCCGAACGGGAAGCTGCAGGGCTTCGAGATCGAACTCGCCGATGAGCTGTGCGCGCGCATGAAGGTCAAGTGCGAGATCGTCGCCCAGAACTGGGACGGCATCATTCCCGCCCTCGAGGGCCGCAAGTACGACGCCATCATGGCGGCGATGAGCGTGACGCCGCAGCGCGAAAAGGTCATCTCCTTCTCCACGCCCTACGCCGCCGGGATCAACGGTTTCGCCGTGCTCTCGGACTCCCCGCTCGGCAAACTTCCCGGCACCGGCGAGACCTATTCGCTCGACACCCAGGAAGCCGGCGCCAAGACTCGCATCGACGAAATGAAGGTGTTGCTCAAGGGCAAGGTCGTCGGCGTGCAGGGCGCGACCACCGCCTCGACCTTCATGGAGACCTACTTCCAGGACATCGCCGATATCCGCGAGTACAAGACGACCGAGGAGCACAATTTCGACCTGATGAGCGGTCGTCTCGACGCGGTTGTCGCCAACGCCACCGTGCTCGCCGCCGCGCTCGACAAGCCGGACATGAAGGGCGCGCAGCTCGCCGGCCCGATCTTCTCGGGTGGCGTGTTCGGCGTTATCGCGGTCGGCCTGCGCAAGGACGACTCCGCGCTGAAGGCGAAGTTCGACGACGCCATCAAGGCGGCGATCGCCGACGGCACGGTCAAGCGCCTCTCCGAGAAGTGGTTCAAGGTCGACGTCAGCCCCCGCGGCTGAACTTGGCGATCCGGTGCGACCTATCCGGCCGCACCGGCCTCAAGGGCATGACGGAACGATTCATGGCCAATACCGACGCATGGGATATCGCCGTCATCGGCGGCGGGCTGGTCGGCGCGTCGATCGCCTGGGGGCTGACGCGCTGCGGCCTGCGCCCGCTGGTGCTCGACGGCGAGGATCTCGACCTGCGGGCATCGCGCGCCAATTTCGCGCTGGTCTGGGTACAGGGGAAGGGACGTGGCGCGGCGCACTACGCTCTCTGGTCCAGCGCTTCGGCCGGGAGATGGCCGGAGTTCGCCGTGGCGCTGCGCACGCAGACCGGGATCGATATCGGCCTGCGCCAGCGCGGCGCGTTCAGCTTTGCCCTGTCACGCGGCGAACTCGACGCGATGCGTGCGGAGATGGAGACCATCGCACGCGAGACAGCCGGTAAAGCCGAGCCTTATGAGGTGCTCGGCCCCGGCGAGACGCGCGATCGCGTGCCATCGGTCGGAGCCGAGGTCGTGGGCTCCGTCTATTCGAAAGCCGATGGCGACGTGAACGCGCTGCGCCTCTTCCGTGCCCTGCACGCGGCACTGCAGGCCGCCGGCGCATCCTACCGCTCCCACAGCACGGTGACGCGGATAGAGCCGCAGGCCGGGGGTTTCCGACTGCATGGAAACTGGGGCGAGGTGTTCGCCCGGCGTGTCGTGCTCGCCGCCGGCGTCGGCAACGCGTATCTGGCGCCCATGGTCGGGCTCAGCGCGCCGCTCAAGCGCAGCAAGGGGCAGATCATCGTCACGGAGCGATGTGCTCCCTTCTTCCCCTATACCTCCGCCACGATCCGCCAGACCGACGAAGGCGGCGTCATGATCGGCGACAGCGAGGAGACCGATACGGCTTCCATCGCTACCAATCAGGACATCAGCGCCGTTCTCGCCAACCGCGCCCTACGCGTCTTTCCGGCCCTCACCAACCTGAATGTGGTGCGAAGCTGGTCGGGCTTCCGCATCAAGTCGATGGACGGCCTGCCCATCTACGAGCAGTCGGCAACCCATCCCGGCGCCTTCCTGACACTCTGCCACTCCGGCGTGACACTGGCGGCTAACCACGCGCTCGTCGTTGCGCCGCAGATCGCTGCCGGTGCGCTGTCAACCGAGCTCTCCCCTTTCGATTCGCGGAGGTTCCATGTTCCGCAGGCTGCGTGAGCCCTCCCCCTCCGATACCGTGACCTTTTCCTTCGACGGTCGCGCCCTGCGCGCCGCGCCGGGGCAGAGCCTCGCGACGGCGCTTCTGGCCGCCGGCGTCAGCGCCTTCCGCACCAGCGTGGTCGGCGGCGAACCCCGCGCGCCCTATTGCCTGATGGGAGTCTGCTTCGACTGCCTGGTCACGGTGGACGGCGTACACAACCGCCAGAGCTGCCTGATCGAGGTGCGCGACGGCATGGTTGTCGAGAGCCAGGACGGCGCCCCTGCCATCGCTGCGGAGAGCGCCGCATGAGCGCGCGGCTTCTCTCCCATGTCGAACAGCTCGACGAGGCGTACGACCTCGCGGTGATCGGCGCCGGCCCGGCGGGCCTCGCCGCCGCGACCGAGGCCGCCGAGGCCGGAGCCCGCGTGCTGCTGCTCGACGAGAACGGCACGCCCGGTGGACAAATCTATCGCGCTATCACGCGCAACGACCCGCAGGAGCTGCCGTTCCTCGGACGCGACTACTGGAAGGGTAAGGCGCTTGCCGATTCCTTCCTCGCCGCCACCCTCGACTACGCTCCCACCGCGACCGCCTGGAGCCTCGATCCGGCGCCACAGGACAGGGATGAGAAAGCGACCGGCCTCGCCCGGATCGGCGTCTCGCTGGGTGGTGCCGCCCGCCGGATCGACGCGCGCGCGGTGCTGCTGGCGACCGGTGCCATGGAACGCCCGATGCCCGTGCCGGGCTGGACCTTGCCGGGCGTGATGACCGCGGGCGCGGCGCAGATCGCGCTCAAATCGGCGGGCATCGTCCCGACAGGACGCGTGGTTCTCGCCGGCTGCGGACCGCTGATCTACCTGCTGGCCGCCCAGCTTCTCGACGCCGGCACGCGGATCGTGGAACTGCTCGACACGAGCGACCGGGAACGGCGCCTTCCGGCGCTCCGCCATCTGCCCGGCTTCCTGCGGTCGCCCTACCTCTCCAAGGGCCTCGGCCTGCTGTGGAAGGTTCGCCGCTCGCTGAAGGTGGTATCCGGCGTCACGGCGCTGCGCATCACCGGGCAGGGAAGCGCCGAGGCGGTCACTTATTGCAGGGGCGGCCGGGAGCGCACCCTCGCCGCCGACTGCGTGCTGCTGCACCAAGGCGTGGTGCCGAACATCAACCTTGCCAGCGCCGCCGGCTGCGCCATCGAATGGAACGAGACGCAGCGGGCCTTCCAACCGACGACCGACGGCGAGGGACGCAGCTCGCTGCCGGGCGTGTTCGTCGTTGGGGACGGCGCCGGCATCGGCGGCGCCGAACATGCGGAGGTCTCCGGCCGCATTGCCGCGCGGGCCGCGTTGCGCGACCTCGGCCTCGCGCCCGAGGCAGGCGACGACCTGGCCGCGCTGGTGACGCAGAGGCGGCGGCTCGCCCGCGGGCGAGCCTTCCTCGACAACCTCTACCTGCCCGCCGAGCCGTTCCGCGCGCCGCAGGACGACGAAACCATCGTCTGCCGCTGCGAGGAGGTAACGGCGGGCCAGGTGCGCGAGGCCGTCGCGCTCGGCGTGCCCGGCCCCAACCAGCTCAAAACCTTCCTGCGCTGCGGCATGGGACCATGCCAAGGGCGCATGTGTGCGCTCACGGTCTCCGAGATCATGGCGGCCGAGCGCAGCGTGAGTCCGGCCGAGATCGGCGTCTATCGACTGCGCCCGCCGGTGAAGCCGCTGCGGCTCTCCGAGCTGGCCGCAATGCCGCAGACGCCGGAGGCCCTCATCGCGGTCACCGGGCGGACGGCGGACGGCGACCACTGAATTCCCGATCCATCTGACAAGGAGAAGACAATGGCGACGAGACAGCTTCGCACTCCCATCATGCACCGCGTCGTCGAGCATAACGGCATGGTGTTCGTCGGCGGCACGACCTGCGACGACGAGAGTCTCGACATGGCCGGGCAGACCCGCGAGATCCTGGCGAAGCTCGACACCTATCTGGCGGAAGCCGGCACGGACAAGACCAAGCTGCTTTCGGCGACGATCTTCCTGACCGACCTCAACCGCAAGCCGGAGATGGACGCTGTCTGGAAAGCGTGGGTGGCGCCTGAAAACCTGCCGGCACGGGCGACCGTAGGCGTCGCCGATCTCGGAGGCGACACGCTGATCGAGATCGTGGTGACGGCGCACAAATAACCCCCTTCGGCACTCACCCGCCGCCGTTCCTCTTACCCGCAAGGCGTCTTTCATGAAGATCACCCATGTCGCGATCTATCGCGTGGAGGGCGGCGGCCTGCGTCCCGTTCTCGTCGAAATCAGCACCGACGAAGGCATCACCGGCTTCGGCGAGGCGGGCGTCGCCTATGGCTATGGTGCGGCGGCAGTCGCCGGCATGCTGGAGGACATGGCCCCGCATCTCGCCGGCCGCGATCCCTCGCACGTCCGGGCCATCTGGCAGGATCTCTACGACCATTCCTTCTGGGCCAAGGGCGGCGGCGCGATCACCTTCGCGGCGATCAGCGCCATCGAGCTCGCGCTCTGGGACATCAAGGGCAAGGCCCTGGGCGTGCCCGTCCACGAACTGCTTGGCGGCCCGGTGCGCAGTGAGGTGAAGGTCTACGCCAATGGCTGGAACCACGAATATGACGACGTGGCGAAGTGGGCGCGCGCCGCCGCCCGACCACTCAAGGACGGCTACCGCGCGCTGAAGTGCTACCCCTTCGCGCACGAGCTGCCGGACGGAACCTTCCGCCACGTGTCGGCCCGCATGGTCGACGACAGCCGGTTCCACCGAGCGGTGGAAAGGGTGAAGGCGCTGCGCGCCGAGGTCGGCCCCGAGATCGAGATCATGCTGGACCTGTCGGGCGGGGTCTGCGACGATCAGCTCGTCCGCTTCCTCGACGTGTGTCGCGATCTCGATATCCGCTGGATCGAGGAGCCGGTCGACCCCTTCAATCTGGCGGGCCTCGCCCGAACGGCGGCGCGAACCGCCATCCCGATCGCGGTTGGGGAGCGGGTCTACGGGCGCGCGGGCTTCCGCAACGTGCTCGACACCGGCGCGGTTTCTATCGTCATGCCCGACATCGCCAATTGCGGCGGCCTGCTGGAGGCGGTGCAGATCGCCGGCATGGCGGAGACTTACAACGCCCGCGTGTCGCCGCACAATTGCGCCAGTTCGCTGTGCTCGGCCGCCTCGCTCGCGCTCTGCGCCGTGATCCCCAATGCGATGAATCTCGAGATCTATCCGTATTTCTCGGATTCGAACTCCTATGTGCAGGTGCTGGAGAACCCGCTCGAGCGCGAGATACGCGGCGGCGTGGCCGGCGTCTCTTCCGCGCCGGGCCTCGGGGCGATCATCGATCACAAGGCCATTGCGCCCTTCAAGGTCTTCGACAGCGGCGCGACAGCCACCGCGTGAGCGCGCTGCGGAGCCGCCCTTCCCGGCGGCTCCGGCTCAGCCGCCGACCAGCGCCGGCCCTTCGCCGAACTGGGCCTGGTAGAGGCGCCGGTAGAGCCCGCCGCGGGCCAGCAGTTCCTCATGCGTCCCCTGCTCGGCGATACCGTCGGGCGTGACGACGACGATGCGATCGGCGTCGAGCACGGTGGCGAGGCGGTGGGCGATGACCAGCGTGGTGCGCCCGCGCGCCAGTTCGTCGAGCGAGCGCTGGATCTCCCGTTCGGTATGGGTGTCCAGCGCCGAGGTCGCCTCGTCGAGGATCAGAATCGGCGGGTCCTTGAGGAAGATGCGGGAGATGGCGAGACGCTGCTTCTGCCCGCCGGACAGCTTCACCCCACGCTCGCCGATCAGCGTGTCCAGCCCTTCCGGCAGCTCGGCGATCAGCGTGTCGAGCCGGGCGCGGCGGGCGGCGGCGAGGATGTCCTCCTCGGAGGCATCGAGCCGGCCATAGGCGATGTTCTCGCGGATGGTGCCGCCGAACAGGAACACGTCCTGCTGGACGATGCCGATGTTCCGACGCAGCGAGGCGAGCGTCATGTCACGAATGTCGATGCCGTCGACGGTGATGCGTCCGCCATCGATCTCGTAGAAGCGCGGCAGCAGCGACAGCAGCGTCGTCTTGCCGGCCCCGGAGGGACCGACGAAGGCGACCGTCTCGCCCGCGTGGATGGGCAGGTCGATGCCGGTCAGGATCGGCCGGTCCGGCGTATAGCCGAAGCGCACGTCCTCGAAGCCGATGTCACCCTTCAGATGGCCCACCGCCTGCGCGCCCGGCCGGTCCGCGATATCCGGCTCGGTGCCGAGCAATTCCTGATAGCGGCGGAAGCCGGCGATGCCCTTCGGGTAGGTCTCGATCACCGCCGCGATCTTGTCGAGGGGCCGGTAGAACACCGAGACCAGCAGCAGGAAGCCGACGAAGCCGCCGATCGACAGCGTGCCCTGCACGACGAACCAGGCGCCTGCGAGCATGACCGCGAGTTGCACGAGGCGCATCGCCATGTAGTTCAGCGCCTGGCTCGCCGCCATGATGCGGTAGGCGTCGAGCTTGGTGTCGCGGTAGCGGGCGTTGTCGCCGGCGAAGAGACGGCGCTCGTAATCCTCGTTGCCAAAGGCCTGCACCACGCGGATGCCGCCGATGTTCTCCTCCAGCCGCACGTTGAAGGCGCCGACACGGCCGAACTGTGCCTGCCAGTTCCGCGTCATGCGTCCCCCGTAGCGGGCGACGATCAGCGCGGTGAAGGGGACGATGAGCGCGGTGAGGAGCGCCAGCGGCGGGTGCACCCACAGCATCAGCAGGAAGGCGCCGACGAAGGTCATCACCGCGATGAACAGGTCTTCCGGCCCGTGATGGGCGATCTCGCCGATCTCCTCAAGGTCCTTGGTGACGCGGGCGACGAGGTGGCCAGTCTTGTAGTTGTCGTAGAAGCGGAAGGAGAGCTTCTGCAGGTGCTCGAAGGCCCGCTCGCGCATCTCGGTTTCGATGTTGATGCCGAGCACATGGCCCCAATAGGTGACGACCGCCATCAGCCCGCTGTTGAGCGCGTAGACGGCGAGCAACCCGACGGCCGCGAGCAGGATGAGCTGGATGTCGGCCTGCGGCAGCAGCAGGTCGACGAAGGCCTTCATCGCCATGGGGAAGCCGAGTTCCAGCAGCCCGGAAAGCACGGCGCAGCCGAAGTCGATCAGGAACAGACGCTTGTGCGGCCGATAGTAGGAGAAGAAGGCCTTCAGCATGCGGCGCGCTCCCTGTCGGCGCACCACCCCGAGGCCATCATCGAACGTATCATTCCCGGTCCTGCTCCTCGACGGCGGTGTCGCCGCTGCGCCCCAGCCGCCAATAGGCGGCGACCTGCGCGTCCTGCTTCGCCATGCCGCGTTCCGCGCGCAGCCAGCTCCGGATGGCCCGCGCGGCGCGATGCTCGCAGCCGACCGTCACATGCCCACGCCCCCCGACCGGCCATTCCATGGCCCGAAGCGCGCGCTCCAGCAAGTCCGTCGTGCCCGCCGGAGCGCCGTCGCGGTGCAGCCACCGAAGCTGAAGATCGGTGTGCGAAGCGATCGGCTGTTCCTCCGCCATATCGGCCACTTCGACGAGGGCGATGACCCGTCGGCCCGCCGGCAGCCCTTCGGCGATGCGGGCGATGACCGGCAACGCGGTCTCGTCGCCGGCAAGGACATGCCAGTCCGCGTCCGGCGGCAGGCCGCCGCCCGGTCCCATCACCCCGACCGGATCGCCCGGCTGAGCCCTGGCCGCACAGCGCGAACCGGGGGCGTCGTCATCTTCGTGCAGCACCATGTCGACATCGATCGTGCCCGCTGCGGGATCGAGGCGCCGGATCGTGTAGACGCGGCGGATCAGGGCGTCCTCGCCTTTCGGCCAGAGCGTCCTCCCGTCCGGTGCGGCGACCGGCCAGACGGGAGGACGCCCGGCGGGAGGAATGAGCAGGCGCACATGCAGGCCCGCCTCCCCGTCGAGGGCCGCGACATCGCCGCCCGCCAGGGTCACGCGGCGCATCTTCGGCGTGAGCTGCTGGGCGCCTACGACCCGCATCTCATGGAAGAACGGGATGCGGTGCTGGCCCGCCGCGTCTCCCGACCAGGAGAAGCGGGAAGCCGTGTCGCCCGCGAAGATGGCGAGATGCTCCGCCAGCGCGTTCTTGACCACATAGAGCGCGGTGGCATCGACGCCTTCCGCCCGCAGATGCAGATGCGCCTTCCCGGCGCGCAGCTCGGCGCGGCCGAACGGGCTCTCGATCAGGCCGCCCTCGGCGGTGCGGGTGACATGTGCATGCTCGACGAAATGCGCGCACAGCGTCTCCACCATGCCCCGGGGATCGGCGAGCGGAACGCGCGCCTCGGCGACGAGAAGGGTCTCAGTCACGCTGCGTTCCTCCACGGTGAAGCAGCCAGATGAGGTAGGGCCCGCCGATGAGGGCGGCAAAGAGGCCGGTGGGCACCTGATAGGGAAACACGACGAGGCGCGCCAGCCAGTCGGCAAGGATCAGCAGCAGCGCCCCGAGCAGCAGGGCGGCGGCGAGTTGCTCGCGCAGTCGGACGAAGCCCATCAGACGGGCGAGATGCGGCGCCATGAGGCCCACGAGGCTCAACGGGCCGACAACGAAGGAAGCCGCCGCCGTGAGCAGCGCGGCGAGCACCGCCAGCACCAGCCGCGCCCGGCGCACGGGCATGCCGAGGCTCCGGCTCGCCGTCGCGCCCAGCGGCAGCACGGTCATCCATCGCGCCAGAAGAAAAAGCGGCGCGACCAGCACCAGTGCCGCGCCAACGGCGGTCCACGCCTCGAACGGGCCGACGCGGTTGGTCGAGCCGGACATCCAGACGAGCAGCATGTAGGCCGTCATGCCGCCGCTCGCGAGCACGGTGGAGATGACCGCCATGCACAGCGCGCCGCAAGCAATGCCGGCGAGCAGCAGACGCTCCGGCCCGAAGCCCCAACGCGCGGCCACCGCGAGCATCACCAGCAACACGGCGAGCGAGCCGGCGCCCATGCCGACCAGCACCAGCGGCCCGGTGGCGGCACCGGCGAACAGCAGCACCGCCAGCCCGACGCCGCCGCCGGCGCTGACGCCGAGCACTTCCGGGCTCGCCATCGGATTGCCGGTCATGCGCTGCATGACGAGACCGGCGGCGGCCAGCATCATTCCTGCCCCGCCAGCGGCGACGAGCCGGGGAGCGCGGAACGGCAGGAGCTCGGCGAACAGCTCGCCGCCCGCGACGTGCCACCCGTTCGCCGCCCGGCCGATGGTCAACGCGCCCAGCGCGACGAGAAGAACCACGCCGGCGATGCCCGCGAGCGCCCATGCCGGCCGCCGCAGCCGGCGCGCCGCCGCCGCCGTCCTGTGGCGCAGCCGATCCACCGAATGGACGCGCGGCAGCAACCAGAGCAGCAGCGGGCCGCCGAGCAGAGCCGTGGCAGCGCCGGTCGGCGCGAGGTCGTGCCCGTCCGTCCCCGCAAGCTGGACGAAGCTGTCCGCGAGAGAGAGCACGAGCGCGCCGGTGATCGGCGCCAGCGTCATGATCTGGCGCGAGGTGCCGGCACCGGCGAGGCGGGCGAAGGCCGGCGCCGCCAGACCGACGAAGCCGATCACCCCGACCTCCGCCGTCACCGTCGCGGCCAGCCAGACGGCGACCGTCATTGCCGCCAGCCGGGCACCGGCAAGGCCGAGGCCGAGGCTGCGGGCGCCGGCATCGTCGAGCCCCAGCAGCGCCAGCGGCCGCGCGAGCAGCGCCGTGGCGGCGAGACCGAGGACGAGGCGGGAGCCGATGGTCGCGACGCTGCCCCATCCCTGCTGCGCCAGAGACCCCGCGCCCCAGATGTAGAGCGAGAGCACGTACTCGCCCCGCGCCAGAACGAGCGTCGCGCTGACCGCCCCCGCGACAAGCGCGATCATCATGCCCGACAGGACGACGGTGACGGGATCGAGCCCCCGGCGCCAGCCGAGTGCGAGGACGAGCACGGCCGCCCCCGCACCGCCGGCCAGCGCGATCGTCTCCCGGCCGGCGACGGCCAGTCCCGGCGCGAAGGCAAGGACGAGCGTCAGCGCGAGCTGGGCTCCGGCGGCGATGCCGAGCGTCGAGGGATCGGCGATGGGGTTGCGCAGCACGCGCTGGAGCAGGGCGCCGGAAAGCCCGAGCGCGCCGCCCGCCAGCAGCGCCACGGCACCGCGCGGCAGCGCGACCTGCCAGAGCACCACGTCGTCGAGGCCGGGCACGCCCGGCCGCGTCAGGACCGCGGCGACGGCCGCGCACAGAGCGAGGAGCGCGGCCCCGCCCCACAGGCGGGAGAAGCGCAAATCAGCCACGGTATCAGCCACGGCCCGCGCCTTCCGCCCGCACCAGCGCCTCGGTCAGCAGCCGGGCGAAGCGGCTCGCGGAGGGCAGCGCACCGAACGGATCCACCGATCCGAGCCAGAGCACCCTGCCCGCCTTCACCGCCGGCAAGGCGTGCCAGAAGGCGCTGCGCTCGAACACCGCGACCGCATCCGGCGGATGGGGAGCGACCGCCGCGACGAATGCATCTGGGTAGCGTGCGAGGGTCTCGATGCCCACCGGCGCCGTAGCGGAATAGCCGGTCGGTCCGCTCCACGCATTGGCGAGGCCGAGCCGCGCCAGCGCCTCGCCGATCATGCTGTCGAAGCCGAAGGTGCGGAAATGGCGCGCATCGCCGAAATTGATCGCCAGTACCGGCCGCTGGACGGCGGTGAGACGCTCGCGCTGCGCGTCGAGGCCGGCCTGCGTGCGGGCGATCAGCACCTCGGCGGCGCCGGGGATTCCCAGCCGGGCGGCGATGGCGCGGGTCATCGCCAGCATCGGCTCGTAGGGTGCCTGCCCCGGCACGTAGAGCGTGAAGCTCTCCACCGGCGCGATGCGGGCAAGGCGCGGCTCCAGCGCGGCATAGAAGTTCGAGTTGAAGATGATGTCGGGCCGCGCCAGCAGCAGCGTCTCGAGGTTCGGCAGGCCGCGCAGGCCGAGATCGGCCACGCCCGGCGGCACCGGGGGCTCGACCGCCACCTCGCGGAACTGGACCAGTTCGGTCGCGGCGACGGGCGGGTGGCCGAGCGCCAGCAGCGTCTCCAGTATCGCCCAGTCGAGCGTCGCCGCGCGCGGGGACGCGAGGCCCTGCGCCCGCACGCCGCCGGCGGCCAGCGCAAGGGCCGTCGCCAGCACGGAGCGACGGCTTATGGCACGCGGGACGCTCACGCGACGTAGCCGATGGGAGCGCCGCTGACCGGATGGGCGAAGACGCCCATGGGCAGGCCGTAGATCACCGTGAGACGCTCCGGCAGCATGATCTCGCCGGCCGGCGCGCGGGCGACGATCCGGCCGTTGCCCAGCGCGACGATCTCGTCGCAGTAGCGCGCGGCGAGGTTGATGTCGTGCAGCACGACCACCACCGACAGCCCCCGCTCGCGGCTGAGCGCGTGCACCAGCCGCAGAATCTCCTCCTGATGGGCGAGATCGAGCGCCGAGGTCGGCTCGTCGAGCAGGAGCCATTCGGTGTCCTGCGCCAGCATCACGGCGAGCCAGGCGCGCTGGCGCTCGCCGCCGGAGAGCGTGTCGACCGCGCGCTCGGCGAGGGCCTCCAGCCCGGTGCTGTGGATGGCCGCCTCCACCCTGTCGGCGTCGGCGGCGGTGAAGCGGCCCAGCATGCCGTGCCAGGGATAGCGCCCGAGCGCCACCAGCTCGCGCACGTTCAGCCCGTCGGCGGGCGGCGTGAACTGCGGCATGAAGGCGACCCGGCGGGCGAAGCCACGCTCGCCCCACGCGCCGGCCGGGAGCCCGCCGAAGCGCACCTCCCCGCCCGTCGCCGCGAGATCGCGGGCGAGCAGGCGCATGAGGGTGCTCTTGCCGGAGCCGTTCGGCCCGACGAGGCCGTAGACATGCCCGGGTTCCAGCCGCAGCGACACCGGGCCGAGGATGGCCCGGCCGGGCACGTCGTAGCGCGCGTCGACGAGGTCGAAGAGGCCGGGGCCGCCGGAGGCGGGTGTCGGGGCGGAACGGGGCATCAGGCGCGCAGTCTCACCACTTGTAGTGTGCCGACAGGGTGATGGTGCGGCTGTCGCCGTAGCCGCAGCCGGAAATGCCCTGGCAGCCCGACACATAGACCTCGTCGAAGATGTTGTTGACGTTGAGCGCCACGCCCCACGTCTCCTGATCGTAGCGGATGGCCGCATCGAACAGCGTGACCGAGGGGACCTTCAGCGTGTTCTCGTCGTCCACCCAGGACGAGCCGACATAGCGCACGCCGCCGCCGATGCTCACGCCCTTCAGCGGGCCCTGGTCGAACTTGTAGTCCGCCCAGGCGGAGGCCATCACGTTGGGCACCAGCATCGGCTCGTTGCCGATGATCAGCGGGTTGGTGTCGTTGGTGATTTCCATGTCCATCACTGTCAGTGTGCCGATCAGGCGGAAATTCCTCGTCACGTTGGCCTTGGCCTCCAGCTCGAAGCCGGTGGAGCGCACCTCGCCGAGCTGGGTGTCGAAGAAGATGTTGTCGACGTCGGGAACGGTGACGTTCTGCCGGGTGATCTGGAACACCGAGGCGGTGATCAGCGCGTCCATGAAGGTCGGCTGGTATTTGATGCCCGCTTCGTACTGGTAGCCCTCCTCCGGCTTGAAGCCGGTGTTGTCGGCATCGACGCCCACCACCGGATTGAAGAAGCTGGAGACCGCAGCATAGGGCGTCAGGCCGTTGGCGAACTCGTAGGCGAGGCCGGCACGGCCGGTGAAGGCGCCGTCATGCGTCTTGTAGTTCGGCGAGAAGGCCAGCGTGGCGGGGCTTTCCGACTCGGTATTCACGTAGTCGTAGCGCCCGTTCAAGGTGACGATCCAGCCGCCGCCGAAACGCATCTGGTCCTGCACATAGCCGCCGAGCTGCTGCTGGGTGAGGATCTGGTCGAGATAGATCGCGCTCGGGCCCTGCGGCACGCCGTAGATCGGGTCCGTGGCGCTGATCGGCGTCGCCCCGCCGGAGGACTGCTCGTTGTCGAGGCGGTAGAGCGTGTAGTCGACGCCGAACAGGAAGTCGTGCTCTACCGCGCCGGTGGCGAACTCGCGGCGGAAATGGTTGTCGGTGGCGAAGCTGTTGACGCCGCTGATGCCCTCGAAGCCGATGCGGTAGAGCAGGTTGTTGGGCGTCAGCGGCTGCGCGTTGCCGCCGTAGCCGGTGGCGGGGTTGTAGTAGCCGTAGGGGTAAGGGCCGATCTCGCGCTTGTTGAGATGGCCGTAGCGCGCGCTCGAATTGAAGATCCAGTCGTTCTCGAACTCGTGCTTGAACTCGTAGCCGACGAGGAGCTGCGTGTAGCGGCTGTTGTCGAGCCCCGGCTCGCCGAAATAGGCGTCGCGGCTGATCTTGCCGAAGGAGGCGTTCTGCACCGTGCCGTAATAGGGCAGGAAGCCGCCGCCGACATTGACCTGATCGAGCGCGGCGATCTGCGCGTACACGTTCAGCTCGGTCTGCTGCGAGGGCCGGTAGGTGATCTGCGGCATGAACACGCCGCGGAAATCGTGGCTGTAGTCGGTGTGCTGGTCGCCGCCGGCGATGCGACCGGTGAGGCGATAGAGCCAGACCGGATCGGACGACGCCGGCGCCTTGGTCGCGGCCCCCTCGCCCAGCGGATTCACGGCGCCGAAGGTGTCGTTGATGTCGAAGGCGAAGTAGCCGTTGCCGAAATTGTTGATGCCGGTCTCGACATAGCCGAAACGCTCGTCGCGCGGGCGCTTGCTGACGAGATTGACCAGGCCGCCGGGGCTCGACCCGCCGTAGAGCACCGAGGCCGGGCCCTTCAGCACCTCGATGCGCTCCAGCAGGAAGGGATCGATCTGGAAGCCGCCGAAGCCGTAGCTGTAAAGCGACAGGTTATCGAGGAAGATGCCGGTCTGGGTGGCGTTGAAGCCGCGGATGTAGAACCAGTCGGTGTCCGGATCCGGCCCGCCATAGGGCGAAGAGTGCACGCCGGCGGTGTAGCGCAGCGCCTCGTCCACCTTGAGCGCCTTGCGGTCGTCGATCTCGTCGCGGCCGATCACCGAGACCGACTGCGGGATGGCGACGATGGGCACGTCCGTCTTCATGCCGGACGTCGTCTGCGTGGCGACATAGCCGTTCACCGGCCCTGTGCCGTTCTGCTGCCCCTCCACCGAAATGGTGTCGAGCTCGACCGCGGTTTCGCCGGAGGACGACGCCTGCTGGGCCATGGCCGCGCCCCACAAGGGCAGCGTCGCCATAGTGCTGCTCAGCAGCAGGAGCTTGAAGGACTTCCCATACATTGCAAACGTTCCAAATAAACCTGCAAATGACGCGCAGCTCGGAAACATTCAAAAGAGGTATATCCTTCGATGTTCGCCAGATGCGTTTGGCATCTCGTAACAATCAATGCTTCCAGATGATTGTCCGTCTCTGTCACATCTTGTACGTTTTTGGTTTGTTTGTGACACGATCGATCAGGCATTCCAGTCGGGAGAGCGAGGAAAGCGATGTCCGCAGCGTTCATCCCCAACATGACCTCACGGCGTGAGGGCATCTCCGTGCTCACCGACGGCCACCGCCGCTCGTGGAACGGTGTGCTGGTCGAGCTGTGGGAAGCGGAAGGCGCGGTCGGCGCGCGGGCGGAATACATCTCCGAGCATCCCCGCCTCTTCGTGCTGCTGGACCAGACGGGCGGCGAATTCGAGCTGCTGCTCTCCCCCGGCCACGCGCAGGTACCCAAGCGCCACGCGCCGCGCCAGATCAGCTTCATCCCGGCCGGCATGCCGCTCTGGTCGCGCTTCACCAGCACGACCTATCTGCGCCACCTCGACCTGCATTTCGACGCCGAGGCGCTGCGCACGCGGCTCGCCGACGAGGTCTCCCGCGAGGCGTTCGAGACGCCCCGGCTGATGTTCACCGACGACCGGCTTATGACCTTCGCCAACATGATCGCGGCGGAATGCCAGACGCCCCTCGCCTTCCACGAACTGTACGGCGACAGCCTGACCACCGCGTTCTTCATCGATTTCCTGCGATCCAGCCCGCGCGCCGGGCGCAAGCGCTCTGCCCTCGCCTCCTGGCAACTGCGCCGCGTGATCGACTACATCGACGCCCATTGCGCGGACGCGATTCGGCTGGAGGAGCTGGCGCAGCTCGTCGGCCTGTCCTCCAGCTATTTCAGCCATGCGTTCAAGGCCGCCACCGGCGTGCCGCCGCACCAGTGGCAGACCGATGCGCGCCTCAAGCGGGCGCAGCGGCTGCTGCTCGACACCGGCATGTCGCTGACCGAGGTCGCCGTCGCCACCGGCTTCTGCGACCAGGCGCATTTCACCCGGGTGTTCCGGCAGAATCTCGGCGCGCCCCCGGCGGCCTGGCGCCGCGACCGGCGCGGCTGACCGCGCGGCGGGTGGTCAGGGGCGATCGGCATCGGGCGTCGCGCCGGATGCGCGTGCCACCTGCGAGGGCGGGACGCCGAAGCGGCGCCGGAACGAGCGGATGAAATAGGAGAGATCGCCGAAGCCGGCGTCGAAAGCGATGGCGCCGATCGCGCCACGGCCCACGCCGCGCAGGGCCGCATGGGCCGCATCCAGCCGCCGCTCCAGCAGATAGCGGGTGAAGGTGGTGCCCTCCCCGGCGAACAGCTTCTGCACATAGCGCGACGTCACGCCCTGGCTCTGCGCGACCGTCTCGACCGACAGGTCGCGACGCATGAACTCGCGCTCAACCTGCTCCTTCACCGCGGCCAGGCGGACCGCCGGGCTCAACGCCGCGTCGACCGGCTCGTCGAGGCCGAACAGCGTGCCGGCAAGATCGCGCAGATGATTGCCGGCAAGCCGGGCATGGCGCTCGGTGTCGAGGGGGATCATCCCCTGCAGCAGCGCGCCGGCATAGTGGGTGAGCAGCACCAGCCGGTTGTCGGTGGCAAGGGCGGGCTGCAGCAGGCTCGGTGCCAGCGCCGGCCGCCGCGCCACCGCCGGGGCCGCGATGCGCAGGAAATCGAAGCGCTCCGCGCCGGTGGCGTCGATCTCGAAGGGCTGCCCGAGCGAGATCAGCGTGGCGTCGCGCTCGACCACCACCGCCTCGCGCCCGCCCTGCCGCACCCGGATCGCGCCGCCGACCGGCCGGGCGAGGACGACGTCGCCGCCGGTCGCCCCCTCGCCGAGACGCAGATGGGCGCGCAGCTCGATGCAGGTGGTGATCAGCGCGCCCGGCAGGGCGCAATGCACCATACGCACCGGCCTGCGCGGCCGCAGCGGAAAGTCGATCGCGACGTCGCCGATCAGCCGCGCGAAAGCCTCGGCCACCACCTCCGCGCGCCGGCGGGGAGGCACGCCCTCGGTCGTGAACCAGACCGGCTCATAACGCTCGCTCATTATGGAATATTTCTAAGATGTTGCCCTAGCGCGACAGATCGATCTTAAGTCACCGAGTTCGCTTTAGTCCATATTTCGTTTCGCGTCCGCCCAAGCAAATCGTATACGACAGTATCTAGAAGAGCGATACACGCAACTCGGCGCAATTGCCTTTCGGGCATGAGCTGCCTTATCAGAATTGTTCAAAGATATGATCGCTCTCTCGCGCGGATTGCTTCTGGCTTCGTTCAGTCTTCTCTCGCTCGTAGCGGCGGCGCCGGCGCTCGCCCAGACGGCACCGGAACAGACCCAGGAATCCGCCGGCGGCGAGACCATCGACCTCGATACCGTCACCGTGACGGCGACCCGCGCCGACCGCCCGATCAGCGACGTGCCGCAGACGGTGCGGGTCATCGAGCGCAACGAGATCGAGCAGCAGCTCCAGCTCACCAACAATCCCGCGGCGGTGCTCGCCAAGCTGGTCCCCGGCTACAGCGTGTCCACGCAGACGATCTCCGGCGCCTCGGAGACGTTCCGCGGCCGCGAGCTGCTGGTGATGATCGACGGCGTGCCGATGAACATCCCGCTGCGCAACGTCTCGCGGCTGCTGGCGCTCATCGACCTCAACTCGGTCGAGCGTATCGAGGTGGTGGCGGGCGCCGCCAGCACCTACGGCGCCGGGGCCACCGGCGGCACGGTCAACTTCATCACCAAGCGCCCGACGGACGGCGCGCCGACCGTCTCGATCAACACGGCGCTGCGCGCCTTCACCGCCAAGCCGGGCGAGTCGCTGGCGCCGGAAATCTCCGGCACCGTCTCCGGCCGCGCGCCGGGCGGCTTCGACTACCTCGTCACCGCCACCGGCGCCTTCGCCAACAACACCTATGACGGCAACGGCCGCCTGCTGCCCTCCGACGGCATGCTCGGCCAGGGCGGCGGCGACAATTACGGACGCGGCAACTTCCTCGGGAAGATCGGCTACGACTTCGATGCCAGCAAGCGCATCGAGGCGCAGGCGAACTGGATCTACCTGAACCAGGACCCGCAGTGGATGACCGACTATTCGGGCCCCTTCGCCGCGCCCGACATCGGCAATCCCTATAGCGGCGAGAGCGTTCTGGAGGACACCAAGTCCTTCTCGCTGCGCTACACCGACAGCGCCTTCGCACTCGGCGACCTGAGCATGCTCGCCTACTACAACGACATTCGAAAGCGCTTCAATTACAGCGAGTTCGACATAAACAACAACTTCATGGTCTATTACTCGGGCAATCTCGGCAGCCCGACTTCGCCCTACAACCAGACGGCCCTCTACTCCGAGCGCGCCGGCTTCAACCTGACCGTCGACACGCCGCTTCCCATTCTCGACGGCGCGAAGCTGACCTGGGGCACCGACATCGTCCACGACGACACCTGGCAGACGCTGACCAACGGCGAGGACGTGTTCACCCCGCTCAACCAGATGACCTATGCCGGCTTCGCGCAGCTCCAGCTCCCCATCGGCAAACGGCTCGTGGTGCGCGGCGGCATGCGCTACGAATATCTCGACGTGGAGGTGAACGACTTCACCCGGCCGGCCGCTTTCCTCGGCTTTCCGGGGCTGGGCTATGCGGTGCTGCCGGAACTCGCCGTCACCGGCGGCAACTACGACTACTCCGCCGCCACCTTCAACATCGGCGCCACCTACAAGCTGACCGACACGATCGACATCTATGGCGGCTTCAGCCAGGGCTTCGCGCTGCCGGACATCGGCGCCTTCACCCGCCGCGCCGGCGCGCAGGGCACCTCGCAGATCCTCACCTATGGCTGCTATCTCGGCGCCCGGCTGCGCCCGATCCCCTACACCTGCCCCAAGCAGATGAGCGTGAGCTTCGACGACCTCGGCATCGAGGCGCAGATCGTCAACAACTACGAGATCGGCGTGCGCGGCAGCCTCGGCCGCTTCCGGGGCAGCCTCGCCGGCTATTACTCGACCTCGGACGAGGGCGTGAACTTCGTCGCCTCCACCAACACCATCGGCCAGTCGAAGGAGATCACCTACGGCGTCGAGTTCACCGGCGAATACGAGGTCACCAGCAATCTGGCGCTCGGCACCAACCTCGCCTGGCGCGAGGGCGAGTGGGACTCGGACGGCGACGGCACGATCGACGCGTGGCTTCCCAACAACCGCATCGCCACGCCGTTCCGCGGCACCGTGTACGGGAACTACCGCTTCGACACAGGGACGGTGGTCCGTCTCGAAGTGGAGTTCTGGAGCGGGCGCGACCGCTTCGACGGCACCGAGACCTTCGAGATCGACGGCGGCGCCACGCTGAACGCTGCCCTCGCCCATCCCTTCGCCGGCGGCACGCTCTATGTCTCGGTCGACAACCTGCTCGACGAGACCTATGCGAACCCCTCGGCGAGCGCCACCCGCAGCTACGACGTCTATGGCTGGGGCCGCACCGTCACGGTCGGCTTCTCGAAGACCTTCTGACCGATGGTCTCGCTCGACATAGAGGCGGGGGACCTCGCCGTGCTCCGCTTCCACCAGCCCTACGCCGCCGACGACGAGCGTGCCTATCTCGCCGCGCTGGAGCGACTGGCGCTGATGGCGCACCCCTTCGTGCTGCTGGCGATCTTCGGCGGCGGCCCCGCCCTGTCGCGCGAGGGCGAGAAGGGGCAGGCTCTGTGGTTCAAGCGCACCCGCGCACAGATGGAGGAGCGCTGCCGCGCCTGCGCGATGGTACGGCCGGGCGCCACCGAGGAGAGCGCGGTGATGTTCCGCCGGCTGTGGTCGTTCCCTTTCCTCGCCTCGCCGGATGAAGCGACGGCGCGGGATTTCGTGGAGCGGCACCGGCCCTCACGCACGACGCAGCCGGAGACACATGCCCTATGAGCGGGGAACTCGCAGAGGCCCGCCCCCTGCCCGGCGAGGCCGGGACGCCGCCCATCGGCCGGCTGCGCCTGTTCATCGTGCTGGCGGGGCTCTATCTCGCCCAGTCGATCCCCAGCTACCTGCTGGTGGCCGCCATCCCGCCGATCATGCGCGAACAGGGCGTCTCGCGCACCGCCATCGGGCTGCTGTCGGTGCTGATGCTGCCGCTGGTGCTGAAATTCCTCTGGGCCTCCCGGGTCGACCGGCTGCGCCCAATCGCCCGCGCCCATCGTGCCGGCTGGATCCTCATCACCCAGACCGGCACGGTGTTCGCCATCGGGCTGCTCGCCTTCATCGAGCCGACGGACACGGGCGCGTTCCTCGCCATCGGCTTCGTCATCTCGCTGCTGGTCTCGACGCAGGACATCGCCACGGACGGCTACGCCACCCGCCAGCTCGCGGTGCGCGACCGGCCCTTCGGCAATGCCATACAGGGCGGCGCGGTGGCCTTCGGCGTCGTCATCGGCGGCACCCTCAGCCTCGTCATCTACCATCACCTCGGCTGGCGGCCGATGATCTGGACCATGTCCGCGCTCTCGCTGCTCCCCCTCGCCGCCGCCTTCGCCATGCGGGAGAGCGACGATGCCGCGCCGGGAGAGCCGCGGCCGCGCCCGTCGCTCAAGGCGTTCTGGGCCCGGCCGGAGGCGCGCGAGATCCTGATCGTCGCGCTGGTCTACCGGGCGAGCGAGGGCTTCGTGAAGGCGATGGAGGGCCCCTATCTCGTCGACCGCGGCGTGCCGCTCGACATCGTCGGCTATCTCTCGGGCGGCGCGGCTGCGACTGCCGGGCTCGTCGGCTCCGGCCTCGCGGCGGTGCTGTTGCTGCGCCTGGGGACCCCGGGCGTGCTCACGCTGCTGGGCGGGCTGCGCACGGTGTGCTTCGCCCTGTTCGCGCTCCACGCCTTCGATCTGGTGACCGGCTGGCCGACCCTGTTCGGAGCCGCCGCCTTCCAGACGCTGATCCGCTACATGGAGATCGTCGCGCTCTACAGCCTGTTCATGGCGGTGGCGTCGAAGGACCAACCGGGTACCGACTTCACCGTGCTCGCCTGCGCCCAGCTGGTGGTCTACCTCGTCGGGTCGAGCCTCGCCGGCATCATCGCCGACCGCATCGGTTACGGCGCGCTGTTCGCCCTGTCGGCGGCACTCTCGCTGGCCGCCGTCCTGTTCACGCGCCACCAGCTCGACGCCGGGCAGGTGGCGCGTCCCGCCTCCTGAGCCGACGACGACGCCTCAGAGCTCCGTCCCCTCGCTCGCCCTTGCCGGCATGGAAGCCGCGGGCTTCGGCGATGCGCTCCCCTGCGTGATCAGGCGCGAGCTGCGCTGGTCGCGCGTATGAATCCATAGCCAGCTCAGGGCAACGCTCAGACGGTTGCGGACGCCGATCAGGAAGTAGATGTGGGCGAGACCCCATATCCACCATGCGAGGGCGCCGCGGAGTTTGATCCGCCCGAAGTCGATCACCGCCAGCCGCTTGCCGATGGTGGCGAGGCTGCCGGCATGCTGGTAGCGGAACGGCGAGCTCCCGGACTGCCCGGCAAGCCGGGCGCGGATGGTCTGCGCGACATGCCCGCCCTGCTGCTTCGCCGCCGGGGCGATGCCGGGAACGGGCGAACCGTCGGGCGCGACGACGGCGGCGGTATCACCGATGACGAAGATCTCCGGGTTGCCCGGCGCCGTGAGGTCCGCCTCCACCTGCACGCGCCCGGCCCGGTCGGCGGCGACGCCGAGCCACTCCGCCGCCGGGGAAGCCTGAACGCCGGCGGCCCAGATGATGGTGGCAGCGGGCACGGTCTTTCCGCCATAAACGACGCCGTTCGCCGTGCATTCGGTGACGGGGCTGCCCAGCTCGACCTCGACGCCGAGCTTTTCGAGCGAACGCTGGGCATAGGTGGACAGGTCCTCCGTAAAGGCCGCCAGCACGCGCGGGCCGCCCTCGATGAGCACGACGCGCGCCTCCCGTGTGTCGATGCTGCGGAACTCGTCCACGAGTGTCATGTGCGCCAGCTCGGCGATGGTCCCCGCCAGTTCGACCCCGGTGGGGCCGGCGCCGATGATGACGAAGGTCAGCAGGGCCTTGCGGCGGGCCGGATCGGCCTCGCGCTCGGCGCGCTCGAACGCCAGCAGGATGCGCCGCCGGATGGTGGTGGCGTCCTCCAGCGTCTTCAGGCCCGGCGCGAAGGACTCCCAGGCGTCATGGCCGAAATAGGCGTGGCGCGCGCCGGTCGCGATAACCAGCGTGTCGTAGGACAGGAAGGAACCGTCATCGAGCAGCACCCGGCGCGCCTGCTTGTCCACGCCCGCGACCGTCGCCAGCAGGGTCGTGACCTCGCGGCGGCGGCGCAGGAGGTGACGGATCGGCCAGGCGATCTCCGAGGTCGCGAGCGAGGCCGTCGCCACCTGATAGAGCAGTGGCTGGAACAGATGATGGTTGCGCCGGTCGATCAGGGTGATGCGCAGCGGCGCGCCCGCCAGCCGGTGGACCGCCTCGAGCCCGCCGAAGCCTGCACCGACGACAACGAGGTGATGGCGGCTGTCCTCAGCGTGCGTCGCCGACATGGCAGGCTCCTTTCCGACTCCAGGTACCGTGGCCGAACGCCGGCCACGTTCGACCCGCCGGCGTCAAACGACAAGATCGACCGCGACGGATGGTTTCGATATGCGGACATAAAGATGTCCTTATATCATTCATTGACATCCGGCCGCCGCCGGCTCATCTTCGCAGCGTCGTGGTTCTCCGGCCCCAACCGGAGCCAAGAGGGAAGCCGGTGCGCCTTCGGGCAAGGCCGGCGCTGCCCCCGCAACTGTAAGCGGCGAGCCGACGTCCATTTCGCGTCACTGAGGCATCCTGCCTCGGGAAGGCCGGACGAAGGCGACGACCCGCGAGCCAGGAGACCTGCCACGGCACCATAATCGTCCCTGGGCGGGGTGTCCCGGTGGTGCGTTCGCGCGTCCGCCGGCTCATAGCGCCGTCCCGCACGCGCCTATGCGTCCGCTCGGCCTTTGCCCCCATTTTTCATGGGGTTAGCCGATGAACTTCCCATACTCGTCCGGCACGGTGCCGGTTTCCACCCTCGGCACGCCGCGGATCGGTCCACGCCGTGAACTCAAGGCCGCGCTCGAAGACTACTGGGCGGGCCGGAGCGACGCGCAGACGCTGCTCGACTCCGCCGCGCGCCTGCGCGCCGCTAACTGGGCGCGGCAGAAGGCGCTCGGCGTGACCAACATCCCGTCGAACGACTTCTCGCTCTACGACCACGTGCTCGACACCGCCGTGATGGTCGGTGCCATCCCCAATGCCTATGGCTGGTCCGGCGGACCGGTTTCGCTCGATACCTATTTCGCCATGGCACGCGGCAGCCAGGGCGACGCCGGGGCCTGCGCGCACGGGCATGACCATGGCCAGGAGCACGGTCACGGGCACGGGGTGCCGGCGCTGGAAATGACCAAGTGGTTCGACACCAACTACCACTACATGGTGCCGGAATTCTCCGCCGGGCAGCGCTTCACCCTCGCCTCCACCAAGCCGGTCGACGAGTATCGCGAGGCGAAGGCCCTCGGCTACCCGACGCGGCCGGTGCTGCTCGGCCCCGTCACCTTCCTCAAGCTCGGCAAGGCGAAGGATCCCGGCCTCGACCCGCTGAGCCTGCTCGGCGACCTGCTGCCGGTCTATGTCGAGGTGCTGCGCCGGCTGGCCGCCTCCGGGGCGGAATGGGTGCAGATGGACGAGCCCTGCCTCGTGCTCGACCTCGACGAGCCGACGCGCGCCGCCCTGCGCGAGGCTTACGGCTTCTTCGCCCACGCGCTGCCGAGGCTGAAGATCATGCTCACCGCCTATTTCGGCGAGCTGGGCGACAATCTCGACACGGCGCTGGCGCTTCCGGTCGCCGGGCTGCACCTCGATCTCGCCCGCACGCCGGAGCAGTTGCGACCCGTGTCGGAAAAGGCGCGGGCCGGGCTGGTGCTCTCCCTCGGCGTCATCGATGGACGCAACGTCTGGCGCGCCGACCTGCCGAAGCTGCTCGACGTGCTGGAGCCGGTGGTGCGCCGGCGCGGCACCGATCATGTGGAGATCGCCCCCTCCTGCTCGCTGCTGCACGTCCCCATTGACCTCGAACGCGAGACCGAGCTCGACCCGGACGTGAAGAGCTGGCTCGCCTTCGCTGTGCAGAAGATGGACGAGCTGACCACCCTCGCCACCGCGCTGGCGGGCGGGCGCGAGGTGGTGCTTGGCAAGCTCATGGCGTCGGGCGCGGCCGCCGATGCGCGCCGGGCCTCGGCCAAGGTGCACAGCTCCGCCGTGGCGGCTCGCCTCGCCGCGGTGACGCCCGACATGACTCAGCGCCAGAGCCCCTTCCCCGCGCGGGCGGAGGCGCAGCACCACCGGCTCCGCCTGCCGCCGTTCCCGACCACGACGATCGGCTCCTTCCCGCAGACGGCCGAGGTGCGCAAGGCGCGCGCCGCGCACGGCAAGGGCGAACTGGGCGACGCCGCCTACGAGGCCTTCCTCAAGCAGGAGACAGCGGCGGCGATCCGCTGGCAGGACGAGATCGGCCTCGACGTGCTCGTTCACGGCGAGTTCGAGCGCAACGACATGGTGCAGTATTTCGGCGAGCAGCTCTCGGGCTTTGCCTTCACCCGGCACGGCTGGGTGCAGAGCTACGGCTCGCGCTATGTGCGCCCCCCCATCCTGTTCGGCGACGTGGCGCGGCCGGCGCCGATGACGGTGGAATGGTGGAAGTTCGCCCAGTCGGTCACGCACAAGCCGATGAAGGGCATGCTCACCGGGCCGGTCACGATCCTCAACTGGTCCTTCGTGCGCGACGACGTTCCGCGCAGCCTTGCCTGCCGGCAGATCGCCCTCGCCATTCGCGACGAGGTGGCGGACCTGGAGAAGGCCGGCGCCGCGATGATCCAGATCGACGAGGCGGCGATCCGCGAGGGGCTGCCGCTGCGCCGCGCCGACTGGGACGCCTATCTCGGCTGGGCGGTCGAGAGCTTCCGCCTCTGCGCCTCCGGCGTCGCCGACGCGACGCAGATCCACACCCACATGTGCTACTCGGAGTTCAACGACATCATCGCCGCCATCGCCGCGATGGACGCGGACGTCATCTCCATCGAGACCTCGCGCTCGAAGATGGAGCTGCTCGAGGCGTTCGTGAGCTACCGCTACCCGAACGAGATCGGGCCGGGCGTGTACGACATCCACTCCCCGCGCGTGCCGAGCGTGGAGGAGATGGAGGAACTCCTCGTCCGGGCGACGCAGCGCCTGCGGCCGGAACAGGTCTGGGTCAATCCCGACTGCGGCCTGAAGACCCGCAAATGGGAGGAAGTGCGCCCGGCACTGGTCAACATGGTGGGAGCCGCACGGCGCCTGCGCCCCGGCGCGGCGCGGGCGGCGGAATGACCGGACGCGCGAGCCCGGGAGAGACGCGTCTCGTCGACATCGTCTTCCCGGGCGCCACCAACCATCACGGCACGCTGTTCGGCGGCGCCGCGCTCGCGCATATGGACCGGGTCGCCTTCATCGCGGCGACCCGGCACGCGCGCGCCGATTTCGTCACCGCCTCCTGCGAGCGGATCGATTTCGTCGCGCCGGCACGGCTCGGCGAGATCGTCGAGCTGACCGGGAGGGTGGCACGGGTCGGGCGGCGCTCGCTCGGCGTCGAGGTCGAGCTCGTCGCCGAGGCGCCGCTGACCGGCGAGCGGCGGCGCTGCACGCGCGGGACCTTCAACATGGTCGCGGTCGGTACGCCCGCGCCCATGCCGCCACCGCCCCCACCGGCGCCGGAAGAACCCGGCGTGCTGCGCATGGCCGATCTGGTCATGCCCGAGCAGACCAGCCACTACGGTAGCCTCCATGGCGGCAGCGCCCTCGCGACGATGGGCAAGGCGGCCTTCGTGGTGGCGACGCGCCACGCCCGCCGGGCGGTGGTGATGGCTTCCTCCCGGCGTGTCGACTTCCGCCACGAGATCACACCCGGCGACGTGGCCGAGGTCGAGGCCCGGCTCGCCAGCACCGGCCGCAGCTCGATGACGGTGGCCGTCCGCCTGTGGTCCGAAAGCCTCGCGACCGGCGAGCGCCATCTCTGCGGCACCGGCGAATTCGTCATGGTGGCGGTGGATGCCGACCACCGGCCGGTCGCCGTCGCGTCCTGACGAAACGCGGCATTATGACGGCTGGCGGGGTCACTCTCCGGTGTCCCCGCCAGCTTCCCAAGCTTGATCGATCTCCCCTCCTGTGCAAATGATATAATATATCAATATGCAAGTGGAGCGCGCATAAATGTCTGACTCTCGCCTTCCGGTAACGGTGCTTTCCGGCTTCCTCGGCGCGGGCAAGACCACCCTGCTGAACCATGTCCTCGCCAATCGAGAGGGCCTGCGCGTCGCGGTCATCGTCAACGACATGTCCGAGGTGAACATCGACGCCGAACTCGTGCGCTCGGGCGGCGCCAACCTTTCGCTCACGCAGGAGAAGCTGGTCGAAATGACCAATGGCTGCATCTGCTGCACCCTGCGCGACGATCTGCTGGCCGAAGTGCGCCGCCTCGCCGGCGAGGGCCGCTTCGACTATCTGCTGATCGAATCCACCGGCATCGCCGAGCCTCTGCCCGTCGCCGCGACCTTCGAGTTCCGCGACGAGGAAGGCTTCTCCCTCTCCGACGTCTCCCGGCTCGACACGATGGTGACGGTGGTCGACGCGGCGAACCTGCTGCGGGACTTCGGCAGCCGCGACTTCCTGCGCGACCGCGGCGAGACGGCAGGCGAGGATGACGAGCGCACGCTGGTCGACCTGCTCACCGACCAGATCGAGTTCGCCGACGTCATCGTGCTCAACAAGGTGTCGGACGTCGCGCCCGCCCGCCGCAGCGAGGTGCGGGCGGTGGTGAAGGCGCTCAACCCCGACGCGCTCATCATCGAGACCGACCAGGCGAATGTCCCGCTGAGGGACATCCTCGGCACCGGGCGCTTCGATTTCGAGCAGGCGCACGAGCACCCGACCTGGTTCAAGGAGCTGAACGGCTTCCGCGACCATGTGCCGGAGACCGAGGAATATGGCGTCTCCAGCTTCGTCTACCGCGCCCGCCGGCCCTTCCACCCGGAGAAGTTCAACGCCTTCCTCGCCCGCACATGGCCGGGTCTGGTGCGGGCCAAGGGGCTGTTCTGGCTGGCGACGCGCCCGCGCCGGGTGGGCGAGATGTCGCTGGCCGGCGCCATCTGCCGCACCGGCTCGATCGGCCAGTGGTGGGCGGCCATTCCCACCGAGCACTGGCCGACCCAGCCCGACTGGCGGAGCTGGCTGCGCGCGCACTGGACGCCGGGCTATGGCGACCGGCGGCAGGAACTCGTCTTCATCGGCGTGAACATGGACGAGGCGGCGATCCGCGCCGCGCTGGACGAGTGCCTCGTCGGCCCGCTGAGGCCGACGCTGTTCGATCCCGAAACGCTGAAGCACCTGCCGGATCCGTTTCCCTCCTGGGAGCGCGTTCCGGCGTGAACCGAAGCCGGCGGCGCGCACGGAGCGCCGCCGGCGATCCTCGAAAGCGCAGCCCCGCTCAGTCCCAGGCTAGCGCGCCGCCGTTCTGGTACTCGATGACGCGCGTCTCGAAGAAGTTCTTCTCCTTCTTCAGGTCCATCGCCTCGCTCATCCACGGGAACGGGTTGTCCGCCTCCGCGAAGACCGGCGCGAGACCGAGCTGGGCGCAGCGGCGATTGGCGATGAAGTGCATGTACTCCTCGCACAGAGCCGCGTTCAGCCCGAGGAAGCCGCGCGGCATGGTATCCCGGCCATAGGCGGCCTCCAGCTCGGCGGCGTCCTTCAGCATGCCGCGCACCTCGTCCTGGAAGTCCTTCGTCCAGAGATGCGGATTCTCGGCCTTGATCTGGTTGATCACGTCGATGCCGAAGTTGAGGTGGATGCTCTCGTCGCGCAGGATGTACTGGTACTGCTCGGCGATGCCGACCATCTTGTTGCGCCGGCCGAGCGAGAGGATCTGCGCGAAGCCGGTGTAGAACCACATACCCTCGAACACGACGTAGAAGGCGACGAGGTCGCGCAGGAATTGCTGGTCGGCCTCGGGCGTGCCCGTGTGGAAGGCCGGGTCGTCGAGGCTCTGCGTGTGCCTGAGCGCCCAGGCCGCCTTGTCGGTGATCGAGGGCACCTCGCGGTACATGTTGAACAATTCGCCCTCATCGAGGCCGAGGCTTTCGACGATGTACTGGAAGGTGTGCGTGTGCACCGCCTCCTCGAAGGCCTGCCGCAGGAGATATTGCCGGCATTCCGGATTGGTGAGGTGGCGGTAGATCGCCAGCACGATGTTGTTGGCCACCAAGCTTTCCGAGGCGGCGAAGAAGCCGAGATTGCGCTTGAGCATGCGCCGCTCGTCCTCTGTCAGCCCGTCTTTCGACTTCCACAGAGCGATGTCGGCCTGCATGGAGACTTCGGTCGGCATCCAGTGATTGTTGCAGCCGGAGAGGTATTTCTCCCACGCCCATTTGTATTTGAGCGGAAGGAGCTGGTTCACGTCGGCGCGGGCGCTGATCATCCGCTTCTCGTCGACGGTCACGCGGGCCGCACCGCGCTCGATGGCGCCAAGGCCGGTGGCGTCACCGGCTGGCGGCGCGAAGGCGGGGTGGATGGGTGCGGCAGCGGATGTGGTATCGGACCAGTCGAGCATGGAATGAATTCCTCAAGAGTGCCGTCATGGCCGGGCTTGGCCCGGCCATCCACGACTTCTGTTGCGCTGGAAGGGCGTGGATGCCCGGCCCAAGGCCGGGCATGACGTCGTGATGAAACGGGAGCGGCCTACTGGCAGGCTTCGCATTCGGGATCGTCGATCGAGCACGCCTTGCCGAGGACGATTTCCGGCACGGCGATGGGAGCGGCGGCGAGCACGGCGGAGACCGCGTTCAGCTTGCCGTCCGTGCCCTTCAGCGTCGATTTCTCGACATGAGTGGCCGAGCGCGAGCGCAGGTAATAGGTCGTCTTCAGCCCGCGCTTCCATGCGAGGCGATAGGTCTCGTCGAGCTTGCGGCCCGAGGGATTGGCGACGTAGAGATTCAGCGACTGCGCCTGATCGATCCATTTCTGCCGGCGCGACGCCGCTTCGATCAGCCAGGCGGCATCGATCTCGAAGGCGGTGGCATAAAGCGCCTTGAGGTCGTCCGGGATGCAGTCGATCTGGCCAACGCTGCCGTCATAATATTTGAGATCGGAGACCATCACCTCGTCCCACAGGCCGCGGGCCTTCAGGTCGCGCACCAGCGCGGCGTTCACCACCGTGAAGTCGCCGGACATGTTCGATTTGACGAAGAGATTCTGGTAGGCGGGCTCGATCGACTGCGACACACCGCAGATGTTGGAGATGGTGGCGGTGGGCGCGATGGCCATGCAGTTGGAGTTGCGCATGCCGGCGGTCTTCACCCGCGTGCGCAGGCTCTCCCAGTCGAGCGTCGCAGAGCGGTCGAACTCCGCGCCGCCGCGCGCCTGCGCCAGCAGTTCCACGCTGTCGATGGGCAGCACGCCCTGCGACCAGAGGGAGCCCTCGAAGCCCGGATAGCGCCCCCGCTCGGCGGCGAGGTCGACTGAAGCCGTGATGGCGTGGAAGCTCACCGCCTCCATGCTCTCGTCGGCGAAACGCACCGCGTCGTCGGAGGCGTAGGGGATGCGCAGCATCTGCAACGCGTCCTGAAAGCCCATGATGCCGAGGCCGACCGGCCGGTGCTTCAGGTTCGAGCGGCGGGCCTCGGGGATGGTGTAGAAATTGATGTCGATGACGTTGTCGAGCATGCGCATCGCCGTCGCGACCGTGCGGGCGAGGCGTGCATGGTCGAGGCCGTCCCTGGTGACGTGGGCCAGCAGGTTGACCGAGCCGAGATTGCACACCGCTACTTCGTCGTTCGACGTGTTCAGGGTGATCTCGGTGCACAGGTTGGATGAATGCACCACGCCGGCATGCCGCTGCGGCGAGCGGATGTTGCAGGGGTCCTTAAACGTCACCCACGGATGGCCGGTCTCGAACAGCATGGTCAGCATGCGCCGCCACAGATCGAGCGCGCGCACGGTGCGGAACACCTTCATGCCGCCCTGCGCCGCCTTCGCCTCATAGGCTTCGTAGGCGTCCCGGAAGGCCGGGCCGTAGAGGTCGTGCAGCTCCGGCGTCTCGTCGGGCGAGAACAGCGTCCACGGCCCGTCCGCCTCGACCCGCTGCATGAACAGGTCCGGCACCCAGTTGGCGGTGTTCATGTCATGGGTGCGGCGACGGTCGTCGCCGGTGTTCTTGCGCAGATCGAGGAACTCCTCGATGTCGATGTGCCAGGTCTCGAGATAGGCGCAGACGGCACCCTTGCGCTTGCCGCCCTGATTGACGGCGATGGCGGTGTCGTTGGCGACCTTGAGGAACGGCACCACGCCCTGGCTCTCGCCGTTGGTGCCCTTGATATGGGCCCCGAGCCCGCGCACGCGGGTCCAGTCATTGCCGAGCCCGCCGGAATATTTGGCCAGCAGGGCGTTGTCCTTGATCGACTTGAAGATGCCGTCGAGATCATCCGGCACGGTGGTGAGGAAGCAGGAGGAGAGCTGCGGGCGCAGCGTGCCGGCATTGAACAGAGTCGGCGTCGAGGCCATGAAATCGAAGGAGGACAGCAGGCGATAGAACTCGATCGCCCGCGCCTCCCGGTCGACCTCGCGTAGAGCCAGCCCCATGGCGACGCGCATGAAGAAGGCCTGCGGCAGCTCGAAACGGGTGCCGCGCGCGTGCAGGAAATAGCGGTCGTAGAGGGTCTGCAGGCCGAGATAGTCGAACTGGAGATCGCGCTCGGGCAGCAGCGCGGCGGCGATCCGTTCCAGATCGAAGCGGCCGAGTTCCGGGTCGATGAGCTCTTCCTCGATGCCGCGAGCGACATAGGCGCGGAAATAGTCCGCGTAGCGCTCCGCCATTTCCGCCTGCGTCGCCTGCTCGGGCCGGCCGGCGAGGAAAGTGAGCGCCTCGCGGCGCAGCTTGTCGCCCAGGAGGCGGGCGGAGACCTTGGCGTAGTTCGGCTCGGTCTCGATCAGCGTACGGGCGGCGAGGATGGGCGCCAGCGCCAGCTCGTCGGCGCTGATGCCGTCATAGAGGTTGCGACGGGTCTCCGAGAGGATCGCCTCGGCGGACACGTCGGCGAGCCCGGCGACGGCCTCGCCCACGACCGTCGCGAGCCGGACCTCGTCGAGCGGCACCCGCATCCCCTCGTCCGTCGTCATGTGCAAGGCCGGTGCTGTGCCGGGCACCACCGCCACGGCGCGCTCCCTCGCCCGCTCCTCGCGGTAGAGCACATAGGCGCGGGCGACCTTGTGGTGCTCGCCGCGCATCAGCGCCAGTTCGACCTGGTCCTGGACGTCCTCGACATGGAAGGTGCGGCCCGCGTCTGCCCGCCGCGTCAGGCCGGTGACGATCTGCTCCGTCAGCCCCGCCACGATGTCGTGCACGCGCCGCGAGGCGGCGGCATTCGTCCCCTCCACCGCGAGAAAGGCCTTGGTGAGCGCCACCGCGATCTTCGAGGCGTCGAAGGGCGTGACGGCGCCGTTGCGGCGGATCACCTGAAAGCCCGGCGTCGCTGTACCGGCGCCGGAGGCGGAGACGAGCGGTTCGGGAATCCGGGAGGACGGACGTTCGGCTTCGAGAGCGAGAGTCATCGGCTGCAAACCCCGTTGCATGGGGCAAGGGCCGAGCGGAAACGACATGGGCGGACGGGCGGAACAAGCCGGCGGCACGACCACAGCGTTCCACCGGGACACCCCGCCCGAGGACGTTTCATCTGGGTCGCGGCAGGTCTCCTGGCTCGCGGGTCGTCGCCTTCGTCCGGCCTTCCCGAGGCAGTTGCCTCAGTGACGCGACATGGGACGTCGGCTTGCCGCTTACAGTTGCGGGGGCAGCTCCGGTGTCACACCGGATTCCCTCTTAGCCTCCTCATCTTCCGACTCGAAGGACCGTGACGCCCATATGTAGGGGCTTACGCGACAGAATTGTCAATTGGTAGCGCACACGCGTAAAAAGCCTCAGATGCAATTAATTCGCAATTGCATACCGAGCGACGTTCGATAAGATGCTCTTGCAAGTCATTCGCAAGAAGGAGTGAGATATGCGCAGCAGGCGCGTGGTTCTGGCCGGCCTCGCGGCCATTGGTCTCTTGAGTGTGGGAGTTTCCGGCGCATTGGCGCAGGAGGCCGCAGGGCCGAAGTTCAAGGCCGTGACCACCTTCACTGTCATCGCCGACATGGCGCGCAACGTCGCCGGCGACGCCGCGGTGGTGGAATCGATCACCAAGCCCGGCGCGGAAATCCACAACTACGCACCGACGCCCGGCGACATCCAGCGCGCCCAGGGGGCGCAGCTCGTGCTGTGGAACGGACTCAATCTCGAACTGTGGTTCGAGCGCTTCTTCCAGAACCTGAAGGACGTGCCGAGCGTGGTGGTCTCGCAGGGGGTCGAGCCGATGGGCATCGCCGAGGGGCCCTACAAGGGCAAGCCCAATCCCCATGCCTGGATGTCGCCGAAGGACGCGCTGATCTACGTCGACAACATCCGCGACGCCTTCGTGAAGTACGACCCGGCGAACGCCGGCACCTACACGGCCAACGCCGATGCCTACAAGAAGCAGATCGAGGCTTCCGTGGCGCCGATCCGCGAGAAGCTCGCGTCCATTCCCGAGGACAAGCGCTGGCTCGTGTCCAGCGAGGGCGCCTTCTCCTATCTCGCCCGCGATTTCGGGCTGAAGGAGCTTTATCTCTGGCCGATCAACGCCGACCAGCAGGGCACGCCCCAGCAGGTGCGTAAGGTGATCGATGCCGTGCGCAAGAACGGCATCCCCACCGTGTTCAGCGAAAGCACCGTCTCCGACAAGCCCGCGCGTCAGGCCGCCCGCGAGGCAGGCGCCCATTATGGCGGCGTGCTCTACGTCGACTCGCTCAGCGAGCCGGACGGGCCGGTGCCGACCTATATCGACCTTCTGCGCGTGACCACCGGCACGGTGGAAAAGGGCCTTGCCGAGGGGCTTTCGCAATGAACGCGCCACTCGTCCGGTCCCGCGCCGCCGAAGGGCTCGCGGTGCGGGACGTCACCGTCACCTACCGCAACGGCCACACCGCGCTGCGCGACGCCAGCTTCGAGATCCCGACCGGCACCATCACGGCACTGGTCGGGGTGAACGGCTCGGGCAAATCGACCCTGTTCAAGGCGATCATGGGGTTCGTCCGCGTCGCGCGCGGCACGATCTCCATCCTCGGCCGCAGCGTCGACGCGGCGCTCAGGAGCAATCTCGTCGCCTATGTGCCGCAAGCCGAGGAGGTCGACTGGAACTTCCCCGTGCTGGTGGAGGACGTGGTGATGATGGGGCGCTACGGGCATATGGGCCTGTTGCGCATCCCGCGCGCCGCCGACCGGGCGGCGGTGGATACGGCGCTGGCCCGCGTCAACATGGGCGAGTTCCGCAAGCGGCAGATCGGGGAGCTTTCCGGCGGCCAGAAGAAGCGTGTGTTCCTCGCCCGCGCTCTGGCGCAGGACGCCAAGGTGATCCTGCTCGACGAGCCCTTCACCGGCGTCGACGTGAAGACCGAGGACGCCATCATCGCCCTGCTCAAGGCACTGCGCGCGGAGGGCCGTGTGATGCTGGTCTCCACCCACAATCTCGGCAGCGTGCCCGAATTCTGCGACCGCACCGTGCTGATCAAGGGCACGGTGCTGGCCTATGGACCCACCGCCGAGACCTTCACCGAGGCTAATCTGGAGCGCACCTTCGGCGGCGTGCTGCGCCATTTCGTGCTCGGCGGCGCCGGGCTGCACGACGATGACGACCGCCGCCAGCTCGCCGTGCTGACCGACGACGAACGCCCGCTCGTCTTCTATGGCGAGAAGGGCGCGATGCAGCCGAAAACCAGCGAGGAACAGGCCACGGAGGGAAAGCCGTGATCGACCTGCTCAGCGAGCCTTTCGGCTACGAATACATGCGCAACGCGATCTGGGTCTCGGCCCTCGTCGGCGCGGTGTGCGCCTTCCTCTCCTGCTACCTCATGCTCAAGGGCTGGTCGCTGATCGGCGATGCGCTCTCGCACGCCATCGTTCCCGGCGTGGCCGGCGCCTACATGCTCGGCCTGCCCTTCGCCATCGGCGCCTTCTTCTCCGGCGGCCTCGCGGCGGCGGCCATGCTCTTCCTCAACCAGCGCACGCGGCTGAAGGAGGACGCCATCATCGGGCTGATCTTCTCCTCCTTCTTCGGGCTCGGCCTGTTCATGGTCTCGCTGTCGCCGACCTCGGTGAACATCCAGACCATCGTGCTGGGCAACATCCTCGCCATCACGCCGGAGGACACGCTGCAACTCGTCCTTATCGGCGTCGTTTCGCTGGCGATCCTGCTGGCGAAGTGGAAGGACCTGATGGCCGTGTTCTTCGATGAAGCGCATGCGCGCTCGATCGGTCTCAACCCCACGGCGCTGAAGGTGTTGTTCTTCACCCTGCTGTCGGCCTGCACGGTCGCCGCGCTCCAGACCGTGGGCGCCTTCCTCGTCATCTGCCTCGTGGTGACGCCGGGCGCCACCGCCTATCTGCTCGCCGACCGCTTTCCGCGGCTGCTGGCCATCGCCGTAGCCATCGGCGCGGTGACGAGCGCGGTCGGGGCCTATGCGAGCTTCTTCCTCGACGGCGCCACCGGCGGCATCATCGTGGTGCTGCAGACGCTGATCTTCCTCACGGCCTTCGTCTTCGCCCCCAAGCACGGCATGCTGGCGGCGCGGCGGCGGGCGGCACAGGCACTGAAGGCGGGGCTGTGACCATGATCGACACGCTGCTCACGCCCTTCCAGTTCGAGTTCATGGTCAACGCGCTCGTCATCTCCGGCCTCGTGGCCGTTCCGATGGCGCTGCTGTCCTGCTTTCTCGTGCTCAAGGGCTGGTCGCTGATGGGCGACGCGGTCTCGCACGCCGTCTTCCCGGGCGTGGTCCTCGCCTATATCGTGGGGTTGCCCTACACGATCGGTGCCTTCGTCGCCGGCATGTTCTGCGCCGTGGCGACGGGCTTCCTGAAGGACAACAGCCGGATCAAGCAGGACACGGTCATGGGCATCGTGTTCTCCGGTATGTTCGGCGTCGGCCTCGTGCTCTACGTGAAGATCCAGTCGGAAGTGCACCTCGACCACATCCTGTTCGGCGACATGCTCGGCGTCTCCTGGCGCGACATCGCGGAGACCGCCGCCATCGCCGCCATCACCGCCGGCGTCCTCGCGGTGAAATGGAAGGACTTCCTGCTGCACGCCTTCGACCCCATACAGGCGAAGGTGGCTGGCCTGCGCGTCGGGTTGCTGCATTACGGGCTGCTCTGCCTGATCTCGCTGACCATCGTCGGCGCGCTGAAGGCGGTCGGCATCATCCTCGCCATCGCCATGCTGATCGCGCCGGGTGCCATCGCCTTCCTGCTGACACGACGTTTCGGCTCGATGCTGCTGGCGTCGCTGGCGATCGCCGTGGGGGGGTCGCTGCTCGGGGTCTATCTGTCGTTCTTCCTCGACAGTGCCCCTGCCCCGACCATCGTGCTGCTGATGAGCGTGCTCTTCGTCGGCGCTTTCATCCGAAGCCTGACGACCGCATCGCGTACCGAGGCGACGGGAGCGGCCTGAACATCCGCGCCAGGGGAAGGCTGCCGTCTCGTCTCCGCGGCCGGCGCCCCTCCCCGGCGGCCACGCCCGCGCGGCGCACGCGGGCGTGGCGTTCTCCACGGTGACGCTATCCGCTCACAGGGAGAGCGAAGCCATGTCGATCACGAAGCGATAGCGCACATCCGACCGCTCCATGCGCTCGAAGGCATGGTTGATCTCGTCCATGCGGATCATCTCGACATCCGGCAGGATGTTCTTGGCGGCGCAGAAGTCGAGCATCTCCTGCGTCTGCCGGATGCCGCCGATGGGCGAGCCGGCGATACGGCGGCGCCCCAGCACCATGGGCACCGTGTTCGGCTCGTCGACCGGGCCGAGCTGACCGACGATCACCAGCGTGCCGTCGACGTCGAGCAGCGGCATGTAGGGATTAAGGTCGTGTCGGACCGGAACGGTGTCGATGATGAGATCGAAGCCGTTCGCCGCCTTCGCCATCGCCTCCGGGTCGGTGGAGACCAGCAGCGCGTTGGCGCCCAGGGCGTGAGCGTCCTTCGCCTTGTCCGGCGTCCGGCTGAGCACCGTGACATGCGCACCCATGCCGGAGGCGAGCTTGACTGCCATATGGCCGAGGCCACCGAGGCCGATCACGCCGACCCGGCTGCCGGGGCCGACATTCCACGTGCGCAGCGGCGAATAGGTGGTGATGCCGGCGCAGAGCAGCGGCGCGGCGCGAGCGAGGTCCAGCCCGTCCGGCACGCGCAGGACGAACTCCTCGCGCACCACCAGATGCTTGGAATAGCCGCCAAGCGTGTGTTCCTTGGTGAAGCGGTCGAACCCGCCATAGGTGCCGGTCTGCCCCTCCCGGCAGAGCTGCTCCTCGCCCTTGCGGCACTGGTCGCAATGCTGGCAGCTGTCGACCATGCAGCCGACGGCGACGAAATCGCCGGCCTTGTAGCGGGTCACGTCCGTGCCGGTCTCGATGACGCGGCCAATGATCTCGTGGCCGGGAATGGCCGGAAAGACCGTCCAGCCCCAGTCATTCTTGGCCCAGTGCAGGTCGGAATGGCACACCCCGCAATAGAGGATCTCCATCACAACGTCGTTCGCACGCGGGGCGCGGCGTTCGAAGGAAAGGGGCGCGAGCGGCACGTCAGCCGAGGTGCAGGCAAAGCCGATGGTCTTCATGGATGCTTCCGTTGACGGTCGGTTCCGGGATGACGCGCACGAAGAGAAACGGGGCCGCGAACCGGGATTTCCGGGCGGCCCACGCGCGTCATTGTGAATTTATCGCCGGCGTCCGGCATGGTTTAGAGCCGGAATTCCGCATGTACCTATATTCTGAGCTCATGAATGAGACGCGACGAACTCGGTGACCTCAGTGCCTTCCTCGCCGTTGCCGAAGAGCGCAGCTTCACGCGCGCGGCGGCGCGGCTCGGAACCTCGCAGTCCTCGCTCAGCCATACCGTCCGCCGTCTTGAGGAGCGCATGGGGGTGCGGCTGCTCACCCGCACCACGCGCAACGTCGCGCCCACAGAGGCGGGCGAGCAGCTTCTCGACACGCTGCGCCCCGCCTTCAACGACATCGAGGAGCGGATCAACGCCATCGGCGCCCTGCGCCAGAGGCCGGCAGGCACGGTACGGCTGACCGCGAGCCCGCATCCGGCGGCCAGCATCGTCATGCCGGCCGCCTCGCGGCTGATGGCCGAGTATCCCGACGTCAAGATCGAGATCTCCGTCGATCTTCGCCTGACCGACATCGTCGCCGAGCGCTACGACGCCGGCATCCGCCTCGGCGAGCAGGTCGAGAAGGACATGGTGGCGGTGCGGATCGGGCCGGACCTGCGCATGGCGGTGGTCGGGTCGCCGGATTATTTCGCCCGCCACCCCAAGCCGAAGACGCCTCATGAGCTGACCCGACATTCCTGCATCAATCTGCGCCTTCCCACGCTCGGCGGCCTCTATGCGTGGGAGTTCGAGCGCAAGGGGCGCCCGCTGAACGTGCGGGTTGACGGCCAGTTCATCTGCAACGAGACGTCGATGATCATCGACGCGGCGCTGAACGGGCTGGGACTCACCTGCCTGCCCGAGGACCTGTTCGGCACGCTGGTCGCCGAAGGACGGCTGGTACGGGTGCTGGAGGACTGGTGCCCGCCTTTCCCTGGATACCACCTCTATTATCCGAGCCGGCGCCAGACCTCGCCGGCCTTCCGCCTGCTGGTCGAGGCCCTGCGCTACCGCGAGTGAGGCTCCCATGTGGGCTCGACGGGGAACCGGGAGGTAGCCCGCGGCGTTCTTCCGCCATCGCCATGTCTGGCGGGGCTTCTTGGGAGAGCGATTATGGAAGACGCACAAATCGGTTGGATCGCCGCGATCATCATCGGCGGTCTCGCGGGGTGGATCGCCTCGGGCATCATGAAGACCGGCACCGGAATCTTCATGAACATCGTTCTCGGCATCATCGGTGCCGCCGTGGCGAGCTTCATCTTCAGCTTCATCGGCGTCGGCTTCGGCGGCTGGTTGGGCTATCTCATCGCCGGCGTTCTCGGTGCCTGCATCCTCATCTGGCTCGTGCGGGTCATACGAAGCTAGAGGCGCTCCGCCGCCGCGCCCGCCGGTGCGGCGGCGTTTCCCCGATGCCTGCCCGTCCTCGATCCCTCAGAGCGGTGCACGCTCGCGCGTGCGCCCGACACCGGCGGCGATGGCCGCGTAATCGAGGCTCTGGCCATCGCGCTCCATCGCCAGACGCAGGAAGCGGATCGGAAAGCGGATCGCCTCCACATTGGCGCCGCTCATGCAGGAACCCCGCGTGGAGGCCCCCTTCTCGGCGCTCTTGAGCGCGGCGGTGATCTCGTCTCCGGTCAGAAGGCCCTTCGCCTTCAGCGCCTCGCATATCGCGGCGAGCGCCAGCAGCGTGCCTTCCATCTGCAGATTGGCGGTGTTCATCGGGACTCCTCCGGACGGTGCGGGAAGGTGATCTTCGGAACGCGGTCGAGCGGGAGACAACTCTTCTTCCACCGCGTCGGTTCGCCCGGCTCGGCGTCCCGCCGCGCGAGGCCAACGGGTATGACGCCACGCGCCGGCCACAACGGCAAGCTGCACTGCAGCAAAGCGGCGACGACCAGAAAGTCAGGCACCAGCAGAGCCGAGGAGCCCACGCTCCTCCCTAAGGCTTCCTATCGCGCAATCTCAATGCAATTGCCGATAGGTGCTGGCAAGGCGACAACATTACGTTATTCTACGTATGCCTTCCGCGTTGGTGAGTAGAGGGGCGGCGGTCGCTTCCCCTGACCTGGCCGGTGAGAACGATGCCTGAGCACAAGATTCTCATCCTCGACGACGAACCGGAGATCGGCGAGTACGTCGCGACGGTGGCGGAACTCAGCGGCTTCGAGGGCACCACCTTCAGCGAACCCGAGGCCTTTCTCTCCGCCATACCCACATGGCCCGAGGCCAGCGTGGTGATCGACCTGCAGATGCCCACGCTCGACGGCATCGAGGTGCTGCGGCGGCTGGCGGCGATGAAGTTCCGCCGTCCGGTGGTGATCATGAGCGGCGTCGACCGGAAGGTCCTCGAATCCGCCCGCCATTTCGCCCGGGCGCACGACCTCGAGGTCAGCGACATCGTCAGCAAGCCGGTACGGCTCGACGATCTCCGGCAGGTCTTCGAGCGCCTCCGGGTAAGTATCCACCTGCTGCCGACCCGGGGCGAACTCACCAACGCAATGGAGCGGGGGGAGTTCCAGCTCTATCTGCAGCCCAAGGTCCGCCTCCTGCGCAACGACCACGACGGCCCCGGCTACGCGCCGATCGGCTTCGAGGGACTGATGCGCTGGCACAGCCCGAGCCGCGGGCTGGTGATGCCCGACGATTTCATCCCCCAGATCGCCGCGTCCGGACTGAGCCTCGCCTTCTCCGACCACCTCTTCAACCTGGCTCTGGAGACGCTCAAGAGCTGGGACGAGACCGGCATAGATGCCTCGCTCGCCATCAATCTCGCCGCCTCGGACGTCGAGGACATCTCGCTGGCGGACCGGCTGTGGAAGCGCTGTACCAAGGCCGGCGTCGGCCACCATCGCATCATGATCGAGATCACCGAGACCGCGGCGATGCAATACCCCGCCCGCGCGCTCGACGTGCTGACGCGGCTGCGGCTGCGCGGCTTCCTCCTGTCGCTCGACGATTTCGGCACCGGCTATTCCTCGCTGGTCCAGCTCCAGCGCCTCCCCTTCGCCGAGCTGAAGATCGACCGCTCGCTCATCTCGGACTGCACCTCCTCCGAACACACGCGGATCATCGTCAAGGCGATCATCGACCTTGGCCATAATCTCGGCCTCAGCGTGGTCGCCGAGGGCGTCGAGGACGAGCGCACCCTGTCGCTGCTCCAGGACTGGTCCTGCGATCTGGTTCAGGGATACCTGTTCGCGCGGCCGCTGCCGCACGAGCGCGCCCGCGCTTGGTGGCTGTCGCACCAGAACATGAGCGGGCGGCCGGTCGCCTCGGAATAGCGGCCCGCGGGCATCCCGCATCAGCACAAGGGACGCATTCCCGCGGCCTTGCCGGCCGCCGGGCGAGGTCTATAGTCGCCCCGCCGGATTCCTGCTCGGCGGCGCATGCTGGGGGGACGGTCCGGTCCATCGCAGCGAGTACCGACGCGGCGACTGCGGCGCCTTCTGCCCTCCCTCCCATGGTCGCCGCCGACATGCCGCGCAAACCTTCGAACATTCTCTACTCGGTCAACGAGAAGCTCCCGCTCGGCACGCTGGTCATCCTCGCCATACAGCACGCCAGCCTCGCTTTGCTGTTCCTCGTCTATCCGCTGGTGGCGGCCGCCGAGGCCGGGATGTCCTTCGAGGACACCCAGATGCTGATCACCAGCTGCATCATCTTCATGGCGTTGGCGACGCTGATCGAATGCCTGCCGAGGGTCGGCGCGGGGCTGCTGCTGATTCAGATCCCGAACATGGCACACCTGCCGCTCGCCGTGCAGTCCATGGCCGCCGGCGGGCCGGCGCTGTATGCGGGAATGAGCCTCATAGCCGCCGTCTCGCAGCTCACCCTCTCCCGCTTCATGGGCGCGCTGCGGGCGGTGTTCCCGCCGGAGATCTGCGGCGTCGCCGTCACCATGCTGGGCGTCGCTCTGGCCGAGCCGGCGCTGCGCCGCGTGTTCAACCTGGCCGCGGAAAGCGGCGGCGCAGCGCTGGATCTGCGCTATCCGCTGGTCAGCCTCGTGTCGCTGGTCATCATCATCCTGCTCGCCATCTTCTCGCGCGGCCTGCTGCGCCTCTTCGCCGTCGCCATCGGCGCCGGGGTCGGCTGGGGACTGGCGGCCTATGTCGGCGTGGCCCCCGCCCCGGCGGAGACCTTCTCCACCCTGCCCTATGTGGACCTGCCCAAGCTCGGCCTGCCCGGCATCAGCTTCTTCTCCTGGGCGCTCGTACCGGCGGCCATCCTCACCGGCATCATCTCCGCCGTCGACATGCTCGGCACGGTCGTCTCGATGCAGCGCATGGACGACGCCGACTGGCGGCGGGCCGACCTCGCGCAGGCGGGACGGGCCATCCGCGCCAACACCGTCGCGGACATGGGTGCCGCCGTCACCGGCGGCTTCGCCAGCGCCTCCTCCTCCGCCGCCATCGGCGTCGCCTTCGCCACCGGCACCACCGCCTGGCGCGTCGGCGTGGTGGCCGGCGCGATGATGCTGCTCGCGACCTTCTCGCCGCGCCTGATTGGCGCGCTGACGATCATCCCCGCCCCGGTCATCGGCGCGATCCTGATCTATGCGGCGGCCTTCCTCATCGTGGCCGGCATGGAACTCATCCTCTCCCGCCGCCTGAGCGACCGGCGCATCTTCACCGTCGGCCTCGCGGTCCTCACCGGCCTCGCCGTGGCGATCCTGCCGGAGCTGGTGCACGCCACGCCGGACTGGATGCAGCCCATTCTGGAATCCCCGCTCTCGGTCTCGACCGGCGTCGCCATCGCGCTGAACCTGTTCTTCCGCATCGGCATCCGGCAGGAGGCGTCGCGTCCGGTGGTGCCGGGCGACAACCCGTTCGTGGCGACAACCGAGTTCCTCGAACGCCAGGGTGACCTGTGGGGCGCGCGGCGCGACGTGATCGCCGCCGCCATTCCGGTGGTGGCGGAAGCCGTCGAGATGCTGCTCGACACCGGCGTCGCCGAGAAGGGCGTCGAAATGCGTGCCCGCTTCGATGAGACCAATTTCGACGTCAGCCTGCTCTACGAGGGCGAGGCGATCGCCATTCCCACCCACCGCCCCGCGCCCGAGGACCTGCTCGGCGACGCGCAGGCGGTGGCTCGTTTCGTGGGTTACATGCTGAGCAAGCGCGCCGACCGGCTGGTGCTCGGCAAGGAGGGCGAACGGCAGATCCTCACCCTTCGTTTCGAGCACTGACGGACGCCGCGCGACGGCATCGAGACCCGCCGGACACGCTTGCGCGGCTAGCGCGTTGCCGGTACTTCTCAGGCATCCGCACGCGACAGGCGGACCGGCAGGCGAAGCGGGCACGGAACATGCCCCCGGTCCTGTCCCGGCAGCGTCCTGCAGCGGCATTCTTGGAGTTGGGACGTGATACAGATCGACCGTATCGTCGAGGGCAATGTCGTGGTCACCGCCGTACGGGGACGGCTCGACAGCAGCTCTTCTCCCAAGCTGGACGAGTTCCTGGCGGCGGCGCCGGACGACGGCAGCGTCATCCTGCTGGACTTCGCCGATCTCACCTACATCAGCTCGGCCGGCCTGCGCGTTGTGCTGAAGGCCACCAAGCTGGCGCGCAGCTCCGGCGCGACGCTGGCGGTGTGTGGCCTGATCCCGCAGGTGCATGAAGTGTTCGACGTCAGCGGCTTCTCGACGCTGATTCCGATCCATCAGAGCCGCGAAGCGGCCCTCGCCACCTTCACCTGATCGGGCGCCACCGGCTTCATCGGCGGCGCGACGGAATGGGGGACGGGCCGTTGACTGACCTTGAGCTCGACATCCGCCTGACGAACGACCTCAGCCAGCTCGAACCGCTGATCGGCCGGCTCGAATCCTTCATCGAGCAGGCGGACATCCCGCCGACGCCGGCCTACCGGCTGGAGCTCGCGGTCGACGAGTTCTTCAACAACGCCGTCGACCACGGCTACCCGGACGGGCGCACCGGCGACATCGGCGTACATATCCGCCGCACCGGCGACCGGCTGGAACTCACCTTCAGCGACGATGGCGACGCCTTCGATCCCTTCGCCGCCCCGGCGCCGAACCTCACCGGCACGGTCGAGGAACGCCCCATAGGCGGGCTCGGCGTGCATCTGGTGCGCACGCTCTGCGACAGCTTCGCCTACCGGCGCGAGGGTGGACGCAACGTGCTGACCCTCGGCTTCAAGCTGACGGCGTAGCCTCCTCGGCGATCGTCGGCCCGAAGACCGTCTCAAAGGCGCGGCGCAGCGCGAGGTCGGCATCCTCCATCGTCACCGGCAGCCCCAGCTCGACGAGGCTGGTGACGCCGTGCTCGCGCACCCCGCAGGGCACGATGCCCGCGAAATGCGACAGCTCCGGTTCCACATTCAGCGAGATGCCGTGCATCGTCACCCAGCGGCGCACGCGGATGCCGATGGCGGCGATCTTGTCCTCGCCCTCCCCGGCCTTGGTCGGGTGGCGCACCCAGACGCCGACGCGGTCCTCGCGCCGCTCGCCCTTCACGTTGAAGGCGTCGAGCGCACGGATGAGCCATTCCTCCAGCGCGGCGACGTAGCGGCGCAGGTCCGGCTCGCGGCGCTTGAGGTCGAGCATCACATAGGCCACGCGCTGGCCGGGGCCGTGATAGGTGAACTGCCCGCCCCGCCCCGTCTGGAAGATCGGGAATCGCTCCGCGTCCACAAGATCCTCCGGCCGCGCGCTGGTGCCAGCGGTGTAGAGCGGGGGATGCTCCAGCAGCCAGACCAGTTCGTCGGCACGCCCGGCCGCGATCTCCTCGGCCAGCCGGTCCATCTCCGCCAGAGCGTCGGGATAGGCGACGGGCTCCACCGAGACACGCCAGCGCACCGGCGGATTGCCGGGCCCGGCGAGAAGCACGGGCGAGAGCACATCGCGCGCCATGGCGGCGGGGTTCGGGGTGAGGTGCGGCGCATCGGTCATGACAGGATACATAGTCACTGCCCCGTCTTCTGTCTCCTGCCTCCGCCATGCGTGCCGGGCACGGCTGTCCACAGGCGGCGGCGGACCGGCGTCGCGGGCGTCGCGGCCCTTGTGGAGCCCCATTCGATCTGTTAGACGATGCCCCGCTCGCGCCGGCTGCTGACGAAGCAGCCTCGGTGCCAGCAATGCGGTCGTGGCGGAATTGGTAGACGCGCTGCCTTGAGGTGGCAGTGGGTAACACCGTGGAGGTTCGAGTCCTCTCGACCGCACCAAACAATCCGGGTTCGGAACGCACGGCGACCTTCAGGGTCGCCGTTGTCGTTTTCGGCACCCGGCATCGGAAAAACGGTTCGGTTGGAAGCGCCTATTGCGGCACGGCGGCGGAACGGGCCGGCGGCGGCACGACGTGCACCACCCGGTAGCCCTTCTCCTTCAGCGCCGCCAGGAAGGCCGGCAGCATCTTCACCGTCTGGCTGCGGGTGTCGTGGAACAGGATGATTCCCCGCCCGGCATGGTCGAGCCGGGTCATCACCAGCTTGAGCTGCTCGTCCGGCGTCATCGGATTCCAGTCCGACGCCCACAAATCGGCGCCGAATACGCCGATTCCCCGCCCCTTCAGATAGTCCAGCAACTCCGGCGAGGAGCCGAAGCCGGGGAAGCGGAAGAACGGCACGGGCGGGCGGGCGCCAGCGACGCCATAGGCCGCCTTGTCATCCGCCCGCAGGCCCCGGTCGATGTCGGCGACCGCCTTGTCGAAGGGCATGTCGGCCAGCGTCATGGGGTGGGTCATGCTGTGATGGCCGACCGTGTGCCCCTCAGCGATCGCGCGGCGGACGAGGTCCGGATGCGCCGCCGCGTTGCGGCCGACCAGAAAGAAGGTCGCACGCACGCATTCGCGGGCCAGCGCCTTCAGCACGGCCGGGGTCGTGCCGGGCAGAGGCCCGTCGTCGAAGGTGAGCACGACTTCCTTGTCGGCGAGGTCGAGGGTCTGCGGGAAATGCTTGGTGCCGACCTGGAGCCCGCCCGTGGGGTCGACCTCCATGACGCGCGAGGTGCCGAGTCTGCCCTCGCAATCCTGCGCCGCCAAGGCCGGCGCCGCGGCGAGCCCGCACACCGCCAGGACGATGGCAACGCGGCTCGCGAGGCAGGACATGGCAGGGCTTCCCGAAAGATGACAGCGCCAAATCCCTAGCCCATCGCCCGCCGCCGCGCCATCCGTTCGAGAACGCCCGGCGAGCGTTCCAGCCCGTCGCGCGCCGCATGGCTGAATGGAGCGGGTCAGCTCTCCGGCGCCTCGACGATGGGATCGTACTGCGAAGCGTCGAAGCCGAGCACGTTCCAGCTCTGCTGCATATGCGGCGGCAGCGGCGCGGAAACGTCTATCAGCCGGTCGGCGCGCGGATGCGGGATGACGAGCCGCCGCGCCAGCAGGTGGAGCCGGTTCTGCAGGCCGCCCGGCAGCGGCCAGTTCTCGACGTTGAAATATTTCGGATCGCCGACGATGGGATGGCCGATATGGGCCGCATGGGCGCGCAGCTGGTGCGTGCGGCCCGTGACCGGCTTCAGCGACAGCCAGGACAGCTTCTGCGCCGCATGGTCCACCACGGCGTAGTAGGAGATGGCGTGGCTCGCCTCGTCGTCGCCGTGGCGGGCAACGCGCATCCGCTCCGCCGCCTCGTCCTTGGCGAGATAGGTCGAGATGCGCCCCTGCGACGGGCGCGGAACGCCGGGGACCAGAGCCCAGTAGACCTTGCGCGCCGAGCGCGAGCGGAACGTCTTGGCCAAGGTGGAGGCCGCAAGGCGGCTCTTGGCCACCAGAAGGATGCCGGAGGTGTCCTTGTCGATGCGGTGCACGAGGCGCGGCTTCTGGCCGTCATCACCACGCAGCGCCTCCAACATGCCGTCGACGTGCCGATAGGTGCCCGAGCCGCCCTGCACGGCGAGGCCGTAGGGCTTGTTGAGCACGAGCACGTCGCGATCCTCGTAGAGCGTCATCTGACGCAGCGCGACCGCGTCCTTGTCGTCGGCGCTGGCGCGCTTCACCGCCGGCGCCACGACGCCCTCCCCGCGAGCGGGCGTACCATTCCGCGCCGGACGGACCGGCGCCTCGCCGCGCGCGACGCGCTCCTCGGCCTCCAGATGGTCGGCGGCGGAAAGCTGCGGCTTCTCCTCCAGCGGCGGAATACGGATGCTCTGGCCGGCGGAAAGGCGCGAATTGGTCTTCACCCGGCCGCCGTCCACCCGCACCTGCCCGCTGCGCAGCAGCTTCTGCAGATGACCGAAGGACAGGTCGGGGAAATGCGTCTTGAACCAGCGGTCGAGCCGCATGCCCTCTTCGTCCGGGTCGACGCGGCGTGTCTCAACGGCCATGGATGGTTTTCTCCTCGCCCCAGCACATAGCCGAGACGCAGCGCCGCGTCACGCGAGAGCCCGCATCAGCGCGAGCCCGCCGAACACGGCAAAGAGCGAAAGGGCGACGGAACCGCCGACATAGAGCGCCGCGAGGCCCATCTCCCCGCGCTCCGCCAGCAAGGCGGTCTCCAGAGAGAAGGCGGAGAAGGTGGTGAAGCCGCCGAGAACGCCGGTGACGACGAAGAGCCGCACGTTCTGGCTCCAGCTTTCTCCCGCCTTGAAGGCGAGCCAGCCCGCGACGCAGCCGATGAGGAACGAGCCGAGCACGTTGATCAGCAGGGTTCCGGCCGGGAATCCGGTGCCGAAGACTCGCGGCCCGGCGACATTCACCAGATGCCGCAGCACGCCGCCGATGCCGGCCCCGACGAACACCAGTGCAATCGCATTCACCGGCCGCCTCCCAAATCACTTGCCCTGCCGCTCGGCGCGCAGGCGCGCCCAGTATTCCAGCCGCTTCTTCACCTCGCGCTCGAAGCCCCGCTCGTTAGGCGCGTAGAAATCCGTCCGCGGATCGCCGGCGAGTTCCTCGGGAAAGAACTCCTGCCCGGCATAGGCATCGGGGAAATCGTGATCGTAGCGGTAGCCGGCGTGGTAGCCGAGTTCCTTCATCAGCTTGGTCGGCGCATTCAGGATGTGCTTGGGCGGCGGCAGCGAGCCGGTCTTCTGTGCCAGCGCCAAAGCCGCGTTGAAGGCCGAATAGGCGGCATTCGACTTCGGCGCGGTGGCGACATAGGCGATGGCCTGGGCGAGGAACAGGCGGCCTTCCGGCCAGCCCACGCGATCGAAGGCGTTCCACGCGGCCACGACCATCGGCATCGCCTGAGGATCGGCCATGCCGACATCCTCGGACGCCGCGCAGCAGAGGCGACGGAAGACGGTTCCCGGGTCCTCGCCACCGGTGATCATGCGAGCGGCCCAGTACATGGCGCCATTCACATCCGAGCCGCGCAGGCTCTTATGGAAGCAGCTCAGCAGGTTGTAGTGCTCGTCCTGCCCCTTGTCGTAGATCGGCGCCCGCTTCTGCATGGTGGCGGCGAGGCCCGCCACGTCGAGGTCCGGCCCCTCCGGCAGGGACAGCAGCTCCTCGGCAAGGCCGAGGAGATAGCGGCCGTCGCCGTCCGCCATGCCGGCGAGCGCCGCGCGGGCATCGGGATCGAGCGGCAGGCGCCGCCCCTCCAGCGTCTCCGCGCGCTGCAACAGCCTTTCGATGGCCTCCGCGTCGAGCGCCTTGAAGACGAGCACGCGGGCGCGGGACAGCAGCGCGGCGTTCAGCTCGAAAGACGGGTTTTCCGTCGTCGCACCGATCAGGGTGATGGTACCGTCTTCCATCACCGGCAGGAAGCCATCCTGCTGGGCACGGTTGAAACGGTGGATCTCGTCGACGAAGAGCAGCGTCCCCTGCCCGATGGCCCGCCGCCCCCGTGCCGCCTCGAAAACCTTCTTGAGGTCGGCGACGCCGGTGAAGATGGCGGAGATCTGCTCGAAGTGCAGGTCGGTCTCGCGCGCCAGCAGCCGGGCGACCGTGGTCTTGCCGGTGCCGGGCGGCCCCCAGAAGATCAGCGAGCCGAGCGAGCGGTTCGCGATCATACGTGTCAGCGCGCCTTCCGGCCCCGTCAGATGCTCCTGCCCGACGACCTCGGAGAGGCGCTGCGGGCGCAGACGATCCGCCAGCGGCCGCGGGGCCGCGCCTTCCAGTCCGGCGGTAGCGAAGAGATCGGACAAGGCAGCCTCAGCCCGGAACCATGGCGGTCAGCGTGCGGCCGCCGCGTTGAACGGTGATCCGCCACATGCGGGCCGGCTTCGCCGTAGCGCGCACGAGATCGGCGGTAGTCTCGACCGCGACGCCGTTGATCTCCAGAATCACGTCGCCCGCCCGCAGGCTGGTGCGCTCGGCCGGTGTGTTCTCGGCAATCGCCGTCACCACCACGCCCTTGTCGGCGTCGATAGTGCGCATCTCCTCGACCACGGCGGGGGAGAGATTCACCACTGTTGCCCCGGTGAGCGGCGAGCGACCGGAAAGCGTCACCTCCTCGCGCGGCGTCGTCTCGGGCGCGGGCTGGAGCGGGATCGACAGTGTCATCGCCTTGCCCTGCCGCACGACGGCCACTTCCACCGTGCCGCCCAGCGGACGGGTCGCGAAGCGGTAGCCAAAGGCGTCGGGGTCATCGACCTCCTGCCCGGCGATGCTGGTTATGAGATCGCCGACGCGCAGCCCTCCCTTCTCGGCGGGGCTACCGGGGCGGATGCTCTGGACCAGCGAGCCGACCGGCCGCGGCAGATCGAGCCCTTCCGCGATGTCGGCCGTCACCGCCTGCAGGCTGGCGCCGAGCCACGGGCGACGCACCGACTTGCCGCCGCCAAGCGCCGATTCCAGCACCACGCGCACCATGTCCGCCGGAATGGCGAAGCCGATGCCCTGCGAGCCGCCGGAACGAGAGAAGATCGCCGTGTTGATGCCGATCACCCGGCCGGCACCGTCCACGAGCGCGCCGCCGGAATTGCCGGGATTGATCGCCGCATCGGTCTGGATGAAGAACTGGTAATCGGTGATGCCAACCTGCGTGCGGGCAAGCGCCGAGACGATGCCCTGCGTCACCGTCTGGCCGACGCCGAACGGATTGCCGATGGCGAGCACGATGTCGCCGACCTGAAGGTCATCCGAGGAGCCGAGCTGCGCCGCCGGGAAGCTGGCCTTGCCGTCCCGCAGCTTGAGGATCGCGAGATCGGTGCGCGGATCGCGCAGCAGGATGTCGGCGTCGAATTCGCGCTTGTCGGCAAGCGAGATGCGCACCTCGTCGGCACCCTCGATGACATGGTTGTTAGTCACCACGATGCCCGACGGGTCGACGATCACGCCCGAGCCCAGGGAGCGCTGCACGCGCTCGCTGGGGCCGCCGAATCCCGGGCCCTGCGGCATGCCGAAGAAGCGGCGGAAGAACGGGTCTTCCAGCAGCGAAGGGCCACGCCGGGCCTGCACGGCCCGCATCGCATAGACGTTGACGATGGCCGGCGCCGTGCGGGCCACCACCGGCGCGAAGCTGAGGCCGATCTCCGCCCGCGAGGTCGGCACGCGCGGGCCGCCGGCGGCAGCCCCCGGCACCGGAACGGTGGGAGCCGGCTGCGCGGCGAGCGGAGCGGCGGCGAGAAGAGCGGCGGTGATGAGGACGAAGCGTTTCATATCGCCAGATATAGTCCCCGGCCTGCGGCGGAGAAAGGGCAAGCAGCATCCGCGGCACCCTTCCCTCGTCTGTGCGCCAAAAGAAAAGGGGCGGCTCCTGGCCGCCCCTCGTCCCAATTCGTTCTGTGTGCCGGCTCACGCCGCGGCGGTGGCTTCTTCCGCCTTCGCCGCCTCGTGACGGGCGAGATCCGCCGCGCCCTTGGCCGCCTCGTCGCGGTCGACCAGCTCGATCACCGCGATCGCCGCCGAATCGCCATGGCGGAAGCCCGCCTTGATGATGCGGGTGTAGCCGCCGTTGCGCTCCTTGTAGCGCGGGCCGATCACGTCGAAGAGCTTGCGCACGACGGCAACGTCGCGCACTTCGGCGATGGCCTGGCGGCGGGCGTGCAGACCGCCACGCTTGCCGAGGGTGATCAGCTTCTCGACCACCGGGCGAAGATCCTTGGCCTTCGGCAGGGTGGTGATGATCTGCTCATGGGTGATGAGCGCCTGCGCCAAGTTGGCGAACATGGCCTTGCGGTGCTCAGCGGTCCGGTTGAACCGGCGATGGGCTTTGCCGTGGTTCATGGCGACTAAATCCTAACGTGCGACGGCTTTCGAGCCGATGATGGTTGTAGCGGCTCGAACGCCGCGTTCAATGCTCAGTAGTGATCTTCGAACCGCTTGGCGAGATCCTCGATGTTCTCCGGCGGCCAGCCAGGCACTTCCATGCCGAGGTGCAGGCCCATGCTCGCGAGAACTTCCTTGATCTCGTTCAGCGACTTGCGGCCGAAGTTCGGGGTGCGGAGCATCTCCGCCTCGGTCTTCTGGATCAGGTCGCCGATGTAGACGATGTTGTCGTTCTTCAGGCAGTTCGCCGAACGGACCGACAGCTCCAGCTCGTCCACCTTCTTCAGCAGCGCCGGGTTGAAGGGCAGCTCCTGCATGGCAGGGCTTTCCGCTTCGCGCTTGGGCTCCTCAAAGTTGACGAAGATCTCGAGCTGGTCCTGCAGGATGCGCGCGGCGAAGGCGAGCGCGTCCTCGGGGCTGACCGAACCGTTGGTCTCGATGGTCATGGTCAGCTTGTCATAGTCGAGGATCTGGCCCTCGCGGGTGTTCTCGACCTTGTAGGAGACCTTCTTGACCGGCGAGTACAGGCTGTCGACCGGAATGAGGCCGATCGGCGCGTCCTCGGGACGGTTGCGATCCGCCGCCACGTACCCCTTGCCGGTGTCGACCGTAAACTCCATGCGGATCTCGGCGCCGTCGTCGAGCGTGCAGAGCACGAGCTCGGGGTTCAGCACCTGCACATCGCCCACCGTCTGGATGTCACCGGCGGTGACGATGCCCGGACCCTGCTTCTTCACCACCATCCGCTTCGGGCCGTCGCCGGCCATCTTGATGGCGATGTCCTTGATGTTCAGAACGATGTCGGTGACATCCTCGCGAACGCCCGGAATAGAGGAGAACTCGTGCAGGACGCCGTCGATATGCACGGACGTCACCGCCGCGCCCTGGAGGGAGGACAGCAGGATACGGCGCAGCGCATTGCCGAGCGTCTGGCCAAAGCCACGCTCCAGCGGCTCGGCGACAACGGTCGCGAGGCGCTTCGGATCGCTGCCGACCGCGACCTCGAGCTTCTCGGGCTTGATCAGCTCCTGCCAATTCTTCTGAATCACGACGTCACCCTTGGTTTCGACGGTGCCCCGGACACCCTGGCCGGCAGCTCCGCCCCCGGTCTCTGCCGGATAGGGAATGCCAAACGCAGCGGCCCCTGCGGCGCTCGCGCGCCGCTGGATGATTAAGCGTCAGACGCGCCGACGCTTGCGCGGACGGCAGCCATTGTGCGGGATCGGCGTAACGTCGCGGATCGACGTCACGGTGAAGCCTGCGGCCTGGAAGGCGCGCAGCGCCGACTCACGGCCCGAACCCGGACCCGACACCTCGACCTCGATGGTGCGCATGCCGTGCTCGGCGGCCTTGCGGGCGCAATCCTCGGCCGCGACCTGCGCCGCATACGGGGTCGACTTGCGCGAGCCCTTGAAGCCCATGGCGCCGGCCGACGACCAGGAGATCGTGTTGCCCTGCGCGTCGGTGATGGTGATCATGGTGTTGTTGAACGACGCATTCACATGCGCGACGCCGGAGGCGATGTTCTTGCGCTCGCGGCGCTTGATGCGGGCAGCTTCTTTAGCCATAAACCTTCGATCCTTCAGGCGCGCCCGTCATTCCAGGCGCTCGGGACAATATTCGTGTCGAATGCGCCGGCCGCCCAGGGCTCCGGCGCGGAAAAGCGGGCCGAAGCCCGCTCAACTCACTTCTTCTTGCCGGCGATCGGCTTGGCCGGACCCTTGCGGGTGCGGGCGTTCGTGTGGGTACGCTGGCCACGCACCGGCAGGCCGCGACGATGACGCAGGCCGCGGTAGCAGCCGAGGTCCATCAGACGCTTGATGTTCATCGAGACTTCGCGACGCAGGTCGCCTTCGACCAGATAGTCGCGGTCGATCGTCTCACGGATCTGCAGCACTTCCTGGTCGGTCAGCTGGTTGACCCGGCGATCGAGCGGAATGCCGACCTTCTCAACGATATCGGCGGCGTTCTTCGCACCGATGCCGTGAATGTACTGAAGCGCAATGATGACGCGCTTGTTGGTCGGGATATTTACGCCTGCAATACGAGCCACGTCGCTCTCTCCATGTGATCCGGCAAGCCGGAATTGACAAACTCCGCGTCCGGTGGAGACCGGCCCTTGCAGAGATACGCACGAAGCCGCGCGACATCAGCGTTTGATGTCGATGCGCGGCATCCGCTTAAGTGAAGCGCGGCACATAGAGCGATTCCGCCCCCATGTCAAGCCGCGCGGACGTATACCTCAGACCGTCTCGAGCACGTCCGAGATCGCCTTGGTGACCTCGTCGATCGGTTGCATGCCGTCGATAGCCACCAGAAGGCCCCGCTTCGCATAGTAAGGCGCGACCACGGCGGTATCCCGGTTGAAGGCTTCGAGCCGGGTCTTGAAGACCTCCGGATCGTCGTCCTTGCGCACCGGCTCGCCGCGCGCCGCCGTCTCCTTGGCGCGCTGGATGATACGATGGACCAGCTTGTCCTGATCAACCTTGAGCTCGATCACCGCGTCAAGCTTGAGGCCCTTCTCCGCGAGGATGCGGTCAAGAGCCTCCGCTTGAGCCACCGTGCGCGGGAAACCGTCGAGGATAAACCCGCGGGCGCAATCCGGCTCGTCAATGCGGTCGGAGATGATCCCGACCACGATCTCATCCGAAACGAGCTGCCCCGCGTCCATCACGGCCTTGGCCTTGAGCCCGATAGGCGTCCCGTTGCGGACCGCCTCCCGCAGCATGTCGCCGGTCGAGAGCTGGACGATCCCGTGGCGCGTGACCAGACGCTGAGCCTGCGTGCCCTTACCCGCCCCCGGCGGCCCGAGCAGAATGAGCCTCATCGGCGCTTCCCCCTGAGCTTGGCCTTCTTGACCAGCCCCTCATATTGATGCGCCAGCAGATGTCCCTGGACCTGCGCGACCGTATCCATGGTCACGCTCACCACGATGAGAAGCGATGTACCGCCGAAATAGAACGGCACCGCTGCGTAGGAGATCAGAATCTCCGGGAACAGGCACACAATCGCAAGGTAAGCCGCACCGATCACGGTGATGCGAGTCAGCACATAGTCGATGTACTCGGCCGTGCGCTCGCCCGGACGGATGCCGGGGATGAAGCCACCGTGCTTCTTCAGATTGTCCGCGGTCTCGGTCGGGTTGAACACGATCGCGGTGTAGAAGAAGCAGAAGAACACAATCAGCAGCACATACAGCAGCATGAAGAGCGGCTGGCCGTGGCCGATCAGGGTCGTCACCGTGGTGAGCCATCCCGGCCCCTGCCCCTGCATGAAGCTCGCGACCGTGGTCGGGATCAGCAGCAGCGACGAGGCGAAGATCGGCGGGATGACGCCCGACGTGTTCAGCTTCAGCGGCAGGTGGGAGGACTGGCCCTCATACACCTTGTTGCCGACCTGGCGCTTCGGGTACTGGATCAGCAGCCGGCGCTGGGCACGCTCCATGAACACGATGAACATGATGACCGCGACGGCCATCAGGATCACCGCGAGGATGATACCGGTCGACAGCGCGCCCTGGCGGCCCAGTTCCAGCGTGTTGGCGATCGCCGAGGGCAGTTCCGCCACGATGCCGGCGAAAATGATCAGCGAGATGCCGTTGCCGATGCCGCGCGAGGTGATCTGCTCGCCGAGCCACATCAGGAACATGGTGCCGCCGGTCAGGGTGATGACCGTGGAGATGCGGAAGAACCAGCCGGGATCCGAGACCACGGCGCCGGAGCCTTCGAGACCGACGGCGATGCCGTAGGACTGGAACACGGCGAGCACCACCGTGAGGTAGCGCGTGTACTGGTTGATCTGCTTACGGCCCGCCTCGCCTTCCTTCTTCAGCGCTTCCAGCGTCGGCGAGACGGTGGTCAGCAGCTGGATGATGATGGAGGCGGAGATGTACGGCATGATGTTCAGGGCGAAGATCGCCATGCGCGAGACCGCGCCGCCCGAGAACATGTTGAACAGGCCGATGATGCCCTGCTGCGCCGTGCGGAAGACGTCGGCGAGCGCGTCGGGATTGATCCCGGGCATCGGGATATAGGTGCCCAGCCGATACACGAGAAGCGCACCCAGCGTGAACCAGATGCGCTTCTTCAGTTCGTCGGCTTTCGCCAGAGCACCGAAATTGAGGTTAGCCGCGAGCTGTTCTGCTGCCGAGGCCATGGTGGCTTCGCTCCCTCGTCTGTGCTCTGCAAGTGTACGGATAGGCCTGACTTAAGCGTCAGGCCGCCGTTTCGCCAGTCTCGGCCTTGGACGCGAGCAGCGTCACCTTGCCGCCGGCCTTCTCGACCGCCGCGAGGGCGGACTTGGTCGCATGCGCGACTTCAAGCGTCACCTTCGCCTTCAGCTCACCGGAGCCGAGCACGCGCACACCAGCCTTGGCGCGGCGCAGCACGCCCGCCTCGACGAGCGTCGCCTGGGTGATGGTCGCCTTGGCGTCCAGCTTGCCGGCATCGACCGCCGTCTGGATGCGACCGAGGGTGACCTCGTTCCAGTCCAGCGCGAAGATGTTGTGGAAGCCGCGCTTGGGCAGGCGCCGATGGATCGGCATCTGGCCGCCTTCGAAGCCCTTGATCGCGACGCCGGTGCGCGAGGTCTGACCCTTCACGCCACGGCCGGCGGTCTTGCCCTTGCCGGAACCGATGCCACGGCCGACGCGCATGCGCTTCTTGCGGGCGCCGGCGTTGTCCTTGATCTCGTTGAGGCTGCTCATCGCCTGTCTCCTTCCCGCCGTCACGCTTCGACGACGCGGACGAGGTGGCGAACCTTCTGGATCATGCCACGCACGGCCGGGGTGTCTTCGAGCGTCGAACGACGCCCGAGCTTGTTGAGGCCGAGACCGATGAGGGTGGCCCGCTGATCGTCAGGGCGGCGGATCGGGCTGCCGACCTGCTCCACCGTGACCGTCTTGGTGCTCTTCGCCATGATAAGTTTCCTTGACCTCTCAGGCGTCAGTCGGTCGCTTCCGCGTCGTCGACGCGGCGGCGCGACTGAAGCTGCGACACCTTCAGGCTGCGGCGAGCCGCAACCAGACGCGGGCTATCCTGGTTCTTCAGGGCCTCGAAGGTCGCGCGGACCATGTTGTACGGATTGGACGAGCCGAAAGACTTCGCCACCACGTCCTGCATGCCGAGCGTCTCGAAGACCGCGCGCATCGGGCCGCCGGCGATGATGCCGGTACCGGCCGGAGCAGCGCGCAGGATGACCTTGCCGGCGCCGTGATGGCCGTGCACGTCATGGTGCAGCGTTCGACCTTCGCGCAGCGGCACGCGGATCAGCGCGCGCTTGGCGGCTTCCGTCGCCTTGCGGATCGCTTCCGGCACCTCACGGGCCTTGCCGTGGCCGAAGCCGACGCGGCCCTTCTGGTCGCCCACGACGACCAGCGCGGCGAAGCCGAAGCGACGGCCGCCCTTCACAACCTTCGCGACACGGTTGATGTGGACCAGCTTGTCCACGAACGTGTTGTCGCGATCCTCGCGTTCACGCTCACGTTCACGAGCCATGATCTTATCCTCGTCGTTCTGCGGGGGATCCCGCTCGTGATCTCAGAAGTTGAGGCCGCCCTCGCGGGCGGCATCGGCGAGCGCCTTGACGCGGCCGTGATAGATGAAGGCGCCGCGGTCGAAGACCACATCCTTCACACCGGCTGCGACGGCACGTTCCGCCACGAGCTTGCCGATCGCCTGGGCCGCCGCGATATCCGCGCCGGTCTTCAGGCTTCCCCGCAGGTCCTTCTCGAGCGTCGAGGCGGCCGCAAGCGTCACGCCGCGCGCGTCGTCGATGATCTGCGCATAGATGTGCTTCGACGAGCGATGCACCGAAAGGCGCGGCCGCCCGTTCGCCGTCGCGCGGAGAGCACGACGGACACGCGCCTTGCGGCGCTCGGTAGCGTCCTGGTACTGAGCCATGGTTCGGGTCCGTTACTTCTTCTTGCCTTCCTTGCGGAAGATGAACTCACCCGCGTACTTCACGCCCTTGCCCTTATAGGGCTCGGGACCGCGGAACTCGCGGATCTCGGCGGCGACCTGACCGACCTTCTGGCGGTCGATGCCGGTCACGACGATCTCGGTCGGCTTCGGCGTCGTGATCTGGATCCCTTCCGGGATCGGATAGTTCACGTCGTGGCTGAAGCCGAGCGCCAGGCTCAGGTTCTTGCCCTGCACCGCGGCGCGATAGCCGACACCGTTGATTTCGAGCTTCTTCTCGAAGCCCTTGGTCACGCCTTCGACGAGGTTCGACACCAGCGTGCGGGAAAGGCCCCACATCGCCTTGTGGCGGTTGGTCTCGCCGTTCAGCGAGAACAGGAGGGCGCCGCCCTCCAGCTTCACGCCGATCTCGTCGACGACCTTCACTTCGAGGGCGCCCTTGGGGCCCTTAACCTTCACCGTCTGGCCATCCACCGTGGCGGTGACGCCGGCCGGAACAGTAATGGGAGCTTTACCGATCTTGGACATGTGCTCTCTCTCCTCCCCGATCAGAAGACCGTGAAGAGGACCTCGCCGCCCACGTTCTTGTCGCGGGCTTCGTGGTCCGCCATCACGCCCTGCGGCGTGGAGACGACAGCGACGCCAAGACCATTGGCGACGCGGGGAAGGGTCTTGACCGACGAGTAGACGCGCCGGCCAGGCTTCGAGACGCGGGCGATCTCGCGGATCACCGGCTCGCCGTCATAGTACTTCAGCTCGATCTCGAACTCGGTACGGCCGTTGACCGGCTCGCCCGCGGTATAGCCGCGGATGAAGCCTTCGGAGGCCAGAACTTCGAGAACGCTGGCGCGCAGGCGCGAGCCCGGCGTGGTGATCTTTTCCTTACGACGCATCTGCGCGTTGCGGATGCGGGTAATCAGATCGCCGATCGGATCAGTCGTGGACATGGATCGCCCCTCCTCACCAGCTCGACTTGACGAGGCCGGGGATCTGGCCCTGCGAACCAAGTTCGCGGAGCGCGATGCGGCTCATCTTCAGCTTGCGATAGAACGCACGCGGGCGGCCGGTGACTTCGCACCGGTTGCGGATGCGCACCTTCGCCGAATTGCGCGGGAGCTGCGCGAGCTTGAGGACCGCTGCGAAGCGCTCCTCGATCGGCAGTTCCTTGTCACTGATAAGGGCCTTGAGACGCGAACGCTTGCCGGAATAGTTCTTCGCGAGCTTCCGGCGGTGTTCGTTCTTCTCGACCGCGCTCTTCTTCGCCATATGATCTTGCTCCTAGTCTCCGCGTTTGGGGCTCCCGCCCCACGGCCGGAAGGGGATGCTTACTGACGGAACGGGAAGTTGAAGGCCTTCAGAAGCGCGCGCGCCTCGTCGTCCGTCTTCGCCGTCGTGCAGACGATGATGTCCATGCCCCACATCTGATCAACCTTGTCGTAGTTGATCTCGGGGAACACGATGTGCTCCTTGATGCCGAGGGCGTAGTTGCCACGGCCATCGAAGCTCTTGGGGTTCAGGCCGCGGAAGTCACGCACGCGCGGCAGGGCGATGTTCACGAGACGGTCGACGAACTCGAACATCCGCGCCTTGCGCAGCGTGACCTTGGCACCAACCGGCTGGTTTTCACGCAGCCTGAAGTTGGAGATCGCCTTGCGGGCGCGGGTGACGACCGGCTTCTGGCCGGCGATCAGCGCGAGGTCCGCCGCAGCGTTCTGCACCTTCTTGGTATCCGCCGTCGCTTCGCCAACGCCCATGTTGATGACAATCTTGTCGATCGTCGGGACTTCCATGACGTTCTTGTAGCCGAACTGCTCGACCATCTTCTGACGGACAACGTCGTCATAGAAGGCCTTCAGCCGCGGGCTGTAGCTGGTCTCAGCCATCGATCTTCTCCCCCGAGCGCTTGGCGACGCGCACCTTCGTGCCGTCCGCCTGCACAAGGAAACCGACGCGGGTCGGCTTGCCGTCCTTCGGATCGGCGATCGCGATGTTCGACAGGTCGATCGGGGCCTCCTTGGAGATGATCCCGCCTTCCTGGTTCGCGCTCTGCCGCTGGTGGCGCTTCACGAGGTTGATACCGCGCACGCGCGCGGTGCCGTCCTTCGGAAGCACCTCGAACACCTCGCCGGTGCGGCCCTTGTCGCGGCCGGCGAGAACGACGACCTTGTCGCCCTTCTTAATCTTCGCGGCCATCAAAGCACCTCCGGCGCCAGCGAAATGATCTTCATGTGGTTCTTGGCGCGAAGCTCGCGCGGAACCGGCCCGAAGATACGGGTGCCGACCGGCTCCTTGTTGTTGTTGATCAGCACGGCCGCATTGCGGTCGAAGCGGATCACCGAGCCGTCGACGCGACGGATGTCCTTGGCCGTGCGAACCACGACCGCCTTCATCACGTCGCCCTTCTTCACGCGACCGCGCGGAATGGCTTCCTTCACCGACACCACGATGATGTCGCCGACATGGGCATATTTGCGCTTCGAACCGCCGAGCACCTTGATGCACATAACGCGACGCGCACCGGAGTTGTCCGCCACGTCGAGATTGGTCTGCATCTGGATCATGACGCACCTATTTCTCGCAAAAACTGCGTGCAGCCGTTAAGCCGGCGCACGCCCCTCAATCCCGTTATCCGGGCGTTCAGACTTCAGCCCGCTTCTCGCCCTGGACCACGATCCAGTTCTTGAGCTTGGACAAGGGGCGGTGCTCCTCGATCCAGACGGTGTCGCCTTCCTTCCAGACGTTGCCCTCATCGTGGGCATGGTACTTCTTGGAACGACGGACGGTCTTCTTCAGCAGCGGATGGGTGAAACGGCGCTCGACCCGGACCACGACGGTCTTGTCCTGCTTGTCGCTCACCACGACGCCCTGCAGCAAACGCTTCGGCATCGCCCTCTCCTCACTTAGCCTTGGCCGCGGGAGCGGCCTTCTGCGCCTGGACGGTCTTGACCCGCGCGATATCGCGGCGGATCTGACGCACCCGCGCCGTGTTCTCGAGCTGACCCGTCGCCTTCTGGAAGCGCAGGTTGAACTGCTCCTTCTTGAGGTTCAGCAGCTCATCCTGGAGCTCGTCGGCCGTCTTCGTCCGAACGTCGGAGATCTTCGTCATCATTTCCTCCGTCACTCGGCGATGCGTTCGACGAAACGCGTCTTGATCGGCAGCTTGGCCGCCGCCAGCCGCAGCGCCTCGCGGGCGATGTCCTGGGTCACACCGTCGATCTCGAACATGATGCGACCGGGCTTGACCTTGGCCGCCCAGTAATCCGGTGCGCCCTTGCCCTTACCCATGCGGACTTCGGTCGGCTTCGACGACACCGGCACGTCCGGGAACACCCGGATCCACACGCGGCCCGCACGCTTCATGTGACGGGTCAGCGCGCGACGCGCGGCTTCGATCTGACGCGCAGTTACGCGCTCCGGCTCAAGGGCCTTAAGCCCGAACTGGCCGAAATTGAGGTCAGTCCCGCCCTTCGCGGTACCGCTGATGCGGCCCTTGAACTGCTTGCGGAACTTTGTGCGCTTTGGTTGCAGCATATCGCGCCTCTTATTCCTTCTTCACTCTGCTCACGCCGCGTCGCGACGAGACGAGCGACCACCCGACGGCTCACCTTCCGACTGGCGCTTGTCCTGCGCCATCGGATCGTGCTCCAGGATCTCGCCCTTGAAGATCCAGACCTTGACACCGCAGGTGCCGTAGGTCGTGAAGGCGGTGGCCGTACCGTAATCCACGTCCGCGCGCAAGGTGTGAAGCGGCACGCGGCCTTCACGATACCATTCGAGACGCGCGATTTCCGCGCCGCCGAGGCGACCGGAGCAGTTGATACGGATACCTTCCGCGCCCAGACGCATCGCCGACTGCACCGCGCGCTTCATGGCGCGACGGAACGCCACACGGCGCTCAAGCTGCTGGGCGATCGATTCGGCGACGAGGCGCGCGTCGATTTCCGGCTTCCGAATCTCGACGATGTTGATGAAGACTTCCGAGCTGGTCATCTCGGAGACCTTCTTGCGCAGCTTGTCGATGTCGGCGCCCTTCTTGCCGATCACCACACCCGGACGGGCCGAGTAGATGGTCACGCGGCACTTCTTGTGCGGACGCTCGATCACGATCTTGCTGACGGCCGCCTGCTTCAGCAGCTTCAGCAGCATCTCGCGGATCTTGATGTCCTCGTGCAGCAGCTGACCGTATTCGCCCTTGCCGGCGAACCAGCGCGAATCCCAGGTGCGGTTGATGCCGAGCCGCAGCCCGACCGGGTTGACCTTCTGACCCATCAGGCCTTCTCCTCGACTTCACGCACCACGATCGTGATATGCGAGAACGGCTTCTCGATACGGCTGGCGCGACCACGGGCGCGCGCCGCGAAGCGCTTCATGACCAGGCCCTTGCCGACATGGGCCTCGGCGACGATGAGATCGTCAACGTCCAGCTCATGGTTGTTCTCGGCATTGGCGATCGCCGACTCCAGGCACTTCTTCACGTCGCCGGCGATCCGCTTGCGCGAGAACTGCAGGTCGGCCAGAGCGACCGAGACCTTCTTGCCCCGGATGAGACCGGCGACGAGGTTGAGCTTCTGGGGGCTGACGCGAAGGTTACGCGCAACCGCCTTGGCTTCCGTATCCGCGAGCGTGCGCGGACGAGCTGCCTTACCCATGACCCTGCCCTTACTTGCGCTTGGCTTTCTTGTCCGCCGCGTGCCCGTAATAGGTACGGGTCGGGGCGAACTCGCCGAACTTGTGGCCCACCATGTCCTCGGTCACCGAGACCGGCACATGCTTGTTGCCGTTGTACACGCCGAACGTGATCCCCACGAACTGCGGGAGGATCGTGGAACGGCGGCTCCAGATCTTGACGACGTCGTGACGACCCGACGTGCGCGCGGCTTCCGCCTTCTTGAGGAGGTAGCCGTCGACGAACGGACCTTTCCAGACCGATCGAGACATAGTTCAGATTCCCTCGCTCACTTCTTGCGGGCGTGCCGGCTGGACACGATGAACTTGGTGGTCGACTTGTTCTTCCGGGTCTTCTTGCCCTTCGTGGGGAAGCCCCACGGGGAGACCGGATGACGGCCGCCCGAGGTGCGGCCTTCGCCGCCGCCGTGCGGGTGGTCGACCGGGTTCATCGTGACACCGCGGTTGTGCGGGCGATGGCCGAGCCAGCGCTTGCGGCCGGCCTTGCCGAGATTGATGTTCATGTGGTCGGGGTTGGACACCGCGCCCACCGTGCCCACGCACTCGCCATGCACCAGACGCTGCTCACCCGAGTTGAGGCGGATGATCACGTAGCCCTGGTCGCGGCCGACGATCTGCGCGTACGAGCCGGCGGAACGGGCGATCTGGCCGCCCTTGCCGATCTTCAGCTCGACATTGTGCACGATCGTGCCGACCGGCAGGTTGCCCAGCGGGGCGGCGTTGCCCGGCTTCACGTCGACGTTCTTCGACGAGATCACCTGGTCGCCAACCGCAAGACGCTGCGGCGCGAGGATGTAGCTGAGCTCGCCGTCCTCATACTTGATGAGTGCGATGAACGCCGTGCGGTTCGGGTCGTACTCGATACGCTCGACCGTCGCCGCCACGTCACGCTTGGTGCGCTTGAAGTCGACGACGCGATAGGCCTGCTTGTGACCGCCGCCACGGAAGCGCACGGTCACGCGACCAGTGTTGTTGCGGCCGCCCGCCTCCGACTTACCCTCGGTCAGCGTCTTGACCGGCTTGCCCTTGTACAGGCCCGAGCGGTCGACGATGACGAGCTGGCGAAGGCTCGGCGTTACCGGCTTGAAGGTTTTGAGCGCCATGTCTCTGGTCCCTTAATTCCGGCTCACAGACCCGTCGTGATGTCGATGGAGTGCCCCTCGGCGAGGGTCACGACCGCCTTCTTCACGTCGTTCTGCACGCCCTTGCGGCCGCGGAAGAACTTCGTCTTCCCCTTGCGGACCAGCGTGTTCACGCTCTCGACCTTCACGTCGAAAAGCTTCTCGACCGCCTCCTTGATCTGCGGCTTGGTGGCCGACAGAGCAACCTTGAAGACGACCTTGTTGTGCTCGGACGCGCTCGTGGCCTTCTCGGTGATGACCGGGGACACGATCACGTCGTAGTGGCGCGGATCGAGACTCATTTGAAGCGCGCCTCCAGAGCGTCGACAGCCGCCTTCGTCAGCACCAGAGTCTGACGACGCAGGATGTCGTAGACGTTGATGCCCTGGACGGGCAGCACGTCGAGGTGGGTGACATTGCGCGAGGCGAGGCCGAAATTGGCATCCACCTCGGCGCCCGAAACCACGAGGGCGTTCGACAGGCCAAGACCCGCCAGACGCTCCTTGAGCAGCTTGGTCTTCGGCTCGGACAGCGTGGCATCGTCGAGGACGATGATCTGCTGGTCCTTCGCCTTGGAAGACAGGGCGTGCTTCAGGGCGAGAGCCCGGACCTTCTTCGGCAGCTCGATCGCGTGGCTGCGGGCCACCGGACCGAACGCCTTGGCGCCGCCGCGGAACTGCGGAGCGGAAGCCGCACCGTGGCGAGCACCGCCGGTGCCCTTCTGCTTGTACATCTTCCGCTTGGTGCGGTTGACTTCCGAGCGGGTCAGGGTCTCGTGCGTGCCGGCCTGGCGGCGCGAGAGCTGCCACACCACAGCGCGGTGCAGGATGTCCTGGCGCGGCTCGAGACCGAAGATCTCGTCCGACAGGGTGACGGAACCGGCTTCGGCCCCCTCAAGAGTTTTGACGGCGAGTTCCATCACACGTTCTCCTCGGCCGGAGCCTCGGTCGCGGGCGCCACATCAGCCACCGGCGCCTCGCTGGCCGCTTCCGCGCCCGGCAGCCGGAACTTGCCCGGCTTCGGCGCTTCGGCCGGCAGCAGCTTCTTCACGGCGTCGGCCACGATGATCCAGCCGCCCTTGTTGCCGGGCACCGCACCCTCGACCGCGATCAGACCGCGCTCGACATCCGTCAGCACGACCTTGAGGTTCTGGGTGGTGACCGTCTCGGCACCGAGGTGGCCAGGCATCTTCTTGTTCTTGAAGGTCTTGCCCGGGTCCTGACGGCCGCCGGTCGAACCGATCGAACGATGCGAGATCGACACACCGTGCGTGGCGCGCAGACCGCCGAAGTTGTGGCGCTTCATACCACCGGCAAAACCCTTACCGATGGAGGTGCCCGTCACGTCGACGAACTGACCGACCACGAAATGGTCGACGGTCAGCTCGGCGCCGACCGGGATCAGCCCGTTCTCCTCGACGCGGAACTCCGCGAGCTTGCGCTTGGGCTCGACCTTCGCGACGGCGAAGTGGCCGCGCAGGGCGCGCGTGGTGTTCTGCGGCTTCGCTTGACCGACGCCGAGCTGGACGGCCGTGTAGCCGTTCTTCTCGACGGTCCGGTGAGCAACCACCTGGCAATTATCGACTTTCAGCACAGTGACCGGAACATGTTCACCTGCATCGTTAAAGATGCGGGTCATGCCGACCTTCTGGGCGATGACGCCTGACCGCATGGCCGTGTCCCTTCGCCTTCTCTCAGAGCTTGATCTCGACGTCGACACCCGCGGCGAGGTCGAGCTTCATCAGCGCGTCCACCGTCTGGGGGGTCGGGTCGACTATGTCCAGCAGACGCTTGTGCGTCCGCATCTCGAACTGCTCACGGGACTTCTTGTCCACGTGCGGCGAACGATTGACCGTGAATTTCTCGATCCGCGTGGGCAGCGGAATGGGACCGCGGACCTGGGCGCCCGTGCGCTTCGCCGTCGAAACGATTTCGCGCGTCGAGGCGTCCAGGATGCGGTGATCGAACGCCTTGAGGCGGATCCGAATGTTCTGGCCGTTCATTTGACTTCAGGCTCCCAGAGGGCTCGTCAGTCGGGCTCTGTAACGAGCTCCACGAAAAAGGGGCGCAGGCGATCCCGCGCCCCTCGGGATTGTTTAAATCATCACTCGATGATTGCGGCGACGACGCCGGCGCCGACGGTGCGACCGCCTTCACGGATGGCGAAGCGCAGCTTCTCT
>NZ_VMBP01000003.1 GCF_007559435.1 Ancylobacter moscoviensis | reverse complement strand
CGGGGAAGCGGGGGTGCGCGGGCCCGACCGGGGCTGTGCGGTGGTGCGGGGGGGGCGGGCCGCGAAAAGACCGCCCCCAGGGGCCCCGGGCCTGGGCCCGGCCACCCATGACGTCGACGGGATGGGGAAACGGATGAGCGCAAGACCACCCGATCAGGATATTCACCGAGGGGCGTGCCCCGGGAGCCGCTCTTAACCTCTCCCCACCGGGGAGAGGTCGCCGCGCAGCGGCGGGTGAGGGGGGCGCACGCTTGCGGAGCATCGACGCCCCTCACCCCAACCCTCTCCTCCACGGGAAGAGGGAGTTCGCCGCAGACGACCTCGGCTCTCGCCGCAGGACGGCGACGATCTTTCGGTCAGACGTCCACGCTCGCCCGCAGCGCGTTGTCCTGGATGAACTCGCGGCGGGGCTCCACCACGTCGCCCATCAGGCGGTTGAACAGGTCGTCGGCATCGGCGACCTCCTTCACCTTCACCTGCAGCAGCGAGCGGGCGTTGACGTCGAGCGTCGTCTCCCACAGCTGCTCGGCGTTCATCTCGCCGAGGCCTTTGTAGCGCTGCAGCGCGATGCCCTTGCGGCCGGCGTCGGTCACCGCGTCGAACAGGTCCATCGGGCCGTAGACCACCGTGTCGGCGCCCTTGCGGCGCAGCGTGGCCGGCTCGGCGTGCACTTCCTGAAGTTCGGCGGCGAGCGTGTCGAGGCGGCGCGCCTCGGCCGAGCCGACGAAGGTGGCGTCGAGCACCGCCACTTCCTTCACGCCGCGCACCGTGCGGGTGAAGGTGAAGCCGGCGCCGTCCGCCGTGCCGGTCCAGCCGCGCTCGGTGTCATCGGCGATGGTGTCGAGCCGCCCGGCGATGGCCGTGGCGGTCGCGGCGGCCCGCTCCTCGTCGAGCAGCAGGCCGGGGGCGAAGGCGCCGGCGATGGCGGCCTGCTCGACCACGGCGCGGTTGTAGCGCGGGTGCAGCACGTTCATCACGTGGCGGAAGGTACGGGCGGCCTCCAGCGCGTGGCGCAGGTCGCCGCCGGCGCGCACCTCGCCGGAGGTGAGCAGCAGCGAAGCGTCCTCGAGGCCCTGGTTGATCAGGTAGTCCTCGAGCGAGCGCTCGTCCTTCAGATACTGCTCGGACTTGCCGCGCGAGACCTTGTAGAGCGGCGGCTGGGCGATATAGACGTGCCCGCGATCCAGAAGTTCCGGCATCTGCCGGAAGAAGAAGGTCAGCAGAAGTGTGCGGATATGGGAGCCGTCCACGTCCGCGTCCGTCATGATGATGATCTTGTGGTAGCGCAGCTTGTCGACGTTGAAGTCGTCGCGGCCGATGCCGGTGCCGAGCGCGGTGATCAGCGTGCCGATCATCTCGGAGGACAGCATCTTGTCGAAGCGCGCGCGCTCCACGTTCAGGATCTTGCCGCGCAGCGGCAGGATCGCCTGGAAGGCGCGGTTGCGGCCCATCTTGGCCGAGCCGCCGGCCGAGTCGCCCTCGACGATGAACAGCTCGGACTTGGCCGGGTCGCGTTCCTGGCAGTCGGCGAGCTTGCCGGGCAGGGAGGCGACGTCGAGCGGGTTCTTGCGGCGGGTGAGTTCACGCGCCTTGCGCGCGGCCTCGCGGGCGGCGGCGGCTTCCACCACCTTGGTCACCAGCGACTTGCCCTCGGCGGGGTGCTCTTCCAGCCAGGCGCCGAGCGCCTCGTTGACGAGCGCCTCGACCACCGGGCGCACCTCGGAGGAGACCAGCTTGTCCTTGGTCTGCGAGGAGAATTTCGGGTCCGGCACCTTCACCGAGAGCACGGCGGTCAGGCCCTCGCGGCAGTCCTCGCCGGTGGGCTCGACCTTCTCCTTCTTGGCGATGCCCGAGCGCTCGGAATAGCCGATCACCTGCCGCGTCAGCGCGGCGGCGAAGCCGGTGAAGTGGGTGCCGCGGTCGCGCTGCGGGATGTTGTTGGTGAAGCACAGCACGTTCTCGTGGTAGCTGTCGTTCCACGACATCGCGCATTCGACGCTGATGCCGTCCTTCTCGGCGCGGATCACGATCGGCTTGGGCAGCAGCGCCTGCTTGGAGCGGTCGAGATACTGCACGAAGGCCTCGACGCCGCCCTCATACATCATCTCCTCGCGCTTCACCTCGGCATGGCGCGCGTCGGTCAGCACGATGCGCACGCCCGAGTTCAGGAAGGCGAGCTCGCGCAGCCGGTGCTCCAGCGTGGCGTAGTCGAATTCGATATGGGTGAAGGTCGCGGGGCTCGGCACGAAGGTGACCATGGTGCCGCGCCGGCCCTCAGGCGCCGGGCCCTTCACCGCCAGCGGCGCCTCGGCGTCGCCGTGGCGGAAGCGGATGTGGTGCTCCAGCCCGTTGCGCCAGATGGTCAGGTCGAGCGTGGTGGACAGCGCGTTCACCACCGAGACGCCGACGCCGTGCAGGCCGCCGGAGACCTTGTAGGAGTTCTGGTTGAACTTACCGCCGGCATGCAGCTGGGTCATGATGACCTCGGCTGCGGACACGCCCTCTTCCGGGTGGATGTCGGTCGGGATGCCGCGGCCGTTGTCGGTCACGGTGACCGAGCCCTCGGCGTTGAGCGTCACCGTCACCTCGTCGGCATAGCCCGCCAGCGCCTCGTCGATGGCGTTGTCCACCACCTCGTAGACCATGTGGTGCAGGCCGGAGCCGTCATCGGTGTCGCCGATATACATGCCCGGGCGCTTGCGCACGGCGTCGAGGCCGCGGAGCACCTGGATCGACTGCGCGCCATAATCCTCTCCATTCGAGGACGGGGCGGCGGCGTTGTCGGGTTCGGCCATGGATATCAGCTCTACGAATCGTTTGAATTGACAGAGATTTATAGCGCAATCGCGCGGTTATTTCGTGGCCACCAGAACCGCCGCGCCCGCCATGGCGGTGCCGCAGGCCCGGTTCACCAGCCGCACGCCGCGCGCGCTGCCGACGAAGTGCCGGGCCCGGTGCGCCAGCGCCACATAGGTGCTGAACACCAGCGCCAGCACCACGGCGATGATGCCCGAAAGCTCGGCGAAGCCGAGCACGGTCAGGCGGTTGAGGTCGACGATGGTCGGCAGCAAAGCGAGATAGAAGGCCATCGCCTTGGGGTTGCCGAGCGTCATGCCGAGCCCGGTGAGGAACAGGCCGAAGCGGGAATCCGTCTCGCGGATCTGCACGGCCTCGCCGATCTGCGCCTGTGCCGTCCAGAGCTTCCAGGCGAGATGGACGAGATAGCCGGCCGCCGCGAGCCGCACGAGGAAGAACAGCGAGCCCAGCGCCGCCGCCAGCGCCGCCAGGCCCAGTGCCGCGGCCGCCAGCCACACCATGTCGCCCAGCACGATGCCGGCGACCAGCGGCGCCGCGCCCTCGCGTCCGCGCACCAGCGTCCGCGCGATGATCGCGATCACGCTCGGTCCGGGGGAGGCGGCGGCCAGCGCCAGCGCGGCGGCGAAGATGAGGAGGTCGATGACGGCCATGATGCCCTAACGTGCGTGCGCACTTGCGTGCACGGCTGTTCACACGCGTACGTACGCGCGCGAGGCCCCTCAGATACGCCTTCGGGGCGCGGAATTCAAGATTCCGCGCCGTATGCAGGGCACGCCGCGCGGCCTATCGCGCATCCGGGGGCATCGCCTCGACACGCCCCGGCGTCACCGCGAAGCGTTCGGCCCGCGCGTCCAGCGCGGCGAAGGCGGAAGGGTCGGCGCCGGTCATCCACACCTGCCCGCCCAGCGCGTCGAGCGCCTCGAACAGCGCGGCCCGGCGGGCGGGGTCGAGATAGGCGACGACGTCGTCGAGCAGCATCACCGGCGCCATGCCGGCCATCTCGCCGACGAGGCGTGCATGGGCGAGGGCGAGGCCGATCAGCAGCGCCTTCTGCTCGCCCGTCGAGCCCTGCGCAGCCGAAATCGCCTTGGGGCCGTGGCCGACGATCAGGTCGGTGAGGTGCGGGCCGTCCAGCGTGCGGCCGGCGGCGCGATCGCGGGGACGCGCGGCGCGCAGCGTGGCGCGGTACTGGTCCTCGACCACGGTCGCCGGCTCGCGCCCCAGCGCCCGCTCCACCTCGCCCTCCAGCGCCACCGTCGCCCAGGGAAAGGGGGAGGCGTTGTCGGGGGCGGCCTCGCGCCCCTTCGCGATGCCGGCGGCGAGGCGCCGCACGGTTTCCAGCCGCGCCGCCGCCACCGCCACGGCCAGCGCCGCCAGTTCCTGCTCGACGGCGTCGAGATAGCGCGGATCGGTGGAGGGCTCTTCCAGCAGCCGGTTGCGCGCCCGCAGCGCCCGCTCCAGCGCGTTCACCCGCGCGCCGTGCTCGGCGTCCACCGCCAGCACCAGCCGGTCGAGAAAGCGGCGGCGTTCGGAAGGCGGGCCGAGGAACAGCCCGTCCATGTCCGGCGTCAGCCATGTCACCCGCACATGGTCGGCGAAGGCGGCGGCGGAGCCCACCGGCTCGCCGTCGACGCGGCAGCGGCGCGTGCGGGCCTCGCCGTCGGGCTCGACGCCGGTGCCGAGCGTGACCTCGCCATAGGCGCCCTCGACCACCGCCGAGACCGCCCATCCGGCCGCCGGCGTCCCGTCCGGCCCGCGCGCGGCGAACTGGTCGAGCGAGGCGCGCCGCAGCCCGCGCCCCGGCGCAAGCAGCGAGATGGCTTCGAGGAGGTTGGTCTTGCCGGCGCCGTTGGGGCCGGTCAGCACCACCGGCCCGGCACCGGCCCGCAGCTCCGCGACATGGTAGCTGCGGAAATCCGTCAGTCGCAGGCGGGTGATGCGGGCGGGCGGGGTCGTGCGGGGGCTCACACGCGCATCGGCATCAGCACGTAGAGCGCGCCGCGCTTGTCCGGGTCCTGCACCAGGGTGGGGGAGCCCGGATCGGCGAGCTTCAGCTCGGCCGTGCCGCCTTCGATCTGCGAGGTGATGTCGAGCAAATAGCGGCTGTTGAAGCCGATATCGATCGGCTCGGCGGCATACTCGACCTCGATCTCCTCGGTCGCGCTGCCCGAATCCGGGTTGGTGACGGAGAGGGTCAGCTTGCCGTCGGCGATGGAGAGCTTCACCGCCCGGCCGCGCTCGCTCGCCACGGTCGACACGCGGTCGACGGCCGAGGCGAAGTCGGCCTTGTCCACCACCAGCGTCTTGTCGTTGCCGAGCGGGATCACGCGGCCATAATCCGGGAAGGTGCCGTCGATCAGCTTGGAGGTCAGCACCACGCGGTCGAGCGAGATGCGGATCTTGGAGCTGGAAAGCTCCACCGTCACTTCGGCGTCGGCGTCCTCGGCGAGGCGCTGGATCTCGGCGACCGCCTTGCGCGGCACGATCACGCCGGGCATGCCGGTGGCGCCGGCGGGCGCCGTCGTCTGCGCCTGCGCCAGGCGGTGGCCGTCGGTCGCCACCGCGCGCAGCACCGGGCCGCCGGCGTCGGCGACGTGCAGGTAGATGCCGTTCAGATAATAGCGGGTCTCTTCGGTCGAGATGGCGAACTGCGTCTTGTCGACGAGCCGCTTCAGCTCGCCGGCCGGCAGGGTGAAACTGTGCGTCATCTCGCCGGCGGCGAGGTCCGGGAACTCGGTCTCGGGCAGGGTCTGCAGCGCGAAGCGCGAGCGGCCGGCGCGCACGGTCAGCGTGCCGCGGTCGCCGGAGGTCTCGATCTGCACCTGCGAGCCCTCGGGGAGCTTGCGGACGATGTCGTAGATGGTGTGCGCCGGCACGGTGGTGGCGCCTTCCTGGCCCACCTCGGCCGGGATCGTCTCGACGATCTCGATGTCGAGGTCGGTGGCGCGCAGCGCGAGGCCGCGCGCATCGGTGCGCATCAGCACGTTGGCGAGGATCGGAATGGTGTTGCGCCGCTCGACGACACGATGAACGTGGGCCAGAGACTTGAGCAACTCGGCCCGCTCGACGGTGACCTTCATGGCCGCGACACCCGTGGCTTTACGAGAAAAGGAACGCGCACGGGGCGCGGCTGGCTGGGCTCGCCCGGCCATGCGCCCCGGGCGGACGGCGCGGGCGCGCCGCCGGGGGCGTCGACATTGCCGTCAGCGGCGTGCCAAGGCAAGCGGCGCTCCCTGTGGAAGCGCTGAATTGGTGGGGAAATCTGCGGGAATGACGGGGAAAGCGCCCGGCGGCCCGCAATGCGGCCTCGCCCGGCGCTCGCTCCGATGGGCGCCGGCGCGCGGCGCCCCTTCTCACTCGTCGTTCACCAGTCGCTTCAGCGTCTCGACCTCTTCGGCCAGCACGCGGTCGGTGCCCACCAGCCCGTCGATCTTGCGCACGGCGTGCAGCACGGTGGTGTGGTCGCGCCCGCCGAAGCGCCGGCCGATCTCCGGCAGCGAGCGCAGGGTCAGCGTCTTGGCGAGGTACATCGCGATCTGGCGCGGCTTCACCACATTGGCGGTGCGGCGCTGCGAAAGGATGTCGGCACGGCTGACATTGTAGTGCTTGGCGACGATGCGCAGGATGTCGTCGACGCGCACGCGCTTGGGCTCGCTGGAGCGCACGAGGTCGCGCACGGCGGTCTCGGCCATTTCCAGCGTGATGGCGCGGGAGGTGAGTTGGTTGTGCGCCAGCAGGCGGTTCAGCGCGCCGTCGAGGTCGCGGCCGTTCTGGCCGCAATTACGGGCGATGAAGTTCAGCACGTCCGGCGGCACGGTGAAGCCGGGATGCTGCTGGGCGAGCATGGCGACGCGGGCCGAGAGTATCTCCAGCTTCAGTTCCTCGTCGAGCGGGGCGATCTCCACCACCAGCCCGCCGGCAAGGCGCGAGCGCACGCGCTCTTCCAGCGCGTCGAGTTCCGCCGGCGGACGGTCGGCGGCGATCACCACCTGACGGCCGGAATCCATCAGCGCGTTGAGCGTGTGGCAGAATTCCTGCTGCACGCTCTTGCCCTGCAGGAACTGCAGGTCGTCGATCACCAGCGTGTCGATGCCGCGCAGCTGCTCCTTGAAGGCGAGCGCCGACTGGCTCTTCAGCGCGGCGACGAAGCCGTACATGAAGCGCTCGGCGGTGAGGTAGACGACGCGGCGGCCCTTGTCGGCGCCGGCGGCGGCGATGGCCTGCAGGAGGTGCGTCTTGCCGAGGCCGACGGCGGCATGGAGATAGAGCGGGTTGAACACCGGCCCACTGCCGACCGCCGCGTCCGCCACCTTCTGCGCCGCCGCATGGGCGAGGCGGTTGGAGTCGCCCAGCCGATAGGTCGCGAAGGTCAGGCGCGGGTCGAGCGGCGAGCCGTTCGAGACCTCGGCCGAATTGGCGGTGACCGCGGCGGACGCGTTCGCCGGCTCGGCGGCGGGGGCGCGGGTCGCGACGGCCGGCGTCACGGTGCGGATGGTCGCCGGCGCGCTGCCGGGCGCGCGCAGCACGGCGGTGCGCACGATCAGCTCGACGCGGTCGGCCGAGGCCTCTTCCTGCCAGAGCGAGGCGAGGCGCTCGATATAGTGCTGCTGGATCCAGGTCTTCAGGAAGCGCGTGGGCACGGAGAGCCGCACCGTGCCGTCATGGATGCCGTCCAGTTCGAGGCGCGGGAACCAGCTCGAATAGACCTCTTCGCCGATCTCGGCGCGCAGGCGCCGGCGAACGCGGTCCCAGGCCCCACGGGCATCGGCGTCCAAACCTGCCCGGGCTCCGGCTCGTGCGGCCGCGCCGGAAAACGGGCCCTGGCCTGAGGGTTCGATGCCATCGGATTTGAACATGATCGCTCCGCGTTTCTTGTGCGGTTGTTGGGAAAGCACGAAGGGGGACGACACCGCAGCGATGGCTTGCGCGGCCATCGGGGTCGGGCACCCTTCAATGCGCATGGAAAGGCTGACGCGCCTTCAGCAGGCCGTCCGTCAATCGCTCGGCGATGTCCTTAGACGACCGGAGTGGAAGCCTCAACCGGGAGGCTTGCCGAAGAAGACCTGGGGCTCGGAACAGACGTCGCCTGACAGAGGGTCCGGTGATTGATCGTGGCAGATCTGCATGTTCGCCGTGGGATCGGCGATGCAATCTGGGCACGCACCCTCGCGCGCGTTCGTTCGCGTCATCATAGCAGCCCCTTTACGGCAAGTTCGTTTGCCGCCCTAAACAGTCTTCGTTTTTATAAGTGCAACTATATAAGCACGCTGTTACGCACTACACGTGTGGGTTCTCCCCGGTTGCCCGAGGAGACGTGTGGTTTCGCAAGAAACATTGCGAAATGCCGAGGAGTACGGGTGATGATTACAGCACACGACGCGCTCCTCACGGTGAAATGAGCAGTTCGAAAACTCAACTTTTCGCTGAGGTGCCCGGCGGAACCGGATGAACTCACCATACACAGGCCCCCCCTCCGGTGCAACGCCGTTGGTGCAGATGAGAGCTGTTCGAGGCGCGCAGGCGGGGTGATTCGGCCGCCCAAAAAAGAACCATCAGTCGGCAAATCTCTGAGTCACTTGCAAGATTCAGCGGGCTCGGATGACGGGTCTTTCCGCAGCTAATTTTCCCTCCCGCAGCGCGGTCGGGGCGTGGGGCGTGCCGATTCGGAAGGTGGGTTCCGGCGTGGGGAATAAGGTATTGAGATATATTGCATATTTTTGCGCGACGGATTGCGGCGAAATCGGCTCCGTATGAGCTGCTGCGCCTGCTTCGTGCGTTCGGAAGAGTCAAGTCTGCGCGGGAGTCATTAACCGGTTCCTTCCGGTTCGTTAACGTCGTGTGACAGTTGGGCAACGGCGTCCACGACGGCTCCATGACATCCCGCCCCGCGCCTCCCGCCGCCCGTCCGGAGGCGCTGGCCTCGGCGGTGGCAAACGCAAAAAGCCCGGCACGACGGCCGGGCTTTCTGCAAACTTGCGGTTGTGTGTCGCTAGGGAAGCGACCGGCCGCCGAAACTCAGGCGCTGAGCTTGGCGAGGCGCTGCGTCAGGCGCGAGACCTTCCGCGAAGCGGTGTTCTTGTGCAGCACGCCCTTCTGGGCGGCGCGCATGATTTCCGGCTCGGCGGCCTTCAGCGCGACGCCGGCGGCGTCCTTGTCGCCGGCGGCGATGGCTTCCTCGACCTTGCGGACGAAGGTGCGCATCCGCGAGCGGCGGTTCTTGTTGATCTCCGTGCGGCGCTCGATCTTGCGAGCCGCCTTCTTGGCGGAGGGCGTATTGGCCATCGGCCGTCCTCTTCGTCGTCGCAGGAAACGGCGATCGCCGCTCGTCCCGGAATTCGGTTGCAAAGGATAAAGCGGAGCCAACCCGGAGGAGCCCCGCGCGAGTGGCGGGCTTATAGTCGGAGGGCGCGGTGCCGTCAATATGAAAGGCGCGCACCAGCCCTGCACGGGAGGGGTTTCGCGCGCCTCGTCCTTACGGCGCAAACCTTACCGGTTCTGAAACGAGGCGCCCCGCTTCTCGGCGAAGGCGGCCATGCCTTCCTTCTGGTCGGCGGTGGCGAACAGCGCCTGGAACAGCCGGCGCTCGAATCGGATGCCCTCGGCGAGCGTCGTCTCGAAGGCGCGGTTGACGCTCTCCTTGGCCATCATCACCGAGGGGAGGGAGAGGCCGGCGATGGTCTCGGCGACCTTCATCGCCTCGGCACGCAGCTCAGCCAGCGGCACCACCCGCGAGACCAGGCCGTAGCGGTCGGCCTCCTCGGCGGTCAGCGTGCGCCCGGTGAGGCACATCTCCATCGCCTTGGCCTTGCCGATGGCGCGGGTGAGGCGCTGCGAGCCGCCGGCCCCCGGCAGGATGCCGAGCTGGATCTCCGGCTGCCCGAAGCGGGCATTGTCGGCGGCGAGGATGATGTCGCACATCATGGCGATCTCGCAGCCGCCGCCGAGCGCATAGCCCGCCACCGCCGCGACCACCGGCTTGCGGCAGCGCGACAGCCGCTCCCAGCTGGTGATGAAGTCGTCCGTGTAGGTCGCCGGGAAGGCCAGCGGCTGCATTTCCTTGATGTCGGCGCCGGCGGCGAAGGCGCGCTCGGAGCCGGTGAGGATGATGCAGCCGATGCCGGCATCCGCCTCGAAGGCGTCGAGCGCCCGGCCGAGTTCGGCGATCAGTTCCCCGTTCAGCGCGTTCAGCGCCTTCGGGCGGTTGAGGGTGATGACGCCGACGCGCCCGTTGGTCTCGACGAGAATGTTGTCATAGGCCATGGCGCGGCGTCTCCTCTCGCGTGGCATGGGGTGTCGGCGGCAGGCTACCGCAGAGCGGCAGGCTAGCGCTGACAGGCGGCACAATAAAAGGTCGAGCGCCCGCTCTGCACAAGCCGGGCGATGGTGCCCCGGCAGCCGGGGTTCAGGCAGGCCTCGCCCTCGCGGTCATAGGCGCGGAAGGTGTGCTGGAAATAGCCGAGCGTGCCGTCCACCTGCGCGTGGTCGCGCAGCGTCGAGCCGCCGGCGGCGATGGCCTCCTCCAGCACCAGCCGGATGGTCTCGACCAGACGGCGCGCGGCGGCGGTCGGCTTGCCGGCGGCGGTGACGAGGCTCGCCGCCGGCCGCTCGGGAGAGAGGCCGGCGCGGTGCAGTGCCTCGCACACATAGATGTTGCCGAGCCCGGCCACGACCTTCTGGTCGAGCAGCGCCGCCTTCAGCGGGGCGCGCCGTCCGGCCAGCTCCCGCGCCAGGCTCTGCGCGTCGAAGCCGCCGCCGAGCGGCTCGGGGCCGATGTCGCGGAACAGCGGATGTTCATCGAGAGCGGCGCGCGGCACCAGCAGCATGGCGCCGAAGCGGCGCGGATCGTTGTAGATCACCTCGACGCCGCCCTCGAGGCGGAAGACGACATGGTCGTGAGCGGCGGCCTTGGAGCGCGCCATGACGAAGTCGCCCGGCGTCTGCGGGATGCCCGCGTCGGGTTCGATGCGGAACGAGCCGGACATGCCCAGATGCATCACCAGCACCTCGGGCGTCCCCTCGGCGCCGGCGTCGAGGTCGGCCAGCAGGTATTTGGCGCGCCGGCCGAGGCGCAGGATGCGTCGGCCGGTCAGCCGCTCGGCGAAGCGCTCGGGCAGCGGCCAGCGCAGGTCCGGGCGGCGGGCGACGGCGGCGAGGATGCGCCGGTCCTCCATGACCGGGGCGAGGCCGCGCCGGACGGTCTCGACTTCAGGAAGCTCGGGCATGGCCGGCGGACCTCACGCGGGGAACGGCAATCGGCAGGGACACTTTATTATATGGGGAGCAGCCCCAGCTCCCGCAGGAAGCCGCGCAGCTCGTCCACGTCGCGGAAGCAGTGCGCCCTCAGCCCGGCGGCGATGGCGCCTTCCACATTGGCGCTCTTGTCGTCGATCATCACCGCGTCGGCCGGGTCGACGCCGTAGAGCGCGGCGAGGCCTTTATATATGGCGGGGTCGGGCTTCTTGCTGCCGAACTCGGCGGCGACGTGCATGGCCGGGCCGAACAGCGCGCGCAGCCCCGGCACCAGCACGTCGAAATGCTCCTTCATGATGTGGCCGTTATTGGTCAGCAGCGCGATGGGCACGCGGGCGCGCACCTGCGCCACCAGCCCCAGCACCTCCATGTCGAGCGTCATGGCGAGGGCGCGCGTGCGCAGCCATTCGGCGCGACCGAAGGGGATGCCGATCGCCCCGGCGATGGCGGAGAGATAGGCGTCGGGCATCAGCGCCCCGACATCGGAGGCCTCCTCGATCCCGCTGGTCCAGATCAGCCGCTCGACATCGGCGACCGTAAGCCCCGCCATCGCGCCGATGGCGGCGCGCCGCGCGTCGACGTCGTAGCGCAGCAGCACGTCGTCCATGTCGAAGATGACGAGGCGCGGCGGAGCGGGAGGGGGTGTGTCGGAGGGGGCGGGGGGCACCTGCGCCTCCTCACGGAAGCGCGTCGAAGCCTTCGCCGAAGCCCTTGAGGCTGAGCGGGATGCCGATGCCTTCCTCCGGCGTCTGGAAGACGATGAAGGTGGCGTTCTGGCCGGTGCGCATCTGGCCGATCAGCTTGTCGTCCATCACCACCTCGGCGACGCAGCCATTGGGCACGCAACGCACGAAGCCGGCGCGGCCGACATCGACGTTGTCGATCTTCAGCCCGAGGCCGGAGGGCAGCAGCACGCCGAGCGGGGCGAGCACGCGCAGCAGGCGGCTCTTCTGGTCGATGGTCTTCAGCACGATGACGGTGAGGCCGACATTCGGGCGGTCGTCCGCCTGCACGCTCTGCAACAGCACGCACTGTTCGGCCTGCGCTCCGGGCGGCGTGTCGCAGCGTATCTGCCATTCGCCGTGCACCGAGCGCACGACACCCTGGGCCGACGCATGGTCGGCGGTGGCCAGAAGGGCTGCGACGGCAAGCACCGCAAAAAAGGCTGAACGGAGTGCCGCGAGGCCGGGCATGGCTCTCTCCTGAAAATGTCGTCCGGTATGTCTTCTAAAGAATCGCCAGCCGGGGACAAGGCGAATCGTCGCCGTATCCCCGCCGACGCCGTCAGGCAGGAGCGGGTACAACGCCCGAGCGCGATGTCAAGAATGCGGCGCCGGGGCTCGCCTTGCAGGTAGAACAGTTCCAGGCACCCGACGTCATGTCGCAGGAGCAGGGGGGCTCCGGTGCGTTGCTCAGGTGTCCTTTTTGTGTTTGATGAAGATCAAATGCCACTGGCCCGACACGCGATCGCCATCGCCGTTACCGGGTCGCGGGGAGTTGAATGGGAGTGACGTTCGCGATGAAATCGTGGATCCGCAACACGGCGCGTATGGCCGCCGGCTTTGCCGGAGCGGTCTTCGGCCTGCTGGTGCTGCTTGGCACGGGGGCCGCGCTGGCCGGCACGGGACAGCCGTCGCCGTGGCAGATCAATCTTCAGGGGGCGGCCTCTCCGGTGATGGAGAGCATTCACTCCTTCCACTTCTTCCTTCTGGTGATCATCGTCGCCGTCGTCCTGCTGGTGCTGGTGCTGCTGATCGTCGTGATGGTGAAGTTCAACGAGAAGGCCAATCCGGTGCCTTCGCGGACGACGCACAACACCCTCATCGAGGTGGTGTGGACGGTCGTGCCGGTGCTGATCCTCGTGGCGATCGCGATTCCCTCGTTCCGTCTGCTCTTCCTGCAGCTCGACCTGCCGAAGGCGGACCTCACCGTGAAGGTGACGGGCCACCAGTGGTACTGGTCCTACGAGTATCCCGATAACGGCGCCTTCGCCTTCGACAGCATGATGGTGCAGACCGCCGACCTGCAGCCCGGCCAGCCGCGTCTGCTGGCGGTCGACAACGAGGTCGTGGTGCCGGTCAACAAGGTGATCCGCATCCAGGTCACCGCCGCCGACGTCATCCATTCCTTCGCCCTGCCGTCCTTCGGCGTGAAGATCGACGCCCTGCCGGGCCGCCTGAACGAGAGCTGGTTCCAGGCGACGAAGGAGGGGGTGTATTATGGTCAGTGCTCGGAACTCTGCGGCAAGGACCACGCGTTCATGCCGATCGCGATCCGCGTCGTGAGCGAGGCGGATTTCGCCAGCTGGGTCGAGGAGGCCAAGCAGAAGTTCGCGGCGGTTGACGCGCCTGCGCCGCAGGTCGCGCAGATCGAGCCGGCCGCCGGGGTGGCCATCTCGGCGCGCTGAGGCGCGCCGATACCGCGATTTAGAGTTTCGAAGCGCGCGAGAGCGCGCGAATGAGGGACGGTTCTATGGCAAACGCAGCCGGTCACGCGGGCGATCCGACGGGTTGGAAGCGCTGGGTCTACTCGACCAACAACAAGGACATCGGCCTGATGTACCTGATCTTCGCCATCGTGGCGGGGATCGTGGGCGGCATCCTGTCCATCGGCATCCGCATGGAGCTGCAGGAGCCGGGGATGCAGATCTTCGCCGATCCGCAGACCTTCAACGTGTTCACCACCGGCCACGGCCTCATCATGATCTTCTTCATGGTGATGCCGGCGATGATCGGCGGCTACGGCAACTATTTCGTGCCGCTGATGATCGGCGCGCCGGACACCGCCTTCCCGCGCATCAACAACGTGGCCTTCTGGCTGCTGCCGCCTTCCTTCGCGCTGGCGATCATGTCGCTCTTCGTCGAGGGCGCGGCCGGCTCCACCGGCTTCGGCGGCGGCTGGACGATCTATCCGCCGCTCTCCTCCAAGCTCGGCCATCCCGGCCCGGCGATGGACCTGCTGATCCTGGCGCTGCATCTGTCGGGCGCGTCCTCGATCCTCGGCGCGATCAACCTGATCACGACGATCCTGAACATGCGCGCCCCCGGCATGACGCTGCACAAGATGCCGCTCTTCGCCTGGTCCCAGCTCGTGACCGCCTTCCTGCTGCTGCTGTCGCTGCCGGTCCTGGCGGGCGCCATCACCATGCTGCTGACGGACCGCAACTTCGGCACCACCTTCTTCGACCCGGCCGGCGGCGGTGATCCGATCCTGTTCCAGCACCTGTTCTGGTTCTTCGGCCACCCCGAGGTGTACATCCTCATCCTGCCGGGCTTCGGCATCATCTCGCACATCGTGTCGACCTTCTCGCGCAAGCCGATCTTCGGCTATCTCGGCATGGCCTACGCGATGGTCGCGATCGGCGTGGTCGGCTTCGTCGTGTGGGCGCACCACATGTACACGGTCGGCCTGTCCTCCTCGACGCAGGCCTATTTCGTCGCCGCCACGATGATCATCGCGGTGCCCACCGGCATCAAGATCTTCTCCTGGATCGCGACGATGTGGGGCGGCTCGATCTCGATGCGCGTGCCGATGCTGTGGGCGATCGGGTTCATCTTCCTGTTCACCGTCGGCGGCGTCACCGGCGTCGTGCTCTCCAACGCCGGCATCGACCGCTCGCTGCACGACACCTATTACGTGGTGGCGCACTTCCACTACGTGCTGTCGCTGGGCGCCGTGTTCGCGATCTTCGCCGGCTGGTACTACTGGGCGCCGAAGATGTTCGGCTACATGTACAGCGAGACCATCGGCAAGATTCACTTCTGGCTCACCTTCATCGGCGTGAACCTGGTGTTCTTCCCGCAGCACTTCCTCGGCCTCGCCGGCATGCCGCGCCGCTACGCGGACTATCCGGACGCCTTCGCCGGCTGGAACTTCGTCTCCTCGATCGGTTCCTACATCTCCGGCTTCGCGGTGCTGGTGTTCCTGTTCGGCATCTGGCGCATGTTCGCCAACAAGGTGCCGGCCGGCGCCAATCCGTGGGGCGAGGGTGCGACCACGCTGGAGTGGACGCTGAGCTCCCCGCCGCCCTTCCACCACTTCGACGTCCTGCCCAAGATCAAGTGATCGACCGGACGGCGTGAGGGAAAGACCCGGCGCGATTTCGGTCGCGCCGGTCGCATGAAAAGGGGAGGGCGCGCCGCTTCGGCCGCCTCCCGCAGGACCGGCGGCCGCCCCGCGCCATGCGCGCCAGCGAGCGCGCCCCGCCGGGAACGGACGCATCGCCAGGGCCGCGGCCCCGGCCCGATGCCGGAGTGAGTTGATGAGCGACGTCGCCTCGCGCGAATACGACCTGAGCCAGACCGAGCCGCGTCCGCTCGACGCGCCGTCCTATGCCTCCGTGTCGGACTACATCGCGCTGCTCAAGCCGCGCGTCATGTCGCTGGTGATCTTCACCGCGCTGGTCGGCATCGTGCGCGCGCCGGGCGAAGTGCATCCCGTCATCGCCTTCACCGCGCTGCTGTGCATCGCCATCGGCGCGGGCGCGTCGGGCGCGCTCAACATGTGGTGGGACGCCGACATCGACGCGGTGATGAGCCGCACGAAGCGCCGCCCGATCCCCGCCGGCCACGTCACCCCCGGCGAGGCGCTGGCCTTCGGCCTGACGCTCTCGGTCGGCTCGGTGCTGGTGCTCGGCCTGCTGGTCAACGAGCTTTCGGCCGCGCTGCTCGCCTTCACCATCTTCTTCTACGCCGTCGTCTACACGATGTGGCTGAAGCGCTCGACGCCGCAGAACATCGTCATCGGCGGCGCCGCCGGCGCCTTCCCGCCCATGGTGGGCTGGGCGGCCGCCTCGGGCGGCATCGGGCTGGAGAGCATCCTGCTCTTCCTCATCATCTTCTTCTGGACCCCGCCGCACTTCTGGGCGCTGGCGCTCTACAAGTCCGGCGACTACGCGCGCGCCGGCGTGCCGATGCTGCCCGTGGTGTCCGGCACCGCCGAGACGCGCCGCCAGATCCTGCTCTACACGCTCATCCTGGTGCCGCTCGCCATGTCGCCCTTCTTCCTGGGCATGGCCGGGCTCGCCTATGGCGTGGTGTCGGGCATCGCCGGCGGGCTCATGCTCCTGCTCGCCGTGCAGGTCTATCGCCGCCGCGAGGGCGCGCCGGCCGAGCAGGCCGCGCGCCGGCTCTTCGGCTTCTCGATCCTCTATCTCTTCCTGCTCTTCGCCGTCCTGCTCGTGGAAGCGGTGGCGCCGGCCGGTCTGGGGCTGTGAGCGCATGCTGGCGAGGGTGACCATGGCCGACGAGAACAAGACGCCGCAGACGCCGAAGCTACAGGCGCCGAAGCCGCAGACCCCGGCTCCCGAGATCGAGGGCGTCGTGCTCACCGAGGAGCAGAAGCGCCGCCGCCGCGCCCGCTCCGTCGCGATCGCGCTGACGCTCGCGGCGCTGTGCGTGCTGTTCTATGTCGTCACCATCGTGAAGCTCGGCCCCGCCGTGCTCATCCGGCCGTTGTGAGGGTGTGATGGCAAACGCTCCCGACCCCCGCCCCGAAACGACGCCCGCGTCGGTCCCGCGCCCGGCCCGCCGTCATCGCGTGGTGGCGCTCAGCTGCGCCGCCTTCGTCGCGACCATGGTCGGCGCCTCCTATGCCGCCGTGCCGCTCTACCAGATGTTCTGCCAGGTCACCGGCTTCGGCGGGGCGACCAAGGTGGCCGCGGCGGCGCCGGAGAAGGCGCTCGACCGCGAGGTGGAGATCCGCTTCGACGCCAATGTCGCCCCGGGCCTCGCCTGGTCCTTCGAGCCGGAGCAGCGCTCGGTGACGGTGCGCGTGGGCGAGACCAAGCTCGCCTTCTACAAGGCCACCAACCGCAGCAGCGAGCCGGTGACGGCGACCGCGACCTACAACGTGGCGCCGGCCCAGTCCGGCTACCACTTCGCCAAGATGCAGTGCTTCTGCTTCGAGGAGCAGACCCTGCAGCCGGGCGAGACGCTCGACATGCCCGTCGTCTTCTTCGTCGATCCCGCCTTCGTCGAGGATCCGGAGATGAAGGGCGTCAAGACCATCACCCTTTCCTACACCTTCTTCCCCAAGGCGACGCCTGTCGCTGCCGGCAAGGCGAAGGACGGAAAGGCACCCTTGTAGACGGGCGGAACGCCACATTGCGGCCGCGGTGACGGCCCGCTAGAGAAATAGACGGAACGGAGAGCGCGACCCATGGCCCAAGCCCACGCTGAAGCCCACGCCAAGCAGCACGATTACCACCTCGTCGAACCGAGCCCGTGGCCGTTCGTCATTTCGGTTTTCGCCTTCGTCCTCGCGGCGGGCGCCGTGTTCTGGATGCATGGCCAGCTCACCGCCCTGGTGATGGCGGCCGGTTTCATCGGCGTCGTCTACACCATGATCGTGTGGTGGCGGGACATCATCCGCGAGGGTGAGCACGAGCACGCCCACACCCCGGTGGTGCAGCTTCACCTGCGCTACGGCATGATCCTGTTCATCGCCTCCGAGGTGATGTTCTTCGTCGCCTGGTTCTGGGCCTTCTTCGACGCCTCGCTCTATTCCGGCGAAGCGATCAACTACACCCGCGCCGAGTTCACCGGGGGCGTCTGGCCGCCGAAGGGCATCGAGACCTTCAACCCGTGGCACCTGCCGCTGCTGAACACGCTGATCCTGCTGACCTCCGGCACCACGCTGACCTGGGCGCACCACGCGCTGGTCCATGGCGACCGCGAGAGCGCCAAGTGGGGCCTGTGGCTCACCGTGATCCTCGGCGTCCTGTTCTCGATCCTGCAGGGCTTCGAGTACAGCCACGCGGAGTTCGCCTTCTCGGGCAACATCTACGGCGCCACCTTCTTCATGGCGACCGGCTTCCACGGCTTCCACGTCATCGTCGGCACCATCTTCCTCGCCGTGTGCCTCGGGCGGCTCTATGCCGGCCACTTCACGCCGACCCATCATTTCGGCTTCGAGGCGGCGGCCTGGTATTGGCACTTCGTCGACGTCGTGTGGCTGTTCCTCTTCACCTTCATCTATGTGTGGGGCAGCGCGGGCGCTCCGCACTGAGGCCGGCACGACAGCAGATCGAAGGGGCGGCTTCCGGCCGCCCCTTTTTCATTCGGCAGCCGCCTTTTTCGTTCAAAGGCGAGCCGGCATCAGATATGCGGCATCGGTCATCCCCCGGATTTCCAGCCGCGGGCGAATGGGAGTAGAAGCCGCTCATGGATCTTCAGCCCTTCCACACCGGTGTCTCGCCCTACGCGGCGGGGCTCACCTGCAGCTGCCCGCGCTGCGGCCGCGGCCGCCTGTTCAACGGCTTCCTCACCGTCGCGCCGTCCTGCGACAAGTGCGGCCTCGACTACAGCTTCGATGATTCCGGCGACGGCCCGGTCGTCTTCATCATCCTGGCGGCGGGCTCTCTGGTCGTCGGCCTCGCGCTCTGGGTGGAGCTCACCTGGGCGCCGCCGCTGTGGCTTCACGCGCTGCTGTGGACGCCGCTGGTGCTCATCTCGACGCTCGGCCTGCTGCGGCCGCTCAAGGCCACGATGATTGCCCTGCAATACGCCAAGAAGGCCGAGCCTGGGCGTCTCGACAAGGGCGGCTCGTGACCCCTTCTCCCGCGTCCCCGGTCGCCGGCGCTTCCCGGCAGTCCCGGCCGGCATGGCGCAAGCTGCTGCCGGCGGCGCTGGTCGTGCTCGCCGTCTTCGGCGTGCTGGTCGGCCTCGGCACCTGGCAGATGCAGCGCCTCGCCTGGAAGGAAGATCTCATCGCCAAGGTGCAGGCGCGCGTGCATGAACCGGCCCAGCCGGTGCCGGTCGAGGCGGAATGGCCGCAGGTCGGCTACGAGCAGGACGAATACCGCCATGTCACCGCGCAGGGGCGCTTCCGGCATGATCTGGAAGTGCAGGTCTATGCACTGGTCGATTCCGCGCCGGACGGCTCCGGCGGGCCGGGCTACTGGGTGGTCACGCCGCTGGTGATGGCGGATGGCTCGACCATCCTCGTCAATCGCGGTTTCGTGCCGCTCGACCGGCGGGCGCCGTCGAGCCGGGCGGAAGGGCAGGTGGACGGTCTCGTCACCGTCACCGGCCTGCTGCGCATGCCCGAGGATGCCGGCCCCTTCACCCCCGGCAACGATCCGGCGAAGGACAGCTGGTTCGTGCGCGATCCGCTGGCCATCGCCGGGGCGAAGGGCCTCCTGCGCACGGCGCCCTTCCTCATCGACGCCGACGCGGCGCCCAATCCCGGCGGCTTGCCGGTCGGCGGGCTGACGCGGGTCAATTTCTCCAACCGCCATCTCGAATACGCGCTGACCTGGTACGGGCTGGCGGCGACGCTGCTTGCCGTCTTCGCCGCTTTCGTGTGGTCGCGCCTGCGCCGCTGAAGCGCTACACGGTGCTACTGCGCGCTACTCCCATGGCGCCCTTGCGCTACGGTTTTTGCTACCCGCTTGCTACCGTTGCGATACGCGCTGCTACCCAAACTGCACGCGGCGCCACCGATTGCTTGCCTCCGGCCGGCCCCGCCACTAGTTTGCCGCCGACTTTTCCAGCGGAGGCGCGTGTGCGCTACATCTCGACCCGCGGCGAGGCTCCCGTGCTCGCCTTCTCCGACGCCCTTCTCGCCGGCCTCGCGCGCGACGGCGGCCTCTACGTGCCCGAGACCTTCCCGGCCCTGGCGCCGCAGGAGATCGCCCGGCTCGCCGGCCATTCCTATGCCGAGGTGGCGGGGCGGGTGATCGCGCCCTTCGTCGACGCGGTGTTCACGCCCGAGGTGCTGCGCCCGATGCTGGAGGAGGCCTATGCCAGCTTCCGTCATCCCGCCACCACGCCGCTGGTGCAGATCGCCCCGAACCGTTTCGTGCTGGAGCTTTTCCACGGCCCGACGCTCGCCTTCAAGGACGTGGCGATGCAGCTTCTCGGCCGCATGATGGACCATGTTCTGGTCGAGCGGGAGCAGCGCGCCACGATCGTCGGCGCCACCTCCGGCGACACCGGCAGCGCGGCCATCGAGGCGTTCCGCAGCCGTGCCCGCACCGATGTGTTCATCCTCTATCCCGCCGGCCGCGTCTCCGAGGTGCAGCGCCGCCAGATGACGACGGTGCCGGACGCGAACGTCCACGCCATCGCGGTCGAGGGCACGTTCGACGACTGCCAGGCGCATGTGAAGGCGATGTTCAACAACCACGCCTTCCGCGACCGCCTGCAACTCGCGGGCGTCAATTCCATCAACTGGGCCCGCATCGTCGCACAGGTCGTCTACTATTTCGTCGCCGGCGCCGCCCTCGGCTCCCCTCATCGCCCGGTTTCCTTCGTGGTGCCGACGGGCAATTTCGGCGACGTGCTCGCCGGCTTCGTCGCCAAGCGCATGGGCCTGCCGGTCTCGAAGCTCACCATCGCCACCAATGTGAACGACATCCTCGTCCGCACGCTGAATTCCGGGCGTTACGAGGTGACGGGCGTGGTGCCGTCCTCCTCGCCGTCCATGGACATCCAGGTCTCCTCGAACTTCGAGCGCGTGCTGTTCGAGGCGCTGGACCGGGACGCCGGGGCGCTGCGCGGGCTGATGGCGTCGCTCAACCAGTCGGGCGCCTTCTCACCATCGAACCGGGCGCTTGAGGCGATCCGCGCCGATTTCGACGGCGGTCGCACCGACGAGGCGCAGACCGCCGAGACCATCGCACGGGTGCGCCGCGAGGCCGGCTACCTGCTCGACCCGCACACGGCCGTTGCTGTTTCCGTCGCCGAGCGCATCAAGCACGATCCGCATGTGCCGCAGGTGGTGTTGGCGACCGCCCATCCCGCCAAGTTCCCCGACGCGGTGGAGCGGGCCTGCGGCGAGCGCCCGGCGCTGCCGCCCCATCTCGCCGACCTCATGGAGCTCCCGGAGCGCACCCCGACCCTGCCCAACGACATTTCGGCGATCGAGGCCTATATCGCCAGGCATGCCCGCGCGGCGGAGAATGTCGCGTGAGCCGGGACGACGCGCCGGGCCCGCGCATCACGCGGCTCGATAGCGGCGTGACCGTCGTCACCGACGCGATGCCCCATCTCGCCACCGCCTCCCTCGGCATCTGGGCCGGGGCCGGGGCGCGCGACGAGGAGCCCGATGAGCACGGAATCTCACACCTGCTCGAACACATGGCATTCAAAGGCACGAAGCGCCGCTCCGCCCGCGCTATCGCCGAGGAGATCGAGGCGGTCGGCGGCGACATCAACGCCGCCACCAGCGTCGAGCACACGACCTACAATGCGCGGGTGCTCGGCGAGGACGTGCCGCTCGCTCTCGACGTGCTGTCGGACATCCTCACCGAGCCGGCCTTCGACCCCGAGGAACTGGCGCGCGAGCACAATGTGATCGTGCAGGAGATCGGCGCCGCGCTCGACACGCCGGACGACCTTGTCTTCGATCTGTTTCAGGAGCGGGCCTTCCCCGGCCAGCCGATCGGGCGCTCGATCCTCGGCACGCCCGAGACGGTGCGCTCCTTCGGGCCGGACCGGCTACGCGCCTATCTCGCGCGCAACTACCGGGCACCGAAGATGATCGTCGCCGCCGCCGGCGCGGTCGAGCATGAGGCGGTGGTGGAGGAAGTGGCCAAGCGCTTCTCCGGCTTCGCTGCCGCGGACAAGCCAGCCCCGGCGCCGGCGCGCTATCAGGGTGGAACGGAAATCGGCGGCGGCCGTGACCTCGAACAGGCGCACATCCTGATCGGCCTGCCGGGCTTGTCCTACCGCGATCCGGCCATTCACGCCCTGCAGGTGTTCACCAACATCCTCGGCGGCGGGATGTCCTCGCGACTGTTCCAGGAGGTTCGCGAGGCGCGGGGCCTGTGCTACGCGGTCTACTCCTTCCACTGGGGCTATGCCGACACCGGCCTGTTCGGCGTCTATGCCGGCACGGATGGCGGCGACGTGGACGAACTCGTCGATGTGGTGGTGGACCAGATCGAGACGACGATCGAGACGCTGAGCGAGGGCGAACTGGCCCGCGCCAAGGCGCAGGCCAAGGTGGGGCTGCTGGCGGCGCTGGAAAGCTCCGGTGCCCGGGCCGACCAGCTGGCCCGCCAGATGCTGGCCTTTGGCCGGCCGATCCCGCTGGAGGAGATCGTCGCCAAGGTCGAGGCGGTCACCCTCAATGACGCCAAGGCGGCCGGCCGGGCCCTCGTGGGGCGGGGGCTTCCGACCTTTACGGCCCTAGGCCCGGGAAAATCTCTTGAAACGGCGGCGCGCATCGCGGAACGTCTGTCGGCAGCATAATCCGCCTTACGGCATCACGCATGGCCCTGTTCCGCACGGTTTCCTGGCATGAGCCGCCGATGCTCATCGAAGGCGAGCGCGTGCTGCTGCGCATGCCGCAGATGTCGGATTTCGCGGCATGGTCCGCGCTGCGCGAGCAGAGCCGGCCTTTCCTGACGCCGTGGGAGCCGACCTGGCCGCCCTACGATCTCACGCGCGGCTCGTTCCGACGCCGCATGCGCCGCTATGCGCGGGACGTGCGCGAGGACATCGCCTATCCCTTCCTCGTCTTCAGCGCCGCCGACCGGACCCTGCTCGGCGGCGTGTCGCTTTCCAATGTCCGGCGCGGCGTCACCCAGACGGCCAGCCTGGGCTACTGGATGGGTGCGCCCCATGCCGGCAAGGGCTTCATGGGCGCGGCAGTGCGCACGCTCCTGCCTTTCGCCCATACGACGCTCGGCCTGCGCCGCATCGAGGCGGCCTGCCTGCCGCACAACACGCCGTCGATCCGTTTGCTGGAAGGCGCCGGTTTTCGGCGTGAAGGCTATGGGCGGGAGTATCTGTGCATCAACGGCCTGTGGCAGGATCACCTGCTCTATGCCCGTCTGGCGGGCGACCCGATCGGGCCGGCGCGGGGTCTTGAGGCCCCCAGTTTAGTGCCGTTCGAAAGTGGAAAAGAGTTGAGCGGTGACGCCTAATCTGGAACGTCTAAAAATTGGATCGACGAAGACTTGCCAGATCGCATCACGCAATCGATAGATCGGCATTTGCCGATTGACGGCGTCGAGGAATAGCGCGAAAAAGAAGCAGAGAGCCATTTTTAGAATAATTCTAAAAGGCTGATCACTTCGGTTCTGCCTCTCGATGATTGTCTGCTCGTGCAATGTGCTTTCCGACCGTCAGATCCGCAGCGCGGTGACGGAAACGGAGGCGGCTGTCCGGACGGTCGGGCAGGTCTACCGCTGTCTCGGCTGCAGCGCCCAGTGCGGTCGCTGCGCGCGCACCATCCGCAAGCTCATCGACGACGTGAACGCCTCGAACTGTGGCGGCTGCCCGCTGGATTGCCCGGTCTCGACGCATTCCCATGCCGCGCATGACTACGCCCTGCAGGATCATGCAGGCCATACGCACACTGCTCACGCCAACGATCTTTCCGCACTTATTGTCGCGGCGGAGTAAGGGCCGCCGCTTTCCCGGCATGGCGTATGCGGGGGAAGGGTGCACGAGTCGGTTGCCTATTTATTAGAATTTTTCTAAACAGGTAGCGCATGCTCAAGAAAAGAGAGGCGCTGCCATGAAGGGCGATCCCAAAGTCATCGAATATCTCAACCGCGGCGTCCGGTCGGAGCTCACCGCGATCAACCAGTACTGGCTGCATTATCGCATGCTGGACAACTGGGGCTACAAGAAGCTCGCGGCCAAGTGGCGTGCCGAGTCCATCGAGGAGATGCAGCACGCGGATCGTTTCATCGACCGTATCCTCTTCCTCGAAGGCCTGCCGAACCTGCAGGTGCTCGATCCGCTGCGCATCGGCCAGGACGTGAAGGAAGTCATCGAGTGCGACCTCGCGGCCGAGATCGAGGCCCGCGCGCTCTATCAGGAAGCCGCGACCTACTGCGATTCCGTGCAGGACTATCCGAGCCGCGACCTGTTCAAGGAACTGATGGCGGACGAGGAAGGGCACATCGACTTCCTTGAGACCCAGCTCGACCTGATCGCCAATCTCGGCCTGCAGCTCTACGCCCAGCACCACATTGGCGGCCTGGACTGAGCGTTACGCACCTGCGCGGACAAGACGGAGGCCGGTCCCAGCGACCGGCCTTTTTCGTGCGAACCGGGGAAGTGTTTCGGCACCTCTCCAATCCTGGCTCACTACATTTGCATTAGACTTATTCTAAGTTATTGATCTAACGTAGCTTTTCATTGACCGTCCCATAGCCCTCGGCTACCGCCTGCGCGCACCTTACGTCAATCCCGCTTCCGGCCGGTCCGGCGGGGCGACTGCACGCAGGAGACGCCAATGACCATCAGAACGCCGAACGCCGTCACTCGCCGCCTCGCGCTTGGCGGTTTTCTTGCCGTCGGTCTTGCCTTCGCGCCGCTCGCGGCTTCGGCGGAGGAGGTCGTCAACGTCTACACCACCCGCGAGCCCGGCCTCGCGAAGCCGGTGTTCGACGCCTTCACCGAGAAGACCGGCGTCAAGGTCAACAGCGTGTTCGTCAAGGATGGCCTTGCCGAGCGGGTGAAGGCCGAGGGCGCGGCCTCGCCGGCCGATGTGTTGATGACCGTCGATATCGGCAACCTGCTCGATCTGGTCGATCAGGGCGTGACCCAGCCGCTGAAGTCCGACGTGCTGGAGAAGGCGATCCCCGCCAATCTGCGTGGCCCGACCGGCGACTGGTTCGCCGTCTCCATGCGCGCGCGCGTCGTCTATGCCTCGAAGGACCGGGTGAAGCTTGACGCCATCACCTATGAGGATCTCGCCAAGCCGGAATGGAAGGGCAAGATCTGTATCCGCTCGGGCAAGCACCCCTACAACACCGCGCTGATCGCCGCCTACATCGCCCACCACGGCGAGGCGAAGGCCGAGGAATGGCTGAAGGGCGTGAAGGCCAATCTCGCGCGCAAGCCGGCTGGCGGCGACCGCGAGAACGCCCGCGACATCCTCGGCGGCATCTGCGATCTCGGCGTCGCCAATTCCTACTATGTGGGCCTGATGCGCTCCGGCAAGGGCGGCCCCGAGCAGGAAAAGTGGGCCGAGGCGATCAACGTCATCCTGCCGACCTTCGAGGGCGGCGGCACCAATGTGAACATCTCCGGCGCCTCGCTCGCCAAGAACGCGCCGAACCGCGACAACGCCGTGAAGCTGCTGGAATTCCTGGTCTCGCACGAGGCACAGGACGTCTATGCCAAGGCGAACTTCGAATATCCGGTGGTGGCCGGCTCGCCGGTCGATCCGATCATCGCCGCCTTCGGCCCGCTGAAGATCGACAATCTGGATCTCGCCAAGATCGGCCAGTACCGCAAGGCGGCGGCCGACCTCGTCGACAAGGTCGGCTTCGACAACTGATCACAACGAAGGGCGGCGCCTCGCGTGCCGCCCTTTCCGTTGCGCCGGCGGGAAGGCCGGCGTCTTGGTGGTGAACGAGCATCCATGAGTTCGGTGACGACGGATCCGGCGGGGGGCTACCGGCCAAGCAGCGTTTCCGGCATCGCCGGCGCCAGCGGTCGGATCCTGCGCGCCGGTGCGGTCGCCATCGTCGCACTGGTGCTGCTGCCCATCGCCGCCCTCGTCTTCACCGCCGCGCAGAGTTCCGGCGATCTGTGGCCGCACATCCTGCGCAACGTGCTGCCGGTCGCCATCACCGATACCGCGCTGCTCGCCATCGGCGTCGGCCTTATCGCGGGCACCATCGGCACCGGGACCGCCTGGCTGGTGGCGGTGTGCCGTTTTCCCGGACGCGGCATCTTCGAGTGGGCGTTGCTGCTGCCGCTCGCCATCCCGACCTACATCCAGGCCTATGTCTATGTCGACGCGATCCATCCGCTGGGGCCGATCCCCACCGCGATCCGCGCCGCCCTGGGCATGACGAACCCGCGCGATCTGTGGCTGCCGGAGGTCCGTAACCTGCCGGGCTGCATCGTGCTGCTGGGCCTCGTGCTCTATCCCTATGTCTACCTGCCGGCGCGTGCCGCCTTCCTTGTGCAGACGGCCTCCGCCCTGGACGCGGCGCGCACACTCGGCCATGGCGCGACGGGCACCTTCTTCCGCATCGCCCTGCCACTCGCTCGCCCGGCCATCGCGGTGGGGGTGACACTGGCGCTGATGGAAACGGTGAACGACATCGGCGCCTCCGAATTCCTCGGCGTGCAGACGCTGACGCTGTCCATCTATTCCACCTGGCTCAACCGTTCGAGCCTGCCAGGCGCGGCGCAGATCGCGCTGTTCATGCTGCTGGTGATGATTGCGCTCGTGATGCTGGAACGCTGGGGCCGCCGGCATATCAGCCACGCCAATGTTGGCGCCCGCTCGCGCCCGCCCATGCGGCGCCAGCTCGCGGCCGGACAAGCGACGCTCGCCTTCCTCGCCTGCCTGCTGCCGGTGGCGCTCGGCTTCCTGCTGCCGGCCGGACATCTCGTTCACGCGGCCTATGGTCGGTACATGTTCAACGGTCTGCCCGAGACCGTGTTCGTGGAGGTGCTGAACACGGCCTTGTTCGCGGCGATCGGAACGGCTCTGGCGCTTGGCTGCGGGCTGCTCCTTGCCATTGCCGCGCGGACCGGGACGGTCCGTTCGTCTCGGCTGCTGCGCCTGGCGGCGGTCGGCTACGCGGTTCCCGGCACGGTGCTGGCCGTCGGCCTGCTGGTGCCGTTGGCGGGATTCGACAACCTCGTCTCCTCCACCGTCCAGTCGCTCGGCGGCACGGCGACGGGGCTCATCCTCTCCGGCTCCGGCGCGGCGCTGATCATCGCCTATGTGATCCGCTTCCTGGCGATCCCCGTCGGCGCGCTGGAGACCGGCTACGAGAAGGTCGGGATGACGCTCGACATGGCGGCGCGCAGTCTCGGTGAGCGCCCGGGCGGCGTGGTGCGCCTGATCCATCTGCCGCTGCTGCGCCCCGCGCTCGGGACGGCGGCGCTGCTGGTCTTCGTCGACTGCATGAAGGAACTGCCGGCGACGCTGATGCTGCGCCCGCTGAACTTCGAGACGCTCGCGAGCCATGTCTACAGCGAGGCCGCGCGCGGTTCCTACGAGGACGGCGCCTTCGCCGCCCTGCTCATTGTGCTGGTCGGCTTGATTCCGGTGATCCTGCTGGCGCGGCTAAGCCGGCCGCGCCATGATCAGGAACCGAGTTCCGGCAGGTCCCGGTAGAGTTCCAGGGCTTCCGGATTGGCGAGGGCTTCGGTGTTCTTGACCGGGCGGCCATGCACCACGTCGCGCACGGCCAGTTCGGTGATCTTGCCGGAGCGTGTGCGGGGAATGTCGGTCACTGCGATGATCTTGGCCGGAACGTGCCGCGGGCTGGCGCCGGTGCGGATCTGTGTCCTGATGCGCTTCTCCAGATCGGCATCGAGGCTGACGCCCTCCTTCAGCCGCACGAACAGCACGACGCGCACGTCGTTGTCCCAATCCTGGCCGATGGCGATCGCCTCGACGATCTCGGGGATCTGTTCCGCCTGGGCGTAGATCTCCGCCGTGCCGATGCGCACGCCCTGCGGGTTGAGCGTCGCGTCGGAGCGGCCGTGAATGATGATGCCGCCATGCTCCGTCCATTCCGCAAAGTCGCCATGGCACCACACGTTCGGGAAGCGCTCGAAATAGGCGGCGCGGTACTTGGCGCCCTCCGGGTCGTTCCAGAACATCACCGGCATGCAGGGGAAGGGGCGGGTGCACACGAGCTCGCCCCGCTCGCCGGTCACTGGCTTGCCCTCGTCCGACCACACCTCGACCGCCATGCCGAGGCCGGGAGCCTGGATCTCGCCCTTGTAGACCGGCGAGGTCGGATCGCCGAGCACGAAGCAGGAGATGATGTCGGTGCCGCCGGAGATGGAGGCGAGATGCAGGTCCGCCTTGATCGCCTCGTAGATGAAGGAGAAGCTCTCCGGCGCCAGCGGCGAGCCGGTCGAGGTTAGCGCCTTGAGGGCGGAGAGGTCATGCGTCTCGCCGGGGCGGATGCCTTCCTTGCGCAGCGAGTCGATGTACTTCGCCGAGGTGCCGAACAGCGCGAAGCGCTCCTTCTCGGCATAGTCGAACAGCACGCCGGGCGTGGGTGCGAAGGGCGAACCGTCAAACAGGCACAGCGTCAGCTCGCTGGCGAGGCCGGTCACCAGCCAGTTCCACATCATCCAGCCGCAGGTGGTGAAATAGAACGCCCGGTCCCCCGGCGCGAGGTCGCAGTGCAGCCGGTGCTCCTTGATGTGCTGGAGCAGAGTGCCGCCCGCGCTGTGCACGATGCATTTGGGCACCCCGGTGGTGCCGGAGGAGAACAGGATGAAGGCCGGGTGGTTGAACGGCAGACGCTCGAAGGTGAGCGGGGCCGGCGCGAAGGGGGCGATGAAGGCGTCGAGCGAGGCGCCGTTCGGCAGGCCGGCGGCGACTTCCTCGGCATTGCCCAGATAGGGCACGATCACCGTGCGCACCGCGGTCGGCAGATGCGGCACGACGCTCCTCAGCTTGTCGCCGATGGAGACACGCTTGCCGTTGTACCAGTAGCCGTCGCAGGCAACGTATACCTTGGGCTCGATCTGGCCGAAGCGGTCGAGAATGCCGCGCTCGCCGAAATCCGGCGAGCAGGAGGAGAAGACGGCACCCAGGGAGGTGGTCGCCAGCATGACGGCGATGGTCTCGGGCAGGTTCGGCAGCGTCGCTGCCACCCGGTCGCCCACGCCCACGCCCGCTGCGCGCAGCGCCTGCTGAAGCCGGGAGACGAGCTCCGTCAGCTCGCCGAAGCTGACATGGCGCTCGACCTTGTCCTCGCCGCGGAAGATCAGCGCCACGCTCGCGGGATCGCGCGGACGCAGCAGGTTCTCGGCGTAGTTCAGCGTCGCCTCGGGAAAGAACCGCGCGCCGGGCATGCGGTCGGCATCGACCAGCGCGGGCCCCCGGCGGTCACCGATGACGTCGCCGAGCTGCCAGATCTCTTCCCAGAACGTGCCGGGCTGCTCGATCGACCAGCGATGCAGCGAGCGGTAGTCGCTCAACGCTGTACCGTGGCGGGCATTCACCGTTGCGATGAAGGAGGCGATCCCGGTACGGGCGACCCTTTCGGGGCTCGGCCTCCACAGCGGTTCCTGGCCCGTCTCGCCCATTCGTCCCCTCCGTCCCCTCACGCCGCGCCGCTCGCCGGATCGCGGTCCGCCTCTGCGACGACTCATAGCGCCGGGCCCGGCTTCTGTCAGGCCATCAAACAGACACAGACAGCCAACATGTTGCAGCCGCTCAGGAGGGGCTTGTGTCCGCTGGCGCGACCCATCTTTCGGCTTATATCCAGGCCGATGCCGGGTCGCATGCTTGCGCCGCTTCGCCCCAATGCTGTAGCGAGGCTTCGGGGGCAATAACCGACGCTAATAATGAAGAAACTCGTTCCGATCCTTCTTCTGCCCGTTGTGGTGGCGCTGGCCGCCGGCATTCTTGCGCCCAAACTCGCCTCGGAAGCGCGGTTGAGGAGCGAAGTGGAGACGATGGTGCAGGCGGCGATCGGGCAGCGCCCCGTCATCGACGGCGCCGTGAGTTTTTCGGTTTTTCCCTGGCCGGCCATCGACATGGCGGGCGTGTCCATCGACCATCCGCGCGCGCGGCTCGAGGCGGGTTCGGCGCGAATCGTGCTCGACCTCCTGCCTTTGCTTACCGGCCGCGCGAGCGCCGACCATATCGAGCTGACCGATGCCGACCTCACCCTGGCCGATCCGGGCGAGGGGGTGGACGCGCTGGCGGCGCTGGTCGCGGGTCTCGGCACCGCGCAGTCCGAGGCCGATGTCTACGTGACGGATGGCAGCCTCAAGATCGCTCATGCCGATGGCGACGAAGCGGTGATTCCGGAGGCGGACATTCGTCTCGGCTGGCGCGGCGGGCGTGACGCCACGGCGAAGGGGCGCGTGGTCTGGCGCGGCGAGCCGCTGGAGGTGGACGCTACGCTGAGCGGCCTCGCCGCTCTCGCTTCGGGTGGGGCGGGCAGTCTGCGCCTGTCGCTCTCGGGCGCACCGGCGGAGCTGTCCTTCCAGGGCGGGGCGCGTCTTGCCGGCGGGCCGGTGGTCACCGGCGCGCTCACCGTCGCGTCGCGGCAACTTCGCGATGCTTTGGAATGGCTTGGGCTCGACGCTCCCACGGAGCGTGGCTTCGGCGCCTTCAACCTGCGCGCCAATGCCCTGCTGTCGGAACAGGGCGCGGTGCTCAGCGAGGCCCGTATTGATCTCGACGGCAATTCCAGCGTGGGTGCCTTCAACCTGCGCCTCGACGGTGGCCACGCCAATCTGCAAGGCTCGCTCGCCAGCGAGTCCTTCGATCTTTCTCCCTATGGGCAGCTCAGCCTTGCCGGTTCGCAGGGCGGTAGCTGGAGCCGAGAATCGATCGATCTCCGGCGCACGCGCGCGCTCGACGCTGACCTGCGCCTTTCCGCCACGCAGCTGCGCGTCGGTGATGCCGTCTTGCAGCGCATGGCGGCGAGTGCCGCGCTGAAGAGCGGCAAGCTTTCCATCGCCATCGGCGAGGCAGAGGCGTGGGGGGGCATCTTCCGCGCTGCCTTGCATGTGTCGCCGGTGGACACGGGCTCCGGCGCGGATGTGCGTCTCGATCTTTCCGCCGACGATGTGGCGCTGGCCAAGGCGCTGGGTGAACTGTTCCGGCTGCAGCGACTGGAGGGCACGGGTTCCTTTCGCCTCTCGGCGGGAGGCTCCGGCGCGAGCATGATGGAAATCGTCCAGAAGCTGAGCGGTGCTTTCACACTGACCGGCGAGAACGGCGCGCTGGTCGGCATCGATGTCGGGCGCATCCTGTCCCGTCTGGAAAAACGTCCATTGTCGGGCGCGGGTGATCTGCGCGGCGGGCGCACGCCTTACGACGACATTGTCATCGACGCGAGCATCCGGGACGGCATCGCCAAGCTGGATCGCATCGATCTCACCAGCGCCAAGCTGCGCATCGCCCTTTCCGGCGAAAGCTCGATCGCCCAGCGCGATCTCGATTTTGCCGGCACGGCGCAACTCGTTTCGGAAGCGGGGCAGAAAGTGGAAACGGCGAAGACCGGCGCGGTCGCGGCGGATGCCGCTCGCGCCGCGCCCGTCGCCTTCGAGCTGCCCTTCATCGTGCGGGGCGAGTGGGAGCGGCCGATCGTTCTGCCGGACCCGCAGGCGCTCATCCGCCGTTCCGGCGCCGCGCGCCCGCTCTTCGGAAGTCCTGACGCGATGGGCGTCGCCGGGCCGCTGCCCTGAGGGTGCACTAGGAGCCAGGCGTGCCGCGGGCTCCCCATTCCCCTTCGACGTCTTTCATGTGGCGTTGTGAGACGGGAACGCGCTGACGGTTCCTGAGGTGCAAGGTGCCCGTACGCCCCGCTCGACGGCATCTTCCGCCACCCGTGGGCGCGGGGTTCGCGTTCGAAAGCGTCTTGGCCGCGCTGATATGCCGGGCGCCGCACCTGTGCCTTGCTCCATCGAGCGACGAGAGTCGAGGCGGCCGACCCATGCTTCCACCCGACGGCCCTCGGCCGCGCGCTACGCGACGCGCTGCTGTTGCCGGTCGCCGAGATCGCCGGCAACGCGAAGGGGCCGGCCTGCTCCCAGCGTTGGCTCCGCTTCTCCGAGCTACTCCGCCAGCACGCGCGTCGAGGGGAAGGTGCTTGCCGGATAGGGGCGCAGCTCGTTGATATATAAAAGGTTTATTCGGCCATTGATGACGCCAATGGACCAGAGTGACGGACTGGCGTCAAGCCTGCTGGATAGTTTACGGCAGCGATGTGAGCACGCGTCCGAAGTCGGAGAGTTGAGCAAAATCCCCCCTCTGCCCTCGTCTAACTGAATTTCCTCGGTGCGCTCGGCGCGTGGGCACCGGATAGCGTGCAACGCTACTCGCAGCCGTGGGAATCGTCTCTTGCATCTATACCGAGAATGAGAGTCGGCGGTACAGTTAGGCGGTACTCGGGAGCGGGGGGGCGCAGTGACCGACGTAAGCGACGCAAACGACGCTGGTTCTAATAAGCAGCATATTGGCTGGAAGCACTTTCTCATCTTTGTCATTGCTCCTGCTTTGGTGGCCGGGTTCTTTTCCCTTGCCCCTAAGCTCTATGACGAGATAACGAGGCCGAAATCCATCCTGCAGTACAGTGTTATTTCTGGGCCGGGACTTCCCAAAGGAAATGAGTTCCAGCGGATATTTGCCGTGGTCATTGCGAACGAAGGGAAGACGGGGTTGACCGATGTCACGGTCCGGATGCGGGACCCCAGCGGTAAAATCGAGAGCCTTGCGGTCGGCGAGAACATCTTGGCGCCTCAGGTCGCGACAGGGCCGGATGGAGGATTGGTCCGTATTCCTCGGATGCTGCCAAGCGAGCGCTTAACCATCTCGGCTATGACGGCGACGCCCAACGTGGAGCGCGGGCTCGATGTCTCCGTAAGAAGTTCTGAGGTGTTGGGCAGTCTGATGCCAACAGCGACAACAGATGAACGACCGTGGCTTTCTCTCCTTGGAGCAGCAATGTCCGCGCTGTCCGTTGCAATCATGTCTACGGCGATTGCCGTGAGGATGCGCTCCAAGCGGATGAGCTTCGTGTTAGGTAGGAGGAGGAGTGACAGGTCGGAGTTGGTGAGCTTAATCGCAGGGCTAAGCGGCGTTGTCGTCTTAGACAAGGAAACCGCTCTTGCGGATCACGAACTCAGGTACGTGGGACTGGCAGATGCATTGCTGATCGCAGGTCTGAAGGGCGATCAAGATATCAAGAAGCGATGTGTGGCCGCTCTTAAGGCTATATTGTTGATAGACGGTATCGCTGAGGGCAGCCTCATTGTTGTGCGAGAGAACCTCGCCCAATTGGGCGAACACTTGTCCGAGGAGGAGTTCGCGGAGGTACGTAAACAAGCGAGCCGACTTTCCCGCGCTGAGCTGCGTGCCAAAATTATAAAACTCCTTTCTGCCCCGCGAGAGGCCAACGTCCAATAGACCTTGCCCATCCGGACACGTCCGCTTCTGCGCCCAAGTGCGTCCAATAGGATGGGTGTTGACATTTTGGGCGGGCTCGACTCTCATGTCTGGACCTTTTGGACACGAGGCAGAGCATGTCGCGCATTGTCGATCCGCTTGAACGGCTGCTGAAGCAGCAGCAGAAGCTCGAACGCCAGCGGGCGCGGCTGGAGCGCGAGGCGGCGGCCCTTGCCGGGATGCGGCCGGGCGAAGGGCCTCCCCAGCCTCGCCCCAACGGCACGCCCATGCCGCCCCCGGCGCCGCTGCTGGTCGGCTATGCGCGTACCTCCACGGCGGAGCAGGCGGCCGGGCTGGAAGCGCAGCAGCGGGACCTTAGCGCAGCCGGGTGCGGGCGGGTGTTCAGCGAGCAGGCGTCTTCGGTGGGCAGCCGTGCGGAGCTGGTGCGGGCGATGGACTTCGTGCGCGAGGGCGACACGCTGGTCGTCACCAAGATTGACCGGCTGGCGCGCTCCACCATCCACCTGTGGGATATCGTCCGCGACCTCGACATGAAGGGCGTCAGCTTGCGGGTGCTGAATCTCGGGGGCGAGATGGTGGACACACGCAGCGCCACCGGGCGGCTGATCCTCAATATCTTCGCGGGGTTTGCGCAGTTCGAGCGCGAGATGATGCTGGAGCGCCAGAAGGAGGGCATCGCCAAGGCCAAGGCCGAAGGGCGCTACACCGGCCGCAAGCCCTCGGCGCGGTTGAAGGCGGATGACGCACGGCGACTGCATGCGGAGGGCAAGACCGTGACCGAGATAGCCAAGGCCCTCGGCATTGGCCGGGCAAGCGTATATCGGGCGCTGGAGACGGCGCCGGGGACCGCATAGGATACCGCATTGCCGGCCGCATGACGGAAGGCTAGCCTCGCAGCTCTCCTCGTGTCATTTGGGCCGGCATGACCGACGTCGAGCGCTTCATTTCCCGTTGGACAGGCCGTGACGGTGGGCAGGAGCGCGCCAACTACGCCCTGTTCCTCACCGAGTTCTGCCGCCTGATCGGCGTGGAATCTCCGGAGCCGGCCGCGCACGCCACCGAGCTGAACGCCTATGTCTTCGAGCGGGCCGTGACGTTCCGCGAGCCAGACGGCTCCACCGCCAAGGGGCGCATCGACCTCTACAAGCGCGGCTGCTTCGTACTGGAGGCCAAGCAGAGCAGGCAGGGCGAGGGACCGAAGGCGGCGGGAGGGGAGCAGCAGGCGCTCTTTCCCGTTGAGGAGCCGCCGCAGGGGCGTCGCGTGAGCCGCCGTTGGGACGTGCTGATGATGAACGCCCGCCGTCAGGCGGAGGACTACGCCAAGGCGCTACCGCCTGCCGAGGGCTGGCCGCCCTTCCTCATCGTCTGCGATGTCGGCAACTGCTTCGAGCTGTATGCGGACTTCTCCGGGCAGGGGAAGAACTATGCGCAATTCCCGGATCGGCAGGGCTTCCGCATCTTCCTGCAAGACTTGCGCTCGGAGGAGGTCCGGGAGCGGCTGAAAAAGGTCTGGACCGACCCGCACAGCCTCGACCCGACCAAGCGCGCCGCCAAGGTCACACGCGACATAGCCGAGCGCCTCGCCAAAGTGTCGAAGTTCCTTGAGGAACAGCGCGGACCGGACGGCACGCCGCGCTACAAGCGCGAGGCCATCGCCTCCTTCCTCATGCGCTGCCTGTTCACCATGTTCGCGGAGGATGTGGAGCTTATCCCGAAGGAGAGCTTCAAGCGCGTGCTGGACCGCAGCCGGGTGACCCCGGAACTGCTGCCGGAACTGGTCGGGCAGCTCTGGGAGGCGATGGATACCGGCGCCTTCGCCTTCGCCATCGAGGCCAAGGTGAAGCGCTTCAACGGCTACCTGTTTAAGGACCGCACGGTGCTGCCGCTGCCGCGCGAGGAGATTGGCGAGTTGTTCGAGGCCGCCAAGGCGAACTGGCGCGAGGTGGAGCCGGCTATCTTCGGCACGGCACCCAGCGCCGCGTGAAAGCCTGCGTCGGGTTCTTCGGGTCGTCAGGCACGGCCAGCGCGGCGCCAAGCACGGCCTTGATCTCATCGGCCCGGAAATTCGGCTGGCGTTCGCGCACTCGCTTGGGCGTCTTCGGCTTCACAGCCGCAGCGGCATTGCTGGTCAGTACCCGCCCGCCCTCATAGGACGCGGCCCAGCCCAGAACCGATTTGAGGGCCGTCAGACTGTTGTCGCGGATGGTCTTGCCGGAGACGCCTTCAACCTCTAGGCGGTGCTTCACCCATCGCCAGAGGTCATCCTCGGTGATGGACCGCACATCCATACCGTTCAGGAAGGCGTCACAAGCCTTGATCGACGGGGCGTAGACCTTCAGCGTGCCGGGAGAAATTTCGGGATGGGCAGCCTTCCACCGCTCGAACAGCACCGGCAATGTCAGCTTCTCGCCTGACGCAGCAGCAGCGCCAGAGGGCTTTGAGACCGGCGCAGCACGCTCCCACACCGGGAACCGCGCGAGGCGCTCATCGGGGCTGTAGTCGCCCCTAGCAAGCTGCATGAGCCGCTGGTGAGCGGCATAGAACTGGTCCTCCATCGCCTCCATGAACAGCGGGAGCGAAGCTGGCGCGAGGGTCACACCCTCGTCCACGAAGAATTGAGCGAGGTGTCCCCGGTCGTGCAGGAAGGCATGCACCCGCTGCGTCGTCTTCGGCCCACGCGGCCTCTCATCCAGAGGCGAGATGTCACGCTCATCCAGCAGGCCGCCTGTAGCCTCTAACTCGTGCAGGGCATCAAGCGCTTGCTGCCACCCCTCGGGTGTGGTGGCGGCATCATCGTCATGCCGTGCCACGAACCACTGGTACCAGCGCCCCGCCAAGGCCAGAGCCTGCTTTCGGGAGAGAACGGTTATGCCGCTCGCCAGCGCAGCGAACCGCGCCTCCCACTCGGCATGCAGTTCGGCGTTCCGCCTGCGGGCCTCGTCGCGGTCAGTGCCCAGCCATCGCACTATCTCGGTCTTGCCCAGACGAGGACGAATGGCGGCGGGAACCACCTTGCGGAAACGCCAGCGTCCTGACGTCCGGTTGAGCTTCGGAGAGGGGTAGGCCATCTGCATTCTGGGTCGCCTCACTGGACCAAAGAGGCGGCCGAAACTCCTTTTAGATCAACAGTCTGTTGGAAACGCTCACTCCGCCAGCACACGCGTCGAGGGGAAGGTGATCTCGACGATGGTGCCGACATCCACTGCGCTGCGGATGTTGAAGCTGGCGCGGTTGGCTTCGGCCAGCGCCTTGGTCAGCGGCAGGCCGAGGCCGGTGCCGCCCGAGCCGGCTCGTCCGGAGGTCGCGATCTGGCGGAACGGCTCCATGGCGATGGCGACGTCCGCCTCCGACATGCCGATACCGGTGTCGCGCACCCTCAGCACCACCTCGCCGTTTTCGGTCAGCGTGGTCGACAGGATCACCTGGCCGCCCGGCTGGGTGAACTTCACCGAGTTGGAGACGAGGTTCAGCACGATCTGGCGGATCGAGCGCGCATCCGCCACCACCGGGGGAAGGTCGGTCGCCAGCGAGGAGCGCACGACGATGCGCTCGCGGTTCGCCTGCGGCTGCATGATGCCCATGCACTGCTGCACGATCTCGTTGAGCGACACGCTGGTGAAGGCGAGGTCGAGCTTGCCGGCCTCGATCTTGGAGAGGTCCAGCAGGTCGTTGATCAGCGAGATGAGATGCTCGCCGGAGGCGTGGATGTCCCTGAGATAGTCGCGGTAGCGCTGGTTCTCGATGGCGCCGAAGCGCTCCTCCATCATGACCTCGGAGAAGCCGATGATGGCGTTGAGCGGCGTGCGGATCTCGTGGCTGATCTTGGCCAGGAAGTCGGACTTGGCGAGGTTGGCGCGCTCGGCGAGGCGCTTGGCCTCGATGAGTTCCTCCTCCGCCTTCTTCCACTGGGTGATGTCGCGCAGCACAGCGCAGAACTTGGTCGGGTCCTCGCCGACCCGGCCCACGGTCATGAACAGCGGGATCAGCCCGCCCTCGCGCACGCGGCCGATCACCTCGCGCCCGTCGTTCAGCACGCTGGCGACGCCGTTGGAGGCGAGGCCGTCGAGATAGTCGACAGCGGCGCGGTGGCTCTCGGGCGCCAGCAGCAGGGTGAAGGCCTCGCCCTTCACGTCGCCGGCGTTGAAGCCGAACAGGGCTTCCGCCGGATGGTTCATCGACAGGATGGTGCCGGCGGCGTCGATCAGCACCACGCCGTCCGTCGCGGTGTCGAGGATGGCGCGCAGTTCGCGACTGGAGCTTTCCGCCTCGCGCAGGGCCAGTTCGGCCTGGCGCAGGCGCTCGTCCGCCTCGACGGCTGGGCTGACGGGCGCGCCCGCGACGCGGTGAAGAACATAGAGCATCGCCATGCCGCCCTCCCACGGGGCGGACATCAACCGGGCCTCGACAGTTATCGGGAGACCGGCAGCGGTCGTGATGGTCAGCGCGCGTCCATCATCCTCATCGGCTTCCGGCGCATCGCCGAACAGGGCGGCGAGGCCGCCGGCAGCCTCCAGCGCGGCAAGGTCGGCATGGCCGGTCCAGTCGAGCAGAGCGCGGTTGGCATAGAGCAGGCGGTCGCCCCGGAATGCGATCATGCCGAGCGGCAGGCGGTCGAGGACCGGGCGCTCGCCATCGGCCAGCACCCGCTGCAGCCCGTCCGGCTCCGGCCGTGGAGCCGGCGTGGCCGGAGCGATGACGGAGGGCGGCATCGACGCCGGAGGCGAGGGGGCAGCGGCCTCGTCGCGGAAGGTCGGTGCTTCCGGCGCAGCGGCTTCCTGCCCCGCCTGGGAGGGCTGCGCCTCTTCGGCAGGGATGGGAACTTCCGATGCGGGAAGATCGCCAAAATCGTCGACGCCCTCCAGCCGGGCACCAAGCGCGCGGGCGATCTCGCGGAAAGCGTTGCGCTCGCCGTTGGAGAGGCCCTCCCATGAGGCGCGCGCGTTCTCGCCACGGCCGTTGTCGGTGCGGGCCCCTTCGCCATTGCCGCGCAGCGGCACGACATTGGGCGCGGAGGGCACGATGCTGAGCGTAACACGAACCGGCGGCTGGCCTTCCGTTGCGGCGGGAGGCATGGGCGTGGCAGGAGGTGCGGGAGCGACCGGCGGCTGGGGCGTCGCCATGCGCGGCGGCGCGGTTGGTGTCACGGGTTCCGGCGCGGCCTCGCGGACGAGCCCGGCGGGGACCGGCTGGCGACCCTTCACGATGCCGAAACCGCGCATGCCTTCGCCGCGGATGGGCGCGCCGCCGAGTTCGATGTCGAGCGCATCGCCATGGGTCGTCGGCAGCAGCACCGGCAGATGATTGAAGCTGAGCCCTTCCAGCACCGCCCGGTGGGCGCCGGGCGCGCCGAGCGCGTGCCAGTCGAGGCCGGCGAGATCCTCGGGCGTGCGGCCCAGCGCGGCGGCAAGGCGGGGATCGACGGCGCCGAGCCGCGCGTCGAGGCCGGTACGCCAGGTGAAACGCGCAGGCAGGGCAGGGGCGGTGGGCTGCTCGGTCCGCGATGGCACCGGGGCGACAGTTGGTGCCGCCGCCTCGATGGTGGGCACCGCATCCAGTCCGACGAGCAGGACGGCCCGGGCGGTGCCCGAGACGAGCAGGCTGCAGGCGAAGGTGGCGGGAGTGAGCCGGCCCGGCAGGCGCAGGCGTTCCATGCGCGCCGGGCGGCCGGGACGCAGGCCGGGGGCGAGCCGGACGGCGAAGGCGGCGGCGCTCGCCTCGTCCAGCACCGCGCGGCCCGAGGCATTGGCGGCGATCAGCGTGCCATCGGCATGCACGAGAACGGCCGGCGCCGCCGCCGCAAGAGCGGTGGCCGCCTGAGCACGCAGCGCTTCGATCGCCGCGCCGCCGAAACCGTCCATCGGTGTGTTCATCGTCGTCCGAATGATCCCGCCGGCCCGAGCCGGAAGCAGATGGCGGGCCGAGGGACGGTCCACCGCTGAAGCCTAACAATAGTGCGGGCCGGCGTCCGGTGCCATGCGGACCGGCCCTTGTCGCGCCAGCTTCATCGTTTCCGGTTAATCGGTTCCCACCGATCCCGGTTAATCAGTTGCAACCGGCGAGACGACGCGCGGCCGATTTCGATTGCCTTTTGCGACGCATATAATACTTTCGTCGTAGGCATAGGCCCGAATTGATCGGCGGCCGGGAGCGATTACCATAAAAGCACCATTCAGGAGGGAGTTTGCGCGATGGCCGATGACCCGAAACTCGAAATCCCTCCGGAGCTGCGTACCATCGCCGAGCAGGGCGTGGATCAGGCGCGCGCGGCGATCGATGGCTTCCTCAATGCGGCGCACAAGGCGCTCGACGATGCCGGGCGTCAGCTCGACGTGGCGCATGACAGTGCGCGTGATCTTGGCCGGACCACGCTGGAATTCGCGGAAGAGAATATCGCGGCCGGGTTCGACTTCGCCTCTCGCCTTGCCAAGGCCTCCACGGTCGACGAATGGGCGCGCCTGCATGCGGAATATGTGAAGGAGCAGGCCTCGCGCCTCACCGAGCAGGCCAAGACCATCGGCGAGCATGCCGGTGCCGCCACGGGCCTCGCCACCGGGAAGAAGACGGGGAAATAGTCCCTGTCCGGGTCTCCCGAACGGCGCATGGCGACCTATTTCCAGCGCAGTGACGAAAAAATCGCTCAGTCGGGTTGATTGTGCATTGCAATATGATATTGCAGTGCACAATTATGGCGTACGAGACATGGCAGGGCATCGGGAACCGCTCCTGACGCTGCGTCTGCCGGTCACGGCGTGGCCGCCCGCGCGGGAGCGGCTGTCGCCTTTCTGGTTTCGCCGCGTATGCGAGGAGAGAACCCATGGTTGAGGCCACCACCGCCACCCCGAAGAAGGCCGCCAAGGCCGCCACGTCCGCTTTCGAAGCGGCGCTGCCGAAGCTCGACATCCCGGCCAACCTCGAAGTGCCCGCCGTCGTGCGGGAGATGGCCGAGAAGGGCGTGCAGAGCGCGCGCGACGCTTACGAGAAGCTGAAGTCGAGCGCCGAAGAGACCACCGACCTGCTGGAAGATGCCTATTCGACCGCTTCCAAGGGCGTGGCCGAATACAATGCCGTGGCGCTGGAGTCGCTGCGCACCAACGTGAACGCGGCCTTCGACTATGTCGGCGCGCTGCTCGGTGCGAAGTCCGTCTCCGAGGCCGTCGAGCTTTCCACCGGTCATCTGCGCAAGCAGTTCGACGTGCTGTCGGCCCAGGCCAAGGAACTGTCGACCATCGCCCAGAAGGTGGCGACCGACACCGCCGAGCCGATCAAGGCCTCGGTCGAGAAGACCATCAAGAAGTCGGTCTGATCGCCGTCGCGGTGCCGCGCTCGTCGTCGCGGCCTGCTCGGAAAGCTGTTCGGGAAAACCCGGTCCGCCATGCGGGCCGGGTTTTTTCGTGCGTGCCGAAGCGCCGGGAAAGCTGCGCCGAAAAAACGCTCGCGTCCGGCGTTTTTCCCGCGCCGGCGTGCCTTGACACCCCTTCGCGGCCTGCCTATCTCGGCGGCGGTTTGGCACTCGTTTGGGAAGAGTGCTACTAACTGCCCAGCCTATTGCTGCTCACGAGCGCCATGCCGGCGCGAGACAGGAAGACCGAGGATCAACCGATGGCCAAGCTGAAGTTCCGCCCCCTGCATGACCGCATCGTGGTGAAGCGCCTCGATGCCGAGGAAAAGACCGCAGGCGGCATCATCATTCCCGACAGCGCCAAGGAAAAGCCCTCGCAGGGCGAAGTCGTCGCCGTCGGCCCCGGCGGCCGCGACGAGGCCGGCAAGCTCGTGCCGCTCGACGTCAAGGCCGGCGACAAGGTGCTGTTCGGCAAGTGGTCGGGCACCGAGGTCAAGATCGACGGTCAGGACCTGCTGATCATGAAGGAATCCGACGTCATGGGCATCGTCGGCTGACGCTGGCTGAAGACCCTCGACGCAACACCATTCAGGAGTAGGCCACATGGCTGCCAAGGACGTAAAATTCGCCGGCGATGCCCGCGAGCGCATGCTGCGCGGCGTCGACATTCTCGCCAACGCGGTGAAGGTCACGCTCGGCCCGAAGGGTCGCAACGTCGTCATCGAGAAGAGCTTCGGCGCTCCCCGCATCACCAAGGACGGCGTGTCGGTCGCCAAGGAGATCGAGCTCGAGGACAAGTTCGAGAACCTCGGCGCGCAGCTCGTGCGTGAGGTTGCCTCCAAGACCAACGACCTCGCCGGCGACGGCACCACCACCGCCACCGTGCTCGCCCAGGCCATCGTCCGCGAGGGCGCCAAGTCGGTCGCCGCCGGCATGAACCCGATGGACCTGAAGCGCGGCGTCGATCTCGCCGTCGCCGAGGCCATCAAGGACATCTCCAAGCGCGCCAAGAAGGTGAAGAACACCGACGAGGTCGCTCAGGTCGGCACCATCTCCGCCAACGGCGATGCCTCGATCGGCGAGATGATCGCCGGTGCGATGCAGAAGGTCGGCAACGAGGGCGTCATCACCGTCGAGGAAGCCAAGACCGCCGAGACCGAGCTCGAGGTCGTCGAGGGCATGCAGTTCGACCGCGGCTACCTCTCGCCCTACTTCATCACCAATGCCGAGAAGATGACCGTGGATCTGGAAGATCCGTACATGCTCATCTTCGACAAGAAGCTCTCCGGCCTGCAGGCGATCCTGCCGGTCCTCGAGCAGGTCGTGCAGTCCGGCAAGCCGCTGCTGATCATCGCCGAGGACGTCGAGGGCGAGGCCCTGGCCACCCTCGTCGTCAACAAGCTGCGCGGCGGCCTGAAGGTTGCGGCCGTGAAGGCGCCGGGCTTCGGCGACCGCCGCAAGGCCATGCTTGAGGACATCGCCATCCTGACCGGCGGTCAGGTGATCTCCGAAGAGCTCGGCATCAAGCTGGAGAGCGTCGGCCTCGCCATGCTCGGTCGCGCCAAGAAGGTGATCATCGAGAAGGAAAAGACCACCATCGTCGATGGCGTCGGCAAGAAGAAGGACATTGAGGGCCGCGTCGCGCAGATCAAGGCGCAGATCGAGGAGACCACCTCGGACTACGACCGTGAGAAGCTGCAGGAGCGTCTGGCCAAGCTCGCCGGTGGCGTCGCGGTCATCCGCGTCGGCGGCGCGACCGAGGTCGAGGTCAAGGAGAAGAAGGACCGCGTGGACGACGCGCTCAACGCCACCCGCGCGGCGGTCGAGGAAGGCATCGTCCCCGGCGGCGGCATCGCCCTGCTGCGCGCCAAGAAGGCGGTCGAGAAGCTGACCTCCGACAACGCCGACATCGCGGCCGGCATCAAGATCGTGCTGCGCGCGCTCGAGGCGCCGATCCGTCAGATCGCCGAGAACTCCGGCGTCGAGGGTTCGATCGTGGTCGGCAAGGTGCTCGAGTCGAAGGACCAGAACTTCGGCTTCAACGCCCAGACCGAGCAGTTCGTCGACATGATCGCCTCCGGCATCGTCGACCCGGCCAAGGTCGTGCGCACCGCGCTGCAGGACGCCGCTTCGGTCTCCGGCCTGCTCATCACCACCGAGGCGATGATCGCCGACCTGCCGAAGCCGGCGTCGGCTGCCCCGGCGATGCCGGGCGGCGGTATGGGCGGTATGGACTTCTGATCGAAGTCCGACACGCTTCGAATACGGACGGGCGCGGCGTAGGCCGCGCCCTTTTCGTTTGCGCGGGTGCCGGTCGGCGGCGACGTCAGATCGGCGGCAGGTGGAGCCACTCAGCGGCGGCGCTGAGGACGAGGTCGACCGCCAGCGCGGCGAGGATCATGCCCATCACCCGGCTGATGATCGAGGCGCCGCCACGGCCGATGAGGTGCACCAGCCGCCCCGCCGCCAGCATGATCGCCAGCGTCACCAGCAGGACGATGCTGAAGGTGACGATGGTCATGGCCCGCTCCGGGAAATCGTGCCGGGCATTGTCGGTCAGCACCACGGCGGCGAGCATCGCCCCTGGACTGGCGATGGAGGGGATGGCGAGCGGATAGATCGCGATCTCGACCGGGTTCTGCTCGGCCGGTGCCCGCGCGTCCATATGGCTGGTGCCGTGGATCATGCTGAGCGCGAACAGGAACAGCACGATGCCGCCGGCGATCTGGAAGGACTCGATCGAGACGTCCATCGAGCGAAGCAGCCAGTGCCCGGCCATGGCGAAGAACACCAGCACGCCGAAGGAGACGAGTACCGAGAGCAAGGCCGCCTTGTTGCGGTCGGTCGCGTTCAGGCCGGCGGTGACGGCCAGGAAGACGGGGAGGGTGCCGAGAGGATCGATGACCACCCAGAGGGTGACGAATTCCTGTATGCGTTCAGACCAGTTCATCGCCTGCCCGTGTTCAACCTAACGTCACGTCGCCCGATTCCGCCTGCCGGCGCTACCGCGGGATGGTTGCATCCCGTCCTTCCGGGCGCCATCGTGCGTCATCGCATCCGAGTCGTCGACCGGGAGGCGGTACTGACGCCTATCTGAGACCCCTGAACATGGCCGCCGCACGACAGAAGCCGGACTTTTCGTTGGAGCGCGCCGCTCTGAAGGCCGGCGAGGCACCGGTGGCCGGGGCCGACGAGGTAGGGCGGGGCCCCTGGGCGGGGCCGGTGGTTGCCTGCGCCGTGGTCCTCGATCCCAGGCGCGTGCCCAAGGGGCTGGACGATTCCAAGCGGCTCACGGCCGTGCGGCGCGAGGCGCTGTTCGACGAGATCTGCGCCACGGCCGAGGTGTCGCTGGCCTTTGCTCCGCCCTCGCGTATCGACGGTCACAACATCCGGCAGGCGACGCTGTGGGCTCTTGCACAGGCGGTCGCGGGCCTGCCGTGCAGGCCGCGTCTCGTGCTGGTGGACGGCAACGATCTGCCGCCGCTCGCTTGCGCCGGGCGCACGATCATCGGCGGGGACGCGCTCGTCGCCTCGATCGCGGCGGCTTCCATCGTCGCCAAGGTAACGCGCGACCGGCTCATGGCTTCGCTCGGCCTCGCCCATCCCGGCTACGGCTTCGAGCGGCACATGGGCTACGGCACGCCCGAGCATCAGGCGGCGCTCGCCCAGCTCGGGGTCTGCCGCCACCACCGCACGTCCTTCGCGCCAGTGCGCGCGCGCCTTGCCGGCGAGACCGTCATCGAGACGGCGGAGCTTGCCGAGCTCGACGAGGTTTAGTGATAGCCCTCGCCTTCGCGCACCTTGCCGCGGAACAGCCAGTACACGAAGGCGATGTAGCCCAGGATGATCGGCAGCATGAAGATGGTGCCGATGAGCATGAAGACCTGGCTCGCCGGCGTGGCGGCGGTTTCCCACACGGTCAGGCTCGGCGGCACGAGGTAGGGGAAGATCGAGATGCCGATGCCGATATAGCCGAGCAGGAACAGGCCGATGACGCCGAAGAAGGGCAGGTGCTCATGCCCCTTGTCCAGCCAACGCCAAACGGCATAGGCGAGCAGCAAGGTGAGCAGCGGCACTGGTGCCAGATAGAACAGGTTCGGCGTGGTGAACCACCGCTCGGCGATGCGCGGGAAAGCGACGGGGGTCCACAGACTGACGATGCCCATCAAGACCAGCACCGCAACCAGCAGCACCTTGGCATGGGCGCGGGCGCGGATCGCAGTGGCGCCATCTGTCTTCATCACCAGCCAGACGCTGCCGATCAGCGCGTAGCCCGCGACCACGCCGAGGCCGCATAGCGCGGCGAAGGGCGTTGCCCAGTCCAGCGGGCCACCGGCGAAGGCGTTGTTCTCCACCTTGATGCCCTGCACGAAGCCGCCGAGCAGCACGCCCTGGAAGAAGGCGGCAAGGGTCGAGCCGCCGGTGAACGCGATGTTCCAGAGATACCGGCTGGTGTCGGCGACATGGCGGAACTCGAAGGCGACCCCGCGGAACACCAGCGCCAGCAGCATGAAGATGACCGGCAGGTAGAGCGCCGGCATAACGATGGAGTAGGCGAGGGGAAAGGCGACGAGCAGGCCGCCGCCGCCGAGGATGAGCCAGGTCTCGTTGCCGTCCCAGAACGGGGCGACCGAGTTCATCATCTGGTCCCTCTCCCGGTCGCTGCCGGCGAAGGGAAAGAGGATGCCCATGCCGAGGTCGAAACCGTCCAGCACCACATACATCGCGATCGCCACCGCCAGCAGCAGCGACCAGATCACGGGCAGGTACCATTCCATGCCGAGGCTGATGTCCATGACTCATTCCCCCGCAGCGTTGATGGCAGCGCGCGTCGCCTCGTGAGCGGAGGTGAGCGGCCGGTTCGGCAAGCCCTCGGGCGGCTCCAGCGCCGGACCTTCGGGACCCTTCACGATCAGGCGGTTGATGTAATAGATGCCGCCCGAGAAGACGCAGGCATAGACCAGGACGAACAGGGCGAGCGTCGTCGCCACGGCCCAGCCGGCAACCGGCGAGACGGCATCCACCGTCCGCAGGATGCCGTAGGCCACCCAGGGCTGGCGGCCGACCTCGGTGACGAACCAGCCGGACAGGATGGTGATGAAGCCGATGGGCCAGATGTGGCGGATCGGCGCGAGATACCAGTCGCTCTCGAACAGCCGGCGGCGCCACAGCAGGAAGGCACCCAGCCAGCCGACCGCGATCATCAGCAGGCCCATGCCGACCATGACGCGGAAGGCGAAGAACGGAATGGCGACCGGCGGCCGGTCCTCCGGCGGGAAGGCCTTCAGTCCCTTGAAGGTGCCGTCCCAGCTATGGGTGAGGATGAGGCTGCCGAGATGCGGAATGGCGATCTGGAAGTCGTTGCGCTCCTCGGCCTCGTTCGGGATGGCGAAGAGCACCAGCGGCACGCCGCCCGCCACACCGTCCGTCTCACCCCAATGGGCCTCGATGGCGGCGATCTTCTCGGGCTGGTGCTCCAGCGTATTGAGGCCGTGCGCGTCGCCGATGAAGGCCTGGACCGGGGCGAGGATGGCGATGAGGCCGATGGCCATGCGCATCATGGTGCGCCCGTCCTCGGGATGGCGCCCGGCATAGACATAACGGGCGCCGACGGCGAGCACGACGAAGGCGGTGGTGAGGTAGCAGGCCGTCACCATGTGGGCGAAGCGGTAGGGAAAGCTCGGGTTGAAGATCGCCGCCAGCCAGTCCACCGGATGGGCGACACCGTTGACGAGCTCGTAGCCGGCCGGCGTCTGCATCCAGCTGTTGGCGGCGAGGATCCAGAAGGCCGACAGCGAGGTACCAAGCGCCACCATGATCGACGAGAGCACGTGGAGGCCGCGCGGCACCCGGTTCCAGCCGAACAGCATGATGCCGAGGAAAGTGGCCTCGAGGAAGAAGGCGGTCAGCACCTCGTAGCCGATCAGCGGCCCGATCACGTTGCCGGCGACGTGGGAGAAGCGGCTCCAGTTCGTGCCGAACTGGTAGGAGAGCACGATGCCCGACACCACGCCCATGCCGAAGGACACGGCGAAGATCTTGGTGAAGAAGCGGGCGATGCGATGGTAGCGCTCGGCACCCGTGGTGATCCACAGCACTTCCAGCGTCGCGATATAGGCCGCGAGGCCTATGGTGAAGCTCGGGAAGATGATGTGGAAGGAGATGGTGAAGGCGAACTGGATGCGCGCCAGAAAGACGGGATCGAATTCCATCGGGCTCCCCCTGTACCATCACCGCTTACGAACGGTGATGGCGGTAGATTAAGCCGGCTGTTGTTACCATGGAATAACTCAAATCAACTGTCCGCTAAGATATTCCCGTCGTGCGGGAGCGGGCGTCAGTCGTTCGAGCGCGCCGGCAGCGCGGCGAGGCGGCTCTCTATGGCCAGCATGTCGCGCCAGGCCATGCGCTTGCCGAGCGGCGTGCGCAGCAGATAGGCCGGGTGGAAGGTGGCGAGCGCGGGAATGACGCGCGTGCCAGTGTCGTAATCCATCCAGCGGCCGCGTGCCTTGGTGATGCCGTCACGGATGCCGAGCAGCGTCTGGGCCGAGGGGCCGCCGAGACAGACCAGTACGTCGGGATTCGCCAGTTCAATCTGCCGCCGGATGAAGGGCAGGCAGATAGCGGTCTCCTGCGGGGTCGGGGTGCGGTTGCCGGGCGGACGCCACGGCACGACGTTGGCGATGTAGGCGGCCGTGCGGTCGATGCCGATGGCGGCCAGCATGCGGTCGAGCAGCTTGCCGGAGCGGCCGACGAAGGGCTTGCCCTCGATATCTTCGTCGCGACCGGGCGCCTCGCCGACCAGCATGAGCCGCGCCTTCGGGTTGCCGTCGGCGAAGACGAGCCGCGTGGCGGTGTGCTTGAGCGGGCAGCCGTCGAAGCGCTCCAGCAGTTCGCGCAGGGCCTCGAGGGTCGGTGCGCTCGCGGCGGCCTCGCGGGCCTCGACGGCGGCGAGGTCGGGCGGCGGTGGTGCCTCGCCCGGCAGGGCCGGACTGGGCTGCGGTCCCGAGGGCGCGCGGTGCGGAGCGGAGGCGGGGCGCGGGGAGGTGAAGGCGGGAGGAGCGGTCGCAGTGCGCGGGCCGGCCCCTTCCGCCGGTCGTGTGGCGAGGCGGGCGGCAGCGGCGCTGCGTTCGGCGGCGCTTTCGGCGAAGCGGTCGACCGGCTCGTCACCCAACGCGACATCGACGCCCGCCTCCAGGTGGAAGGCGAGGTTGTCGGCAATCGTGTCGTGGCGGCTAAGTATCGAACTCATAAGGGGCATTCTTCGCGTCGGTTCGCTCATCCTATCCGTCGGACGGACGGTTGTCAGGCCGGGACAAGCGTGGAAGAAGTCCAATCAGCAGGTTGCGTCGGCGGAGGCAGGAAATGGACGCGGCAGAAATGCCGGCTCGCGAGGCCATGGAGTTTGATGTCGTGATCGTCGGCGCGGGCCCGGCCGGCCTCGCTGCGGCGATCCGGCTGAAGCAACTCGCCGAGGATCTCGCCGTCGTGGTGGTTGAGAAGGGCTCGGAGGTCGGCGCGCACATCCTTTCCGGCGCGGTGATCGACCCCGTGGGTCTCGACCGGCTGTTCCCCGACTGGCGCGAGGATCCCGACGCGCCGCTGAAGACGCCGGTGACGGACGACCGCTTCTATTTCCTCGGCCCTGCCGGTGCGCTGCGGCTGCCCAACGCGCTGATGCCGCCGCTGATGAACAATCACGGCGCCTATATCGGCTCGCTCGGCAATGTCTGTCGCTGGCTGGCAGCGAAGGCCGAGGCGCTGGGCGTGGAGATCTATCCCGGCTTCGCCGCCGCCGAGGTGCTCTATGACGAGGCCGACCCGTCCAAGGTCGTCGGCATCGCCACCGGCGACATGGGGATCGGCCGCGACGGCGAGATCACCGACCGCTTCACCCGCGGGATGGAGCTGCGCGCCAAATACACGCTGTTCGCGGAAGGCGCGCGCGGCCAGCTCTCCAAGCAGCTCATCGCCCGCTACGATCTCGGTGCGGGGCGCGAGCCGCAGAAGTTCGGCATCGGGCTGAAGGAGCTGTGGACCGTGCCGCCGGAGAAGCACCGGCCCGGGCTGGTGCAGCATTCCTTCGGCTGGCCGCTCGACAGCGCGACCGGCGGCGGTTCGTTCCTCTACCATATGGAGGATAATCAGGTGATGGTGGGCTTCGTCGTCCACCTCAACTACGCCAATCCCTGGATCGCGCCGTTCGAGGAATTCCAGCGCTTCAAGACGCATCCGCTGGTGCGCGGGACGCTGGAGGGCGGCAAGCGCATCTCCTACGGCGCGCGGGCGATCACCGAGGGAGGCTTCCAGTCGGTGCCGAAGCTGGTCTTCCCCGGCGGGGCGCTCGTCGGCTGTGCGGCCGGCTTCGTCAACGTGCCGCGCATCAAGGGCAGCCACAACGCGGTGCTCTCGGGCATGCTCGCCGCCGAGGAGGTGGCGAGGGCCCTCGCCGACGGCCGCGCGCACGACGTATTGGAGGGCTACGAGGCCGGATGGCGCGGCTCCGATATTGGCCGCGACCTGTGGAAGGTGCGCAATGCCAAGCCGCTCTGGTCGAAATTCGGTACCTATGTCGGCATCGCGTTGGGCGGGCTCGACATGTGGACGAACACGCTTTTCGGTTTTTCGCTCTTCGGCACGCTCGGTCACGGCAAGCCGGACCACGCGACGCTGGCGCCGGCCGACAAGGCGCAGAGGATCGATTATCCCCGGCCCGACGGCGTCGTCTCATTCGACCGGCTCTCCTCCGTGTTCCTGTCGAACACCAATCACGAGGAGGATCAGCCGATCCACCTCAAGGTCGCCGACCCGGCGCTGCAGAAGGCGTCGGAGCACGAGGTCTATGGCGGCCCCTCGGCCCGCTATTGCCCGGCAGGGGTCTATGAATGGGTCGAGGAGGGGGAGGCGTCCGGCGGCGCGCGCTACGTGATCAACGCGCAGAATTGCGTTCACTGCAAGACGTGCGACATCAAGGACCCCAACCAGAACATCACCTGGGTGGCGCCCGAGGGCGGCGGCGGTCCGAACTACCCGAACATGTGAGGCTGGCATGCCGGCACGGCTTCTCGCAGCGCTTCTCGTCGCCGGCCTTGCTTCCTCCGCCGTGGCCCAGGAAGCACCCGACTACGGCCGCTACCGCGAAGGATTGTTCCTGCGCTACCTGAATGCCGAGCCGGGCGCGCTCGACGCCGTACCGCGCATCGGCGTCTCCTTCGGCGGCGAGCCGTTGCGGGCGGAGCTCGATTCCGGCTCGACGGGGATCGTGGTCGCGGCGGAATTCCTGCCCGGCTTCGAACAATTGCCGTCGCAGGGGCCGGCCCGGCTCACCTATACGAGCTCCGGCCGCGTGATGCTCGGGCAGTGGGTCGTGACGCCTGTGTCGCTGGTCGGCCGCGAGGGGGCGAGCGTGCAGACCGAGCCGATGCCGGTGCTGGTGGTGACCGAGGTGCAGTGCCTCGACCGTGCGCGCGACTGCACGCCGACGACCAGCCCGCGCAACGTCGCCATGGTGGGTGTCGGTTTCGCCCGCGAGGGCGACCAGCAGAACCAGAGCACGCCGGACAAGAACCCGCTGCTGCGCATCGCGGGCGGCGCGGGGCCCCGCCGGCAGGGCTATATCCTCGCCTCCGAGGGCGTGCATGTCGGCCTCACCCCCGCCAACACGCGCGAGGCCTTCCGCTACCTCAAGCTCGACCGCCGGCCGGACGGGACGGACTGGCAGGCGACGCCGGCCTGCATCTCGCTCGGTGGAGCAACGCCGCCGGCGTGTGGCACGGCGCTCGTCGATACCGGCGTGTCGGTCATGTACATGACCGTGCCGGCTGCGCAGGCCGCCGGTGCCGAAGGCACGCTGCCGCCGGGCACGCAGGTGGCGATCCGCGTCGGCCGGGGCGAGGCGGCCTTCCCGCTCTACGGCTTCGCGGTGGGAGACGGCTCACCGCTCGCCCCGAGCGCCATCCACCTGCGGGTGGCGGAGGACCGGACTTTCGTCAACACCAGTTTCCACCTGCTGAACGGCTATGACGTGCTGTTCGACGGGGAGGGCGGCTATGTGGGCTTCCGCCAGCGCTAGAACAGGCTGAGCACGAAGGCGGCGAGCAGGACGATGGCGCCCCAGAAATCGGTGATCATCGCCACATTCTCGCGCATGTTCCGGTTCGGGCGCAGGAGGTGGTTGACGCCGGCGAGGCCGAGGAACAGCCCGCCGATGAAGGCGACGGGCAGCGCCCAGATCGAGAAGACGATCGACAGCACGCCGGCGAGGCCCGTCGACACGTTGGCGAAGCCGAGTTCCTGCGCCAGCACGTGCACGCGCGGCTCGTCGATGCCGAGGATCGTCTTCGCCGTGTAGCCGGGCCGGAAGATCTGCGAGAGGCCGGCGACGAGCAGGCGCACGCCGACCGCCCAGAAGACGAACCACTTGGTGGCCACGGCGAGGAAGCCGCCAATGCCCGTGGTCGTGGCCATCTCCGTGCCGATGCTGATCAGCGGCGCGACCACCATCGTCAGCAAGACGATCACATAATACATCGAATCCCCCACCGTTCCGACCACGCGGACCCCGCGCGAATGTGCGAACGCGTGCGAGGCAGAGTCAACGACGGCGAGGGCGTCGTCCTCGCCGTTTCCGTCAGGGGAGTAAGAGTCTTCGCGAAAAAAAAGGTGATGGCGCGCCCGACTCCAGCGGGATGGGCGCCCACGACGCGCAAGGGCACGCCATGCCCCGTCGGTGGCTCGTCACGGAACTGTAACATCAGCTTCATCCACCCGTCACGACGCGCCGCTACCCCAAGCCGGACTTCAACAGGCCGGCGGGAGATCCGATGGCGGCAGCGCTGCAACTCGATCGTGTGAGCAAGACCTACGGCGCGATGCGCGCCGTGGACGATGTCTCGCTCACGATACGGGAAGGCGAACGCGTGGCGCTGATCGGCGCTTCGGGCTCGGGAAAATCGACGCTGATCCGGCTCGCTTCCGGGCTGATCCTCGCCGACTCGCAAGGGCGGGGCACCGGCGCCGTGCATGCCTTCGGCGTCAAGGTGCAGGAAGCCGGCCGACTGTCTGCCGAGGTACGTTCGGCGCGCCGCAACATCGGCCTCGTCTTCCAGCAGTTCGCTCTCGCCGGGCGCCTGTCGGTGATGACCAATGTGATGGTGGGCGCGCTGGGGCGGATGAACGCACTGCGCGGCACACTCGGCCTCTTCAATTCCGACGAGCGTCGCACCGCCTATGCGGCCCTTGCCGAGGTCGGCATCGCCCAGCACGCCGCCAAGCGTGCGCGCGAGCTTTCCGGTGGCCAGCAGCAGCGCGTCGCCATCGCCCGCGCCCTGGTGCAGGGTGCCCGGCTCGTTCTGGCGGACGAGCCCATCGCCTCGCTCGACCCGAAGTCGGCCAAGCGCGTGATGGACACGCTGGTGACGATGAGCCGCGACCACGGCATCGCGCTGGTCGTCTCGCTGCATCAGGTGGACTACGCGACGACCTATTTCGACCGCGTGATCGCGATGAATGCCGGCCGCGTCGTGTTCGACGGCCCGGCTTCCCGCATCAACGCCGGCTTCCTTACCGAACTCTATGGCGCCAGCGCCGAGGAACTGATCCTGCCGAGCCAGTTCGCGGTGACGCCGCCGCCGGCCGAGGCCGTCCTTTCCCAGACCGTATCCTGACAGGAGCTACGTCCATGAAACGCCTGATCGTCGCCGGCCTTGCGCTGGCTGCCCTCGCCAGCGCTCCGGCGCGTGCCGAGGAAGTGAAGGAGCTGAACTTCGGCTTCATCTCCACCGAGTCCTCCGCCAACCTCGCCAAGAGCTTCGAGCCCCTTCTGAAGGATCTCGAGAAGGCGATCGGCGTGCCGGTGAAGCCCTTCTTCGTCGGCGACTATGCCGGCGTGATCGAGGGTATGCGCTTCAAGAAGGTCGATATCGGCTGGTTCGGCAACAAGTCGGCCATGGAAGCGGTGGACCGCGCCAACGGCGAAGTCTTCGTGAAGACCGCCAAGCCGGACGGTTCCTCGGGTTACTATTCGCTGATCGTCACCAATGTCGACCGCAACGACATCAACGATCTCAAGGACGTGCTCGACTGCTCGAAGGGCTACAACTTCGGCAACGGCGATCCGAACTCCACCTCGGGCTTCCTCGTCCCGAGCTACTATGTGTTCGCGCTGAACAATGTCGACCCGAACAAGTGCTACAAGCGTGTCGTGACCTCGAACCACGAGGGTAACCTGCTGGCGGTCGCCAACAAGCAGGTCGATTTCGCCACCAACAACACCGAGAACGTCTCGCGCCTCCAGGCGACCCGTCCGGAAGAGGCGAAGAAGATCAAGGAAGTGTGGCGCTCGCCGATGATCGCCGGCGATCCGATCGTGTGGCGCAAGGACCTGCCGGCCGACCTGAAGGCCAAGATCTACACCTTCTTCATGACCTATGGCCGCAACGGCACGCCGGAAGAAGTCGCGCATGCGCGTGAAGTCCTGGCCAAGACCTCGGACGGCTGGGGTCCCTTCCTCGCCTCCTCCGACGCCCAGCTTCTCCCGATCCGCCAGCTCGAGCTGTTCAAGACCCGCGTGAAGGTCGAGAAGGACGAGAAGATCTCGGCCGACGACAAGGTCGCGCAGCTCAAGAAAATCGACGCCCAGCTCGCCGATCTCGAGGCCCAGCAGAAGAAGCTGCCGGCCATGTGAGCCGCGGCGGGCGCGGTGCGCCTGCCATGCCTGCCGGAAAGACGGGTCCCGGAGCGGCTGAAAGGCCGTCTCCGGGATCGCCGCAAGAAGACGACCGAGACCACGGCCGGATCATCGGCCGAGACCGCCGAACCGAGACGCCCGGCAACGGGACATGATCCTTGCCGCCGCCTCGACGCGGCCGGGCTGACGACAGGGACACCGCGATGTTTGCCACCGAGACCGACCGTTCCGCCCATCGCGCTGCCGAGCGTGCTGTCGAGCGCACCATGCCGGCCCCGCCGGTGACGCCGCTCGCCACGCGGCTGACGCATCTCGCGCTCGCCGCCGTCGCCGTTGTCATCCTGGTCTTTGCCTGGCACGAGGCAGAGATGAACCCGGCGCAGCTGATGCGCGACGCCGGCAACATGGCGACCCTCGGTGCCGACTTCCTGCGTCCCGACTTCACCGACTGGGACGTCTATGTGAACGCCATGCTGGAGACGCTGGCGATCGCCATCTGGGGCACGCTGCTCGCCGTGATCGCGGGCATCCCGCTGGGCATTCTCTCGGCCGACAACGTGGCGCCGCACTGGCTGGTCTTCCTCGTGCGCCGGCTGATGGACGCCTGCCGCGCCATCAACGAGCTGGTCTTCGCGCTGATCTTCATCGCCGCCGTGGGCCTCGGCCCCTTCGCCGGCGTGCTGGCGCTGTTCGTGCACACCACGGGCGTGGTGGCGAAGCTGTTCTCCGAGGCGGTCGAGGCCATCGACCCGGCGCCGGTGGAGGGCATTCGCGGCACCGGCGGCACCTGGCTGCAGGAGATCATCTACGGCGTGCTGCCGCAGGTTCTGCCGCTGTGGATCTCCTACGCGCTGTACCGCTTCGAATCCAATGTCCGCTCCGCGACCGTGCTCGGCATCGTCGGCGGCGGCGGCATCGGCATGACCTTCAACGAGACCATGCGCGGCTTCCTCTATTCGCAGGCCTCCGCGATCCTGATCATCGTCGTGCTGACGGTTTCCGTGCTCGACATGGTCAGCCAGCGCGTCCGCAAGAAGTTCATCTGAACGGGCAGGCGCCGAAACCTCTCCAAACCTTAATCTGGCGGCCACTGTCCGGCCAGTATCGGCGCGCCTAGATGGCGGGAACCCGCCGTTCCCGGAGAAGCTTCCTTGCGCGCCATCCTCTCCCTGCTTGCCGATGTCTGGCGGCTTTCCATCCCCTATTTCCGTGGCGAGGACCGATGGCGGGGCGGCGCGCTGCTCGCGGGCGTGGTCGCGATGGAGGTCGGCTGGGTCTACGCGACCGTGCTGATCAACGAGTGGAACAACGCCTTCTACAACGCGATCCAGGAGAAGGACTACGCGGCCTTTACCCACCAGCTCTGGCTGTTCTCCTTCTACGCCGCCTGCGCCATCGCCGTGGCGGTCTACCAGGTCTATCTGCGCCAATGGCTGGAGATCCGCTGGCGCACCTGGATGACGGAGAAGTACCTCACCGCCTGGCTGGCCCATGAGACGCACTATCGGATGCGGCTGAAGGGCGACACGGCGGACAACCCCGACCAGCGCATCGCCGAGGACATCCGCACCTATATCGGCCAGACCATCAGCCTGTTCATCGGGCTGCTCAACGCGGTGATGACGCTGGCCTCCTTCGCGGTGATACTCTGGGGCCTGTCGGGAAATTTCTCGTTCAATCTCTTCGGCAAGAGCTGGGACATTCCCGGTTATCTCGTCTGGGCGGCCTTCGCCTATGCGGCGCTCGGCACGCTGATTGCCCATCTCATCGGCCGGGTGCTGGTGAAGTTGAATTTCGACCAGCAGCGCTACGAGGCGGATTACCGCGTCGATCTGGTGCGCGTGCGCGAGAATGGCGAGCAGATCGCGCTGATGAACGGCGAGCCAGTGGAGCGCGAGCGGCTGCTGGGGCGCTTCGGGCATGTGGTGCACAATTTCTGGGGCATCATGATCGCCCAGAAGCGGCTGACCTGGTTCACCGCCGGCTATGGCCAACTCTCGGTGATCTTTCCCTTCGTCGTCGTGGCCCCGGCCTATTTCTTCGGCTCCATCCAGCTCGGCCAGCTCATGCAGACCTCCTCTGCCTTCGAACGGGTGCAGGGATCGTTCTCCTTCTTCATCGGCGCCTATTCGACGCTGGCGGAATGGAAGTCGGTGGTCGATCGTCTGGTCGGCTTCGAGAAGTCGGTGATGGCGACGCAGGCGGAGACGCTGCGCAGCCAGTTTCGCCAGATGCCGGCGAAAGGGAGCGCACCTCTGGAGCTTGCCGATATGGAAGTCCGCCTGCCGGACGGGCGGGCCTTGCTCACCGTCGACGGTCTGGAGATCCACCGGGGCGAGCGCGTGCTGCTGACCGGCCCTTCCGGCAGCGGTAAGAGCACGCTGTTCCGCGCCATCGCCGGCATCTGGCCCTACGGGCGTGGCGAGGTGTCGCGTGCGCCGGGCGCGCGCGTGCTGACGCTGCCGCAGCGACCTTACCTGCCCATCGGCTCGCTGCGCGGCGCACTGGCTTACCCCGACCCGGAGGGAAAGTACGGTAGCGAGCGGTTGCGCGAGGTGCTGGAGACCGTCGGTCTGCCGGGCTTTGCCGCGCGTTTGGACGAACAGGGCCTGTGGCCGGCCATCATGTCGGGTGGCGAGCAGCAGCGGCTGGCCATCGCCCGCGCCCTGCTGATGAAGCCCGACGTGCTGCTGCTCGACGAGGCGACCTCTGCCCTCGACGAGCCGGGGGAGGCGGCGCTCTATCGCGTGCTGCGGGAGAAGCTGCCGGAGACGGCGTTGCTGTCGATCGGCCACCGCTCCACCCTGCTCGGCCTGCATGAGCGGCACATTGAGCTGCGGCGTGACGGGCAGGGGCCGGCCCGGCTTGAGGCCGCCCGCCTCGCCACGGCGTGACGCGACCTCAGCGCGGCGCGTGGGAGGCGCGGCCTTCCGCCTCGATCGCCAGCGTGCGTTCCAGCAGGATCTCGTAGATCGGCCGGCCACCGAGCCATTGCGAGGTCATGTTGGCGAAGATGGCGGTGAGCATCACCGGCACCAGCACGGCGTAGGCGCCGGTGAGCTCCAACACCAGTACCATCCCGACCAGCGGCGCGCCGATGGTGGCGGCGAACAGGCCGCCCATGGCCGTGATCGCGAAGGCGGTCTGCGCCTGCTCGGGCAGGGGCAGCACGGTCGCCAGCGCCGAGCCGTAGCAAAGGCCGACGGTGGTGGCGAGCGCGAGGATCGGCGCGAAGATGCCGCCGGCGACGCCGGTGGAATAGCTCGCCATGGTCATGACGAAGCGCAGCAGGACGATGACGGCGAGGATGGCGAGCGGCCGGCCTTCCCTGGTCAGCTCGACGGCGAGCAGTTCGCCGCCCTGCGTCGCTTCGGGCAGTACCAGCACGAGTACGCCGATCATGAGGCCGACGATGGCGGGGAAGATGTAGAAGGAGTGCCGCAGGCCGAGTGCGCGCACGCGGTCCAGCGACCAGACCAGCGTACGGTTGAACGCGACGCCGACCACGCCGAGCAGCACGCCGAGGCCGATGAAGGCCGGCAGCAGCCCATAGGGCATCGTCGAGACCTCGAGCAGCATGTAGGGCGTGTCGCCGGTCAGATACTCGGTCACCACGGCGCTCGCGATGGAGGCGAGGACGACCGCGATGTAGGTGCGCGAGCTGTAGGGAAATTGCCGCCGCGTCTCCTCGATGACGAACAGTACCGCGGCCAGGGGAGCGTTGAAGGCGGCGGCGAGTCCGGCCGCGCCGCCGGCCGCCAGCAGGCCTCGCATGTCTTCCGACGACCATTTCATCAGGTCCGACGCGGCCTTGGCGACCGAGGCGCCGATATGGATCGTCGGTCCTTCCCGGCCGAGAACCAGGCCGGAGGAGAGCGACAGCAGACCGCCGACGAACTTCACCGGCAGCACGAGATGCCAGCGCACCTCGCGCAGCCCCTCCATCGCGCCCTCGATCTCCGGCACGCCCGAGCCGCTGGCCTCCGGCGCGAAGCGGCGTACCAGCCAGAGTGAGACGAGGGTCATGATGGCGGCGACGACGGCCGCGGCGGCATAGAGTGCGGGGCCTTCCAGCCGGAGCGTGCCCTGCAGATAGGCGGGCCAGGCGGCCCCCAACCCATTCACGCCGGCATGGAAGGCGGAGCCGAGAACGCCGACGACCGTGCCGACCAGCGCGGCCACGATGTAATAAGCTCCGTTTCCTGCGCCCGCCTTCATGCCTTCCCCCATGCTCCCGACCTGTGGTGCATCGGTAGCATTGCAGGTCGGGAGCCGGAAGGATCGCGGGCCGTTTTCAGGCGGTCCCGATGCCGCATCCTGCGATGCGCCGACGGGGTTTCCGCGGGAAAGGTGGGCGGCTCAGGGCAGAGCCGGCGCGTAGGTGGAGACCGGCTCGACCGTGTCGATGAGCTTGTGGCTCTTCATGAATTCACCGAAGCGGGCGTAGCGTTCGCCGTCCAGCGCGGCCGGCGCGTGGGCGAAGCGGCGCAGCGTGTCCGTCCAGGCGGTGCGGTTCAGCTCGTCGTCGAGCTTGGGGTTGGCTTTCACGAAGATGCCCCATGCCTCGTCGGGATGGTTGAGGACATAGATCGTGGCGTCCTCCACCGCGGCGAGGAAGCGCTTGAGGCGGGGATCGGCGAGCTTGTCCTTGTGGGCGACGTAGATGAGCTCGTCGAATACTGGCACGCCGTGCTCTTCGGGGAAGAAAGCGCGGCCTTCCTTGCCCTCCAGCCGGATCTGGGTGAGCTCGAAATTGCGATAGGCGCCGATCACTGCATCGACCTTGCCGGAGACGAGGGCGGGCGAGAGGGCGAAATTGACGTTGATCATGGTGACGTCGCCCGGCTTGAGCCCGGCGCTCGCCAGCATGGTGCCGAGCAGCGCGTCCTCGAAACCGGCCACGGAATAGCCGACCGTCTTGCCTTTCAGATCGGCGATGGACTTGACCGGCCCGTCCTTCAGCACGACCAGCGCGGTGAGCGGGGTGGAGACCAGCGTGCCGATGCGCGCGAGCGGCAGCCCCTCCTTCACCGAGAGATAGAGGTTCGGCTGATAGCTGACCGCGATGTCCGCCTGCCCGGCGGCGACGAGGCGCGGGGGGGCGGAGGGATCGGCGGGCGGCACCAGCTCGACATCGAGGCCGTGCGCGTCGAAGAAACCCTTCTCCTTCGCGATGATCAGCGGCGCGTGGTCCGGGTTGACGTACCAGTCGAGCAGGACGGTGAGCCTGTCGGCGGCGCTGACGGGGACGAGGCCGAGCGCGAGGACGAATAGCAGGCCGGCCGTCTGCGCGGCGAATTTCTTGAACATGGATCTCCTCCCATCTGGAGATCCGGCGCATGAGCTCTCGGGGGAAATCCGGCGCGGGCGCCACGCTCTGCGTGGATCGGGCTCCGCCATCGTTCCGTCCCTTCGCCGGCATGACCCGGATCAGGTTCAAAGGGTCTGGCGGTTGCCATCTCAGCCCCTTCGGCCTTTCGGCCGGCGGGACACCCCTCGGACGCCAGCACGCTAGCATCGCTGGCATGCCAGGGCAAATGGGAGCCGGCGCTCACTCTCCGCGCCAGCCATCGAGATAGACGGTGCGTTCCACCCCGGCAAAGCGGCCGAGGCGGGAGAGCTCGGCGTCGAGGGCGGAAAGGCGGGCCGTGGAGGCGCGCACGCCCGGCTCCAGCCACAGCCGGCGCACGTCGAGCGTGCCGGCCTTGCGGTCGGCTTTCATGTCGATGCGCCCGACCAGTCGATCACCCTCCAGCAGGGGGAAGACGTAATAGCCATAGACCCGTTTCGGCGCGGGCACGAAGACCTCGATGCGGTAATTGAAGCCAAACAGCCGCTCCGCCCGGTTGCGGTCGCGCAGCAGCGGGTCGAACGGGTTGAGCACGCGCAGTCGGGCGGGTGGCGGCGGCAGCGTCGTGAAAATCTCGGCGCTGCCGGCGAAGGCGTGCGAGGCGCGGGGGCGCGAGCCGTCCGCCGGGGCGATCAGCACCGGTTCCAGCCGCGCGGCGTTGCCGGCCACCCACTGGCGGGCTTCCTCCGGCGAGATGAGCCCCCAGAAGGCGGCGATCTCGCCATGGGTAGCGAAGCCGAGCCTTTCCAGCGCAGAGGTGCAGGCCCAGTCGACGAAGGCCTCACGCGTCACCTCGCCCCCGTAGTGGCGGGAGGGGATCACGCGCTCGGCGAGATCGTAGACCTTCTGGAAGCCTTCGCGCCCGGCGATGGCGAGGTTGCCGGTGCGCCAGTGATATTCGAGCGCGGTCTTCTCCGGGTGCCAGTTCCACCAGCCACCCGGCGGGCGCTTCGGGGATTCGGTATCCTGCTCGAAGTCGCGGGCCATGAGGCGGCCTTCCGCCCGCACCCGCTCCAGCACGTGGTCGACATAGCTCTCGAAGCCGTTCTCGTGCCAGGAGCGCCAGCGGTCCGCCAGCGTCTCGCGGGCCCGGGCGAAGCGGTGCTTCCAATAGGCGAAGAAGGCGCTCGGGATGATGGCCGCGTCGTGCGTCCAATGCTCGAAGAGCTCGCCATCCTTCTCAAGCAGGGCGGCAAGATGTTCGCGCCGGTAGGTCGGATTGCGCGAGAACAGAATATGGTGGTGTGCTCGCTCGACCGTCGCGATGCTGTCCACCTGCACGAAGCCGAGGTCGCGGACGAGTTCCAGCAGTCCCGCCTTGGTGAGCTTGCCGCGCGCCCGGCTGAGTTCCTGCTTGGCAAGAAAGATGCGGCGGGCGTCGGAGTTGGAGAGGTGAATCGCCATGCCGCATCTTGGCAAAGTTCCCTCTTTGTTCCAAGCGCCGGAATGCGCCCAATCGGGGAGGCTACGCCAGGACGGTTTCCGGGGCCCAGGGGAGCAGGCGGGTCAGTACGCGGTCGACGAGGGTGAAGAGCAGGAGCGCCACGGCGAGCAGGATGGCGAGCGCGGCAAAGACCATGTCGGTCTGCATCCGCGCGTTGGAGTAGAGCATGAGATAGCCCAGGCCCGCCGAGGCGCCGACCCATTCGCCCACCACCGCGCCGATGGGCGAGACGGCGGTGGCGACGCGCAGGCCCGAGGCCAGCGCCGGCAGGGCGGCGGGAATGCGGATGAAGCGCAGCGTCTGCGCGATGCCGGCGCCGTTCAGCCGCGCGAGGTCGACGAGGCCCTGCTCGGTGCGGGCAAGGCCGTCATGGAAGGCCGAGGCGACGGGAAAGAAGATGATAAGGCTCGCCATCACGATCTTCGAGGCGAGGCCGAAGCCGAACCAGATGACGAGCAGCGGCGCGATGGCGAACACCGGCAACGCCTGCGCCACCAGCAGCACCGGCCGCATTGCGCGCCGCGCCAGCGGCGAGGCCGCCATGGCCAGCGCGCAGACGATGCCCAGCGCCGAGCCGCAGATGAGTCCGAGCAACATCTCGCCCAGCGTGATGGCCGCGTTGTGGGCGAGGATGTCCGCGTTGTTCCACATGGCGAGGCCGATCCGCAGCGGGCCCGGCAGGATGTAGGCCGGCAGGCCGAACAGCCGGACGGCGCCTTCCCACAGGGCCAGAAGCACGAAGGTGATGGCGAGCGCGCGCCCTATGGCGGCCATGCGGCGAATTCCTACATCAGTTACAGCACTTATAGTCGGCGGGCGGCGGCTGCGCGACCGTTGCCGCCGTCGGGCCGAAGCGGTGCGGGACTACTTGACGGCCGTCAATGGGACGACACTTGATTGGAACAATATTTCAAAGGGACAGAGAGGAGGAACCGATGATCAAGGACATTCTCGTCAGCCTGCGCGTGGGTGAGGGACCGGGCGACGTTGCCGTGGATTATGCGGCATCGGCCGCGGCGGCGCTGGGTGCGCATCTCACCGGCGTGGCGGTGAGCTACGAGATCGATGTGCCGCCGGTCTACACGGAAGCCTTCTCGACGGATTTCATCGAGGCGCAGCGGGCGGAAAGCCAGCGGCTCGCGCAGCAGGCGGTGGAATATTTCGGCGAGGCGGCCCGCTCGGTGGGGCTGTCCGGCGAAGTGCGCCTGATCGACGGCACGCCGGGCGGCGCGGCCGAGCAGATCGGCGTGATGGCCCGCCTCTATGATCTCGCCATCGTCGGTCAGGCCGATCCCGACCGCATGGGCGCCGAAGAGGTGATCACCGAGGCGGTGCTGTTCGATTCCGGGCGGCCGGTGCTGATCGTGCCGCGCAAGCAGCAGAAGCCATTCTCCGCCAAGCGCATTCTCGTGGCGTGGGACGGCGGGCGCGCGTCGGCGCGCGCGGTCGCGGAGGCCCGTCCCCTGCTCGCCCATGCCAATCTGGTCGAGGCGGTGGTGGTGGACAGCGGCAAGTCCCGGAAGGGCATCGATCTTCCCGGTGCCGACCTCGCCCGCCATCTCGCGCGCCACGAGAAGACCGTCGAGCTGCGCCGGCTGGTACCGGGCGCCGACGAGAGCATCGTCGACGTACTGCTGAAGGAAGTGGCGGCGCGCGACATCGATATCGTGGTCATGGGCGGCTACGGCCATTCGCGGCTGCGCGAATTCGTGCTCGGCGGCGTCACGCGCGACATGCTGGAGCGCATGACGGTGCCGCTGCTGCTGGCGCATTGAGGCGCCGCAGGAGTTGGGTTCAATCAGGCCCGGCGCTCGCGCCGGGCCTTTCTTTTAGGCGGGCTTGCCGAAAGTCGATCTTAAAGCGGCGCGTGGCAGCGTCGGCTCGTCGCGTCGAGGCCGTCTGGCGCTCGAGCGGCAAGGGTGGGGGAAATGACGATGAAACGAGTTCTCGCGACCGCGCTGGCCTTGATGGCCACGATCAACATGTCCGTCGCCTGTACCGCGGTCGACCTTGCCGCGGCCGACGGCAGCGTCATTGCCGGACGCACCATGGAATGGGCGTTCGACATGAAATGGACGTTGGTGAGCCAGCCCAGGGGCACCACGCTGACGCTGACCGCGCCGAAGGCGAGCGGCCTGCCGCCGGTGAGCTTCACCACGAAATACGCGGTGGTCGGCGTGAGCGCGGCCATCATTCCTGGAGGCGCGCTGCTCGACGGGCAGAATTCCGAAGGCCTCTCCATGAGCGGCAACTTCCTGCCCGGCTTCACGCAGTACCAGACGGTGACGAAGAACGATAAGGCCTATCAGTCCGTGCTGACCTTCGGAGCCTGGGCGCTGGGCGGCTTCGCCAGCGTCGCCGAGCTGCGGACCGCCCTGCCGGGGATGAGGGTGTGGGCCGACGATACGCTGCCTACCGGCCCGACGCCGGCGACGCTGCATTTCGTCTTCGTCGACCGGAGCGGCGCGGGCATCGTGGTCGAATATGTCGGCGGCGAGCTGAAGATCCATGACAACGCCGCGCACGTGCTGACCAACGCGCCGACCTATGACTGGCACCTGAACAATGTGCGCAACTATCTCAGCCTCTCCACGGTCGCGGTGGCGAGCCAGCGGGTCGGCACCACCAACGTCACAGAGCTCGGGCAGGGCGGCGGACTGATCGGCCTGCCGGGCGACTACACGCCGCCCTCGCGCTTCGTGCGCGCGACGATGCTGCGCCACAACGTCACCCAACCGAAAGATGCGGCCGAGGCGGCGCAGGCCGTGGGTCACATCCTCAACAATGTCGATATCCCGCTCGGCATCGCCGAGTTCAAGCAGCCGGACGGCACGCTGGGCTCGGACTACACGCAGTGGGTAGTGGTCAAGGACCTGACCAATAACCGCCTGATGATCGCCGACTACGCGCACCGGCTGAACTATCTGACCATCGACCTCGCCCCGCTGTTCGCGCAGGACAAGCCGAGCGCGAAGCTGGTGGATGATCTGCCCTATCCACAGCCGGTGGCGGGCGCCGAGGTGCTGGCTCCCTGAGCAGAACTCGCGCCTTCGATAGACACCGGACCGGCCATCATCTGGCCGCGCGCTTGCATGGTCGCTGCGCGGCGGTTCAGACGAGGAGGTCCGGCCATGTCGAAAGAACGGGCGCGTGCGGTGGATGCCTTCGCCGCTGCCTATGCACGCAAGCGGGGCGGGCGCGTTCGCGTGCGGCCCGACGTGTGGCGGGAGCTGCGGGAGGCCGGCGCGGACATGTCGCTCTACATCTGCGACGCGCGCTAGCCGTCCTTGGCGGTGTCGGGGTTGTCGGGCGAGAGAACGGCGCGGAACTCGTCCGGTAGCATCACGTTCTCCGGCGCCTCCTTGAACATCGGCGCGATCTGCTCCGGCGTGTAGCCGGCATGGCCGCAGCCGATCGGCGTGAGCTGAAAAGTGAGATCGGGCCGCGCCCGGGCGAATTTGAGGAACCTTCGGACGAATTTCTCGATCTCGCCGAGCGGCAGCGTCTCGATGTTCCAGTCCTTGGTCGGAATGGCGAAGCTCGTGCCGGTGAGGCCGAAGCCGACGCCCCATTCCGCCCCGCGATTCTCGTAGGCCCAGCGGGCGGCGCCGCCGCCGTGGATGCCGGCGAGATTCGAGCCGAAGACAAAGACCGGATTGCGCGCCATGACCATCTCTCCTCCCGCCATCTCTGGCGAATGAGGACGCCAGGGGTCAAGCGAGAAGAACGCAATCGGCCCGTCCGGCAATACCGGCAGGAAGCTTAGGGGCGGAAATGTGCGTGAAAGCTTATCTGGTACAGCTGGGTGGGCTCGAACCACCGACCTCCGGTTCCACAGACCGGCGCTCTAACCAACTGAGCTACAGCTGCGTGCCAGAACGGCGCGGAACCTACTTTGGCGGCCCGCGCTTTGCAAGACCGCCGCGTCCGCTTCGTGCAGGCCGTGGACAAGAATGCGACGGGGCGGGGAGAAGGTCTTCAATCGCGCCGGAAAGCGAGGTTGGCGACGAAGCCGACGGCGAGGGCGCCGAGCGCGGTGACGATGCCATAGAGCCAGGGGTGACCCTGCGCCGTGCTGGCGACGGTTTGCTCGAAGTCGATCTTCGCCACTTCCAGCGTCAGCGCCCCTCGTTCGGAGAGGGCTCCATCGGCGAAGGTCTTCACCACCACGTCATAGGTACCGATCGGCGCCGTGCCGGGGATGGGGATGGCGGCGCGGAAAACATGCGGCGCGATGAACTCGACGCCATCGGTCTTCTCGACATAGAGGCCCTGAGCCTGTTTCACCCGGAGGAAGGCCTGCCGGAACGGATCGCCCGCTACGACGTCGGCATAGTCGCTGCCCACGCGCTGAAGCAGGTGATTGTTGGCGAAGCCGGCCTGCTCCTGCCGTAGCACCTCGGCATCGGCCATCAGGGCGGGATCGCGGTTGCTCAGCACGGCGAGGTAGGAAGGGGCCGCGAGAAAGGAACGACTGTCGACATTGACCCACAGGCCGAGCCGGCGCTCCTTGCGCCAGGTGACGAAGCTCTCGTTCGGCCCGCGAACGGTAACGACGACGTCATAGAGGCGCGAATCCCGGCGTGCCTCGTCCGCGCCGATGACGCCGAACAGTACAATGCTCTCGCCGGCGAAACTCGACGTAATGGTGACGCGCGACTTGGAGAGCGACAGCACGAGGCCCTCCGCCTGCGCCGGAGCGGCAAGCGCCAGGAGGAGGAAAAGTGCGAGCGCCCGGCTCATCGCGCGCGCTCGTCGATGGTGACGGCGTAGAGATCGGCCGGGCGGGTGGTCTGGTCCACCGCCACGCGGATGCCGACCGCGAGCACGAGGAGGCCGAGCAGCAGCCGCAGGTTCTCCGCCTTCATCGACTGTCCGGCGCGGGTGCCGAACTGCGTGCCGATGGTGCCGCCGACCATCAGGACGAGCCCGAGAACGGCGTCCACGGTCTGGTTGAGCACCGCGTGCATGACGATGGCGGCGACCATCGTCACCAGCGTGAGCATCAGCGAGGTCGCGACCGAGGTCAGCGTGGGCACGCGCAGGAGGTAGATGAGCGCCGGCACCAGCAGGAAGCCGCCGCCGATGCCCATCAGCGCGCCGAGGAAGCCGATGGCGAAGCCGATCGTCACCACCGGGATGGCGGAGACATAGATCCGCGACTGGCGGAAGCGCATCTTGAACGGCATGCGCAGGAACCACGGGTGCGCCCCTGGCCGCTTCACGCTCGCCTTCTCGCCCCGCCACTCGCGCAGCAGGGCGCGCAGGCTCTCGACCACCATCAACGTGCCGATGGTGCCGAGAAGGACGATGTAGGTGATGGCGATGACGAGATCGAGCTGGCCGAAGCGGCGCAGCACCATGAAGGTGACGACGCCCGCCAGCGTTCCTGTCAGACCTCCCGTTAGAAGCACCAGGCCGAGCTGCACATCCACCAGCTTGCGCCGCATATAGGTCAGCGTACCGGAGAAGGACGAGGCGGCCATGTGGGTGGAGACGCTCGCCACCGCGACGGCCGGGGGCACGCCGAGGAAGATGAGCAGGGGCGTCATCAGGAAGCCGCCGCCCACACCGAACATGCCCGAGATGAAGCCCACCGCGATCCCCATGGCGAGGAGGGTGAAGATGTTCACCGGCAGTTCCGCAATCGGAAGGTAGATCGTCACAGAATGGTTCCCGCAGGCGGGCGTCGCTTCCGCGCAGGATTTAGCAGCATTTGGCTAACAGCGGGTGACCGGCCGCATGCGGCCCTCTCGCGCAAGCGCGCGCGAGGGCAACCGGTTTCGTTATGTAATACATTATTATTCGTAATTAAATTATCATTTAGAGGCAATGCGTGTAGTATTATAATGCTACATATTCGAGGCGTTTGCGATCGTTTCAAGATTATTATTAGGAATTATTCGCATAGGGCATGATTTCTGACTTAACGTCAGCGGGGCGCGTGCTAGCCTGCGAGCGTCAACGGACCCGCACGAGGTCCGGGATTCTAGGAGGAAACCAATGTCCATAATCCGGCGTGGCCAGCGTTCCGCTGTGCTGCTGGCGTCGACCATGCTCGCGGGCGTCATGATGATCGCGGCTCCGACGCAGGCGCAGCAGTCGACCGACAATCTCGAAAAGCTGTCCAATTTCCAGTCCACCGGCGCCTCCATGGAAATGGAGACGGTGCCGCAGACCGGCCCGCGCGTCGATGCGTTCAACAAGACGCTCTCGGGCATCAAGCTGCCGGACGGCTTCAAGATCTCGCTCTACGCCATCGTGCCGGATGCGCGCGAGATGGCGGTCGGCCCGACGACGGGCGTCGTCTTCGTGGGCACCCGCAAGGCGAAGGTCTGGGCGGTGACGGACCGCGACAAGGACCGGGTGGCCGACGAGGTGAAGGTCTTCGCGCCGTCGATCCAGTTCAAGCTGCCGCACGGCGTGTGCTTCTCCAAGGACGGCTTCCTGTTCGTGGCCGAGCAGAACCGTGTCCTGCTCTTCCCGGCGGCGGAGTTCTTCTATGAGGGGCCGGACGTCGCGGCCTTCAACGTCGTCAAGCAGGGCGACCTGATCCCGCCGAACGAGGAATCGTTCAACCATACGGCGCGTGTCTGCCGTATCGGGCCGGACGACAAGCTCTACATCACGCTCGGAAACCCCTTCAACGTGTTCGCGCCGGAGAAGTTCGATCTCTACAAGAAGAACGGCATCGGCGGCATCGTGCGCTTCGATCGCGATGGCAAGAACCGAGAGGTCTATGCGTGGGGCATCCGCAACTCGGTGGGCATGGACTTCAACCCGAAGGACAAGACCCTCTGGTTCACCGACAACCAGGTCGACGGCATGGGTGACGACATCCCGCCCGGCGAGCTGAACCGGGCCACCAAGGCGGGCCAGAATTTCGGCTTTCCCTATTTCGGCGGCGGCTCGGTCCGCACTGCCGAATACAAGGACCAGCAGCCGCCGGCCGACGCGGTGAAACCGGAGGTCGAGATGCCGGCGCACGCCGCCGATCTCGGCATGACCTTCTATACCGGCCAGCAGTTCCCGCAGAAATACCGCGGCGGCATCTTCTCGGTGCAGCACGGCTCGTGGAACCGCACCACGCCGGTGGGCGCACGGGTCATGTTCACACCGGTGAAGGAGGATGGCACCGCCGGCAAGCCGGAGGTGTTCGCGGAGGGCTGGCTGACGCCGAACGGCGAATATCTTGGCCGCCCGGCCTCGGTGGCGCAGCTCAATGACGGTTCGCTGCTGGTGTCGGACGACACGTCCGGCGCGATCTACCGCATCTCTTACGGCAACTGAGCCGCCTCGCTCCCGCTGCCCACGGGCGGCGGGAGCATTCCATCGATCGCCGGGAACAGCTTATGAAATGGTCTTTCTTCATGCCGCTCCTCGCGGCATCGATGTTGTGCGCGCCGGCCATGGCGCAGGATGCGAAGGTCGGGCGGGCCAAGGCTTCGGCCCAATGCGCCGTCTGCCACGGGCAGAACGGCGTCGCCCAGATGCCGACCGCGGCAAATCTCGCCGGCCAGCAGGAACTCTATCTCGTCAAGGCGCTGGAGGACTTTCGCTCCGGCAAGCGCGAGAACGAGATGATGACGGTGGTCGCCAAGGGCCTGTCCGACGCCGATATCGCCAACCTCGCGGCCTGGTTCGCTTCCATCCCTGTCACCGTTCAGCCGCTGCCCTGACGGTGGCCGGAATGGCGGGACGACACTGGCCGGCGAGGGCGACGAGCAGCGCTTCCAGCGCCCTTCGAAGCCGTGCCTGCGAAAGCGCGCCGGGGCGCGGCAGCGGGATATGGACGAAGACGGCGAGGCGCGGTCCGCCGTCGGCCCGTCGCCCAGCCCTCGCCCAGCCATAGGCACGCCAGGCGAGAGCGTTGCAGATATAGCGGCCGGCATCGCGCGAGAGGCGCGCCGGCACGCCGGCTTCGCGCAGGGCCCGGAGCAGCGGCATTGGCGCCGCCGCAATCCGGCGGCTGGCCGGTGCCCCCGTCTCCAGGAGACGTGCGGCGGGACGCTTGCGGGTCACATCCGGAAAAGGGCCGGTGGCGTTGCGGGCCAGCGTCTCGATGGCGACATGGCGGCGGCGCCCGGCGACGCCGAGCATCAGCACGATGTCCGGATCGAAAGCGTCGAGGGTCGCGGCGAAGGCCTCCGCCTCGGCCCAACTCGTCGGCAGGATGCTCAGGGTGAAGTCGGCCGGCCTGAGCTGCGGGCTGCGGGTCAGGGCGCCCGCCAGCACCGCGGAGGGGTTGCGCGGCATGCCGGGAAAGGGGCCGAAGCCAGTGACGAGGATGCGCGGGCCGGTGCCGTGCGGCATCTCAACCGGTGCGCTCGGCGAGCGCCCGCGCCAGCGCGTTCTCGAGATCGGCGAGCTGGAACGGCTTGTTCAGCAGCGGGCGATCGCGCCACGCCTCGTCGATGGCGCAGCCGGTGTAGCCGGTGGAGAAGACAATGGGGATGCCGTGGCCGGTGACGGCACGGGCGATGTCGTAGCTGTGCCCCTCGCCCAGATTGAGGTCGAGCACGGCGACGTCGAAGTCACGATGACGGGCGGCGACGAAATTCAGCGCGCCGGCGATCCGGCTTTCGGTGCCGACAACGACGGCGCCCAGCTCTTCCACCATGGCTTCGATCATCGCGGCGACCAGCGTTTCGTCCTCGACAATGAAGACACGCTGTCCGGCCAGCTCGCGCCGCTCGTCCATTCGCCCCGTTACCCCTTCGCCCCAGGCATCCACAGCCGGCCCCGATCCGGCAGCGGCATTTTGTGGTTAATGAATAGTTTACCGCCAATCGGGCTTTTTTGCGCGCCGGCTACCAGCCGAAGAGACGCGCGATCTTCGAGGCCCCGAGCGTGGGCGACAGCGTGCCGGCGGCGACGGCGCGCTCGATCGCCGGAAGCTCGGCCCGCAGCGTGGCATCGGCGCGCATGCGGTCGCGCAGGCGGTCGTCGAACAGCGTCCACATCCACTTGACCTGCTGGGCGCTGCGCTTGTCCGCGAATGCGCCCGCGAGCTCCGCGCGCTCGCGATGCAGCCGCACCTGCGACCACAGCTCCTCGATGCCGGCGCCGGTGAGGCCGGAATAGGTGAGCACCGGCGTCGACCAGTGCGCCTCGCGTCCGCCGAGCACGTGCAGTGCGGCGCGATATTCGCTGGCCGCCGCCTTGGCTCGGGTGGCGTTGGCGCCGTCCGCCTTGTTCACCGCCACGATGTCGGCAAGCTCGATGATGCCCTTCTTGATGCCCTGAAGCTCATCGCCGGCGCCAGGAAGCATGAGCACGAGGAAGGTGTCGGTCATGTCGGCGACGGCGGTTTCCGACTGGCCGACGCCGACCGTCTCCACGAGGATGACATCGTAGCCGGCGGCCTCGCACAGCAGCATCGTCTCGCGGGTGCGCGCCGCAACGCCGCCGAGCGTGCCGGCCGAAGGCGAGGGGCGCACGAAGGCCCGCTCGTCCATCGAGAGGCGGGCCATGCGGGTCTTGTCGCCGAGGATCGACCCACCCGTGCGGGTGGAGGAGGGGTCCACGGCCAGCACCGCGACGCGATGGCCCTGATCGAGCAGATAGCTGCCGAGCGCATCGATGGTGGTGGACTTGCCAACGCCCGGCACACCGGTGATGCCGACGCGCATCGCCGCTCCGGTGAAGGGCAGCAGCGCCTGCAGAAGCTGCTCCGCCAGCGCGCGATGCTCGGCCTTGCGCGATTCCACGAGCGTGATGGCCCGCGCCAGCATGGCGCGGCGGCCGGCGCGCACGCCTTCCACGAGATCGTCGAGCGAGGGGAGGGGCTGGGCGTGGATCAAATCGGGGACCTGCGCGTTGTCGGGGGGATGCTAGAGCATTTCCCCAGGCGAGAAAATCGTCTGGACGGGAAGATGTACTCCAGGCTCTTGAAACTAGAGCATTTTCCTTCCGCGAGGGTGGTCCAGCCATCCGAACGGGCGACGGCTCCGGCAGCCACCCCTGCCCGACGAGGCACGAACCTTATCTCAACAGGGAGAGCCCCATGAACTGGGATCGGATTGAAGGCAACTGGAAACAGCTCAAGGGTCAGGTGCGCCAGCAATGGGGCAAGCTGACCGACGACGATATCGACCGCCTGCACGGCAAGCGGGAGGAGCTGGAGGGCGTGCTGCAGGAGCGCTACGGCCTCGCCAAGGATGAGGCCAACCGGCAGATCGACGACTGGACCCGCCGCTTCAAGATGTGACGGCATCGCGCATGCGGTACGATGCGCGACCGGAACGCAGCCCCCCGCCTTCCGGCGGGGGGGCTTTGCGTCAGGGATGGGCGAAATCCCAGTAGAGCTTGCGGGCTTTGCGGTAGACCGGCCCCGGCTGAAGGTCGCGCTCCTCGATGCGGGTGATCGGCGAGACCTTGGAGTAGTTGCCCGTCGTGAAGATCTCGTCTGCGCTCTTGAAATCGGCCCAGCTGAGCGTGCCTTCGATCACCTCGACGCCGGCCTCGCGCAGCAGGCCGATGGTGCGGGTGCGGGTGATGCCGGCAAGGAAGGTGCCGTTGGCAGCCGGCGTCAGGGCGACACCGTCCTTCACGATGAAGATGTTGGCGGTGGCGAGCTCCGCCACATTGCCGAGCATGTCGCACAGGGCGGCATTGTCGAAGCCTCGGCTACGGGCCTCAACCAGCGCGCGGCTGTTGTTGGGGTAGAGGCAGCCCGCCTTGGCGTCGGTGACGGCGCATTCGATGGTCGGGCGGCGGTAGCGAGACAGGGTGATGGAGGTGCCGCGCGTCGGATCGGGCATGGCCGCGTCGTAGATGCTGAGGCACCAGCGGGTCGATTCCGGGTCGGCGTCGACCGTGCGCGCGCCGGGATACTCGGCCCAGTACATGGGACGGATATAGAGCGCGGCGTCCGGCGGGAAGCGCTTCAGCCCGGCATGGGTGAGTTCGACCCACTTCTCGACGGAGACGACCGGCTTCAGCCCCATGGCGACCGCCGAGCGGTTGATGCGCAGGCAGTGCAGGTCGAGGTCGGGCGTCACGCCCTCGAAGGCGCGGGCGCCGTCGAAGACCGAGGTGCCCAGCCAGGCGGCATGGGTGCGCACGCCCATGATCGGCACGTTGCCCTCGTGCCACGCGCCGTCGAAATAGGTCCAGGTCTGCGAGTGTCGTGACATGGGCGCGCCTCCTACTGCGCCAGCGCCGCGAGGATGCGGACCCAGCTCCGGATGCCCTTGTGGAACGAGGTGAGGTCGTACTTCTCGTTCGGCGAGTGGATGCGGTCGTCGTCGAGCGAGAAGCCGACAAGCAGCGTGTCCTGCCCGAGCACCTTCTTGAACTGCCCGACGACCGGGATGGAACCGCCTTCGCCCACCGTGACCGGCGGCGTGCCCCACTCGTCCCCCAGCGCCTTGGCGGCCTTCGCGAGATCGGGATTGTCGTGCGTCACGGCGACGGCCGGGCTGCCCTCGCCGCCGAGGAACTCGACCGAGCAGTCGGCGGGGATTTGCGCGCGGATGAAGGCGCGCACCGCGTCGCGCACCTGAACCGGATCCTGGTTCGCCACGAGGCGGCAGGAGATCTTGGCGGTGGCGATGGAGGGGATGACCGTCTTCGAGCCTTCGCCGATATAGCCGCCCCACATGCCGTTCACCTCGAAGGTGGGACGCGAGGAGATGAGCTCGATCAGCAGCCGGTCCTTCTCGCCGGAGGGCAGCGAAAGGCCGACCGGCCCGAGGAAGTTCTCCGGCGTGAGGTCGAGCTTCGACCACGCGGCCTTCATGTAGTCCGGCGGCTCGACGACGCCGTCGTAGAAGCCGGGAATGGCGACGTGGCCATTGGCGTCGTGCACGGCGGCGATGGCCTTGGAGAGCACGTGCAGCGGATTGGCGGCAGCACCGCCATAATAGCCCGAGTGCAGGTCGCGGTCGGCGGCGTGGACGACAATCTCGTCATGCATCAGGCCGCGCAGCGACAGGATGATGGAGGGCGTCTGCGCGTCCCACATGCCGGTGTCGCAGACGAGCGCGAGGTCGGCCTTCAGTTCGTCCTTATGCGCGGCGACGAAGGGGCCGATATTGGCGGAGCCGCTCTCTTCCTCGCCCTCGACCATCACCGTGACCTCGACGGGGAGCTTGCCGGTCGCCTTGACGAAGGCGCGGCAGGCCTCGACGAAGGTCATCACCTGTCCCTTATCGTCGGCCGAGCCGCGGGCGACGATGCGCTTCACGCCCTCCGCGTTCTCGACGATGCGCGGCTCGAAGGGCGGGCTCTCCCACAGGTCCAGCGGATCGACCGGCTGTACGTCGTAATGGCCGTAGAACATCACGCGCCGCGCGGCGCCGCCGTTCGAGGCGGCGGTCACAATGGGGTGGCCGGGCGTGTCGTTCAGCTTCGTGGCGAAGCCTAGCGAGGCGAGGTCGTCCGCCAGCCACTGGCCGGCGCGGCGGCACTCTGCGGCATAGGCGCGGTCGGTCGAGATGGAGGGGATGCGCAGGAAGGCGAAAAGGCGCTCGATGGAGGCATCGAGATCGGCGTCCACGGTGGCGAGAACGCGGTCGAGATCGGCCATGGCCGGGGTCCTTGTCCTGGAAAAGTCGTCCCGGCGCGGTGTCGGCTGGCGTCGGAAGGGCCGGTTCGGGGGAGTAGTCCCGGCGCCGCGGTGATGCCGCCCGCCGGGACATGGCATCGGGGAGGGCTAGCGGCGCCGGGCGCCGCCGAGCACGTTGCGCAGGATCGCCTTGGTGACTTGATTGGTGACTTCGCGGGTGACCTGCCGCGTGACCTGCTCGCCGACGCTCATGCGGCCGCGCGGGCGCGTGCCGAACAGGCCGCCGAGCACGCTTTCCAGCAGGCCGCCGCCGGCCGTGGCATCAGCCTCGGTGGGGGCGGGGGCGTTGCGCGAGGCGGGCGTCGGCGCGGCCTCGGCCGGCGCGGTCTCCTCGGCGCGCTTAGTCAGCACCTCATAGGCGGATTCGCGGTCCAGCGTCTGATCGTAGACATCGCGCACCGGGCTCTGCTGGATGGCGAGCTGGCGCAGCTCCGGCGTGATCGGCCCGACGCGGCCAGCGGGCGGGGCGATCAGCGTGCGCTCGACCATGGAGGGCGTGCCGTTGCCCTCCAGCATGGAGATCAGCGCCTCGCCCTTGCCGAGCTCGGTGATGACCTGAGCGGTATCGAGCTTGGGGTTGGGGCGGAAGGTATCGGCCGCCGCCTTGACCGCCTTCTGGTCGCGCGGTGTGAAGGCGCGCAGGGCGTGCTGCACGCGGTTGCCGAGCTGGGCGAGCACGCTCTCAGGCACGTCGAGCGGGCTCTGCGTGACGAAATAGACGCCGACGCCCTTCGAGCGGATGAGGCGCACCACCTGCTCGACCTTCTGCAGCAGCGCCTTGGGCGCCTCGTTGAACACGAGATGCGCCTCGTCGAAGAAGAAGACGAGCTTGGGCTTGTCCGGGTCGCCGACCTCGGGAAGTTCTTCGAACAGCTCGGAGAGCAGCCAGAGCAGGAAGGTGGCGTAGAGCTGCGGCGAGCCCATGAGCTTGTCGGCGGCGAGCAGCGAGATCGTTCCGTAGCCCGAGCGCGGGTCGATGCGCATCAGGTCGCTGATCTTCAGCGCCGGCTCGCCGAAGAACTTGTCGGCGCCCTGATTCTCCAGCACCAGCAGCGAGCGCTGGATGGCACCCACCGTGGCGGCGGAGACATTGCCATAGGTGGTGGTGAGCTTGGCCGCGTTCTCCGCCGTGAAGGCGAGCATGGAGCGCAGGTCCTTGAGGTCCAGCAGCAACAGGCCCTGCTCGTCGGCGATGCGGAAGACGACGTTGAGCACGCCTTCCTGCACCTCGTTGAGGTTCATCAGCCGCGCCAGCAGCAGCGGCCCCATCTCGGACACGGTGGCGCGAACGGGATGGCCCTGCTCGCCGAACAGGTCCCAGAAGATGACCGGGAATTCGTCCGGCACGTAGTCGACGCCGATTTCCTCGCAGCGCTTGATGATCCATTCCTGGCCTTCGCCGGGCATGGCGATGCCGGAGAGATCGCCCTTGATGTCGGCGGCGAAGACCGGCACGCCGGCACGGGAGAAGCCTTCCGCCAGCGTCTGCAGCGTGACGGTCTTGCCGGTGCCGGTGGCGCCGGTGGCGAGGCCGTGGCGGTTCGCCAGCCTGAGAGTGAGATATTCCGGCTTTTCGCTCTTGCCGACGAATATCTTGCCGTCGATGTCTCCGGACATGGCCGCCTCCTGCCAGCGAACTGTGAACGCGCGAACCATGCGCGCTTCCTCGGCCACCTTTAGAGCGCAGGCGGGGGCGGTTCGGCAAGCGGTGCCGCACGCTCACCGCCGTCTCAATCGTGGCCTCGACCATCGAGCGGCTTGCGTTCCGCGTTACGGCGCGCGATTTGGAACGAAAGACCGCAACGCCGGGAACATCATGGCCTGCCTCACCCCGCCCACCCAACGCCTCTTCGACGCGCGCGGCCGCCGGCTCGATTATGCCGACCGCACGCTGGTGATGGGCATCCTCAACGTCACGCCCGATTCCTTCTCCGACGGCGGGCGGAGCGCGGCCCTGTCGGACGCGGTGACCAATGCCTGGCGATTGGTCGACGAGGGCGCGGACATTCTCGACATCGGTGGGGAATCGACCCGACCCGGCCATACGCCCGTGCCGGCGGAAGAAGAATTGCGGCGCGTGCTGCCGGCGGTCGAGGCGCTGGCCGAGCTGCCGGTGCCGATCTCCATCGACACGCAGAAGGCATCGGTGGCCGAAGCGGCGCTTCAGCGCGGCGCGGCCATCGTCAACGACATATGGGGGCTGATGGGCGATCCGGAGATGGCGCGCGTCGCCGCCGCCTACGATGCGGGCGTGGTGGCCATGCACAACCGGACCAATGTCGATCCGGCCGTGGATATCGTCGCCGATATCGTGGCCTTCTTCGAGCAGTCGCTGGAGCGCGCGGCGCGCGCCGGTATCCGGCCCGAGCGCATGAGCCTCGACCCCGGCATCGGCTTCGGCAAGACCTTCGAGCAGAACCTGCGCGCCCTCTCCGCGCTCGGGGAGTTCGTCCGGCTCGGCTTCCCGATCCTGCTGGGCACTTCGCGCAAATCGCTGATCGGCAAAGTGATCGAGACGACGCCGGCCGAGCGGCTGCCGGGAACCATCGCGTCCAACGTGCTCGGCATTGCGGCTGGCTGCGCCATCATCCGCGTCCATGACGTCGCCGCCCATGTGCAGGCGGCGCGGGTGACGGAGGCGATCCTTCATGCCTCCTGAATTTTTTATCCGCCGGCCGCGCAAGGTCGAGAGGCGCATCGCCTATCTCTGCCTCGGCTCCAATCTCGGCGACCGGGCGGGGACCATGGCGAAGGCGGTGGGGCTGATCGCCCGCACCGGGTTGAAGATCATCGCGCGCTCGTCGCTCTACGAGACGCCGCCCTGGGGGCCGGTGCCGCAGGGGCCGTATCTCAATATGGTGGTGGCGGTCGAGACGGAGCTTTCCGCCCGCGAGCTGCTCAACATGCTGCTCGGCGTCGAGCACGCCTTCGGGCGTGACCGCACCCGCGAGGTGCGCTTCGGGCCGCGTACGATCGACATCGACATCCTGCTCTACGGCGACGAGGTGGTGGCAGAGCCGGATCTCGAAATTCCCCATCCGCGCATGATGGAGCGCGCCTTTGCGCTGATTCCGCTGGCCGAACTGGCGCCGGATCTCGTGGTGCAGGGCGTGCCGGTCCGCGCGGCACTGGAGAAGCTCGACCGCAGCGGCATCGTGAAGGTCGATCCCCAGCCCGTGACCTATTGACGGGCGGTGCGGAAACGCAAAAGGCGGCGGATCGCTCCGCCGCCCTTGGATCCGAGGTGCCGTCAGCGGCAGACCTCGACATTGCGGTAACGCGGCTCGCCCCAGCGGTTGTAGAAGGTCTGGGTCTCGGTCCAGCAGCGCGGGCGATAATAGTTGTTCGCGGCTCCGGCGGCGAGGCCGCCCACCACCAGGCCACCGATGATGCCGGCGGCGACGGCCGCGCCGTTATTGTGGCGACGGTGGCCGTAGTAGTAGCCAGGTCCTCCCCAGCCCGGGCCGCCCCAACCGCGGCCGTGGCCGCGCCAGCCATCGGCTGCGGCGGGAACGGTGGAAGCGAGGGTGAGGCCCGCCAGGGCGAGCGCGGCGAGCTTGGTAGCCTTCGGGTAGCGGATCATGACGTCCTCGGTAAACTCTGCTAGTCGCTCGCGGCCGGGATTGGCCGTTGATGGAGGCAAAGCTAGCTCCCGTCCCCCGAACCCAAACTGAACCGGCTGTTGCAAAAGGTTCATCAAACTGAACGCATTCCAATCCGTCCGTTCATCCGGCGTTCATCCCGGAAATCAGGAGCGCAGCTTTGCCGGACTACGATAGGGAAGGTCTCGTAAGCGCCTGGGCATTCGACGGCGCGGGTGGAGCGCGGCGGATCGACTGGGACGAGATCCGGCGCGGGCCGCCGGACGGAAACGGCTTCGACTGGATCCATCTCCAGCAACTCGATCATGCGCATGGCCGGACCTGGCTGTCCGATGACAGCGGCATCGATCCGTCCATCGTCGAGTCGCTGAACGCGGCCGAGACGCGCCCGCGCTGCGCACTGTTCGACAATGGTGCCTTCCTCAATCTGCGCGGCATCAACCTGATGCCCTATTCGCTGCCGGACGAGATGCACTCGATCCGCTTCTGGGTGGAGCCCCGCCGTATCGTTTCGGTGCGCAAGCGCTCGCTCTCGGCGGTGGGCGATTTCGAGGATGCGATTGCGCGCGGGCGGGCCCCGCGCACGCAAGGCGAGTTCGTCGCCGACCTGTCCATGCGGCTGGTGGACCGGATGGACACGGTGATCACCGCGCTTGCCGAGGACGCCGACGAGCTCGAAGAGCTGGTGCTCAGCGCCACGCTGTCCAATCTCAGTCCGAAGGTCTCGGAGGTCCGGCGCGTCGCCATCATCCTGCGCCGCTACATCGCCCCGCAGCGCGAGGCGCTGAACCATTTCTCGCTGGAAGATGCCGAATGGCTCTCGCCGCGCGACCGCAACCGGCTTCGCGAGGCCGCAGACCGGGTGACGCGCTTCGCCGAGGAACTCGACTCGGTGCGCGACCGGGCGGCTGTGATCCACGACCAGATGGTGGAGCGTCGCGCCGAGCAGATGAACCGCTCCATGCTCATCCTCGCCGCCGTGACGGTGATCTTCGCGCCGTTGACGCTGATCACCGGCCTGATGGGGATGAACGTCGAGGGCATACCCGGCTCCCAGGACCCGAACGGTTTCTGGGGGGTGACGGTGCTGGCGGCGCTTCTCGGCGTCGGTCTCGTCGCGTTTCTGCGCGCGATACGCTGGCTGTAGGTCCCTTTCCGCCCGGGCCGGCGGTATTACATTGAAAACGGGCGGAAGCCGCGAAGGTCGCCTCTTCCGCGGGAGGAGCGTGTCATGACGCGCGTGATTCCGATCGGCTGTGCCGGAGTGCTGGCGACGATTCTGGTGGTCGCTGCCGGAGCGCCGACGGCGAAGGCCTATGAGTTTACCGGCACCTTCCCGGGGGGAGACTGCCGCCGGATGGCGGCGTCCACACCGCCGGCGAAGCTCTGGTACGGCCATTTTACCGGCCGCCGGCAGTCGCCCTGGAATGTGGACTTCATCGAGGGCCGGACGGTGGACGGCTGCTTTCGCACCAAGGCGGAATGCGACAACTGGCTCTACCAGTGGCGCTCGGCCTGGCAGCTCAATTTCTGGAACGACTACTGCGTCAGGGGATGGCCGCCCGCGCCGCGCGGATGGCGCCCGCGCACGCAGGGCCAGTAGAACGCAAAACGCCGCCGCCCGGTCGGGCAGCGGCGTCCATGCGGGACCTGCGAACGGCCCAAAGGCTCAGACGGCCTTGGAATAGAGCTGGGCGACATATTCCCAGTTCACCAGGTTGTCGACGAAGGCCTTGAGGTAGTCGGGGCGGCGGTTGCGGTAGTCGATGTAATAGGAGTGCTCCCACACGTCGACGCCGAGGATCGGGGTCGCGCCCTTGACCAGCGGGCTCTCGCCGTTCGGGGTCTTGTCGATGACGAGCTTGCCGTCCTTGACCGCGAGCCACGCCCAGCCGGAGCCGAACTGGGTGACGCCGGCCTGGACGAAGTCTTCCTTGAACTTCTCGACCGAGCCGAGGTCCTCGACGATCTTCTTCTCGAGCTCACCCGGGATGGCGCCGCCGCCATTCGGCTTCAGCCAGTTCCAGAAGTGCAGGTGGTTGTAGTGCTGGCCGGCATTGTTGAAGAGGCCGGCGTTCTTGCCGTAGGAGCCCTTGACGATCTCCTCCAGCGACTTGCCTTCCCACTCCGTGCCCTTCAGCAGGTTGTTGCCGTTGTTGACATAGGCCAGGTGGTGCTTGTCGTGGTGGTATTCCAGCGTCTCGCGCGACATGTACGGGGCGAGAGCGTCGTAGGAATAGGGAAGATCAGGAAGCGTGAAGGACATCGAATCTGTCTCCGCGAAATGAAATCCGGCCGAACCCCGGCGCGGGAGCTTCCACGGGTGCGCGAGCACCGCGAAAGATCGGCGCTGATTAGATAGGTCGGTATCGACCCGCGGACAACCAAAAGCATCGCGCGCGCCCGATTTCTTCCCCCGCCTTCGGAGGGGTGGAAAAGAGGCGGCCGTAGGGGAGAGGCACGGCGCTTTCGTTAAAGCGACACTAGACGTAAGGTCTCATAATGAAGGACCGGCTGCGAATCGGTCCCGTGGAGTTTGTTGATGGGTGCAATAGTCATCGGAATCGGGGCGGCGCTTGCCGTGCTTGGGTTCGTCCTGGGAGCGATGGGCTACGGCTCTTCGGAGACGGCCGGAGCAGGCCGCATGATGACGGTCGGCAGTTCCATTTTTATTGGTGGACTTCTGCTCGTTGCCCTCGGTTCCATTCTGCGGGTCTTGCGTGAAATCGCCGACAAGCTGGAAGGCGCGGTGCATTTCGAGCCGGAGGAAGACGAGTTCCACACCGGCCACGGCCCGGCGGGCTACGTCGCCGCCGGCCATGCTCCGGGAGCGGCTTCCGCGGCGTCCGCCCGTGTCGTGGAAGAAGAGGAATTCGTCGCCGTTTCGACCGCCCTCCCGGAAGACGAGCCTGCCCTGATCGAAGAGCCGACGGCGGAGGAGCGTGGACTGCCGTCCTGGTTCCGCCGCAAGCGTCAGGAAGAGGCCGGGCTGGCACGGGACGAGGAGGTGGAGCTGGAGCCCGAGGCTTCGCCGCTCGTGCGCGAGCCGGCGCCTGATTTCGATTCGCTTCCCTCGCCCCGCCCGGCTCCTGCGGAACCGTTTCGCGCGGAGCCCGTGCGGCCGGAGCCGTCGCGGGTCGAATCTTCCCGTATCGAGCCTCCGCGCCGCGAGCCGCCGCCCTTCCTTCGCACGGGCTCGCCCGAGCGCCCGGCGCCGGGTCTCGGGGGCGAGACCTTCGAGCCTCGCGTACCCGAGCCGCGTCTGCCCGACCCCCGCGCTCCTGAACCCCGTGCTCCCGAAACGCGCCTTTCTGAGCCGCGCCCTCCCGAGCCGCGCCCGTCGCGGCCGCCGGAGGAGGCTCCCGCCGAGCCGCCGGCGTTCCTGCGCGATGCCGATCTTCTCTCCGGCGAGCCGGAAGTGGAGGAGCCGGAGGCGGAGCCCGACGTCACGGTGCTGAAGTCCGGCACCATCGGCGGCATGGCCTACAAGCTTTATTCGGACGGCTCGATCGAGGCGGACCTGCCCGACGGCACGCTGCGCTTCGCCTCGCTGCAGGAGTTGCGCGACCATGTGTCCGGCGGCGCCAATCGCGCCTGAACCGACCAGCCGATGACATAAAAGGAAGGGCGCCTCGCGGCGCCCTTCGTCGTTTCAAAGCCCTGTCGCGGCCCCTGCCATGGCCAGGGCGAAGGCGTAGACCATGGCGGTTTCTTCCAGCCGGTCGAAGCGCCCGGCGGCGCCTCCATGGCCGGCTTCCATATTCGTGCGCAGCAGGAGGGGCCGACTGTCGGTCTTCATCTCGCGCAGCCGCGTCACCCATTTCGCCGGCTCCCAATAGGTCACCCGCGGATCGGTGAGGCCGGCGAGCGCGAAGATCGCCGGATAGTCCTTCGCCGCGACATTGTCGTAGGGCGAATAGGCGCGGATGGTGGCGAAGGCTTCCGCGTCGGTGATCGGGTTTCCCCATTCCGGCCATTCCGGCGGGGTAAGGGGCAGCGTGTCGTCGAGCATGGTATTGAGCACGTCGACGAAAGGCACTTCCGCGACGATGCCGGCAAAAAGCTCTGGCCGCATGTTCGCGACGGCACCCATCAACATGCCGCCGGCCGAGCCGCCATGGGCGACGATGCGGTCGGGCGCGACGATCTTCTCGGCCACCAGATGTTCGCCGGCGGCGATGAAGTCGGTGAAGCTGTTGGTCTTCTTCGCCAGCTTGCCTTCCCGGTACCAGCGCCAGCCCTTCTCCGTGCCGCCGCGTATATGGGCGATGGCGTAGACGAAGCCGCGATCCACTAGTGACAGGCGCGAGGTGGAGAAGCTCGCGGGAATGGAGATGCCGTAGGCGCCGTAGCCATAGAGGAGGCAGGGGGCGGTGCCGTCGAGCGGCGTCTCCCTGGCGAAGAGCAGCGAGACGGGAATGAGTTCACCGTCCGGCGCCGGGGCCATCAGCCGGCGGGTGACGTAGCGCGCCGGATCGTGCCCGGAGGGCACTTCCTGGCGCTTGCGCAGCACGCGGGCGCGGCTCTCGACGTCATAGTCCCACACCTCGGAAGGGGTGGTCATCGAGGAATAGGTGAAACGGATCTCGGTCTTGTCGAAACCGTAACCGGGGTCGAAGCCGAGCGCGTAGGCCTCCTCGGCGAAGGCGACGACATGCTCCGATCCGTCCTTGAGTGCGCGCACCACGATGCGCGGCAGGCCATCCTCGCGCTCCAGCCGGACCAGATGATCGCGGAACGCGCTCTGCGAGAGCAGGAGCCTGCCCGGCTTGTGCGGCACCAGATCGCGCCAGCTGGCGCGCCCGGGGCTGGCAAGCGGGGCGGTGACGATCTTGAAGTCCTCGGCCTCGTCGGCGTTGGTCTCGATGATCAGGCTCTCCACGCCTCCGAGGGAGGGGTGGTGCTCGACCCCGTAGCGCAGGCCCGGCTCGCGCGGCTCCACGCGGACCGGCGGGGCGAGCGGCGCGTGCAGGTCGAGCAGCCAGACCTCGCTGGTGTCGTGGTCGCCGCAGGAGATGAGGCCGAAGCGGCCGGACTGCGTGCGCCCGAGCGAGACGAAGAAGCCCTTGTCCGGCTCCTCGTAGATGAGCACGTCGTTGGCCGGGTCCGAGCCGAGCAGGTGGCGGTAGACGAAGCTCGGCCGGTGCTCGGCGTCGCGGCGGATGTAATAGATGTGCCGGCCGTCCGCACTCCAGAGCACGTCTCCGGTGGTCTCGGTGACCACGTCCGGCAGGTCGGTGCCGGCGGCGATGTCGCGGATGCGCAGCGTGTAGTACTCCGACCCGGCCTCGTCGGCCGTCCAGGCGTACAGCGCGTGGTCGGGCGACTGCTGGGCGTCGCCGAACTGGAAATAGGCCTTGCCCTCGGCCAGGGCATCGCCGTCGAGCAGTATCGTTTCGCCCGCGACGGCGCCTGCCGGCCGCCGGCAGATCAGCGGGTGCTGGCCACCTTCGCGGAAGCGGGTGAAATAGGCGTAGGGACCGTCCGTCGCCGGAACGGATGCGTCGTCTTCCTTGATGCGCGCACGCATCTCCTTGACGAGGGTGCGGCGCAGATCGGCATGCGGGGCGAGCCAGGCATCGGCGGCCGCGTTCTCCGCCTCCAGGAAGGCCCGGATGTCGGCATCGAGCACGGACGGGTCGCGCATGACCTCGCGCCAGTTATCGGCGCGAAGCCAGGCGTGCGGGTCGACAAGGGTCTGGCCATGGAAGCTGCGGACCAGCGGCGGATGGGTGGGGGCCGTCACGGCGGGGCGCGTGTTCACGAGGCGGCACCCGGCGCGTCGGGCTCATCGGCCTTGAAGGAGAGGGCGACGCCGTTGATGCAGAAGCGTTGCCCCGTCGGGCGCGGGCCATCCGGGAAGACATGGCCGAGATGGGCGTCGCAGGTGGCGCAGCGCACCTCGATGCGGTGCATGCCGTAGGAATGGTCGTGATATTCGGTGACCGCCTCGGCATCGACCGGCTGGAAGAAGCTCGGCCAGCCGGTGCCCGATTCGAACTTGGCGTTGGAGCGGAACAGCGGCGCACCGCAGCAGACGCAGCTGTAGAGACCGGGTTCCTTCTGCGCCAGATGCGGGCCGCTGAAGGCGCATTCGGTACCGTGGCCGCGCGTCACGCGGTACTGCTCGGGGGTCAGTTCGGCACGCCACTGCGCGTCCGTCTTCACCACTCTGGGTCGGCGGGAGGGCTGGTTCATCGCGGAATCCTTGAGGTTTTCCGCAGAGATAATCGTCCCCTCCCGCTCCGGCAAGTGTTGGTGCCCTTCACGAAGTCTTGCCTTGCCCCGCAAGAGGCCGGAGCCAGCTTGAAAATAGGCAGCTTGTCCAACTTGAGCTTGATCTAGCTCAGGGACAGTCTGGCGCCCCTGGGTCAGCACGCAGAATTGTGTTGGAATTTGTTCGAAAAATCTTGTTATCGGCGGGCGCGAAGTCTATCTATCAGATTGTATCCAGGCGCCGAATGAAGATGCGCCGACGTGACGTATTCCCCTGCACGTCTGCGGATGCGGCACGGCGCCCACATGTGGCGTCACGGTTTATCGATGTCATTTGAAGAACGAGCCATGAGCGACACCAAGGACGCTGACAGCTATATCGAACTGGCCGCCGACATCGTCTCGGCATATGTGAGCAACAATGCGGTTTCGGCCAATGATCTGACCGCCCTCATCGGCGATGTGCACGGCGCCCTGCAGCGCGTGGACAAGGGCCAGGCCGAGCCAGTCGTGGAGCCGCTGAAGCCGGCGGTGCCGGTCAAGAAGTCCGTCATGCCGGACTACATCGTCTGCCTCGAGGACGGAAAGAAGTTCAAGTCGCTGAAGCGCCACCTGCGCACGCAGTACAACCTCACGCCGGAAGAATACCGCGAGAAGTGGGGTCTGCCGTCCGACTATCCGATGGTCGCGCCCAACTATGCGGCGGCGCGCTCGGCGCTGGCCAAGGAGATGGGCCTCGGCCAGCAGCGTCGGCGTTCCGCGCGCGGTTGAGACACAAAGCTGAGACGCGCGGCCGGTTCGCCGGCATGAAAGAGAACGGAAGGCCGTCACCTGGGGTGGCGGCCTTTTTCGTTGCGCACGTCGGCGTACTCCTGTGTTGCGCCGACAACTGGTGATGGGCCTTCCGCCTCAGCAAGCAGCCGGCGCAGGGCCGCGTGACGCAGGGCGTCATATCCCACGCCGCAGCGGGCCGCGCGGCGCTCCAGGCGAAGCATTCGGCGCAGATTGATACCGCGCTCCTCGCCGGATTGTCCCAGAAAGGGCCGCAACGAGGCGGCCCGGGCGGCGATGGCTTCCGCCGGCTCATCGCTTCGTACCGCCCGGATGCGGCGGGCTCGACGGGTGTGCATGTTCAACCTCGCTGATCCATGCGCGCCAGTATCGGCAAGGTGGCGAGGGGTGCGGATAAATTTCCTATTTTCTGAACGGCGCAGTTCTGATTGTGGCTTCTGTGTACAATGTTCTCTTTTTGTTCTTGATTGCGGGCGGCATGGATTATAGGCTTGTATTCCTATCAAGGAGGCAGCCCCATGCTCCCACGCAGCGAAGTCGAAACGGCCGATTCCACCCATCCATTCCATACCGACGCCCCCCGCAGAGAACCTTGCCTTGTGGCGGCGATGCATGCCGCGGAAGCGGTGGGCGTGCCGGTCGATGTCGTCATCGGGTCGCGCCGGCGTGATAGCCGCTGCACCTCGGCGCGGGCGCTGGGAATGTATCTGGCCCATGTCGGGCTTGGACTACCGATGACCCGCGTCGCGGCCGGTTTTGGCCGTCACCGCTCCACCGTCGCCCATGCCTGCCGCAAGATCGAGGAACGTCGCGAGGTTGCCGGCTGGGACCGCTGGGTGGCCGCGCTGGAAGAGAGCGTGCGCGGGCTGGCGGGTGCCCCTATGTCGGGAGGCGCGCATGTCTGAGCCGCGGATCGACCATGTCGAGATCGAGATCGACGGTGCGCGGACACGCGTCGCCGTGGACCTTGAGGAAAGCCCGCTCGGCTGGCTCGCGCGTCGGCGCGGGCGGGACGGACGCAGCTTCGTCTCACCGGTGCAGCTCATCGCCGGCGAGCGGCTCCGGGTGGATTTTACCCGCGCGGGAATGACACCGCGCCTCGGCGCCGACTGGGAGGCGGTGGCGCGTGGCAGCCGGCGGGGGCTCGTCCCCGGTCTCAATGCGTCGGAAGCGATGCTGGCGGCGCGTCAGCGCCTGTCACGTGCGCTGGAGGCGACGGGACCGGAATTCTCCGGCCTTCTCTTGGATGTGTGCTGCTTTCTCAAGGGGGTGGAGCAGATCGAGCGGGAGAGGGGCTGGCCGGCGCGCACCGCCAAGGTCGTCCTGTCGCTTGCGCTGGGTCGGCTGGCCCGCCACTACGGGCTGGCGGAAGTGGCGCAGGGGCCGGAACGAACACGCAGCCGCGCCTGGAGGGCGGGCGACGTGACGGGTGATGCGTCTCAGTGAACCGCGTCGGCGAGGACCCGCCGCGCCTCGGCGCGGATGCGCTCGACCATGGAGCGCAGGCCGTTGGAACGCTGGGGCGTCAGGTGTTCCTTGAGGCCGATGCGCTCGAACACCGAGGTCGGATCGGTGGCGGCGATGTCATGGGCCGGACGGCCGGAATAAAGCGCCAGAAGGATGGCGACGAGGCCACGCACGATGTGGGCGTCGGAGTCGCCGAGGAAGACGAGGTGCGGGCCATCGTTGTCCGGCCGGGCCTCGCTCACCAGCCAGACCTGGCTGGCGCAACCCTGCACCTTCGACTGCTCGGTGCGTCGCTCCTCCGGAAAGGGCGGCAGGGTACGGCCGAGCTCGATCAGGTAGCGGTAGCGGTCGTCCCAATTATCGAGAAGCTCGAAGTCCTCGATGATGCTGTCGATCTTTGATGTCATCGGCGCCTCTTCAGCCGCATATAGGGGCGCCGTGGGGGCGAGCGCAATGGCTGGGGCCGCTGCGCGCCCGCTCTTTCGTCGCGGCGGCTGATGCTCAGGCCGGGCGCCGGGGAGGACGCGGCACGGCGCCGGCTGCCGGCTCGGCGGGGGCTTCCGCCGGCGATGCGCCGGTGACGGCGGGCGGTGTGAGCGGCAGGGACGCGGCCGGCTGGCGCGGACCCTGCCATCCCGGGCTGAGGTCGTGGGCGTTCAGCGTGTCGCCGGCGGGCGTGCCCGCGGCGCGGGCGGCCGCCTTGCGCTTTTCCTCGATGATCTGTTCGGACAGATAGCTCAGGGCGAAGCGGGCGCCGGCTTCCGCGCGCTCGCCGATGACCTCGATGAGCCCCGCGCCGATGGCACAGGCATTGGGCTGGCGCGCGCAGAAGCCGCTCGCGTCGGCGACAGCCGAAGTGGCGGCCGAGAGCGCGTCCATTGCGCTGACCTTCGAATCCGTGACTGCCGTGGTGCCGTTCGACGACGGCCCGCCTACCACTGCGGGCAGCAGCAGGAAGACGACGGTCAGCCAGAAACCGATGCGCAACAGGAAAAACATGATCCGTCTCGCGGAAGCTCGCCTCGATGGTTCTTCAGGTGCCGCAGAATAAGGGCTCCGGGTTGCTCAACCGGTGTCGGAATCACGAAAATTCCGACGATCGCGGAAAGCGGCTGTTAAGGACGTCGCCGTTTTAGGGTTCGCTTAAACCCCTGCATGGCAGAGTGCCTCGCGACGGCACGGATGCCTCCCGAAACGGTTGCCACGAAACGGTTGTCATGCCCCGATCCTACGCAAGCGACCTTCTGGTGGACGAAATCGACCTTGGAAGCGAGCGCGTCGCGATTCCTTCCTTTCGTGCCGGCTGGCGCCGCTCGGACCTGTTCATGATGGTCCTCGCCGCTGCCGCCAGCACGGCGATCCTGTTCAATGCGCTGGGGCTGCAGCAGGGGCGGTCGGGCACCATGCCGCGTCAGGCGGCGGCACCGACTCCTACGGCCGCGCCCGCCGACATCCGTCAGGTGAATGGTTCCGGCGGTGCCGCGCCGCAGGCCGCGACCAGCGCGCCGCAAGCCGCGCCCGCAGCCTCGGCTCCCGCGCAGCCCGAGACGCCTCCGGCCTCGCTCGCCGTGGCGCCGCTGCCGCCGATCAAGCCTGCTCCTCCTGCGCCGCGCCCGGCCGCCGTTGCGGCGGCCCCCGCCGCGCTGCCTGCGCCCGCCCCTGTGGCGAATGCGTCGCCGGCCGGGCTCGTTCCGCCCGGCGAGGTGCCGGTGTCGCCGCGCATCATGGATGTCCAGAAGGCGCTGGCGCGGCTCGGCTACGGTCCCATCCGCATCGACGGAAAGCTGGGGACGACGACCGAAGAGGCTATCCAGCGCTTCGAGCGCGACCGCCGGCTGCCGGTGACCGGGCAGCTTTCCGACCGCGTGATCCGCGAACTGAACGCGGTCGCGGGCCTTTCCATCCAGTAGGATGACGAGCCGCCTCAAGAGCGCGATCTGGGTCTCCGCCCTCGTGCGCCGCGCGAATGGCGCGGGCGCCTTCGCCGCCGTGCGTCGGCGCGGGGCCGAGGAGGCCGGTGCGATCTTCGTGAAGGTGGCGACGCTCGACGGCAACGCCGCGCTCTACGGGCCAGCCCTGCCCTCGCTCGATCGTGAACCCGAGCCGGGAGAGCGGCTGTTCACGCCGCTGCTGCCGCCGGGCAGCCCGGAACGCGACGCGGAAGAGCGGATGGCGCGCGAGATGCGTTACGATTCTGACCTGTGGTTCGTCGAGATCGAGGACCGGGAAGGCCGGTCCTTCCTCGATCTGGCGACGGACTAGCCGTTGCGGCGCCGGTCCTCGGCGGTTTCCGGCGGGGCCTGGGCGGCGGAGTGCGGAACGGCATAGCTGCGCATCGAGGGCGCATCTTCCGGCCGCTCGCGCGTCGGGCGCCGGCCGGAACGCCAGGACGCCACCAGATGCTGGGCACTGGCGAGCGGAAGCGAATCGAACATCTCGGCAAGGCGTGCCATTTCCTCCGCCGAACGGCCGGTGGCCGGATGCAGGCGGAACAGGACCCGCGAAAGGATGGCGAAGGACAGGCCGAGCGTCCGTGCGGCGACCGCCATCGCCTGGCCGGTGGGGTCCGCCACGATGCGGGCGGCATTCTCTGGCGTGACACTGAGCGTGCGTTCGATGAGCCGGGCCAACTCGCCGGTGCCGGTCGCCTTGGCCGCGTCGAGCAGGGCATCGATGAAGCCGGCCGGGGGAACGACGGCGCGCTCGACAAGCGGCAGCGGTGGCAGGGTGACGAGCCGGGCGATGAGGGCGGCACGCTCCTCTGGGCCGGCGGCGAAGAAATCGATGGCTGGCGCGGGCGCGCTCTCGGGGTCGGGCAGGTGGGCCCCGGGAGTTCCCGTTTCGGCTTCGGCGTCGGCGGCAGCCGAAACCTCGGTGGGTTCCGCCGTCACCGCGACCGGGGGAGGGGCATGCCCCATGTCGTCGACGGCAGCTGCCGGGGATGGGGAGGTGGCGGGTTCCTCCGCCATCTCGCTCGTCCCGTCCGGTGAATCCTCCCGCTCTCCCTGTTCCCGGCGGTGGTGCACCAACTCGGCGATGCGACGGGCGAGGGCGGGAGAGACGTCGCGGCGCGCCGCGATGGCGGCGAGGTGCGCCGGGGCCGCGCGCTCGGCCAGATCGGCGAGATCGGCTTCGCTCAATACCGGCGAGAGGCGGAGGACGGGGCCGGCGAGGGAGAGCGGCGCGGTCGCGAGATAAAGGGCCAGTGCACGCGGCATCGCCGGATTCGGCGCCAGTTCACGGATGTGCTTGGCGGCGACCGGCACCTCGACCGCTTCGATGAGGCGTATGGCGAGGGTGACGAATCGCGCCTCGGCCGCCTCGTTCTGGACGGGATGCCGAAGGAACTCCTGAACGAGCAGCCGCAGCATGTCCGGGCGCGTGTCCCCGAGCGAGTCCGGATGGACGCGCCGCGCCGGGTCGATCGGATCGGATGGGCCGAAGCCGGGGGTGGAAGGCATGGACGGCGGAGCGCTCGCGAATGGTATCTGACACTTCCGACGGGAAGCGCGAAACCAAGCTAGGCGGCGAACGTTAGAAAGCCGTTAACCATAATGACCCGTACTGGGGATCAGGTCCGGTTGACGGAGCAACGGAGGGCGCGATGGGCGCGGTGGTGCCGTTTCCGATCCGTCGGGCGCAGGGGAAAACCCGCGGCGTCCGTGTGCCGCCCGATATGACGGGCGAAATCGTCATTCTTCAGGTCGTGCAGTTCGTGCGGCCGGAACAGGTGCCTCTGGTGCCCGCCGCCAAAAAGTCTCGCATCAAGGTCAGTGCCCCGATCCGCGAGCCGCTATGAGGCGGGGCCGCAGGTCGCGGCATCCATCCGCGCCCGAACCTCGTCGCGGGCGCCGCGCTCGCGCACCAGCGCGCGGATGATGACGATGCCCTCGTCGCTGGGCGATTCGACGATCAGGCGGTCAGCCGCCGTCACCTCTTCGTCCTCCGGCAGCGCGGCGCGCTGCTTGGCATTCATCAGATCGAGCTCGATGATGCTGCGCCCGGCCGAGCGGTCGTTGATGGCGTAGAAGGGCATGCCGTAGCGCGTGTAGAACGACACCGAGGTGTAGTCCTCGGTCGTCGGCACCCGCACCTTCAACGGCCCCTCGCCGAGATCGTAGAGGCACACCGCCGAGATGAAGGCCGGATCGGCCGCCGGCAGCACCGCGCCGAGCGCGGAGGGATCGTCGATCTGTGCCACCATATTGGGGCTGCCGACGGCGGAAAGGCGCGCATAGGCGTCCTGCTCGGCGAGATAGGGCAGCATCAGCACCGCCACCAGATGAACGATGGCGCCGAGCACGATGCCCGCGACGATGGGCAGGATGAGGCGGGTCATCGGCGGGCGCTCCCGCGAAGCGAGGGGAGGCGGTGGGCGGGCGACGGGACAAGGGCGCTCATGACGGGCGGTCCCACGGGCAGCGCTCCGTCACCAGATTGGGCATCTGGGGCGCATCGCTGGTGCGGTTGGCGAGGCCCACCGGGGTGTCGTAGAGGCGCAGGGTCAGCACGATGCGGTCGCGCGCGCCGGTCGGCAGCCAGTTGCCCGGCCGCGCCCGCGGCCCGAGCAGCACGTCGAGCGTACCGTCGCGGTTCCAGACCACTTCGGTGCTGGTGAAGCCCGAACGATCGGCGGCGTTCTCGATCAGCCGGCCCTGGGCGTCGGTCGCGGTGAGCGTCCACAGGCGCGCCTGCGGCACGCTGCCGGACAGCCGGATGTCGCAGCGCCCGTCGAGCGCCCGCCCGTTCGCATCGACGGCGGCGGTGAAGGCGATGCCGTCCGCCAGTTCGAGCGGCAGTTCGCCGGCCCGCGCGAGGGCGGCGCGCGCATAGGGATCCGCCGTTTCCGTACCGGCCTTCGGCCAGGTCTCCCACGGGCCGGAGCGCACCAGGCCGGGGCCGTAGCCGTTCACCGTGGTGATCCAGGTGAGGCCGAGCCCGACGGCGGCGCCGATAGCCAAGGTCAGAAGGAACAGCAGGGAACGCACGGTCGGCAGCAATCCGGTGAAGCGGGGCGCCTCATGCATGGGCGCATGCGGCACGAAGGTCAATCGTGGGCGTAGTGTCAGTTGTTTCCGGCCTGGGGTGAGCCGGGCACCGCCACCGGTTCGGCGGCGGCGGTCGGACGGCGAACCGGTTGCCCCGCCGCCTCGCGCAGCCGGGCGGACAGGCCCATCAGCCGTTCGGCGGAAGCGGGTGTGAGGGTGACGGGACGCTGCACGCCCTCGATCTCGAGCGGTGCCGCCTGCGCGACCGCGCCGTCGAGCTTCGGCGCGGGCTGGTTGCCGAGGCCGGGCGTGGGCTTCAGCTCGATGCCCTGATGGGCGAAGGCCATCACCTTCTGCCAGGTCATGGCCGGGAGCGAGCCGCCGGTCATCTTCTTCGTCGAGGCATAGTCGTCATTGCCGAACCAGATCGCCCCCACATAGTTGCCGGTGAAGCCGACGAACCAGGCATCGCGATAGGCGTTGGTGGTGCCGGTCTTGCCGGAGACCTTGGTGCCCGGGATCATGGCGCGCCGGCCGGTGCCGTTCTCCACCACGCTGTTCAGCATCGGGTTGATCATGGCGATGATCTCGGGCGGGATGATCTGCTTCGGCTTGGGCGCGTTCTGCGCAAAGCTCCACACCGGATCGCCCGCCGGGGTGCGCATCTCGACGATGGCGTGGGGGTCGACCGAATAACCTCCGGAGGCGAAGACCGAGTAGGCGGTCGCCATGTCGACTACCGTCACCTCCGCCGCGCCGAGCGGCAGGGCGCGGGTGATCTTGAGTTCCGTGCGCAGGCCCATCGCATGGGCGAGGTCGACGATGCGCCCGCGCCCGATCGCCTCGGCGAGCTTCACCGCCACCGTGTTGAGCGAGCGGGTGAGGGCGCCGATGAGCTGGATCGAGCCGGCATAGGAGCGGCCGTAATTCTGCGGGCACCAGTTGCCGATGCAGATCGGCCCGTCGACCACGATGGTGGTGGGCTTGTATTTACCGGTCATCAGCGCCGCCGTGTAGACGAACGGCTTGAACGAGGAGCCGGGCTGGCGCAGCGCGTCGGTGGCGCGGTTGAACTGGCTCTCGCCATAGTCGCGCCCGCCCACCATGGCGCGCACCGCGCCGTTCGGCTCCATCACCACCATGGCCGACTGCTTGGCGCCGTAGTCCTTGCCGAACTGCTTGAGGCTGTCGCGGATGGCGGTGTCTGCGGCCTTCTGGATATTGGGATCGAGCGCCGTGCGCACGACGAAGGAGCGCTCGGCATAGCCTCTGGGCAGGGTGTCGACGATCTGCTTCACCTGATCGAAGGCGTAGTCGAGATAGTATTCCGGCAGGTCGTCCTGCTTGCGGTCGATGGGTGTCGCCGGGTTGCGGCGGGCGCCGAAGACCTGGCCCTCCGTCATGAAACCGGCGTCGACGAGATTGTCGAGTACGACGCTGGCGCGTCCGCGCGCCGCCGGCAGGTTGACGTGCGGGGCGAACTTCGACGGGGCCTTGAACAGGCCGGCCAGCATGGCCGCCTCGGCGAGGTTCACGTCGCGGGCGGACTTGCCGAAATAGTACTGCGCCGCGGCGTCCACGCCGAAGGCGCCGCCGCCCATGTAGGCGCGGTCGAGATAGAGCTTGAGGATCTGGTTCTTGGTGAGGTGGAACTCCAGCCACAGCGCCAGGAAGGCTTCCTTGATCTTGCGCTCCAGCGTGCGCTCGTTCGACAGGAACAGGTTCTTGGCGAGCTGCTGGGTCAGCGAGGAGCCGCCCTGCACGACGCCGCCGGCGCGCGCGTTCGACAGCACGGCGCGGAAGGTGCCGGGGATGTCGATGCCGAAATGCTCGTAGAAGCGCCGGTCCTCGGTGGCGAGCACCGCCTTGATCAGGTGATCGGGGAACTCCTCCAGCGGCACGGTATCGTTGTGGCGGATGCCGCGCTCGCCGATGGTGTTGCCGTAGCGGTCGAGGAAGGTGACGGAGAGCTCCGCCTTCTTGAGCCAGTCGTCCGAGGTCTCGTGGAAGGCCGGCACGGCGAGGGCGAGCACGAGCACGGCGCCGACCGCGCCCCACGTCATGCCCTCGGAAGCGAGCGAGATCGCCCAGCGTCCCGGTCCCTGCACGTTGAAGCGCTCGGTGAAGGCGACGAAGCCATCCCACGCTCCGCGCAGCCGCACGCCGCCCGAATAGATCGTGCTGTCGATCCAGGAATCGATCGCCAGCAGGGCATTGCGGATCCGCTTGCCGGCGGTGCGCGGTGCGGGCGCGCGTTCGGGCGGTTCCTGCGTATCCTGCGGCCGGCTGTCCGGCGGATCGGTGTTCGGCGTATCGTTCAAGCCCGTACTCCCGGGGCGCCCGGACGTTCCGTTCATGGCATCGCGCCCTTATAGCGAAGCCCGTGCCGTCGGACGAGGGCGGCATGAAGGCTCGCCAGAGCGAACGTGCAACGCTATCTAAGGTTTGATTGCCGGTTCGTGAAGCGCGGGGCCGGCTTCCTGATTATCCGACGGAAACTCGACCCTTATGGCTTACGACACGGCCGAGGATGCGGCCGATAGCGATGCAGCGCCGTTCTGGCGCACCAAGTCTCTGGAAGAGATGAATTCTTCCGAGTGGGAGAGCCTATGCGACGGCTGTGGCCGCTGCTGCCTCGTCAAGCTGCAGGACGAGGACACCGACGCCATCGCCTATACCGACATCGGCTGCAAATTGCTCGACGAAGACGGCTGCCGTTGCCGCGACTATCCCAACCGGCAGGCGCAGGTGCCCGATTGCGTGCGCCTGACGCCCGAGGCTGTGCGCTCGCTGAGCTGGCTGCCGCCGTCCTGCGGCTACCGGCTGGTTGCCGAGGGGCGTGACCTCTACTGGTGGCACCCGCTGGTCTCGGGCGATGCCGAGACCGTGCATGCGGCGGGCGTCTCCGTGCGCGGCAGGGTCCCGGTGCTGGAGGACGAACTGCCGCTGGAGGATTACCTCGACCACATGGTGCGCTGGCCGGTGCGCCTGCCGCGTGGGGCGATGCGCAAGGTCAGACGCTAGCGGGCAATCAGGGCGTGGGGCCGCCGCCGCCGCGCTCGTCGGCATATTCAATGCCGTTCTGAACCTGCTGGATTGCCTGCTGGATCAGGTCGATCGCCGTCTCGCGGTGGCCGCCCTTGTTCGGCGTCGCCTCGCGCAGGGAGGCCAAGGCGGAATAGAGCGCTGACAGCGCCCGTTCCATATTGCCCTGATAGGCGGAGGCCGGCAGCACCGGCAGGGTCGCGAAGGCTGCGGCGAGGGCGCCACCCGCCGCGAGCGCCGAAAGGTCACGGCGCGTCATCATCTCTTTGGACATGTCGATCTCCATCTCTCCCGGCAGAGCGAGCATGGATCGGCATCTCGCCGCGGGCAATGGAAAAGCCGCGCGTGAAGGGCGGCTGTCCGGGCATCTAGCGCAGAAGCGGCGCGGTCAGAAGCACAACCGCAAAGGCGCTGACAGCCGCGGCCCCGACCCGCGGCACCAATCCGGTGCGGCCGGCCGCTTCCGCTGCCCGTCCCATCAGGGCGCCGACGCCGATCCAGCCGAGGGCGACGCCGGCCGTGAGGCCTGCAAAGGCCACGAGATAGAGCCAACCGGCCTCGGCCTGCAGCGGCACGATGCCAAGGGCGAAGACGATGGCCTTGGGATTGAGCAGCGTGGTCAGAAAGACCCGGGCGGGCGTGACGATGCCCGCGCCGGCGGCAGGGCTCGCCGCGCCGCGCCAGAGCTTCCACGCGACGTGCAGCAGATAGAGGCCGACCAGAAGCCGCAGCGTCAGCCCCAGCGCGGGCGAGGCCGCCACCACCGGGCCGAGCAGGTAGCCGATGAGTGAAATGGCGATGAGATAGCCCGTCGCCTCTGCCGGAATGAGCGGCAGCGCGCGCCGGAATCCCGCCGCGGCGCCGGCCGTGGCCAGCAGCGCGTTGGTTGGGCCGGGAGTGGCCAGCAGCGCCAGGACGGCGAGGACGAACAGGACGGGATCGGTCATGCCGCCCTGTCTAGCGGCGATCGCGGAGCGCCCGCATCGGGGGCTCTGCTTAGGCGCCGACGGTCGCCCCGGCCGCCGGCAGAGCCGGAAGGCCGGGGGGAGACGCTCTTCGGGGCAGGTCCTCTCAGAGGGCGAGGACGCTCTTGTCGACCTGGGTGATGTCCTTGACGCCGGTGAGCGCCATGGAGACGTCGAGCTCCTTGCGGATGAGCTCGATGCCCTTGGCCACGCCCGCCTGGCCACCGGCGGCCAGTGACCACAGGAAGGCCTTGCCCATCATGCAGCCCCGGGCGCCGAGCGCGACGGCCTTGAGGACATCCTGACCCGACTGCACGCCGCCGTCGAACCAGATCTCGCTCTTGCCGCCGCCGATGGCGTCGACGATCTTCGGCAGCGCGGAGATCGAGGACACGGCGCCGTCGAGCTGGCGGCCGCCATGGTTGGAGACGACGATGGCGTCCGCGCCGGTGGAGGCGGCGATCTTCGCGTCCTCCACATCGAGCACGCCCTTGAGGATGAGCTTGCCCGGCCAGATCGAGCGGACCCATTCGACATCCTTCCACGACAGGGAGGGGTCGAACTGGCCGGCGATCCACTGCGAGAGGGTGGTGAGGCTGTCGGCGCCCGGCACGCGCTCGGCGAGATTGCCGAAGGAATGGCGCTTGCCCATCAGCACCTTGGCCGCCCAGACCGGCTTGGTGGCGACGTCGATGGCATTGGCGAGGGTGAGCTTGGGCGGAACGGCGAGGCCGTTCTTGAGGTCCATGTGGCGCTGGCCCTGGATCTGCAGGTCGAGCGTCAGCACGAGGGCCGAGCACTTGGCGGCCTTGGCGCGCTCGATCAGCGATTCCGAGAACTTGCGGTCCTTCATCACATAGAGCTGGAACCAGAAGGGCTTGTTCACCGCGCCGGCCACGTCCTCGATCGAGCAGATCGACATGGTGGAAAGAGTGAAGGGGATACCCGCGGCGTGCGCGGCGCGGCAGCCGTGGATTTCACCGTCGCCGTGGAACAGGCCGGTGAGGCCGGTCGGGGCGATGGCGAGCGGGAGGGAGACCTTCTCGCCGATCATCGTTGTCGCGGTCGAGCGCTCCGAGACGTCGATCATCACGCGCTGGCGCAGCGGGATGGCGGCGAGGTCGGCCTTGTTGGCCCTGAGCGTGGTCTCGTCATAGGAGCCGCGGTCGGCATAGTGGAAGATGGCGCGCGGCACCTTCCGCTTGGCGATGGCTCGCAGGTCCTGGATGTTGGTGACGGTGACCATCGTGCGGGCTCCTTGCAGAAGTGTTTCGGGGGAGGCTGATACGCCTCCCCCGGTTTACGTCAATGGTGGATGACGAGGCTGGTGAACGGCCAGACATAGGCCTGGAGCGTGACCAGCAGTCCGACCAGCACCGCGAGCGCGATGGAATGGAAGAACACGTACCGCAGGATGGTACCTTCCGAGTTCTGCCAGCCGGTCGCGGTGGAGGCGACCACGATCGACTGCGCGTCGATCATCTTGCCCATCACGCCGCCCGAGGAGTTGGCGGCGGCCATCAGCGTAGGCGACAGGCCGAGCTGCTCGGCGGTGATCTTCTGCAGGCCGCCGAACAGCACGTTCGACGCCGTGTCCGAACCCGTAAGCGCAACGCCCAGCCAGCCGAGCATGGTGCCGAACAGCGGGTAGAACGGCCCCGTCATCGCAAACGCCAGCCCCAGCGTGGCATCCAGACCCGAGTACCGGGTTAGGAAGCCTAGCGCCAGCATGATGGCGATCGTGGCCAGGGAGAAGCGCACCTTCCAGATCGTGCGGCCGTAGATCTTCACCAGACCCACCGGCGAGAAGCCCATCAGCAGGCCGCCGACGATGGCCGACAGGAAGATGCCGGTGCCGGTCATCGACAGGATGTTGAAGTTGAACACGGCGGCCTCGGCGTGCGCGGTCGCGACGACCGGCGGCACCTTGAACACCATGTTGTGCAGGCCCTCGAACGGGATCTTCGAGATGAAGATGGCGTCGAGCGCGGTCTTCACCTGCGGGATGCCCCAGGCGAACACGAACACGGTCAGGATCGCCCAGGGCAGCCACGCGCGCACCAGCGCGCCGGCGGTGGGACGGTCGGCCGAGAAGTCGGTGGCGGTCTTGGTGGTGAGCCCTTCCGAGCCGTCGCCGTTCGTGCGGCCCTTCAGCGCGGTCGAGGTCCAGATCTTCTTCGGCTGCCAGACGCGCAGGAAGGCGATGAGGCACAGCATCGACACGATGGCCGCCACCACGTCCACCAGCCACGGGCCGTGGAAGTTCGAGACGAGGAACTGCGGCAGGGCGAAGGTGACGCCGCAGACCAGGATGGCCGGCCAGATCTCCATCATGCCGCGCCAGCCCGCGAACGCCCAGATGAGCCAGAACGGCACGATCAGCGAGAAGAACGGCAGCTGGCGGCCGATCATCGCCGACAGGTCGAGCAGGTCGAGGCCGGTGACGGCCGCCAGCGCGATGACCGGGGTGCCGAGCGCGCCATAGGCGACCGGGGCGGTGTTGGCGATCAGCGACAGGCCCGAGGCGGCGAGCGGCGAGAAGCCGAGGCCGATGAGCAGCGCCGCGGTGACGGCGACCGGCGTGCCGAAGCCCGCCGCGCCCTCGAAGAAGGCGCCGAAGGAGAACGCGATCAGCAGCAGCTGCAGGCGGCGGTCGCCGGTGATGCCGGCGATGGAGCGCTGCAGCGTCGTGAAGGACCCGTTGGCCTCGGTCAGCTGATGCAGGAAAATGATGTTGAGAACGATCCAGCCGATCGGCATCAGGCCGTAGGCGGCGCCATAACCGGCGGCGAGACCGGCCTTGTCCGCCGGCATGCCAAACAGGAAGACGGCGATGACGAACGCGGCCACAAGGCCGGCAAAGGCGGCGACATGCGCCTTCATGTGCAGGAAGCCGAGGCCGACAAGCATGACGACAATCGGCACCGCAGCGAAGAGCGTCGACAGCGCCAAGCTGCCGAACGGATCGTATACTTGGTTCCAGGTCACGGGCGTTTCTCCGGGGGCAGGGGAACGGAGTTGCTCTCCGCTTATGGCGAATATGCTTGGGCGCGGCCTCGACCGTGCCAACCTTCCCAGGCTGGAAGGAGGTTACAAAAAAGTCTCGTTTGGTAAGTTCGTCTTACCAGACGAGTCAATTGGTTCTCAGCTTAGCCATTGGTTGTAGTGCGGCCAGCGGACGACCGAAAATAATATAGGAAAAACAATGGGGAGGGAGCCGACCGTGGAAAGGCTACGGACACCGAAGCTCGCCGAGGCGATTGCCGAACATATAGAAAGACTCATTCTCGAAGGCGTTCTGCGCCCCGGCGAGAAGCTGGCCAGCGAGCGCGACCTCGCCGAAAGGCTGGAGGTCTCGCGCCCTTCGCTGCGCGACGCGCTGGAGATTCTGGAGCGGCGCGGGCTGCTGGCGACGAGCCGCGACGGCACCCGCGTCACGCAGTTCCTCTCCGGCCTGACCGACCCGCTCGCCGGGCTGCTGCAATCCAACGAGCAGGTGACGGCGGACTATTTCGAATATCGCGCCGCGGTCGAGCGCACCGCCGCCGGCCTCGCCGCCGTGCGGGCCACCGAGCCGGAGCGGCAGGCGATCCGCGACTGCCTCGCCGAGATGGAGGCCGCGCATCAGGCACAGGAGGCCGACCGCGAGGCGGAAGCCGACATCGTGCTGCACCGGCTGGTCTACGCGGCCTCGCACAACCTCGTCATCCTGCACGTCATGCGCGCCTTCTCGGAGATGCTGCGGCGGGACATCTTCTTCAACCGCACCAGCCTGTTCACGCAGGCGGAGTTCCGCGACGCGCTGCTCACCCAGCACAAGGCGATCGGCGAGGCGGTGGTGGCGGGAGACCGCGAGGCGGCGGAGAGGGCGATCTACGACCACCTGAAATTCACCGGCGACACGGTGGAGCGGACGCGGCGCGACGCCGCGCGGGTGGACCTCGCGGTGCGCCGGCTCAACCGCTCCACGCTTCTGTCGCCGTGAGCGGGCGCGTGTCGCCGTGAGCGCGCGCGGAGCGGAAAAATGCCGCCGATCGCCGCGAGCGACTGTCCATCGGCCCGTTTAGAGAGTAGGGAAGGCCGATGAAAATACTCGATCGCTTCCAAGACCGTCAGCAAGCCTCCGCCACCGCGAAGGCCCGTCTCGTTGCCCGCCTCGCCGAACGGCCCAGCGCGGACGACCCCGCCGTGATCGCCCGTGCCGCCGAGCGCAAGGCCGCGGCGGAAGCCCGCGAGGCCGCCCGGATCGCCCGCAAGGAAGCCGCCGCCGCCGCGGCGGAAGCCGCAGCCGCAGCCGCGGAAGCCGCGCGCGCCGCCGCCGCCGAGCAGGCGGTCGCCGACGAGGCGGCCCGGAAGGCCAAGCGCGACGAGCGCTACGCCGCCCGCAAGGCGCGCGTCGGCCAGCGCTAGCCTCGGGCCAGCCAGAGAGACAACGCCTCACCGGCGCGGCGGGACACCCGTCGCGCCGTTTGCCTTCGCGCTGCTGCCTTCGCGCCGCTTGCGTGGCAGCGTCAGCCGGCCGCGCGCTGGCCGGCGAACTGGCCGCCATAGCCGCGCTGGGGAACGCCGAGCGTCTGTTCGAGGATGAGCTGGCACACCTTCATGCCGGCGCGCAGGCGGATGGGACGCGGGCCGAGATTGATGATCTCGAGCTGGATGCGCCCGGTGGAGCCGGCATGGATGGTCGGCGCGGTGAGATGAACGATGAGGCCGATGCGGGCGAGCGAACTCTTGCCCTCCACCCGCGCGGCGAGGCGCGCCCCGGCGCGCAGGTCCACCCGCTCCAGCGTCCAGCCCAGCACCAGCCGGCCGGGATCGAGCACGAAGCCGCCGTCGCCGATCTCGATATCGTCGGCCATGCCGGTGATGGCTTCGCGGAAGCTGTAGCCCGGCCCGGCGGGATCGATGACCGGATCCTCGCCCTCGGCGGGATCGCGGTACAGGGTGAGGCGGCTGTCGAGGCGCAGGTCCACGCCATTGGGCGCGTAGAACTCGGCCGGAGGGGCGGGGTCGATGGCGACGGAGCCTTCGGCCATGGCGTCGAGAATGTCGCGGTCGGTCAGGATCAAGGGGATCGGCTCTCCACAGATCAGCGCAACGTCAGGATCGGTAACATGGTTTTCCCGGCCGGGGAACGGCGCGGGGTGCGCGGCACATGCACGCCCGGATGCCCGGCCATGCAAGAAGCGTTGTGCGCGAATGCAATGAATCGGGCTTGAGCATCGCGCGGCGCCGCCCGAATGTAACCGTCGATGTGATCCGCCCGTTTCCGGGCGCAGCAATTGGAGTTTCTGATCGATGTCTGGCCTTCCCAAGCTTCTCGGCATTTCCGGCAGCCTGCGTTCCGGCGCCTTTTCCACCGCCGTGCTGGAGGCCCTGAAGGTCGCCATCGCTTCCAAGGCCGAGCTGACCGTGCTCACCCTCAACGACGTGCCGCTCTACAACCAGGACGAGGACGGCGCCACGCAGCCTTCCGGCGCGGCGGCGCTGCGCGCGGCCATCGCGGCGGCGGACGGCGTGATCTTCGCCTCGCCGGAATATAATTACGGCCCCTCGGGCGCGCTGAAGAACGCCATCGACTGGGGCTCGCGCCCCTATGCCAAGGGCGCGCTGCTCGGCAAGCCGGCGCTGGTGATCACCTCCTCGCCGGGCTCGACCGGCGGCATCCGCGCGCAGGCGCAGGTGCGCGAATCGCTGAGCGCGGCCGGCGCGCGGGTGGTGACCTATCCCCACCTCGCCATTCCCAATGTCGGCGACAAGATCAAGGACGGCGCGTTCGCCGACGAGAAGACGCAGAGCTTCGTGACCGGCGGCGTCGACGTGCTGCTGAAGGAAATCCGCCTGACGGCGCTCGCCAAGAGCGCGTGACGACGGGCGCCACGAGCGCATGACGGGGGCGCCGGCTGGCCGGCATCCCTTCCCGCAGATCGATCCCGGAGCGGCTGGCAGGCCGTCTCCGGGATTTGCGTTTCGGGGGAGCGGATTGGCCTGCCGGCGCTTGTCCGCACAGCGCTTTTCCCGATAGCGGTTTTCCCTTGAGAAGCCGGGGCGCTCGGTCACTATGTCCGCCGCCTTGCCATGGGGGAGACCCGAATGCCCAGCCAGCCCCGACCGACATCGGCGCGCCTTCGCTCCGGCGGCTCTGCGCGTGCCCGTCGCGCGCCCGCCTTGCTTGCCGCCAGCCTGGCGTCCACCCTGACCGGCCTCGCGCTGCTGGCCGTGCCCGCCGCGGCGCAGGGCGTCTCCCGCGAGCGGATCCAGGCGGCGCTGCCGCAGCTCGACGCCATGGCCGCCAGGGCGGTCGCGGATGGACAGGTGCCGGGGCTCTCCATCGCCATCGTCCACGAGGACGAGGTGGTGTTCCTCAAGGGCTACGGCCTGCGCGAGGCGGGCAAGTCCGGCGCGGTGGACGCGGACACGGTGTTCCAGCTCGCCTCCTTCTCCAAGCCGATCTCCGCCACCATCGTCGCGGCGCTGGTGAGCGAGGGCGTGGCGGACTGGGACGACACCGTCGCCGCGCTCGACCCGGCCTTCCAGCTCCACGACGCCTATCCCAGCCAGCAGGTGACGGTGCGCGACCTGCTCGCCCACCGCTCGGGGCTGCCGGGCGATGCCGGCAACGAGCTGGAGGCGCTCGGCTACGACCGCGCGACGATCCTCGAGCGGCTGCGGCTGGTGCCGCCCTCGTCGAGCTTCCGGGCGGGCTATTCCTATTCGAATTTCGGCTACACCGCCGGGGTCCTCGCCGCCGCCGCGCCGACCGGCAAGCCGTGGGAGGAGGTGGCGCGGGAAAAGCTGTTCGGGCCGCTCGGCATGGGCTCGACCTCCGCGCGCTACGCCGATTTCATCGCCCGCGACAACCGCGCCGCGCTGCATATCGGCGGCATCGGCCACTGGGCGGCGAAGCTGAAGCGCGAGCCGGACGCGCAGGCGCCGGCGGGCGGGGTCTCCTCGAACGCGCGCGACCTCGCACGCTGGCTGCGGCTGGAGCTCGCCGGCGGCACTTTCGACGGCAAGCGGCTGATCGCGCCGGAGGCGCTGGCCGCCACCCACCAGCCGGTGATGGCGCGCGGCAACAACCCGGTGACGGGCGCCGCCTCCTTCTACGCGCTCGGCTGGAACGTCGAGTTCGGCCGGCACGGGCTGAGCTGGGGCCATGCCGGGGCGTTCAGCGTCGGCGCGCGCACGCTGGTGACGATCTACCCCGAGGCGAAGATCGGCATCGTCGTGCTGGCCAACGCCTTCCCGACCGGCGTGCCGGAGGGGCTGGCCGACAATTTCCTCGATCTCGCCTTCGACGGCCGGCTGGAGAAGGACTGGATCGGCCCGTGGAACGCCGGCTATGAGGGGTTGTTCGGCCCGGCGGTGGCGGCGGCGCAGAAGCGCTACGCGCCGCGCCCGGACCCGCTGCCGGCGGCGCCGCCCGCCGCCTATGCCGGGCGCTACGCCAACGCCTATGTCGGCGCGGCCGAGGTGGCGGTGGCAGACGACGGGCTGGAACTTCGGCTGGGGCCGGAGGGGAAGGCGCGCTTCACGCTCACCCATTTCAACCGCGACGTCTTCACCTACACGCCGACGCCGGAGCTGCCGGACATGCCGGTCGGCGTCAGCTTCGCCCTCGGCCCGGACGGGCGGGCGGAGGCGGTGACGATCGAGGATCTGAACGGCTTCGGGATGGGGACGCTGGAGCGGCAGTGAGCGGCGGGCTCACTCCCCCACCTGCCGGTCGCCGGGCTGCTCGGGGGCGATGGGGGTGAAGAGGGCGCGATCGGGCTTCAGGTCGAGGAGCGGGGTGCCGTCGACGCAGTCGAGCCCGCGCACCAGCAGCACGCCGTCGCCGTCGATGCTGATGAGGCGGGCGATGGCGGTGCCAATGGGGTTGGGCCGCACCGGCGCGCGCAGCGAGAACGTGCCGTGCAGCTCGCCGTCATTGGCGGGGCTTTGCAGCACGAGGTCGCGGCGCGACAGGTGCATCCAGTACAGCACCTCGATCCGCGCATAGGCCTCGATGCCGGCCAGCGCCCGCCGCCACGGCTCGAAGATCTCGACATGGCAAAGCGGCCCGTCCGGCCGGCCGAGGCGCGGGGTCTCCAGCCGCGAGGTCCACGGCGTGCGGATGCGGCCGATGAAGACCAGGCCGGCATCGCGCGCGGCCGGCGGGTCGACGGCGACCTCGCCGGCCCTGATCTCGTTGAGACGGACGATGCCGGCCTCCCCTCAGTCGACGGCGATCATGACGTCGGAGGCCTTGATGACGGCATAGGCCTTGCCGCCCTCCTTCAGGCCGAGCTCGTCCACCGCCTCGTTGGTGATGGAGGAGGTGATGACCTGACCGCCGCCGATGTCGATGCGCACATGCGAGGTGGTGGCGCCCTTGGTGACCTTGAGGACGGTGCCGGGGACGATGTTGCGGGCGCTGAGCTTCATGGCGTTTTCTCCTGTGGGATGGGATCGAGCACGCGGACGGAAATCCGCGCGATGTCGAAGACGTTGCGCGCCCCGCGCCGGTCGCCCGGCACGATGAGGCGCGGAAGGCGATCGGCGGCGAGGGCCTCGCCCTCGCGCGCATAGGCGAGGAGTACGGGCGTGTCGCCCAGCTCCGGCGCGAGGTCGGCGGCCGCCAGCACGAGCGTGTAGCCGTCGCCGGCGGTGACGACGACGAGGGTGCGCAGCAGCGCCGGATGGTTCGCCGGATCGACGAAGCCGTGGCCGGCGAGCAGGTCCCACAGCCGCGTGCCGGTGTAGCGCGCCCTTTCCTCGCCCTTGGAGGAGAGGAAGGACACTTCGCGCGTCTCGGCCGGCAGGGCGCGCAGCGCGTCGAGCGGGAGGGCGACCTCCTGTCCCGGCGCCGGCCCGGCGAGCATCACCGGATCGCGCGCCGCCGCCGGGACGGCGAGCAGCGCGAGAAGGACCGGCAGCGCGGGGATCAGGCGGGGCAGGGGCATGGGGACGTGCTCAAAGGTATATCCGAAGGGATATATGAAGGCGCCTGCCGGGGCAATGCGCGGCGTGGGGCGGGGTCATGGCCGAAGAGTCTTTCCTGGGTCCCGGATCGGCGCTGCACGCCGTGCCGCTTGTCCGGGACACGGCGGCGCGCGGCCGATGGGGCGATGCGCCGCCCATACCGGATGGGAGCCGTCCCCGTGCACCGTCATGCCCGGCCTTGGGCCGGGCATTCAGACGTTCCGCCGGGTCGGAGGCGTGGATGGCCGGGATGGGCCCGGCTACGACCGCGAGAGGCGGAAAGGTTGCTTGTGAAGGGCGTCCGCACGGGCGGCTTTGGCGGGATATCGCGCTTGCAGCTCCGGCTTTGGCCAATAAATCCTATGATAGGAAAATAGTCCTTGACAGCGTGACGCTGCCGGGGTAGGTTTTCGTCATGCTCCACAAATGCGTCGAGAGGCCGGGCGTCCTTCCGGTGCGGGGCATAGGGATTGGCGGCGCTGCCCGACGGGCGCGCCGGGGCCGGCCTTCGGGCCGGCTTTTTGTTTCCAGCCTCATACGGGGAGGTGGCATGTCGGCAGGTAGTCGCATCGCTCCGAGTGGACGGAACCTCTCGCCGGCGGCGCTCATCGAGGCGCGGCAGCTCTATGAGGAGACCAACGTGCCGGTCGAGAGCATCGCGGTGCTGCTCGGCATTCACAAGACGACACTCTATCGCCATGCCCGGCACAAGGGATGGCGCTCGCGCCTTCTCGACGGCCGGGTGCCGTCGGCCGTCGCCGGGCAGACGCCGGTGCCGGCGGGGCCTTTGACGGAGGCGGCTTCGGTTCAGCCGGGCGTCGCCGCGCCGGATTTTTCCGCGTTGGCCGCCGGCGTGCCGGAGGCTTTGGGCGGCGAGGTTTCGGGCGGCAAGGTTTCCGGTGGCGAGGCTTCGGGCGGAGAGACGGCGGGGACGCCGGTCGCGGGGCGGGACAAGCTGCCGCGCGGCGAGCTGATCGCCCGGCTGGTGCGGCGGATCGAGGCGGAGATCGCCGCCATCGAGCGGCTGATCGCCCGCGCGGGCTGCGAGCGCGTGACCGACGGCGTGGCCGAGACCGAGCGCGCGGCGCGCACGCTGGCGGTGCTCGTGCGCTCGCTGCGCGAATTGTCGGCGCTGGAGACCAACGGGCCGGACGGGGACGAGAATGACGCCAGCCGTGACGCCGACGCCTTCCGACGCGAGCTTGGCGAAACTCTTGAACGTGTGCTGGCGGCAGGGGAGGCTCCCTGAGGCCATCGCCGCGCTGCCGCCGGGAACGGCGGAATGGCTGCTGCACCACTGGCCGCTGGTCGGCCGGCCGGCGCAGCAGCCGCCGCGCGCGGCGCAGGGCGGCGGCGACTGGCTGACCTGGCTGGTGCTGGGCGGGCGCGGGGCCGGCAAGACCCGCGCCGGCGCCGAATGGGTGCGCGCGCTGGTGTTCGGCCGGGCCGGGCCGCCGGCCGGGCGCATCGCGCTGGTGGCGGAAAGCCTCGCCGACCTGCGCGAGGTGATGGTGGAGGGCGTCTCCGGCCTGCTCAGCGTGCATCCGCGCCACGAGCGGCCGAGCTGGGAACCGACGCGCCGGCGCCTCGAATGGCCGAACGGGGCGGTGGCGCAGGGCTTTTCGGCGGACGACCCGGAAAGCCTGCGCGGGCCGCAATTCCATGCCGCCTGGTGCGACGAGCTGGCCAAGTGGCGCTACGCGCAGGCGGCGTTCGACATGCTGCAATTCGGGCTGCGGCTGGGCCGCCGCCCGCGCCAGATGGCGACCACGACGCCGCGCCCGAACCCGCTGATCCGCGCGCTGATCGCCGATCCGCGCACGGCGGTGACGCGGATGGGCACGGCGTCCAACGCGGCGCATCTGGCGCCGACCTTTCTGGAGACGGTGGTCGGCCGCTATGCCGGCACGCGGCTTGGCCGGCAGGAGCTGGACGGCGAGCTGATCGAGGACCGGCCGGACGCGCTGTGGAACCGCGCGGCGATCGAGGCGGCGCGGGAAGGCGCGGCGCCGGAGCTCGTCCGCCAAATGGAGCGTGTGGTGGTGGCGGTGGACCCGCCGGCCTCCTCGCGCAAGCACGCCGACGCCTGCGGGATCGTGGCGGCGGGGATCGACCGCGACGGCATGGTGCACGTGCTCGGCGACGAGAGTGCGCAGGGGCTGACGCCCATCGGCTGGGGCGGCCGGGCGGTGGGGCTGTTCCACCGGCTGGAGGCCGACCGGGTGGTGGTGGAGGTGAACCAGGGCGGGGAGATGGTGAAGACCATCCTCGCCGGGATCGACCCCGCCGTGCCGGTGAGCGAGGTGCGGGCGACGCGCGGCAAATGGCTGCGCGCCGAGCCGGTGGCCGCGCTCTACGAGCAGGGCCGGGTGCGCCATGCCGGCGCCTTTCCGGCGCTGGAGGACGAGATGTGCGATTTCGGCCCCGAGGGCCTGTCGAACGGGCGCTCGCCCGACCGGCTGGACGCGCTGGTCTGGGCGGTGACGGCGCTGGCGCTGGGGCCGCGGGAGGCCGCGCCGCGGGTGCGGCGGGTTTAGGTCGGCCGAAGGGTTTTCCTGGATCCCGGCTCGGCGCCGCGCTGCGCGCAGCTGGTCCGGGAAACGGAGAGCGGAACCGTGTCCCGGACCAGCGGAGGCGAAGCCGAAGCGCCGATCCGGGATCCAGCGCAAAACTCTGCTGCCCCCCACGGCGGCGGGTGTGGGCTGAAGCAAGCGGCTGTCATGGCCGGGCCTGGCCCGGCCATCCACGCCCTCTCCGTCGCCCGGGCAAGGGCAAGCTCTATCGCCCAGGCAAAGGCACGTCGTGGATCCCCGGGCCAGGCCCGGGGATGACGCCGATCCCTACGGAAGCGGCGATCCGTTTCGATACATCAGGAGCCCCCATGAAGCTCTTTCCTTTCCTGCGCCGGCCGGCGGCGCCGCCGGAGGCCAAGGCCTCGCGCACCCAGGCGCTGGTGGCGCTGCTCGCCGGACACCGGCCGCAATGGACGCCGCGCGACTATGCCGGGCTGGCGCGCGAGGGCTATCTGCGCAACGCCGTGGCGCATCGCTGCGTGCGGCTCGTCGCGCAGGCGGCGGGCGAGGTGCGCTTCACCCTGATGGAGGGCGGACGGGAGAGCGAGGCGCATCCGCTCGCCGAACTGCTGGCGCGCCCCAACCCGCGCCTTTCCGGCACCGGGCTGATGGAGGCGCTGGCGGCGCATCTGATGATCGCCGGCAACGCCTATGTCGAGGCGGTGGCGCTGGGCGGCGAGCTGCGCGAGCTGCACGTGCTGCGCCCCGACCGCATGCGGGTGGTGCCCGGCGCGGACGGGTGGGCGCAGGCCTATGAATACACGGCGGGCGGGCGCAGCGTGCGCTTCGCGCCGGAAGGTGGGGGTGGGGCGCCCGTTGCGCCGATCCTGCACATCGCGCTGTTCCACCCGCTCGACGACCATTACGGCGCCCCGCCGCTGGAGGCGGCGCAGGTGGCGCTCGACCTCCACAACGCCGCCGGCGCCTGGAACAAGGCGCTGATCGACAACGCGGCGCGGCCTTCCGGAGCGCTGGTCTATGGCGGGGCGGGCAACCTCTCCGACGAGCAGTTCGACCGGCTGAAGGAGGAGCTGGAGCAGAATTTCTCCGGCAGCGCCAATGCCGGGCGGCCGCTGCTGCTGGAGGGCGGGCTGGACTGGCGCCCGCTCTCGCTCTCGCCCAAGGACATGGATTTCCTCGAGGCGCGCAACGCGGCGGCGCGGGAGATCGCGCTCGCCTTCGGCGTGCCGCCGATGCTGATCGGCATTCCCGGCGACGCCACCTATGCCAATTACGCCGAGGCGAGCCGGGTGCTCTGGCGCCAGACCGTGCTGCCGCTGGCGCGCCGGCTGGGGCAGGAGCTGGCCGGCTGGCTGGCCCCCGCCTTCGGCGAGGCGCGGCTGGCGCTGGAGCCGGACCTCGACGCCATCGCGGCGCTGAGCTTCGAGCGCGAGGCGCTGTGGCGCCGGGTGAGCGAGGCGGACTTCCTCACCGACGAGGAGAAGCGCCAGGCGGTCGGCTACGGGACGCGGGACTAGGAAACACACGACGTCATGCCCGGACGTGATCCGGGCATCCACGCCTCGGCCGATGAAGGCGTGGATCCCCGGGTCAGGCCCAGGGATGACGGCGATCTGTGTGGAGGCGATCCATGAACACCCTCATCGAGGCATTCGCGGCCAAGGCGGACCTCGCCCATCTCGCGCTGCTGATGTGGGCGCTGGGCGCCTCGGCGCTGGCGGCGCTGGCGCTGCGCGAGCTTGGCCGCGCGGTGCGGCGCTTCGACGACTTCGTGCGCGAGATCGCGCGCTTCAACGCCCTGTTCGGCGATTTCGGAGACGAGGAATGACATCCACGCCCCGCATCCGGGCCTTACTGCCCGGCGGTTTCCATGGGGTGCGCGGCCGCCTGCCGGTGTCGAGCCGGGCCGGCGACGCGCCGCAGGTGTTTCGCCGGTTCGGCCACACGCTCAGCCGGCTGGAGCGCGCTGCCGCCACCCGCCGCCCGCGCGGCGACGGGGAGGGCGCATGAACGGGTGGACCCATCCCGCTGCGCCGATCCAGACCAAGGCGCAGCCCGGCGCGCTGGCGCGGATCGAGCCGGACGGCAGTTTCGAGGGCTATGCGGCGCTGTTCGGCCGGGTCGATCTCGGCCGCGACCTGATCCTGCCCGGCGCCTTCTCCCGCTCGCTCGCCGAGCGCGGCGCGCCGGGGGTGCGCATGCTGTTCCAGCATGATCCGGCCGAGCCGATCGGCACCTGGCTGTCGCTGCGCGAGGACGGCGTGGGGCTGCATGTGCGCGGCCGGCTGACGCTGGACGTCGCCCGCGCCCGCGACGTGCTGGCGCTGATGCGGGCGGGGGCGATCGACGGGCTTTCCATCGGCTTCCGCGCGGTGGAGGGGCGCACCGACCCGCGCACGCGGGTGCGGCGGCTCTCGCGCATCGATCTGTGGGAGGTGTCGGTGGTGACCTTTCCCATGCAGCCGGACGCCCGCATCGCCGGCGTGAAGCACGCCCCGCTCGCCGCTGCCATCCGCCGCGGCGCCCGGCGCCTGCGCGCCCTTCCCGGGCTGCGGCCGGCGATGGCCTAGCGGCCTTTTCGGACCGTCATGCCCGGACTTGTTCCGGGCATCCATGACCTTGCCGATGAAGGCGTGGATCCCCGGGCCAGGCCCGGGGATGACGGTGCTCTTTCGTCATATCGAACATGGACATGAGCAACATGGATTTCAGCCATTCCGCCCCTGAAGTGAAGTCCGTCGCCGGCCCGGAGGTCGCGGCGGCGTTCGAGGAGTTCATGGGCGCCTTCGAGGCGTTCAAGGACGCCAACGACCAGCGGCTCGGCGAGCTGGAGCGGCGCGGCGTCGACGCGGTGACCGCCGACAAGGTGGAGCGCATCAACGCCGCCCTCGACACGCAGAAGGCGCTGATCGACGAGCTGACGCTCAAGGCCCGCCGCCCGGCGCTGGGCGGCGGCGATCTCGCGACCGGCTTTGTGAGCGATCTGGCCGCCCGCGAGCACAAGGCGGCGTTCGACGCCTATGTGCGCACCGGCGAGGCGGCCGGGCTCAAGCGGCTGGAGGCCAAGGCGCTCTCCGCCGGCATCGGCGCGGACGGCGGCTATACCGTGCCGCACGAGACCGAGCGCGAGATCGGCAAGCGCCTGACCGCGCTCTCGCCGATCCGCGCTATCGCCGATGTGCGCACCATCTCCGCCGGCACCTACAAGAAGCCGTTCATGACCTCCGGCCCGGCGGTCGGCTGGGTGGCGGAAACGGCGGCGCGGGCGCAGACCGCGAGCCCGGTGCTGGACGAGATCGCCTTCCCGGCCATGGAACTCTACGCCATGCCGGCGGCGACGCAGACGCTGCTCGACGATTCGGCGGTGAACATCGACGAATGGCTCGCCATCGAGGTGGAGGCGGCCTTCGCGAGCCAGGAGGGCACCGCCTTCGTGACCGGCGACGGGATCGCCCGGCCGAAGGGCTTCCTCGCCTATGACACGGTGGCGGAGAACGCCTGGGAATGGGGCAAGCTCGGCTTCATCGCCACCGGGGCGGCCGGCGACTTCCCCGCCGCCGGCCCGGCCGATCCGCTGGTCGACCTCGTCTATGCGGTGAAGGCCGGCTACCGCCAGAACGGCAGCTTCGTGATGAGTCGGCGCACGCAAGGGGCGGTGCGCAAGCTGAAGGACGAGAACGGCCAGTATCTGTGGGCGCCGCCGACCGCGCCGGGGGCGCAGCCGAGCCTGCTCGGCTTCCCCGTCCATGAGGCGGAGGACGTGCCGGAGATCGGCGCGGGCAGCCTTTCCATCGCCTTCGGCGACTTCCGGCGCGGCTATCTGGTGGTGGACCGGGCCGGGGTGAGGGTGCTGCGCGATCCCTATTCGGCCAAGCCCTATGTGCTGTTCTACACGACGAAGCGCGTGGGCGGCGGCGTGCAGGACTTCGACGCCATCAAGCTGCTGAAGTTCGCGGCCTGACGCCGGTGCGGGGAACGGCATAAAGAAAAGGGGCGCCCGGAAAGGGCGCCCCATTCAAGACGGTCAGTCATGCGGGATCAGCGATTGCTGCGGGCGTCCTGCGCGACCGAGGCCTTGATGTAGGCGTCGGAGACGGTGGGGACGGCGACCGCGGCGTTGCGGCCTTCGACGATCTGCGTCACGGCCGGACGACCGTAGAGGCTGGGATCGCGGCCGCCATCCGCCTGGGCGGCGACGGAACCGAAGGCGGCCAGCGCGACGGCGGCAAGAACGATTTTGTTCATGATGGAATCTCCTGTCGGGGACCGGCGCTCGCTCTCATGGGGGCGCCGGATTGTCGGGAAGGGTTGTCGGAAGGGATCAGCGATTGCTGCGGGCATCCTGCGCGACCGAGGCCTTGATGTAGGCGTCGGAGACGGTGGGGACGGCGACCGCGGCGTTGCGGCCTTCGACGATCTGCGTCACGGCCGGACGGCCGTAGAGGCTGGGATCGCGGCCGCCATCCGCCTGAGCGGCGACGGAACCGAAGGTGGCCAGCGCGACGGCGGCGAAGAGGATCTTGTTCATGGTGACTTCTCCTGAAGAGTGGAGGCGGGTCGTTGTGGCCGCGCCGTTTTCATGAGGAGAAGCTAGGCTCGGCCCGGCTGCATTGCCAGTTGTGTTATGGCGCTGACGACATTGCGCATGTGCAATGAATTGGCCGTGCGGACGGGGAAGCGGGGGCTTGCCCCACGATGGAGCGGCCGGGCGTTTTCGACAGGCCGGCCCGGGACGGGCCGGGGAACCGGGAGGCGGTGAGCCGGACCGGCGCGGGCGGTTCGTGAGGGGTGCGTCGGCGCCGCGCGGGCGCCGCTTCAGCGGCCCATGCCGCGCGCGGTGGCGTCGATCCAGGCGCGCTGCGGGCCGACGAGGGTGGCGCCGGTGACGCCGCCGCAGCCACGCGCGCCGCCGGCCGCCGTGGACCAGCCGATGATGCCGGCGACCACGCCGTCGAGCAGCACCGGGCCGCCGCTGTCGCCGGTGCAGCCGCCCTTGGCCGCGCCGTCGGACAGACGGACCATGATGCCGCCGGTGGTGCCGATGCTGGGCAGATCGACACTGCGCAGCGTGCCGGCCGACTTGCCGTCGCCGTCCTTCGTCACGCCGAAGCCGGCGATGGTGAAGGCGGTGCGCCGGGCCGGCAGGGCCGGCTGGTCGGAGAGCGCGGCCGGGCGGAAGCTCGACGGCAGCCCTTCGGCGAGGCGGACCACGGCGAGGTCCGGCGTCGGGCGCCGGGTCTCGAAGGAATTCGGATCATAGGCCGGGTGCAGGGCGATGCGGGTGACGGGGACCAGCCGCGGCGCGCCGCCGGCCTCGAACACCACCACCGCGTAATCCGCCGCCGGCTGCACGCAATGGGCGGCGGTGAGCAGCGCGTTCGGCGCCAGCACCACGCCGGTGCAGGAGGCGCCGCGCGTCGAGACGATCATCGCCGTTTCCGCCTTCAGCGCCGGATCCGCCGGGCGCCCGCCGACGATGGCGTGGGCGGGCACAGTGAAGACGAAGGCGGCGAGGGCGGAGAGGATGAGGCGGCGCATCGGAGATTCCGGGTGTGGGCGCCGCCGTTGTGGCGGCGGCAGGGCGCGACGTCAATCGGCACCCGCATGAACGAGGTCATGCCCGGGCTTGACCCGGGCATCCATATCTTTTTGCCAGGCGCGTCCAGGCGGCACCGCGTGGATGGCCGGATCACGTCCGGCCATGACGTCGCCGTGTGGGGCGGGCCTTCCAGACATATTGCAGGAGCATCCATGCCCGCGATCCTTCTCGCCGGGCCGGCGGCCGAGCCGATCACGCTCGCCGAGGCCAAGACCTATCTGCGCGTCGACCACGACGCCGAGGATGCGCTGATCGCCTCGCTGATCACCGCCGCGCGGGCGACCGTGGAGGCGCTGACGCGGCGGGCGCTGATCGACCAGAACTGGCGGATCGTGCGTGACGCCTGGCCGGCGAGCGGGCTGATCCCCGTGCCGGTGAACCCGCTGCGGGAGATTCTCGCCGTCCATGTGGTGGATGCCGGCGGCGCCGAGGTGGCGGTGCCGGCCGACGCCTTCACCGCCGACACGGCGCGGCTGCCCGGGCTGATCCGGGTGGCGCGCGGCGGCGTGCCGGCGCCGGGGCGGGCGCTGGCGGGCATCGCCATCGACATCGTGGCCGGGCATGGCGCGAGCGCCGACCACGTGCCCTCGCCGCTGGTCGAGGCGGTGCGGGTGGTGCTGGCGCATTTCTACGAGCACCGCGACGTGCCGGGGCCGGGGGCGGCCTTTCCCGCCCGGCTCGACGCGCTGGTCGCGCCCTTCCGGGTGACGCGGCTATGAGCGCGCCTGGCGGGGGCATGGGCACGGGCACGGGGGCGCTGCGGCACCGGCTGGTGCACGAGACGCCGGTGGAGACGGCGGACGGCATGGGCGGGGTGACGCGCGCCTTCCTCGCCGTGGACGCGCTGTGGGGCGCGATCGAAACGGGCGCCGCTCCGGCGGAGATCGCCGACCGGCCCGGCGCGGTGCTGAGCCACCGGGTGAGCCTGCGGGCGCCGGCGACGGTGCAGCCGGGCGACCGGCTGCGGCTGGGGGCGCGGCGCTTCCTGGTGGAGGCGGTGAGCGATCCCGAGGGGCGGGGGCGGCGGCTCGTCTGCGACTGCCGGGAGGAGACGCCGTGAGGTTCGCGATCCGCCTGAGGGGACTGGAAGCGCTGCGCGACAGGCTGGCCGGTCTGGCGGCGCGGCGGGCCGCGCGGCCGAACGGGAGGGGGCGCCGATGAGCGGGGCAATGGCGGGCGCGGCGGTGGCGCTGCGCCGGGCGATCCATGCGGCGCTGGCGGGAGATGCGGCGCTGACCGCCGCGCTGGGCGGCGGGCGGGTGCATGACGTGCCGCCGGGCGCGCCGGACTTCCCCTATGTGACGCTCGGCGAGGCGCAGGTGACCGACTGGTCCACCGCCACCGAGAGCGGGGAGGAGCACCGGATGACGCTCGCCGTCTGGTCGCGCCAGGGCGGGCACGGGGAGGCGCACGCGCTCGCCCATCTGGTGCAGCAGGCGCTGCACGACGCGGCGCTCGAGCTGCCCGGCCACCGGCTGGTGAATCTGCGCTTTTCCAGCGCCGAGATCCGGCGCGAGCCGGGAGGACGCAGCTACCGCGCGCTGCTGCGGTTTCGCGCGGTGACAGAAACCGATTGAGGTTTTCCCGATGTGTGAGGAACTGGCCGCAAGCGACTCCGGGGACTCGGGAATCTGCGTGAATCTGAATCTGAAGATGAAGCGACTTGGCGGCGTTTGCTGAACCAGATCGTCAGCGTCCGCGCGGCGCATCCGGGCACCGCATGGGAGGCAATCTACCCCATCGCGGTTAACCGTCTCTGAATACCGACGGGCGCGAGCCCCTGCAAGGAAAGGATCGAGCCGATGGCGGCGCAGAAGGGCAAGGATCTCCTGCTGAAGATCCACGACGGAACGGCTTATGCGAGCGTGGCGGGGCTGCGCTCGCGGCAGATCGCCTTCAACACCGAGCCGGTCGACGTGACCCACGCCGAGAGCGCCGGGCGCTGGCGCGAGCTGCTCGCCGGGGCCGGGGTGAAGCGGGCGGCGGTGGCGGGCTCGGGGGTGTTCAAGGACGCCGCCTCGGACGCGCTGATCCGCCAGAGCTTCTTCGACGGGACGATCCGCCAGGCGCAGATCGTGGTGCCGGATTTCGGCGCCATCGAGGGGCCGTTCCAGATCACCGCGCTGGAGATCGCCGCCGAACACGACCGCGAGGTGACGTTCGACATCGCGCTGGAGAGCGCGGGCGAGATCACCTTCGCGGCGCTGTGAGGACGACGATGGCGAACCGGCATCGCGGCGAGATCGCCGCCGAGCTCGACGGGCGGACGTGCACCCTCGTGCTCACGCTCGGCGCGCTGGCCGAGCTGGAGGACGCCTTCGGGGCGCAGGACCTGGTGGCGCTGACCGAGCGCTTCGCCCGCGGGCGGCTCTCGGCGCGCGACGCCATCCGCATCGTGGCGGCCGGCCTGCGCGGGGCGGGCGAGAGCGTCACCGAGGACGAGGTGGCGCGCATGACCACGCCGGGCGGCGCGGCCGGCTTCGCGCGGATCGTCGGCGAGCTGATCGCCGCCACCTTCGGCGCGGCGGGGGAAGGGGCGGGGCGTGCCGTCTCCCCGCCGGGCGCGGCGGATGTCGCCGGCACCGATGTCGCCGGCGAGGGAGGGGCGGCGGAGGACGGCCGCCCTTTCGGGCCGGCGGGGCGTTGAACGGGACTTCGCGGGAGCGCGGATCGGATGCGGTCCGGGCGTTTCCGTGGGAGGCGGCGATGGCGTTCGGCTTCGGCCGCCTGCGGCTGTCCTCCGAGGCCTTCTGGCGGCTGACGCCGCGCGAGCTGGCGGCGGCCATCGGCCGGGAGACCGGCCCGGCCCACGCGCCGCTCGACCGCGCGGGCCTCGCTGCGCTGATGGCGCGGTTCCCCGATTGAGGGGAGCGAGCCCCGGCGGGCGGGACGCGTGGAGGTGGGGAGGTCTACGCATGCGGCGGGGAGACGGCTTCCGCAAACTGGCGCCTCACCTCCGAGACCGTGGGCATTCTGTATGCGTCGGGGGAGACGGCCGAAGAGTTTCTCCTGGGTCCCGGATCGGCACGGCGCGAAGCGCCGCTTGTCCGGGCGGCGTAGGCCGGGCAGATCGGGGAACGGATGGGTGCCCGCCGTGTGGTGGCGGTTGCTTCGACCTCTCCCATGGGAGAGGCGCGTCGCGCCACGCCGCATAGCGGCGGGTGAGGGGCGCGCGCTTGCGGCGCGTTGGAGATCCCTGCGGAGCGTCGAAGACCCCTCACCCCAACCCTCTTCCCGGCGGGGAGAGGGAGCGGACGCGGGGCGCGCGACGGCCCGGGAGGGCGGCGCTGGCGCTCGGGGCACCCGGTTCCGCGCCGGGACAGAACGGCGCCGGTCCGTCCTTAACGGGCGTTCCGGCGCGCGGCGATGGGCCGTTCCGCTCGCGCTAACGGTTGGCACCGGCCGCTCGCCGGTGACGCTTCCGGTTCGGGCCGGCGGCGCGGGCGATCATGGCATCACTCCAGCAGCGGGCACGACATGGCTGACGGTTTTTCCGACGATAAGCTGACGGTGGAGATCGACGCCGACACCAGCGCCTTCCGGCGCGAGATCGGCGAGGCGGAGCGGCTGGCGAAGGGGTTCGGGCGCTCGCTCGGCGACGCGCTGATCGGCGCGGCGGTGAAGGGGCGCGAGGCGGACGACGTGCTGCGCTCGCTGGCGTCGCGGCTGTCCTCGCTGGCGCTGGACATCGCGTTCAAGCCGCTCGAGCAGGGGCTCGCCGGCCTGCTGCAGGGCCTTGTGGGCGGCGGGCTGGGAAATATCGGCGGCGCGCTGGGCTTCGCCAGCGGCGGGGCGCTGGCCGGCGGGCGCGTGCTGCCTTTCGCGCAGGGCGGGGTGGTGGCGGCGCCGACCTATTTCCCGATGGCCGGCGGCAATCTCGGCCTGATGGGCGAGAGCGGGGCCGAGGCGATCCTGCCGCTGCAACGCGGCCCGGACGGCCGGCTCGGCGTCGCGGCGGGTGGCGGGCGGCGCGGCGTCAGCGTGACGGTGAACGTCGCCACGCCGGACCCGAGCGCCTTCCGCCGCTCCGACGCCTATCTGGCCGGGCTGGTGGCCCGCGCGGTGGCGCGCGGGGAAAGGAGCCTCTGAGCTACCTTTTCCCACCCTTCTTGTTGGCGGCCTGAGCCAGTGCTGAAGCGGCCACCGATACATGATGCGGAAGTCCCGGCATGGGCCGGGATGCCCTGTGAGCGATCGCCGGGGCGCCTTCGCCATGGCGCCCTTCCTCGCGCGCCTCGAGATTTCGATCCATCTCCCAGAATTGCGGGTGGCCGACATGCCGGGTTTTCACGAGACGCTGTTCCCGCTCGACATCGCGCTGGGCGCGGCGGGCGGGCCGGAGCGGGCGACGGAGATCGTCACCACGCTGACCGGCCGCGAGGAGCGCAACACGCGGCTCGCCCATTCGCGCCGGCGCTGGGACGCCGGCTATGGGGTGAAATCGCTGGCGCAGCTCTCAGGCGTGGTCGCCTTCTTCGAGGAGCGGCGCGGGCGGCTCCACGGCTTCCGCTGGCGCGACCGGCTGGACCATTCCTCCGCCGCGCCGGGCGCCGCGCCGACGCCGTTCGACCAGCCCATCGGCACGGGCGACGGCGCGCGCATGGTCTTCGCGCTGGCCAAGACCTATGGCGGGGCGCACGCGCCCTATGTGCGGCCCATCGCCAAGCCGGTGGCCGGCTCCGTGCGGGTTGCTGTCAATGGAGCCGAGCGCACGGCCGGCGCGCATTTCACGGCGGACCCGACCAGTGGCGCGGTGAGCTTCCTTGCCGGCCATGCGCCGCCCGCCGGGGCGAGCGTCACCGCCGGCTTCCTGTTCGACGTGCCGGTGCGCTTCGACACGGATTTTCTGGAGGTGAACCTCACGGCCTTCGAGGCGGGGGAGATCCCGCGCATCCCGATCCTGGAGATACGGATCTGAGGGGCGGAGCACCGTCATCCTGAGGTGCCGCCGCAGGCGGCCTCGAAGGATGGGACCGTGGCGTCGGGGCGAGCCTCCTTCGAGGCCCGGCCGCTGGCCGGGTACCTCAGGAAGGCACTGTGCCGGTCAGGACGGAGACCGGGCGGGGGCGGAAGGGTGACGCCTGCCGGGAAGGGCGGATCGAACCATGAGGAACTGCCGATGAGGGATATTCCCGCGCCGCTTGCCGCGTCTCTCGCCGGCGGGGTGACGACGCTGGCGCGCTGCTGGCGCATCACCCGCCGCGACGGGGCCGTGATCGGCCTGACCGAACATGACGAGGACCTGTTCGTCGATGGCACGGGCTTTCGCTCCGCCAGCGGCGCGGGCGGCAGCGAGGACGCGGCCGCGCTCGGCTTCGCGGTGGGCGGGGGCGAGATGTCGGCGGCGCTGACCTCCGAGCTGATCGACGAGGCCGATCTCGACGCCGGCCGCTATGACGGAGCGCGGATCGAGCTGATCCTCGCCGACTGGTCGGCCCCGGCGCATTTCCTGCTGTTGCGGCGGGCGAGCCTCGGCGAGGTGCGGCGCGAGGGCGGGAGCTTCACCGCCGAGCTGCGCGGACAGGCGAACCAGCTCAACGTGGTGCGCGGGCGGCTGTTCACCTCGGGCTGCGACGCCGATCTCGGCGATGTGCGCTGCAAGGTGGCGCTGGCCTCGCCCGCCTATGCCGGCGCCGGCACGGTGGCGGCGGTGGAGGGGCCGGGGCTGGTGGTGGCGGCCGGGCTGGAAGCCCATGCCGCCGGCTGGTTCACGCAGGGCCGGCTCGCCTTCACCTCCGGCGCCAATCAGGGCTTCGTCACCGAGGTGAAGACGCACGGCACGGCCGGCGGGGTGCGGCTGGAGCTGTGGCAGCGCCCGCCCGAGCCGATGGCGGCGGGCGACGCCTTCACCGTGAGTGCGGGCTGCGACAAGCGCTTCGAGACCTGCCGCGACCGCTTCGCCAACAGCCTGAATTTCCGCGGCTTCCCGCACATGCCGGGCAATGACGCGGTGCTGCGCATCGCCGTGCCGGGAGGGCAGTGACATGGGCCGTGACATGGGCGGGCGCGAGATGGGCGGGGGCGAGACGAGCGAGGGCGAGGCCTTGCGCGCGCGCATCGTCGCCGAGGCGCGCGGCTGGATCGGTACGCCCTATCTGCACCGTGCCTCGCTGAAGGGGCAGGGCGCGGATTGCCTGGGCCTGGTGCGCGGGGTGTGGCGGGCGGCGATCGGCCCGGAGCCGCAGCTGCTGCCGCCCTACGCGCCCGACTGGGCCGAGGCGACGAAGGCCGAACGGATGGCGCAGGCGGCAGGCCGGCACATGCGCGCGGTGGCGCCGGAAGACGCCGCGCCGGGCGACGTGCTGCTGTTCCGCTGGCGCGAGGGCTTTCCCGCCAAGCACGCGGCGGTGCTGGTGACGCGGGAGCGCATGGTGCATGCTCATGACGGGGCGGCGGTGGCGGAGGTGTTCCTCGCGCCCTGGTGGCGTCGGCGGCTGGCCTTTGCGTTCGCCTTTCCGGGGGCGTGAGGGCACGCCGGCATGCGCGGCCTCCGGCCGGGGAAGGCGTGGATGGCCGGGACAGGCCCGGCCATGACGGTGTTCATCCTCCTGCCGCCCTCCCGGACGGTCCGCAGGCGGGCGGAAGCGATGCTTTCCTTGATCTCTCGCCGGCGGGGACAGGTCGTCGCGCAGCGACGGGTGAGGGGAGGCGGCGGAAGCCCCTCACCCCAACCCTCTCCCGGCGGGGAGAGGGAGCCGGCGGCGTCTTGTCCGCCATTTGATCGGGAGCTTCCATGGCCACACTTGTTCTCGGCGCGCTGGGCGGAACCATCGGCGGGGCGCTGTTCGGGCCGCTCGGGGCGATGGCCGGGCGGGCGCTCGGCGCGCTCGGCGGGGCGGCCATCGATTCCATGGTGCTGACCCCCGGCCGACGCAGCGAGGGGCCGCGCCTGACCGAGTTCGTCACCATGACCTCGACCGAGGGGGCGGCCATGCCGCGCCTCTATGGCCGGGCGCGACTGTCGGGGCAGGTGATCTGGGCGGCGCCGGTGGAGGAGGTGGTCTCGACCCAGACGCAATCGGCCGGCGGCAAGGGCGGGGAGCTCGCCGGGGGCGTGACCACGACGACCTACCGCTATTTCGGCAGCTTCGCGGTGGGGCTGTGCGAGGGGCCGGTGACGCGTATCGGCCGCATCTGGGCGGACGGGCGGCTGCTCGACACCACGCGGCTCGCCGTGCGGCTGCACCGCGGCGGCGAGGACCAGCTGCCCGACCCGCTGATCGAGGCGCGCGCGCCGGGGGCGCCGGCCTATCGCGGGCTCGCCTATGTGGTGTTCGAGCGGCTGCCGCTGGTGGGCTTCGGCAACCGCCTGCCGCAGATCTCCATCGAGGTGGAGCGGGCCGTGGGGGCGCTGGAGAACCAGCTCCGGGCGGTGACGATGATCCCCGGCGCGACCGAGTTCGGCTACGAACCGCGCGAGGTGGTGCGGGGCGACCGGCCGGGCGTCTACCAGCCGGAGAGCCGGCATGTGACGACCCATCCCAGCGACTTCTCCGCCGCGCTGGACCAGCTGCTGGCGAGCTGCCCGAACCTGGAACGGGTGGCGCTGGTGGTCTCCTGGTTCGGCACCGACCTGCGAGCGGGGGCGTGCGAGGTCCGCCCCGGGGTCGAGCGGCGCCACAAGCCGACGCAGATCTTCGGCCTGAACAAGGAATGGAGCGTGGCGGGCGAGACGCGCGCCTCCGCCTATCTGGTCAGCCAGCACGACGGGCGGCCGGCCTATGGCGGCACGCCGGCCGACGACAGCATCGTCATGGCCATCACCGCGCTGAAGGCGCGCGGGATCAAGGTGACGCTCTATCCCTTCGTGATGATGGACATTCCCGCCGGCAACGCGCTGCCGGACCCGTGGAGCGGGGCGGGCGCGCAGCCGGCCTATCCCTGGCGCGGGCGCATCACCTGCCACCCCGCGCCCGGCCGGCCCGGCTCGCCCGACGGCACGGCGGCGGCGGGGGCGCAGGTGGCGGCGCTGTTCGGCGCCGCCGGCGCGGCGGACTACGCGGTGGCGGGGCAGCGCGTGGTCTATTCCGGGCCGGAGGAATGGACGCTGCGCCGCATGGTGCTGCACTACGCGACGCTGGCGGGGATCGCCGGCGGGGTGGAGGCGATCCTCATCGGCTCGGAGATGGCGGCGCTGACGCGCGTGCGCTCGGGCCCCGGCATCTATCCGGCGGCGGGCGCCTTCGCGGAGCTGGCGGCGGAAGTGAAGGCGATCGTCGGCGCGGGCACGCAGGTCGGCTATGCCGCCGACTGGACGGAATACGGCGCGCATGTGCGGGACGGGGGAGCGGAGGTGCGGTTTCCGCTCGACCCGCTCTGGGCCGCGCCGGGGCTCGATTTCATCGGCATCGACTGGTACCCGCCGCTCGCCGACTGGCGCGACGGCGACGCCCATCTCGACGCGGCGGCCCATGAGAGCGGCTACGACCGCGCCTATCTCGGCGGCAACCTCAACGCCGGCGAGGCGTTCGACTGGTACTACGCGGATGAGGCGGCCCGCGCCGCGCAGGCGCGCGTGGCCATTACGGATGGGGCCTATGGCGAGCCGTGGATCCACCGCCAGAAGGACGTCGCCTCGTGGTGGGGCAACGCCCATCACGAGCGCGTCGGCGGGGTGCGGCTCGCCTCGCCCACGGCCTGGGTGCCGGGCTCCAAGCCGATCCGCCTGACCGAGATCGGCTGCCCGGCGGTGGACAAGGGCGCCAACCGGCCGAGCGTGTTTCCCGACCCGAAATCCGCCGAGGGCGGCGTGCCGCCCTTCTCCAGCGGGCGGCGCGACGACCTGATCCAGCGCCGGCACCTCGAGGCGACGCTCGCCGGCTTCGCGGGCTCGCTCGCCGTCAACCCGCCGGCGCCGGGCCTGCCGGGCGGGCGGATGGTGGACCCGGCGTCGATCTATGCCTGGACCTGGGACGCGCGGCCCTTCCCGGTGTTCCCGCTCGCCCGCGACGTGTGGGCGGACGGGGCGAACTGGGAGAGCGGGCACTGGCTGACCGGCCGGCTCGGCACCGCCCCTCTGGCGGAGCTGACGGCGCGGCTGGCGGTGGATTTCGGCGTCGAGGGCCTGGATACCTCGGCGCTGCGCGGCGTCGTCGACGGCTATGTGATCGACCGGCCGATGACGGCGCGGGCGGCGCTGGAGCCGCTGGCGCGCGGCTTCGGCTTCGACCTCACGGAGCGCGGCGGCGCGCTGGCCCTGCGCCCGCGCGGCGGGCGGGTGCGGGCGGTGCTGACCGACGCGGAGATCGTGACCGGCGAGGGCGTACCGGCGCCGCAACTGGTGCGCGCGGCGGAAGGCGAGCTGCCGGCGAGCGCCACGCTGGGCTTCATCGACGGGGCGGCCGACTACCGCCGCGCCACCGCCGCCTCCCGCCGCCTTGCCGGTGGCGCGCGAGCGGAGACCGGGCTCGACATCGCCATGGTGGCCGATCCCGGCCTCGCGGCGGGGCTGGCGGAGATGTGGCTGCAGGACATGTGGGCGGGGCGGGATAGCGCCAGCTTCGCGCTGCCGCCCTCCTGCCTCGCGCTGGAGCCGGGCGACCTCGTGCGGCTCGACCGCGACGGGCGGGCGCGGCTCCTGGAGATCACCGCTATCGAGGATCGCGAGGCGCGGGCGGTGAGCGCACGCGGCATCGACCCTTCCGTGTTCGACCTCGCGGTGCGGGTGGGGCGGCCGGCGCAGATGGAGGTGCCGGCGAGCGCCGGGCCGCCGCAGGTGCAACTGCTGCAACTGGCGCTGCCGGGCGGCGAGGGCGGCGCGGTGCTGGCCTGGATGGGCGCCTTCGTCGCGCCCTGGCCGGGCGGCCTGAATGTGTGGCGGGCGGTGGACGGCGGCAGCTTCCAGCCGGTCGCCACCCTCGCGGCCCCGGCGGTGACGGGCGCGACGCTGGCCGACCTGGCGCCGGGCCGGCCCTGGTGCTGGAGCCGCGCGAGCCTCGACATCGAGCTCGACGGCGGGCTGGTCGCCGGGGCGAGCGAGGAGGCGGTACTGGGCGGGGCGAACGCGCTGGCGCTGATCGCCCCTTCCGGGGAGGCGGAGGTGATCCAGTTCACCGAGGCGGTGCTGACCGGCGAGCGCCGCTGGCGGCTGACCGGGCTGCTGCGCGGCCAGCTCGGCACCGAGGCGCGGGCCGGTGCCATCTGGCCGGCGGGCACGCGGCTGATGCGCGTCGACGCGAACCTCGTGCCGGTGGCGACCGGGCTCGACATGCTCGGGCGCGCCGTCGTCTACCGCATCGGCCGGGCCAATGCCGACCATGGCGACGCCGCCGTGAGCGAGCTTGCGGCGACGATCGGGCCGGCGGCGCGGCTTCCCTTTGCCCCGGCGCATGCGCGCGCCCGGCGCATCCCGGCCGGCATCGCGCTGGGCTGGACCCGCCGCACGCGGGCGGACGGCGATTCATGGGATCTGGTCGAGGTGCCGCTCGGTGAGGCGAGCGAGGCCTACCGCGTCGAGATCCTGAACGGCGCGACGGTGGTGCGCGCCTTCACCGTGAGCACCCCCGCGCTGACCTATGAGGCGGCGCAGGAGATCGCCGATTTCGGCGCGCCGCAAGGCTTCCTCGACGTGCGTATCGCCCAGCTCTCGGCCGCTGTCGGAGCGGGCGCGGCGCTGGAGGCGCGGCTGCGGCTTTGAGGCGTGCCCCCTTACCGTCATGCCCAGCCCGGCCGGGCATCCATGACTGGCTCGGCGGCCGAGCGGAAGGCGTGGATGGCCGGGTCGAGCCCGGCCATGACGGGGGCGAGGGTTCCTGCGGCCTTCGACACTCCTCTCATTCTGATCTCTCTCAACTCGCCTCCCTCGCAGGGGAGCGCGGCCGGAGTTCTTCATGTCCGAGACCACACCCCATCTCGCGCTGCCGCTGATGGCGGCGGCGCAGGCGCAGAAGCATGTGACGCACAATGAGGCGCTGCTGCTACTCGACGCGGCGGCGCAGCTCGGCGTGATCGATCGGCTGCGCACCGTGCCGCCCGCCGCGCCCCAGCCGGGCGACCGGCACATCGTGGCGCCGGGGGCGGGCGGCGAGTGGACCGGGCATGACAACGAGATCGCGCTGCATGACGGTGGCGGCTGGCGCTTCCTGATGCCGCGCGCGGGCTGGCGCGCCTATGTGGACAGCGACACGCGCGCGCTCCAGTTCGATGGAAGCGGCTGGCGCGACATACTGGTCGGCTCGGCCTCGGGAGGGCGAGCGACGCTGCGGGTGGTCGAGGAAGATCTCGCGCTGGCCGGGGCCTTCGTCGAGAGCAGCATCGCCATCCCGAACCGGGCGATCTGCCTCGCCGTGGCCAGCCGCACCCTGGAGACCGCGACCGGAGCGACGGCCTATGAGGTCGGCGTTGCCGAGGAGACATCCAAGTTCGGCGGGCTGCTGAGCATTGCCGCCGGCGCGACCAATATCGGCGTGATCGGGCCGCAGGCCTTCTATGCGGCGACGCCACTGCGTATCACCGCGCTCGGCGGAAGCTTCACGGGCGGCCGCGTGCGGCTCGTGCTGAGCTATTTCGTCTTCGGCATCTGACCGGCGGCCGGCTATTCGGCCGGGCCGGGCGTGCGGTAAGCGGCCGGAGGCGTCGTCATGCGGGCCGGCGTCGCGACGATGCGGCGCTGGGCGCTCTCCACCACCTCGGTGAGCTTTTCCAGCCGCTTGAGCCGGGCGATCTCGTTGTTGAGGCGGTCGATCTCGCGGCCGACCGCGTCGCAGATCGCATGGTAGCTCTCATGCGTCAGGCGATCGCGCATGAAGGCAACTTCATGCGGCCGGCCGGGGGTGGCGCCCTTCAGGACGAAGGGTGCCGTAGCGAGGAGGGCCTCGGCCTGAACATGGCCTGAGGTTTTACGCGCATCGTCGAAGATACTCCTCAGATCGTCGACGAGTTGATCCGACTTTCCCATACCGAGCAACGCCCCTTTGCTGGATGTTGCGCAAATCGTCCATGAAATTCCCGAAAATTGCAACGGACGAGCGGCAACGGCTGGCGCTAATAACGCGATTCGTCCCCAGCGGGTTCCGTTTTTTGCGCTGATCCCTTCCTCCATTACCGGAGAATACGATGACCGTGGCGAGCTTCGAGGGGGCGCTCCGGCGCGTCCTTGCGCATGAGGGCGGCTATGCCGACCACCCGGCCGATCCCGGCGGGGCGACGATGAAGGGCATTACCCAGCGCGTCTATGACGGCTGGCGCCGGCGGCAGGGGCTGCCGGCGCGGGCGGTCCGCCGCATCGCGGCCGGCGAGGTGGCGGCGATCTACCGCCGGCAATACTGGGACGCGGTGCGCGCCGACGACCTGCCGGCGGGGCTCGACTACTGCGTCTTCGACGGGGCGGTGCATTCCGGGCCGGCGCAGGCGGCGAAATGGCTTCAGCGCGGCCTCGGCGTCGTCGCCGACGGGCAGGTCGGCGAGGCGACGCTGGCGGCGCTCGCCGGGCGCGCGCCGGCGGCGCTGGTCGACGCGGTGTGCGACCGGCGCCTCGCCATGCTGCGCGGCCTGCGGACCTTTCCAACTTTCGGCGCCGGCTGGACGGCGCGCGTCGCCGAGGTGCGCGCGGCGGCCCGGAGCATGGCGCGCGGCGGCGCGGGGCCGGAGCCGGCCGTGCCCGTGCAGGGGCCGGCGGACGCCAAGGCCCGGCCCGCCGACACGCGGCTCTCGCGGACGCCGGAAGGGGCGGGCGGGCTGATCAGCGGCGGCGGCGCGCTGGGCGCGGTGATCGCCGAGCAGGCCGACCGGCTGGCGCCGCTCGCCGGCTTCGCCGAGACGCTGAAATGGCTGTTCGCGGCGCTGATGCTGGCCGGGGTGGCGCTGACGCTGGCCGGCGCGCTGCGGCGCGTGCGGGCGGGCGAGGCGGCGCCGTGACGGCGCTGCTGGGCCTGCTCGCCAGCCCGCTCGGGCGGGCGGCCGTGCTGCTCTTCGCCGTGCTGGCGGCGATGGCCGGGAGCTATCTCAAAGGACAGGCGGCGGGCGGCGCGGCCTGCCGGGCGGAAGGGGAACGCGATGTTCTGGAAACCATCGAGCGGGCGGCGCGCGCGCGTACTGATGCTGACCGGCGCCATGCTGACGAGCGCCGGCTGCGCGACGACGACGCCTTCCGCCGCGACTAGGGGCGCGTGCGGCGCCTTCCGGCCGATCTCATGGGCGCGCGCCGACACCGGTCCGACCATCCGGCAGGTGAAGGCGCACAACGCGGTGGGGCGCGAGCTGTGCGGGTGGCGGGGAGCGCCGGCGGCCTCCTGACCTGACAGCGGCGCCGTTGGGTGGCATTCTCCCCGCGCCGCGCCCGCTTCGCGCGGCGATGCGTCGAGGAACTGCCGTGCGCCTGCTCGTTGTCGAGGACGATCCCGATCTCAACCGCCAGATGTATGAGGCGCTGAACGACGCCGGATACGCCGTCGACCGCGCCTATGACGGGGAAGAGGGCCACTATCTCGGCGAGACCGAGCCCTATGACGCGGTGGTGCTCGACATCGGCCTGCCGAAGATGGACGGGCTCTCGGTGCTGGAAGCCTGGCGCCGCGAGGGGCGCAAGATGCCGGTGCTGATCCTCACCGCGCGCGACCGCTGGAGCGACAAGGTGCAGGGCTTCGACGCCGGCGCCGACGACTATGTCGCCAAGCCCTTCCACATGGAGGAGGTGCTGGCGCGCATCCGCGCCCTGCTGCGCCGCTCCGCCGGCCACGCGGCGAGCGAACTGACCTGCGGGCCGGTGATGCTCGACACCCGCTCGGGCCGGGTGACGGTGGACGGGCGGCAGGTGAAGCTGACCTCCCACGAGCACCGCCTGCTCGCCTATCTGATGCACCATACCGGGCGCGTGGTCTCGCGCGGGGAACTGGTCGAGCATCTCTACGACCAGGATTTCGACCGCGATTCCAACACCATCGAGGTGTTCGTCGGGCGGCTGCGCAAGAAGCTCGACGTCGACGTGATCCAGACCGTGCGCGGGCTCGGCTATCTCCTGGCGGCGCCCGAGAGCCCACGCCAGGAGGCGCCGTCAAAGGGAACGCCCGGCTGATGCGCACCGGCTCGCTGGCGCTACGCCTGTTCATCTCGGCGACGGTGATCAGCGGCGCCGTGCTGACGATCACCGGCTTCGCGCTGCATTCGGTCTATCGCGACGCGGTGGAGCGCGCCTTCGACCAGCGGCTCGACGTCTATCTCAAGACCATCGTGGCGGACGTCGCCAACTCCGCCACCGGCAGCATGCCGGAGCCGACGACGCTCGGCGACCCGCTGTTCAATTTCCCGATCTCCGGCTGGTACTGGCAGATCACCCGCACCGACGGGGCGGCGCCGCAGGTGAAGACCTCGCGCTCCCTGCCGGAGGGCAAGCTGCCGCTGCTGTTCGAGCGCGAGGGCCGGTCCGACGTCTCGGGCCTGCGCGAGGGCTATGCGAAGGGCCCGGCCGACCAGAACCTGCGCATCGTCGAGCGCGTGGTCGATCTCGGCGAGGACGGGCGCTACGCGGTGGCGGTGGCGGCCGACGCCGGCGAGATCGAGGAGGAGGTGCAGGCCTTCGACCGCGCGCTGGAGCTGACGCTGGCGGTGCTGGGCGGAGCGTTCCTGCTCACCCTCGTCTTCCAGGTGCTGTTCGGCCTGCGCCCGCTAAAGCGCATGCTCGCCGCGCTGCACGACGTGCGCACGGGACAGGCGGACCGGATCGTCGGCGACTATCCCGTCGAGATCGCCCCGCTCGCCGCCGAGGTGAACGCGCTGATCGAGACCAACCGCGAGATCGTCGAGCGCGCCCGTACCCATGTCGGCAACCTCGCCCATGCGCTGAAGACGCCGATCTCCGTGCTGCAGAACGAGGCCGCGCGCGCCGCCGCGCAGGGCGACCCGCTCGCCGCCAAGGTGGGCGAGCAGGCGGAGATCATGACGGGGCAGGTGGCGCACCATCTGGAGCGCGCCCGCATGGCCGCGCGCGCCTCGGTGGTCACCACGGTGGAGGAGGTCGGGCCGATCGTCGGCAAGCTGGCGGGGACGCTGGCCAAGGTCTATCGCGGCCGGGGGATCGAGGTGGAGGCGGAGGTCGCCGACGGCGTGCGCTTTCGCGGCGAGCGGCAGGATCTGGAGGAGATCCTCGGCAACCTCGTCGACAATGGCTGCAAATGGGCGCGCTCGCTGGTCGAGATCGCCGTGGCGCCGGTGCCGGGGACGGCGGGCGAGCGCGACTATTTCGAGATCACCATCGACGATGACGGGCCGGGGCTGACGCCGGAGCAGCAGGCCGAGGCGCTCAAGCGCGGCAAGCGGCTCGACGAGACCCGGCCCGGCTCGGGGCTCGGGCTGTCGATCGTCTCCGAGCTGGCGGGGCTCTATGGCGGCCGGCTGGGCCTCGACCGCTCGCCGCTCGGCGGGCTGCGCTGCGTCGTGCGGCTGCCGGCGGCGTAGGAATGCGACACGGAATGTGACCAGGGCGCTTGACGCCTCGTCATGGCCGGGCTTGGCCCGGCCATCCACGCCTTCGGTTCGGCGTGGAGCGCCCGGCAAGTCGTGGATCCCCGGGGCCGAGCCCGGGGATGACGGTCCATAGGCGGTGTCGGCAGACCAATTGCGCGTCGACCTGCGGTGTCCCGATATAGGTGACGGAGCCGCGCTTTCGCCCTATTCCTCACGCTTGGTGCGGCAAAGTTCCGTGACTGTGCTGGAGGGATTCGTTTCATGCGCGCATACCAACTCGTCGCCGTCGGCCTGGTCGGAGCCACCCTTGCCGGGTGCAGCACCGCCCAGGAAAACCCGAACACCGTCGGCGGCGCGGCTCTCGGCGCGCTGGCGGGCGGCGTGATCGGCGCCGCGGCCGGCCGCAACGTGGCGGGCGCGGCCATCGGCGCCGCCGTGGGCGGCCTGATCGGCGGCAGCATCGGCAACGCGCTGGACCAGCAGGATCGGGCGCGGGCGCGCGACGCGGAGATGCAGGCGCTGGAATACGGCAACCCCGGCGCGCCGGTGAGCTGGCGCGGCGACAGCGGCGCCTACGGCACCATCGTCCCCGGCCCGGCCTATGCGCGCGGCGGCTCGCCCAAGTGCCGCGAGTTCACCCACACCATCTATATCAACGGCCAGCCGCAGACGGCGCGCGGCACCGCCTGCCGCAACCCGGACGGCACGTGGTCGCCGGTCGCGGGCTGACGCCGGCTTCCGGTCACGGCTGACGCCTTGGCCTCTCACGGGCGCGGTGCGGACCCCCGCACCGCCGACCTGTGGCGGGTTGACGCAAGGTCCCGTCGCGCTCTCGCGACTGTGAGCCTGCGGCGATCGGACTGAGGCTGTTACGGATTGGCGACGGCGTTCCGGTCGGCTACCTCAGCGCATTAGAGGAAGACTAATGTTGCTGTGGATCGCCTTCTCGCTGATGACCGGCGCCGCCATTCTGGCGGTGCTTTGGCCTTTGCGCTCCGTGGCTGCCGGCGTGCCGGCGGCGGCCAGCGCCGCCGAGGCCGACCTTGCCGTCTATCGCGACCAGCTCGCCGAGATCGAGCGCGACCGCGAGGCCGGGCTGATCGGCGCGGCGGAAGGCGAGGCGGCGCGCACGGAAGTCGCCCGTCGCATCCTGCGCGCCTCGGCGGAGGCGGAGCAGCAGAAGGCGGCGTCGAAGGGCGCGGACACGCGCCGGCGCGCCGCTGCCATCATCGCGCTGATCGGCGTGCCGGCCATGGCCGGCGGTCTCTATCTTTTCCTCGGCTCCCCGCTCTATCCGCCGCAGCCGCTGGCCCAGCGGCTGGAGGCGCGGCCCGACCAGACCGACATCGCCATCCTCATCCGCAAGGTCGAGACGCATCTCGAGGCCAACCCGAATGACGGGCGCGGCTACGAGGTGGTCGCGCCGATCTATTCGCGCCTGGGACGGCTCGACGACGCGGCGCGCGCCTGGTCGAACGCCATCCGCCTGCTCGGTTCCAACGCGACCCGCCAGACCGGCCTCGGCGAGGCGCTGACCACGCAGGCCGGCGGCGTGGTGACGGCGGAGGCCAAGGCGGCCTTCCAGGCGGCGCTGGCCGCCGATGCCAAGGACCCGAAGGCGCGCTATTTCCTCGGCCTCGCCGCCGAGCAGGACGGCAAGCCCGCCGAGGCGGGCCGGATCTGGGGCGCGCTGGCGGCGGATTCCCCGCCGGATGCGCCGTGGCTGGGGCTGGTGCGCGAATCCATGGCGCGCGTCGGTGCCACCCCCGCCCCCGCGCCGGCGGGAGCCGTTGCCGGGGCGCCCGGCCCGAACGCCGCCGATGTCGCGGCCGCCGAGAGCCTGACGCCCGAGCAGCGCAGCCAGATGGTGCGCGGCATGGTCGAGCGCCTCGAAACCCGTCTCGCGGAGGACGGCAACGACATCGAGGGCTGGCTGCGCCTGATGCGGGCGTGGAACGTGCTGGGCGAGGCGGAGAAGGCCAAGGCCGCCGCCGGCGAGGCCCGCGCCCATTTCGCCAAGGACGAGGGCGCGCTCGGCCGCATCGATGCGCTGGCGCGCGAACTCGGTCTCGGGAGCTGATCATGACCCGCAAGGGACGCCGCCTTCTCCTCATCTCCTGCGCGCTCGGCGTGCTCGGCGTCGCCGCCGGCGTGGTGCTGTTCGCGCTCAACGACACCATCGTGTTCTTCCGCTCGCCGAGCGAGATCGCCGCCGAGCGGACCGCGCCCGGCACGCGGCTGCGGCTCGGCGGGCTGGTGAAGGACGGCAGCGTGGTGAAGTCCGACAACACCCATGTGCGCTTCGTCGTGACCGACGGCGGGGCCGACGTGGCGGTGAACTATGTCGGGCTGCTGCCGGACCTGTTCCGCGAGGGACAGGGCGTGATCGCCGAGGGCGTGATGGTGCCCGACGGCAGCTTCCGCGCCGACAGCATTCTCGCCAAGCACGACGAGAACTACATGCCCAAGGAAGTGGCCGACGCCCTGAAGAAGCAGGGTGTCTGGAAGGAAGGGGAGACGGCGCAATGAACCCGGAGATCGGGCATTACGCGCTGGTGCTGGCGCTCGCCGTCGCCATCCTGCAGACCGCCCTGCCGATCTGGGGCGCGCGCACCGGCGACGCGGCGCTGATGCGGGTGGGGCCGGTGCTGGCGCTGGTCTTCGCCGGCTTCGTCAGCCTTTCCTTCGCGACGCTGGTCACGGCCTATGTGCAGTCCGATTTCTCGGTGCTGAACGTCGTCGAGAACTCGCACTCGGCCAAGCCGCTGCTCTACCGCATCACCGGCACCTGGGGGAACCATGAGGGTTCCATGCTGCTGTGGGTGCTGGTGCTGGCGATCTTCGGGGCGCTGGTGGCGCTGTTCGGCGGCAACCTGCCGGCCCGCCTGAAGGCGAACGTGCTGGGCGTGCAGGGCTCGGTGGCGGTGGCCTTCCTGCTGTTCATCCTGCTGACCTCCAACCCCTTCATCCGCGTCGTGCCGGCGCCGGCGGAAGGGCAGGACCTCAACCCGATCCTGCAGGATATCGGCCTCGCCATCCATCCGCCGCTGCTCTATCTCGGCTATGTCGGCTTCTCCATCACCTTCGCCTTCGCCGTGGCGGCGCTCATCGAGGGGCGGCTCGACGCCGCCTGGGCACGCTGGGTGCGGCCCTGGGCGCTGACCGCCTGGGCCTTCCTGACGCTGGGCATCGCCATGGGTTCCTACTGGGCCTATTACGAGCTCGGCTGGGGCGGCTGGTGGTTCTGGGACCCGGTCGAGAACGCCTCGCTGATGCCGTGGTTCGCCGGCACGGCGCTGATCCATTCCGCCGTGGTGATGGAAAAGCGCGACGCGCTGAAGGTGTGGACGGTGCTGCTCGCCATCCTCGCCTTCTCGCTGTCGCTGCTCGGCACCTTCCTCGTGCGCTCGGGCGTCCTGACCTCGGTGCACGTCTTCGCCGCCGATCCCTCGCGCGGCGTGTTCATCCTCGCCATCCTGATCTTCTTCATCGGCGGCTCGCTGGCGCTCTACGCGCTGCGCGCGCCGACGCTGCGCCAGGGCGGCATCTTCGCGCCGGTCTCGCGCGAGGGCGCGCTGGTGCTGAACAACCTGCTGTTGACGGCGGCGGCGGCGGCGGTGTTCGTCGGCACGCTCTACCCGCTGGCGCTGGAAGCCTATAACGGCGCGAAGATCACGGTCGGGCCGCCCTATTTCAACCTGACGGTGGGCGTGCTGATGCTGCCGGTCGCCTTCGCCATGCCGTTCGGGCCGCTGCTGGCCTGGAAGCGCGGCGATCTCGCCGGGGCGGCGCAGCGGCTGATGGCGGCCTTCGGCGCGGCGCTGGTGGTGGCGGCGCTCGCCGCCTATGCACAGGGCGGCGGCCCGGTGCTGGCGCCGTTCGGCATGGGGCTGGCGGCGTTCGTGATCATCGGCGCGGGAGTGGAGATCTTCGAGCGCGCCGGCTTCGGCCGGGTGCCGCTCGCCACCGCCTTCGCGCGCCTGCGCGGCCTGCCGCGCTCGGTCTTCGGCGGGGCGCTCGCCCATGCCGGCGTCGGCATCTGCCTGCTCGGCATGATCGCGGAGACGAGCTGGAACGCGGAAGGCGTCGCCGGCGTGCGGGTCGGCCAGAGCCTGAATGTCGGCGGCTACGAGCTCACCCTCGACCGGCTGGAGCCGCGCAGCGGGCCGAACTACCGCGATCTCACGGGAGTGTTCTCGGTGCGGCGCGGCGGGGTGGACGTCGGCACGATCGAATCCTCCAAGCGCCTGTTCACCGCCCGCAACATGCCGACCACCGAGGCCGGCATCCGCACCCTCGGCCTCAGCCAGCTCTATGTGAGCCTCGGTGACGAGCTGCCGGGCGGCGCGGTGGGCGTGCGCGCCTACTGGAAGCCGCTGGTGACGCTGATCTGGCTCGGCGCCGTCATCATGGCGCTCGGCGGGGCGCTGTCGCTGACCGACCGGCGCCTGCGCGTTGGGGCGCCCAAGCCCGCGAAGAACAAGTCGGCGAAGAAGCCGGAGAACGTCGTTCCGGCGCCGGCGGAGTGAGCGGGATGCGTGCGGCGATCGCCCTCTCCCTGCTGGCCCTGACGCTGGTCGTCCGCCCGGCGGCGGCCGTCCAGCCCGACGAGATCCTGCCCGATCCGGTACAGGAGACGCGAGCGCGCGAGCTCTCCAAGGAGCTGCGCTGCATGGTCTGCCAGAACCAGTCGATCGACGATTCCGACGCGCCGCTGGCGCGCGACCTGCGCCTTCTGGTGCGCGAGCGCATCACGGCCGGCGATACCGACCGCGAGGTGCTGGACTATCTCGTCGCGCGCTATGGCGAGTTCGTGCTGATGCGCCCGACCTGGCATGGGGCCAACGTGCTGCTGTGGGGGGCGCCCTTCGCCGTGCTCGTCATCGGCGGCTTCGGCCTGTGGGTGGCCTATCGGCGCCGCGCCGCGACCGTGCCGGCCGCCGCCGCGCTCAGCGCCGAGGAGGAGGCGCGGCTGCGCGACGTGCTGGGCACGCACAGTGCCGGCGATGCTCCGGCCGACGTTACGAAAGTTTAACGCCGCCGCCAGCCTGCGTTAAGGAGACGCCCTCTACGTTCCCGTTCAAGCCTCCCTGAGGGGAGTGAGATTTGTCGAACGAGGAACGACACATGTCGCGCAACGCGCTCAACCAGACCCGCACCGCTTCGTCCACCCTGCGCGGGAGCCGTTCGCGGCTGCTCGCCGGCGTCTTCACCCTGGTGCTCGCCGGTGGCGCCGTTGGCGCCTTCGTGATCCCCGAGACCGTCACCCCCGCCTTCGCCCAGCTCTCCACCAACCAGCCGGCCGGCACGTTCTCCTTCGCCGACATCGTCGAGAAGGTTTCCCCCGCCGTCGTCAGCGTGAAGGTGAAGAAGGACGAGGAGCAGGTCGCGGCGAATGGCGACGAGGACTCCCTCGGCGGCCAGAACGTTCCCCCGCAGATCGAGCGCTTCATGCGCCGCTTCGGCTTCGGTCCCGGCTCTCCCGGCGGCCCCGACATGGGCCCGCGCCGCGGCCCCGGTCACCGCGCCGTCGTCGGCCAGGGTTCCGGCTTCTTCATCTCGGCCGACGGCTATGCCGTGACCAACAACCACGTGGTGGACGGCGCCTCCGAGGTCGACCTGACTACGACCGACGGCAAGACCTACACCGCCAAGGTGGTGGGCACCGATCCGCGCACCGACATCGCGCTGATCAAGGTCGACGGCAAGTCGGACTTCCCGTGGGTGAAGCTCGCCGAGAAGGCGCCGCGCGTCGGCGACTGGGTGGTGGCGGTCGGCAACCCGTTCGGCCTCGGCGGCACGGTGACCGCCGGCATCGTCTCGGCCCGCGGCCGCGACATCGGCTCGGGCCCGTATGACGACTTCATCCAGATCGACGCCCCGATCAACCGCGGCAATTCCGGCGGCCCGACCTTCGGCCTCGACGGCGAGGTCATCGGCGTGAACACCGCCATCGTCTCGCCCTCGGGCGGCAATGTCGGCATCGCCTTCGCCATTCCCTCCGAGACCGTCTCCGAGGTGGTCGCGGCGCTGAAGGAAGGCGGCCAGGTGGCCCGCGGCTATGTCGGCGTGCAGATCCAGCCGGTGAGCGACGATGTCGCCGAGGCGATGGACCTCAAGCAGGCGGAAGGCGCGCTGGTCGCCCAGGTGCAGCCCGGCACGCCCGGCGAGAAGGCCGGCCTCAAGCCCGGCGACATCGTGACCGCGATCGACGGCGCGACCATCAAGGACTCCCGCGAGATGTCGCGCGAGATCGCCCGCAAGAAGCCCGGCACCACGGTGAAGCTGAGCGTGCTGCGCGACGGCAAGGCGATCACCGTGCCGGTGACGCTGGAGCAGCTCCCGACCAACGTTGCCTCGGCCGACAAGGCCCAGGGCGGCGAGGAGCGTGAGCAGGGCGCCCGCGACGTGCCGCGCCTCGGCCTCTCGCTGGCTCCCGCCAAGGGTGTCGCCGGCGCCGGTGACATCGGCGTGGTCGTCACCGAGGTCGATCCGAACGGCCCGGCGGCCGAGCGCGGCCTGAAGGCGGGCGACGTCATCCTCGACGTCGGCGGCAAGCCGGTGATGACCCCCGCCGACGTGCGCGACGGCCTCGCCGCCGCCAAGAAGGACAACCGCAAGGCCGTCCTGATGCGCGTCAAGTCCGAGCAGGGCACCCGCTTCGTCGCGATCTCCCTCGGCGATCAGCGCGGCTGATCCCCGGCGGACCTGAGAGTTCCGGTTGCGGCTCGTTCCGTCGCCCCTTGGGCTGCGGCCGGTTCGGTGGCGCGGGGAGTCCGAAAGGGCTTCCCGCGTCATCTTTTTCGCAGGGGCGCAGGCACGGCTTCCCTGACCATGGGAGCGATAGGCGCGAGGCTCGAAATGACGTACATGGTGACGAATTCGAATCCCACCGCCGCCGCCGATTCCCCGTCGCGTCACGATGGCCCGGTCATCGACCTCGTGGATATCCGGCGGGCCACCCGCGAGTCCGCCGAAGAGTCCCCCATGCGCCTGCTCATCGTCGAGGACGACCGTGACGCCGCCGACTATCTGCGCAAGGCGTTCCGCGAGACCGGCCATGTCGTCGACGTCGCGTCGGATGGCGAGGAGGGCCTCGCCCTCGCGCTGGACGGGGGCTACGACGTGCTGGTCATCGACCGCATGCTGCCGCGCCGCGACGGCCTGTCGCTGATCACCGAGCTGCGCGGGCGCGGCGACAAGACGCCCTCGCTGATCCTTTCCGCCCTCGGCCAGGTGGACGACCGCGTGACCGGCCTGCGCGCCGGCGGCGACGACTACCTGCCCAAGCCCTACGCCTTCTCCGAGCTGCTCGCCCGCGTCGAGGCGCTGGCGCGGCGCGGCGGTCCGCAGGCGACCGATACGACCTATCGCGTTGCCGATCTCGAGCTCGACCGGCTGGCGCATCGCTGCACCCGCGCCGGGCAGGAGATTCCGCTGCAGCCGCGCGAGTTCCGCCTGCTCGAATATCTCATGCGCCATGCCGGGCAGGTGGTGACGCGCACCATGCTGCTGGAGAATGTGTGGGACTACCATTTCGACCCGCAGACCAACGTGATCGACGTCCACGTCTCGCGCCTGCGCTCGAAGATCGACAAGGGCTTCGATCCGCCGCTGCTCCATACGGTGCGCGGCGCGGGATACATCATCCGTGACGGCGCTCGGTAAGCTCATCCGCACCACCGCGTTCAAGCTGATCGCGGCCTATCTGCTCGTCTTCGCGGTCTTCGCCGGCTCGGTCATCGCCTATCTCGGCTGGCACACGCAGCGTCTTGTCACGCGGCAGGCGATCGAGGCGATCGAGAACGACACACGCTTCATGCAGGCGCAGTTCGAGCGCGGCGGCATCTCGCGCCTCGTGCAGGTGGTGACGCGCCGCGCCCGCGCGCCCGATGCCGGGCTGCTGCTGCTGACCAGCTTTTCGGGCGAGCCGCTTGCCGGCAACGTGCTGAACCTGCCGCTGAACTTCCTCGACAAGGAAGGCTGGCGGGAGATCGACTATGTGCGCTCGGAGGAGGCCGCCGGGCCGCCGAGCCGGGCGCTGGTGCACGTCATCTTCCTGCCGGGCGAGTTCCGCCTGCTGATCGGCCGCGACATCGTCGAGCGCGAGGAACTGCGCCAGATCATCATCGGCCCGGCGGTGTGGGGGCTGGTGCTGCTGGTGGTGCTCGGCGTGGCCGGCAGCCTGTTCGTCACCCGCCGCGTGCTCAAGCGCATCGACCAGATGACGGCGATCTCCGACGGCATCATGGCCGCCGATCTTTCCGGGCGCCTTCCGGTCGCCGGGACGGGCGACGAGTTCGACCGCCTCGCGCTCAGCGTCAATGCCATGCTGGAGCGCATCGCGGCGCTCATGGCCGGGCTGAAGGAGGTCTCCGACAACATCGCCCACGATCTCAAGACGCCCCTGACACGCCTGCGCAACCGCGCCGAGGACGCGCTGCGCACGGCGAGCGGCGACGAGGAGTGGCGCGCCGCGACGGAGCAGACCATCGAGGAATCCGACGGGCTGATCCGCACCTTCGACGCGCTGCTGATGATCGCCCGCGCCGAGGCCGGGCAGGCCAGCGCGCGCATGGTGCGCTTCGACCTCGCCGATACCGCTTCAAGCGTCGCCGAGCTCTACGAGCCGGTGGCCGACGAGGCCGGGCTCGACCTCGTGGTCGAGGCGCCGGGGCCGCTGCCGATCCACGGCGTGCGCGAGCTGTTCGGGCAGGCGCTGTCCAACATGATCGACAACGCGATCAAGTACAGCGCGCCCGACACGCCCGGCGAGCGGCGTGAGATCACGCTGACGGCGACGCGCGAGGGCGAGCGGGCGCGCCTCGTCGTCGCCGACCGCGGGCCCGGCATTCCCGAGGCGGACCGGCCGCGCGTGCTGGAGCGTTTCGTGCGGCTGGAGGCGAGCCGCACCCGTCCCGGCTTCGGGCTCGGCCTGTCGCTGGTTTCCGCCGTGGTGCACCTGCACGGTGGCACGCTGTCGCTGGAAGGCAACGATCCGGGCCTGCGGATCGTTATCGAGCTGCCGCTCGATCTTTCGGATGAGACGCCGCCGGCGTGACGGCGGGAGCAATCACCGGCGGATCGGGGTAAGGTTGCCGCAGAGGGAGGCGGATACGTATGGCGGCGCGGCGGGGCAAAGCGGCGGGCAAGGCGGGAGCGGCAAAGGCGGCGGGAGCGGCGGTGCGGCCGGGGGCGGACGAGCGCAGCCTCGTGGCATGCCTGCGACACGACGCCGGCTTTCCAGTGCCGGACGGGCTGCCGGCCGCGCTGAAGGATGCCATTTCCGACGCGCCGAAGGCGGTGCGCACGCGCATCGAGACCCTGCTGGCGGCACAGCCGCAAGCGCGCGCCGTGCTGGCCGGCATCGCCGACCATTCCCCATTCCTGACCGACCTGATCCGCGTCGACCCGGCGCGGCTGGTGCGGGTGCTGGAGGGCGATCCCGTCGACACGCTCGCCGCCGCCCGCGCCGCCACTGTGGCGGCGCTGGAGGCGACCAGGGACGAGGACGCGGCGATGGCGGCGTTGCGCCGCCTGCGGGCGGAGACGGCGCTGACCGTCGCGCTGGCAGACATCGGCAACGTGTTCGACCTCGCCACGGTGACGGCGGAGCTGACCGCGACGGCGGACCTCGCCATCGCGCTGGCGGTGGATTTCCTCGCTCGCGAGGCGGTGGGCGCGCGCAAGCTGAAGAAGGTCGGCGACGAGGGGCTCGGCTACACCGTGCTCGCCATGGGCAAGCACGGGGCGCGTGAGCTGAACTATTCCAGCGACGTCGACCTGATCGTGCTCTACGACCCCGAGGTCGCGCCGCTGGGCAAGGACGTGGAGGCCGCGCCCTTCTTCGTGCGGATGACCCAGCGCCTGGTGAAGCTGATCCAGGAGCGCACCGGCGAGGGCTATGTGGCGCGCGTCGACCTGAGGCTGCGCCCGGACCCGGCCTCGACGCCGGCGGCGCTCTCGGTGGACGCGGCGCTCGATTATTACGAGCGCGAGGGCGCCACCTGGGAGCGCGCGGCCTATATCAAGGCGCGCCCCATCGCCGGCGACATCAAGCTCGGCCACGCCTTCCTGCGCCAGCTCGCCCCGTTCGTCTGGCGGCGCGCGCTCGACTATGCCGCGGTGGCGGAGGTCCATGCGATGAAGCAGGACATCCACGCCTTCCGCGGCCATGAGGCGATCGCGGTCGAGGGGCACAATGTGAAGCTCGGGCGCGGGGGCATCCGCGAGATCGAGTTCTTCGCCCAGACGCAGCAGCTCATCGCCGGCGGGCGCGACCCGCGCCTGCGCACGCCGCGCACGCTGGAGGCGCTCGCCGTGCTGGCGGAGACCGGCTGGATCGGCGAGACGGCGCGGGCGGAGCTGGATGAGGCCTACCACTTCCTGCGCCGTGTCGAGCATCGGCTGCAGATGGTGGCGGACGCGCAGACCCATACCCTGCCCGAGGACGAGGAGGCGCTCGCCGGCTTCGTGCGGTTCATGGGCTATGAGGACCGCGCGGGCTTCGCGCAGGCGCTGACGGCGCGGCTTGCCCGCGTGCAGGACCATTATTCCAAGCTGTTCGAGGACGCCCCGCCGCGCGCGGTGGTGGAGGGGCGGCTGGAGTTCCCGCCGGCCAAGGACGACCGCGAGACGCTGGCGACGCTGAGCGGGCTCGGCTATGCCGACGCGAAGGCGGCGAGCGCCACGGTGCGCGGCTGGCTGGCCGGCGAGCCGCGGGCGCTGCGGCCCGAGAGCGTACGCGAGGAACTGGCGGCCATCGTGCCGCTGCTGATCGACGCGCTGGCGCGCGGCGGCGCTCCCGATGCCGGGCTCAACGCCGCCGACCGCTTCTTCCGCGAAATGCCGACCGCGCTGCGCCTGATGCCGGCGCTGCGGCACAATCCCGACCTCGTGCGCCTGCTGGCGACGATCCTCGGTACCGCGCCGCGGCTCGGCGAGATGCTGGCGCACCGGCCCTCGCTGCTCGATGCGCTGCTCGACCCGGCCTTCTTCGGCACGCTGCCCGACGAGCCCGAGCTCGCGGCACGGCTCGACGCCGAACTGGAGCTGGCCGAGGACGAGGAGGACCTGCTCGACCGCGCCCGGCGCTTCCGGCAGGAGCACCATGTGCTGATCGGCGTGCGCATCCTCTCCGGCACCCTGCCGGCGGCGCGGGCGGGGGAAGCCTTCGCACGGCTGGCCGACATCCTCATTAGGGCGCTGGAGAAGGCGGTCGCCGCGCGCTTTCGCGAGGCCCATGGCCGCCTTGCCGGTGCCGAGGTGGCGGTGCTCGCCATGGGCAAGCTCGGCGGGCGGGAGATGACGGCGGGCTCGGATCTCGACCTCATCGTGCTCTACGATTTCGACGAGGAGCACCCCGAGAGCGATGGGCCGCGCCCGCTCTATGGCGGGCAGTATTTCGCCCGGCTGACCCAGCGCCTCGTCAGCGCGCTGACCACGCCCACCAATGCCGGCCAGCTCTACGAGGTGGACCTGCGGCTGCGCCCGTCGGGTCGCGCCGGTCCGGTGGCGACCAGCCTGCCGCGCTTCGAGGCCTATCAGGCCGAGGAGGCGTGGACCTGGGAGCACATGGCGCTGACGCGGGCCCGCGTGGTGGTGGCCTCTCCGGCCTTCCGCGTGCGGGTGGAAGCGGCGATCGGCGAGGTGCTGCGCCGCCCGCGCGATGCGCGCCGGCTCGCCGCCGATATCGTCGACATGCGCGGCGCCATCGCCGACGAGAAGGGCGACGACGCGCCCTGGGACCTCAAATATGCGCGCGGCGGGCTGATCGACATCGAGTTCATCGCCCAGTACCTCGTCCTCGCCCACGCGGCGAATGAGCCGCGCATCGTCGACACCTCGACGCTGCGGGTGATCGAGGCGGCGCGCCGTGTCGGGCTGCTCGACGCGCAGGACGGGCAGGTACTGGCCGATGCCTGCCGCCTGCTGCACGACCTGACTCAGGTGCTGCGCCTCGCGCTCACGGGCCCCTTCGTGCCGGGCGAGGCGAGCCCGGCGCTGCGCCGGCTGCTGGCGCGGGCCGGCGCGATGCCTGATTTCTCGACGCTGGAGGCGCATCTGTTCGACACGCAGCGGCAGGTGCGGGCGGCCTTCGAGCGGCTGCTGAGCACCGAGCCGCAGCGCCGGCGGAAGCGAGCCTGAAAGGCGCTTCCTCCTCGTCGGAACGAGGGAGCTAGGCGAGCTTCTCCGCCACCCGATCGGCGATGGCGAGGCTGGCGGTGAGGCCGGGGGACTCGATGCCGAAAAGCTGCACCAGCCCCGGCACGCCATGCTCGGCCGGGCCGTCGATGCGGAAGTCCGCCGCCGGCGCGCCGGCCGGGACGATCTTCGGCCGGATGCCGGCATAGGCCGGGTTCAGCGCGCCGTCCGGCAGCGCAGGCCAGTAGCGGCGGATGGCGGCATAGAACGTGTCCCCGCGCGCCGGATCGACATCGTAATTCGGCGCGTCGATCCATTCCGTGTCCGGCCCGAAGCGGGCCTGCCCGCCGAGGTCGAGCGTCAGGTGAACGCCGAGCCCGGCCTGTTCCGGCACGGGATAGACGAGGCGGGAGAAGGGCGCCCTGCCGGACAGGGTGAAATAGGAGCCCTTGCAGAAATAGGCGGGCGGGATCGTCTCGGCGGGAATGCCGGCGATGGCGCGGGCGAGCGGCACCGCGCCGTGGCCGGCGGCGTTGACGAAGATGGAACACGTGAGCCGCATCGGCTCGGCCCCGCCGACCTCCAGCACGATGCCGTCCGCCGTCACCTCGCCGCGCAGCACCGGCGCGTTGAAGGCGATCATGCCGCCCGCATCTTCCAGATCGCCGCGATAGGCGAGCATCAGCGCGTGGCTGTCGACGATGCCGGTGGAGGGCGAGAGCAGGGCCGCCTCGGCGGAAAGCGCCGGCTCCAGCGCCCGTGCCTGCGCCCCGGTGAGCGGTTCGAGATCGGTGACGCCGCAGGCGCGGGCATGGGCATCGATGGCGGCGAGCCGGTCGGTTTCCGCGGCGCTGGCGGCGACGATGAGCTTGCCGCAGCGCCGGTGCGGGATGCCGCGCTCGGCGCAATAGGCATAGAGCGCGTCCCGCCCGGCGACGCAGAGCCGGGCCTTCAGCGTGCCGGGGGCATAGTAGATGCCGGCGTGGATGACCTCGCTGTTGCGCGCGGAGGTGTCCGAACCGACGAGCCCGGTCGCCTCCAGCACCAGTACCTCGCGCCCGCGCAAGGCCAGCGCGCGGGCGACGGCGAGGCCGATCACCCCGGCCCCGGCGACCACGCAGTCGACCGACGATTCCTCACTGGCGCTCATGCGGCGATCTTATTCGGCGGGAACGCTGCGGCCACTGCGATATTGCAGCGCCGGCCGTCCGTTGAGCGGCAGGCGGATGACGATCGTGGTGCCGACGCCTTCCGAGGAGCGGATGCGCATCGTGCCGCCATGCAGCTCGACCAGCGACTTGGCGATGGCGAGGCCGAGGCCCGATCCCTTGTGGGTCTTGGTGAACTGGCTTTCCACCTGCTCGAACGGCTTGCCGATCTTGGCGAGCGCGCTCCTGGGGATGCCGATGCCGCTGTCCTCGATGACCAGCAGGGCGGCGCGGGCGGAGCGGCGGGTGCGCACGGTGACGCGGCCCTTCTCCGGCGTGAACTTGATGGCGTTGGAGAGCAGGTTGAGGGCGATCTGCTTCAGCGCCCGCTTGTCCGCCTCGATGGTGACGGCCTCGTCGGAATCGGCGCTGATGGTGAGGTGCTTCTCGTCGGCGCGCACCGACATGACGCGGATCGCGTCGGCGATCACTTCGTCGAGCGCGACCGGCTGCAGGTTGAGCTGCACGCGGCCCGCTTCGATGCGCGACATGTCGAGGATGTCGTTGATGACGTCGAGCAGGTAGCGGCCGGAATCGCGGATGTCGCGGCAGTATTCGTTGTACTTGTCGCTGCCGAGCGGGCCGAACAGGCCGCTCTCCATCAGCTCGGAGAAGCCGATGATGGCGTTGAGCGGCGTGCGCAGCTCGTGGCTCATATTGGCGAGGAATTCGGACTTGGCGCGGTTGGCGTCCTCGGCCTTGGTCTTCTCGTCGGCGTAGTTCTGGGCGAGCTCGGCGAGCTGGAGGGCCTGCATCTCCAGCGTCTGCTGCGATTTGCGCAGGTCCGCGACGAGGGCCATGAGGCGCTTCTCGCTCTCCATCAGCCGCTCTTCGTGACGCTTGAGCGCGGTGATGTCGGTGCCGACCGAGACGTAGCCGCCATCCTTGGTGCGGCGCTCGGCGACCTTGAGCCAGCGGCCGCCCTCGAGCTGGGCCTCGAAGGCGCGGGCGCCTTCCTCCGGCCTGTCCTCGGGGCGCAGCGGAATGCGCACGACGGGCTGGCGGGCGAGGGAGGCGACGGCGTCGAACTCGGTGCCGGGGATGACATTGGCGTCGCCGATCCCGTGCAGCGACTGGAACTTCGAGTTGCACATCACCAGCCGGTTCGCGCTGTCCCACAGCACGAAGGATTCGGAAATGCTCTCGATGGCGTCGCGCAGGCGCATGTCGGCGGTGGCGGTGCGCTCGGCGAGGCGGCGCTCCTCGGTGACATCCACGGCGATGCCGACGAGATGGGGCGGCTCGCCATTTTCCTGCGGCACCACCTCGGCGCGGGCGCGCAGCCAGATCCAGTGACCGTCGGCATGCTTCATGCGGAACACCCGGTCGATGGTCCGGCCGGGCTTGTCGGCGATTTCCTTGGCGATGTCGTAGAGGTTGGTGTCGTCGGGATGGACGAGGCTCGCCACCTCGCCGAAGGAGACCAGCTCGTCGCGCGGCTCGTGGCCGATGATCTCGAACATCGATTCCGACCAGAACATGCGCCCGCGGCCCATGTCCCAGTCCCACAGGCCGCAGCGCCCGCGGGAGAGGGCGGTGTCGATGCGCGCGCGCACCGTCTCGTAGATGCCGTCGGCCTCGCGGGCGCGGCTCGCCTGCCAGTGGAAGGCGAAGCCGAGGATGAGCAGCACCGCGCCGGTGGTCGAGAGCAGGGTGACGGTGAGGATGGTGTCGGACTGCCAGGTGGCCAGCGCGCCGGCGAGCGGCTGCACCACGACGAGCTGCATCGGTGCGCGGGGCAGGTTGCGCACCGTGGCGAGCGCCGGCGAGCCGTCCGGCATGGCGACGTCGAGGACGCCGGCATTCTCGGCGAAGATGGTCAGCGCCTGCGTGTTGGCGAGAAGTTCGCTGAGCTCCGCCGGCGCCGTCGCGGCGTCGTCATGCGCGGCGAGCACCTTGCCGCCGGCGTCGACTAGACCGTAGCGGCGGCCATCCTCGGTGGCGCGGGGCGGCAGGCTGGATTTGAGCAGGGTGTCCGGCCCCATGGCGGCCGGGTCGTGGCGGCCGGTCTCGCTGGCGATGGCGGCGGCGAACAGCGCCAGCTCGTCCTTCGCGTTGGCGATGGCATCGGCGCGGTAGGCGCGGATCTGCACCACGGCGGCGATGGCGATGGAGGCGATGAAGGCAATGATGAGCGCCGGCACAGCCTTGCGCATGAAGGGCTCTGCGTCGACCAGCCGCTGATACGCAGGTCGCGCCACCGAGCGTGCAAGCCCTCGCATGGCTTGTACGCGCACGGACGCGCCTGCAGCGTTGGCGCGAGCCATCGCCGGCCTCCCCCGAAGTCCCAATACCCGTTCCCATCTTGATAGGAGCGATGTGCCGCATCTCTCCGAATCACCCTGATTTGAATCGAATCGGCCCCTCCCTGTCCAGAGTCCTCGGGAGTCAAGTTAACGATTCGGCAACCTCCGGGTGGTCCCGCGGTGCTGCGATACGTGGCGGAAGCCGACAGCGGCCGCGGCGGAAGGCGACAACCGCGTCGCATGGACGCCGCGCGGCGCCCGATGTTATGCGCTGACGCCCGATTTCGGGTGCCAGAAGGGAGAGACGACCACATGAGCGACATCTGGTTCCGCACCGGCGAGGCGACCGTGCTCGCCGCCGACGGGCAGTTCACCGACGCCATGCCGGAGGTTCTGATCGGCTCGGTCCGTGGGCCGGCCGGGCATGCCTTCGCCTCGATGATGGGCCAGGTCCAGGGCCACACCCGCATGTTCGTGGTGCGCGACCTGAACCAGATGGTGCGTCCGGCCACCATGATGACCACCAAGGCGACCATCCATACGCTGGAATATGTCGACCTGCTGGGCGGCGTGGTGCAGGGCGCGATCGGCGACGCCATCGTCGACGCGCTGGCCGAGGGCATCCTGCCGAAGGACCAGGCCGACGAGCTGTGCATGATCGTGATGGTGTGGCTCGACCCGCGCTGCGCCGAGGATCCGAACCTCGACAAGGCCGACCTCTACCGCACCAATTACGAGGCGATGAAGATCGCGCTCGAACGCGCCATGACCGGCAAGCCGACGGTCGACGAGCTGATCGCCAACCGCAAGACGATCAAGCACTACGCGCTGGACGGCGTGGTGGAATACTGAGGTTCAGCGCCGGGCCGTTGAGCCCGGCGCGGCCGTCCCGTCCGGGGCGGGCGGAACCCCGTCCGCGACCGGCACGGGGCTCATGGAGCCGTCCGCGCCCAGCACGAGAATGCGGTTTCGTCCCGCCTGCTTGGCGGCGTAGAGCGCGCGGTCGGCGCCGGCGATGAGGCCGGGGCTGGGCAGGGGCGGCGTGTTCGCGTCGTACAGGGTGATGCCGATGCTCACCGTCACGATGCCCTGCGGGGTGCCGGCATGGGGCAGGCGCAGCGCCCGCACCGCCCGCAGCATGTGCGTGGCCACGGCGATGGCGTCGTTCTCGTCGGTGTCGGCGAGGATGGCGGCGAACTCCTCCCCGCCATAGCGGGTGACGAGGTCGCCGGCCCGGCGCGCGCAGCCGCGCAGCGCCTCGGCGATGCGGCGCAGGCACTCGTCGCCCTCGATGTGGCCGTAGAGATCGTTGTAGGTCTTGAAGTCGTCGACATCGATCATCATCAGCGCGAGCGAGGGCTTGTGCCGCCCCGAGCGCTTGATCTCGTGCGCCAGCACCTTGTCGAACTTCCGCCGGTTGGGCAGCTCGGTGAGCGGGTCCATCTCGGAGAGTTCGGTGAGGCGGCGGTTGGCCTCGATCAGCTCGCGTTCCAGCCGCTCGCGCTGGCGCACCGTGGCGGCCAGCTCCTCCTCGATCTGCTTCTGCCGGGTGATGTCGACGCTGGTGGCGAGCAGGCGCAGCGGCCTGCCCTCTGCGTCGCGCTCGACGATGCGCCCGCGCCCGAGGATCCAGCGCCAGCGGCCGAACTTGTCGGGCACGCGGTAGACCGCCTCGAAGATGTCGCTGCTGCCGGAGAGCACCTGCTCGTAGCGCTGCACCACCATCGGCCGGTCGTCGGGATGGATGATGCTCCAGGGGGTGCGCTCGTTCTCCTCGGGCGTATCGTCCGGGCCGAAGCCCAGCGCCATCTTCCAGCGCGGCGAGCGCCGTACCACGCCGGAGCGGATGTCGAGCTCCCACACCCATTGCCCGGCGCTTTCGAGCGCCACGCCGATGCGCCGCTCGCGTTGGGCGAGGCCGGCGCGCAGCAGACGGCGGCGGGTGATGTCGGTCAGCGCGATCGACAGGCTGGCGGACTTGCCCTCGACGTCCGGCACGGCGCGCGCGGAGGCGAGATAGGTGCGCCCGCTCGCCGGATCGGACCATTCCTGCTCGGAAACCGCGCGGCCGGCGGCTACCCGCTCGAACCAGCGGCGCACGAGGGCCGAGGACCCCGGCAGGAAGTCGTCGACGGGATGCCCGACGATCTCCTGAGCCGGCCGGCCGAGCAGGGCGGCCATCTGCATGTTGACGGCGAGCAGCCGCAGGTCGTCGCTCACGACGCACAGCGCAACCGGCGCCTCCGCGAGAGCCGCTTCCGATTGCACCCGGGCCGCGTCATTCGACGGGAGTGCGTCACTGCTCATCGACCGGCTTTCCCTCCGCCGCGACGCAGTCTAGCGCCGATCCGCACCGCCCGGAATGCCCGGAAACCGGATAACTATACAGTTGTCCAATGCGGCGGATGCGGGCCGGAGCGGCGCTCGGCCGGTGTCAGGCCGGTTCCAGCGAGCGCGAGACGATGTCGACGACATCCGGCGAGAGGCCCGGCTTGGCGGCGACGCGGCGCAGGGCGCGCTCGGCCGAGGCGCGGCGTCCCGGTTCCAGCGAGCGCCAGCTCTTGAAGGCGGCGAGCAGGCGCGCCGCCACCTGCGGGTTGCGTCCGTCGAGTTCCAGCACCGCGTCGGCGACGAAATCGTGCCCCGCGCCGTCCGCCCGGTTGAACTGCGTCTGGTTGGCGCCGGCGAAGGAGCCGACGAGCGAGCGCACGCGGTTGGGGTTGCCCCACGAGAAGGCCGGATGGCCGGTGAGCCCCCGTACCCGTTCCAGCGTCCCCGGCTCGGCGATCTGCGCCTGCAGGGCCAGCCATTTGTCGACCACCAGCGGATCGTCGCGGAAGCGCTCGTAGAACGCCGCCAGCGCCTCCTCCCGCGCGTCGGGCGCGTTGTGGGCGAGCACCGACAGGGCGAGGAAGCGATCGGTCATGTTGTCCGCGTCGCGGAAATGAGCGAGCGCCCGCGCGAGGCCAGGCGCCGTGCCTCCCGCCGCGAGCAGGTCGAGGCAGGCGTTGCGCAAGGCCCGCCGGCCGGCGGAAGCGGCGTCGGGCGCATAGGCGCCGGTCGGGGCATGCCGGTCATAGGCGCCCTCCAGCGCCGGCCTCAGGGCCGCGCTCAGGGCGCGCCGCAGCGCCTGGCGGACGTCGTGGATGGCGTCGGGGTCGACATCGTCGGCGATCTCCCGCGCGACATCGCTTTCCGATGGCACGGAGAGCGCCTGGGCGATGAAGGCGGGATCGAGCGTGGCGTCGGACAGCGTCGCGCCGAGCGCCTCGACGAGGGCGGCGGGGGACGGCAGGTCGCGCCCGGCCCGCCGCGCCGCCGTCGCCTCGACCAGATGGGCGAGGGCGATGGTCTGGGCGGCATCGAAGCGGTTGAACGGATCGGCGTCGTGGCGGGCGAGGAAGACGAGGTCCTGCGTGGTGAGGTCGCTGGTCAGCTTCACCGGCGCGGAGAAGCCCCGGTTGAGCGAGGCCACCGGGCGCTCGGCCACATCGCGGAAGACGAAGCTCTGCCGGGGCCGGGTGACCAGCAGCACGCCGCGTTCGGCATTGGTGCCGTCGTCGAGGCGCATCGGCAGGTCGTTGCCGTCCGGCCCGACGAGCCCGAGCGCGAGCGGGATCACCATAGGCTGCTTTTCAGGCTGGCCGGGCGTAGGCGGCAGGGTCTGGACGACATCGAGCCGATAGGTGCGTGCCTGCGCGTCCCAATGGCCGCTGACGGCGAGGTGCGGCGTGCCCGACTGGGCGTACCACAGCGCGAACTGGGTGAGATCGATCCCGTTGGCGTCGGCGAAGCAGGCGAGGAAGTCCTCCACCGTCGCGGCGTCGCCGTCGTGGCGATCGAAGTAGAGATCCATGCCGGCGCGGAAGCCTTCCTCGCCCAGCAGGGTCTTCAGCATGCGCACGACCTCGGCGCCCTTCTCGTAGACGGTCGCCGTGTAGAAGTTATTGATCTCGCGATAGGTCGAGGGGCGCACCGGATGCGCCAGCGGGCCGGCGTCCTCGGGGAACTGGTGCCCCTTGAGCAGGCGCACGTCGGAGATGCGCTTCACCGGGCGCGAGCGCTGGTCGGAGGAGAATTCCTGGTCGCGGAAGACGGTGAGCCCTTCCTTTAGGCAGAGCTGGAACCAGTCGCGGCAGGTGATGCGGTTGCCGGTCCAGTTGTGGAAATATTCGTGGGCGATAATGCCCTCGATATTGGCGTAGTCGGCGTCGGTCGCGGTCTCGGGGCTGGCGAGCACGTATTTGTCGTTGAAGATGTTGAGGCCCTTGTTCTCCATCGCGCCCATGTTGAAGTCGGCCACGGCGACGATGTTGAACACGTCGAGGTCGTACTCGCAGCCGAACACCTCCTCGTCCCAGCGCATGGAGCGCTTCAGCGCGTCCATGGCGTAGCCGGCGCGCTCGGTCTTGCCCGGCTCGACATAGATGCCGAGTTCGACCTTCTTGCCGGTGGCGGTGACGAAATGGTCGGTGATGCGGTCGAGCCGCCCGCCGACGAGGGCGAACAGATAGCTCGGCTTCGGCCAGGGATCGTGCCAGATCGCATAATGGCGGCTGGTGCCCTCGACGGCGCCGCTCTCGACCGGATTGCCGTTGGCGAGCAGCACGGGCGCTTCCTCGCGCTCGGCCTCGATGCGGGTGGTGTAGACGGCGAGCACGTCCGGCCGGTCGGGAAAATAGGTGATGCGGCGGAAGCCTTCCGCCTCGCACTGCGTGCAATAGGCGCCGCTGGAGCGGTAGAGGCCCATCAGCTTGGTGTTGGCCGAGGGGTCGACGACCGTCTCGATCTCCAGCGTCAGCGCGCGCTGCGGCGGGGCGAGGACGGTCAGCGTGCCGGCGGTGGTGACATAGGCGCTGCCGGCAAGCGGCGTGCCGTCGAGCGCGATGGACTTCAGCGACAACTCGTCGCCGTCCAGCACGATGGGCGAGCCCTCGCGCCCCTCCGGATTCGGCCGCAGCGCGAGCCGGGCGAGGATGCGGGTGGCGGTGGGGTGCAGGCGCACATCGAGATGCACCGTGTCCACGAGCCAGTCCGGCGGCCGGTAATCGCTGAGGCGGACGGGCTGGGGCACGGCATCGCGCGGCATTGGAAGGCTCCGGTTCTTGGGCGTAGCGCCATCTGGTCCTTCAAGAGTTAGGCCTTCGCGCGCCGAACCGAAAGCCCCCGCTGACGGGGGCTGCCCCGGAATGGTCAGAGTTGTCGTGACAATCGGGGAACCGCTTCGGCAGAGATTCGTTAGTCGTTCCGGGAAAGCTTGGGATTAACAAACGACAGGATGGCTCGGCATGCAGGAGAACGTGAGCTCCGAGAGGTTCGGCGCGCTCGATTCGTGGAGGGGTCTATGCGCCATCATGGTAGTGATCTATCACTACATCTACGTTGTCCGGGTTGACGTTCTGCATTCTACGCTGGTTGCCAATTCCTATCTGTTTGTCGACTTCTTTTTCGTATTGTCCGGCTTCGTCGTCTGCCATGCCTATCGCAGCCGTATCGGCGATGCGCGGCAGGCTGGCGGCTTCCTTTTGCGACGGGTCGGGCGGCTCTGGCCGCTGCACCTGACCGTGCTGTTCGCGCTGATGCTGGCAGTGATGGCGATCAATCTCGGCGGCCGGCATCCCGAGCAACTCATGATCGAGGCCGGCACCGGCAACTACTCGATGCGCGCGCTGCTGCTCAACGCGGCGCTGTTCAACTCCATGGGCTTCTACGGCGTGGCGTGGAACGGCCCGGCCTGGAGCATCGGCGCGGAGTTCTACACCTACACGCTGTTCGCGGCCGTGCTGCTGCTGGCGGGCGCGCGCCGCCTGCCGATGGTGGCGGCGCTGCTGTCGCTGGCGGCGATGGGGGCGGTGCTGGCGGTGGCGCCGACCTACATGAACGTGACGGCGGATTTCGGCTTCCTGCGCTGCATCGCCGGCTTCTTCGCGGGCGTCGTCGCCTGGCACGCGCATCGGCGCTGGCGCGACCGGCGGCTGCCGGCCGCCGGGCTGTGGGAGGCGGCTTCCGTGGTCGCCATCGGCCTGTTCATCGTCGCCGCCGGCACGGGGCCGGACCAGGTGCATCCCTGGAGCGTGGCGGCGCCGCTGGTCTTCGCCGCCGCCATCCTCGTCTTCGCCCGTGAGAAGGGCACGCTGTCGGCGCTGATGCGCACGGCGCCGCTCGCCGCGCTGGGGCGCTGGTCCTATTCGATCTATCTCATCCACATGCCGCTGCTGATCGTGCTCGGCTACGGCATCTGGCTCTATGGCGACGTCGCCGGCATCGCCATGCGCCAGCCGATCGCGGTGCTCGGCTATGAGAAGCAGCTCTATGACCTCGGCGGGCCGGGCACCGCGCTCGCCGTGCTGACCGTCTTTACCGGCCTCGTGGTGGCGCTGGCGGCGCTGAGCTACCGCCTGGTCGAGGCGCCGTGGCGCGACCGCTTCGCGGTCTTCGCCCGCAATTACGAGAGGGGCGGACGCAGCCTCGCGCCGCTGCCGCCGCGCGCGGTCGCCTCGGTGGCGGTGCGGGCGGAGGAGCGGCGTTAGCGCGGTTCGCCCTAGGGCTACCGCGTGCGGGTGATCTCGACGCCGGCGTCGCCGAAGATGCCGGCGATCGGGGCGGAGGGCTTGTGTACCTCCACCCGCACCTTCTCCACGCGCGGATAGCGGGAGAGAACCGTCTCGGCGATGGCCTGGGCGAAGGCTTCCAGAATGTGGAAGCGGTGGCCGGCGGAGACCTCGTGAATGGCCTCGAACACCTTCTCGTAGCCGACCGTCTCGCCGTAATTGTCGTGCGCGGCGGCGGGGCCGGTGTCGAGCCACCAGTCGATGTCGACGACGAAACGCTGGCCGAGCCGCGCTTCCTCCTCGTGCAGCCCGTGATAGGCGTGCAACTCGACGCCTCGAAGGAAGATGCGGTCGGACATGGGGATGGCGTTCCGGCTTGTCGGTTGAGAGGGATCAGGCGGGCGAGAGGGCGGCGGCGAGCAGGCCGACCGCAACGGCCGGCGCGCAGTCGGCGGCCTGCCCGGCGAGGGCTGGATCGTCGGTCAGCACGTCCGCGAGGTCGAGATAGGCGAGGCTGCGGCGCTCGGCGAGCCGGGCGGCGATGAAGCGTCCGACCCCGGCGCCGACGATCATGCCGGGCTCGGTTTCGAGACCGGACACGACGCAGTCAAGGGCACGGCCGAGGCGGGCGGTCTGCGCTTCGGCGAGATGGCGGGCCAGCGCCTTCGCCTTGGGCAGCGTCGCCGGGGTGAGGTCGTGTCCGACCATGCGCAGCAGGCGGCGGGCGCTCGCCTCCTCGGTCTTCGGCCCTCCATCGGCGCTGGGGTGCAGGTCGGCGCCCTCCGGCAGGTCGCCGGCAAGGCGGTGGACATCGGCCGTCGTGGCGTAGTGCTCGGCCATCAGCGGCAGCCAGCGGCCGCCGAACGGTGCCTCGGCGGCGAGCGCCATCACCGGCGTGCGGACGGCGCCGGTATAGATGAGCTCATTGTTCGCCAGCCGCTCGGCATCGGTGAAGCCGCGCGCCGCCACCCGGCCGCTGCCGAAGGGAATGAGGTCGGCAGTGGTCGAGCCGATATCCATCAGGATGCCGTCCGGCAGCAGATGCGCCAGCACGGCGGCGGTAGCGTACCAGTTGGCCGAGCCGATGGTGTCGGCATGCGCCGCCGCCTGCTCGGGCGCCACGAAGCCTTCCGGCCCGGCGAAAAGGGCGAGCGGCGCGCCGCCCAATTCGCGCATCAGCAGCGCGGCGGTCCCGACGACGCCGGCATGGCGGTCCGGCCAGAGGTCGGCGACCTCGGCGGTCATGGTGACGGCGGAGGTTGCGTCCGGCCCGAACTCGCTCCGCAATTCGCGCACCGCGCCGGCGAGATGGTCGGCGCCCTTCCACACCGGGCAGGCGGCGATGCGCACCGCTTTCAGCCGGCCGTCGGCGCCGAAGGCGGCGAGCTTCACATGAGCGCCCCCGACATCCCATCCAAGGCGGACGATATTCTTCACAGCAGGACCTCGACGGGCAAAGCGGGCGGGAGACGGGGCAGGTCGGGCACCATGCCCTCGCGAATGAATTCGGCGAGGAAGGCGACCGGGTTTACCCCGAGCGAACGGCGCAGGCCGACATAGGCGGTGGTGAGGCGCGGATTGACCTCGACCACCACCGGCCCCTGCGGTGTGGCGATGTAGTCGACCCCGACAATGCCGTGCAAGCCGGGCAGCGCGGCGCCGATGCTCCCGGCCAGCGCGCGCAGCGGCGCGTCGGCCGGGAAGGCGCCGACCGTCAGCCCGCTGAAATGGAACCGTCCGTCCGCCCGCGTCACATGCTGGCGGTTGGCGGTGAGCACATGGGTGCGGCCTTCCTGGCAGAGCAGGGTGAGGCTGGCGGGCATGCCCTCGACCAGCGGCTGGGCGATGGAGCCGGCGGGGAAGGGCGGGGCTGGACGATCCGGCGAGAGGCGCACTTCCTCCGTTCCCGTCCCGTCGTCCGGCTTGGTCACGAAGGGGCCGGCGACCTCGGCGGGCACGGCCTCGATCGGCCACGTCGGCACCACCGGAATGCCGGCCGCCGCCAGCGCTCCGGCGGTGGCGCGCTTGCTCGCGCACAGCGCCAGCGTCCGCTGATCGGGAAGGATCACCCGGCGGTTGCGCGCCCGCAACTGCCCGGCGAGCTGTTCCAGCACGCCACCGGTCTCCGGCGCGATGGGCCAGCAGCAATCGGCCTCCTCGGCCATCATGTTCCAGATCGAGCGGGGATCGTCGCCGAGGCGCAGCGCCGTCGAGGTGCCGCGTGGGGGAGGCGGCAGGCGGGCGTCGTGCGTCGTGACGACGCGCACGCCGGGAAGATCCTCCAGATCGCCGATGAGCGTGTCGCGCATCAGCGTGGCTTCGGCTATCAGCGAGGCGGGCGGCTCGCCGCCGAGATAGTCGCCGCCGGTGACGGTTTCCAGGACGAAGACGTGCATCATCGATACGTCGGAAAAGGAAGAGCAGGGTGGAACTTATACCGGTGATCGACCTGATGGGAGGTGCGGTCGTGCACGCCCGGCGCGGGGCGCGCGACGCCTACCGTCCCATCGAGACGCCGCTCTGCGCGGGTGCCGGGCCGCTCGACGTGGCGGAGGGGCTCCTGGCGCTCGGCGCCTTCCGTACGCTCTACATCGCCGATCTCGATGCCATAGCCGGAAAGGGTGGCCACGACGCGGTGCTGGGCCGCCTCGCGGCACGCCACCCCGCGCTCGCCCTGTGGGTCGATGCCGGCGAGGCCAATCCCGAAGCGCTCGCCCGCCGCGTCGCGCAGGGCCCCGGCCGGCCGGTGGTCGGCAGCGAAAGCCTCGCCAGCCCTGATGCGGCGGTGGAAGCGCTCGCCGCCGGCGGCGGGGTGCTCTCCCTTGATTACGGGCCGGAGGGGCCGCGCGGTCCCGCCGAGCTGCACGCCCGGCCGTCCCTGTGGCCGGACGCGGTGATCGTGATGACGCTGGCCCGCGTGGGGGCGGGGGAGGGACCGGATCTCGACCGTCTCGGCGACATTCTGGCCCGTGCCGAAGGGCGGCGCGTCTATGCCGCCGGCGGGGTTCGCGACGTGGCGGACCTTCATCGGCTGGCCGATCTCGGCATCGCCGGCGTGCTGCTGGCGAGCGCGCTGCATGACGGGAGGCTGTCCCGGCACGACATCGGCGCCTTCACCGGCTGACGAGAGCGGCGGCGAACAGCGTGGCGACCGTGAGGTCGGCGCTGGTGCCGGGATTGAGGCCGCGCGCCTTGAGCGCCGCGTCGAAAGCGGCGAGCGGGCGGTGACGCTCGTCGGCCGGCGCGCGGAAATCGATGCGCGGCAGCAGCGCGGCGGCCTCCATGCGCACCTGCTCGGCCGTCTCGGCTCCGAACTTGCGCAGGATATGGCTGTCGGGAAACGCGGCCATGAAGGCGAGATGCACCGCCTCCGTGCGCGCCTCCGGCTCGGCGCCGTCGAGTGCCTCGAAGCGGGCGAGACCGATGTCGAACAGGTCGGCGAAGCCGTTGGCGTATTGCCGGGCGATGAGGTCGCGCTCCGCCGCCAGCGCCATCGCCTCCCGAAGGCCGATGCGGGCGGGGCCGGCGACGTCGTGCTCGTCCTGCCGGCCGAGCCCGCCGGGATTGGCGGCGGCGATGCCCCGGAAGGCGGCCTCCGCATCGGCGATGTCGAGGCTGTCCAGCACGTCCTGAAGACGGGCGCGTAGCGGGCCGGCGCGCTCGGCCGCCGCCGCCAGTGGGGCGCAGAGCAGCACGATGCCGAGATTGGTGTTGAGCCCCGCCACCTTCAGCGAGGCCTCGACAGCGCCCTCGATGCGGACGCCCACCCGCGCGCCGGGCGCGGCGATGAAGGGAGCGGCGGCGGTGGCAGCCCGCTCGAAATGAGCGACCTCCATGCCGTGGCCGGCGCTGAAGCGGTGCACGTTGCCCGGCTTCAGCGCGTCGAGTTCGGCGAGACAGGCGGCGCGGAAGGCGGCCTCGATGGCGTCCGCCTTCATGTCGCGGGAACCGGCGCGAGGGTGGCGGCGAGATGGCGGGCGAGGGCAGCGGCGACGTCGATGTCGGTGGCCCGCTGCAGCCCCTTCCAGGCCGGCATGGAGTTGACCTCCAGCACCTGCAGCGCGCCGCCCGCGTCCTCGATCAGGTCGACCCCGGCATAGTCGGCGCCGACGGCGGCGGTGGCGCGGATGGCGAGCTCATGAGCGCGCGCATCGAACGGCGCGGGCACGCCGACCGCACCCTGATGAATGTTGGTGATCCAGCGCGGTGAGCGGCGCAGCATGCTCGCGACGACCGTCTCGCCGATGACGAAGACACGCCAGTCCTGATAGGTCTCGGCCTCGGGCGCGGCGACGAAATCCTGCAGATAATAGATGCCGCCCACCTTCTCTGGCTCCGGCAGGGGAGAGCGGCGCGGAATGCGGCGGATGCCGCGCCCCTGCGCGCCGAACAGCGGCTTCAGCACCATGTCGCCCGGCGCCTCGTCGACCAGCGCCTGCATCGCCGCGCGATCCTCGCCGACGAAGCTGCGCGGCGTCGGCAGGCCGGCGCTGGCGATGAGGAAGCTGGTCATGGACTTGTCCACGCAGCGCTCGATGGCGCGCGCGTCGTTCATTACCTTCACGCCGGATTCGCGCAGCGCGTGCAGCAGGCCGAGGCGGGCGGTGATCTGCTCGGTGGAGCCCTTGTCGATCAGCCGCACGAAGGCGGCGGCCGGCAGCCGGTCGCCGAGACCGGGCAGCACGAGGCCGTGCGCCGTCTCGCCGATGGCGAAGCCGCAATCGTTCAGCGAGAGCACGAGGACGTCGAAGCCCTCGTGCTCGATCGCCGCCTTGAGGCGGCGCGTGTGCCAGTCGGCATCCTCGGTGAAGATGACGACCGTATCGGAGCGCGTGGCGCTCATGCGAAGGAGCGCTCCAGAATCTCGTCGTGGAAGGCGCCGAAGGTGAAGCTGCGGCCGGTTTCCAGCGCGGTCACGGTGACCCGCGCCGGGCTGAACAGCATCGGGTCCATGGCGTAGAAGTCGCCCTTATAGGCGGTGAAGATCTCCGCGAAGGTGCGGCCATGGTCGCGCGAAGAGGAGCTGGGCAGTCCCTCGGCCAGCTCGCGCGCCTCGCTCTCCGGCCCGGTCACGAAGAGCTGCACGTCGCCGCCATAGAGCGTCGCGTCGTTGGTGCGGCCCATCGCGGCGACGAAGTCCGGCGCCGGCGGCGGCAGGGGCGACGAGCCGATGCCGTCCACCACGCGGTCGAGCGGGAAGTGCAGCGCGTGCGTCTTGTGCAGCGCCACCTCCAGCACGCGGGCGACGATCTGCACCGTGCCGGCGAGGCTGCTCGTGGGGGTGAGGATCAGCGTCAGCTTCTCCGGCGCGACGCCGCATTCCTCGGCGATGCGCGCGACCAGGCTGTCGGGCGGGGTGCGGTCGACCTCCAGCACGAGGCAGGCATGGTCGGCACTGTCACGATAGCCGAGCTCGCCGAACAGCGTCTCCTTCGCCCAGAGCGCGCGGGCGGGGCCGGAGCCGAGGGCGAAGAAGTCGCCTTCCGCCAGGCTCCAGCCAGCATACTGGCTGCCGAGGCAGGCGATGACCGGATCGGCCGTGGTGACCGTGATCATCGTGCCCCAGCGCGGGAAGCGCCCGGCGGTGTCGACGCTGACCCGGCCGAGCCCGCCGAGGCAGATCTCGGCGATGCGCCGGCCGGCCTCGATGCCGCCGCGCGCCTTGATGCCGGCATCGACGATGCGCGCGCCGCAGGGGCTGCGGCTCACGTCGAGGCGCAGCACGGCGGCCTTGGCGATGAGGTCTTCGACGAGCGGCGCGCTCAGCGCGGCGACGCTCGGCCGCAGGAGTTCGATGGTGTCGCTTTCGATGGTGTCGCCCATGGGGTCTTCACTCCGCGGCTTGGCGGTCGGCTGTGGTCAGCGCGCGCCAGAGATGATCCATGCGCCGCGACAGGGTTTCGCGGGCGTCGATAGTGTCGTGTCCGGCCGCGAGCACCGTGCAGACGGGCTCGCCGGCGTCGAAGCGCGTGCCGTAGCGGGGGCGGTCCGCCACCCAGTCGGGCAGCGGATCGAGCCGCATGTCGAAGGCGGCCGGCGCGTAGAGGACGCCGGCGGCACGCGCTTCCACGCCCTCGCCGGGAGCGAGAAGAGCAAGCTCCGGCAGCCGGCCGGCGCAGGCGTCGAGATGCAGGCGCAGAAGCGGCGGCAGCGGCGGCCGGTCGAAGATGTCCAGCGTCGCGCCGGGGCGCGGGTTGATCTCGAGGAGCGACCAGCCCGCTTCTCCGACCATGAGATCGGCACTGGCGAGGCCGACGAGGCCGCTGGCCTCGACGAGGCGCGACAACGCATCCGCCACGTCCCGCGCGATCCCGTCATCGAGGCGGATCGGCCCCGCCGCCCCGCCATAGCGGAACGGCGTGCCCTCTGCCGGGGCGCACCATTGCTCGGAGAAGGCGAGGAGCCGTGCCGTGCGTGCGTCGCCCAGGAACAGCGCCGAGACGCTGCGGCCCTCGACCTGCTCCTGCAGGTACCATCCCTCGCCGCGCGCCATTGTCGCCGGCCGCACATGCGCGCCGCCGGCGCCGCCGACCTGCTTTTCCAACGCCCACACCCCTTCCGGAGCAGTACCGTGGAAGAGGCGCGGATGGGCGATGTCGAAGTCGGCGAGCAGGCGTTCGAACGCCGCCGGCTGCTTGAGCCGGGCGAGCGTGTCGGGACCGCAGCCGGCAAGCCGGTAGCGCGCGGCCAGCGCGCCGACGATTTCCGGCGCGTGCTCGAAACCCGTGCCGAGCACGACCGGGAGGGTGTGCCCCGCATGGATGTCGAGCTGGGCGAACAGCTCGCCGGGGTCGATGGCGAAGCCGGGATGACGGCGCAGCGCGATCGTCTCGACCGCCAGCGCGCGCGTATCCTCGTCCCCGAACAGGTCGAGGGCGACGGCGCGCAGGCCGGCGCGGCGGGCGGCGGCGGCGAGGCCACGCGCGGCGATGCCGAGGACGACGACATCCGCCCTGTCCTCAGGCGGTGAGCGATCTTGCCAGGAAGAAGGCATCCTCGAACCCGACCGTCATCGCCTTGGACGTTACCCGCATCTGTTTCAGCAGTTCGTGCTGCACGCGGTATTTGAGATGGCCGATGGTCAGCGCGCCGATGCCGACCGCCCCGTTGGCGAGCGGCTTGCCGTCGGCATGGGCATCGATGCCGGCGATGCCGGCGGGCGGCACGGCGTTGACGTCGGCGGCGACCTTGAGCCGCTTCGCTCCGGCCAGTGCTTCGGCCGACAGGATCTCGACGCCGGCGCGCCCGCAGGCGAGCACCACCTCGGCATCGGCCAGCAGGCCGCGCTTGTCCTCGTCGCTCTTGCCGACCGCGCCGGCGAGGTCGACCCCGAAGCGCTGCTTGAAGTCGCGCGCCTTGGCGGCGACCGCCTCCAGCTCGCGGTGGCTGACCAGCGTCACCTCGGCGCCCGCCTGTGCGGCGATCACGCCCGCGATGCCGCCGACCACGCCGGTGGCGCCGTAGACCTGCACCTTTACGCCCTTCAGCCCTTCCGGGTGGCTCGGGCGCAGCTTCAGCTCGACTTCGGCCACCATGGCGGCGGCGGTGGTGAAGGAGCCGGCCGGATCGACGAAGACGGAAATCTCGAAGGGCGGGAACAGCACGCTCTTCGCCTTGTCGGCCATGTCAAGGGCGAGGCCCGCGTCCTTGCCGCCGATGAACAGGCCGGTGCGCGGGGCGGCATCCGGATGGCGCGAGAACATCATGTCCTGCGTCAGGTCGCCGACCTCGTCGAGCGTCACCCCCGAATAGGGCAGGATGGTCGCATAGCCGGCGTCGACGGCCATGTTCACGTCGAACGGGCTGACGTGGCGAAGCGGCGAAATGATGTGAAGAATGGGGGCGATATCCGCCATTGCGTTCATTCCCTAGGTCAGAATCGGGCCTTGCGGCCTCTCATGCGGAGGAAAAGGGAGCGACGCGGGCGTTACGCCAAAACCGCCGCTAGCACTGCTCGACGCAGGCAAGCCACTCGATGCGGGCACCGGCATTGCTGCCGCGCACGCAGTCGAAAGCCAGAGCGGGCCGGTCGCCGAAATGGGCGCGGGCCTCGCGGATGAGCTGATCGGCCTCGTCCGGGCTGCCGAGAATGGCGAATCCGGTAGGCCCCCAGGAACTCTGGCCGAGACCGCGCAGACCGCGAGCCCCCAGCCAATCCATCACCTCGGCGACGGATGAGCTTGTATAGCGGCCACCCTGGGCACTCGCATAGTGCTCTCCGAGCAGCCGCTGCATTTCACCGACCGCCGCGGCGAAGTAATCCACATCCGCTTCGGCCAGAGCGGGCAGCGCGACCATGACCGCGAGCCGCGCCATGTGGCCGGCCAGCGTGTCGGCGAAGGGCGGCAGGCCCTCCATCGCCTTCACTTCCTCCGGGCCGCTAAGTCCTTGATGCGCGTGGTCATATACCAGCAGGATGCGCCAGTTCTCGGGGAAGGGCAGGCGCGAGAGGATGGGGGGCGGCGCGTCCGAGCCGCGCTTCTTGCCGCCATCGAGGATGACGCCGCCCTCGGTGAAGGCGCCGATGCCGATGGACGAGCGAGCGCCGCGACCCAAAGCCGCGCCCACCTCGCGGGGCGAGATGTCGCGCCCGCGCAGCAGGCACAGGCCGGTCGCCACGGCAAGGCCGAGCTGGGTCCCCGAGCCGAGGCCGGAATGCGGCGGGAGCGCCGATTCCACCGTCACCTCGACCGCCTTGTCGAGGCCGAAGCGGGTCGCCGCCTTCTCCACCGCCGCGACCGCGCGGCCGGCATCGGGCCCGCTGGCGGAAAGCCGCTCCGCGCGCTGCATGCGCACCACGGTGGACGGCCGGTCGAGCGTGATTCCAAGGCTGCCGAAGCGGCGGCCCAGCGTGCCGGCGAGATCGAGGAATCCCAGATGCAGGCGGCCCGGCGCGATGATGCGCACCGTGGCCCGGTCGGTCCCCTCGTTTGCCGCCTCGAAGTTTCGTGTTGTGCTGTTCACGGGCGTTTCCTCGACCGCCATCGTAAGGCGGGGAGCGCGGCGCGGACAAGCCGGCCGCGTCATTTACGGGTTTGCGGGAAGCGCCGGCTGCGTGCTACCGAATCAGGAAAAGCCGCTCGCGACAGAACGAGCGGACGCCGCCAGGAGGACGCCAGGACATGGCGCTGGATCCGAAAAAAACCTTCACCGACAACGAGGTGGAGGAGCGCCTCGCCGTCGAGCTGCCGCACTGGAAGCTCAAGGACGGCTGGATTCGACGTACCTACCGGACGTCGAGCTGGAAGGGCACGCTGATGGTGATCAATGCCGTGGGGCATCTCGCCGAGGCAGCCTGGCACCATCCCGACATCACCGCCTCCTATGCCTGGGTCGAGGTGCGGCTGGTGTCGCACGACGTGAAGGGCATCACCGAACGGGACTTTCAACTGGCGAAGAAGATCGAAGAGGTCGTCGGCTGGCAGCCGGGGACCGAGCCGGACAGCGCGCTGGAAGGCACGCCGCGCGGCGATCTACGCTTCTCCTACATCAAATACGATTGAACGATTGCGATAAAGCCATGGCCGGAGCTTCGACCGAAACGATCCATGACGTGGTGTGCGGCTTCTGCGGGCTGGGCTGCGACGACCTTTCCGTCGAGGTCGAAGGCCGGGACGTCCGCGCCAAGGGGACCATCTGCCCCGAGGCCGCGCGGCTGCTGCGTCGTCTCGACGTTCCCGACCGTCCGGCGAGCGTCGCCGGCGCGCCGGTGAGCCTGGACGAGGCGGCCGCGGCCGCCCGGCGCATTCTCACGGAGGCGCGGGCGCCGGTGATCGGCGGGCTGGGCACGGACATGGCAGGCGCCGGGGCGCTGGTCGATCTCGCCATCCGCTTCGGCGGCGTGCTCGACCACTATGCCTCCGACGGTCTTTTCCGGAACTACGCGGCGACGCAGCGCACCGGCTGGCTCTCGACCACGCTGGCCGAGGTCCGCAATCGCTGCGACGTGCTGGTGGTGGTCGGCGACGATCCGTCCGCCGTCTGGGGGCGCCTGTTCGAGCGCTTCTTCCCCGAGACGCCGCTTTTCGCCGATCAGGGCCGCAAGGTCGTCTTCCTCGGCAGCGCGCCGGGCGAGAAGGCGAAGGCCCACCTCGCCCGCGCCAAGGTCTTCCATCACGCCGCGAGCGATGCGGTGGCGGCGCTGGAAGCCCTCGGCAGCTTCGTTGCGGGCCGTCAGCCTCCGGGCGAGAGCTTCGGCGGGATCGCCGCCAACGCGCTCGCCGGCCTCGCCGAGGAACTGCGCAGCGCCCATTACGCGGTGGTCACCTGGAACGCGGCGGAGATCGACGACGGCGATCTCGTGGCCGAGCGGGCGACCGCGCTGGTCGACGCGCTGAACGTTACCACCCGCGCCGGGGTGTTCCCGCTCGGCGGGCGCGACAACATCATCGGCGTCAACCAGCTCATGCTGTGGCGGATCGGCTATCCCCTGCGCACGGCGATCCGGGGGCAGGAGAGCGCGCATGACGGCGTGCTCTACGCCAGCGAGGCCGCGCTCGCCGATGCCGACGTGCTGGTCTGGGTCTCCGCCTTCCGGCCGGAACCGCCGCCGGCTTTCACGGGCAAGGTGATTGCGCTTGCCCATCCCGAAACGGTGTTCGAAAAAGAACCGGATGTCCTGATCCCTGTGGGCACCCCCGGCGTGGACCACGCCGGCACGGTGTTCCGCATGGATTCCATCGTGAGCCTGCCGCTCGGCGCCTTGCGCGTCGCGACGCTCCCCAGCGTCGCCGAGGCTGTGCGTCGTATAGCGGAGGGGTGAATGCGGATAAGGCTCAAGGGCGGGCGTGTGCTCGACCCGGCCAATGACGAAAACGGCGTCGCCGCCGGCAGGGCGCGCGACATCGAAATCCACGACGGGCGCATCGTCGCGCCGACCGACCTCAAGGCCGACGCCGAGTACGATCTCGGCGGCGACGTCGTCATGGCCGGCGGCATCGATCTGCACAGCCACATCGCCGGCGGCAAGATGAACCTTGCCCGCCTGCTGATGCAGGAGGACCGGCGCACCTGGCCCGAGCTGCCCGGCAATTTCTGCGGCTGCGGCGGCGGGCGGGCGGTGCCGACGGCGCATGCCACCGGCTGCCGCTACGCGGAGCTGGGCTACACCACCGTGTTCGAGCCGGCCATGGTCGGCGCGAATGCGCGCGGCGCGCATCTCGAGATGGCGGACATCCCCAATCTCGACACCGGCGCCTATCTCGTGCTCGGCAATGACGACTTCTTCCAGCGCCTGCTGGCGGCCGGCGCCGGGCAGGAGCAGGTGAACGCCTATGTCGGCTGGATGCTGGAGGCGACGCAGGCCTTTGCCATCAAGATCGTCAATCCGGGCGGCATCAACGCCTTCAAGTTCAACGCCCGGAAGATGGACCTCGACGAGGCCAACCCGCATTACGGGGTGACGCCGCGCAAGGTGCTGACCACGCTGATCCGGGCGGTGACGGAGCTGGGCATCCCGCACCCGATCCATCTGCACGGCTGCAATCTCGGCGTGCCCGGCAATGACGAGACGACGCTCGCCACCATCGCCGCCGCCGAGGGGCGCCGGCTGCACCTGACGCATCTCCAGTTCCATTCCTATGGCACGGAGGGGGACAAGCGCTTCTCCTCTTCCGCCGCGCGGATCGCCGAGCTGGTGAACGCCAACCCGAACATCTCGGTCGATGTCGGGCAGGTGATGTTCGGCCAGACGGTCACGGCTTCGGCCGACTACATGTCGCAATACCGCAACCGCGCCCTTGCCAGCCCGAAGAAGTCCATCGGCATGGACATCGAGCTGGATGCCGCCTGCGGCGTGGTGCCGTTCGAGTATCGCGACCGCAATTTCGTCAACGCGCTGCAATGGGCGATCGGGCTGGAGCTGTTCCTGCTGGTCGAGGACCCCTGGCGGATCTTCCTGACCACCGACCACCCCAATGGCGGCCCCTTCACCACCTATCCGCACCTGATCCGGCTGCTGATGGACCGGGACTTCCGCAACGCCCAGCTCGCCACCCTCAACAAGGTGGCGCAGAAGCACACCATGCTGGCGGAGATCCGGCGCGAATACTCGCTGGAGGAGATCGCCATCCTCACCCGCGCCGCACCGGCCCGCATTCTCGGGCTCAAGGACAAGGGCCATCTCGGTCCCGGCGCGGTGGCGGACATCGCCGTCCACAAGGAGGACGCCGATCGCGAGGCGATGTTCTCGACCACGCGCTTCGTGTTCAAGAACGGTCGGCTGATCGTGAAGGACGGCGTGGTGGTGGAGCTCGCGCAGGGCACCACCCATGTCGTGCGGCCGGAGTTCGACCGCGCGATCCAGAAGGACATGGACCGCTGGTTCGACGAGGCGGTGGGCCTGAAGGCGCAGCATTTCCGCGTCGCCGACGGCGAGCTGCGGGGCGGCGCCGGTCCCACTGTCCTGAACTGCCAGGGGGTGGCGCCATGATCCTCAACGGCGTCGAGATCCGCGACACCTTCGCGGAAGCCTTCCCGATGGTCGGCACCCGTCTCATCGTCACCGCCGACACGCCGGAATGGGCGTTGACGGCGGGGCGTACCACCACGGGCTTCGCCACCTCGGTCATCGGCTGCGGCTGCGAGGCGGGCATCGAGCGCGTCCTCGCGCCCGAGGAGACGCCGGACGGGCGGCCGGGCGTGTCGCTGCTCATCTTCGCGATGGACTTCAAGCAGTTGAAGACCGTCGTGCCGTTGCGCCTCGGCCAGTGCGTTCTGACCTGCCCGACGACCGCCTGCTACGCCGGCATCGAGACCGGCAAGCGCGTGCCGCTGGCCAAGACCATCCGCTACTTCGCGGACGGGCATCAGATCTCCAAGAAGATCGGCGATGGGAAAGGCGCGGGGATGCGCTTCTGGCGCCTGCCGGTGATGGAGGGCGAGTTCGTCTGCGACGAGGACACCGGCTCGGTGGACGGCGTCGGCGGCGGCAATTTCCTCATCCTCGCCCGTTCCCGTGCCGCGGCCCTGAAGGCGGCGGAGGCGGCGGTCGCGGCGATGGGAACGGTCGGAGGCGTCATCCTGCCCTTCCCGGGCGGCGTGGTGCGCTCGGGCTCCAAGGTCGGCTCCAAGTACAAGGGGCTGTTCGCCTCCACCAACGATGCCTACTGCCCGACCCTGCGCGGCACGCGGCCCAGCGCCCTGCCGCCGGAAGTCGGCTCGGTGCTGGAGATCGTCATCGACGGCGTGAGCTTCGAGGCGGTGTCGGAGGCGACGCGCGTCGGCATTACCGCCGTTTGCGCGCTCGGCGCGGAAGGCGGTGTGGTGGCGGTCGATGCCGGCAATTATGGCGGCAATCTCGGCCCGTTCCACTTCAAGCTGCGCGAGATCATGAAGGACAGCGCGGGAGGCGCGGCATGAGCGGGGTTTCCCTGAAACCGCGCGCGCCCTTCGAGGCGCGGGTGGACTTTTCCGGCATCACGCCGGCCGTCACCTGTCCGCTGACGCTGCGCGAGCTGGAGCACCTGCCGGTGCCCCATGGCGCGCGCAGCGTGAAGCTGGCGGAGCTGTTCTTCATTGAAAGCGCGCCGGAAGGCGTGCTGCTGATCGAGGGCGGGGACGAGCGGCTCGACGGTGTCGGCGCCGGCATGCTGGAAGGCGAGCTGATCGTCGACGGGCCGGTCGGCGCCTGGGCCGGGCGCGGCATGGGCGGCGGCGTGCTGCGCATCGCGGGCGATGCCGGCGATTTCCTCGGTGCCGAGCTTTCCGGTGGGCGGATCGAGCTGGCCGGCAAGGCCGGCGCGCATGCGGGTGGCGCGAGCTCCGGCTCGCGGCGCGGCATGTCCGGCGGCGTGCTCAAGATCGGCGGCAGCGCCGGTCCACGCGCCGCCGAGCGCCAGCGCGGCGGCCTCCTGCTCGTCGCGGGTGACGCCGGCGAAGGGCTGGCCACCGACATGATCGCCGGTACGGTGAGCGTCGGCGGTGCCGTCGGCCCGCTTGCCGGGCGCGGCATGAAGCGCGGCACGATCTTCCTGCGCGAGGTGCCGGCGCTGCCGGCCGGCTTCGTCGATACCGGCGCGCACGAGCTCATCGCGCTGCGCCTCATCGCCCGGCGCGTGCCGGAGCTGGCGGAGGTACTGGCCGGCTGGACCCTCGCACGGCGTATCGTCGGCGATACGCTGCTCGGCGGGCAGGGCGAGGTGCTGGCGCCGGAATAGGGCCGGGGCGCCGGCCATTCGCGCGCGGGCCGTTCAAGCGGTCTTATGACGTAACGTCATGATCGCAGGCCCGGTTTCGTGATTAGGGGTGGCCGGCGCCGGGGGTGTAAATTCTTCCTCCGGCGCCGGGCGCCCCGTTCGGCGTGCGAACCACAGGAGGCACTTATGGGCCGAATGTTCGTCGATTGCCGGGAAATGCCCGGCGACAAGAAATGCTCCGTCGCCATCGCCGCCGACAATGAAAAAGAACTGCTCGACGCGGTGGCCCAGCACGCCGTTTCCGTGCATGGCGCCACGGATACGCCGGAGCTTCGGAGCCAGCTCAAGAAGGCGATCCATCAGGGCACGCCTCCCATGGCGGTTCACCGCGCCGCCTGACGCGACCTTGCCGTTCCCGGCCGATGGTGCGCGGTTCCGGCCGGCCATCCACGGTTTCCACCCGCAAGGGCATCAATCCCCGGGCAAGGCCCGGGGATGACGTGGTTCATGTGGCCGGCGCGGCCAGAGCGGGTTCCGCGCCGCCACCTCCGCCCCTACAGCAGCGTTCCCTGCAGGATGAGCAGCGCGACGCTGAAATAGATCACCAGGCCCGTCACATCGACGAAGGTCGCTACGAAGGGCGCCGAGGCGCTCGCGGGGTCGAAGCCGAGCCGCCGCAGCACGAAGGGCAGCATCGAGCCGATCAGCGAGCCGAAGGTGACGATGGCCACCAGCGCCGCGCCCACCGTCGCCGCCACCAGCACCCAGTGCTCGCCGTAATCGTGCAGGCCGAGCATCTGCCAGGCGGTGATGCGGGCCATGCCGAGCACGGCGAGGATGGCGCCGAGCACGAGGCCGGAGGGCAGCTCGCGCAGCGCCACGCGCCACCAGTCGCGCACCTTGATCTCGCCCAGCGCCAGCGCACGGATGATGAGCGAGGTCGCCTGCGAGCCGGAATTGCCGCCCGAGCTCATGATGAGCGGGATGAACAGGGTGAGCACAATGGCCCGCTCCAGCTCGTCCTCGAAATGCTGCATGGCGTTGGCGGTGAGCATCTCGCCGAGAAACAGGATGGAGAGCCAGCCGGCACGCTTCTTCAGCATGTTGAAGAAGCCGATCTCCATATAGGGCTCGTCCAGCGCTTCCATGCCGCCGAACTTCTGCACGTCCTCGGTATTCTCCTCGATGATCGCGTCGATCATGTCGTCGACGGTGACGATGCCGAGCACATGCTCGTTCTCGTCGACCACCGGCACGGCCAGCAGGTCGTATTTGGAGATGAGGCGCGCCACGTCCTCGCGGTCGACGAGCGGGGTGGTGGTGATCGGGTCGTGCTTGGGCGCCACGGTGAGGATGGGCTGGCCCGTCTCGCCGGTGATCAGCTGGCGCAGCGTCACCGCCTTGATCAGCTTGTGGGTGATGGGGTCCAGCACATAGATCGCGTAGATCGTCTCGCGGGTGCGCTCGATCTGGCGGATATGGCGCAGTGTCTCGCCGACCGTCCAGGTGGAGGGGACGGTGACGAACTCGGTCGTCATCAGGCTGCCGGCCGTGTGCTCGGGCCAGGCGAGCAGGCGGTTCAGCTCCCCCTGCGTCTCCGGCGGCAGGCGCGCGAAGAGATGTGAGCGTGCCGGCTCGTCCATCCAGCGAAACAGGTCCGCCGCGCGGTCGGCGGACATTTCGGAGACGAGGCGCACCGCCTCCTCGACCGGCAGCGCTTCGATGAGCTCGCTGGTCAGGTCGACGTCGGGCAGGTCGAGAATCTCGACCTGCTGCTCGCGCGGCAGGCTGGCGAGCACGGCGGAAGCGGTCTTCGGCTCCTGCTCGTCGAGCGCTTCGGCGATGTCGGCGGGGTGTTCCTCGGCGAGCTCGGCCGCAAGGGCGGCGGCGTCCACCGTCTCGTCGTTGCGGCGGAGATCGTCACGGCGGTCGTCACGGCGGAAATTGTCGCGGCGCTCGGGTGCCGGATTCCGGTTGTCTTCCATTTCGGCTCTCTTTCCGACGTCCGGCCTTCGGAAGGCGGGCGCAGGGAGCCGAAACCCAGATCAGTTCTGCGGTCGGCTCACGGCGCCGGCCGCCGCCGGCCGGACAATCGACTGTAACTGTCGCTGGGCATGGTTAGGGGATTCCGATTTCGCCACGGTGACACGCGGCGCGGGGGAGATGGACCCGCGCGGGCGGGGAGTCAACCCTCGTGAAATCAGGGGCGCGGCAGGTCGCTGGGAGCGCGCAGCCGGGCGCTCACCTGGCCGAGCCGCAGGGGATCGAGCGTGCCGGAGCGCCCGCCCGCGCACAGCGCGCCGCGAAAGCCGAGATAGTCCGCGCCGACGCCGATCAGGCCCGGTATGTCGTCGATCCTCAGCGAGCCGGCGAGGCCGGTGATCAAGCCGTGCCGGCGAGCCTCGCTCACGAACTGGCTCAGCGTCAGCGGGTCGAGATGTTCGGTCAGCGAGCCGGACTTCTTGTCCGCCGTGTCGATCATCACGCCGGCGAAACCGGCGCGGCCGAGCGTGCCGATGAGGCCGAAATCCGGTCCCTCGTCGGCGAACATCACGCCGATCAGGCGGGTGCGGGCGGCGAGCGGGGCGAGCGCTTCCACGCATTCCCCGGCATGTTCGGAGGCGAACAGGCCGAGCTTGACGATCGGCACGCCGGTGGCGGCGACCCGTTCGGCGGCGGCGCGCATCAGCGCGGGCACCATGGGCTGGTCGCCGGCGGTGGCACTCAGCGCCGGGCGTGCGTGCGCGGGCATCTGCGTGCCCCAGGCGTTCCACAGCATCACCGCGGCGGTCAGCGCCTCGGTGCTCCACGCACCCAGCGCACCGAAAGCCGGCTGCTTGAGATCGACGATGTCGGCGCCGCCCGCGCGTGCCAGCTCCATCTCATGGAGATCGGCGACGCTGGCGAGCAGGCCGGGCGGGGTCTCGCTCATGCCGGGCTCACGACGCCCGCTTGCGGCGGTGCTCGGCGACAGCCTCGACCATCCAGCCCCAGGCTTCCAGTTCCTCCGGCCCGGCGGTCTTCTCCACCGCGATGGCGAGATAGGCCATCTCCTGGTCGACCTTCTCGTCGGGCAGCATGGTGAGGCGGCTCACCAGCACGGCGGCCTCCAGCACCGCCGCCTTGGCGCGGTTCAGCCCCTCGAAGCGGCGGTGGCCTTCCGAATGGTAGGTCTTGCAGAAGAATTTCGGCCGCTGCGGATCGTCTTCCGCCCGCTCCACCGTGATCTCGTCATGGGAGAGCGCGTCGGCGAGGCGCGGGCACTCGATATGGGTGGATTTCATCACCTCGACGGGCACGCGCCGGCCGGCGACGCAGCCGGCGAAGATGCGCACGTCGTCGGTGAAGTTGATCACCGCGATGCGGGTGCTGGCAAGGTTGTCCAGCGTGCGCGAGGGGCGGAAGGGCTGAAGCAGATAGCCGCCCTCGATCACCGTCGCACCCATCGGGGCGATGTGCGGCTCGCCCTCGCGCGAGCGGGTGGTGACGATGACTTCACGGATCACTTGAAGGCGCCTTTCCCGATGCGGCCGGCTTGTCGACCTTGGCCTGCAAGGTCGTGCCGGCTTCCTTGAATGTCAAACGATGGGCCTCCTCCGGGCTGCCGGCGATCTCGCCGACGACGCCCCATCTCAGGCCCTCGTCCTGCGCATAGCGCTTGCCGAGCTTGTAGGCGATCTCGGCGCGCGCCGTCTCCACGCCGAGATAGAAGGCGTGCGCCCCGTCGTCCTCGACCTTGAGGTGCGGGAACAGCGCGAAGGGATCGGCCGCGACGTGGTGGCCCTCGCGGTTGTAGATGTGGATGCCGTCCTCGGTCACGTCGATGCGGAAGTTGCGGTCGCGCACCTCCGCCGCGAGGCGGGCGATGTCCTCGGGCGCGGCGGGGAAGGGCTTGCGGTCGCGCAGCGCCATAAGCCCGCCGCCGAAGCCCTGCGGCAGCGCCCCGGCCTGCCGGGCAGCGTAGAATTCGCGCCGCGCGCGGTCGAACTCGCGCACCGCCGTGCGGCAATGCGGGCTCACCTGCACCGCCAGCACCGCCTGGATGTGCAATTCGGAAATCATCCCCATCAATATGGCGTTGATGCCGGTGGTGTCGGCGTCGGTCAGCTCGGTGACGTTGCCGATGCCCATCAGCATCGGGATGTCCGGGTAGCGCCGGCGCAGCTCGGCGTAGCGCACCACCGAAGGCGTGAAGCCGTAATGGATGGGGTCGAGGATGGGGTCGGCGTAGAAGGGCTGGCCGGCGGCGAGGCAGGCGTCCACGGCGCGGCACAGGGAGTCGAGATCGCCCTGCTTCGCCGGCACGAGAACCGGCACCGCCGTCCCTTCCTTGGCGATGTGCAGGTTGTCCTCGTTGAGGCTGAGCAGGAAATCGGCGCCGGCGCGGGTGGCGCGCGCGAGTTCGGTGAGATCGAAGCTGTCGACGCTGACCTTCAGCCCCTCCGCGTGCAGGGCGGCGATGGCTTCCTCCAGATGCGGGAAGGCCGTGTCGGGCATGCAGCCGAGATCGACGACGTCGGCCCCTTCGCCGCGCAGGTAGAGCGCGCGCGCGACGATGCCCTCCACGTCGAGCACGGTGGCGTCGACGATCTCGGCGAAGATCGTCACGTCGTGCTTCGACAGGTCGACCGCCCGGCGCTGCTGGCCGAAATAGTCGGGAATATCCGCCATCTCGTCCGGCCCGCGTGCGAAGGGCACGCCGAAGAAGCGCTCCAGCCGGTCGAGATCGCCGCGGAAGCGGCCGGGCATCAGCACCCGGTCGGTGCCCTCCGGCAGCTTCAGCCGGCGCTCGACGATCTCCGCCGTCATCAGCGCCGCGACCTTGACCCCGACATTGACCACCACCGGGTCGAGCGCCGCGTCGGCGATCTCGCCGGCGATCTTCGTCAGGCGCGGCTCGGCCAGCGAACCGGTGACGAGGGCGATCCTCGAAGGTTTCTTCGCGGCGGTGGAGGCGGTGTCGGACGCGTTCTCGTCAGCCATCGACGGGGGCGGCCTTCTCGGCGAGGTGCAGCTGGCGCGCGGCGATGGCGTCCTCCAGCTCGCGGATCGATTCGACCACCGTGGTGTCGTCGAACTCCTTGAGCTTGGCGGTGTTCTCGAGGTCGATGCGGCGCGGATAGACCGGCACCGGGCCCTTCGGCGCCATGGTGATCATCTCTGGCGCGGTGTCGCAGGCGAAGACGATGGCGTGCACGCGGCATTTTCCCGCCTGCGCGAAGCAGTTCGTCACCAGCGTGTCGGAAATGCCGAACACTGCCTTCGCCACCGTGTTGGACGAGGCGGGCGAGACCACCAGCGTGTGGTAGAGCCCCTCGTAGAAGCGCCCGACCGGGGCGGAGCTCGCCGTGGTCTCGTGGAAGATGCGGGTGTCGGCCGGCAGCTCCTGCTTGTACATGCGCAGCACCTCTTCCGCCGCCTTGGAGACGAAGAGGTCCACGGCATCGAGCGCCTTGATGAGGGCGATCGACTCCGTGAAGAAATGCCCCGAGCCGGTCAGCGCCCAGGCCCAACGCGGATAGACACCCTTCTTGACGCTCATGCCGCGAGGCTCCCATGTTCGAGCGAGGCCAGCGCCGCCTCGACCGTCGTCACCGCGACGGGGCCGGCAAGGCGCGCGGCGAAGGCCGGAAACAGCGGATCGACCAGCCCGGCGGCGGCCCAGTCCGCCGGCGCGCTGCCCGGCGCGGCGGCGGTGGACTTTACCAGCACCAGCCCGGCGGCGCCGGTCTCGCCGGCAAGCCATGCGGCAAGGCTGTCGGAGGTCAGATCCCAGTTCTCCGGCAGGTCGCGCGCGGCCAGCGCCATGCGGGCCGGCAGCCAGAGCGCGGCACGCCCTTCGGCCTGCGCGTGGGCGATGGCTTCCGGCCCGTCCGCGAGCGCAATATGGGGGGCGAGGTCGGCGAAAGCGATGGCGGTCTGCTCCATGGCGAGGATCGCCATGCGGTGGCAGGCACCCTCGCTCAGCGACAGGCGTGGCTGCAGCACGCGCACACCGTCGGCCAGCGGGCCGCCGCCGGCGACGAGGAGCAGCGGCGCGCCACGCCGCGCCAGCGCGCCGAGCAGCGCCGGCAGGCGCGGATCGCCGGTCAGGCTGCCGCCGAGCTTGACGATCTCGGGGCGGCGGGGGAGTTGAAGGTCCGGCATGGTCTGACTTCCGTTCGGGGCCGAGAGGCTACGCCAAACGCCGGGCCGCGCAAGCCGGCGCAAGGCGCCGCAATATCAGCAAAAACTGCCGGGCCAAAGGCGGCAGCGCATAGAAAAAGGCCCGAGGTGAAACCCCGGGCCTGACAAGGTGACGATCAGTCAGACGGCTGCCCGCCTGTATCAAGTACGCCGGAGCATGCGCCTCGGAATCGCGATTGTCGAGCGCTGATTCGCGCTCTCACGCGTGCTTTATCGGCCTGACGTAAGGGCGTGTAGCGCGATACCGCCGGCGGTCGCGACGTTGAGGGAATCGAAGCCGGCCCTCATCGGAATGCGCACCGTGCGGGTGCGGGCGAGGATGGATTCCGGCAGGCCCGGTCCCTCGGCGCCGAGCAGCAGCGCGGCGCGCTTCGGCCGGCGGATATCGCCAAGCGCGGTCGCGCCCGCCGGGCTCAGCGCCAGCAGCTCGAAGCCGTGGGCGGCGAGCAGGTCGAGGATCGCTTCGGCCGAGCCTTCGCGTGCGAAGGGCACGACGAGGCTGCCGCCGACGGAAACGCGGATGGCCTTGCGATAGAGCGGATCGCAGGAGGCGAAGTCGAACAGCGCGGCATCGGCGCCGAAGGCGGCGGCGTTGCGCATGATGCCGCCGACATTGTCGTGGTTGGTGATGCCGAGCGGCACCACCACCAGCGCCTCCTCGGGAAGCGAGGCGACGAGTTCCGCCATGGAAGGCATCTCGCCGCGCAGCCCGACGCCGAGCAGGCCGCGATGGATGTGGAAGCCGGTGATGCCGTCGAGGATCGCCTGCGAGGCGGTGTAGATCGGCAGCCCCTCGGGCGCCTGTGCCAGCAGTTCGCCCAGAGCGTGGACGCGGCTTTCCGCCAGCAGCAGGGATTCGAGCTTGAAGCGGTTGCGCGGGGAGAGCGCCACGTCGAGCACGGTCCGCCCCTCGACGATGAACCGCCCGCCGCGCCCGACGAGATCGCGCTCCTTGATGACGCGATAGGGCTCGATGCGCGGGTCGTCGGAGGAGGCGAGGGGAATGAGAAGGGGCATGGCGCGTCTTATCGTCTTCCGAGGCCGATGTCGCGGCTCAGCGGGGCAGAAGGCGTGGATGCCCGGCTGAAGGCCGGGCATGACGTGGATCTGGCTGGAGCGTCCAATACGAACGCCGTCATGGCCGGGCTTGGCCGGCCATCCACGGCTTTACCTATGGCGCAGCGGCACCGCTTACGCCCCCAGTTCCTCGCGCAGCATCTCCAGCTCCAGCCACTGTTCCTCTGCCTTGGAAAGCTCGCCCTGCGCCTTCTCCAGCGCGGCGGAGGTTTTGGCAAAGCCGGAGGGGTCCTTCGTATAGAAGTCCGGCGCCTGCATCTTCCCGGCGAGCTTGGCGATCTCCGCCTCCAGCGCGGCGATCTGCTTGGGCAGTTGTTCCAGTGCGTGCTTCTCCTTGTAGGAGAGCTTGCGCTTCGGCGCGCCCTTCTCTGCCGGGGCGGGCGCGGCTTCGGGCTTGTCCGCCGCTTTGGGTGCCTTCTCGGCGCCGCCGCGGGCGGTCACGCCCTGGCCGCGCTGGGCCACCATGTCGGAATAGCCGCCGGCATAGACGTTCCAGTTGCCGTCGCCCTCGAAGACGATGGTCGCCGTCACCGTGCGGTCGAGGAAGTCGCGGTCGTGGCTGACCAGCAGCACGGTGCCGGCATAGTCGTCGATCATCTCTTCCAAGAGGTCGAGCGTTTCGAGGTCGAGGTCGTTGGTCGGCTCGTCGAGCACCAGAAGGTTCGAGGCCTGCGCCAGCGCGCAGGCGAGCAGCAGCCGCCCGCGCTCGCCGCCCGAGAGCGAGGACACCGGCGTGCCGGCCTGCTCGGGCGCGAACAGGAAGTCCTTCATGTAGCCGATGACGTGGCGCGGATTTCCGCCGATGAATACCTGGTCGCCGCGCCCGTCGGTCAGCGTGTCGCGCACCGAGCGGGTGGGGTCGAGCTTGGCACGGCGCTGGTCGAGCGTCGCCATTTCGAGATTGGTGCCGAGCTTCACCGTGCCGCTGTCGGGCGCCAGCTCGCCGGTCAGCATCTTCAGCAGCGTCGTCTTGCCGGCGCCGTTGGGGCCGACGATGCCGATGCAGTCGCCGCGCTGGATGCGGATGGAGAAGTCGCGGACGATCACGCGCTCGCCGAACGACTTCGAGATGTGTTCGGCCTCCATCACCAGCTTGCCGGAGGTTTCGGCCTCGGTCGAGGTCAGCGTGACCGTGCCGAGCGCCCGGCGGTGCTCGCGGTACTGCTTGCGTAGGTCGGCGAGCTCGGCGACACGGCGCATGTTGCGCTTGCGCCGGGCGGTGACGCCGTAGCGCATCCAGTGCTCTTCCGCGACGATCTGCCGGGCGAGCTTCTGCTGGTCGCGTTCCTCTTCCTCCAGCACCTGGTCGCGCCATTCCTCGAAGAACCGGAAGCCGCGCTCCATGCGCCGCGTCTGCCCGCGGTCCAGCCAGACGGTGGCGCGGGTGAGGTCTTCGAGGAAGCGCCGGTCGTGGCTGATCAGCACGAGAGCGGAACGAGTCGAGGCGATCTCGCTTTCCAGCCATTCGATGGCCGGCAGGTCGAGATGATTGGTGGGCTCGTCGAGCAGCAGGATGTCCGGCTCGGGCGCCAGCACGCGGGCGAGCGCGGCACGGCGGGCCTCGCCGCCCGACAGGCTCGCCGGGGATTCCTCGCCGGTGAGGCCGAGTTGTTCCAGCAGGTAGCGCGCGCGGTACTCCTGGTCGCCCGGCCCCATGCCGGCCTCGACATAGGCGAGGGTGGTGGCGAAGCCGGAGAGGTCCGGCTCCTGCGGCAGATAGCGCACCGTGGCGCCGGGCTGCACGAAGCGCGTGCCGGAATCCGCTTGCACAAACCCGGCGGCGATCTTGAGCAGGGTCGACTTGCCCGAGCCGTTGCGGCCGACGAGGCCGACGCGCTCGCCCTGGGAGACGGAAAGCTCCGCCCCTTCGAGCAGCGGCGTGCCGCCGAAGGTGAGCCTGATGTCCTGAAGCAGAAGAAGAGGTGGCGCCATGGCGCGGGGATAGGGGATGCGCGGCCGGCGGGCAAGGGGCAGGCGTCGGAAGCCGCCCCCTCCGGCGCGGCGTTATTCCGGCAGTCCGTAGCGGTGGAAGACGGCGGCGAGCTTGTTGCCGTCGGGGTCGCGGACATAGGCCGCGTAGAAATGTGGCGTGTAGTGCGGGCGCAGGCCCGGCGCGCCATCGCTGCTGCCGCCATGGGCGAGCGCGGCGGCGTGGAAGGCGTCCACCTGCCCGGCGCTGGCCGCGCGCATCGCCACCATCGGTCCGTTACCGGGCTGCGGGGCGTTGCCGTCGAAGGGATGGCACAGCCAGAGGCTGACGCCGCCGTCATAGTCCGGGCCGTAGCCCGCCCAGCCGGGCGTCGCATCGTCGCTGCGGCTCTGGCCGAGGCTCGCCATTACCGGATCGTAGAAGGCGAGGGAGCGGTCGAAGTCCGAGACGCCGAGCGTGACGTAGAGGATCAGCGAAGGCATATGGATCTCCTGTCCTGCCGCGGGATGTACCGCGATCCTGATGCAGGGGCGGGACGGGTCAAGCGCCGGCATCCGGGCTGCGGCGATAGAACATGGTCGCCTGGCACGCGCGCCCTCCTGACCCGCGCCGCGAGCGCGCCTATGATCCGGGAACGACGCCACGCAGCCAGCCATCCGGACGCCGCCATGCTCTCCACGCCTTCCGCCGACCTCGCCCCGCTCCTTGCCGCCATCGCCGGGCGGATCGGTGCCCAGCACGTGCTGACCGACCCGGCCGACATGGCGCCCTATCTGCGCGAGGAGCGCGGGCTCTATCAGGGGCGGACGCCGGCGGTGCTGCGGCCCGGCACGAGTGAGGAGGTCGCCTTCATCGTCGGGGCCTGCGCCGACGCGGGCGTTCCCGTCGTGCCGCAGGGCGGCAATACCGGGCTGGTCGGCGGGCAGATGCCGTTCGGCGAGGTGCTGGTGTCGCTCGCCCGGCTCGACCGCATCCGCAACGTCGATCCCGTCGACATGACGATGACGGTGGAGGCAGGCTGCATCCTCGACAAGGTGCACGAGGCGGCGGAGGCGGCCGGCTGCCTGTTCCCGCTGCACATCGCCTCGCAGGGCTCCTGCCGCATCGGCGGCAATTTGTCGTCCAATGCCGGCGGCACCGCCGTGCTGCGCTACGGCAATGCGCGCGAGCTGGTGCTCGGCCTCGAGGTCGTGCTCGCCGACGGGCGGGTGTGGAACGGCCTCAAGCGGCTGCGCAAGAACAACGCCGGCTATGACCTGAAGCAGCTCTTCCTCGGCACCGAGGGAACGCTCGGCATCATCACCGCCGCCGTGCTCAAGCTGTTTCCCCGGCCGGTGCAGCGCACCACCGCCTTCCTCGCCGTGCCCGACCCGCAGGCCGCTCTCGCCTTGCTCAAGCGCCTGCGCGGCGAGGCGGGGGACGCCCTCACCACCTTCGAGCTGATGGCGGCGTTCGGCGTCGAGACGGTGCTGAAGCACATGCCGGGCGTCGTGCGTCCCTTCCGCGACACCCATGACTGGTATGTGCTGGCCGAGTTCTCCGCCCCGACCCGCGCCTTCGACCTCGCCGCGCTGATGGAGGAAAGCCTCGGCGCGGCGATGGAGGCCGGCGAGGTGACCGACGCGGTGATCGCCGCCAGCGAGGCGCAGGCGGCCAATATGTGGCGGCTGCGCGAGGACATGTCGGAGGCGCAGAAGCACGAGGGCGGCTCGATCAAGCACGACGTCTCGGTGCCGGTTTCGCGGGTGCCGGAGTTCCTCGGCCGGGCGCTCCCCGCCTGCATGGCGGCGCTGCCGGGGCTGCGGCCCTGTCCGTTCGGCCATGTCGGCGACGGCAATATCCACTTCAACCTCAGCCAGCCCGTGGGCATGGAGAAGGCTGCCTTCATCGGCATGTGGGAGACCTTCAACCGTATCGTTCACGACATCGTGGTGGACATGGACGGCTCCATCGCCGCCGAGCACGGCATCGGCGTGCTCAAGCGCGAGGAACTGGCGCATTACGCGGACCCGGTCGGCCTCGACCTGATGCACCGGCTCAAGGCGGCGCTGGATCCGGCGGGTACGCTCAATCCCGGAAAGGTCATCGCTTCGTAGTTGGCAATATTTCTCAGTCTAGAACGATGATAAACTGGATTTCGTCAGCGTATTCATTGTTTTGAAGTGTTCTACAGTTGCCGTTTCGGGCGTTTTTATATTGTCGAGCGCGCGCTTGCGGGTTTATGGAAGCCGGTAACTGACGGGCCGGCCCGCCGATACGTCCGTGATGGAACGTGTGGCGTGGCGGCCGACCGGAACTTCGGAAACCCGCCATGCCGACACTTCGCAGGACTTCTCCGCATCGCACCGGCCTGAGCGCGCTGCTGGCGCTCGCCGTTCTGCTCGCCGCTCCGGCGGGGATGCAGGCCCTGGCGCAGCAACCGGCGGCCGAGGCCACGGCACAGACCGGCGTTCCCGCGCCGACGGCGCCCGTCGTCCAGTCCCCCCCTGCCGTGGCTCCGTCCGTCCAGACCCCGGCCCCCGCCGTCCAGACGGGCGCGCCCGCGACCGCGGAAGCCGCCGATCCGCTGGTGCCGCCTCTGGTCCCGGCCGGCGCGGCGGCCGATGCCGGCGCGACGACGCCCGGCGCTGCGGATCCCGCGCTGGCCACGTCCGCCACGGAAGGCGAGGACGCCTCCGTCGCCGCCCAGCTTCCGCACGACCTGTCCCCCTGGGGCATGTTCATGGCCGCCGACTGGGTGGTGAAGGCGGTGATGATCGGCCTCGCCTTCGCCTCGGTCGTGACCTGGACGGTCTGGCTCGCCAAGTCGCTGGAACTGATGGTCGCCAAGGCACGCCTGCGGCGCGCGCTGAGAGGCTATCTCGCCAGCGCCTCGCTGGACGAGGCGCGTAAGGTCGGCGCCGCCGGCCCGGCGGGTGCCATGCTGCGCACCACCGATCTCGAGCTCCAGCGCTCCGGCGACCTGCCAGCCGACGGTATCAAGGAGCGCGTGTCGATTTCGCTCAGCCGTATCGAGGTGGCGGCGGGGCGTGCCATCACGCGCGGCACTGGCCTCCTCGCCACCATCGGCGCCACCGCCCCCTTCGTCGGCCTGTTCGGCACGGTGTGGGGCATCATGAACTCCTTCATCGGCATCTCGAAGGCGCAGACCACCAATCTCGCCGTGGTGGCGCCGGGCATTGCCGAGGCGCTGCTCGCCACCGCCATCGGCCTCGTCGCGGCCATTCCGGCGGTGGTGATCTACAACCACTTCTCCCGCCAGGTGTCCGGCTATCGCGTGCTGATGGGCGACGCCTCGGCCGAGGTGCTGCGCCTGCTCTCCCGCGATCTCGACCGGCGCGACGTGGCGCGCCGCGCCCGTCCCGAGGCGGTGCGCTCCGAGGCGGCGCGCCTGCGCGCAGCGGCGGAGTGAGCCGGCATGGCCGCCAAGCTCCAGAGCAGCGACAGCGACGATCTCGTCGAGAACCACGAGATCAACGTCACGCCGTTCATCGACGTGATCCTGGTGCTGCTGATCATCTTCATGGTGGCCGCCCCGCTCTCCACCGTCGACGTGGCGGTGGACCTGCCGGCCTCCAATGCGCAGGTGCAGCCGCGCCCCGACAAGCCCGTCTACCTCACCGTGAAGGATGATCTCGTCCTCGCCCTCGGCAATGAGGACATCGCGCGCGGCGAACTCGGCGCCACGCTGGACCGCACCACCGAAGGCAAGCGCGACACGCGCATCTTCCTGCGCGCCGACAAGGCGGTCGCCTATGGCGACCTGATGGAGGTGATGAACCTCCTGCGCGCGGCGGGCTATCTCAAGATCGCGCTGGTCGGGCTGGAAATGGCCGGCCAGCCGGCCGCCGCGCCGGGTGCTCCGGCGGGTGCTGCCCCCGCTGGCGCGGCCCCCGCGAACCCGGCTCCCGCGGCTCCTGCCTCGGGGGCGCCGGCCCCATGAGCCTTCTGCTGCTCAAGGGTGGCCCGCGCCACAAGCTGCGCGAGGCCGGCATCTGGCTGACCTGCGGCGCCGTCGTGCTGGCGGTGCATGGCGGGGCGCTCGGCTACATGATGTCCGAGCCGCCGATCGTCGCGGCCGAAGAGCCGGCGGCGATCATGATCGAGCTTGCCGAGATGCCGGTCGCGCCGGAGTCCGAGCCGCTGGAGCTGCCGCCCGGCCCGCAGATGGTGGAAGCGCCGGAAAAAGTCGAGGAAGAGGTTCCGCCCGATCCTCTTGCCAAGGACGAGGACGTGCCGCCGCCCGAGCCCGTGGAGGAAGAGGAGCCGGTGCCGGAAGTGACCGAGTCGCCGGCCCCCGAGATCGAGGTGCCGTTGCCTCCGCCTCCACCGCTTGCCGCCGAGCTGAAGCCGCGCGAGAAGAAGCCCGATCCGCCGAAGCAACGGCCGAAGCCGAAGCCCAAGCCGCGCGAGCGCGACAAGAGCGACAAGCCCCCGGCGCCGCGCACCACCTCCGCGCCGTCGCTCGACGCGGCGCGCTCGGACCGTGTCGCCGCCCCGACTTCCGGTGCGTCGTCGGCGAATAGCCGGGCGCCCGCCAATTGGCGCTCGCGGCTGATGGCCCATCTCAACCGCCACAAGCGCTATCCCGGCGGGGCGAGCGGCAGCGGACGGGCGCGGGTGTCCTTCTCGATCAACCGTTCCGGCCAGGTGCTCTCGGCACGGCTGGCCGGCAGCTCGGGCAATCCGGCCTTCGATCAGGAGGCGGTCGCCATGGTCCGCCGTGCCTCGCCGGTCCCAGCGCCACCGCCGGAAGTGCCGGGTGGCACCATCGTCTTCACCGTGCCGGTACAGTTCAGCCCGCGGTAATGGCGGGTGAGGACGGGGAGCTAGCCGAGATCGGCGAAGGCCGGCGCGTGGCGCAGGTCGCCGGTGCGCGCCGGCAGGTCGCCATCGAGAGCCAGCGCCATGAAGTACGGCCCGGCATAGGGCGAGGCGAAACCGGCGGCGAGCCCGGCATCGAAGCCGAAGCGGCGGTAATAGTTCGGCTCGCCCAGCACGAAGATGGTCTGCCAGCCGTGACGGAGGGCATGGTCGATGGCGGCGTGCACCAGTGCGGCGCCGATGCCCTGTCGCTGCCGGTCCGGCCGCACCGCCAGCGGGCCGAGCGCGAGGGCGCGCAGCGGCGCCGCCATGCGGCTGAGCAGAACATGGCCGAGCAATGCCTCGTCCGCGCCCGTGCCCTCGACCGCGACGAGCGACAGCACCACGTCACCGTCCGCCCGCAGGCGGTCGACGAGATCGGCCTCGACCGGCTGGCCGAAGGCGGCGCGGTTCAGCGCATGCACCGCCCTCCGGTCGGCGGCCGTCTCCGGGCGGATGTCCATCTCGCCAGACGAGCCGGTGCTCAGCTTACGGCCCAGCAGGCGACGAGCTGGGCGCCCTTGCGCTCCAGCGGCGGCATCTCCACCCGGCAGCGGTCCATCACCAGCGGGCAGCGCGGGTTGAAGGGGCAGCCCTTGGGCGGATTGAAGGGCGAGGGCAGCTCGCCTTCCAGCACGATGCGCTCTTTCCTGGCCTCGGGATCGGCCACCGGCGTCGCCGAGAGCAGCGCGCGTGTATAGGGGTGCTTGGGCGCGCCAAAGATGGCGTCGCGCGGGCCGTGCTCGACGGCGCGGCCGAGATACATCACCAGCACCTCGTCGGCCATGTGCCGGACCACGCCGAGGTCATGGCTGACGAACACATAGGCGACGCCGAGGCTCTCCTGCAGTTCGACCAGCAGGTTCAGCACCTGCGCCCGCACGGAGACGTCGAGGGCCGAGACCGGCTCGTCGAGCACGAGGATTTTCGGCCGCAGCACCAGCGCGCGGGCGATGGCGATGCGCTGGCGCTGGCCGCCGGAGAACATGTGCGGGTAGCGCCCGTGATGCTCCGGCCGCAGGCCGACGCGCTTCATCATGTCGAGCGCCCGCTCGCGCCGCTCAGTGGCGGAGAGGGTGGTGTTGACCAGCAGCGGCTCCTCGATCGCCTTGCCCACCGTCTGGCGCGGGTTGAGCGAGCCGTAGGGGTTCTGGAACACCATCTGCACCTCGCCCCGGTAGCGGCGCCGCGTGGCGGCGTCGGCTTCCGCGACATCGGTGTCGTCGAGGCGCAGCGCGCCCGAGCCGGGGCGCTCGATCAGGGTGAGCATGCGGGCCAGCGTCGACTTGCCGGAGCCGGATTCGCCGACGACGGCAAGCGTTGAGCGCGGCGCGAGGCGGAAGCTGACGCCGGCCACCGCCTTGACCGTCGCCGATTTGGCGAACAGCCCGCGCGACACTTCGTAGCTCTGCGCGAGGTCGACCGCCTCCATCACCGCGTCGGTGGAGGTGCGGGTGGGGAGGGCGGCCTCCGTGGCCATGGTGGGAACAGGTTCGCTCATGCCGCGATCTCCCGGCGTTGCGGCACGCCCGCGAGCAGCGGGGTGTGGCACAGCGCGAAGCCGAACTCCGCTCCCGCGCGCGGCGGCGGCACGTTGCGGCAGGTGTCGGTGGCGAAGCGGCAGCGTGGCGAGAACAGGCAGCCCTTCGGCCGGTCGGCCAGCCCCGGCACCACGCCGGGAATGGAGGGCAGCATCCGCCCCTGCGCGCGCTCGGGCAGCGCCGCGAGCAGGGCGGCGGTGTAGGGGTGGTGCGGATCGCGGAACAGGCCGCGCGTCTCCTGCATCTCCACTTGCTGGCCGGCATAGTGCACGCAGACCCGCTGCGCCGTCTCCGCCACCACGCCCATGTCATGGGTGATCAGCACGAGGCCCACGCCGCTGTCCTTCTGCAGGCGGAGCAGAAGGTCCAGTATCTGCGCCTGTATCGTCACGTCGAGCGCGGTGGTCGGCTCGTCGGCGATGATCAGCTTCGGCTTGCAGGCGAGCGCCATGGCGATCATCACGCGCTGGCTCATGCCGCCGGAGAGCTGGTGCGGGAAGGCGCTCAGCCGCCGCTCCGGTTCGGGGATGCCGACCAGTTCCAGCAGCTCGACCGCCCGCGCCTGCCGCTCGGCACGCGAGAGGTCGAGATGCGCCTTCATCGCCTCGCGGATCTGGAAGCCGACGGTGAAGCAGGGGTTCAGGCTCGACATCGGTTCCTGGAAGATCATGGCGAGGTCGCGCCCGATGATCTTCCGCCGCCCGCGGGCGGAGAGGGCGAGCATGTCGCGCCCGTCGAAGGTCAGCCGGTCGGCCGTCACCGTGGCGGTCCACGGCAGGAGGCCCATCACCGCCAGCATGGCGACCGACTTGCCGGAGCCGCTTTCGCCGACGATGGCGACCAGCTCGCCCGCCTCGACGTCGAGGTCGACCCCGTCCACCGCGCGGAACGGGCCGCGCGAGGTGGCGAAGGTGACGGACAGGTTGCGGATGGAGAGCAGGGGCATCAGCTTCTCCTCAGCTTCGGGTCGAGCGCATCGCGCAGGCCGTCGCCCATCAGGTTGATCGCCACCACGGTGACGAGGATGGCGAGGCCCGGCAGCGTCACGATCCACGGCGCCGAGCGGATGAACTCGCGGCTGTCGGCCAACATGGCGCCCCATTCCGGGGTCGGCGGCTGCGCGCCGAGGCCGAGGAAGCCGAGCGCGGCGGCCTCGAGGATGGCGTCGGAAATGCCGAGCGCCGCCTGCACGATCAGCGGCGCGAGGCAGTTCGGCAGCACGGTGACGAACATCAGCCGGAGCTTGCCGACGCCGGCGACCTGCGCCGCGACGACGTATTCCTTCGACAGCTCGGCGATGGCGGCGGCGCGCACCAGGCGCACATAGCGCGGCAGATAGACCACCGTGACGGCGATGATGGTGTTGGCGAGGCTCGGCCCCAGCACCGCCACCACGAGGATGGCGAGCACGAGGCTGGGGATCGCCACCACCACGTCCATGATCCGCATCACCACCACCTCGACGACGCCGCGCATGAAGGCGCTGGCGAGGCCGAGCACGATGCCCAGCGCCACCGAGACGACCATCACGGAGAGGCCGATGCCGAGCGAGATGCGCGCGCCGTAGATGAGGCGCGAGAGCACGTCGCGCCCCACCGCGTCGGTGCCGAAGGGGAACTGCCAGCTTCCGCCCGCCCAGACTGGCGGCTGCTGCACGAACTGCCGGAACTGCTCGACCGGGGAGTGCGGCGCCACCCATGGGGCGAAGATCGCCAGCAGCGCGATGAACGCCACCACCATGAGGCCGAGCACCGCGCCACGGTTCTCGCTGAAGGCGGACCAGAAGGCGCGCAGCGAGGAAACCTCGGGCGGCACCGTTTCTACCATGGCAATGGCGGCGGGATCGAAGGCCGGGCCTTCCCTCATGTTGTCACCCGCCATGCTGTCACCCGCCATGACGGATCCTCGGGTTGATCGCGACATAGAGCAGATCGACGATGAGATTCACGAGGATGACGATGCCCGAGATCAGCATGATGCCGCCCTGCAGGGCCGGGTAGTCGCGGCGCGAGATCGACTCGATCAGCCATTTGCCGACCCCCGGCCAGGCGAAGATGGTCTCGGTCAGCACCGCGCCGGCGAGCAGTGTGCCGGTCTGCAGGCCGATCACCGTCACCACGGGGATCAGCGCGTTGCGCAGCGCGTGCAGCCCTACCACCCGCAGCGGCGAGAGGCCCTTGGCGCGGGCGGTGCGCACATAGTCCTCGCCCAGCACCTCCAGCATGGAGGAGCGCGTCATGCGGGCGATGACGGCGAGCGGGATGGTGCCGAGCACGATGGAGGGCAGGATGAGGTGCGCCACCGCCGCGCCGAACGCGCCCTCCTGGTCGGAGAGCAGGCTGTCGATCAGCATGAAGCCGGTGACGGGCTCGAAATAGTAGTTGATCAGGTCCATGCGGCCGGAGACGGGCGTCAGCCCGAGATATTCCGACATGAACATGATCAGCAGCAGGCCCCACCAGAAGATCGGCATGGAATAGCCCGCCAGCGCCGCCGTCATCACCGTGTGGTCGAAGATGGAACCGCGCTTCACGGCGGCCAGCACGCCGGCCGGAATGCCGAGCACGATGGCGAAGACCAGCGCGCAGAAGGCGAGTTCCAGCGTCGCCGGGAAGAGGATGAGGAATTCGTTCAGCACCGGCGTCTTGGTGACGATGGAAACGCCGAAATCGCCGTGCAGCAGGCCGTTCGCATAGTCGAGGAACTGCTGCCAGATCGGCCGGTCGAGGCCGAGCTCGTGGCGGAACTGGGCGAGGCGCTCGGGCGAGATGCCGCGTTCGCCGGTGCGCACCTCGATGGGGTCGCCCGGCACCAGGCGCACCGCGACGAAGGTGACGAACATCAGCGCCACGAAGGTCGGCAGCGTCAGCGCGACGCGGCGGAGAAAGAGTTTCAGCATGTCGGTGCGGGGGATCCCGTCGAGGCGGTGTGGCTGCCGGACGTGTCGCGGTCGGACGCATCGTGGCCGGGCATGTCCCGGCCGGGTGCGTCCCGGTCATCCACGATGCCGCCTGCGTGCAAGGCGTGGATCCCCGGGCCGCAGCCCGGGGATGACGGTGAAGCGGTGATGGCCACGCCCGGCGGCGTCGGCCTTTTCATGTCACTTCAGGTCGACGCCGTAGAATTCATGCCGGCCGAAGGGGCTGACCTTGTAGTCGACCACTTCCTTCCGGGTCGGCTCGTAGACCACCGAATGGGCGATGGTGAACCAGGGCGCCTCTTCCTTGAAGATCACCTGCGCCTGCTCGTAGAGCTTGGTGCGCTCGTCCTTGTCGGCGATGGTGCGGGCCTTGGTGATCAGCGCGTCGAAGTCCTTGTTGCACCACTTGGCGAGATTCTGGCCGCCCTTGCGCGCGGCGGGGCAGCCGAGCAGGAAGAAGAAGTTGTCCGGGTCGCCATTGTCGCCGGTCCAGCCGAGCTGGCCGGTCATGTGCTCGCCTTCCTGCATGCGCTTGCGGTACTCACCCCACTCATAGGAGACGAGCTTGGCGTTGATGCCGAGCTTGGAGAGATCGGACTGCATCATCTCGGCGATGCGCTTGGCGTTGGGGTTGTAGGGGCGCTGCACCGGCATCCACCACAGGTCGATGTCGAGCGGCGTCTTCACGCCCGCCGCCGCCAGCATGGCCTTGGCCTTCTCCGGGTCGTAGGCGTAGTCCTTCACGGCGGTGTTGTAGGACCAGATGGTCGGCGGGATCGGATTGACCGCCGCCTGACCGGCGCCCTGGTAGACGTCCTTGATGATCGCCGCCTTGTCGATCGCCAGGTTGAAGGCCTGCCGGACCTCCTTCTTGTCGAAGGGGGGCTTCTCGACGTTGAAGGCCCAGTAGGCGATGTTCAGGCCCGGCTGCGAGAGCAGGTTCACCGCCGGGTCGGTCTTCATGCCGGCGATGTCGGCCGGGTTGGGCGCGATCATCACATGGCACTCGCCCTTCTTCAGCTTGGCGTAGCGCGCGGTCGGGTCGGGGGTGATGGCGTAGACGAGGTTGTCGATCTTGGCCGGGCCCTCAAAATAGGCCGGGAACGCCTTGAAGCGGATCACCGCGTCCTTCTGGTAGGTCACGAACTGGAAGGGGCCGGTGCCGACCGGAATCTGGTCGAGCTGTTCGGGCGCGCCCTTCTTCAGCAGGAAGTCGGCATATTCCTTCGACATGATCGTGGCGAAGTCCATCGCGAGGTTCGCCAGCATCGGCGCGTTCGGCTCGGTCAGCACGAACTTCACCGTGTAGTCGTCCACCTTGTCGATCGACTTGAGCAGGCCGGGCATGCCCATGTCGTTGAAGTAGTCATACGCGCCGCCCGTAACCTTGTGATACGGGTTCTCGGGCTTCCACTGGCGCTCGAACGAGAACAGCACGTCGTCGGCGTTGAAGTCGCGGGTCGGCGTGAAGCCGTTGACGCCCGAGTGGAACTTCACCCCCTTGCGCAGCTTGAAGGTGATCTCCTTGCCGTCGTCGCTCACCGTCCAGCTCTCGGCGAGGGCGGGAACGACGTTGGTGGTGCCGCGCTCGAATTCGACGAGCTGGTTGTAGACCGGGCGCGCCGCGTCGAAGCTGGTGCCGGTGATGTTGAGCGCGGGCGTGAAGTTTTCCGGGCTGCCTTCGGAGCAGTAGACCAGCGTCTTGGCCGCGTAGGCGGGCGCCGCGAACGCGGTGAGCATGGCAGCCGCAAGGGCCACTTTCGTGTTGATGGCCGGCATGGAATTAGTCCCCTCTTGAGGACGGCGGCTGGCGTTCCCTGTTGATCGGGATGGCCGGTTTTTGGTCGCCGCGGTCCGATCTCGAAACTGAAACACGTGTCCGAATATTGCGCAATCACACCCCACCCCCCGACCAAAGTCGCATGACGCAGGGGAGCCTTGAAGCCGCGCGCCGGGTCGGCAACCCGCCGGATGCATCCTGCCGTGCGAAGTTGTAAGAGCATGGAGCCGGCGTCATCCGTCGCTCGTCGCCGCCGGCTCGTTCGGGAGATTTTCTCATGAGTGCCGCGCCGTCTTCCGCTCTCGCCGCCGCATCGGCCCCCGCCAAGCCGGCACGGGCCGTCTTCGACTGGGCCGATCCGTTCGGCCTCGATGACCAGCTCACCGAGGAGGAGCGGCTGGTTCGCGACACGGCGCGCGACTACGCGCAGGAGAAGCTGCTGCCGCGCGTCGCCTCCGCTTTCATGGAGGAGCGCTTCGACCGTGAGATCATGAACGAGATGGGTGAGCTGGGCCTGCTCGGTCCCACCATCCCGGAGGAATATGGCGGCGCCGGCCTCGGCTATGTCTCCTACGGCCTCGTCGCGCGGGAGGTGGAGCGGGTGGATTCCGGCTACCGCTCGGCCATGAGCGTGCAGTCCTCGCTCGTCATGCACCCGATCAACGCCTATGGCAGCGAGGCGCAGAAGCGCAAGTTCCTGCCGAAGCTGGCCACCGGCGAGCTGATCGGCTGCTTCGGCCTCACCGAGCCGGATGCCGGCTCCGACCCCGCCGGCATGCGCACCCGCGCCGAGAAGATCGACGGCGGCTATCGTCTCACCGGCTCGAAGATGTGGATCACCAATTCGCCCATCGCCGATGTCGCGGTGGTGTGGGCGAAGTCTGCCGCCCATGACAACGAGATCCGCGGCTTCCTGCTGGAGCGCGGCATGAAGGGCTTCTCGACCCCGAAGATCGAGAACAAGCTCTCGCTGCGCGCCTCCATCACCGGCGAGATCGTGATGGACGGCGTCGAGGTGCCGGAGGAGAACCTGCTGCCGACCGTTTCCGGCCTCAAGGGCCCGTTCGGCTGCCTCAACCGCGCCCGCTTCGGCATCGGCTGGGGCGTGATGGGCGCGGCGGAGGCCTGCTACACCTCGGCGCGCCAGTACACGCTGGACCGCAAGCAGTTCGGCAAGCCGCTGGCGGCGACGCAGCTCATCCAGAAGAAGCTCGCGGACATGGCGACCGAAATCGCGCTGGGCCTCCAGCTCGCGCTGCGCGCCGGCCGTCTGTTCGACGAGGGGCAACTCCCCGTCGAGGCCATCTCGATGCTGAAGCGCAACAATTGCGGCAAGGCGCTCGACATCGCCCGCCTCGCCCGCGACATGCACGGCGGCAACGGCATCTCCGGCGAGTTCCCGGTCATGCGGCACATGGTGAACCTCGAGACGGTGAACACCTATGAGGGCACGCACGACATTCACGCCCTGATCCTCGGCCGGGCGATTACCGGGCATCAGGCGTTCTTCTGAGGGTCTCGAAGCAGCCCGCCATCCCCGGGCTTGACCCGGGAATCCACGGCTTTCCTCACGCGCCAAGAAATGGATGGCCGGGCCCAGCCCGACCATGACGACGTTACTGCGGGAGGTTGTCTATTCGTCCGCCGCCACGGCCGCGATCAGCATCTGCGCGGTGGCGGGGTTGAGCGCCAGCGGGATGTCGTAGACCAGAGCCACCCGCATCAGCGCCTTCACGTCGACGTCGTGCGGCTGCGCGGTCAGCGGGTCGACGAAGAACACCAGCGCCCGCACCCGGCCCTCGGCGATCAGCGCGCCGATCTGTTGGTCGCCGCCCAGCGGGCCGCTCTTCAGCCGCGTCAGCCGCAGCTCCGGGCAGGCTTCGAGGATGCGCCCGCCCGTCGTGCCGGTGGCGACGATCTGGAAACGGGCGAGGACGTGCCGGTGGGCGATGGCCCAGGCGACCATCTCGTCCTTCTTGCTGTCATGGGCGACGAGGCCGACGAGGCCCGGTCCAAGCGAGGCACCCAGCGTCATATGTTGTACATGAGGTCTGCGTTGGGCGTTTCGGCGAAGACGATCATGTCCTGCAGCGACATGCCGTCGAGGATGTCCGACATGGCGTCGCGCACCTTGCTCATGGTGATGCGCACCGAGCAGGTCTTAAGGTCCTCGCAGTCCTGGCAGGGGACGTAGGCGCTCTTGCTGGCGCAGTTGATCGGCGCCAGCGGCCCGTCCAGCGTGCGGATGATGTGGCCGATGCGGATCTCGCGGGGCGACTTGGCGAGCGCATAGCCGCCGCCCGGCCCCTTCTTCGAGCGCAGCATGCCGGCGTTGCGCAGTTCGAGCAGGATCGCGTCGAGGAACTTCTTGGGGATATTGTTCGCGGTGGCGATTTCCTGGCCCATCGCGCTCGATCCCGGTTCGAGCCGCGCAAGGAACAGCATGGCCTTCAGGCCGTACTTGCCTTTGTTGGTCAACATATCCGCATATCACCCAGCACGCGCGGCCGGAGCGAATCTCCGCCGGCAACACGCTATATAGATGGTAGATCAGTCGGACTTTTACCAGAAGGCGAAATCAGCGGGCGGTTTCCGCAACGGCGACAGGGGGAGCGGACGGCGCGTCGCGGAACGGCTGCGCGAAAAGGACGGCGCCCACAACGGCGCCATAAGCCAGGGCGAACAGCAGCTTGTCGCGATAACGGCGGATGCCGGCCTGACTCATCGATCCCTCTCCGACTGAGAAGTATAATCTATCAACAATATGGATTTTGTAAAGCCGCTAGGCCGGGGCGAGCGCCGCGCCCGCCTCGAAGGCGGCGGTGAAGGCGGCGACGCGGCGGTCGATGCGGATGTCGGAGGTCCGTAGCGGCCGGGCGAGCGAGAGTCCCTCCAGCGAGCGGGCGCGCGAGAGCGCGACATAGGCCTGCCCTGCGGCGAAGGCGCCGCTGTCGAAGTCGATGCGCACGTCGTCCAGCGTCAGCCCCTGCGCCTTGTGCACCGTCACCGCCCAGGCGGGGACGAGGGGCAGCTGCGTGTAGGTGCCGACCACCTTGGCCGCGACCTTGCCCGTCGCCTCGTCCCAGTCGTAGCGGATGCGCTCCCAGCTGGTGCGCTCGATCTCGACCAGCCCGGCCCCGTCCAGCCGCACGAAGGCGCGGTCAGGCGCGAGGCCGGTGACAGTGCCGACCGAGCCGTTCACCCACTGCTTTTCGGGGTCGTTGCGCACCGTCATCACCCGTGCGCCGATCTTCAGCGCCAGCGTCTCCGGCACCGGCAGGCGGTCATTGGCGAGGTCGAACTCGCCCTCGCTCTTGCCCTCGTAGAGGCGTCCTTCATCGTGCAGGGCGTCGAGGCCGCGCCGGTTGTAGGCGTCGACCCGCATATTGGTCGGCGCCAGCACCACCGGGATGCGCCCCGACCGGTGCTCGCGGTAGGAGGCCTCATTGATGGCGGCCACCGCGTCCGCCACATAGCGGCCGGTGCGCAGCTCGGCGAGGACGCCGACGAAGGCGTCGTCGGTCTGCCGGTGCACCTGCAGGAAGGGCAGGCGCGTCGGCTCCACCTCGCGCAGCACCCGCGCGTCGAAGGCGAAGGGGCCCTCATAGCCGAGATGGCCGAGGATCTCGCGCTCGGCCGTGGGCACCACCGGTGGCAATTGCAGGAAATCGCCGACCAGCACCACCTGCACCCCGCCGAAAGGCTCGGGGTTGCCGCGCGCGATGCGCAAGGACCGGTCCACGGCGTCGAGAACGTCCGCCCGCACCATCGAGATCTCGTCGATGACGAGGCGTTCCAGCTTCTTCATCAGCGTGCGCTTCGGCGAGCGCGGCTTCACCTGGTCGGGGTCGACGAGGCGCGGCGGCAGGCCGAAGAAGGAATGGATGGTCTGCCCGCCGAGCTGCAGCGCGGCGACGCCGGTCGGCGCGAGAAAGGCCTGCCGGCCGCCGCCATGCCGCCGGAGCGCGTGCAGGAAGGTGGTCTTTCCCGTGCCCGCGCCGCCCAGCACCATCACCAGCGGCGCGCCGGAGCCGACCACGGCGAGCGGTCCGGCGAAGGCGTTCTCCGGGATGGCGGGACGAATCGGCAGCGACGTTTTCTCGTTCATCGGCGCAATGGAGCACAGGAGGGACGACGGGGCGAATATGGGGACGGCTTCCGTGGACCGTCATCCCCGGGGCTTGGCCCGGGGATCCACGACTTGGGCTGGTCGCACGGCGTTCCCGAAGACGTGGATGGCCGGGCCAAGCCCGGCCATGACGGCATGCGGGTGGACCGCGTCTGACCGATCTTCTCGATGATTCAATGCAGCTTGATCAGCGCCAGCCCGGCGACGATGAGGGCGGCGGCGAGGATGCGCTCGCGGCGCAGCGGCTCGTGCAGCACCACCACGGCGATGACCGCGCCGAACAGCACGCCGGATTCGCGCACCGCCGCGACGAGGCCGATGGGCGCCTTCGTCATCGCCCAGATCGAGATCCAGTAGGCGGCGAGCGACATCGCCCCGCCGGCGAAGCCCGGCCCGATGAAGGAGAGCGTCGGCGCCAGCGCGCGCGGCCCCTTCCAGGCGAGGCCGACGAGGGTGATCAGCAGGCTGTCCATCACGAACAGCCAGGAGGTGTAGAGGTGCGGCGAGGAGGCGCTGCGCGCCCCGAGGCCGTCGACCAGCGTGTAGGCGGTGATGGAAAGGCCGCACATCAGCGCGAGGCGTAGCGCCGTGCGGTCGAAGGCGGCGAAGCCGGCCCGGCGCCAGGCGATGGTCAGGATGCCGAGCGCCAGCAGCGCCACGCCGAGGAAGCCCTGGGCGTCCACCGCCTCGCCCACCAGCGTCACCGAGAGGATGGTGGTGAGCAGCGGCGCGCTGCCCCGCGCGATGGGATAGACGAGCCCCATGTCGGCGCGCCGGTAGGCGCCGCTCAGCGTCAGATAGTAGACGAGATGGATGAGGACCGAGGCGAGGATCCACGGCCAGACATGCGGCTCCGGCAGGCCGAGATAAAGCGCCACCGGCAGGGCGATGATGCCGCAGGCGGCATTGACCAGCACCACGGCGAGGAAGGGATCGAGCCGGATCTTGAGGACGGCGTTCCAGCCCGCATGCATCGCGGCGGCGGCGATGACCGCCATGAAGACGCTGGGTTCCATGAATGGGGGACAGGCCTCAGGGGGCGATTCGTAAATTGCTGCGTGCGCGCAAGCTTAGCTGGAGAGCGTCGTGGAGCGCCGCATCTTCTACCGTCGGTGGATCGATCGACGTGGAGCCTGCCGATAACCGCCAGATCCGCCGTCATCCCCGGGCTCGGCCCGGGGATCCACGACGTCCTGCATGGAACCGGACCAAGGCGTGAATGCCCGGGCCAAGCCCGGGCATGACGTTCGACAGGGGAGTGGCCGCCTGCGAGGGCGGCCCCGTCTCACACACCCAGCTGGGTGACGAACTTGGTGTTCACATAGGCTTCCATGGCCTCGGTGCCGCCTTCCGAGCCGTAGCCGGAATCCTTGATGCCACCGAAGGGCGTCTCCGGCAAAGCGAGGCCGTGGTGGTTGATCGAGACCATGCCGCTTTCCACCCGGCGGGCGAACTCGTCGGCGCGGGCGGAGGAGGTGGTGTAGGCATAGGCGGCGAGCCCGTAGGGCAGGCGGTTCGCCTCCTCGATCACCGCTTCGGTGGAGGAGAAGGGCATGATCGGGACGATCGGCCCGAAGGGCTCCTCGTTGAGGATGCGCGCGTCGGCCGGCAGGTCGGTCAGCACGGTGGGCTGGAAGAAATAGCCCTTGTTGCCGATGCGCGAGCCGCCGGCGCGCAGCGTGGCACCCTTGGAAACGGCGTCGGCGGTCAGCGCCTCCATCGCCTCGACGCGGCGCGGATTGGCCAGTGGGCCCATGCGCACGCCCTCGTCGAGGCCGTTGCCGACCTTGATCGCCTGCACCGCCTCGGTGAAGCCGTCGACGAAGCGGGCATAGATGTCCTCGTGCACGAGGAAGCGGGTCGGCGAGACGCAGACCTGCCCGGCATTGCGGAACTTGGCGCCGGAGAGCAGCTTCACCGCCACGTCGACGTCGGCGTCCTCGAACACCACGGCCGGGGCATGGCCGCCGAGTTCCATGGTGACGCGCTTCATGTGCGCGCCGGCCAGCGCCGCGAGCTGCTTGCCCACCACGGTCGAGCCGGTGAAGGAGATCTTCTTCACGATCGGGTGCGGGATCAGGTAGCTGGAGATTTCCGCCGGCACGCCGAAGACGAGGTTGACGACGCCCTTGGGCAGGCCGGCATCCTCATAGGCCTTGATCAGCGCGGCGCAGCTCGCCGGGGTCTCCTCCGGTCCCTTCAGGATCACCGCGCAGCCGGCGGCGAGCGCCGCCGAGACCTTGCGAACGGCCTGATTGATCGGGAAGTTCCAGGGCGTGAAGGCGGCGACCACGCCGACCGGCTCGCGGTGGACGATCTGCTGCACGCCGGCGGCGCGGGCGGGAATCAGCCGGCCATACTGGCGGCGGGCTTCCTCGGCGAACCAGTCGATGGTATCGGCGGCCGCCTGCGTCTCCATGCGCGCCTCGGGCAGCGGCTTGCCCTGCTCCATGGTCATGATCTGGGCGATGCTCTCGGCGCGCTCGCGCAGCAGCTCGGCGGCCTTGCGCATCAGCTTGTAGCGCTCGTGCGCGGCGGTGTGGCGCCACACGGCGAAGCCCTTCTCGGCCGCCGCCAGCGCCGCGTCGAGATCGGCCCGGCTGGCATTGGCGAGGGTGCCGATGGTCTCTTCCGTCGCCGGGTTGACGATCGGCTGGGTCGCCGGCGCACCGCCGTGGTTGCTGCCTCCGCGCCACTGGCCGTCGATGAAGAGCAGGACGTCGGGATAGGACACGGAGTGCTGCATGGCCGAACCTTTCAAGCTAGGATGCTGGGCATACCTAATCGCCCCGGCGCCGGACGGGAAGGGGTAAAGGTAGCCTGCCGTAGGGGAATTGGATCCAATTTCGCTTTTCAGCGAAAGTCCGTGCCCCGCGTTGAGTGAGCGGGGCTTTGATGTTCTTCGACGACGCCGATCTCGACAACCTGCTGCGCCTGCTGGCGGCGACCGTCATCGGCATGGTGATCGGCACCAACCGCGACCTGAAGGGCAAGGTCGTGGGCATGCGCACGCTCGGGCTGGTCTGCATGGGGGCGACGCTGGTGTCGCTCACCGCGATCCGCGTCGGCGAGGTCGCGCTGCATCCCGACGCGATGAGCCGCGTCGTGCAGGGGGTGCTTCAGGGCGTGCTGACCGGGGTCGGCTTCATCGGCGCCGGCGTGGTGCTGCGCAGCGACGCGGAGGGGATGCAGGGCCACCGGCTGACGACGGCGGCCACCGTCTGGGCGACCGCCGCGCTGGGCATCGCCTGCGCGCTGGCGAGCTGGCGCCTGATCGCGCTGGGGATGCTCATCACCATGGGGCTTCTGGTGGTGGTGAACCCCATCGAGCGCCTGGTGGAGCGCGTCGCGTCCCGCGCCGGCATCAGGGGCGACAGCGGGCGCCCGCCGGATGACGGGACGCCGGACCCCGGCTGACCGGAGGAACCGGCCAGCCTTCGGGCAGTGTCAGCGCGAGTCCTTCAGGATCTCGCGCTTGCCGGCGTGGTTGGCGGGGCCGACGATGCCTTCGTTCTCCATCCGCTCCATCAGCGAGGCGGCGCGGTTGTAGCCGATCTGCAGGCGGCGCTGGATGTAGGAGGTGGACGCCTTCCTGTCGCGCATGACCACCGCCACCGCCTGATCGTAGAGATCGCCGGCTTCCTCGCCCATCGCCGTGCGGTCGAACACCGCGCTTTCCTCGGCGACCGGCTCCTCGTCCTCTTCCGCCGTCACCTCGTCGAGATATTCCGGCCGCGCCTGCGCCTTCAGGTGCTCGACCACGCGTTCGACCTCGCGGTCGGAGACGAAGGGGCCGTGCACGCGGGAGATACGCCCGCCGCCGGCCATGTAGAGCATGTCGCCCTGGCCCAGCAGCTGCTCGGCGCCCATCTCGCCCAGAATCGTGCGTGAATCGATCTTCGACGTCACCTGGAAGGAGATACGGGTCGGGAAGTTGGCCTTGATGGTGCCGGTGATGACGTCCACCGAGGGGCGCTGCGTCGCCATGATCAGGTGGATGCCGGCGGCGCGGGCCATCTGGGCGAGACGCTGGATGGCGCCCTCGATGTCCTTGCCGGCGACCATCATCAGGTCGGCCATCTCGTCCACCACGATCACGATGTAGGGCAGGGGAGCGAGATCCATGATCTCCTCCTCCTCCAGCATCTCGCCGGTCTCCTTGTCGAAGCCCTTCTGCACGGTGCGGGTGATGATCTCGCCCTTGGCGGCGGCCTCCGCGACGCGGGCGTTGAAGCCGTCGATGTTGCGCACGCCGAGGCGGCTCATCTTGCGGTAGCGGTCTTCCATCTCCCGCACCGCCCATTTCAGGGCGACGATGGCCTTCTTCGGATCGGTGACGACCGGGGTGAGCAGATGCGGGATGCCCTCATAGACGGAGAGTTCCAGCATCTTCGGATCGATCATGATCAGCCGGCACTGTTCCGGGCGGTGCCGGTAGAGCAGGCTCAGGATCATGGTGTTGATGGCGACCGACTTGCCCGAGCCGGTGGTGCCGGCGACCAGCAGGTGCGGCATCTTGGCGAGGTCGACGATCACCGGCTCGCCGCCGATGGTCTTGCCAAGCCCGATGCCGAGCTTGGCCTTGGCCGCCTCGAATTCGTGGCTGGACAGCATCTCGCGCAGCCACACCGTCTCGCGGCGCTGGTTGGGCAGCTCGATGCCGATGACGTTGCGGCCCTCCACCACGGCGACGCGAGCGGAGAGGGCGCTCATCGAGCGGGAGATGTCGGCGGAGAGGCCGATGACGCGGCTCGACTTGATGCCGGGCGCCGGCTCCAGCTCGTACAGCGTGACGACGGGGCCGGGATTGGCGTCGATGATCTCGCCGCGCACGCCGAAATCGTGCAGCACCTGCTGGAGCTTCACCGAATTGCGCTCGAGGAATTCCTCGGAGAGCTCGTAGTCCGGCTCGTTGGTCGGCGGTTCGGTCAGCAGGTCGAGCGGCGGCAGTTCGTAGTCGGCCGCCTCCGCGAACGCCGGCTGCGGGGCGGGGCGTGCCGGGATCACCGGAGCGGCGGGCCGCGGCGCGGCCATGGGCGCGACCGGAGCGCGGGCGGGCGACGGCTCGGCCGAAACCGGCGCGGCCATGACCGGTGCGGACACAACCGGTGCAGCCACGACCGGCGCGGTCGCGACGGGAGCGGCCGGGACAGGCGCCGCCGGCACCATGCCGAACATCGGCCAGGAGAAGGAGACGTCGGACGGCGTGACGCTGTAGCCGCCGAAGCTCGTCGGCCCGGCTTCCGGCGCGGCGGCCTCCGGCATGGCGCTCGCCGTGTCGGGGATCTCCTCGACAAGAAGCGGCTCGTCGGCGTCGTTCGCGGCGTCCATGCGGAACGTCTCGTCCTCGAACGCATCGTCCTCATAGGCCGCCGGGTCGAACGCCACGTCCTCGTAGCGGCCGTCCTCGTAGCCTGCGTCCTCGTCGCCGTACCCGTAGAGCTCGTCCGCATAGGCATCGGCCGCAACGGCCTCGTCCTCGTCGAGGCCGGCATCGGCGGCGACGTGCTCCGGGGGCCTATCCTGCGGCACCATATCCTGCGGCGCGGGAGTGACGGGCGGCGTGTCCCAGCCGAGCTGGATCATGCCGGCGATCTGCCGGATCGAACTCGGCGCCTCGGTCGGCAAGGGGGTGATAGGCAGTGCCTGGAGGGACATCGGCTGGACGGGTATCGGCTGGGCGGCGAAAACCGGCGCTTCCGGCGCGACTTCGGCCACCTGCGGAGCCGCTTCCGGCATGGCCGGCGGAACCGCGTCCGGCGTCGGCTGGTCGGCCAGCGCGCGGCGGGCATGGGCGGCGATCAGCGCCTTCGGCACGGCGCCCAGCGGCGGCTTGCGCGGCGGCACGCGCAGCACCGGGGTCTGCGAGGGGCGGGGCGGGAGAACCGCCGCGGCCGTCGCCGGCGGTTCCGGCAGGGCCGGTGCGGGCTCGGGCGCCGGCGGTTGGCGCAGCAGATAGTCCGGCGTGCGGGTGAAGCGGGTGTTCGGCGGCATGGTGAAGGGTTGCAGCCAGCTCGGCACCACCTCGCGCGGGGCGCTCGCCGGGGCCGGCTTCACGCCCCGCGGCATGCCCTTCGGCGCGGCATGCGGCGCCTTCTCGGCCTGCGTCACCCTGGGGGCGTACGTCACCTGCGGGTTGGCCCGGGAGAACACATGGGTCGGGCGCGCCGGGGCGCCCGTGTTCTCGGAAGCCTTGTCCGCCTTCGGATCGGAGGGATGCGCCGGGTTACGCATGGGACGCTGGAACCTTTACCGCTTCTGCCGTTGGGCCTCGCGCCGGGAGGCGCGCGGGGCGCCGTCTCGGCCGTGCTTCATGGTTAGGAGCACAGCGTTAACGAACGGTATGGAGCAGCGGTTTTTCCCCCGGCGAAGACCCTCCGTTCCGGCTGGCGGCGCAGACCGGCGGTCCAGACCCGTGGCCCAGACCCGTGGCTCAGACCGGCAGGCCGAGCGTGGCGCGGATCTCCGGCGCCATCAGGTCATGCGTCTCGGGATGCTTCATCATGTAGCGGCCGAACACCGAGCAGCGCGGAACCACCGACAGGCCGCGCTGGCGGGCGCTGGCAAGCCCGGCCTCGACCAGCCGCGTCGCAAGGCCGCGCCCGCCGAGTTCCGCCGGCACCTCGGTATGGGTGAAGATGATGTGGTCCGGCGCGAGAATGTACTGCGCGATCGCCAGATGGCCCTCCAGGTCGATTTCGAAGCGGTCGGCGGCGCGGTTGTCGCGCACCGGAATGTCGCCGTTCATGCTCATGCTCTGCTCCTTGGGGCGCCCCTTATGGGTCTGTCGCAGCGTTCGGACGCCATGGGATATTGTCGACCAAAATGCGTGCCGCGTCGCCCCCCGATTGATCGTGCGGGATGAATTTCTCGGCCGGGTCCGATATAGCGCGGCTGACCTCATCGGGAAGGCTTCGCTCATGTCCTCACCCACCCGTCGCCCGCCGCAGCCGGAATGGCTGGCCGCGCTGGAGCGCCGCCGCTCCGTCTCCGCCGCCGGTCTCCACGCCCCCGGGCCGGACCCGGAGGAGACGTGCCGGCTGCTCGCCATCGCCGCCCGCGTGCCCGATCACGCCATGCTGGTGCCCTGGCGCTTCATTCTCATCGAGGGCGCCGCGCGCGGCGAGGTCGGCGCCCTGCTGGCGGAAGCCTATCGCGCCCGCAACCCGCAGATGCCGCCGGAGAAGCGCGAGAAATTCGCCGGCATCATGTCGCGCCTCTTCCCCGCGCCGCTGGCGGTGATCGTGGTCAGCCGCCCGGTCGGCGGCACGATGATTCCCGAATTCGAGCAGGAGCTGTCCGCCGGCGCAGTGTGCATGAACCTGCTCACCGGCGCGCGGGCGCTGGGCTTCGACGCCATCTGGGTGACGGGCTGGGCGGCCAGCGATGCGGAGGCGCGTCGCATCCTCGGCCTCGGAGAGGGCGAGCGCGTCGCCGGCATCCTGCATGTCGGCACGGCGGCGGAGACGCCGGCGGACCGTCCGCGCCCGGATGTCGAGGCGCTCACCACACGCTGGGCGCCGCCGGAATGACGCGGCGCCTGTAAAGGCCGTTTGTAAAGCGCGCCTGCAAAGGCGGGCGCCCTGAATCGGAAAGGCCGTGCCGGTTCCCCGGCACGGCCTTCGCTTTTTGGCGTTTCCTCGAGGGGGGAGGCCGCGCTCAGGCGGCGGCCGCCTGCGCCTGCTTGGCCTCGCGGCGGCGGCGGGTCAGCACGAACTCGGTGTAGCCGTTCGGCTGCGTGCGGCCCTCGAAGATGAGGTCGCGCGCGGCGCGGAAGGCGACGCCGTCATAGGCCGGGGCCAACGGCGTGTAGTCGGGGTCGCCGGCATTCTGCCCGTCGACCACCTTGGCCATGCGGCGCAGCGTCTCCTCGACCTGCTCCGGGGTAACGACGCGGTGCAGCAGCCAGTTGGCGACGTGCTGGGAGGAGATGCGCAGCGTCGCGCGGTCTTCCATCAGCCCGACATCGTGGATGTCCGGCACCTTGGAGCAGCCGACGCCCTGGTCGATCCAGCGCACGACATAGCCGAGGATGCCCTGGATGTTGTTGTCCAGCTCTTCCTGCACGGCTGCCGGCTCCCAGTTGCCGCGGTCGACCGCCGGGATGGTCAGCAGGTCGCGCTTGGAGGCGCGCGCCCGCGAGCGCAGCTCGGCCTGGCGCTTGAACACGTCGACCTTGTGATAGTGCAGGGCGTGCAGCGTGGCGGCGGTCGGCGAGGGCACCCAGGCTGTGTTGGCGCCGGCGAGCGGATGGGCGATCTTCTGCACCAGCATGTCGGCCATGCGGTCCGGCATCGCCCACATGCCCTTGCCGATCTGGCCGTGGCCGTCGAGATGGGCTTCGAGGCCCGCGTCGACGTTGTTGTCCTCATAGGCCTTGATCCAGGCCTGCGCCTTCATCTCGTTCTTGCGCACCATCGGGCCCGCCTCGATCGAGGTGTGGATCTCGTCGCCGGTGCGGTCGAGGAAGCCGGTATTGATGAAGACGACGCGCTCGCGGGCGGCGCGGATGGAGGCGGAGAGGTTGGCGCTGGTGCGGCGCTCCTCGTCCATGATGCCGATCTTCAGCGTGTTGGCCTCGAGGCCGAGCAGCTTCTCGACGCGGGCGAACAGCTCGACCGCGAGGGCGACCTCCTCCGGGCCGTGCATCTTCGGCTTCACGATGTAGACCGAGCCGGCGCGGCTGTTGCGCAGCTTGCCGGTGCCCTTGAGGTCGTGCAGCGCAATCAGCGTGGTGACGGCGGCGTCGAGGATGCTCTCGGGAATCTCGTTGCCCTGCGCGTCCAGCACGGCGTCGGTCAGCATGTGCTGGCCGACATTGCGCACCAGCATCAGGCTGCGCCCGTGCAGGGTCAGCCCGCTGCCGTCCGGCGCGGTGTAGTGGCGGTCGTCGGCGAGGCTGCGCTCCACCGTCTCGCGGCCCTTGGCGAAGGTGGCGCTGAGCGTGCCCTTCATCAGGCCGAGCCAGTTGCGATAGACCAGCACCTTGTCCTCGGCATCGACGGCCGCGACGCTGTCCTCGCAGTCGACGATGGTGGTGACGGCGGCCTCGATCACGATGTCGGCGATGCCGGCCGCGTCGGTCTTGCCGATGCGATGGGTGCGGTCGATCACGATGTCGATGTGCAGGCCGTGATTGACCAGCAGCACCGAGGAGGGCGCTTCCGCCGCGCCGTCGAAGCCGGCGAACTGCGCGGGGTCCTTCAGCCCGGTGACGGCGCCCGAGGCCAGCGTGGCTTCGAGCTTGCCGCCGCTCACGCGATAGGCGGTCGCGTCGGCGTGGCTGCCGGTGGCGAGCGGCACGCTCTCGTCGAGGAAGGTGCGGGCACGCTCGATCACGCGCTGGGCGCGGACGGCGTTGAAGCCGTTGGAACGGCTGGCGCCGTTGTCCTCGGGCAGCGCGTCGGTGCCGTAGAGCGCGTCGTAGAGGCTGCCCCAGCGGGCGTTGGCGGCATTGAGCGCGTAGCGGGCATTGGTCACCGGCACGACGAGCTGCGGTCCGGGAATGCGGGCCAGCTCCTCGTCGACCTTGGCGGTGACGACCTCGAAGGGCTCGGGCTCGGGCAGCAGGTAGCCGATCTCGGCGAGGAAGACCTCGTAGGCGGCGGGGTCGACCGGCTTGTTCCTGTGCGCGCGGTGCCAGGCGTCGATCTGCGCCTGCAGCTCGTCGCGGCGCTGCAGCAGTTCCTTGTTGCGCGGGGCGAGGTCACGCACGATGCCGGCGAAGCTCTCCCAGAAGGCGGCTACCTCCACCCCGGTTCCGGGGATCGCTTCATCGTTGATGAAGTCGACAAGGGTGGAATTCACCTTCAGGCCGGCGACGTCGGTATAGCTCATGACGGGTTCCTTCGGTCGAATGGAAGGCAGGCGTCGCCTTGCGGCGACACCTCTTCGATTGTGCTATGCAATGTGGACGGGTGCGGCGCAATATCGCACATAGTCGGAGAGGCGCGCCCCGCAAGGGGGCGCCCTCTTCACTTCGGCGGTTCGCGCGGTGTTGAAGCCGCGCAAGCCGATGAAGGTGTCATCCCGGGCCGCCCGGCCTTTGCCGGACCGCGAAGCGGACCTTCCCCCGGCCCGCTCCGGGCTCGCCGTGCTCACGTCCCGGGATGACGAGCTCTCAGAACTGCGCCGTCTCGGTCGATTCCTTCATCGCCGTGGTCGAGGAAGCGCCCTCGCTGAGCACGGTGGCGATGGCGTCGAAGTAGCTGGTGCCGACCTCGCGCTGGTGGCGCATGGCGGAGAAGCCCTTCGCCTCGGCCGCGAACTCCGCCTGCTGCAGCTCGGAATAGGCGGCCATGCCGTCCTCGCGGTAGCGCCGCGCCAGCTCGAAGGTGGTGAAGCACTGGTTGTGGAAGCCGGCCAGCGTGATGAACTGGTAGCGGTAGCCCATCGCCCCCAGCTCGCGCTGGAAGATCTTCATCTGCGCCTTGTCCATGTGCTTGGCCCAGTTGAAGGAGGGCGAGCAGTTGTAGGCGAGCATCTTGCCCGGGTGGACCTTGTGCACGCCCTCGGCGAAGCGCCGCGCGTCCTCCAGGCTCGGGGTCGAGGTCTCGCACCACAGCAGGTCGGCATAGGGCGCGTAGGCGATGGCGCGGGCGATGCCGGCGTCGAAGCCGCCATTGTAGCGGTAGAAGCCTTCCGGCGTGCGCTCGCCGGTGATGAAGGGCCGGTCCAGCTCGTCGATGTCGGAGGTGATGAGCCGGGCGGATTCCGCATCCGTGCGCGCCATCAGGACGGTCGGCACGCCGAGCACGTCGGCGGCGAGGCGCGCGGCGTTGAGCGTGCGGATGAACTGGCGGGTGGGCACCAGTACCTTGCCGCCGAGATGGCCGCACTTCTTCTCCGAGGCGAGCTGGTCCTCGAAATGGACCGCGGCCGCGCCGGCCTCGATCAGCGCCTTGGTCAGCTCATAGGCGTTGAGCTGGCCGCCGAAGCCGGCCTCGGCGTCGGCGATGATCGGCACGAAGAAGTCGTATTCCGGCCCCTTGGCGCCGTCGGCCTTCTCCATGGTCTGGATCTGGTCGGCGCGGGCCAGCGCCTTGTTGATGCGCCGGACCACCGCCGGGACGCTGTCGACCGGGTAGAGGCTCTGGTCGGGATACATGTCGCCCGACGAGTTGGCGTCGGCCGCGACCTGCCAGCCGGAGAGGTAGATCGCCTCCAGCCCCGCTTTCACCTGCTGCACCGCCTGGATGCCGGTGTAGGTGCCGAGGGTCGGCACGTAGTCCTGGCTCTGCAGCAGTTCCCACAGGCGGCGGGCGCCGTTCTGCGCCAGCGTCTGCTCGATGCGCAGCGAGCCGGCGAGGCGGGCAACCTCAGCGGGCCCGTAGGTGCGGCGGATGCCGTTCCAGCGCTCCGGCGCCCAGTGCGGGGCGGGGAAGCTGTCGGGCGTGGTGCGAAGCGTGTCCAGCATGGTTCTTCTCGGCTGATGTGTCGGAAAGGGGTGAGGAAGGCGCGGGCGCCGTGGAGGGGGCGGCACCCGCGCGGGCCGGTCCGCGGGTCGGGGCGCGTCGTGCGTCCTCGAGGCGGATCGGCCGGAAGCGCGGCCTGGCAGCCATCCCGCTAGCGGGCCCGGCGGGTATAGGTGGCGGCCACGAGCTGGCGGCCGTCGAGGAGCGACAGCAGGTCCTGCCCGGTGGGCAGGGCGAAGCGGTGGCGGCCGATGCGGTGGACCACGGCGTAGTCCTGCTCGGCGAGGCCCTGTTCGCGAAACGCCCGGCTGATCTCCTCGGCGGTGCCGCCGACGATGGTGACGAATTCCTCGCTGCCGTCGGGCTGGCCGTTGTGCGGGCCGTCATGCTGATTGCGTGTCATCTCCGTTCCTCCGTTCGAGGTGTGATGTAAAGATTTAACACTCGACACGGAAAGGCAATAATTATAATGATTTGAGCGTGTTAAGCTGATAAGACTTGTAAAGTTTACACGCGTGTTTTGTAAATCGAGCAAAGGAGGCGGCCATGCTCGCCACCGAACCGCGCATCGGCAGCCGGGTGCAGAGGCTGCGCCGCACCAAGCGTATCTCGCAGGCGGACCTCGCGACCGCGCTCGGCATTTCCGCGAGCTATCTCAACCTCATCGAGCACAATCGCCGGCGCATCACCGTGCCGCTGCTGATGAAGATCTCCGGCTATTTCGGCATCGAGCCGGGCGAGCTGGTGGAGAATGACGAGCCCCGCCTCGTCGGCGACCTGATGGAGCTTTTCAGCGACGAGCTCTTCGCCGAGCACGCGCTGACCAACCAGGACATCCGCGATCTCGCCGCCTCCAACCCGACGGTGGGCCGCGCGGTGGTGCGCCTGTTCGACCAGTTCAAGACGCTGCGCGAGGCGCACCGCACCGGCGCCACCGGCGCGCTGGACGACGATGCCGGCTCGCATCCGGCCACCGATGCCGTCTCCGACTTCATCCAGGAGAACGCCAATTATTTCCCGACGCTGGAGGTCGCCGCCGAGCGCATTCGCCGCGACATCGACTTCGCCTCGGATTCCTTCGAATACGGTTTGAAGACCTATCTCTCCAACGTGTTCGGGCTGAACTGGCGCTCCGCCTCGCTGCCCGCCGGCATCGCCCGGCGCTACGACGCGGGCGCGCATGAGCTGATCACCGCCGAGGTGCTGCCGCCGGAATCGGCGCTGTTCGCCGTCGCCCACCAGCTCGGCCTGCTCGCCGCCTCCCGGCAGATCGACGAGCTGATCGAGGCCGGCAACCTCTCCGCCGACGCGCCGGTGGTCACGCGCAACGCGCTGGCGAGCTATTTCGCCGCCGCGCTCATCATGCCCTACGAGCCGTTCCTGAAGGCGTGCCAGGAGACGCGCTACGACATCGAGCGCATCCAGCGCCGCTTCCGTACCAGCTTCGAGCAGATCTGCCACCGCATGACCACGCTGCAGCGGCCGGGCATGAGCGGCATCCCGCTGCATCTCGTGCGCACCGACATCGCCGGTAACATCTCCAAGCGCTTCTCGCTGTCGGGCATCCACATCTCCCGCCATTCCGGCGCCTGCCCGCGCTGGAACGTCTATGCCGCCTTTTTCCATCCCGAGCGGATCAACGTGCAGGTCAGCCAGATGCCGGAGGGCCAGCGCTATTTCTGCATCGCCAAGTCGATCACCAAGGGCGGCTACCGGCACAACGCGCTGCGCCGGCACCTGTCCATCGGGCTCGGCTGCCACATCAGCCATGCCCAGCAGATGGTCTATTCCGACGGCATCAACCTCAACGATCCCTCGCAGACCGTGCCGATCGGCGTGGGCTGCCGCATCTGCCCGCGGCTCGACTGCGAGCAGCGCGCCCAGCCGCCCATCGACCATCGCTTCACCCTGAACGAGACCGACATGTCCGAGAGCTTCTACGCCCCGGCGCGCCGGGCGGTGTGAGCGCGGGCGCCTCGTTTCCCGCTACCCGCCTCGTGCGTGGGTCATGCGCGCCGAGGGTGTCTGGACGATCCCGCCGGCCGGCTTACATGTCAGCCGACCGGTATCGCACGCCGGGGCGCCCGCGCGCCCCGCGACGGGCGGTGCCATGGATCCATCAGGACGGGAGTTGCGCATGAGCGCGTCCGAATACACGCCGCCGAAGGTCTGGACCTGGGACAAGCCCAGCGGCGGCGCCTTCGCCAACATCAACCGCCCCATCGCCGGGGCGACGCATGAGAAGGAGCTCCCCGTCGGGCGTCATCCGCTCCAGCTCTATTCGCTGGCGACGCCCAACGGGCAGAAGGTCACGATCCTTCTGGAGGAACTGCTCGCCGCCGGGCACGCCGGCGCGGAATACGATGCCTGGCTGATCCGCATCGGCGAGGGCGACCAATTCGGCAGCGGCTTCGTCGCGGTCAATCCGAACTCCAAGATCCCGGCGCTGCTCGACCGTTCGGGCGACACGCCCGTCCGCGTCTTCGAATCCGGCGCGATCCTGCTCCATCTCGCCGAGAAGTTCGGCACCTTCCTGCCCGCCGATCCGGCCCGGCGCGCCGAGTGCCTGTCCTGGCTGTTCTGGCAGATGGGTAGCGCGCCCTATGTCGGCGGCGGCTTCGGCCATTTCTATGCCTATGCGCCGGTGAAGATCCAGTACGCCATCGACCGCTTCACCATGGAGACCAAGCGCCTGCTGGACGTGCTCGACCGACGTCTGGCGGAGAGCGAGTATCTCGCCGGCCCGGAGTACAGCATCGCCGACATCGCCTCCTTCCCCTGGTATGGCGCGCTGGTGAAGGGCTGGGCCTACAACGCCGCCGAGTTCATCTCCGCGCAGGACTACAAGAACGTCCTGCGCTGGGCGGACGCGATCGCCGCCCGGCCGGCGGTGCAGCGCGGGCGCATCGTCAACCGCACCTGGGGCGAGCCCTCCGAGCAGTTGCACGAGCGTCACGACGCCAGCGACTTCGAGACCCGCACGCAGGACAAGCTGGCGGCGCAGTAGCGCCGCGCCTCGACGAGCCGGGCGGCCTTGCGGGGCCGCCCGGTTTCCGCCTTAAGGAAAAATACCTGCGCAAAAATACTTGCGTTTTTATGATTGCAATTTTCTGCAATTGAATTACCTCAAGAGACGGCAGGAACGGACCTGCCTGCTCAGGGGACGGACATCATGACCCGCAATCTCGGAAGCCTCGACCGCACGCTGCGCATCCTCGTCGGGCTGGTTCTGCTGTCGCTGCTCTTCGTGCTCGACAGCGGCGCGCGTTGGTTCGGTCTGGTCGGCCTCGTGCCGCTGCTCACCGGCCTCGTCGGCAACTGCCCGCTCTATTCCGTGTTCGGCTTCTCGTCCTGTCCGCTGAGCGGGCGCAAATGAGGCGCGGGTGACGACGGCGAGGAGCGAGCCATGACCCAGAAGCCTGAAGTGACAGGGTTTTTCGACCCCCGCACATGGTCGATCCAGTATGTCGTTGCCGACCCCTCGACGAAGCGCTGCGCCATCGTCGATCCCGTGCACGATTTCGACGAGAAGTCCGGCCAGACCGCCACCCTCAACGCCGACCGCATCCTCGACTTCGTGCGGGAGCGCGGCTACGCGGTGGAGTGGATCCTCGATACCCACCCGCACGCCGACCATTTCTCCGCCGCCCGCTATCTCAGGCAGAAGACCGGCGCCCCGACCGCCATCGGCGAGCGGGTGAAGGACGTACAGACGCTCTGGAAGGGCTATTACAACTGGCCCGACTTTCCCGCCGACGGCTCGCAATGGGATCGCCTCTTCGCCAACGGCGACACCTTCAAGGTGGGCGGCATCGACGCGAGGGTGATGTTCTCGCCGGGCCACACGCTGGCCTCCGTCACCTATGTCATCGGCGATGCGGCCTTCGTCCATGACACGCTGTTCATGCCGGACAGCGGCACGGCGCGGGCGGATTTTCCCGGCGGCAGCGCCAGCGTGCTGTGGACGTCGATCCAGGACATTCTGGCGCTTCCCGACGAGACCCGTATCTTCACCGGCCATGACTACCAGCCGGGCGGGCGCCGGCCGCTGTGGGAATCCACCGTCGCCGAGCAGAAGGCGACGAACATCCACATGGCGCGGTGCAGGACGCAGGCGGACTTCGTCGCGATCCGCGAGGCGCGCGACCGGAGCCTGCCCATGCCCAAGCTGATCCTGCAATCCCTGCAGATCAACACCAACGGAGGACGGCTGCCGGAGCCGGAATCGAACGGGGTTCGCTATCTCAAGATCCCGCTCGACGTGCTCAGGGGAGCCGCCTGGGACTGACACGATGATCGAGACGCTCTCCAGCGAGGTTGCCGGAATGAAGGCCCGGGTCGACGAGGCCTCGGCCTTCCTCAAGAAGCTGTCGAACCCCGACCGGCTGCTGGTCGCCTGCGCGCTGGTCGACGGCGAGCGCTCGGTGCGCGAGCTGGAGGATTTGCTCGGCATCCGCCAGCCCGGCCTGTCGCAGCAGCTCGCCGCGCTGCGCGAGGCGGGGCTGATCGTCGGACGCAAGGAGGGCAAGCAGGTCTTCTATCGCCTCGCCGACCCGCGGGTGGAGACCTTCATCATCACCATGCACCGGCTGTTCTGCGCGCCTTCGGGCGGCGAAGCGGCCGGGCAGGGGCAGGAAAATCATGACTGAGTTCACCCCCGTCGCCTCCCTCATCGGCGGCATGCTGATCGGCCTCAGCGCCGTGCTGATGATGCTGCTGGAAGGGCGCATCGCCGGCATCAGCGGCATCGCCAGCCGGGCGCTGCCGCCCTGGCGCGACAATGCCGTCGCCGGCCGGCTGGCCTTCATCGCCGGCCTCGTCGCCGCGCCGTTCCTGGTGGCCGGCGTCACCGGGGCGCCGGTGGTCCAGACGGTTTCCTCCAATACCCCGTTGATGCTCGCCGCCGGCCTGCTGGTCGGCTTCGGCTCGGTGTGGGGCGGGGGCTGCACCTCGGGCCATGGCGTATGCGGCCTGTCGCGCCTGTCGCGCCGCTCCTTCGTCGCCACCGCCATCTTCATGGTGGCCGGCTTCCTCACCGTCTTCGTCGTCCGCCACCTGATCGGAGGCTGAGCCATGTCGATCCTGGTCAATCTCGGCCTCGGCCTGCTGTTCGGCGTCGGGCTCATCGTCTCCGGCATGGGCAACCCCGCCAAGGTGCTGAACTTCCTCGACCTGTTCGGCACCTTCGATCCCTCCCTCGCCTTCGTCATGGGCGGGGCGGTGGTCGTCGCCTTCATCGGCTACCGGCTGGTGCTGGCGCGGCCGGCGCCGCTGCTGGCGGAGCGCTTCCAGGTGCCGACGCGCACCGACATCGACGCGCGCCTCATCCTCGGGCCGGCGCTGTTCGGCATCGGCTGGGGGCTCGGCGGCTTCTGCCCCGGCCCGGCCTTCACCGCCCTCGGCCTCGGCGCGCCGGGCACGCTGGTCTTCGTGCCGGCCATGCTCGCGGGAATGTGGGCGGCGCGGGCGCTCGCCGAACGTCGCACCTGACGCCGGGCGGGAACGCTCTTCCCGCATCACACCCGTGCGATCCGGACAGATCGGCGTTTCCCCTGTCGCAGGATTGGAATAAATCGCGGCTATTAATTTCAGAAATTTCTGAAATTATCGTAGACGACGAATTTCGAGGCGCCTCCCGCCTCCGCCAGCCAGGACCCCGCCGCCGTGAACCTGCCGCCCCTCATCCAGTCCTTCGTGCTGCATTTCGGCGAGATGGGCAGCCGCTGGGGCATCAACCGCACCGTCGGGCAGATCTACGCGCTGCTCTATGTCTCGCCCGAGCCGCTCTGCGCTGACGAGATCGTCGAGGCGCTCGGCATCTCGCGCTCCAACGTCTCGATGAGCCTGCGCGAATTGCAGGCGTGGAACCTCGTCCTGCTGCGCCATCTGCCCGACGACCGGCGCGACTTCTTCACCACGCCCGACGATGTCTGGCAGATCCTGCGCACCCTCGCCGAGGAGCGCAAGAAGCGCGAGGTCGACCCCACCCTCTCGGTGCTGCGCGAGATCCTCATGCAGCAGCCCGGCAGCGAGAAGGAGCGCTACGCCCAGCAGCGCATGGCGCAGATGCACGGCCTCATCGAGCAGCTCACCAACTGGTACGACGACGTGAAGCGGCTGGAGACCGAGCGCCTCGCCAACCTGCTGAGCCTGGGCTCGAAGATCAGCCGCCTGCTGGAGACCAAGGACCGGATCGTCTCGCTCGGCCGCCGGTCCAAGGCGAAGGCGAGTGGGTCCCAGCCGGCCGATATTCCGCCCGGCGACGGCGAACCGGATGGCGGAGCCGCGCGGTGACATGAGCGCCACCCCCGCCACAGCCGCCCCGGCGACAGCTACTCCCGCAATAGCCCCCGGCGCCGCGTCGGAGCCCGCGCCCGCCCGTCGGGCCGCCTCGGATGCCGTTCCCGGCCTGCGCGCCGCCCTTGCGTTGCAGATCGCCGCTGCGCTGCTCTGGCTGCCGCAGGCGGCCCTGCTCGCCGGGGCGGTCGCGGCGCTCGCGTCCGGCGGCGGACTGGCCGAGGTCACGCTGCCGGCGGCTGGCATCGCCGGGCTTGGCCTCGTGCGCGCGCTGGCCGAGGCCGGTGGCGGACGCATCGCCTTCCGCGCCGCGCGGGCGGAACTGTCTCGCCGCCGCGCGGTGGCGGCCGTGGCGCTGGCGCGCCGCTCCCCGCTCGATATCGCCCGCCCTCCCTCCGGCCTCGCCGCCAGCGTGCTGGCCGAGCAGGCGGAGGCGGTGGTGCCCTATCTCTCGCGCTTCCTGCCGGCCCGCTACCGGGCGGTGGTCGTGCCGCTGGTCATCCTCGCCTGCGTGCTGCCCCTCTCCTGGGCGGCGGCGCTCATCCTCGCGGTCTGCGCGCCGCTGATCCCGCTCTTCATGGCGCTGATCGGCTGGCGGGCGAAGGAGGCGAGCGAGGCCCAGCTCGTCGAGATCGGCGGCATGAACGCCTTCCTGCTGGACCGGCTGCGCGGCCTCGCCACCATCCGCAGCTTCGGCGCGGTGGAAGCCACCGCCCGGCGGCTGCGCGCGGATGCGGAAAATCTCCGGCAGCGCACCATGGCGGTGCTCCGCATCGCCTTCCTGTCCTCGGCGGTGCTGGAGCTGTTCTCCGCCGTCGGCGTCGCCATGGTGGCGGGCTATATCGGCTTCCATCTGCTGGGCATGATCGGCTTCGGCGCGTGGGGAGCCCGCCTCGGTCTCGGCGAGGGCCTGTTCATCCTGCTCGTCGCGCCGGCCTTCTTCGAGCCGCTGCGCGACCTCTCCGCCGCGTGGCACGATCGTGCCGCCGGGCAGGCGGCCCTTGCGGCGCTCGACCGGCTGGGCGCGGACGGCCTGCCGGTGGTCGGCACGGACGAGCCGGTGCCCGCGCGTTCCGGTAGCGCGCCGGAAGTGCGGCTGGAAGGCGTGCGCTTCGTCCACGCCCACCGCGCCGGTTCCGGTTCCTCCGCGCCGCTGTTCGACGGCTTCGATCTCACGGTGGCGCCGGGCGAGCATGTGGCGCTCTTCGCGCCGAGCGGCGCCGGCAAGTCGACCCTGCTGGCGCTCGTCGCCGGCCTCGCTCCGCCTCAGGCCGGGCAGGTCTTCGTCGGCGGCGAGGCGCTGACGGGCGAGAGCGCCGCGCGCCTGCGCGCCGGCATGGCCTATATCGGCCAGCAGCCGCACATCTTCGCCGGTACGCTCAAGGGCAATATCGGTCTCGGCCGCGCCGGCATCGACGCCGAGACGGTGCGCGCCGCCCTGCGGGTGGCGCGGCTGGAAGAGGTCGCCGCGCTGCGCGGGCCGGCCCCTATCGGCGAGGGCGGGCGCGGCCTGTCGGGCGGCGAGGCGCTGCGTCTCGCGCTGGCCCGGCTCGCGGCGACGCCGGATGCCGGCCTCATCCTCGCGGACGAGCCGACTGCCCATCTCGACAGCGACACGGCGGCCGAAGTGGCGGACGGTCTGCTGGAGCTGGCGCGCGGGCGCACGCTGATCCTCGCCACCCACGATCCGCTTCTGGCGGCGCGGATGGACCGGGTGATCCCGCTCGGCAACGGGGAGGTGGCCCCATGACCGCGCTGCGCTCCATGGGCGCGATCCTGCGCCTGTTCTTCGCCGAGCGCCGACTGGCGCTGCTGGGCGGCATCGCGCTGGCGGCGCTGACGCTGATCGCCGGCACCGCGCTGCTCGGACTGTCCGGCTGGTTCATCACCGCCACCGCCCTTGCCGGGCTTTCCGCCGTCGGCGCCGTGGCCTTCGACGTCTTCGCCCCCTCGGCCGGCATCCGTTTCTTCGCCATCACCCGCACCGTCGCCCGCTACGGCGAGCGGCTGGTCACGCACGATGCCGCGCTGGCCGTGCTGGCGGGCCTGCGCGAGCGGCTCTTCCTCGGCTGGGCGGCGCCCGAGGCGGCGGGCCGGCTCGCCGATCGTCCCGCGCGGCTGCTGTTCCGCCTCACCCTTGATATCGACGCGCTGGATTCGCTCTATCTGCGCGTGCTCGTGCCGGTGCTGGCGGCCATCGCGGTCACGCTGGCGGCGGCCGTCTTCATCGGCTTCATCGATCCGGGCACCGCGTTCGCCTTCGCCGCCGTGGTGCTGGGCTGCGGCTTCCTGATTCCCCTTCTGGGCCTGCGCGCCGCGCGCCGTCCGGGGCGCCGCCGCGCCCATGCGCTGGAAGTGCTGCGCGCCCGCGCCATCGATCTGGTGGCCGGCCAGACCGAGCTCGTCATGACCGGCCGTCTGGCCGCCCAGCGCGAGGCCCTCGTCGAGGCCGACCGGCGGCAGGGCGAAGCCGACGACGCGCTCAACCGCGTCGAGGTCTTCACCGGCGCCGCCCTGTCCGCCGCCGGCGGTCTGCTGCTGGCGCTGGCGCTGCTCGTCGCGGCGGCGCTGAAGGGGGAGGGCGTCGTCGACGCCCCGCTGGCGGCGCTGCTGCTGCTCGTCGCGCTCGCCGCCTTCGATCCCTTCGGGATGCTCAAGCGCGGCGTGGTCGAATGCGAGCGCGCGCTCATCGCCGCACGTCGCGTCGCGCCGCGTCTGGCCGCTCCCGTCGTGGCGTCCGCGCTGCCGGCGCCGGAGCCGGGCGTGGCCCTGCGCCTCGATGGCGTGGCCGTCGGTCATGCCGGCTCGACCCGCCCGGTGCTCACCGGCGTCGATCTCGTCGTCCGCGCGGGCGAGCGGCTGGCCATCGTGGGCGCGAGCGGGGCGGGCAAGTCGACGCTGCTCGCCGCCATCGCCGGGGAGATCGGCATCAAGGCCGGCCGCCTCGCCGCCGTATCCTCGACCCTGCTCACCCAGCGTACCGAGCTGTTCCGCGACACGCTGCGCGGCAACCTGCTCATCGCCGATCCCGATGCCGACGACGCCCGCCTTCTCGCCGCCCTCGAGGCCGCCGGCCTCGGCGCGGTGGTCGCCGCCCTGCCGGAGGGGCTCGGCACGCTTCTGGGCGAGGGCGGTCTCGGCCTCTCGGGCGGACAGGCCCGCCGGCTCGCACTCGCCCGTCTGTTCCTGCGCGCCGCGCCGCTCTGGCTGCTCGACGAGCCGACCGAGGGACTGGACGGTGCTACGGCGCGCGACGTGGTAGCGCGAGTAGCAGCCGTGTCGCACGGAAACGCTACGGTTTTTGCTACTCACCTGCGACGCGAGGCGGAGGTGGCCGACCGCATCGTCCTCATCGCCGACGGCCGCATCCAAGCCATTGCCAACAAAGGAGAACCGGCGTTCGACGCCGCGCTCGCCACGCTTCGACCTGACTAGACACCCCCGAAGACCGACAGGAGACCGGAAAGCAACCGGAACCGACCATGGAACTCGATGTCGTCGACCTCTCGCGCCTGCAATTCGCAATGACGGCGCTGTATCATTTCCTTTTCGTGCCGTTGACGCTGGGACTTTCGGTGCTCCTGGCGGTCATGGAGACGGTCTATGTCATGACCGGCCGGCGTATCTGGCGGCAGATGACCAAGTTCTGGGGCACGCTGTTCGGCATCAATTTCGTGCTCGGCGTTGCCACCGGCATCGTGATGGAATTCCAGTTCGGCATGAACTGGAGCTATTACAGCCACTATGTCGGCGACATCTTCGGCGCCCCGCTGGCGATCGAAGGGCTGATGGCCTTCTTCCTTGAGGCGACCTTCGTCGGCCTGTTCTTCTTCGGCTGGGACCGGCTGTCCAAGATCGGTCATCTCATCGCCACCTGGGCCGTTGCTCTGGGTTCCAATTTTTCGGCTTTGTGGATTCTCATCGCCAATGGCTGGATGCAGAATCCGACCGGCGCGGCGTTCAATCCGCAGACCATGCGCATGGAGATCACCGATTTCTTCGCCGTGGTGACGAACCCGGTGGCGCAGGCGAAGTTCGTCCACACCGTCTCCGCCGGCTACGTGACGGCTTCCATCTTCGTACTCGGCGTCTCCGCCTGGTACCTGCTGAAGGGCCGCCATATCGAGATCGCCAAGCGTTCGATGACGGTCGCCGCCTCCTTCGGCCTCGCGGCTTCGCTGTCGGTCGTCGTGCTGGGCGACGAGAGCGGCTATCTCACGACAGAACATCAGAAAATGAAGCTCGCCGCCATCGAGGCGATGTGGGAGACCGAGCCGGCGCCGGCCGCCTTCACCGTGTTCGGCCTGCCGAGCCAGACCGACCGGGAGACCCATTTCGCCGTGCGCATCCCGTGGGCGCTGGGCCTCATCGCGACGCGCTCGCTCGACACCGTCGTGCCCGGCATCGACGAACTGGTGCGGAAGGCGGAGGATCGGATCCGCGACGGCATCGTCGCCTTCGACGCCCTGCAGAAGATCCGCGCCGCCAGCAGCCCGGCCGCCATCCCGCCGCAGGTCCGCGAGGCGTTCGAGGACAACGGCGCCGATCTCGGCTACGCCTTGCTATTGCGACGCTACGTCGACGACCCCCGCCAGGCCACACCCGACCAGATCGCGCAGGCCGCGTGGGACACGGTGCCGAGCGTGCCGACGCTGTTCTGGTCGTTCCGAATCATGGTCGGGCTCGGCTTCTTCTTCATCGCGCTCACCGCGAGCTTCTTCTTCCTCTCTGCCCGCCGGCTACTCGATTGCTACCGTCCCATGTTGTGGGTAGCAGTACTCGCCATCCCACTACCGTGGATTGCAGCGGAGCTGGGCTGGGTGGTGGCGGAGTTCGGCCGCCAGCCCTGGATCATCGAGGGCGTGCTGCCGACCGCCGCCGCCGTCTCCAGCCTCGGGGCGGCCACCGTGCTCACCACGATCATCGGCTTCGCGCTGATCTACACGGTGCTCATCATCATCGAGATGACGCTGATGGTCCGCGCCATCGCCAAGGGGCCGGAGCCGGATGAGGAGCCGGACGCCGAACTCGTTCCCGCCAACCTCGTCGCCGCGGAGTAGGACCATGATCCTTCACACGCTCATCGACTACGACACGCTGCGCGTCATCTGGTGGCTGCTGCTCGGCGTCCTGCTGATCGGCTTTGCCGTGATGGACGGCTTCGACCTCGGCACGGACATCCTGCTGCCCTTCGTCGCGAGGACCGACCTCGAACGGCGGGTGGTCATCAACTCGGTTGGCCCCGTCTGGGAAGGCAACCAGGTGTGGCTGATCCTCGGCGGCGGCGCGATCTTCGCCGCATGGCCGCCGCTCTATGCGGTGTCCTTCTCCGGCTTCTACCTCGCCATGTTCGCGATCCTGTTCGCGCTCATCCTGCGCCCCGTCGGCTTCAAGTACCGCTCCAAGCGCGACAGCGCGCTGTGGCGCGGAGCCTGGGACTGGGCGCTGTTCATCGGCGGCCTCGTGCCGGCGCTGGTGATGGGCGTGGCGGTCGGCAATGTGCTGCAGGGCGTGCCCTTCCACCTGAACAACGACCTGCGCATCTTCTATGACGGTACGACGCTGTTCGAACTGCTCAACCCGTTCGGCCTGCTGTGCGGGCTGCTCTCGGTGGCGATGCTGGTCATGCACGGTGCCGGCTGGCTGGTTCTGAAGACGCAAGGCGACGTCGCGGCGCGCTCCCGGATGGCGGGCAGCGTTGCCGCGGTGCTGACCATCGCCCTGTTCGCGCTTGGCGGCGTGTGGCTGTGGTTCGGCGACGAAGGCTATCGCATCACCGGCGGGATCGTCGCCGGAGGGCCTTCCAACCCGCTCGCCAAGACGGTCGAGCTGGCCCCCGGCGCCTGGTTCGCCAACTATGCCGCGCATCCCTGGATGCTGGCGGGGCCCGCGCTCGGCCTCGTCGGCGCGCTGGCCTGCCTTGTCCTGCTGCGCGTCCGCGCCGAAATCGGCGCGCTGCTGGTGAGCGCCGTGTCGATCTTCGGCATCATCGCGACAGTGGGGCTGTCGATGTTCCCCTTCATCCTGCCGTCCTCGCTCGATCCGGGGTCCAGCCTGACGGTGTGGGACGCCTCGTCGAGCCATCTCACTTTGTTCATCATGCTGGTCGTGACCGTGATCTTCATCCCGATCATCGTCGCCTACACCACGTGGGTCTACCGCGTGCTGTGGGGGAAGGTGGACGCGCGGGCGATCCAGAACGACAGCAGCCACGCCTATTGAGGGGAGGAGAGCGACATGTGGTATTTCGCCTGGCTTCTCGGCCTGCCGCTGGCGGCGGCCTTCGCCGTGCTCAACGCCATGTGGTACGAGCTGATGGACGATCTGGCCCGTTCCAGGGCCAAGCCGCAGCCGGCCCCGGCAAGCGCGCGCCGGCCGCGCTGAACGGACGGATTGTCCTGACATGACAAAGGGCGCCCGCGCGGCGATGCGACGGGCGCCCTTTCCATTGCGGTGGGATCAGGCGCACAGGCGCGTGAGTTCGCGGATGTCGGCGACCTGCTCGAGGCGGCGCACCGTCTCGATGATGGCCTCGGTCTTTGCCTTGTCCCACTTGGCAAACTCGGCGCAGCCACGGAACTTGTCGGCGGCCTCGTCATAGGTCATCGGGTTGGCCGGGCTGCCCTTGCCGAAGTCGGAGCGGCCGGAGATGGTGCGCCCGTCCTTCATGTGGATGTCGATGATGGTGGTCATCTTGTCGTAGCCGGCGGCCTCGGCCTCCGGATGGACGTGGAAGTTCACCTTCTCGATCATCGCCTTGACGTCTTCGCGCTCGACCACCTCGTCGGTGAACTCCGGCAGGCTGCCGCGCCCGTCGAGCAGCAGGATCGCCATGCAGAATTCCATGGAGAACTTGGCCTGAAGCTCGTTCTTCGGGCGGTGATGAATCAGCGCGTTCGGCATGTTCTGGTTGGTGCCGACATCGACGCGCTCGACGTCCTCCGCCTTGATCCCATGGGTGCGGATCAATTCCAGCATCTTGGTCATGCCCGGATGGGTGAGCGAGCCCGACGGATGCGGCTTGATCGAGACGCCGGGGAAGACGAACGTCCAGGGCTGGCCGAGCTTGCCGACGATCGCGCCGGCATCGAAACCGCCACCCGCCGCCTGGAAGAAGCCGCGGGGCGCCTCCAGGATCTTGTCGGTCGTGGTCCAGCCGAGCGCGGCGAAATCAGCCGCGACGACGCCGCTCTCCGAGGAGCGGCCGGCATGGAACGGCTTCATCATGGTGCCGAAGTTCTCGCGCAGGCCGGCCGACTGGCTGCCGGCGCAGCCGAAAGCGCGCACGACCTGCTCGACATCCAGCCCCTTGAGCTTCGACGCGGCGGCGGCAGCGGCATAGGTGCCGCAGGTCGCGGTGGCGTGGAAACCGTGCTGGTAGTGGCGCGGGTTGATCGCCTCGGCGATCTTGCACTCCACCTCGACCCCGAGATGGTAGGCGAGCATCGTATCGGCGCCCGACCGGCCACCGGCCTCGGCGACCGCCAGCGCGGCGGGCAGCGCCGGGGCGGTGGGGTGGGTGAGCAGGCCGTAGACACGATCCTTGGCGACGGCGAGCTGGGTGTCGTCATAGTCGTCGGCGTGGATGCCGACGCCATTAGCGAAGGCGGCGAAGCGCGGGGGCACTTTCAGCGAGGTGCCGATCACCGTGGCCGGTCCGTCCTTGATGCCGAGGCCGGCCAGATAGGACTGGATGTATTCGCCGCTCTTGGCCACCGAGCCGGACAGGGCGAGACCGATGCCGTCGAGGATCGACTTCTTGCCGAGCTCGATCACCTCCGCCGGCAGGTCGGCATAGCTTGTGCCGACGACGAATTCGGCGACGTCGTGGGTGAGCCCCTCGACGATGGGCTGGGCCTGCGCGGGGTTGGTCTGGTGCAGCGTCATGGAGCGTTTCCTGTTGTTCGTTCAGCGTGTGGCGTGGCTCAGGCCGCCGGCGCGCGGGCGAGGGAGAAGGGGAGCGCGCCGATGATGGCGTCGGCGAGCTCGCGCGTGCCGGCCTTGCCGCCGAGATCGCGGGTAAGGCTGTCGCGGCGGGCGAGCACCTTCTCGATGGCGCCCTCGATGGCGGCGGCGGCGGCCTCTTCGCCGAGATGGCGCAGCATCATCGCGCCGGACCAGATCTGGCCGATCGGGTTGGCGACGCCCTTGCCGGCGATATCCGGCGCCGAGCCGTGCACCGGCTCGAACATGGAGGGATATTCCTTCTCCGGGTTGATGTTGCCGCCGGGCGCGATGCCGATCGAGCCGACCACCGCCGGACCCAGATCGGAAAGGATGTCGCCGAACAGGTTGGAGGCAACGATCACGTCGAACCAATCCGGATTGCGTACGAAATGCGCGGTCAGGATGTCGATGTGGAACTGGTCGGTGGTGAAGCCGGGATATTCCCTGGAAATCGCCGCGAAGCGCTCATCCCAGTACGGCATGGTGTGGCTGATGCCGTTCGACTTGGTGGCCGAGGTGACGTGCTTCTTGCGGCCCTTGGCCAGCTCGAAGGCGTAGCGCATCACGCGGTCGCAGCCACGGCGGGTGAAAATGGACTGCTGCATCACCAGCTCGTCGTCGAGCCCGTCATAAAGCCGGCCGCCGATGGAGGAATATTCGCCCTCGTTGTTCTCGCGCACGACGTAGAAGTCGATCGAGCCGGGCTCGCGGCCCTTCAGCGGGCTCTCGACGCCGGCGAGCAGCTTCACCGGGCGCAGGTTCACATACTGGTGGAAGCCGCGGCGGATGGGGATGAGCAGGCCCCAGAGCGAGACGTGATCCGGCACGCCGGGAAAGCCGACGGCGCCGAGGAAGATGGCGTCCTTGTCGCGGATCTGCGCGAGGCCGTCCGCGGGCATCATGGCGCCGGTCCTGGCGAAGCGTTCGCAACTCCAGTCGTAATGGGTCCAGTCGAAGGAAAAGCCGCCGGAGCGCGCAACGGCCTCCAGCACGCGCTGCGCCTCGGGCACGACCTCGTTGCCGATCCCGTCGCCGGGAATGACCGCTACGGAATATGTCGTCATGGGAACTCCTGAATGTCTGGCGGCACGGCCCGGAACGTCCGCCGGTGGAGGGATGGTGTTCAATCAATCGAAAACTGTCAACAGTTTTTAGAAGAGGTGGCTCCCGAATGGCGGCGTGGGAAGGTATGTGTATGGATTGAGATGTGGATATTTACGTTTATTTGAAAGGATTTTCTGGCTCTCGACGCGATCTTTTTGGGTGCCCTAGCGGAAGATGAGATCGGCGACAGAATGCTCGAGATTTTGCCGATTGTGACCCTTAGTGTTGACAATATCCTTTTTCGCGGATGAAATGTCGCCATGCTCCGACGCTCGCCCGCCAACCCCGCCCGTACTCCGCGCACCGCGTCCTTCGTGCCGGTGATCCAGCGCGAGATCGAGCGCATGATCGGTGCTGGCGAGCTGACCGGCGGGACGCGCATCAATGAGAGCTCGCTGGCGCTCAAGCTCGGCATCAGCCGGGGGCCGGTGCGCGAGGCCTGCCGGGCGCTGGAGCAGATCGGCCTGTTGCGCAGCGAGCTCAATCGCGGCTTCTTCGTGCGCGAGGTCAGCACCAAGGAGGCGCTGGATCTCTACGATATCCGCGCCGGCCTGTTCGGCACTGCGGGGCGGCTGGCGGCGTCCATCATCCCGACCACCCAGCTGCGCGCACTGGAAGAGCTCATCCGGCAGATGGAGGCGGCAATCGATGTGCCGGATATCGCCGCCTTCTACACGCTCAACAACGAGTTCCACCGCCAGGTGGTCGTCGCTTCCGACAACGCCAAGCTGATCGAGCTCTATCCGTTGCTGGAGGCGGAACTGCACCTGTTCCGCCGCCGGGGCCTCGTGCTGCCGGGCTCCATGCGCACCTCGAACGACGAGCACAAGGCGATCCTCGACGCTCTCAGCCAGAGCGACGGTACGGCCGCCGCGCGCCTTCTCGAACGGCACATCCTCGCCGGCAAGGCGCGCTTCCTGCGCACGCTGGAGGACGAGACGGCCACCGACGCGCGGCCCGGACCGCTCGATCCACGAAATTCCCGTTTCAAAGACAGGTAAGTGCCATGACGCGCGATCCGCTCCCCGTTCTCGCTCTCGTTCCCGGCGACTGCACCGGCATCGGTCCGGAGCAGACGGCACGCCTTCTGGTCGAGGGCGGCATGCGCGAGGTGGTACGGCTCGTGGTGGTCGGCGACGCCCGCGTATTGGAGATGGGAGCCGGTCATGCGGGCGTCACGCTGAACGTGCGGCGCTACGCTTCCCCGGCGGCGGTGGACTGGAGCGCCCCCGAAATCCCGCTCGTCGACCTCGGCAACATCGATCCGAGCGGGTTCGAGCTGGGCGTGGCAAACCCGGATTCAGGTCGGTTGACGGGCGACACGCTTGCCCGCGCCATCGACTTCGCCAAGGCGGGCGAGGTCGATGGCGTGTGCTTCGCCCCACTCAACAAGCAGGCGATGTTCAACGGCGGCTGGCGTTTCCCGGACGAGCACAAGATGTTCGCCCACCTGCTCGACCACAAGGGCCCTTTCAGCGAGATGAACGTGCTGGAAGGCCAGTGGATGACCCGCGTCACCTCGCATGTCTCGCTGCGCACGGCGCTCGATCAGGTGACCTTTGAGTCTGTCTGCGGCGCGCTGCGGCTCGCCGACGACACGATGCGCAAGGCGGGCATCGAAAGCCCCCGCATCGCCGTCGCGGCGCTCAACCCGCATGGCGGGGAGGGGGGGCTGTTCGGCACCGAGGAGATCGAGATCATCCGCCCGGCGGTCGAGGCCATGGCGAAGGAGGGGATCGACTGCAGCGGGCCGTTCCCGTCCGATACCGTCTATCTGAAGGCCTTCGCCGGCGCCTATGACAGCGTGCTGGCGATGTATCACGACCAGGGGCAGATCGCGACAAAGCTCAAGGGCTTCAACAAGGGCGTGACGATCACCGCCGGGCTGGAAGTCGTCTTCACCACGCCGGCGCACGGCACGGCCTTCGATATCGTGGGCAAGGGCGTGGCTGATATCGGGGCCTTCCAGTCCGCCGTCCGCCTCGCCGCCCGCGTGGCGGCGCGCAGGATCGAAGCGCGCGCCGCTGCCTGAGGGCGATGGCAGCGGAATGGTCAGTCGATGCGCGAGGCGCCGTCGACGGCGGCGATGAGGCGGCGCTTGGCGAGCGCGACATGCCGCCAATGCGTCATCTGCGCCCGGTCGCCGTCGCCGGAGGCCAGCGCTTCCAGCATGGCGCGATGCTCGCGGTTCGACACGGCGAGGCCGCCGCCCTGAACCAGCGCGCGGGCCCGGAACAGATGCAGCTTGTTCACGAAGCGGTGGTACTCGGCCATCAGCGTGCGATTGCCGCACGAGCTGACGATGAGATTGTGGAAGGCGAGATTGAGGGGGTAGTACTCGTCGAAGCTGCCCCGCTCGGCGACCACGTCCATCTCGTCGACAAGACGCGTAAGCTCGGCGAGCAACTCGTCGGTCATCCGCTCGGCGAGCAAACGCCCAGCCTGGCCGAACAGCGCAGCGCGCACGTCGTAGATCTCGATGGCGTCCTCGACCGACAGCCGGCGCACGAAGACGCCCCGGTTGCGCACGACCTCGACGAGGCCCTTGGCTTCCAGGCTGCGGGTGGCCTCGCGGATCGGGCCGCGGCTGGTGCCGAAGCGGTTCGAGAGATGGATCTCGTTGATCCGCTCGCCCGGCTCCAGCTCGCCCGTCAGGATGAGGCGCTCGAGCTCCTTCTCGAGCGCGCTCGTGAGGGAAACGCTCTTCACAACGGAGAGATCGTTCAAATGACCGGAATCGCTTTCCATGCTCATTCGTTAATTGTAAACAATCTCAGGCTGGAAGGCTTGTAGTATCTACGCGACGTGACGGGAAGCTCCCGGTGTCGCGTCATTCTGTCGTTCAATAAGGCCGATCACGGCGCGCGTCACCTCGTCCGTGCGGGCCGTGCCGCCGAGATCGGGTGTCAGCGTCGTTCCTTCCGCCGTTACCCGTTCGATGGCATCCATGAGCCGCCCGGCTGCTTTCGCCTCGCCCAGATGCTCCAGCATCAGCACGGCGCTCCAGAGGGCGCCGATAGGATTGGCGATGCCCTTGCCGATCAGATCGAAGCCGGATCCGTGGATGGGCTCGAACATCGATGGGGCCGAGCGGTCCGGCGCCAGATTGGCGGTGGCGCCGATGCCGAGGCTGCCGCTCAGCGCCGAGGCGAGATCGGAGAGCACGTCCGCGTGCAGGTTGGTGGCGAGCACCGTATCCACCGTGCCGGGGCGCAGCACCAGCCGCATCGTCATGGCGTCGACCAGCATCCAGTCGACGTCGAGGGCGGGGAAGTCCTTCACCACGGAGCGGCACACCTCGTCCCACAGCACCATGCCGTGGCGCTGGGCATTGGACTTGGTGACGATGGTGAGCTTGCGCCGGGGGCGGGACATGGCGAGTTCGCAGGCGAAGCGGGCGATGCGCTCGACGCCGGTGCGGGTGAAGACCGAGACGTCGAGGCCGACCTCGATCGGCAGGCCGCGATGTGCCCGTCCGCCGGCGCCGGCATATTCGCCCTCGCTGTTCTCGCGCACGATCACCCAGTCAATGTCGCGGCCGAGATCGGGGCGCAGCGGGCCGGTGATGTTGGGCAGCAGCCGGGAGGGGCGCACATTGGCGTACTGGTCGAGGCCCTGGCAGATGGCGAGGCGCAGTTCCCACAGCGTGATGTGGTCTGGGATCTTCGGGTCGCCGACAGCGCCGAAATAGATGGCATCGAAGCCGCGCAGCGTATCGACGCCGTCGTCGGGCATCATCTTGCCGACACGTCGGTAGCGATCCGAGCCCCAGTCGAAGCTCTCGAAATCGAAGCCGAAGCCGCCATCGGCCGCCGCCAGCGCATCGAGCACCTGCCGGCCTGCGTGGATGACGTCGGAGCCGATGCCGTCTCCGGGAATGAGAGCGATCTTATGCCGCCGCATGAGCGTGGTTCTCCATAAAGCCGAGGATGGCGTCGACCATGTCGATCTGGGTGCCGGTGCCGCGAATGTCGGGGGTGCGGGTGGCGGGGTTCGCCAGCGCGGCGTCGATGCCGGCCTTCATCAGGGCGCTCGCGCGGCCGGCGGCGGGAAGGTTCCGCCGGCGGCCGAGCCATTCGATCAGCATCCGGGTGGATTCGATCATCGCGTAGGGGTTTGCCAGCCCCTTGCCGGCGATATCGGGCGCGGAGCCGTGCGTCGCCTGCGCCATGGCGATGTCGCCACGGCCGATGCACAGGCCCGGCGCCATGCCGAGCCCGCCGACGAGACCGGCCGCTTCGTCGGTGAGGATGTCGCCGAACATGTTGGTGGTCACGACGGTGTCGAAGCGCTGCGGCTCGCGCACCAGCTTCATGGCGAAGGTGTCGACGATGACTTCCTCGATGATGACATCGGGGAAGTCCTTGCCGGCGCGGTAGCACTCCTCGACGAACATGCCGCAGCCGAGCTTGAACACCGTGTTCTTGTGCACGACCGTCAGCCGCTTGCGGCGGGCCCGGGCGATCTCCAGCGCCGCCAGCGCCACCTTGCGGCTGCCCTCGCGGGTGATGACGCGGACCGAGATGGTGGTGTCGTGCGTCGGGCGGAATTCGCCGGAACCTGCCACCACGTTGCGGTCGGGCTGGAAGCCCTCATTGTTCTCCCGCACGATGACGAGATCGATATCGTCATAGAGGCAGCCGAGGCCGGGATAGGACCGGGTGGGACGGACATTGGCGAAGAGGTCGAAGCTCTTGCGCAGGATCGGGTGCGGATTGATGGCTTCCGGCACCTTCGGATAGGCCTGATGTCCGATGGGCCCGAGGACGAAGCCGTCCAGCTCGGCCAGTTTCTCCAGCGTGCCGGGCGGCATGGTGTGGCCATGCTCGTCCAGCGCCCGGCGGCCGATGGGCATGGGCTGCCAGTCCACGGCAAGCCCGCAGGCGCGCGCGGCCGCGGCGGCGATGCGGTGGGCGGCGGGCACGATTTCATGCCCGATATCGTCGCCTTCGAGAACGCCGATGCGCAGAGGCGTGTGCGTCGTCATGGCCTCACTCCGCCGCGTCGCGCAGGCCGGCGGGCACGGAAGCGCGGGCGATCTCGCCCACATCCGCCAGCTCCGGCAGGCGCCAGCACAGGGCCATCAGCCGGTCCGTCACCTCGGTGCCGACCACGAGGGCGGACTGGTGGGCGAACTTGCGCTCGAGCTGTTCGTTGCTCAGCGGCCGGTCATGGCTGCCGATGGCGCGCTCGATCACGCGCTCGATACGCCGGCCGTCCTCGAACTCCACCTCGATGACGACCGAGGCTTCGTGGATCGAGGGATCGGAGGTGGCCTCCACCTTGCGGCGCAGGGCGATCAGCTCCGGGGCGTTGGCCGCCTCGTCGGTGAAGGCGGTGGGCGACCCGTCGCCACGCAGCAGTGCGCAGGCAGCGGCGTGGAAGACGCTGAACTTGGTCTCCAGCCCTGTCTTCGGCTCACGCTTGCCGGTCAGCTCAAGCACAAGCGGATTGGTACGCAGACGCACCGCCGCGATGCGCCCGACATCGGTGCCCAGTTCCTCGCGAAGCTGCTGGCAGCCATCGATGGTCGGATGGATGACGATGCCGCAGGCGAAGGGCTTGTAGGAGTTCAGCCCCGCTTCCCAGCGTTCACCAAGCCCGCCGAGGATCTCCTCGTAGTCCTGCTTGGTCGAAAGCACGTTGGCGAAGCCGCGCGGCGCCTCGATCGACTGTAGCGAGCTGTCGAAACCGGCCTGGGCGAGGAAGGCGGCGAGCGCTCCGTTCCGTGCCGCCGCACCGGGATGCAGGCTCTTGCACATGGTGCCGAACATCTCGCGCAGGCCCGAGGCCTGCGTGGCGGCGATGCCGAGGGCCCAGGTCATCTGCCGCTCGTCGAGCTTCAGCATGTGGCCGACGGCGGCGGCGGCGCCGAACACGCCGGTGGTGCCGGTGATGTGCCAGCCGCGGTCGTAATGGTCGGGATAGACGCTGTTGCCGATCCGGCACTCGACCTCCACGCCGACGATCAGCGCGTTTAGGAAGTCGCGGCCGGAGAGGGGGTGGTATTCCGCCGCGGCGAGCAGGGCAGAAGCGACCGGGCCGGCGGGGTGGATGATGGTCTTCAGATGCGTGTCGTCATAGTCGAGCACATGCGAGGATATGCCGTTGACGAGCGCCGCGTTCGGCACGTCGAGACGTTCGCCGCGGCCGATCACCGTCGCCTGCGGCTTGCCGGCGAAGGGGGTGATGCCGGCGAGTGCCCGGTCGACGGTCTCGTGGCGCGCACCACCCACGGCGCAGCCCATCCAGTTGAAGAAGGTCCGCACGCCCTCCTCGCGTACCGGGGTGGGAATGTCGTCGAGCCGGCACCCCACGATCCAGGCGGCGAGCTTCTTCGTCACGTCTTTGTCGGACATTTTCTTCTCCTTTAAACGAGGCCGCGCGCGATGCCGCCGTCGACATTGATGGCCTGGCCGGTGACGTAGCTGGCGAGCGGGCTGGCGAGCCACGCGACCATCACCGCGATCTCGGCTGGCTCGGCGAAGCGCTTGAGGGGGATTTCGTGCGAGAATTCCTCGAAGACGTCCTCGATGGCGACGCCGCGCTCGGCGGCGATGCGGGTGGCGCGGTTGATCCAGAGCGGGGTCCTGGTGCGGCCCGGCCCGACACTGTTGATCCGAATGCCCTGTTCGCCGAGTTCCAGCGCCAGCGTCTTCACGAGGCCGAGCAGCCCGGCCTTGTGGACGTTGGTCATGACCTGATGCGCGTAGGGCATCTTGGCCGCGGCGGCGCCCAGCGTGACGACGGCCGGCGCCTTGCCCTTCGCGAGCAGCGGCACGCCGGCGCGGATGGTGCGCACGGTCGAGAGGACGTTGAACTGGTAGCTGGCCAGCCAGTCCTCGTCGGTCAGCTCGGCGAAATCGGCGCGCACGCTGCCGCCGACGGCGCTGACGAGGATATCCAGCGCGCCCCAGCGTCGTCCGGCCTCCTCCGCCAGCGCGGTGGCCGATTGTGCGTCCTTCACGACATCCGCGACGAAGATGTGCGGGGCACGACCGCTCGCCTGGACGAGGCGTGCGGCGGCGGCCTCGAGATTGTCGCGGCTGCGTGAAGCGATGATCACCTCCGCGCCTTCACGCAGCAGAATGTCGGCGGTGGCCTCGCCGATACCGTAGCTGCCGCCCACGATGACGGCGCGACGGCCGTCAAACCCCAGATTCATAATGGCTCCTCAGGACAAGGCGGTAGACGCGAAACACCACCAGGATGGTCGAGGCGATCACCGCGATGCGCACGATGTGAAAGGCGGTCACGAGCTCGGCGTCGGCGTGCATGGCCTTGGCGGTGAGCACCATCTCGGTGATGGCGGCCGGCGCCAGGGCGAGGAAGCTCGTCGTCAGGGGCAGGCCGGTCGCAAAGGAGAGGACCTCCGCGCCGATGGCGGCGGCGAGGATCAGCAGCAGCGCGACCAGCAGGCCGGCGGCAGCCACGCGGGGCAGGCGCATGAACAGATCACGCCGGAACCGCATGCTGAGCCAGACGCCGATCATGATCTGCGCCGCCACGATGAGTAGGCCGGGCACCGCCACGTTGAGCAGTCCGGAGGCGCCGAGCGCCGCACTCGGCAATAGCGAGCCGAGCAGCCACGGATTGGGGATCACAGTGGGACGCAGAAGCTGGGCGCCGAGATAGGCGACGGCAAGGGCCAGCAGCAGGAGCATCACGTCATGCGAGGTGGCGGGATCGACGGCGGTGACCGTGCCCTGTTCCCCGAAGGCGAACACCATGAAGGGCACGACGCTGACCACGGTCGTCACCCGCAGGGCGTGGACGATGGAGACGGCATTCGTGTCGCCGCCCCGCGCCGCGGCCACCACCGCCATGTCGGCCATGCCGCCGGCGGCGGTGGCGAAGAAGGCCGTGGTCGGATCGATCCGCGCAAGCGGACGCATCAGCAGGGCGCCGAGGAAGGTTGCGGCGATGATGTAGAGGGTCGCCGCCAGCATCGCCGGGAGCAGCTCCAGCGAGACGAGCAGAAGATGAGGCGTGAAGCGCATGCCGATGGCAAGGCCCACGATGACCTGTCCGATCTCGCGCAGATGAGGGCCTGCCTGCAACGGGACGCCCAGCAGGGTGAGCGTGCCGCAGACGAAGAGCGGTCCGAGCATCCAGGGCAGGGGAATATGAATGAGCGAGGCCAGATAGCCGGCGACGGCGGCGATCGAATAGGTCGCAATCAACCGCAGCCACCAGCGGAACACAGGGGAGCCCAGCGCGCCGGTCTGGTTCGAATCCTCTGGGATTTCGGCCATCAGCTGTCCGCCGCTCCGGCGCGCCGATCAAAAGCCTTCACGGCTGATGCCGGTGGCAGTCGTGAGCGGTCGGGCGAGCCGATGGACATGGCGAATCTCCCATGGCTTCCATCTCGAAGCGGCAATGTCCGCCGGCGGAGCCTGGAATGATTGAGCCAGCTTGAGTGAAAACTGTCAACAGAACAAAGGTGCCGCATTCACGTGGCGAGCAGCACGTCCATGCGGTTCGGTCGCTAATTTCATTGACAGGAAAAGCAGTGGCCGCGCTGACTTGCCGCCATGACGCTCTGGTATTCCAGCGAAGCGGTCTGCAAATCTGTTGACAGTTGACGGATGCGGAGACAGTCTGAGTCCCAGCCTGAACCCACACGGTCGCGCAGCCATTGCCACGAGACGACCGATTCAGATGGAACGGCGGGAGGAAAACATGACAGATTTCACACGCAGAGATGCATTCAAAATCACGGCGGGCGGGCTGGCGGTCGCCGGCGGTCTCGTCGCCATGCCGTCGATCGTGCGCGCCGCGAACTATCCCTCGCGCCCGATCAACGTGATCGTGCCGTTCGCGACGGGAGGCTACAACGACCGGCTCTCGCGCGCTTTCATGCCGTATCTCGAAAAGGAGATCGGCCAGCCGATGGTAATCGTGAACAAGCCGGGCGCCGGCACCCAGCTCGGCAATTCCTATGCGCTGAACCAGCCGGCAGACGGCTACAGCATCCTGTGCACGTCCGCGGCCCCCTATATTCCGCTCACCGTCCTGCTGCAGAACGCACCCTACAAGGTTGAAGATTTCGCGATGCTGAACCTGCCGTCGCGCGACTACACGCTGGCGGCCACTTCGGCGGGCAGCGAGATCAAGACTTTCGCGGAGGTGATCGAGAAGCTGAAGGCCGATCCGGGCAGCCTGAGCATCGGCGTGCAGCCGGCTTCCGCCGACTACGCCAACATGATCCTCGCTTTCCAGGCGGCCGAGATCGATCCGACCAAGCTGCGCATCGTGACCTATGATGGCGGCGGTCCCGCCCGCAACGCCACGGCCGGCGCGCAGGTCGATGTCGGCTTCGTCGGCGGCGAGGGCTTCCTGCCGCTCAAGTCGAAGATCCGTCCCCTCGCCATCTTTGCGGGCGAAAAGGTCGATTGGTTCCCCGAGGCTCCGCTGGTCTCCGAGAGCGGCCTGAAGACCGACTTCGTCGAAGGCTCGCAGCGCGGCTGGGCGGTGACGACCAAGCTCAGGAACGAGCAGCCCGAGATCTACAAGTTCCTTGTCGGTGCGGTTGAGCGGGCGAGCAAGAACCCGAAGGCCATCGAGACGCTCAAGCTGCAGGAACTGGCAACGACTTGGTACGGCCCCGAAGCGTCGGACAAGGCCTATCTCGACAACGCCGCCAAGATGGCCAAGTACGTCGACCTTCTGAAGTAACCCGCATCAATGGAAGGCGGACGGCGCCCGTTCTCCGTCCGTCTTCGCTCTCCTTCCTCTGGCTAACGGAGATGACGATGCGCATCGGTCGGCACACCTACGCCATCGATTACGGCCATCTGACACTCATCACGCTGATCGCGGTTGCCATCTTCTGGTATCTGCTCGACGCCCGCAGCGTTTCGCTCAGCATCAACAATATTCTTCTGGTCCAGCCTGTCGCGATATTCGCGCTGGCCATGTACCTCTTCATCCTTCCGCAGTGCTTCCGCAAGGTGGATGCGCGGGAGATGGCGAAGGCGCCGGCCGAGCAGGACCCGCTGTCGCCGACCCTGCCCTCCGAACGTTCCGATATGATCCGCATGGCGGCGCTCGGTATCTCGCTGGGCCTGATGGTGGTGCTCCTCGATGTCATCGGCTTCGACATCGCGTTGTTCCTGTTCACCGCCGCCGCCATGGCGATTTGCGGCGAGCGCCGGCCGCTTCACCTGCTGATCTTCTCGCTCGTCGTCACCGTGGTCGCGATCTACGGCTTCCGCGCGCTGATCCCCTTTCCCATGTTCACCACCATCCTGTGAGGCGCGAACATGATCGATCTTTCCGCCTTTCAGGATGCGCTGGGCATCATGTTCTCGTCGGTCGGTTCCTGGGGATGGATCGTCCCCGGGCTGATCGTCGGCCTCGTCTTCAGCGCCATTCCCGGCATCTCGATCACCATGGCGATGGCGATCGTGCTGCCGATGTCGCTCTACATGGACTTCTTCTCGGCCATCGTCTTCCTGACCTCGGTCTATACCGGCGCCGGCTTCGGAGGGTCGGTACCGGCCATCCTGATGAACATACCAGGATCGCCATCCTCCTTCGCCACGACCTTCGACGGCTATGCCATGTCGAAGAAGGGCGAACACAATGAGGCGCTGGGCTACGCGCTGTTCGCTTCCACCATCTGCGGCATTGGCGGCTATCTCCTGCTGCTGCTCGTGGTGGAGCCGCTCGCCGACATCGTGCTGCGCATCGGACCGGTGGAGATGTTCGCGGTGGCGATCTGGGGCATGCTGCTGCTCGGCTCTCTCGGCTCGACCTACATCAGCCGCGGCCTGCTCGCCGCCGCCTTCGGCATCCTGCTCGGCACTGTGGGCATGAACACCGCCGGCTTCACCCGAGGCACGATGGGCATTCCGGTGCTGCTCGACGGCATCGCGCCCATTCCCGCGATGATCGGCCTGCTGGCGGCGGGCCAGCTCCTGAGCCTTGCTGGCCGTGACTACATCATCGAGGCCGAGGGGGCCCGCGAAGTCAGTGTGCGCCGCATCCTCAAGGGCTGCTGGGGCACGCTGAAGTTTCCGGGCGTGCTGCTGCGTGGCTCGATCATAGGCATCGTCATCGGCGCCGTGCCCGGCGTCGGCTCGTCCATCGGCAACCTGATCGCCTATGCGGAGACCAAGCGCACCGCCAAGGACAGCGCGACCTTCGGCAAGGGCAACCCCAAGGGCGTGGTGGCGGCCGAGTCCGCCGTCGCCAGCGCCGAGGGCGGGTCCATGGCGACCATGCTGGCGCTCGGCATTCCCGGCGGCGGCGCGACCGCGATCCTGATCGCGGCGTTCATGATGCACAACATCGTGCCGGGCCCGAGCTTCATCGAGACGCAGAAGCCGATGGTTTATGCCATCATCCTCAACAACATCGTCCAGGCGATCGTGCTGCTGGCGGTGGGCATCGGCTTCATCTACGTCGCCTCGAACATCGTCCGGGTCCGCACCCGCTACGTGCTGCCGGCCATCCTCGTCATCGCTACCCTCGGCACCTACGCCGTGACCGGCGAGACGGCCGGGCCGATAACGCTCTTCGTCTTCGCCCTGCTCGGCTACGCGCTCGCCCGCTACCAGTACCCGGTCGCGGCGGTGGTGGTCGGCATCCTGCTCGGGCGCATGCTGGAAACGGAGTTCCTGCGTTCCTACCAGCTCAGCGGCGGCAACCCGCTTTACATCCTTGAGCGTCCCGGCGCGCTCGCCATCTTCGCGGTGATGTTCGCCTCGCTGGCGATGACCGCCTGGGGCAAGCGCAAGCAGAACAAGGCCGAGGCCGAGGAGGAGGCGGCCATGCTGCGCCTTCAGCAGGAGGACGCGGCTCGCGGGGCTCACACCACGGCCAGCAAGGGCTGAAGCTGCCCGTCTCCCGATTGCTCCCCCAGCGGGGCGGGTGCGAACCCGCCCCGTTTTCTTGAGCGGTGGATCACAAGAAAACAAAGCCCCTCCACCGGCGATGGAGGGGCTTTCGACTTTGGGAATGCTTGGGCGTCAGGCGAGTGTGTCGATGGGAACCCAGCCGAAGGAAGCGCGCTCATCTTCGTCGAGCTGGGCGACGAGGCCCATCTCCCAGGCGAGGTAGCGACGCGAGGCTTCTTCGTTGCCGTCATGGCGATCGTGCACGAACCAGATGCGGTCCAGCGCTTCGCCCCGGCTCATTGGCCGGCGTTTCCCGTCGATCGCCCAGCCGGCCGTGGCGCAGGCATCGAGGTCGGCGGCGAGCCAGTCACAGGCGATGCCGTGTTCCGCAAGGTCGACAGCCATCGCGGCGGCGGCGCCGGCATCGCCATGGAGCAGTACCCGCTCGGTGCCGGTCGGTAGTTCGATGGTCCGGCCGCGCAGGGTCCAGTGCGCGCCGGCGAGGCGCCGCTCCTCCCATTCGGCGGAAGACCGCAGATCGAGCACCGGTACGCCGCCCGCGGCGCGCTTGGCCGCGGCCGAGGGGGAAAGCGCGACCAGCTCTGCCGGCGGCTTCAAGCCGGGAGGGGGGACCGACAGGGCCGGCGGATCGTTTTGATCGCTGAGCGTAAGGACGTGCACCTCGTAGCCGAGTGCGCGCAGGAAAAGCCCGGCGAGCCCGGCCCGGAGCCCGGTGTCGTCCATCAGGATCAACCGCGCATGGCGGACGCCGACATATTGGTCGGTCGCCTGCACGAGCTGCCCCGTGAGCACGGGAACGGCGCCCGGCACGGGCCGGGCCGAGCATTCGGTTGGGCTGCGCAGGTCGAACAGGAACGTCGTCCGACCTTTCTCGGTGAGCCATGTCTGGGCTTGAACGACCGTGGCGCGAGGCAACTGGGCGGCGGCGATGAGGCGGTCGGCACGCCGGCGGCTGATGGCCGCTGCCTCGTCATCCAGTTCGGGCATCGGGCTGGGCTCTGCGCCGCGCTCCAGCGGCAGACCCGCGAGCGCCCAGCCCTGCGTTCCGTTCTCGAGAGCATAGACGGGGTTGCGAACGCCGAGCGCGCGCAGGCCAAGTGCGCCCACGATGCCGCGCGTCCGGCCGGCGCAGGTGATGACGATGGGCGTCCCTTCATCCGGAACCGTTGCGGCGAGGCGATGCGCCAGCTCGCCATTGGGCACGCAGCGAGCCCCGGCGATGCGCATCTTGGCGAACTCGCCGGGCGGCCGTGCGTCGAAAAAGGCGTGCGGCTTGCCCTCGCGCTGCCAGAGGGCAAGCGTCGCGGCGGGGATCATCCTCGGGTGGTGATCGTGTTCGAGCAGTTCCCCGAGCGTTTTGCTGGGCACGTTGACGCCCGCGAAGACGCCGAACCCGGCCGCTGCCCAGGCCGGCATGCCACCCGTAATGACCGCGAGATCGACATAGCCGCAGGCGGCGAGGCGCCGGGCGGCCTTCTCCGCCGTGCCGTCATCGTCGTCGATCAGAAGAATCGGACAATTCCGGCGTGGAACCAGCGAAATTGCCGACAGTTCCAGCCGGCTATAAGGGCAAGGGATCGCGAAGAGTGCATGCCCGTCACCGAAGGCGGCCGCCTCGCGAACATCGAGGAGGGCCACCTCGTCTCCGGCATGGAGACGGCTCTTCGCCGTCTCCGCCGTCACCTGGGTGAAGGTCATGCCACCGGCTCGCCGCGGAAGAAGCGATAGAAGGCGGCATAGATGAGATCCGGCCGATGCTCCGCCGGATAGTGGCCGGTCGGTACGGAGAAGCCAACCAGATCGTCGGCCCATTCCGACCACGCCTCGACCGGCTTGAAATGGCGGCCGCAATGGCTGTTGTCGCCCCAGATCACCAATGTGGGGCAGGCGATGCGTCGCTTGCCGTAGTCCGCCGTGTCCATGTCGAGATCGACGGTGATGGTGGCGCGATAATCCTCGCAGACGGCGTGGATCTGCTCAGGGGTGGCGCAGCGTATATATTCCTCCATCGCCTCCGGCGTGAAGATGTCGAGGCCGACGCCCTTCTTGTTGAGCTTGTAGCGCATGTAATAATCGAGATCGGCGCCCAGCAGTTTCTCCGGGAAGGGGGCTTTCTGCGCCATGAAGAACCAGTGGTAGCTCTCGCGCGCCCACCCGAGCGTGATGTTGTTCAGCACGTGGTGGGTCGGCACGATGTCGAGTGCCGCGTAGCGGGTGATGCGCTGGGGCTGGTCGAGGCACATGCGGAACCCGACGCGCGCGCCTCGGTCATGGCCTGCCACCGCGAATGTCTTGTGACCCAGTGCGTCCATGACGTCGAAGGCATCCTCGCCGATGGCCCGGAAGGAATAGCCGGAATGATCCTCGCCGCCATAGGGCTTCGAGCTGTCGCCATAGCCGCGCATGTCGATGGCGACGACGGAGAAGTCGCGAGCGAGCGAGGGGGCGACCTTGTGCCAGCTCACCAGCGTCAGCGGGTTGCCGTGGATCAGCAGGAGCGGCGGTCCTTCGCCGGCGGTGGCGACGTTGATCTCGGCGCCGCGCGTCTTGATGCGGTGACGGGCGAAGCCCTCCATCAGCCGGGTGGACGGAACGAGCTCGGGCACGGCTTCTGCGATGGCCATGGGCGTTTCCTCTCCTGTTTCCGATTTCTGTCTACTCTATTGTTGCCAACTGTCAACAATTTGGTCGATGTGTCGCGGGAGGTGGAGAGGACCTTGACGTGGCTGCTCGCGATGGCCGCGCCTACTGCGCCCAGTAGGCGCGGTCCGCGATGGCGGAGGCGTCCGGCAGCGGCTGGTCGGCGGGGCGCGGGTGGATGTTGGTGTAGTCCTCGCACAGGGTCATGTACCAGAGGCTGCTCTGGCCGGTGCCGGGGTCGACGATGCTGCGCACATAGGCGTCGTCATGGCCGGGCGCATCGGTGAAGCGGGTGCGCAGCGAGATGTCGAACGTGCCTCCGGCCGGTGGGCTGCAGCGGCCGCGCTGGCGCAATTCGCGGGCGAGGTCGGTGGCCGAGCGTCCGCTGCGCGGATGGACCCAGCCTTCCCGCGCCCATTTCTCCCAGCGGGAGAGGCCGAATTCGCGCGTCCAGTAGGTCTGCTCCATCTGCATGGTGCGGCCGGGAGAGAGGCCGTCACGGCTCGCCTGCGCGAAATGGTTGGAGACGATGGAAGTCATCTCGCGGCCGGACTTGTAGCGCATGGGTGTGACGAGCCAGGTCGTCAGCGCGCGGCGGAAGCGGGTCGGGCAGGCGGTGGGAAGCTGGGAGGCGGAGCCCGTGGCGAGGCGGCTGAGGAACACGCCGAAGCCCGTTTCGCCCGTCGCCGGAACCTGCGCCGGCGCGATCACCCAGCCGCGGAAGAAGCGGCGGGAAGAGCTGCTGCCGTCACGGCAGAACGGCGTCTGGTAGATCGACAGCGCGACCGGGCTGTAGCTGCCCATGATGAAGCCGTAGCCCTCGTCGTGCCACTGGATCGAGGCGGTGCCGTCCTCCGGCCGCGCGGCGCCGTCCCGGCTGCCGCTGCAGGGGGAGGGGGGCACGCCCTGCGTCGAGGAGATGATGCGCGTCTGGCCTTCGCGCTCCACCGGGCGGTTGAGCTTGCGAACCGTGCCCCCGTCGTCGGTGCAGCTGCGGCCGGGGTTGAGGAAGTTGCGCAGCTCGTAGGGAGGAAGCTCGTCCGCGCGGATGTTGCGGCGTCGCTCGCACCCGGCATCGCCGGGGACCATCGAGGGCACGATGCGGTCGGCCGCGTCGACGCAGACGTCCATGACCATGTAGTCGGCGATGGAGGTCGGCTCGGCCGCCCGGAGCGGCGGGGCGAGGCAGCCGAGCAGCGCCACGCCCCACACGAGATGAATTCCGCGCCTCATATTGCCTCCCCGGTTGCGGGCGAAGCGCTACTCCGTCCAGGCCACATTGCCCGAGCGCGCCACCGAGCTGATCATCAGCGCCATGCGCAGGAACTTGGTGAACTCGGCGGCGGGCGAATTCGCGACATAGACGATGTCGCCGGCGCGCACCGGGAAGGCGCGGGCGACGAAGTAGCCCGTCGGATCCTTCAGGTTCAGGCGGTAGACGACCGGCACCTCGCTGTTGCCGGACAAATGCGGGGATTCCGGATTGATCGCCCGCAGCACGCCCGCCTGCTCGTAGCGGAAGATGAACACGCCGCTCGGGTCGGCCTGGTTGTCGATCAGGCCGCCGGAGGTGCCCATCGCCGAGGCGACGGTGAAGTCCTCGCGGTCGATCGGCATCTCGCCGGCGCCCTTCACCGCACCCAGCGCCGTGAAGGTCTGCGGCCGACGGAACACGTACACCGTGTCGCCCGGCTGCATGAAGATGTTCTCGTCCGGCTTGGCGAGGACGGCGGTAAGGGGCATCGTCGTGCTGCGCTTGCCGCGCGTGACGCGCAGGAAGGTCTCGTGCGGCGAGGCCTTGATGCCGCCGGCCTGCGCGATCACTTCCAGCAGCCGGTCGCCCTTGACGTTGAGGTTTACCCGGCCCGCGCCGGTGAGGTCGCCGACCACGACGACCGAGGAGGCGGTCTGCTGGGGCAGCGTGACCAGCACCTGCGGCTCGATGGCCTTGCCCTTCAGCCCGTCCTCGATGGTCTGCGCGATCTGGCTCGGACGCTTGCCGACGACCGAGATGTCGCCGACATAGGGCACCTTGATGCGGCCGTCGCGGTCCACCGTCTGGATGGGCAGCGTCTCGCTGCCGGAGCCGGCATCGACACCGCCGCGCCCGCCGAACAGGCCGCCGGAGCCGGCTTCCCAGATCGAGATGGAGACGGCATCGCCGACATTCACCCGTGTTTCCGGCGCCGCCTGGCGGGCGCCGAAGCTGCGCGCGAGGCTGGTCGAGCGCCATTCGCGCATCGCGTTGATCGCGCGGCTGTCGACGTCGACGATCTCGTAATCGGTCGGCGTTTCCCGTGGTGACACGACCTCCTGGGTCAGAGGCCCCGACCCGGAGAAGAAAACACATCCACCAAGCGCCATACACAACGCTGCAAGCCCGGTGAGGCGGGCCGTCGCACCAAGGTTAAGCAAGTCGGCCAATCCCTTTGAATATAATCCGGGACTTATAGAACAGATAAAGGTTCAGAATTCGCTATACGGGCGAGACTGGCGGAACATATTCACTCAATGTGTTCGGAATAACACAAAAAAATGAACTAAATTTCCGTTTGTTACTATAGTACCGTCACTTGTATACAATAGAGTATGCGGACGCGGACGCCGGCCGCGAGAGGCCGGCGTCCGCTTGCTTCAGGTGGGCGATCTCACTCGGCCGCGGGCGGCAGAGCGGTCTGGCGGGAGAAGAAGTGGCGTTCCGCCTTGAGCGCGCGGCGTGCCGCCTGGATGCATTCCTTGCGCTTCTGGATGCTCAGCTCCTTCCAAGCCGTCTGGTCGAACTCGACGAGGCGACGGGCGACGAAGCGTTCCAGCTGTCGGCTGATTTCGGGCATGTCGGTCATAGTGGCTCCTCCAGAGTAAGGTCGGGAACGTCCCGACCGAAAGCGATGGACAGGTTTCAGGCCAGTGGCCCGAAGGGCTCGTCGACGTAACGCTCCTCCGTATCGTCGTCCTCCAGCGGGGCGTCCGCCGCGCTGTCGTCGATGGTCCGGTAGAGGCGTATGGCGTCGCCGATACGGTCGAACATGTGCAGTTGCCCCTCATGCAGCACGGCGCCGATATCGGCGAAGCGGCGCAGCATCTGCGGGGACCGCGTGGTGAAGATGAGCGTGGCCTGCGCCCGCCGCGCCTGCACCAGTTCGGCGCAGCGCTCGCGGAAGACGCCGGCCCCGCCGAACAGGGCCTCGTCCGCGATGAAGATGTCGAACGGCATCGCGTAGGAGGCGGCGAAGAGGAAGCGGGCGCGGCGCTCGCGCGTGTAGCTCGACAGCGGATGGTCGATGGCCTCACCCATCTGCGCGAAGCGGGCGACGAAGCGGGCCGCGGCATCGCCGTCGAAACCGTTCACCCGGGCGACGAAATGCAGGTTCTCCCGGCCGGTCAGCGCCGCGTGATAGGCCTGCGTCGTCGCGACCGGCGGCGAGATGGAGCCGACGCGGCGCACCTTGCCGTGGTCGGGCAGGGTCGAGCCGCCGATCAGGCGGATGAGCGTCGACTTGCCGGCGCCGCGCGCCCCGAGAATGCCCACCGAGGCCCCGCGCGGGAACGCCGCGTTGAGATGCTCGAAGACGTGGTTCGGCCCGCGCGCGGAGCGGAACGTCTTGGCGATGTCGCGCATCTCCACCGCCATCATATCAGCCTCGGACGGAACACACGCTCGAGCGCCAGCCCGATCAGCAGCGACACGAGGCCGAAGCCGATCAGATAGGACTTGTCGAGGGTGAGGGTGGGATAGGTCAGGTAGAAGCCCGAGCGGAACCATTCGAGCCCATGCAGCAGCGGGTTCCAGCTCAGGAAATAGCGGATCGGCGGCGGCATGAAGTCGGGCACGAAGAACACGCCGGACATGAAGATGAGCGAGCGCGACAGCACCCCGTAGATGATCGCCCAGAGCCGGAAGAAGGCGCCGATCACGCCGTTGATCAGGCCGACGCCGATGGCGAGCAGCGCCGTGGCGGCGAAGCCCTGTATGGCGAGCATCGGCCGGCTGGGGATCGCGTCCTTCACGCCGGTCGCATAGATGAAGGTGAACAGCAGGATGGCGACGATGAGCAGCGTCGCCGTCTCCAGCAGCGCCCGCGCCAGCATGATGTCGAGCGGCTGTATGGGTGCCAGCGCCCGCACCAGCCCGCTGGCGCGGATGGCGCCGGTCGTGCGCCCGGAAACGTGGGTGAACAGGAAGAACGGCAGGATGCCGGTGCCGAGGAACAGCAGCAGGCTGGTGCCGAAGTCCGGGCGGCGGCCGATGAAGGTGAAGATCGTCATCATCATCGTGAGCTGGAGGATCGGCTCCAGCAGCGCGAGCAGGTAGCTCAGCCGCGACTGCACCGAGCGCAGCCGCATCTCGCGCAGCATCAGGGCGATGATGACGCGTCCCTGCGTGCGCAGGCCTTCCGCGATCCGGCTCAGGTCCGGGCCGCGGCGGGGTGCGTCGAAGGGGGGGATGTAACTCATCGCGCTAGGCTTTCCCGCTCACGCCACGTGGTCGCGGATGGACAGGAAGATCATGACGCTGACGAACCACAGCGCGCCTGCCGCCAGGAACACGATCAGCGTCGAGATCAGGCGCTGCGGATACTGGCTGGACTGGGCGATGGCGGGCTGCACATAGGTCGCGACATAGGTCTGCTGGGACGCCGCCTCGGAGCGCGCGAGCTCCAGCGCGGCCAGCGTCGTGTCGTAGTACTTCTCGGCGAACTGCCGGCTGAGGTCGACGTCCTCATAGTTCGACAGGACGTCGGACAGGCGGGACTGTGTTCCTGCCGCCGTGCCGGTGGAGGCGTCGGTGGTCTGGCCGTCCCGGCCGCCCTTGCCGATCTCGCGCTCGGTAGTCGCGATCTGCTTGGTGGTGGCGGCGATGCGGCTCTCCAGCACCTTCACGGTCGGGGCGTTGGGGTCCATGTAGGTGCGCAGCGAGGCGAGCTGCGACTGCAGGCCCGCCAGTTCCCCGCGCAGTTTCATCGCAAGGTCGAGCGTGCCGCCGGCGGTGCGGGCGGCGTCGGGGGTCTGTTCGAGGTCGCGGAACCGGCGCATGTCGGCGCGGGCGCCGCGCAGGCGCTCCTCCGCGCGCGATACGTCCGCCTCGGCGAACTTGACCGCGTCCCGCCGCGAGCGCGCCGAGATGTCGTTGATCAGCTTCTCGCTCTGCGTCACCAGTGTGGCGGCGATCTTGTGGGCGTCCTCCGGGGTGAAGGCACGCACGCGCACGAGCGCGAGGCCTGTCGCGAGATCGAACGAGGCGTCGATCATCGACTGCCAGTAGCTGACCAGATTCTCCATCGTGTCGTCGCCGCGCAGCCGCGAGAGACGGTCGACACCGGAGCGGGAGTACATATCCCGGAGGTTGACCGTCGCCATCAGGTCCTCCACCGCCTGCCGGCTGGTGAGGTAGTCGATGACGAGGAAGTTGTCGGTGTAGACGCCCGCCCGCGCGGCGGCGCCCAGCGCGCTGGTGGCGGAGGTCGTGCCGGCCGGCGCGAAGTCCTGGTTGCGCACCGCGAAGCGGAACTCCGATACGTACTGATTGGAGACCATCAGGCCGTAATAGAGGCCCGCCGCCAGGGTCGGCAGCACCACCATCAGCAGGAACGATGCCCACAGCCCGGCCGAGCGCCGCCGGCGCCGCGAGCGCGGCAGGCCCTCGGTGATCTCCGAACTCTCCGCCTCGGGCAAGGCGAAGGCGTCGCGCCGGGCGACCGGGCGCGCGGGGCGGGGCCGGGCGCGGACCGGGGCCTCGTTGGTCGCGTCGATGTCTTCGTGTGGCACCGGCCGCAAGGCCTTGGCCTTGGGAAGGCCGAGAGGCGGTGTCCGGTCCCGGGAGGGAGGCAAATCCTTGGATGCGGACAGGCCGAGAGCTGGGTTCAGTTTACTCATGAGAATAACCTTTCCCGACACGCGGCGCCCCCGCGATGTGTGTTGAAAAGCGGCATCTCTCTGCTGATAGGCAGACTTCAGCTTCAATATAAGCGTAGATATCGAACTCATTATTGTGTTTTTTCTCGTGGAAAAATTCAATTTTATTGTCTAGCTTCGCCTCGACTGTACGAAGCGTGCGTGAGGAGTTGCGGTGAATACCATCAAGGCGGCCGCGGTAATTTTCGTTCTGGCGATCATGGTCGCCGGTGCCGGCTGGCTGGATCGTCAGGCTGTGCCGCAGCGCGCGCGGGCGATGCGCCCGCCCGTGGCCGCGCACCTTCTGGGCAGTGTCGTCATGGGCTGGCTCTGGCTGCTCTGGTTCGGCCTGTCGGCGCGTCCCTTCTTCGCCGCGGCGGCCGCGCTGGCGACGCTCGCCGTCTTCGTGCTGATCTCGCGCGTGAAGCACGCCTATCTGCGCGAGCCGCTGGTCTTCAGCGATCTCGGCTTCCTGCCGACGCTGCTCCGCCATCCCGACCTGTTCTATCTCGGCCGCGCCAGCGCGGCGGGGCTGGGGCTGGCCGTCATCGTGCTGGGAGGCCTGATCGCCGCCTGGACCTCGGTGGAGCCGTCCGACCTTGGCGGTGCGGCGCAGCTCGCCGCCTTGGCGCTCGCCCTGCTCGCCGCCGCCGGCTTCGCCCTGCGGCCCGCCGGGCTTGCGGGTATCCTCGTCTCGCTCGAGAAGCCCCTGATGGAAACCCCGGCGAATGTCTTCGTCGGCACGCTGGGATTGAGCGTCTCGCTGGTCGCCGGCTTCGTCTTCTGGCGCCGTGACGGCAAGAGAGCCGGGCCGGGTGGAATGGCCGGCGTCCCGGCGGGGGAAAGCCCGTACCGCGCCGTCATCATCCTGCAGGCGGAATCCTTCGCCGACCTGCGCCGGGAGGGCGTCCCGCTCGACCTGCCGAACCTCGACCGGCTGCGCCGCGGGGCGATGGCACACGGCCGGCTGGAGGTCTCCTGCTACGGCGCCTACACCCATCGCTCCGAGGTAGAGATGCTGACCGGCGTGCCCTTCGCGCGCCAGCGCATGGACCGCTTCGATCCCTATCTGCGGCCGCAGAAGCTGGCCCCGGCCTCGCTGGCCCGGGCGCTGGGGGGTGCCGGCTGGCGCACCGTCTTCCTGCACCCGCACGATGCCCGCTTCTTCCGGCGCGACCGGGCGATCCCCCGTCTCGGCTTCGCGCGCTTTATCGGCGAGGAGGCGTTCGCGCCGGGCGACCGTTTCGGTCCCTATGTCGGCGATCGCGCCGTGGCCCGGCGCATCGTCGAGGAGATCCGGGCGGCGAGCACGGCCGACGAGCCGCTGTTCCTCATGTCGGTCTCGATGGAGGCGCACGACCCCTACGGCCCCGGCCGCCTGTCCGGCATCGCCGACCCCGTGCAGCAATACGCGCGTCATCTCGCCAATGCCGATGCCATGCTCGGCACGGTGGCGGCAGCGCTCGACGCGCTGACGGACCGCTCGCTGCTGGTCTTCTACGGCGATCATGCTCCGATCCTTCCCGGGCATGAGGGGTTGGCGGACGACACGGCCACGGACTACCTCGTGCTCGAATGCGGCTGGACGGCGAAGCAGAGCGCGCGGACGTCCTCGACGTGCTCGCCGGCCGGAATCAACGGCCTGCTGCGCTCGCTGCTCGCGGCGGGACGCCAGCCGGCCACCGGACGCGGGGTGCCGGTCGGCCGGGCCACGACGTCGATGATGCGGTCGACGATGGAGAAGTGATCCGACCAGCGCGGCATCCACAGGCCGGAGAGCTGGCGCATCTGTGCGGCGCGTGCCTGCGAATCCGGGCGGGCATATTCCTCGATCGCCCGCGCCCAGCCGAGCCCGTCGATCGGGTCGAGATAGCAGGGGGCGGAACCGGCGATGTCGCGGAAGGCCTGCAGGTCGGAGCAGATCACCGGCACGCGCAGCGCCATCGCCTCAAACAGCGGCAGGCCGTAGCCCTCGGCGAAGGAGGGGAACAGCACGGCGCGCGCCTGCTTCATCAGCCGGCGCAGGTGCACATCCGGCAGGCGGTTGCACTCCAGCACGTGGTCGCCGAGCTTCCGGCAGCGCTCGATGATGTCGATGACGTTCTCGTTCTCCCACCCCCGCCGGCCGACGATGATCAGCTTCGGCGCCTTGGGGCCCAGCTTCTCCACCAGCACGCGCCAGGCATGCAGCAGCACGAGATGGTTCTTGCGCGGCTCGATGGTGCCGACGGTGAGGAAGAAGGGATGGGCCGGCGGCGGCGGCGCTTCCTCGGTGTCGAACTCGTCCTCCACCCCGAGGGGACTGACGATGGACGGGGGCACCGCCATGCCGCTGCGCTCGGCGAAGGATTTGAGCTGGTTCAGCGTGTGATGGGAGTTGCTGATGATCGCCTCGGCGGAGGCGAGCACGGTGCGCATGCGCGTCTCGTGCTTCTCCGCGTCGCCCGGGCGGACATATTCCGGGTGGGTGAGCGGGATGAGGTCGTGCACGAGGTACATCGGCCGCAGCCCGTGGCCGCGCACCATCGAGCGCACGCCGTTGATCGAGTTCAGCCCCTCATGCGAGACGTTGAGATAGACGGCGCCCTGCGAGTTGCGCCGGCGCATCAGCCGCGGCAGCAGGTTGACCGGCGACAGCAGGCGCTTGAGCGGTGGCAGCATGTCGGGCAGGGCCGAGCGCAGGGCCGGCGCGGTATCGACCGGGGGGAGCGTGCCGGGCGCGAGGTCGAGGAAATTCTCGATCGCCACCAGCTCGCGCCGCGTGACCCGGCTCTCGGACTGCTTCCACTTCAGCGCCAGCGTGTCGATGAAGGCGGAGACGGTATCGGCGTCGAGATACCAGGTGGACGAGCGCACCCGCGCCACGAAGGCCGTGCGGTCCTTGTACTGCCGGTTGCCGATCAGGTGGCGCGCATAGGCGAGCTCGACCCGGTCGATGCCAGTCGGCGTCGCCTGCGCCGAGCGCCGCAACAACCGGGTGATATCCAGCACGACCCTCATGTCATTCCCCCAAGCGCCGCACGCGCCGCCGCATCGTGATCCCCCTCCGCAAACCCCAGCGCGGCGAGGAGGCGGGTGCTCTCGTCGAGTTCCTCGACCAGGATGCGGACGGTGTCGTCCAGCTGTTCCCGGTCATGGTCGGTGGTGATGAAGAAGCGCAGCCGGGCCGATTTGTGCGGCACCGCCGGATGGATGATCGGCAGCACGTTGACCCCGCGCGCGAGCATCCGCTCCGAGAGCAGGACCGCCTTCAGCGAGTCGCCCACCATGACCGGCGCGATGGCATGGCCTTCGGCGGTGCCGGTGGAGAGGCCGGCGGCCTGCGCCGTCGCCAGGAAATGCCGGGCATTCCTCTGAAGCGCGGCGACGCGGCCGGTATCCTCGCCCATGACGTCGAGGGCGGCGAGGGCCGCGCCCGCCGCCGCCGGCGGCAGGCCGACGCTGTAGACGAAGCCCGGCGCCGTGACCTTCAGGAAATCGATGAGCGGCTGCGGCCCGGCGATGTAGCCGCCGCAGGAGGCGAGCGACTTGGACAGCGTGCCCATCCAGATGTCGATCCGGGCGGGATCGAGCCCGGCCTGCTCGGCGATGCCGTGCCCGTGTGCTCCGAGGACGCCGATGCTGTGCGCCTCGTCCACCATCAACCAGGCGCCGAAGCGTTCCTTCAGCACCACCAGGCGCGACAGGTCCGGCGCGTCGCCGTCCATCGAGTAGAGCCCCTCGACGACGATGAGGGCCCGGCGGTGGCTGGCGCGCTCGTGGACGAGCATGTCTTCCAGCGCGTCGAGGTCGTTGTGCGGGAAGGACCGCCGCGCCGCGCCAGCGAGCTCGGCCCCGACGATGACGCTGTTGTGGATGAGCGCGTCGTGGAACACCACGTCGTCGGCGCCGACGAGGCTGCCGATGGTGGTGACGTTGGCGGCGTGGCCGGAAACGAAGACGACGGCGTCGTCCGCACCGTGAAGGCTGGCGAGCCGGGCCTCCAGCTCGCGGTGGATCGGCCGCTCGCCGGCCACCAGCCGGCTGGCCGAGACGCTGGTGCCGTAGAGCTCCATCGCCGCCTGCGCGCCGCGCCGCACGTCAGGGTGGCCGTTGAGGCCGAGATAGTCGTAGGAGGCGAAGTTGATCACCTCCCGCCCCTCGATACGGCTCACCGCCCCGGCCCGTCCCTCATGTGGGCGGAAGAACGGATTGCCGATGCCGAGCGCCTCGCCCGTCGCCCGGATGAGGCGCAACTCCTCGAAGCCGGGAAGCGTCTCGAACGAGGTGTCGTAGCTGGGCGTCACGGCCGGGCGCGCGGGTTCCGGGGCGCGCTGGCGCATGCGGGCGAGGAGTGTCGCCCTGGCGGTCGCGTCGAGCCGGATGCCGTCCTGAAGGGTCATCGCAGCAGGCTCCCGTCACGGCGGTTCTCGGCGCCGATCCGCGCCTGCAGGGCCTCGATGGCGCCGGCCGAGGGCTCAACCCGCAGATGGCGGTCGATGAGGCCGGCTCCCTCCTCGGGAAGATGGATGCCCGGCGCCGGGATCGCGTCGCCGCCCGTCTCGGCCGAGGGGCGCAGCTTGCGCATGACCTTGTCGGCGACGTCCTGCAGCGTCGCTCCGGCGCCGAGGCCGAGCATGGGCATCGCGACCTTGTGGCGGCGCTGCATCTCCATGTCGAGCTCCAGCGCCATCAGCGAGTCCATGCCGATGTCCCCGAGCGGGCGGGTTGGGTCGATTTTCTCGCCGGGCAGCCGCAGGATGCGGCCGACCTCAGCACTCAGCAGGCGCAGCACGGTGGCGCGCGCCTCGCTGTCGCTCTGGTCGGCGATCAGCGCGAGCATCCCGGCTTCGGCATCGCTGTCCGTGTCTTCCGCGAAGGCGGGGCGCAGGGCGGCGAAGCTGGCGCCACGCATCACCGCGAGTTCGCGCGCCGCGCGCCAGTCGACGGGCGCGTGAACGGAAACCGGCGGCGCGTCCGCCGTGGCGAGGCAGGCGCCGAGGTGATCGAGCGCCTCAGCGGCGCCGAGCATGCCGAGCCCAAGCCGGCGGCTCAGCTTCTCCGAGGTCGCCGCATCGCGCGCCAGCACGCCGGCATCGGAGATCGCCCCCCAGGCGACGGCGAGGGCCGGACGCCCCTCGGCCCGACGCCGGCGCGCCAGACCTTCGAGATAGGCGTTCGCCGCGACATAGGCGGACTGGCCGGGATTGCCCACCAGCGTGGTCGCCGAGGAGAACAGCACGAAGTAGTCGAGGTCGAGGCCGGCGGTGGCGGCATCGAGGTTGCGGGCGCCATCGACCTTCGGGGCCAGCACGGCTTCGAAGCGGTCGTGGTCGAGATCGCGCAGCAGCGCGTCGTCGAGAACCATCGCCGTGTGCACGATGCCGGCGACACGCCCGTAGCGGGCGGCGAGGCGGGAAAGAAGGTCGGCGCAGGCGTCGGGATCGCGGGCGTCGAGCGTCTCCGCCACGATCTCGGCCCCTTCCACCGTCAGGGGCGGCTCGATGATGCCGCGCCGCGAGGCGACCACCACGTGGCGCGCACCGTGCTCCGCCAGCCAGCGGGCCGTCTCCCGGCCGAAGCCGCCGGTGCCGCCAACCACCACATGCACGCCCTCGGGCGAAGCGGCGAAGGCGGCGTCCGCCACGGGACCGGGGGCCGTTCCGGTCGGCAGGAACGCCGGCGGCCGGATGAGGATCTTCCCGACATGGCCGGAGCTCTGCATCAGCCGGAAGGCCGAGCGCACGTCGTCGGCGGCGAAGAGGCGATAGGGCAGCGGCCGCAGCGTGCCGGCCTCGAACAGGCGGGCAAGCTCCGCCAGCATCTCCTTCACCAGCGTCGGCCGGGCGGCGATGAACTGGTCGGCATCGACGCCGAAATAGGTGAGGTTGCGCGCGAAGGGGCGCAGGCCGAGGCCGGTATTGGCGATGAAGTCGCGCTTGCCGAGTTCGACGAAGCGGCCGAACGGCTTGAGCGCGCGCAGGGAAAGCTCCATGGCGCGGCCGGCGAGCGAGTTCAGCACCACGTCGCAGCCGCCCGCCGCCTTCAGCCGTTCCGCGAACAGCGTGTCGCGGGAATCGTGAACCTCGTCGGCGCCGAGCAGCCGGACCAGCGCCCGCTTTTCCGGCGAGCCGGCGGTGGCGACGATGCGCGCGCCGCGCGCCTTGGCGATCTGCATCGCCGCGAGACCGACGCCGCCGGCGGCGCCGTGGATCAGCACGGTCTCGCCGGCTTCCAGCCGGGCGCACTGCACGAGGCCGTACCAGGCGGTGAGGAAGGCGACGGGCAGCGTCGTCGCCGCCTCGATGTTCATGCCGGCCGGCACCTTCAGCGCCGCGGCGGCGGGAAGGGTGGCGTGGCTGGCGAAGGCGCCGGGCGCGAAGGCGACGATCTCGTCGCCGGGCACGAGGCCGGCGACATCCGGCCCCACGCGGGTGACGGTACCGCCGCCCTCGAAGCCGAGCGTCGGGCCGGCGAAGCCGTGCGCCAGCATGTCGTCGCCGATGAGCCCCTGCGCGAACATCACGTCACGGAAATTGAGGGCGGCGGCGGAGATTTCGATCTCGATCTCGCCCGGGCCGGGGGCTCGGCGCGCCTGCGGTTCCCAGGTGAGGCGGTCGAGCGAGCCCGGCCGCTCCATCACCAGCCGCACGGCGGCGTCCGGCTCGCCCGCCGGTGCCGGCGCGGCGGCGATGCGGACGGCGAGAAGCCCTCGCTCGTCGAGCACCAGCTCGCGTTCGTCTGTCAGGCCGGCGATGGCGCGGGCGAGATCGGACACCGCCGCCGCGTCCAGCGCCGGACGGTCGATGGCGACGAGCTTGATGTCGAGATCGGGATATTCGTTGATGACCGTGCGGCCGAATGCCCAGAGCGCGGCGGCGGTGGGCGCCTCGCCAAGCGGATTGTCCGCGACGACAAGGCGAAGGGCCGGCGCCTTGCCGCCCGCGCGCATGGCCTCCACCAGCCCGCGCACCTCGTCCATGACGGCGGCGAGCGAGGCGGCGTCGTCGCCGGCCTCCAGCCGCAGCACGAGGATGTTCCCGGTGCCGGCGCTTGCCGCGTCGGCGGGATCGGCGTCGAGCCGATGACCACGCTCGCCGATCAGGCAGGAGACGGCGTCTGCCTCGTACAGCGCCGCGATGCCCCCGGCGGCCGCGCGCTGTCGGGCGGGCTCGGTGGTTGCGGCGGCAAGGATGGCGATCTCCGTCGTCGCTCGCGCGTCGGACAGGGGGCGGGCGTGCGGCAGGGGCGGCACATCCATCGTCAGCAGGCGGGCGAAGCCGCTCGGAGCGACGCGGAGCGCCGCCAGCGCGCCGCCGGGGCGCAGCGTGCCGAGCAGGCGGCGCGTCGCCTCGTCGGTGGCATCGAGCGGTTCACGCGGATCGACATGCAGCACGAGGTCCGCCGTCGGCAGCGCATCCTCCTCGCACAGCGTCATCCCCACGCGGGGCGATATCCGGTCGGCAAGGCGCAGGCGCGCGGCGCTGTCGGCGGGCAGCACCGCCAGCGAGATCGCGCCGGAGGCGACGAGGGTGCGCAATCCGTCGAGCGTCGTGCCATGCCGTTCCACGAGCAGCACGGCGAGGGGCGCCTCGCCGTCGCGCGCGGCGGCCTCGACCAGCGCCACCGCCTGCGCGGCGACGGTCCGGGCGGCGGGCGATCCGGCCTCCCACTGGTCGATGAGGCCGACGGGATGGGAGATCGAAACGGCCCCGCGCAGATGATCGGCGAGATCGGCCGCGAGGCGGGCGCCGATGGCGAGCTCGGCGGCGCGGTCCGGCGCCGTGTCGGCGATCTCGTGCAGCAGCGGCTCGGGCGCGGGAAGATCGCTGTCGGCCTCGACGCGCCAGCCTTCTTCCGGCGTGTGGCGGGCGAGACCGCCCTCGGCGAGGAGCCGCAGCAGGGCGAGGAAGGTGGTGCGCCGCTCGTCGGCGAGAGCGCCCCGGCCGACCAGCGCATCGATATCGACCGGCATTTCCGTGGCCGTCTTCCCGATGACCGCCATCACCGCGCGGTGGGCGATGGCGTAGGCGAGGGCGTCGAGCACGAGCAGGTCGTCGGCGGCCGGCACCTCCTCCCGCGCGTCGAGGAAGGCCTCGATCCGGGCCGCGGTCCCGGTTCGCGCCGGCCCGAGGCGGACGAGGCTCTGGCGGAAATCGCGGTCGAATTCTTCCGTGGCGGCAAGGGCGACGGCCCGCAGCTCGACGCCGTCGATGCGCGCGACCTCGGCGTCCTCGGCATCGAACAGGGCGACGTCGAGGGCGAGCGCGCGCGGGCTGGCGCGATGAACGGTCAGCGTCGCCCGTACCGGCGGCGCGGCGCTGCGGACGGTGAGCGCGGCGAAGCGGACCGGCAGATAGGCCGAGCCGGCTTTCGAGGGCCCGCCCTGCGCCGCCACCTCGGCCGCCATCACCAGCCCATGAAGAGCGGCATCGGCCAGCGTGGGTGGCAGCACATAGATGCCGGGCTCCGGCGCCTCGGCCGGCATGAGATCGAGATGGATCCGCGTCCCGGCACGGCGGGCGGAATGCACCAGCCGGAAGGCCGGGCCGTAGTCGAGGCCGAGCCGCGCGGCGCCGGCATAGAGCGCGTCGGCATCGAGGACGCTCTCCGCTTCTTCCGCCGGTGGGGCTGGCAAGACCTCGGCGGCCGGCACGCCGGCGTCGGCGAGGACGCGTCCCCGGGCGTGAACGGCCCATTCCTGCGAGCCGCGGGCCCGCGAGCCGATGGTGACGCCACCATCGGCCGCCATCCGCACCTGCGTCTCGACGCTCTCGCCGGGCGTGAGCCGCAGCGCGCTGAAGATGTCGAATTCTTCCAGCCGCAGCCGGTCGGTGCCCAGCGTCTCGCGCCCGGCCGCCAGCGCCATCTCGGCGAGGCCGGTCGCGGGCATGACGGCGTTGCCGCCGACCTTGTGGTCGGCGAGGAAGGGCCGGGAATCGAGGTCGAGCAGCCCGCGCCATTCGCGCCCGTCGCCATGCAGCCGGGTGCCGAGGAGCGGATGGTGCTGGCCGCCGGTGCCGGTCAGGTCGACCGCCTCGCCGGTGCGCGGCGGACGGATCGGCTGGCGGTGCCACGGCGTCTTGGGCAGGTCGATCCGCCCCGGCGCGGCGGCCGGGCCGAAAAGCCGCGCCTCGTCCATCGCCGCGCCGTTGACCAGCGTCGCCAGGATGGTGCGCCCGATCGGGTCTTCGTCCGCCCCGTCCTTTTCCTGCAGCGAGGCGAGCACCGTCGCCGGCCGCCCGACATCGGCGAGGATCTCCCGCACGAAGCCGGTGAGCACCGCTTTCGGGCCGATCTCCAGGAAGATGCCGATGGAGTCGTCCTGCGCCAGCGTGCGGATGGCGGGATCGAACTGCACCGGCTGGCGGATATTGTCCCACCAGTAGCCGGCGTCGAGCGAGGCGTCGTCGACGATCTCGCCGGTGAGTCCGGAGACGAAGGGGATCGCCGGGGCCTGCGGCACCAGCGGTGCGAGGGCCTCGATGATCGCCTCGTAGAGCGGGCCCATGCCGGGAGCGTGGAACGGGTAGTCGATGCCGAGGCGCTTGCCGACGACGCCCTGCCGGCGGGCAAGGCGCAGCACCGCGTCCACCGCGCCGGCCGGGCCGGAGAGCGTGACGCCCTTTGGCGCGTTGAAGGCGCCGATGACGACGTCCGGCTGCTCGGCGGCGGCGATGAGTTCGCTGGCCCGGTCCGGGCTCGCCATGAGAAAGGCCATCAGCCCGGTGCCGCGGGTCTCGGCCTGCAGGCGGCTGCGCCAGTAGATGAGGTGCGTGGCGTCCGACAGGTTCAGCGCGCCGGCGACATGGGCGGCCGCAATCTCGCCGACGCTGTGGCCGACCACGGCGGCCGGCTTGCAGCCGGACACCATCAGCACCCGGGCGAGCGCGACTTCCAGCGCGAAGATGAGCGGCTGGGCGATCTCGGTGGCGGCGAGCGTCGTCTCGTTCGGCGGCTGCCGGAAGGCGGCGGCGAGCGACCAGCCGGCCAGCGGCTCGAAGATGGCGTCGATCTCGTCGACGGCGGCGCGGAAGCCGGCGCTGGCGTGCCAGGCCGCATGGCCCATGCCGGCATATTGCCCGCCATTGCCGGTGAAGACGAAGGCGACCTTGGTGCCGGTTCCGCGCGCGGTGCCGCGCAGCAGGGCGCCGTCCTTGCCGCCGCGGGCGATGCGGCGCAGCTTGCCGGGCGCGTCGGGATCGCTGGCCGGAATGGCGAGGCGATGCTCCAGCCGCGCGCGGCCATGCGCCACGGCATGGGCGAGGCGTTCCGGTTCGGCTTCGCTCTCCAGCCGCCCGGCATAGTCCTCCGCAAGCGCCGAGAGCGCCTCCGCGCTGTGCGCCGAGAGCATTAGCACCGGCGCCAGGGATGCGGCGGTGGTAGGTACCTCATGCGCCTCGGGAAGGCGGATGACGGCATGGGCGTTGGTGCCGCCGAAGCCGAAGGAGGAAATGCCGGCGGCGCGTGCGTCCGCGTCGAGCGCCAGCGGTTCGGCGGCGGGGCGCAGGTTCAGCGCCTCGAAATTGATGTGCTCGTTCAGCGTGTCGAGATGCAGCGAGGCCGGCAGCTCGCGCCGTTCCAGCGCGTTGAGCGCCTTCAGCAGCCCCGCGAGCCCGGAAGCCGGTTCCAGATGGCCGATATTGGACTTCACCGAGCCGATGGGCAGCGGCCGCGTGCGCCGCGTGCCGATCGCCTCGCCGACGGCGCGGGCTTCCGCCGGGTCGCCCACCAGCGTTCCCGTGCCATGCGCCTCGATGAAGGCGAGACTGTCCGGGTCGATGCCGCGCGCGGCGTAGAGTTCCTCGAGCAGGCGCTGCTGCGCCCGGCTCTCCGGCATGGCGATGCCGAGCGTGCGCCCGTCGGAATTGGTCCCGCTCGCCATCACCACGGCGCGGGGCGTCGCGCCCATCGCACCGGCGGGACCGAGACGACGCAGGATGGTCACCACCCCACCCTCGGCACGGACATAGCCGTCGGCGCTGCCCGAGAACGGCCGGCAGCGCCCCGTCGGCGAGAGCATGCCGGCGCGGGCGAAGCCGACGAAGTTGAACGGGCTCGCCAGCACGTTCACGCCCGCCACCACGGCGGTGTCGATCTCCCCGCTCTCGATGGCCTTCACCGCGCGGTCGAAGGCGACCAGCGAGGAGGAGCAGGCCGTGTCGATGGCAAGGCTCGGGCCGGTGAAGCCGTAGACGTGGGAGATGCGGTTGGCGACGATGGACAGCGCGTTGCCGGTGACGAAATGCGTGTCGGCCGCCGCGATGTCGGCGACGAAATGCAGCGAATGGTCGAGCGAGGAGGCGCCGACGAAGACGCCGACATTGGCCCCCGCGACCGCCGACAGCGGAATGTTCGCGTCCTCGAACGCCTCCCTCACCAGTTCCAGCAGCAGGCGCTGCTGCGGGTCGATCTGCTCGGCCTCGCGCGGGGAGAGACCGAAGGCGCCGGGATCGAAGCCGTAGATGTCGTCGAGCACGCCCGCCGCGAAGGTGTAGGAGCGGCCCGGCACGCCACGGCCCGGATGCAGGAAGCGCTCATGCGACCAGCGGTCGGCCGGAATCTCGCTCACGGAGCATTCGCCGCGCGCCAGCAGCGACCAGAACGCCGCCTCGTCCGCCGCACCCGGCAGACGGCAGGCGCAGCCGACAATGGCCGCGGCGTGCACCGGCTGCGGCGGGACGGCGTGCGGGGCATCCGCTCCATGAACGATGCGATCCAAACGGCACCTCATACGGCTTCGCCGGATGTCGACAACCGACCATGCGGCAGGCCGGTCGCCTCATGCGGCGATATGGTCGAGCGGAACGGCAACGGAACCGGAGCGGGTAGGGCGGGCCTCAGGACTGGGCGTCCGCCGTGACATCGGCGGACGCGGCCGGCTCACCCGGCGCCGCGTCCTGCTTCTGCCTGACCCGCTCGATCCGTTCCGCGATTCGGGCGCCGACCGCGCCGGTCCAGTTCGCGAAGTCGTACTTCTGCACGACCCGCTCCTGGCCGGCCTTGGCGCGAACGGCGCGCAGGTCGGCATCTTCGGCCGCCTCGTACATGGCCCGTGCGGCGGCCTCGACGTCGGGGATGCCCCACTGGCCGATATAGCCCCGGCTCGCCAGAGATTCCGGCGGCGCAGGCGTCTGCTGCACGGGAACGAGGAAGGCGTTGTCCACGTCGCAGAAGTCCTGCGAGCCGGAATAGTCGGAGACGACGACCGCCTTCTCCGCGAACATCGCGTCGGCGATGACGTAGCCGAAGCCTTCCGAGCGGTGCAGCGAGACCATCGCATCGACGGTCCACAGCAGCGTCCAGTATTCCTCCGGCGTCAGATTGCCCTCGACGATGGTGATGCGGTCGTCGCCGGCGATCCGCTCCTCGATCTCCTCCCAGTAGGAATCGATGTTGCTCCAGTGTCCGGGATTGACCTCGCGGATCTTGATGAGGAGCCGCACGTTGAGGTCGCTGCCGTCGAAGGCCCGCTGGAACGCCTTCACCACATCCAGCGGGTTCTTGCGCACGATCGACGAGCCGAACTCGGCCGCGGTGAGGAAGATGAATTCCGACGGATCGTGCCGGAAACGGTCGAGGAACGGCACATAGGCGAGCGGGGTGTGAAGCCCCTTGTCGACCACCGTCACCGGCACCGGGGTGATCTTGCGATAGGCCTCGGCGACGTAGTTGCTCGGCGTCCAGATCTCGTCGACGGCGAGCGCGCCGAGCGTGTGGTTCGCCGGCGGGCGGTCGCTTTCCCACAGATAGAAGCCGATGATGTGCGCGTCCTCGCAGATGCCGGCGAAGCGGGCGATCATCTCCGGCGCGCGGTCGGCGTTGACGCAGAGCAGGACGACGCGGGCACGCACCCCGACGGCCGGGTTGTAGCCGGCATCCGGGTTCACGCAGGCGCCGTCATCCGCGTTGAAGACGAGCGGGTTGAAGCTGGAAAGTGCCTCGACGAACATGCTGAGATTGCGGCCGACGCCGGTCTCGTTGGCGTGGCCGATAATGACCAGGTCGCACCGCGGCACCGCGTCCTGCACCGCCGGCGGCAGGCCCTCGACGCGGCCGGCGGCGGAAAGGACGGCGAGCTCGGGAATGCGCTCATAGACGTCGTGCCGCAGCCGTTCGCGCCAGAACTCCGCGCCGCGCTCGGCGATGGCCCGCTCCGGGCTGGGCGTGTCGGCGAGGATGGAGATCAGCGCGAGATCGAAGCGGGTGAAGTCCCCCGTGCCGCCGGCGCCCCAATAGGCCCGCCAGACATGCGGGGCGAAGGAGAGGCGGTCGGGCTGGGTGACGTCGAGCGCCACTTCCTTGAAGCTGGTGAGGCGGGCGAAGCCCTCCTCGCGCATCCGGTTGCCGAGGCCCTGGTCCTCGAGCAGGAACAGCCAGTACCAGCTCCAGGGCAGTTCCCGGTTGCGGTACATGTCGGCCGGCGCGGAGAGCGAGCGGCGCAGCCCGTCCGAGACCAGCTTGACGTTGTTCTTGTCGGAGATGAAGGGCGCGGTGGCGAACTTGTACTGGACGAGGCGCAGCCCTTCCTCGGTGAAGATGTCGATGTGCGGGTAGTGCCGCCGCCAGAAGGCGAAGAGGGTGAGGCTGATCTCGTGCTTCATCACCCGGCGGTTCATCACCGGCTCGCTGAGAAGCGTGTGGATCTCGTCGGTCAGGCAGAAGACCTGGCGCTTGTACCAGTCCTCGAACACCTCGGAGACGATCCAGTTGGCCACCGACTGGCCGCCGGACAGCTTGCCCTGCAGGCCGAGCCGGTTCGCCATGTAGCGGGTGTAGACCGAAGCGCGCCAGCGCGCGGCAGGCTCGTCGGAGGTCTCCAGCCGGCGGGTGACGTTGGGAATCTCATGCCAGACGAGGTGATGCAGGCGTGCGTCCCGCGCGCTCGCGCCGAGGCCGATGACGAAATTCGCCAGATCCTCGCGGGTCTCCGCATCCGGCCAGAGATCCTGCCCGGCGAACGGGCCCGCGGCGGCGCTGGCCCCGTCGATCCCCAGCCCCATCTGCCGGTGCGCGGAGAGCTGATGGCCCGTGCTGTGGATGGGCATGACGGCTTCCGGCGAGGTCGTGCGCTCGAACACCGTGGTGCCGTCGATCACCAGGCGCAGCGTGACCGGCTTCAGCACGTCGGACCGGTTGAAGCCCCAGACGAGGCACTGTCCGTCTTCGACGAACACGCCGCCGACGACGTGCGGGTCATTCGCAATTCGTAAGTAATTGTGGCGCGAATCGGCCAGCTGCTGAGCGTTCAGAAGTTGTTCTTCAGGTTTGACGTCGCCTCCGCTGACGCGAAGGTCACGCAGATTCTCGGCCAGCGACGCGATATCCGCCTGTCCGAAATCGTGCCCAGCCTGACGCCTGAAGGTCTCGAGATTCATGAGCCACCCGTTTCGCTGGTCGACGTGTTTTTACAGAAACAACCCCTGGGCACCGTCACATAGCCCCCGCAAACGGTGCGCGAGGTGTGCATTGCAGCATCAAAAGCAAACGGCTGTCTAGATACTTTTTCATGTAGTACTGCACCAATATGTTGTACCTGAGGTATCTGATAACCGAATTTGCTTAGTAATATGTCTCCATTCTGCGAATGTAACGAATTTCGAATTAATCTTTTACCGTTTCATGGCGAGTCATGATGCAATCGACAGTCTATTTAGACTCATCTGAATGCGGCGATAACATGAAACCTAGCGTAAAGGTGCAATGATACCGATTGATTGTATCAATTGATTGATCCGCTCTATCGACGTGACCAATCATTGGTTGTTGCGTTGCGGCCGCTTGCTTCTTGCGGTGCATGTGGCCCTGGTATGCCAGCGGCGGGGAGGGTGCGGGGTGTTCCGCAACGGCATGGAGGGCGTGCGAGCGGCCTCGCGAGTGGCTCTTTGCCCCGTTTCCGCCCAAAAGGTTCCAAATTCGAAAATATTTTCGTTGGTGTGGACAGCGGAAACGAAAGTAGTCATTCTACTGGAAACAAGACCTCGATAAGGGAGCTTCATGCGTCGGTTATTTCGACATTGCTTTCAGTTCGTGAGGTAGTATGCGGGCACCGCTGGAAGATATCGTGCGGGCCGAGGGTGAGGTCAGGCTCGGATGGGCCGGTTCGACCACCCTCATGGACTATCTGAATTTCGAGGACGCCCTCAGTCCCGTCATGACGGCGATGGTGGGTGGCCTGCCGGTGCGGCGCGTGCCGGCCAAGTCGCGCTCCGTGCGGATGGCGGCCATCGGGGCGATCGGCCATACGTTCGAGGGCGGCGAGGTCCACGTCTGGGGCACCGGCTGCTCGCCGTGGAAGAATCCGTCCGCGCCGGCCGACCGGCGGGTCGCCTTCGCGCCGTCCGGTCACGGCGCCATCGTGCTGCACGCGACCAGCGGGCCGGTGGCGGAAAAGCTGATGAGCAACGGCGGCCCGCGCCCGGGTCTCTACGGCGATCCCGCCTGGCTGCTGCCGCGCTTCTATCGCCCGCGCATCCGCAAGAAATGGAAGCTCGGCGTCATCCTGCACCTTTCCGAGCTTGCCGACCGCTCCTACGAGGCGCGCCCGCAGCCGGCCTTCGCGCGCTACCGCGTCCCGGAGGAGTTCCGGGACGACGTCCACCTCATCACCACGGTGACGCCCCTCGGCGTGCCGGCGCTCAAGGCCAAGCTCGACGAGATTCTCGCCTGCGAGCGCATCGTCTCCATGAGCATGCACGGGCTGGTCGTCGCCGAGGCCTACGGCATTCCGTGCCTGTATTTCCCGCCGCTGCCGGAACCCCGCGGCCTCGGCCGTCTGGAGCTCGATCCGGACGGGCCGGCGGACCTGCGGATCGTCGACCTCTATCTCGGCCTCGGTCGCCGGCACGTCGCCGCCTATTTCCAGGACCGCGGCCTGCCGACCGACTGGCAGGCGGTGATGGATGCGGTGGACCGCGCCTGGGAGCCGGTACAGTTCGACGCCGATCGCCTGATCGACGTCTTCCCCTTCTCGCCGGCGCCGCTCAAGGCGTCGTCGGGCAGAAGCATCTGGGATCATCCGACCATAAAGGGACTTGTCTTGCAGCATGACGTGGCCCTGCTGCGCCAGCAGGATCGTGACACCGAGGGCGAGGTCGAAGCGGAGGCTCCCGCCGCGGCGCCCTCTTCGAACCAATCGCCGGCGCGCGCGTTGAACGGGGCGCGGCAGAGCGAACCCGAGATCAGCCCGGTGATGAACGGGGTCGCGGCCGAGCCGAAGGGGCCCGCACCGCAGATGACGCCCGAGGTCGCCACCCTCCTGCGCATGAACGCCGACCGGATATCCATTCCGTTGTCGTGGGCAGCGACGACGCGGGAATCGCCGCACGCGAATCTGGGCGATACGCTGAGTGCGCTCATCGTCGCCGGCATGGCCGGCGTGCCGGTCCGCCGGGCCGGGTTCGACCAGCCCATCGAGCGCATGGTCGCCGTCGGCACCATCGGCCACAACCAGCGCAACGGCGTGCTGCATTTCTGGGGCACCGGCGTCGATGCCGAGCGCAATCCGGTCGATCCGCTGGTGCGCGGCTATGTGCGCCCGTCCGACACCCAGTTCCACATCCACGCGCTGCGCGGCCCCAACAGCGCGCGCACGCTGCGCGCGGCCGGCATGCACGTGCCGGATATCTTCGGCGATCCGGTGTGGATGCTGCCGCGCTTCTGGCCGATGAAGGATGTCGAGAAGACCCACGATCTCGGGGTCATCCTCCACATCACCGAGCTGGAAGACCGGACGCTGGAGGCCGCCGTGAAGCCGGCGCTTCGCCGCTACGGCATTCCAGAGGCCTTCAAGGACCGCATCCGGCTCATCAACACGCACTGCCCGCCGACCCCGGAAGGCATGCGCCGCAAGGTGGCGGAGATCGTCTCCTGCCGCGCCATCGTCTCCACCAGCCTGCACGGTCTCGTCATCTCGGAGACCTACGGCATCCCCTGCGCCTGGTTCGCCACCTATGGCGACGGCGAGGGGCGGATGCTCGAACTGGGCAATCCGCAGCACCAGATCGACCACCGCATGCGGGATTTCTATTCCGGCGTCGGGCGTTCGACCCTGTCTTCCTATTGTCTCGACCGCTCGCGGCCGACCGACTGGAACGCCGTGCTGTCCTGGGTCCACGGCAAGTGGCAGCCGCTGGTCTATGACGACACGCCGCTGATCCGCGCCTTCCCGATGCCGCTCGCCGTATCGCCGGAGGCGCCCTCGTGGCCGCTACCGGGCGAGATCGTCGATCGGATCGACTATTGAGCGCCGCCACGGCGCAAGGCGCGGCGATGAACCGCGTGGAACATGCGGGCGTCGCCTTCGACGTGCCGCGCCGGACGGCGACGGGAACGTCGTCCGGAATGGACGAGGATACCCGGCGCCGGGGCGGGGGGAAGGGCCTCGCCGGGCGTTGCTTCCTGTTCCTTCAGGGGCCGGCCTCGCCCTTCGGCTGGCGTCTCGCCCGTGCGCTGCGTCGGCGCGGGGCGCGCGTGGTGAAGGTGAATCTGTGCGGGGGCGATGTGGTCTTCTGGCCCGGCCCCGCGCGGTTCTATCGCGGCAGGCCGCAGGATTGGCCCGCCTATGTGGAGCGGCTCATGGCCGAGGAAGCGGTGAGCGATCTCGTGCTGTTCGGCGACTGCCGGCCGTATCACGCGCCGGCGGTGGCGGCCGCTCGCGCGCGCGGCGCCGGCCTGCATCTGCTCGAGGAAGGCTATGTCCGCCCCGGCTGGATCACCCGCGAGCGCCATGGCGTGAACGCGCATTCCGACCTTCCGCGTACGTCCGAGGGCGTGCGGGAGGCATCGGCCGGCCTGCCGGAGGTCATCCGCGCGGCGGAGGCGCTGCCCGAGCCTTTCGCCCGCCGCGCGCTGTGGGACATTGCCTGGCACGCCGGCCATGCCGCTCTGGCGCCGCTGTTCTTTCGCTACCGGCGGCACACGCTGGTGCATCCGGCCGCCGACTATGCTGGCTGGCTGGTGCGCTGGTTCAGTGCGCCGGCAGCGGCCCGCCGGGACCGGGCCGCGATGTCCCGTCTCGCCGATGGCCGCCCCTATTTCCTGCTGCCGCTGCAGTTGGAAGGCGACTACCAGATGCGGGTGCATTCGGACTTCCGCTCGGTGGAGGAGGTGGCCCGGCTGGTGCTGGGCTCCTTCGCGAGGCAGGCGCCGTCGGGGGCACGTCTCGTCGTCAAGCGGCATCCCTATGACACCCGCCTGCCGGCGACCGGCCGGATGATCGCGCGGCTCGCCGACGAATATGGGCTGGCGGACCGCGTCGTCTTCATCGAGGGAGGCGACATCGATGCGCTGGTGGTGGCCAGCGCCGGCGTCGTGCTGGTCAACTCGACCACGGCGGTCATCGCGCTGCGGAACGGGCGTCCCCTGAAGGTGCTCGGCCGCGCCACCTACGACATGCCGGGGCTCGCGCATCAGGGCTCCCTCGATGCCTTCTGGCGCGAGGCGCCGCGGCCCGATGCCGAGCTGGTGCGGGCCTATCGCCGGCTCGTCATCGCCCGCACGCAGATCGCCGGCGGCTTCTTCGCACCCGCTGCCATCCAGCGGGCGGTGGACGGGCTGGTCATGCGCATGGTGACGGAGGGGGCGCCCGCATGAGCGGCCGGCACATCCTCATCACCGGGGCCTCGGGCGGGATAGGCGCCGCGCTGGCCCGGCACTATGCGAGGCCCGGCGTGGCGCTCGTGCTGGTCGCCCGCCATGCGGGGCGCCTCGGTGCCGTCGCCGAGGCATGCCGCGAGCGGGGCGCGCAGGTCAGCGCCCTGACGCTCGACGTGCGCGAAAGCGAGGCGCTGGCCGATCTCATCGCCCGCTTCGACGCGGAAAGGCCCATCGACACGGTGATCGCCAATGCCGGCGTCGAGTCGAGCCTTGGCCGGGAAGGGCAGGCCGAGCTGCTGTCCGACGCGCTGGCGCAGATCCGCACCAATTTCGAGGGCGCGGTGGCGACGGTGCTGCCGCTGCTCGATCCGATGCGCGCGCGGGGCGCCGGGCGCGTCGTCCTCGTCGCCTCGCTGGCCGGGCGCATGCCGCTGCCGGACCAGCCGACCTACAGCGCCACCAAGGCGGGGCTCATCGCCTTCGGCGAGGCGCTGCGTCCCGTGCTGGCCGCGCGCGGCGTGAGCCTCACCGTCGCCTGTCCCGGCTTCGTCGCGACCGGCATGAGCCGGGACTATGGCGGCTGGCGGCCGCTGGAATGGAGCGCCGAGCGGGCGGCGGCGGCCATCGCCGCCGCGGCCGATCGCGGGGCGCGCGGGATCGCGTTCCCCTGGCCGCTCGTCGCGCTGGTCGGGCTGGGGCGCTGCGTGCCGGCGCGGCTCCGGGAATGGGTGCTGCGGCTGCTCTTCGTCGCCGACATCCGGCGCGGCGCGCCGTCTACGCGCGTGGGCGGCATGGTGCGGGTGGAAGGTGAATCTGTCCGTTGATGACAGAAATGTTTCACGCTTTCGCCCTATTGGTAAATATTCGTTTCGAATATACGTGTCGAAAATGAAATAATATTTGAAATAAATCATACGTCGACTCTAATGTTGACGTATTTTGTCTTATATATACTATCTCGCATGTGCGAAATCTGACAATTCAGACCCTATTTCAATACCGCGTCGACGTCGCAACGTGAGGAGAACAACCGATGGCCGCTGGCTCCAAGATCGTCCCTGTCATTCTCGCGGGCGGGTCCGGCACCCGGCTCTGGCCGATCTCGCGGGATTCGCTGCCGAAGCAGTTCCTGCCGCTGTCGACCTCGGGCGGCACGCTCTATCAGGACACGTTGCAGCGCGTTGCGCCGGGCGAGATGTTCGCCTCGCCGATCATCGTCACCAATGAGGAATTCCGCTTCTTCGCCCAGCGCCAGGCCCGCGAGGTCGGCATCGAGCCGACCGTGCTGCTGGAGCCGGTGCGTCGTGATTCCGCACCTGCGCTGATCGCGGCGACGCTGCTCGCCCAGAGCCTGCACGGCGACGAGGCGACGCTGCTGGTGCTCGCGGCCGATCACGTCATCGGCGACACCGGCCTCTTCCACGAGGCCTGCCGCAAGGCGCACGGCGCCGCCAAGCTCGGCAACATCGTCACCTTCGGCATCACCCCGACCGAGCCGCGCACCTCCTACGGCTACATCCGCCGCGGCGCGGCGCTTAACGGCGGCTCGGCCGCGCAGGTCGAGGCCTTCGCCGAGAAGCCGACCGCGGAGGTGGCGCGCGACTATGTCGAGGCCGGCTATCTCTGGAACTCCGGCAACTTCCTCTTCCCCGCCCATGTGATGCTGGAGGAGGCGGAAGGCTTCGAGCCGGAGATCGTCGACGCGGTCCGCCGCGCCGTCACCACCGCCAAGAACGATCTCGGCTTCTGCCGGCTCGGCGCGGACTTCCACGCCGCTCCCAGCCTGTCCATCGACTATGCGGTGCTGGAGCGCACCAGCCGCGCGGCCGTCGTCGAGGGCAATTTCCCCTGGTCGGACGTCGGCAGCTGGAACGCCATGCGCGAGATCGGCGAGACCGACGAGTTCGGCAACGTGCAGCGCGGCCCGGTACGGGTCATCGACGCCGAGAATTCCTACGTCCATTCCGAGGGCCCGCTCGTCGCGGCCATCGGCGTGAGCGGCCTGTCGGTGGTCGCCACCGGCGATGCCGTGCTGGTCATGCCTTCCGAGCGTTCCGAGGAGGTCAAGCACCTCGTCGCCTCGCTCAAGAAGGAGCGCCGCAACGAGGCCAACGAGCATCCCAAGTGCCACCGGCCCTGGGGCAGCTACGAGACGATCAATCTGGGCGGCCGCTTCCGCGTGAAGAAGATCATCGTCGATCCGGGCGAGCGGCTGTCGCTGCAGAAGCACCACCACCGGTCCGAGCACTGGATCGTCGTGCGCGGCACGGCCGAGGTCACGGTGAACGAGAAGGTGTTCATGGTTCAGGAGAACGAGTCCACCTACATCCCGCTCGGCGCGGTGCACCGGCTGACCAATCCCGGCCGCATCCCGCTCGAGCTCATCGAGGTGCAGGTCGGCTCCTATCTCGGCGAGGACGACATCGTGCGTCTGGACGACGTGTACAACCGCGTCGAGGCCCCTGCGGCCGTCGCCGTCTCCTGAACGAAACAAGAGAGGACAAGCGAGTGATCGCACCCACCCTGCGCAGCATCGTGCGCGACACCGGCGTCGTTCCGCTCACCTGGGCCGCCGCCACGCGCACGCAGCACTACCTCAACCTGGGCGACGCCCTCAGCCCGGTCATGGTCGCGCTGCTGTCCGGCAAGCCGATCATGCACCAGGCCCACGACTCCACCGGCACCCGCATGGCGGCGGTCGGCACCATCGCCCAGAACCTCAAGGGTGGCGACATTTCGGTCTGGGGCACGGGCTCGTCCCGCTACCTCAACCCGGTGCAGGAGGGCGAGCGCGTGCTGTTCCGGCCCGATCCCGCCTCGCGCTACCGCGTGCACGCCACGCGCGGCCCGGTCAGCCGGGCCATTCTCGGCGAGGAGAACGCGGTCGGCGCGCCGGTGTTCGGCGATCCGGTGTGGGCGCTGCCGCGCTTCTACAATCCGAAGATCGAGAAGAAGTGGGAGGTCGGCGTCATCGTCCATCTCTCCGACCTCACCGACCGCTCGCTCGATACCAAGCCGCGCGAGGCCTATGAGCGCTATCACATCCCGCCGGAGCTGGAAGGCAAGGTCCACATCATCAACACGCTGACCGCGATCAGCTCGAGCGCGATGCGCGAGAAGCTGGACGAGATCCTTGCCTGCAAGCGCCTCGTCTCGACCAGCCTGCACGGCATGGTGTTCGCGGAGAGCTACGGCATCCCCTGCCTCTACTTCTCGCCGCGCGGCGCGCCGGAAGGGCTGATCAACCGCAAGCTCGACCCGGACGACGGCTACGATCTGCGCATCACCGACCTCTATCAGGGGCTCGGCCGCACGCATCTGCCGGTCTATGTGCAGCGCCGAAACCGGCCGACCGACTGGGAGCACCTGATGTGGTCGATCGACCTGGCGTGGGAGCCGATCGACTTCGACATCGATCCGCTCATCGACGCCTTCCCCATCGACGTCGCCCCGGTTCGCGCGGCGAAGGGAAGCGACGTGTTCGAGCTTCCGCTGATCCGCGACATTCCCTACGCGCATGTGGGCGGTCCCGCGCCGGCGCGCGCCCGGGTGCCGGAGGCGCACGCTGTTGCGGGGTGACGAGAGCGGCGCGGGCGCGCCGCCGGTCCGTTCGACGGTTTCGCGGCCGACGCGCCGCGGAACCGTGATGATCGACGGGTACAATCTGGCGCTGGAAGCGGGCACGGGTGTCGCCACCTATGCCCGCAATCTGAGCTTCGCCTGCGGCGAGCTCGGCTACCGCACCGAGATCCTCTACGGCACGCGGGCGGCGCCCAGCGCGGACCCGCTGCTGCGCGAGATCGCGTTCTTCGATCCCAATGCCGGCTCGCCGTCCTTCCTGCTGGAACTCAGCCGGCGGCTCATGCAGCTGTGCACCTCGCCGCTCGGCATCCGCGCGCGGGAGGTGCCGATGTCCGGCAAGGTGATCTCCCGGGCGTTCCAGTCGCGCATGCCCCATTACGACCGGATCTGGAACGCGCCGGAGCTGTTCTCGCGCAGCTACTGGCATTTCCATGCCTACAAGCGCTTCCTCACCGTGGGCGGCGTGACGCGGCCGGAACTGATGCACTGGACCTATCCGCTGCCGATCCGGCTGCCGGGCACGCGCAACATCTACACGCTGCACGACCTGGTGCCGCTGCGCCTGCCCTTCACCACGCTCGACAACAAGAAGTTCTACAAGCGGATGATCGAGGGCGTGCTCAGGCGTGCCGATCACATCGTCACCGTATCGGAGACCTCGAAGCGCGATATCGTCGAGCTGTTCGGCTATCCCGAGGAAAAGATCACCAACACCTATCAGGCGGTCTCGATCCCGCGGAAATACGCGGAGAAGCCGGACGATCTGGTGCGCGAGGAAGTGGAGGGGGCCTTCGGCCTGCCCTACAAGGGCTACTTCCTGTTCTTCGGCGCCGTCGAACCGAAGAAGAACATCTCCCGCCTGATCGAGGCCTACCTCGCCTCGCAGGTGGAGGAGCCTCTGGTGCTGCTCGGCAAGACGGCGTGGAAGGCGGGGGAGGAGCTGCGCTTCCTCAACGAGGGCTCGAACCGCTATCTGGAGCAGCTCGACAACCTCACCTTCACGCGCGACCGCGTGCGCCGCTTCGACTACGCGCCGTTCCCGCTGCTGGTCAGCCTGATCCGCGGCGCCAAGGCGCTGGTGTTCCCCTCGCTCTATGAGGGCTTCGGCCTGCCGGTGCTGGAGGCGATGTCGCTCGGCACGCCGGTCATCAGCTCCAACACCGCCTCGCTCCCCGAGGTGGCGGGCGACGCCGCGCTGCTGGTCGATCCCTATGATCCGCGCGCCATCGCCAACGCCATCAAGACGATCTCCACGGATGGCGAGCTGCGCGCGGCGCTGTCGGCGCGCGGTCGCGCGCAGGCGGCGCTGTTCTCGGAAGAGCGCTACCGCGAGAGGCTGTCGGCGCTCTACGACCGGCTGATGCCGGCGGACGGCGCCGTCGTCTGACGCCGCCGCCCATGCGGTGCGCTATGCCACCGCGCCGGACTTGATGTAGTCCACCATCTGCGTCGCCACCGTGCCCCAGCCGTCGTGGAAGCCCATCTTCTCGTGGGAGTCGCGGGTTTCCTCGTTGCCGTGGATGGCGAGCGCCGTGTAGCGCGTGCCGGACCCCACGGGCGTCAGGATCAGCGCGCCGGTGAAGAACGGGTTCGGCGCCGGGCGGAAGCCGGGCAGCAGCGTGTCGGTGAAGACGAGGCGCTGCTGCGGGACGACGTCGAGATAGCAGCCGGCATTGTCGTGCTCTTCGCCTTCCGGCGAGCGCATCACCGTGCGGAAGACGCCGCCGGGCCGCAGGTCGATCTCGCAGGCGGAGATGCTCCACGGCTTGGGGACGAACCACTCCTTCAGATGGGCCGGCGTGGTCCACGCCTTCCATACGAGATGGACGGGCACGTCGATCTCGCGTTCCAGCTTGAGGTCGTATTTCGAGTCGAACGTGGCGAGGGGCGAGGTCATTCCGGCGTCTCCTCCTTCATGGACAACAGGTAACTGTCGAGCCGGTCGAGCCGCTGCTCCCACAGGGTACGCTGGCGGCCGAGCCAGTCCTCGGCGAGCTTCAGCTGCGCCGTTTCGAGCTGATAGGTCCGCACCCGCCCCACCTTGCGCGAGCGCACGAGCCCGCAGCCCTCCAGCACCTTCATGTGTTCAAGGAAGGAGGGCAGGGCCATGCGGTAGGGGGCGGCGAGTTCGCTCATCGACGCCTGCTTGGCGGTCAGCCGCTCCACCACGTCCCGCCGCGTCGGGTCCGCCAGCGCGCGGAAGATGCCGTCGATGACGACGGCGGGAGGGGCGGGAGACGGGACGGCAGGCGGCATGGAGATCCTCGAACGGGACGGTGCCGGCAACAGGAGCCGTCACCTCGCATCTGTCTATCGGACGTCAATACTTAGGTCAATAACTAAGTATTTGGACATACCGAAAACCCCGCCGGGCGGGGCGTCCGGTCGAAGGCGGGAAGCCCGGCCGGAAGGGCCGGGCGGAAAGGGTCAGATGACAGTGACCTTGCCGGTGGCGAGGTCGTAGACGCCGCCGACGACCTTGAGCTTACCGTCGCGGATGAACTCGGCGATGATCGGCGTCGAGGTTTCCAACTCGCGCACATTGTAGCGCACGTTCTCGACGATCGCCGCGTTGAGCTGGTCCTCGGGCTTGGCCTTCAGCGCGATCTCGACGGCCGGCTTGATGTTGCTCACCAGCTCGCCGAGATGGCCGGGCAGGCTGATATTGTCCTTCACCACCTTGATGGTGGCGTCGACGGCGCCGCAATTGGTGTGGCCCAGAACCATGATGAGCGGCATGCCGAGGAACTTCACGCCGTATTCGAGGCTGGCGAGCCCGTCGTCATTGACGAAATTGCCGGCGACGCGGACGACGAACAGTTCGCCCGGCCCCTGATCGAAGGCCAGCTCCGGCGCGACACGCGAATCCGCGCAGCTCACCAGCCCGGCGAAGGGGTGCTGCGACAGCGCGCGGGCGGCCCGGCTGGCGGAGAAATCCGTGCAGTTCGGCGTCCCGCCGGCGTAGCGGGCATTGCCCTCCATCAGCCGCTTCAGCGCCTCGTCGGGGCTGATCGCGTTCGGCGCGGTAGTCGTCGTCGCGGTGTCCGCGGAAGCGGGCAGGGCGAAGCCGCCGAGAAAGGCGGCCGAGGCCACGCCGAGCCCGGCGCCGAAGACGTGGCGGCGGGACAGGGCAGGGCGTTCATCATCGTGGTGGCTGTGGTCGACACACATGAGGTTTCCTCTCTGGATCGATCTGTTGTTGGTGCGGCGTGGGTCGGCCGCCGGGCGGACATCCGTGCGGCCGCGATGTTCCTGCACATGCGCGCTTTCGCTCGCATATCCGTCCGCTCGCTTACTTCAGCGGGTGTGTCGGACGGATATCGCGTGAAGGTAGGTTCGTTCCGGGCCGGAACGCCAGTATTTCTATGTGGCCATCCGGGGCCAGCCCAAACTTTGCAGGTATCGCGCGGTGCCGAGACGACGGTCGATCGAGGGAGACGCGGGCCCCACCGGACGCCCGGCGCAGGTGCTGCCGGAGGGTTTCGGCGCGCGGGCCGACCATCTGCTGCGGCACCCGCGCTTCCGGCCCGCTCTCGCCGGCTACTGCGCGGGCATGTCGGCCGGCGCGTCGATCCGTTGGCCCTATTACAAGCTGTTCGATCAGCTCGGGCGTTACCTCGTCTGCTTCATGCTGATCCACAACTACTACGCCTGGCGCTACCGGGGCGGCCCACCGCCGACCCTCTCCGCCCTGCAGAAGGTGGCGGGGGTGAGCGCCCGCCACACCGCCGGCTTCGTTGCGGCGCTGAAGGCCGGGCGCCTGGTGGAGGTCGCGGCCGATCCGGCGGACCGGCGTGCCACGCTGCTGGTGCCGACCGCCATCGTCATCGCGGAGATCGGCCGCTCCATGCGCCTTTTCGTCGAGGCGGTCGACGCCATCGAGGAACGCCGCCCCGGCCATGCCGAGGCGCTCGCCGATCCCCATCGGCTCGGCGACCTGATCAGCCGTTCGGCGGCCTATGTGCTGGCGAACGGCACGCTGCTCCACGCCTTTCCCGGCGTTCTCCACTTCACCCAGCGCGATTGCGGCTATCCGCTGCTGACGGCGGTGGTCGGCCGGCACTATGCGCAGACGCTCAACGCCGCGCCGCCGGCCGGGCCGCTGCTGCGGCGGGCGCTCGCCGGGCGGCTGCAGGTCTCGCCCGCCCATGTCGGCAGCCTGCTCGCGGAGGCGGAGGCGCGAGGCTGGTTCGCGGTGGGGCCGGGCGGGTCGGTCACCTGGATGGCCGAGCCCTTCCTCGACGAGTTCGAGCGCTGGTCCGCCTGGCAGATGGCGCATTTCGAGGCGCTGCGCGAGCCGTCGGACGAGGCCCCGGCGGCCCTGCCCGCGTGACCCGGCCGCGCGCGGGATCGGGTCGCGAGGGATGCTCTCCCCCGCGACGAAATGCACCGCGCGCGATGGAGCTTTCCACGTCTAGGATCGTTCTAACCGGAGCGCTATGATCGGCGCCCTGTCGCAGGCGCCGCGTGAGACGGCGCCGTTCAACGATGTCTGCCTGGAAGGACGCCATGAATCGCTTCGTCATCACCGCTGCCCTGCTCGCGCTGGGCTCCACCGCCGCCCTCGCCCAGAGCCCGGCCGGCGACCCGGCCAAGGGCGCCAACGTCTTCAAGAAGTGCATGGCCTGCCATGCCGTCGGCGAAGGCGCCAAGAACAAGGTCGGCCCGGAGCTGAACGGCATCGTCGACCGCAAGATGGGCGCGGTGGAAGGCTTCAACTATTCCGACACGCTCAAGGAGCACAACGCCAAGGGCGACGTGTGGACCGCCGAGGTGTTGAGCAAGTACCTCGAGAATCCGAAGGCTTACATGCCGGGCATCAAGATGGTGTTCGCCGGCCTGCCCAAGGAGACCGACCGCGCGGATCTGCTCGCCTATCTCTCCGGCTTCAACGCCGACGGCACCAAGAAGTAAGATCGCCGCCCCCGCGCCCGACGCGGGGGCTCATGACGCCGGCCCCTAGCTCGGTCGTCCCATGCCGGTCCCGTTCCGCCCGGATCGTCGCCGCCTTCTCGCCCTCGGTGCCGCGCTGGCAGCGGGGGGCGCCGGGGGCGTGCGTCCCGGTGCTGCGGCCGCCGCCGGGCCGCTGCCGCTGGAGCGGGTCGCTGACGGCGTCTTCGTCTATCGCGCGCCCTACGAGCTGATCGCCCCCGCCAATGACGGGGCGATCGCCAACATGACGCTGGTGGTCGGCAGCAAGGTCGCGGCGGTGGTCGATACCGGCAACAGCCGACTGTCGGGCGAACGCATGCTCGCGGCGGTACGGGCCGTGACCGACCGGCCGCTGCGCTACGTGATCAACACCCACATGCATCCCGACCACACGCTGGGCAACGCCGCCTTTGCCGGTGAGGGCGTGCGCTTCGTGGGGCATCACAAGCTCCCGCGCGCCCTGTCGCTGCGCAGCGAGACCTATCTCGCGCAGGCGAATCGGCTGCTCGGGGCGGAGGCGGAGGGCACCCGCATCGTGCTGCCCGATCTCCTCGTGGAGGACCGCCTCGCGCTCGATCTCGGCGGGAGGGCGCTGCAGCTCGAAGCGCATCCCACGGCCCATACCGACAACGACCTGACGGTCTTCGATTCGGTCACCGGCACCTGGATCATGGGCGATCTGCTGTTCGTCGGGCATATCCCGACCCTCGACGGCAGCCTGCAGGGATGGCTCGCGCTGCTCGACACGCTCACCGCCCGGCCGGCCGCGCGAGCCGTACCCGGGCACGGCCCGGCCAGCGTCGCATGGCCGCAGGCGGCGGCGGCCGAGCGCGCCTATCTCGACGGCCTGCGCGCCGATGTGCGTCGCATCATCGCCGAGGGGCAGCCGATGAGCGCGGCGCCGGACCTCGCGCGCCCGTCGGAACGCGAGCAATGGGCGCTGTTCGATGAGTTCAACGCGCGCAACGCCATCGCCGCCTATCATGAGTTCGAATGGGAATAGTTCTGTTGCGGCGCAGCAGGCGCGTCCGCGGCGGATCATGGTAAGTTCAAGTATAAATCCCTGGTATATTGTATTTTTGTTCGCACTTGCAGCAAAATCATAATAAGAGCTCTTTCTCTAAGAGTTCTTATTGCGCGCCCCAGGAATTCGGATTAGCCTCGCTTTGTCTTCGGCTTCAACGGCTTTCGGGGGAAGTCCCGATCCGGTTCGTAGGCCAGCTTGGGGCAGGTGCCCCCGTGAAATCCGGCTGCTTCTCCCCCAGCCGGTCGTGACACGCTGCCGAGGACGAAAGGTCAGAACGGCAAAACAAGCCGCGGCGGATCGATCGTTATGGTCGGTCCCGGAGGATCGTTCAGGAGGAGAGTAGGCATGCGCAAGCTTTTTGCGGCGGCATTGATGAGTGCTGCGGCAGTCTATGCTTGGCCGGCTTCGGCCAATGACGGGCTGATGAAGATCATCAAGGACCCCAAGCAATGGGGCATCCAGACCGGCGACTACGCCAACACCCGCTATTCCAAGCTCGACCAGATCAATGCCGCCAATGTCGGCAAGCTTCAGGTCGCCTGGACATTCTCGACCGGCGTGCTGCGCGGCCATGAAGGTGGTCCGCTCATCATCGGCGACATGATGTATGTCCACACGCCGTTCCCCAACATCGTCTATGCCCTCGACCTGAACGACGACGGCCGGATCGTCTGGAAGTACGAGCCCAAGCAGGATCCGAACGTCATCCCGGTCATGTGCTGCGACACCGTCAACCGCGGTCTCGCCTATTCCGACGGCATGGTCTTCCTGCATCAGGCCGACACGACGCTGGTCGCGCTCGACGCCAAGACCGGCGAGAAGAAGTGGTCGGTGGTGAACGGCGATCCCAAGAAGGGTGAAACCAACACCGCCACCGTTCTTCCGGTGAAGGACAAGGTGATCGTCGGTATTTCCGGCGGTGAGTTCGGCGTGCGCTGCCACGTGACGGCTTACGACACCAAGACCGGCAAGCAGATCTGGCGCGGCTATTCCATGGGCCCGGACAGCGACCTGCTCGTCGACCCGGAGAAGACCACGGCGCTCGGCAAGCCGATCGGCAAGGATTCCTCGCTGAAGAGCTGGGAAGGCGATCAGTGGAAGATCGGCGGCGGCTGTACCTGGGGCTGGTACTCCTACGACCCCGAGACCAACCTCGTCTATTACGGCTCGGGCAACCCCTCGACCTGGAACCCGGCCCAGCGCCCGGGCGACAACAAGTGGTCGATGACCGTCTGGGCGCGTGACGCCGACACCGGAATGGCCAAGTGGGTCTATCAGATGACCCCCCACGACGAGTGGGACTATGACGGCGTGAACGAGATGATCCTCACGGATCAGCAGTTCAACGGCCAGCCGCGCAAGCTGCTCACCCATTTCGACCGCAACGGCTTCGGCTACACCCTCGATCGCGTGTCCGGCGACCTGCTCGTCGCCGAGAAGTACGATCCGGCGGTGAACTGGGCCACCAAGGTCGACATGGACCGCAACAGCCCGACCTTCGGTCGTCCGCTGGTCGTCTCGCAGTACTCGACCGCTCAGCAGGGCGAGGACGTGAACACCAAGGGCATCTGCCCGGCGGCGCTCGGCACCAAGGACCAGCAGCCGGCGGCCTTCTCCCCGAAGACCAACCTGTTCTACGTGCCCACCAACCACGTGTGCATGGACTACGAGCCGTTCCGCGTCAGCTACACCGCGGGCCAGCCCTATGTCGGTGCCACCCTGTCCATGTATCCGGCGCCGAACAGCCATGGCGGCATGGGCAACTTCATCGCCTGGGACAACACCAAGGGTAAGATCGTCTGGTCGCTGCCCGAGCCGTTCTCGGTGTGGTCGGGTGCTCTCGCCACCGCCGGCGACGTGGTGTTCTACGGCACGCTGGAAGGCTACCTGAAGGCGGTCGATAGCAAGACGGGCAAGGAACTCTACAAGTTCAAGACCCCGTCGGGCATCATCGGCAACGTCACCACCTACGAGCACAAGGGCAAGCAGTACATCGCCATCCTGTCGGGTGTCGGTGGCTGGGCGGGCATCGGCCTTGCGGCCGGCCTGACCGACCCGAACGCCGGTCTCGGCGCGGTGGGTGGCTATGCGGCCCTGTCGAACTACACCAACCTCGGTGGTCAGCTCACGGTGTTCGCTCTGCCGAACTGAGGCATGGAGGGCCGGCGTCCTTGGGGCGCCGGTCATTTCCAGTAAGTGCGGGGGGCCTGGCCGCCGGTCGAACCGGCGGGCCAGGCCCCACCGTCTCAGGCCCTTGGGCCTTATGAAAATCTTAGAACAATTCCGAACGAGCGCTGTCGGCCCGGGAGCCGTGCGCGCTTCGACCGTCGGACATGGCCCCCTCGCGGCGCCCCCTGAGGAGACTGCTTCATGAAGAATACCGTTCGCGGATGGCTTGTTTCCGGCGCTCTGCCGGCGTCCGCCGGCGTGTCGGCTCTGATCCTGGCGGCCGCCCTTGTTCTGCCCGTTCCCGCCCTTGCCCAGCAGGCCGCTCCGGCGGCGACGAGCGCCGAGCCGGTCGTCAAGGAGAGGGACGATCTGGGCAAGTACACGCTGCCTGACGGCGATCCGACCTACAACATCCAGCCCGACGGCACGATGGACTGGTACACCTATTCCGGTTACCGCCGCTATCACGCCGAGTGCCACGTCTGCCACGGCCCGGACGGCATGGGTTCCACCTACGCCCCGGCGCTGGCCACCTCGCTGAAGACCCTGACCTACGCGCAGTTCATGGAAACCGTGGTCAATGGCAAGAAGACCGTGGGCGTCGGCACCGCCGACCAGGTCATGCCGGCCTTCGGCGAGAACAAGAACGTCATGTGCTACCTCGACGACATCTACGTCTACCTCAAGGCCCGCGCCGACGGCGCCCTTGGCCGCGAGCGGCCGAGCAAGCGCGAGGACAAGGCGAAGGCATACACGGACAATGAGAAGCAATGCTTCGGAGGCTGACGTGATGGCGGGCGTGCGCGCGGTGGCCGGGCCCTCCGCCGGCCTTGCCGGAAGGGGCGTCGCGGCGCTGATGCCGGCGCTCGCCCTCCCCCTTGCCCTTGCCCTCGCTCTCGCCGCTCCCATGCCCGCGGCGGCGCAGGTGTCCGACCTCGTCGACCGCTCGACGCTGCGGGTCTGCGCCGATCCGGCGAACATGCCCTTCACCAATGAGGAAGGGCAGGGCTTCGAGAACAAGATCGCCGAGCTCATGGCCGAGAAGCTCGGCCTGCCGCTCGACTACACGTGGTTTCCGCAGGCGACCGGTTTCTACCGCATGACGCTCGGCGCCAAGCGCTGCGACGTGGTGATGGGCTATGTCGCCGGCGGCGACCCGGTGCTGAACACCAATCCCTACTACCGCTCCGCCTGGGTGCTGGTCGCCAGGAAGGACAGCGACCTCGCCGGCGTCGACACGCTGGAGGATCCGCGCCTGAAGGGTCGGCGCATCGGCGTCGTCGCCGGCTCGCCGCCGGGCGACCTGATGACCCGCAACGGGCTGATGCCGATGGCGAAGCCCTACGCGCTGATGGTCGACCGCCGCTTCGAAAGCCCTGCCGAAGCGATGATCGCCGACATCGACAGCGGCGACATCGATGCGGGCATCCTGTGGGGGCCGATCGGCGGCTATTACGCGAAGAAATCGCAGATCCCGCTGTCGATCGTGCCGCTGGTGAAGGAGAAGGGCGACCCCTCGCTGGTCTACCGCATCACCTTCGGCATCCGGCCCGGCGAGCTGAACTGGAAGCACCAGCTCAACGAGTTCATCAAGAGCCAGCAGGGCGCCATCGATCGCATCCTGCTCGACTATGGCGTGCCGCTGCTGGATGGGCAGGACCGTCCCATCGTGCAGGCCCCCTGAACGAGGCGCGGGAGGAGGCGATGAGCACCCGTCCCGAGAAACCGCTCAGCCGCCTGGCGTGGCTCGGCATCGCCGGGCTGGCGGTCGTGCTCTACGCGCTCGCGCCCTCCACCGGGCGCGGCGAGACCGCCGTGCCGGAGCCGGACGGCTACCGCATGGACGGCTACCGCGCCCCGACGCCGGCCACGCTGCGCGGCGCGCGGGTGGTCGATACCGCCGGGGCGGAGAAGCTGTGGCGCGACAAGGCGGCGCTGTTCGTCGACGTGATGCCGCGCGACGTGAAGCCGGCCAATCTGCCGCCCGGCACCATCTGGCGCGACAAGCGGCGCGACGACCTGCCCGGCAGCGTCTGGCTGCCCAATGTCGGCTACGGCGCCATCACCGCCGAGACGGACGGCTATTTCCGCCGCAGCCTCGAGACCCTGACCGGGGGCCGGCGCGATGCCGCGCTGGTGTTCTACTGCCAGACCGATTGCTGGATGAGCTGGAACGCCGCCCGCCGGGCGCAGGGCGAATACGGCTATACCAACATCATCTGGTATCCGCTCGGCAGCGACGGCTGGGCCAGGGCCGGCCTGCCGCTCGAAGAGGCCAAGCCCTTCCCCTGACATCCGTGACCCGGCGACCCTCCCGATACCGCCCTGCCGGCGGCGGCGAAAATCAGGTTATGCTCGCCGCATGGAAGATCCGGAAACCGGCCCGCATCGGGAATTCAGGCTGACGCCGCGGCTCATCGGCCTGCCGCTCGTCGGTTCGTGGCTCGCCGGCCATTGGGTGGCGGGGGCCGGCTTCATGGCCGCCGCGCTGGTCGCCGCCGTGCCGCTCCTCGTCGTGACGGCGCCGCTCGCCCTGCTGCTGATCTTCCTGCACAGCCCGGCCTATATGCTCCACCAGGTCGAGGAGCATGCCGGCGACCGCTTCCGCCGCTTCGCCAACGCGGTCGTGTTCGGCGGACGCGAGGGACTGAGCACGGCCGGTGTGCTGGTCATCAATGTCGGCGTCGTCTGGACGCTGAACCTCGCCGCGCTCTACGCCGCGCTATTGTGGGGGCCGGGCTACGGGCTGGTGGCGCCCTATGCGGTGCTGGTCAACGGGCTGACGCATATCGGCGCCCGGCTGCGGCTCGGCGTCTACAATCCCGGCCTCGTCACGGCGGTGGCGCTGTTCCTGCCGCTCGGCCTCGTCACCATCGCCGTGGTCGGAAGCGAGCCGGGCGTGAGCTGGCGGTTCCATGCCGTGGCGCTGGCGGCCGCGGTGCTGCTGCATCTCGCCATCATCGCCTATGTCGCGTGGCGCCTGCGTCGGCTCGGCCGGGCGGCGCCGCGCGGCTGAGGCTCACTCCATCACGTTCTGGATGGCGCGGGCGAGCGAGAAGGCGCGCTGTTCCAGCAGCACCGGGCTTTCGCACACGGCCGTCACCGCCTGGTTGCGGGCGTCGTAGATGCGGGTGTCCCAGAGCAGGCGCTGTTCCAGCTCCGCCGCCTTCGCCTTGTCGGCGTCGCCGGTCGCCGCCTTCTTCGCCTTGGCGAGGTCGAGGCTCTCGTCCTTGATGCGCTTGGAAAGTTCGATCTGGTGCTGCGAATAGCGCTCGATGCCGCTGATGATGCGGCTGCGCCGGGCGTTGATCTGGTCGAACACGCCGGCGAAGAGCCGGGTCAGCCGCTCCTTCTTCTCCGCGCCGGCCTTGCCGGCGAATTCCTCGATGCGCCTGGTGGCGTCGTCGATCGGCGTGCGCTGGGCCACCAGCACCGGCACCAGCTCGGCGACGGCGCGGTCGTCCTGCCAGGCGAGGTTCTCGATCGACGGGCCGGACCACATCTGGCCATAGGCGAGCACGGGCACCTTGCGCTGGATGCACGGCCACAGCCCGCCGGTCGGGGCGGCGGCCAGCGCCGGGGCGGCGGTCAGCAGCAGGAGCGGGACGGCGAAACGCAGGCTTCGGAAAGGCGTCGCGGACATTGGCGTTTCCTCGGGTGTTCCTCAAGGCGTCTGGTCGGGGCCGCTAGGGGGCCCCTTGTCGTTTGGCCGGCTCAACGGGCGGTCTCCGGCCCGCCGCGGCGGGCCATGACGCCGGCGGAGGGATCATACGCCAGGATGGACGCCGCGAGGAACACGAGCGCGCAACCGGCGACGACGAGGGCGGAAAACGGCTCGAACTGGCCGTAGAGCGCGAAGCGGATCAGTTCCACCGCATAGGTGAAGGGGTTCAGCGTGCAGATCCACCACAGCACGAGGCTGCTCTCCTGTACCCGCCAGAGGGGGTAGAGGGCGGAGGAGGCGAAGAACATCGGGAAGATGACGAAGTTCATCACGCTGGCGAAGTTCTCCATCTGCCGGAACACGGAGGACATCAGCAGCCCCATGGCGCCGAGCATCAGCCCGGTCAGCAGCAGCGCCGGCAGCACGGCGAAATAGCCGATGGGCGGCAGCTCCACCTCCCAAAACCACGCGATGGCGAGGAAGGCGTAGACCTGCAGCAGCGAGACGCAGATGCCGGCGACGAGTTTGGAGACCAGCAGGAACCAGCGCGGATAGGGGCTCACCAGCAGGATGCGCATGGCCCCGACCTCGCGGTCATAGACCATGGAAAGCGACGACTGCAGCCCGTTGAAGAGCTGGATCATCGCCACCAGCCCCGGCGTCACATAGACCTCGTAGAGCACGTAGGTGTCGTAGGGCGGGATGATCGAGACGCCGAGCACCGAGCGAAAGCCGGCGGCGAAGATGAACAGCCACACCAGCGGGCGCACCAGCGCGGAAAGGAAGCGGCCGCGCTGGTTCAGGAAGCGCAGCCCCTCGCGCCAGCAGATGCCGGCGAGCACGATGAGATAGCCGCCGAGCGGCAGCCGGAAGCGGGGCGAGGGGGCGCTCATGGATGCCTCCGATGGTGGGCCCGTACGTGCTGGCGGCAACTCCCTTCCTTTCCCCAGCGGGGAGACGTGGCCCGCGAAGCGGGTCGGTGAGGGGCGACACCATGGCGGCGCGGCGAAGCCCTCTCTCCCCCGCGGGGAGCGGGAGCAGGTCCAGCGGTCGGTAGCGATGCGTGCCTCATGCCGCCTCCGCCTCGTCGCCGACCAGCTTCAGGAAGGCGGCGCCGAGTTCGTCCGTGCCGGTCTGCGCCAGCATCTCCTCGTAGCTGCCGCGCGCCCGCACCCGGCCCCGGTGCAGCACCACGATGCGGTCGCCCGGCTGGATCTCCTCGATGATGTGGGTCGCCCACAGCACACCGATCGCCTCCTGCGCCACCAGTTCGCGCACCTGCGCGACCAGCGCCGCGCGCGAGGCGATGTCGAGCCCCACTGTCGGCTCGTCCAGCAGCAGCAGGCGGGGGCGGTGAATGAGCGCGCGCACGATCTCGACCCGGCGCATCTGCCCGCCGGAGAGGTTGCGCACCTTGTCGCGGGCGCGGTCGGCGAGGCCGGCCTGCGCCAGCAGCTCCATCGCCCGGCGGCGGCCGGCGCCGAAGCCGATGCCGTGCAGCGTCGCGTGGTACAGCAGGTTGTCGAGGACGGAGAGCTCGAGGTCCAGCGTGCGCGCCTGGAACACCACGCCGAGCTGGCTCAGCGCCGCCGCCGGCTGGCGGCGCACATCGTAGCCGAGCACGTGGATCGCGCCGCTGCGGTTGTCGTAGAGCCGGGTGACCAGCGAGAAGAGCGTCGTCTTGCCGGCGCCGTTCGGGCCCAGCAGGGCGGTGAAGCTGCCGGCCGGCACATCGAGGCTGACATCGTCCAGCGCCTTGCGGGCGCCGAAGGTGTGGGTGACGTCGCGAACCGCCAGCGCCGGCACGGCCGCTGGCGCCGCCCCGGCTCCGCGAGGGGAAGCCGTCTCGCGAGGCTGTTCCGTCATGGCGTCTCCCGCGTCGAGAGAAGAAAAGTCCCCGGCGCGGGCCGGGGACAGTGTTCACGAGGAGTATAAGTGGAAAACCTGGCGGGCGCCGCCGTCACTTGACGATGAATTCGCCCTTCATGCCGCGCTCTTCCATGCCCTTGCAGTACCAGGCGTAGTTGCCGGGCTTGATGGGCACGAAGAACATCTCGGCCTCGCCCTCTTCCTCGAATTCGAGCTCGGTGAGGTGGACGGCCTTGATCTCCATGCCGCCGGCCTCGACCTTGCGCAGGAAGATGTTCTGGAACAGGCCCGGCGACTGCCAGGCGCATTCCTTCTTGCCGGTGGACTTGATGGTCAGGGTATAGGACTTGCCGGTCTCCAGCTCGTATTTCTGCTGGGAGACGCCGAAGCCGGAATCGCCGAGCCCGACGGTGAGTTCCTCCAGCTCGGTCGGCTTCAGCGTGAGGTCACCCTTGGCATAGGCGAGACCCGAGAGGGCGAGCGTGGCCACCGCGGCGATGGCGAAATGCGTCTTCATGGCGAATCCTCCGAATGGTGCGTTTTGCTTGCTGTTGTCGCGGGTCACGGAACCACGACCACGCCCCAGGGCGCGCGGCCGACGGTGACGGATTTGGTGACCTTCTCCTCGGCGACATCGATGATGGAGATGTCGTTCGAGTTGCCGTTGGTGGTGACGAGGAACTTCTCGTCCGGCGTGAAGCCGAGCTGCCAGACGCGCTGGCCGACGAGCAGGTACTTCTCCACTTCCAGCGTCTTGGCGTCGATCACCGCCACCCGGTTGGCCGGGCCGAGCGCGACGAAGGCCTTGGAGCCGTCCTTGGTGATGCGCACGCCGACGGGCTGGATGGCATCATCGGTCACGCCGGGGATCTTGAAGGAGATCTTCTTGATGATCTTCCAGGTCGCCGGGTCGACCACCGCCACCGTGCCGCCGACCTCGGCGGAGATCCAGAGCTGCTTGCCGTCCTTGGAGAATTCGGCGATGCGCGGGCGGGAGTCGACGAGGATGTTCTCGATGATCTCGTTCGTCGCCGTGTCGACCACATGGGCCATGTTGGTCGTCTCGGAGGTGTTCACCATGAACTTGCCGTCGGGGCTGATGCCCATGCCCTCCGGCTCCACGCCGACCGGGATCTCGACGATCAGGTCGTTGTTCTCGACATTCACCACCGTGACCATGTTGTCGTCTTCGTTGGCGATGTAGAGCGGGTTGCCGGACGGATGCAGCACGAACAGTTCGGGATCCGGCCCGGAGCGCAGCGTCTTCACCAGCTTGAGCGTGGCGGCGTCATACACCTCGACGCGGTTGTCGTCGGAAGCGCACAGATAGATCAGCTTGCCGTCCGGGCTGGCGATGATGCCGCGCGGGCGCCGGCCGGTCTTGATGGTCTCGATGACCTTGAGCGTGTCCATGTCCACGACGCTCATCGTGTGGTCGCGCTCGTTGGAGACGAAGGCGCGCGGGCCGGCCTCGGCGGGCAGGGCGTCGGCCAGCATGAGCCCGGCGAGGGTGGCCATGCCGACGGACAGCATGAACGGGCGTTTCATTCGGTTCCTCCTGGCAATCATTTGGTCTTATTGAAACGTGCAGGCCGATTCCGGTCGGTCGAAGCCGAGCGTGTCGAGCGGCGAGCTCTGGTGCAGGAAGCCGGCCTGCGGCGAGAGCGTCACCGTGTTGGTGGCATGGGTGAGCAGGATCGGCTGGCGCAGCTGGTGGTCCCAGCCGCGGAAGCTCGCGGCGACGCCCTTGAACACCGGCAGGTCGTAGTCGGGCGCCAGCATCTGCGCCTTCACCTTGGCCGGGTCGCTGCTGCGCGTCTTCAGGCTGGCCGATCCGATGGCGAACACGCCTTCCCACATCTGGAAGTCGAGCGGCTGCATCAGGCGCTTGGACTGCTTGAAGAAGCGGCTCTGAAGCTGCGAGGCGCCCCAGTTCTCCATGGTCGGGTGCCAGGAGAGCGGCATCAGGCCCTGCGTGCCGGCGATGGGGCGCGCGAGCCAGGTGTTGTAGGGCAGGATGTCGCCGAACTCGCCCAGCTCGTCGGCGACGATGAGGATGTCGTACTCGCCGACCTGCGTGCCGCGCGGCACTTCCGACTGGGCGGTGGCGCGGGCGTCCGGCCCGTAGTCCCATTCCTTCTCGGCGACGATCTTGCCGCCGAACTTCTTGGCCGAGCGGCGCACCGCCTCGGCGTAGAGCTTGTCGGCGTCGGTGCGCCCGACCATGAGGAACCAGTTGCGCCAGCGCTTGGTCACCAGGAACTGGGCGAGCGCGTCGGCCAGCATGGCGCGGCTCGGCGCGACGTGGAACACGTTGGCACGGCAGTCCTTCTGGCGCAGGCGGTCGTCGGCGGCGCCGACATTGACGAAGATCACGCCGCTGTCCTTGAACGCGTCGGCGATCTTCACCAGCTGCTCGGCCGGCACGTCGAGCAGGATGAAATTGTTGCCGGCCTCGACCAGCTTCTGCACCGCCGGCAGCGGATCGCCGTCGGTCGGCACGATCTCCGGGGTGAGCTTGTAGTCCAGCTTGAGGAAGCGCCCGCTGGTGAGGTTGTCGCGGATGCCGAGCTCGGCGCCGGCGATGCCGAGATCATCCGGCGGCATCTGCAGCGGCGCGATCCAGGGCGGGGGCACCGGCATCTGCCTCACCACGCCGATCTTGAAGGTCTGCTCCGGCGGAATCGGCGCGGCCGGCTTCGCCGCGAGCGGCGGGGAGGAGGGGGTAGCGGGCGCGGGTGCCGCGGGCGTCGCGTCTTGCGCGCGCGCGGGGCTCGTTGCGCAGGCTGCCGCTATCAGCACCGCTCCCGCGGCGCTCGCCATCCATCTCATCGGCATTCCATCCCACGGCTAATGTCTTTGTCCGCGACAAGTGTCTTCGGAACTTTTCTCGGCTGCCGTGGGAAAACTCTACGCAATCAAAATCAAGCATTCAATAAAATAGCGCACATAAGAAACTAATAAGAAAATGTAACGCCGTCGTTATCCAAAGCATATCACATGTATTAAAATCGGGAACTTTTTCCCGGTGGCTTGCGGGAGCGTCTTCCGGCGATATGATTGCCACATGTCGGGAACAAAGCCGGCGCAGGGAGGCAAAATAGGATGAGTGCTTTCAGCCGCACCGGCAGGCTCGCCGCTCTCGTCCTCGGCCTGGGACTCGCCTTCGCCGCCGATGCCCGCGCGGCGACGCGCGTGGCGGTGTTCGACTTCGAGCTGTTCGACACCAGCGGCGAGGCCGGTTTCAACGGCCCCCGCCCGGCGGAGGCGAAGCGCCTCGCCCTCATCACCGGGGAGGTGCGCCGCCGCCTGAAGGATGCCGGCTATGAAGTGCTCGACCTCACGCCCGAGGCGGCCCGCATCGCCGAGGCGACGCCGTTCCGCAACTGCAACAGTTGCGAACTCCCCATCGCCCGCTCCCTCGGCGCGCAGATCGAGGTGATCGGGCTGGTGCAGAAGGTCTCCAACCTCATTCTCAACATCAACTTCCAGCTGCGCGACGTCGCCACCGGGCAGGTGCTCCGGGCCGGCAGCGCGGATATCCGCAACAACACGGACGAATCCTGGCTGCGCGGCGTCTCCTATCTCGTGCGCAACCGACTGCTCGATCCCCCGCTGACCGGGAAGGCCGCCCCATGACGATTCCGCATCTTTCCGCCGCGCTCTCGCGCCGCGCCTGGCTCGCCGGCGCCGCCGCGCTGGCGGGGCTGCCCCTGCTCGCGGCGCTGCCCGGGGCCGTCATGGCGCAGGGGAGCGGGGTGGCGGATCCCGCGCTGCGGCTGCGCATCGGCACGCTGAAATTCGGCACGCTCAACTGGCTGCTGGAGACCATCCGCGCCGAGGGGCTCGACCGTCGCGAGGGCCTCTCCGTCGAGAGCGTGGACCTTGCGAGCGGGCAGGCGACGACCGTCGCATTGCAGGCGGGAGACGTCGACCTCATCGTCAGCGACTGGCTCTGGGCCCTGCGCCGCACGCAGGATGGCGAGCGCATGCGCTTCGCCCCGTTCTCCAACGCGCTCGGCGCGGTGATGGTGGCGGCGGACGGTCCGGTGAAGGGCCTCGCCGATCTCAAGGGCCGCAAGATCGGCGTGGCCGGCGGCGCGCTGGACAAGAGCTGGCTGCTGCTGCGCGCCTATGCCAGGGCCGAGCTCGGCGTGGACCTCGCGACCGCCGCCGAGCCGGTCTTCGGCGCCGCGCCGCTGGTCAGCGAGCAGCTCGCGCTCGGCCGCGTCGACGCCGTGCTCACCTTCTGGCCCTATGCGGCGCGGCTCGACGCGCGCGGCTTTCGGCGGCTGCTGGATGTGAAGGACATCATCAAGGGCCTCGGCATCGATCCCGCCCCGCCGCTGGTCGGCTTCGTCTGGCGCAACGCCGTGATGGCGGAGAGGGGCGCGGCCATCGCCGGCTTCCTGCGCGCCGCGGCGGCGGCCAACCGCGTGCTGGCGACGAGCGATGCCGCGTGGGACCGGATCCGCCCGCTGATGCAGGCGGCGGACGACGCCGAGTTCGCGCGGCTGCGCGACTACTACCGCGCCGGCATTCCTGGCAGCTTCGGCGAGGCCGAGCGGGTCTCCTGCGCCCGGCTCTACCAGGTGCTCGCGCAGACCGGAGGGGAGGAACTGGTGGGGCCGAATCCCGGCTTCGACCGCGCGCTGTTCGGCCCCGTCGGCGAATAGGATAGGGAGAGCATGTCGGCCGCCGCCCGCCTGCTGCTGACCGCCGTCTCGCTGCTGGTGCTGGTGGCCGTCTGGCAGGTCGCCGCGCTCTGGGTGGCTTCGCCGCTGCTGCCCGGCCCGCCGGCCGTGCTCGCCGCCATGGTGCGCGCGACGGAGACCGGAGCGTTGCCGACCAACATCGCCATCACGCTCGGGCGCGTGGCCGCGAGCTTCCTCATCGCCATGGCGGTCGGCTCGGCCATCGGCATCGCCCTTGGCCGCTCGGTGGCTCTCAACGAACTCTTCGGACCGTGGGTCGTCGTGCTGCTCAACCTGCCGGCGCTGGTGGTGATCATCCTCTGCTATGTCTGGTTCGGCCTCACCGAGGCGGCGGCCATCACCGCGGTGGCGATCAACAAGATCCCCAACGTCGCCGTCACCATGCGCGAGGGCGCGGCCGCGCTGTCGCGCGATCTCGACGAGATGGCGAAGGTCTATCGCCTGCCATGGTCGCGGGCGCTGCGCCACGTCACCTTGCCCCAGCTCGTGCCCTTCTTCGCCGCGAGCGCCCGTTCCGGCCTCGCGCTCACCTGGAAGATCGTGCTGGTGGTGGAACTGCTCGGCCGCTCCAACGGCGTCGGCTTCGAGTTGCAGACCGCGTTCCAGCTTTTCGACGTGGCGACCATCCTCGCCTATGCGCTGGCCTTCACGGCGGTGGTGCAGCTCATCGAGGTCGGGTTGCTCCAGCCCTGGGAGCGGCGGGCCAACAGGTGGCGGCGATGAGCGCGATCGCGATCGACATCGGCGAGAAGCGCTATCCGGCGCGGGCCGGCGCGCCGGCGCGGGATATCTTCCGCGCTTTCCGCCTCGACATCGCGTCGGGGGAGTTCCTGGTGCTGCTGGGCGCCTCCGGCCTCGGCAAGACGACGCTGCTCAACATCGTCGCCGGGCTCGATCGGGAGTATCGCGGCACGGTGCGCTTCGATGCGGGGGGCGGGGCAGGCGCGGTCGCGCCGCGCATCGCCTATGCCTTCCAGAATCCGCGCCTACTGCCGTGGCGCACCGTGCTGGAGAATGTCGCGCTGCCCTTGCCGCCGGGCGAGGAGAGCCGCCGCCGGGCGCTGGCGATGCTGGAGGAGGTGGGTCTTGCCGAGCTGGCGCCCGCCTATCCCGAGCGCCTGTCGCTCGGCCAGCAGCGGCGTGTCGCGCTGGCCCGCGCCTTCGTCATCGAGCCCGAGGTGCTGCTGATGGACGAGCCCTTCGTCTCGCTGGACGAGGTGGGCGCGGCGCGGCTGCGCGATCTGCTGCGCCGCCTGCTGGCGGGCCGTCCGGCGACCGTGCTTTTCGTCACCCATGACAGCCGCGAGGCGGTGGAGCTGGCGAGCCGCATCGTCGTGCTGGAAGGAACACCCGCGCGGATCGCCCACGATATCGGGCTTCACCTGTCGCGCGAGGAGCGCGCCGCGCCGGGCCGGCTGGAAGAGCTGCGCCGGGCGCTGGCCGGTGCTGCCGGCTGAGCCCTCCGCGGCCAATCCCCCATTCCGGCGACCGGCCGTCGGCGCGCAAAATGAAAAGGCCCGGAGCACGAGGCTCCGGGCCAGTCAGTCGGTAAGATGGGCAATCAATGGGCAGGAGAAGGCGGTTTCCCGCCGTCCCCGTGGCGCAAGTAACGACGGCGCGCCGTCGTCACTTGTTCAAAAAGATCGCCGCCAACCGCTGGAGCAGGCCCTTCGGATACTGGGCCGCGGGCGGTGGTGTTGTCTGCCCAGGGTTGCTTCCGATCTAGGCGGCGAAGGGGTGCTTGGCCGAAGCGGCCTGCGACAGGACGTCCTTGATCTTCGGCTCGCCGTCGACGGCGCGCTTCAGGGCTTCCTTGGTCGCCTGGTAGTTGAACTGCTGGATCTTGGCGTCATCCGCCGCTTCCCAGTGGATGAACACGCCGACCGAGATGAACAGGTCGTCGGCTTCTTCTTCCGGGATCACGCCTTCGGCGACGCTGTCGACGACAGCCTTCGCGACCGCGTACTGGGCCGGGCCGAACATCTGGACGGCCTGACGGGCGTCCTTGATCGTCACCTTGTTGAACAGGATGGTGTTCGGCTTGGCGAGCAGGTTCGGGGTCACGACGGCGAGCAGCGAGGTGAAGCCGTCCTTGTTGTTGGTCAGCGCGTTGACGAAGGCGCTTTCCGCAGCCGAGCCGCGCGGGCCGATGATGAGGTCGATGTGAGCGACCTCGTTGCCGTCACCCACCAGCGACTCGCCGATGAGCACCTTGTTGATCTTGGCCATCTAATCCTCCCAGAACGGGGTTGCATGATAAGGGACGGGAATTGCCCCTCTCGATGTCCCGGCTATCTTTGTTGCAGCGTTTGGGAACCAAACCGGTTGGCCCGATAGCGCGACCAGACACGTAACGAGCGAGAGACTGGCCCGCTTCGTCTTTATCCGCAAGGGATTCTTCATCCGTATGACGTCGCTGCGGTAGCTTGCCCCATGCTTTCTGCTGCCGTGCCGGAAGCCGCCCCGGCGGATGCGAATTATGGCGGCATGGTCAAAAGAGCGGCAGCTCTGTATCCCGCCGCGATCACGGACTATGCTGCGGCGTGAAGCTGATCGGTGGCGTCGGGACGCCCGGCCCCCCGAGAGGTAGCCGCGTAGCGTGTTTGCGATGTGGTCTGTTTTTTGCTGCAATGCAGCGAAATCGGCGCGACCCAACTGCCGCGGGCGGCGTATGGGTCGGGTTCAGTTCAGTGAAAGGGGGAGCGCTCGGGCGGCTTCGAACCCACGCCTCGAGGACGACTTATGGAGCTTATTCTTTCCATCTGCCTCATCGCGAATCCCGGCACCTGCCGCGAGGAGGCCGTTTCCGTCAGCGCGGAGCTTCGCCCCGCGCCGGTCCAGTGCATGATCGGCGCGCCGCCGGTCATCGCCGAGTGGAGCGAGACGCACCCGAAGTGGAAGGTCACGAAGTGGCGCTGCGCCCGTCCCGGCGCGGCCGGCCGCGACATCTGACCGGCACCCGCGCGTTTCCCACGCCGCCGTTTTTCCCGCCGGTTCCTGCTGCATCGCAGCGTGCACCGTTCCCTGGTCCGTGGAATCATTGAAACGTCATTGATTTGCGATGGCGTTATCCAGTGAGGCGGCATGGGAAGGGGCGTGTTCGGGCGTGGCTTGTTCGCGTCGCTCAGGGCGCGCATGGCGCTGCTGCTGTCCGTCGCCGTGCTGGTGACGGCGGCCTCGACGGCGGCGCTCGTCCTCGCGCTCGGCGCGGCCAACACGCAGCTCGACCGGCTGGTATCGGCCCAGCATCGGCTGGAGCTGCTGTCGGTCATCTCCGGCCGCATCGGCGACTACGCGCTGATGGCGTTGCAGACCGCGCAGCAGCCGAGCGCGCGCACCTATGAATCGCTCGTCGCCGCCCGTCAGGCCGCGCTGACCGCCTTCGAGCGCTTCGAGAGCACGCTGTCGGACGATGTGCTGCGCTTCCAGGACGAGGAGCAGCGCACGCTGATGGCGGCGCGCAGCCGCACCGTCGCGCGCCTCAAGGCGCAGTTCGAGGTGCTCGACCGTCAGGTCGCCGGGGCGCTCGCCAATCCCGAGCCCGCGACGGGCGTGCGCGTCGTGCTCGACGTCTTCGCCGCCGGTTTCGGCGGTCCGCTGAGCCAGTCGATGGAGGAGGAGCGCACCGCCGCTCACAACGCCCAGGTCGAAGTGCGCCAGCTGCGCGACCGCACCATACGCTGGGGATTGATCGGCGTGGCCTTGGCCTGCCTCGTCGCGGTGCTGCTCTATCACCGCCTCGGCCGCTCGCTGGTCAATCGCGTCGCCGATGTCGCCGCCGCCGCCGCCGCCATCGCGCGCGGGCGCTCCGACACCCGCATCGCTGTGACCGGCCACGACGAGCTCAGCCTCGCCATGGCCCGCTTCAACCGCATGGCGGCGCATCTGGCCCGCCGCGAGCAGCGGCTGGTGGCGGCGCAGAAGCACCTGCAGGAGACCGTCGACGCGCGCACCGCCGAGCTGCGCGCCGCCAATACGCGGCTGGAGAATGTCGACCTCGCCCGCCGGCGCTTCTTCACCGATGTGAGCCACGAGCTGCGCACGCCGCTGACCGTCATCCTCGGCGAGGTGGAGATCACGCTGCGCCCGGCGCAGCCGCGCGAGGAGGACCTCAAGGCCGCGCTGCTGGTCATCCAGTCCCGCGCCCGCCGCCTGCATCGCCGGGTGGAGGATCTTCTGCGCATCGCGCGGTCGGAGAGCGGGCAGATCGAGCTCGACCGCTCGCTGTTCCTCGTCGACGAGCTGCTGGTCGACGTGCGCGAGAGCATGCTGCCGGTGGCGCGCGCCGCCGGGCTCGCGCTGGAGATCGCCTGCCCGTCCGAAAGCCTTGCCGTGGATGCCGACCGCGACTGGCTGCGCCAGACGTTCGACGGGCTGGTCGCCAATGCCGTGCGCCATTCGCCGCCCGGCGAGACCGTCCATCTGGAAGCCGCGCGAGAGGGCGACGAGGTGGTCATCCGGGTGCGCGACCACGGCACCGGCATCCCCTCGGACGAACTGCCGCACGTGTTCGAGCGCTTCTGGCGCGGCGCCACCGGCACGCGCGAGGGCACCGGCTTCGGCATCGGCCTGGCACTGGCGAAATGGATCGTCGACCGCCATGGTGGGCGCATCGAAATAGAAAGCGGTGCCGGAGGAGGCGAGGGGAAGGGGGGCACCTGTGTCACCGTCCGCCTGCCCGTACCGGTGCCCGACATGACGTTGGAGGCGGCCCAATGAACATTCTCATCGTCGAGGACGATCCGGACATCGGCTCGCTGCTGCGGCGCGGCTTTTCTTCCGAGAGCTACGACGTCCAGCTCGTGGGAGACGGCGAGGAGGCGTTGCGCGCGGCCAATGGGCGGGCGTGGGAGGCGATCATCCTCGACGTCATGCTGCCCGGGCGTTCCGGCATCGAGGTGTGCAAGGCGCTGCGGGCCGGCGGGCAGACCGCGCCGATCATCATGCTCTCCGCCCGTTCCAGCGTGAACGAGCGCACGGAGGGGCTGATGGCGGGGGCGGACGACTACATCGTCAAGCCCTTCGCCTTCGAGGAGCTGCTGGCGCGGGTGAAGGTGCAGGCGCTCCGGCGCAGCAATGCCGACGGCGAGCCGCGCACGCTGGCGGTGGGCGCGCTCGCGCTCGATCTCGAAACCCGCCAGGCCCAGCTCGGCGGCACCCGCGTGCGCCTGACCGAGCGCGAGGTGGAACTGCTGGCGCTGCTCATGCGCCACCCCGGCGAGCCGCTCTCGCGCGCGGACATCTTCGCCGCGCTGTGGGCCGGCCATGGCGGGGCCTCGCTCAATGTGGTGGACGTCTATGTCGGCTATCTCCGCCACAAGCTGGCGGAGGCGCTGCCCGATGGCGGGCACCTCATCGTGACGGTGCGCGGGCGCGGCTTCATGCTCGACGCCGAGCCGGCGTGAGCCGCGAGAGGGCTTCCGGCGTATGTTCCGCCACCGTTCGCGCTGGTATAATGTACGCCTGAACGAAAGATGATCACGCCTTTCTTGACGAAGGCGAAAATGATCCTCACATTGCTAGGGCGGTGTAATAACCGCAAATCAACATGATCTCTTATGATCTTCTTATGAAGTAAAAAGAGATCAAAAATTCGAGGAGGAAGAAATGGCCTGGACCACTCCGCGCATTGTTGAAGTTTGCGTCGGCATGGAAGTCAACGCCTACTATCCGGCTGACTTCTGAGCCTTGAGGGGCGGGTTGGCGCGAAGTCGCTTTGCCGATGATAACGTCCCCGTCCCGCTTCAGGCTCGTCGTCCTCGGGTCGGCCGCGGGTGGCGGATTCCCGCAATGGAACTGCCGCTGCGCGGTCTGCTCGCTTGCCTGGGCCAATGACCCGCGCGTGCAGCGGCGGACTCAGGCATCGATTGCCGTGAGCGCCGATGGCGTCCATTGGGCGCTGGTCAATTGCGCGCCCGAAGTCCTGTCGCAGATCCAGTCCGTGCCGGCGCTGCACCCGCAGGCGGGTCTCCGGCATTCGCCGGTGGCTGCCGTGCTCCTGACCAACGCCGATATCGACCACGTCGCCGGGCTGCTCAGCCTGCGCGAGGCGCAGCCTTTCACGCTGCTGGCGACGCCCTCCGTGCAGGGGGTGCTGCGTTCCAGCAGCGCCTTCGACGTGCTGGCCGAGGGCGTGGTCGCGCGCCGGGAGGTCGAGCTGGGCTCGTCCTTCGATCTGGTGGAGGGCGTCAGCGCCACCATCTTCCCGGTGCCCGGCAAGATCGCGCTCTATCTCGAAGCGCGTGAGACGGCCGAGAAGGGGGCGCTCGCCACCGATGTCGAGGGCGAGCAGACCATCGGCGTCGAGCTGCGGGCAGGGGGGCGTCGGGTGCTCTACATTCCCGGCTGCGCGGCGATGACCGATGCGCTGCGTGCCCGCCTCGACGGGGCCGATCTCGTGCTGTTCGACGGCACGCTGTGGCAGGACGACGAGATGGTCCGCGCCGGCGTCGGCACCAAGACCGGCGCGCGCATGGGGCACATGTCGATGTCGGGCGAGAATGGTTCGATCGAAGCTTTGCGCCAAGTCAATGTGGGCCGAAAAATCTATGTTCACATCAACAACACCAATCCGGTGCTTGTTGATGGCTCGAAAGAGCGGATCGCGGCAAATAAAGCCGGATGGGAGATCGCTCAAGATGGGATGGAGATCGCCCTATGACTACGCTTCTTTCGCCGACTGAACTTGAAGAGCGCCTGCGTGACGTGGGCAAGCGCCGCTATCACAGCCTGCATCCCTTTCATCGTCTGCTGCACGGCGGCAAGCTGAGCTTCGGGCAGATCCAGGCCTGGGCGCTGAACCGCTACTACTACCAGGCGATGATCCCGGTGAAGGATTCCTCCATCCTCGCCCGCATGGAGGAGGCGGAGCTGCGCCGCGTCTGGCGCCAGCGCATCATCGACCACGACGGCGACCATGAGGGCGAGGGCGGCATCGCCCGCTGGCTGGTGCTCACCGACAGCCTCGGGCTCGACCGGCACTACGTGACCTCGCTCTCCGGCCTGTTGCCCGCGACCCGCTTCGCGGTGGATGCCTATGTGCATTTCGTGCGCGAGAAGAGCCTTCTGGAGGCCATCGCCTCCTCGCTCACGGAGATGTTCTCGCCCGGCATCATCGGCGAGCGTGTGGCCGGCATGCTGAAGAACTATGATTTCGTCTCGAAGGAGACGCTGGCCTATTTCGACAAGCGTCTCACCCAGGCGCCGCGCGATGCGGATTTCGCGCTCGACTACGTGAAGCAGCACGCGCGCACGCCGGAACAGCAGGAAGCGGCCATCCGGGCGCTCGAGTTCAAGTGCGACGTGCTCTGGGTGCAGCTCGACGCGCTCTATTTCGCCTATGTCGAGCCGAAGATGGCCTATCCGGGGGCGTTCGTCCCGAAGGAGGCGTGATGACCGAGATTCTCGTCGCGACCGGCATTCCCAAGCTCGCGCGCGGTGTGCGCCTGCGCCACGACGAGGCGCGCGGGCAGTGGGTGCTGCTCGCGCCCGAACGTGTGCTCAACCCGGATCCGGTTGCGGTCGAGATTCTCAAGAAGGTCGACGGCACCCGCTCCATCGACGCCATCGTCGACGAGTTGGCGAGCGCCTTCACCGTCGACCGCGAGCGCGTGGCGACCGATGTCGATGCCTTCCTCGCCGGTCTGGTCGAGAAGGGAATGATCGAGATCGCCTCGCCGCTGATCGGAGACGCGGCATCATGAACGTCGTGGCGGACCCGCATACGCACCGCGAGGCGCCGGTTCGCCCGGCGCCTCCGGCGCCCTACGGCATGCTGGCGGAGCTGACCCACCGCTGCCCGCTGCAATGTCCCTATTGCTCGAACCCGGTCGAGCTCGACCGCCGCAATGTCGAACTCGACCTCGACACGTGGAAGCGGGTCTTCTCCGAGGCCGCCCGGCTCGGCGTGCTGCAGGTTCACCTGTCCGGCGGCGAGCCGACGGCGCGGCGCGATCTGGAGGACATGATCCGCCACTGCGTCGAGGTCGGCATCTACACCAACCTGATCACCGCCGGCGTCGGCGTGACGCCGGAGCGGCTGCAGGCGATCTCGGACGCCGGCATCGACCATGTGCAGCTCTCCTTCCAGGGAGCCACGGCGGAGACGACCGACAAGGTGTCGAATTTCCGCGGCGCCCATGAGCGCAAGCTCGCCGTGGCGCGCGAGGTGCGCCGGCTCGGACTGCCGCTGACCATCAACTCGGTCGTGCACCGGGCCAACATCCACCAGATCCCGGCCTTCATCGACCTCGCCCTGTCGCTCGACGCCAAGCGCATCGAGATCGCCCACTCGCAGTACTACGGCTGGGCGCTGCGCAATCGCGGCGCGCTCATGCCGACGCGCGAGCAGGTGTTCTGGGCGCTCGACGTGGTGGAGGAGGCGCGCGCCCGGCTCAAGGGCAAGCTGACCATCGACGCGGTGGTGCCGGATTATTACGCCAAGTACCCCAAGCCCTGCATGAACGGCTGGGGGCGCCAGTCGCTCAATGTTACGCCGTCGGGCAAGGTGCTGCCCTGCCACGCGGCGGAAACCATCCCCAGTCTCGATTTCTGGAACGTGCGCGAGCATTCGCTGAGCGAGATCTGGACGGACTCGCCCGCCTTCAACGCCTTTCGCGGCACGGACTGGATGCCGGAGCTGTGCAGGAGCTGCGAGCGCAAGGAGATCGACTGGGGCGGCTGCCGCTGCCAGGCGATGGCGATCGCGGGCGATGCCGCCGCGACCGATCCTGCCTGCCACAAATCCCCGCTTCACGCCCACATGCTCGCCCTCGCCGAGGCCGATGCGGAGGGATCCTCCGAATATGACTACCGGCGCTACCTGACGCCGGACCGCCCAAGCTGACCGGGAGCGCCCCCATGTTGCGTCTGGCGACCACCTTCGCCGCTGCTACTTCAATCGCTACTTCGATCGTTGCTGCTACCTCGATTGCTACGCTTTTTGCTACTGCCGCCCTGGCCGGTCCGACAGCTTCCGAGCTGTTCTTCGACACGCCCTATCTGTCGAAAATCGAGCCCGGCACGACGCTGAATTACGCCTACAAGCACGTGACGAGCGAGGCGAAGCTGGGCGACAGCTTCGACGAGACGCTGGAAATGAAGGTCTCGGCGCCCGCCGACGACGCTTCCAAGCGCATCGCCGATGTCGTCATCCATCGCGGCGACAAGGAAGGCGAGGCCGGCCCGTTCCCCACCATGAACGGCAATCCGATCTCGCTCATCCTGCTGGAGCGCGACGTCAAGGAGATGGCGCAGCTCAGCAAAGGCAGCCCCTTCTACCTCCGCAACCGGGTTCGCGAGCATCTCGGCACCGGAACGGTGGAGCCCGCGCGCTTCACCTTCAACGGCAAGGAGATGGAGGGCTGGAAGCTCACCATGCTCCCCTTCGCCACCGATCCCAACAAGGACAAGCTGCAGGAACTGGCCAGCCGCCGCTACGAGTTCCTGTTCTCGGACGCGGTTCCGGGCGGGCTGTATTCCATCGGTGTCGTCACGCCCAAAGCGGACGGCACCTCGAACATCATCGAGACCAGCCTGACGTTGACCGGCGCTTCCGCGACGCCGGCGGCGAAATAGGCGGCCGGCCGGGAGGAACTGCCATGACGAAAGCCACCGGGACCGCCTTGCGTGTCGTCGCCGGAACCTTGCTGGCGCTGACGTTCGGGGCCGGCGCGGTCGCGGCTCAGGAGGCCGCCCCGGGGCTTTCCCCCGGCCTCGCGCCGGGCGTCACGCCGGGCGTGACGCGGCCGGCTCCCTCGGCCCCGCAGGCCGGCCTGATCAACGATTATCCCACCGTCGCCCGCGCCGATTACGTGTTCGGCTGCATGGCCGCCAACGGCCAGACCCGGCAGGCGCTGGAGAAGTGCTCCTGCTCCATCGACACCATCGCCACGATCCTCCCCTATGAGCGCTACGTGGAGGCGGAGACCATCCTCAGCGTGGGGCAGGTCGCGGGGCAGCAATCGGAGCTGTTCCGCAACACCGGCATCTTCCGCGACATCGTGGCCGAGCTGCGCCGGGCGCAGGCCGAGGCCGAGGTGACCTGCTTCTATTGAGGGCGTGCCGGCGGCGCGTCAGCCCGCCGGCTTCAGCTCGCCGTTGAACCTGCTTCCGTCCGTATCGGCGGCATCGACGCGAATCTCCTGGCCGGTCGGCTGGTAGGTGAAGCGGATCGCCGGGTCCTCGCTCAGCGAGATGCCGCCCGTCATCGAGAAGATGAGCTCGTCGCCCTGCTTTACCTCGATGTCGTCGACGAACTTGGCGGGGATATAGGCGCGGGTGAGCGGATCCATCTGCAAGCCCGAATAGTTGGGATGCCGGATCATGAGCTGGAGCTGCGAGACGCGGCTCGCCTTGGTGGGGTCGCCCAGCTCGCCGGCATTCACTGATTTCAGCTTGAGCTGGCCGAGATTCTTCAGCGCGGCTTCCTCGTCCTTCATCGCCGGAGCGGAGCAGCCGCCGGAGGCCTTCACATAGCGCTCCGCCATGTGCAGCGTGCCGTCGCTGGTCTCGGCGATGGCGCGGACGAAGGAATAGGAGTTCACGCGCAGCCGCGTGCCGAGGGCCAGGTCGTGGCGCTCGCCGCCGAAAGTGAAGGTTGCCGCGACGGGCGCCGGGTTTTCGTCGACGATGAGCGTGAGCTTGCTGACGGTGCGCGGATCGCCCTCCGGCAGCATCACCTCGACCTCCACGGGCACCATGGCGGCATCTTCCGCGCGGGTCGGGGCGGTGAGGCGGACAAGCGGACTTGCTACCTCGATGCTACGGTCGCCGAACACATCCCCCCTCAACGCCTTCCAGGTGGCATCGGCGCCCGGCTCCTGCGCCGCTGCAGCGGTGACGGCCAGGGCGGAGAACAGGGCGACGGCAAGGACGAGGCGGATACGGCGATGCATGGAGACCTCCCGGGCCGTCGGATCGTTGGCTGTCCGGCGGTTCGGGTCATCATACACTGAACTGGCGTAAATTGCAGGCACGAAGAGGCGAGCGGACGACCCCATCATTTTGACGCAGCGATCGGCTTCCTCCCGCGGCCGGCCGATGCCATGTTCCCGCCGGACCGCCAACATTCGGCATCACAGGAAAGCCCGTCATGCTCTCGCGCCGTTCGCTCTTGAAGACCCTTGCCGTCACTCTCCTTGCCGCGCCGCTGGGCATAACGGCGCTTTCGGAGGCGCAGGCGCAGTCGGTGCCGACCAGCCGCCCGCCGGCGCCGCGTCGCGAGCCTCGCCCGGTGCCGCGCCGTGGCTACACCTGGGTTCCAGGGCACTGGGCATGGCATCCGCGCCGGGGATGGGTCTGGACGTCGGGCCACTGGGAAGAGAACCGTCGCGGCTTCGAATATGTCGGTCCTCGCTGGGTGCTCCGTCGTGGTCAGTGGGTGTATGAACCTGGCCGCTGGGTCCGTAGCTGGCGATGAAGTTTTCTCGGTAAGAATTTCTTCGGTGATGCTTGGTGCCCTACGATTGTAGGGCGCATCGGCCGGCGATATTCTCACCTCGACTCAAACTGGGGGAATGCCCGAATGTCCAAGTCTGTTGCCGTCAAGCTTACCGTCGTCGCCGTCGTCGCTCTGATCGCGGCGGGCTGCTCCAACACCCAGCGCCGCGCCGGCACGGGTGCCCTGATCGGTGCCGGCACCGGTGCGGTGATCGGCGGCATCGCCGGCGGCGGCACGGGTGCGGCGTGGGGCGCGGGTATCGGCGCGGCGGCTGGCGCGGGCATCGGCGCCGCTACGGCGAACTGAACCGTTCCAGAGAAGGGGCCGGGGCCTTATGGGTTCCGACAGCCGCTTTTCGATGAGGCGGCCGCGTTTCCGAGCCGGGGCGCGGCCGTTTTCATGAGGCGTTTCGATTGCCCGGAACGGAGACGAGCGTGACGGTCACGATCTACGGCATCAAGAACTGCGACACGATGAAGAAGGCGCGCGCTTGGCTCGACACGCACGGCGTCGCCTATGACTTTCACGATTACAAGACGTCCGGCATCGACACCGCGCATCTGAAGGAATGGGCCGGCAAGGTCGGCTGGGAGCCGTTGCTCAACCGCGCCGGCACCACCTTCCGCAAGCTCACCGACGCCGAGAAGGCGGATATCGACGAGGCCAAGGCATTCCGCCTGATGCAGGCCCAGCCCTCGCTCATCAAGCGGCCGGTGCTGGATGCCGGCGGCAAGGTGATCGTCGGCTTCAAGCCGGAGATCTACGAAAAGCAGTTCGGCTGACGGTCCGGCGGGACGGAAGCGCTCCGCCGCCTCTTGATCCGGCGCGGCTTCCCTGCCACATCCGCGCGCATGAACGCTCTCTCTAATTCCGCCGCCTCGCCCATCGCGCTCGAAGTCGCGCGCCGGCGCACCTTCGCGATCATCTCGCACCCGGACGCGGGCAAGACCACGCTGACCGAGAAGCTGCTGCTGTTCGGCGGCGCGATCCAGCTCGCCGGACAGGTGCGCGCCAAGAAGGACCGCCGCTCGACCCGCTCGGACTGGATGGCGATCGAGCGCGAGCGCGGTATCTCGGTCGCCACCTCGGTGATGACCTTCGAGTTCGGCGGCCACGTGTTCAACCTGCTCGACACGCCGGGCCACGAGGACTTTTCGGAGGATACCTATCGCACGCTGACCGCCGTCGACGCGGCGGTGATGGTGATCGACGCGGCCAAGGGCATCGAGGCGCGCACGCGCAAGCTGCTGGAGGTCTGCCGCCTGCGCGACATTCCGATCATCACCTTCATCAACAAGATGGACCGCGAGAGCCGCGACCCGTTCGAACTGCTGGACGAGATCGAGAAGACGCTGGCGCTCGACACTTCCCCGATGACGTGGCCGGTCGGGCGCGGACGCGATTTCGTCGGCACGATGGACATCGCCACCAGCGGCATGCGCCTGCTCGACGGCGACGAAGGCAAGACCGGTCCGCTCAGGCAGATGAGCATGGCTGAGATTGCAGCGCTCAACGTGACGCTCGATGAGGGTGCGCTCGAAGAGGAGCTGACCCTCGTGCGCGAGGGCTGCAATCCGTTTGAACTCGGCGCCTTCCTTGAAGGCCATCTGACGCCGGTGTTCTTCGGCTCGGCGCTGCGCAATTTCGGCGTCGGCGACCTGCTGGAAGGTTTGGGGCGCTACGCCCCGCCGCCCCGCGCACAGCAGGCCGACGCGCGCAGGGTGGAGGCCGAGGAGCCGCGCATGACGGCCTTCGTCTTCAAGATCCAGGCGAACATGGATCCGAACCACCGCGACCGCATCGCCTTTGCGCGCCTGTGCTCGGGCAAGCTCCAGCGCGGCATGAAGGCCAAGCTCGTGCGCACCGGCAAGCCGATGAGCCTCGCCACGCCGCAATTCTTCTTTGCGCAGGACCGCCAGCTCGCCGAGGAGGCCTATGCCGGCGATGTGGTGGGCATCCCCAACCACGGCAATCTGCGTATCGGTGACACGTTGACCGAAGGCGAGGAAATCAACTTCGTCGGCGTGCCGAGCTTCGCGCCGGAAATCCTGCGCCGCGTGAAGCTGCCCGACGCGATGAAGGCCAAGAAGCTCAAGCAGGCGCTGCAGGAGATGGCGGAGGAGGGCGTGGTTCAGGTGTTCCGCCCGACCGACGGCTCGCCGGCGCTTGTCGGCGTGGTCGGCCCGTTGCAGCTCGACGTGCTGAAGAACCGGCTGGAGGCCGAATATGGCCTCGAGGTCGGCTTCGACATGTCGGAGTTTCAGCTCGCCCGCTGGGTGTCGTCGGAAGACCCGAAGAAGCTGGACGAGTTCGCCGCCGGCAATCGCCTCTCTACCGCCGAGGATCTGGATGGCGATCTCGTCTTCCTCAGTCCCTCGGCCTTCATGATCGGCTATACCGGCGACCGCTGGCCCGGCATCGTCTTCACCGACGTGAAGGACGTGAAGAAGGCAGCGTGATCACGCCGGATCCGGCGCCGAGGGCGGCGACCACTGTGCGGTCGCGCCCTTCGCGCTTGGCGCGATAGAGCGCGGTGTCGGCCTGGCTGAATGCCTGGTCGAACAGCATTCCCCGCGTGCCGATCCCAATGCCGGCGCTGGTGGTAGAGGCGAAGCCTTCCTGGTAGAGCACCTGCGCGGCGAAGCGCAGCCGCACCTGCTCCGTCTGCAGCAGGGCGAGGTCGAGCGTCCGGTGCGGACGGACCAGCACGAACTCCTCTCCGCCGATCCGCGCCGCCTGCTGGCCTTCCGACAAGCTCTCGCGAAGCGCCTGCGCGAACAGGGCGATGACGCGATCGCCGGTCGCGTGGCCGTGCGTGTCGTTGATCGACTTGAAGTGGTCGATATCGAACAGCACCACCGTGATGTCGTCGGCCAGCGGCTCGGTGCCGATCATGTCGAACAGGGCACGGCGGTTGAGCAGTCCGCTGAGCGAATCCGTCATCGCCTCGCGCTTGTGGGCGCGGGCGAGCCGGGTCTGGTTGAGCGCCAGCGTCATCGCACCGATGCCCGGCACGCCGGCAATGACCGACAGCACGTTGAAGTCCTCCGCCCAGTTGGCGGGTGGGCCATCGAGAACGAGCCTACCGTCGAAGGCCAGCACCAGTGCGCAGGCCGCAAAGGACGTGCCGACGAAAAGATAGAGGCCGCACATGCCGGCGATGGCACCGGGCGCCTCGGCCCGGGTCTGCCAATACTCGAACGCCGTGAGTGCCAGCAGCGCCGCAGCCGAGAGGTTCACCAGCATGAAGCCGGCGCCGTCATAGCCCATCGCGAGTGGCGTGAGGGCGATGGGCAGGCTCGCCATGCCGATGAGAATGCGCCCGCGCGGCGAGCCTCCAAGGCGAAAATAGAAGGCCCCGCCGTACAAAATTGAGAGGCCGGTGAGGAGGTGGGCGAATGCGATGGTAGCAAGCGAGTAGTGCGGATTGGAGAGATAGAGGCTGTAGAGGAACACGTCGCAGACGATGAAGCCGGCGGCGATGGAGCAGATCAGCAGGTATTTGTCCGCGCGCGCGGTGGACCAGGTGCCCAGCAGGATGATCGACAGGCAGATCGCCGAGAAGCCGATGGCGATGAGCAGCGACGTGTAGTCCAGCAGCATGAAGGCCCACCTGCGCAAATGGCCTTCAGCCGGGCCGTCGGTAGCTCCGGCATGTGCCTACCGACGCTAGCAATGCCCCGATCAACGGGTAATGACAATGCGCGTATTGGCGCGCCCGTAATCATTCACAAGCGCGAACAGCGTCGCGGCGTTGCCCGGATGCAACCGGACGCAGCCATGCGAGGCCGGACGCCCGAGCCGGTTCAGATCGTTCGTCCCGTGAATGGCATAGCCGCCGTGGAAGAAGATCGAGTAGGGCATGGGCGAGTTGTAGTACTTGCGCGAGAAGTAGCGCCGATGCAGCCGCTGCGGCCGGTAGCTGCCGACCGGCGTGCGGTAGCCCTTGCGGGCGGTGGAGACCGGCCAGACATAGCGCGGCACCCCGTCCACCGAGACCTTCATCACCTGACGCGACAGATCGATGTGGGCCGTCACGCTCTGCGCACCGGCCGGCGCGGCGAGAAAGAGGAGCATGCCCCCAACGAGGGCGGCAAGAAGATGTCTCATCCCGGCATCCCCGACATTGTGGCGGTATTCTGGCACGATACCGGCGACGGCGGGAGCCTCGAAACGTCTTATGGTTTACACATCCGGCTGATCGGCCGGCATCGGATCGCGCCACAGGCACGCGGACCGACGCGCGAGGGGATGGGCAAACGGACGCGGCCAACCCGGATGGCGCTCCGATTGGAAACGATCTAGCGTCGCGCCGGAATCCAATCCGGGAGCGCATTTCCATGATCCTGATGCTGGCGGGCCTCGTCCTGTTCGTTGCCATCCATATCCTCACCGCGCGCCGCAAGATCGGCGCGGCGGCGTCCGCCCAGCTCGGCACGACGACCTACCGCGTCATTCACGGTGTCGTCGCCCTCGCCGGCGTGCTGCTGATCGCCTATGGCTACGGCCAGTGGCGGGCTGAAGGGCCGGCGCAGCTCTACGATCCGCCGGTCGGACTGCGTCATCTGGCGCTGCTGCTGATGCTGATCGCGTCCATCGCCACCGTGGCCGCATTGGTGCCGAGCCACCTCAAGGCATGGCTGAAGTTTCCCTTCCTGGTGGCGATCAAGACCTGGGCGCTGGCGCATCTGCTCGCCAATGGCGACGCCGCCACGGTGACGCTCGCGGTGGTCATCCTCGCCTGGGCGGTGGTGATGCGCATCATGGCCAAGCGTCGCGGCGCGCCGCTGCCGGTGGCGCCGGCCGGCTGGGGCGGCGACATCATTGCGATCGTCGGCGGTGTCGTGCTTTATGCGGCCCTTGCCTTCTGGTTCCACCCCTACATCGTCGGGGTGCCGGTGATGGGCTGACCAAGCCCTTACAAGAACACGAGGAAACCGCCTGAAATGTCCGTCCAGTCCGCCGCGCGCCGTCTGACCGCACCGGATATCCGTGCGAAGAAGGGCGGCGATCCGATCGTCTCGCTGACCGCCTATCACGCGCATACCGCCCGTCTCATCGACCCGCATGTCGACTTCATGCTGGTGGGCGACTCGCTGGGCATGGTGATGCACGGCATGGAGACCACCGTGCCGGTGACGGTCGACATGATGATCCTTCAGGGACAGGCGGTGATGCGCGGCTCCGCGCGGGCGCTCGTCGTGGTGGACCTGCCCTTCGGCTCCTATGAGGGCTCGCCCCAGCAGGCCTTCGCCACCGCCTCCCGCGTGCTCAAGGAGACCGGCGCCGGCGCCGTGAAGCTGGAAGGCGGGCGCCGCATGGCCGAGACGGTGCGCTTCCTCGCCGATCGCGGCGTGCCGGTGATGGGCCATGTCGGACTGACCCCGCAGGCGATCAACACGCTCGGCTCCTTCAAGGCGCTCGGTCGCGACGAGGCGAGCGCGGCGCTGATCCTCGACGACGCCCGCTCCATCGCCGATGCCGGCGCCTTCGCCATGGTGCTGGAGGCGATCTCGGAGCCGCTGGCCCGGCAGATCACCGAGGAGGTCGCTCCGCCGACCATCGGCATCGGCGGGTCGGTGGCCTGCGACGGGCAGATCCTGGTGCTGGAGGACATGCTCGGCCTGTCCGACCGCGTGCCGCGCTTCGTCAAGAAGTTCGCCGAGATCGGCCCGGCCATCGGCGCGGCCGTGGAGGCCTATGCCAGCGAGGTGCGGGGCCGCAGCTTCCCCGGGCCGGAGCATGTCTACGCGCCGAAGAAGGGGTGAGGCGCCGGCGGGGCGGCGGCCTTTGGACCGTCATCTCCGGGCCCCCGGCCATGACGAGCCAACTGGCGCCCGGCGGCAAATTACGATGGGCAGTGGAGAGGCGGCGCGCCGATTTGCCTTGTTGAAGCCGCATCGCTAGTTTACCCGGCCTTTCAGATACCGCCCGGCGCCTGTGTGCCGGCGCCTTGCGACGAGTTCCACGGACCGACATGGCTGACATCTTCCACGAGATCGACGAGGATCTGCGTCGCGAGCGTTTCAACCGTCTCTGGACGCGTTACGGCGCCTATGTCGTCGGTCTCGCGGTGCTGATCGTCGTCGCTGTCGCCGGCTGGCGCGGCTATGAATGGTGGCGCCTGCAGCAGGATCAGGCGGCCGGCGCGCAGTTCGAGGCCGCGCTGCAACTCGCGGCGGATGGCAAGGCCGCCGAGGCGGATGCCGCGTTCCAGCAGATCGAGAAGGACGGCACGCCGGGCTATCGCGTTCTCGCGCGCTTCCGCGCGGCGGCCGAGCTGGCCAAGACCGACCGGGCCGCCGCCGTCGCCGATTACGATGCGCTCGCCAAGGATCCGTCGATCAGCCGGCTGATGCAGAATGTGGCGCAGATCCGCGCCGCGCTGCTGCTGGTCGATACCGCGCCGTTCGCGGACATCGAGGGCCGGGTGAAGCCGCTCGACACGCCGGAAGGCGCCTTCCGCTATTCCGCGCGCGAGATCATCGGTCTCGCCCAGTACAAGGCCGGCGACTACAAGGCGGCGACCGACACCTTCACCGCGCTGCTGAACGATGGCCAGATCCCTCCCGGCCTGCGCCGTCGCGCCGAGCTGATGCGCACGCTGGCGGCCGCTTCCATGCCGCTTCCGGCGCCGGCCGCGGCCCCGACCTCCGCTCCGGCTCCGGCAGATGCGCCGGCCGCCGCTCCTGCCGTGCAGTGAGGAGAAGCTCCATGCACCATGCCAAGCTCCGGTTGCGCCGCGCGCTGCTGCTGGTCCCCGTGCTCGGGCTGACCCTCGCATCCGCCGGCTGCGAGACCCTCGAATCGCTGAACCCCTTCAACGAGCGCGAGAAGCCCCTGCCGGGCGCGCGCCAGCCGGTGTTCCCCGAGGGCGTGCCTGGCATCGACTACAACCAGGCTCCGCCGCAGCCGGCCAACTCGGCCTATGGCCTGTCGACCGAGCCTTCGGCCGCTCCCGCCGCGCCCGCCTCGGGCACCACTCCGGCCCGCTGACCGGCGCGGAGGCGCCCCCATTCCATGACGATGACCGTCGCCATTGTCGGCCGGCCCAATGTCGGCAAGTCGACGCTGTTCAATCGCCTCGTCGGCAAGCGTCTCGCGCTGGTCGACGACCGTCCCGGCGTGACCCGTGACCGGCGCGAGGGCGATGCCCGGCTCGGCCATCTCTCCTTCCGCGTGATCGACACGGCGGGGCTGGAGGAGGCCAAGGCCGAATCGCTCGAAGGCCGCATGCGGGCGCAGACCGAGGCGGCCATCGACGACGCCGACGTGCTGCTGTTCCTCATCGACGCCAAGGCCGGCGTCACGCCGAGCGACCGCGCCTTCGCCGAACTCGCCCGCCGTTCCGGCAAGCACACCATCCTCGTGGCCAACAAGGCCGAGGCGCGGGGCTCGGAGGGCGGCACGCTCGATTCCTATGCGCTGGGCCTCGGCGAGCCGGTGGAGCTTTCCGCCGAGCACGGCGACGGCATGGCGGACCTCGTGCGCGCGCTGGCGCAATGCCTGCCGGACGACGCCGACGAGGACGAGGAGGAAGGCGGCGAGGGCGGCCGGCGCATCCGCGTCGCGGTGCTCGGGCGGCCCAATGCCGGCAAGTCCACGCTGATCAACGCGCTGCTGGGCGAGGACCGGCTGCTGACCGGCCCGGAGGCCGGCATCACCCGCGATTCCATCGCCGTGGATGTGGAGCGCCACGGCGTGGCGCTGCGCGTCTTCGACACCGCCGGCATGCGCAAGCGCGCCCGCATCGACGACAAGCTGGAGAAGCTCTCCGTCGCCGATGGCCTGCGCGCGGCGCGCTTCGCCGAGGTGGTGATCGTGCTGATGGACGCCACCCATCCCTTCGAGGAGCAGGACCTGCGCATCGCCGACCTCGCCGAGCGCGAGGGGCGGGCGGTGGTGCTGGCGCTGTCGAAATCCGATCTCGTCAAGGACCAGCCGGGCTTCGTCACCCGCGTGCGCGGGGAGGCGGACCATTGGCTCCCGCAGCTGCGGGGCGCGCCGGTGGTGCTGGTCTCCGGCCTCACCGGCGAGGGGCTCGATCGTCTCGTGCGCGCGGTCGGCCAGGCGCATGAAGTGTGGAACCGCCGCGTCGCGACCAACCCGCTCAACCGCTGGCTGGGCGAGGTGACCAGCGAGCATCCGCCACCGGCCGTCTCCGGCCGTCGCATCAAGCTGCGCTACATCACCCAGCCGAAGGCGCGCCCGCCGAGCTTCGTGCTGTTCTGCTCGCGCGCCGACGCGCTGCCGGAGAGCTATGTCCGCTATCTCGTGAACAATCTGCGCCAGAGCTTCGATCTGCCGGGCGTGCCGATCCGGCTCACGCTGCGCGAGAAGGACAATCCCTACGCCGAGAAGGACTGAGCGGGATCGGTCGACGGAATGCAAAAGGGACGGCTCGCGCCGTCCCTTTTTTCGTCTCGTGCGGGGGCGTTCACACCGGAACCGGGAACGCCTTGAGGCTGCGGGTGGGGAAGTCGTAGAGGCGGCCGGTTTCCTCGAAGCCCGGCAGGCAGAGGGCGAGGATGGCGGCGGCGACCTCTTCCGGGGCGGGGAGGGTGTTCGGGTCCTCGCTCGGGAAGGCCTTGGCCCGCATGCGGGTGCGGATCGGCCCGGGGTTGATGAGGTTCACTTTGAGGTTCGAGATGTTCATCACCTCCGCCGCCCAGGTGCGGGCCAGCACTTCCACCGCGGCCTTGGTGATGGAATAGGGCCCCCAATAGGCCCGCGCCTTGTGCGCGGCGCCGGAGGAGACCAGCACGGCGCGGCCGGCGGTCGACAGGCGCAGCAGCGGATCGAGCGAGCGCACGAGGCGCCAGTTGGCGGTCAGGTTCACGGCCAGCGTGTCGTCCCACTCCTTGGGGTCGATCTGCGCCAGCGGCGTCATCGGGCCGAGCACGCCGGCATTGCCGACGAAGATGTCGAGCTTGCCGAAGCGCTCGTAGAGAGCGCCGCCGAGCCGGTCGATGCCCTCGCCGTCCTTCATGTCGAGCGGCACCAGCGTCGCGGTGGAGCCGGCCGTGACGATGGCGTCGTCGAGCTCCTCCAGCGCGCCGGTCGTGCGGCCGATGGCGACGATGTGCGCGCCGGCCTCGGCGAGGGCGAGGGCGGTCGCCTGGCCGATGCCGCGGGTGGCGCCGGTGACGAGGGCGATGCGCCCGGCGAGCGGGCGCGCGGACGTGTCCGCCGCGGGGATATCCGACATGGGGTTTCCTCGAACGCTTACGTTTCGTCGGTCATGACCACCGACGGCGCGGAACGCCGGGCGGGGCCGTGAGTGACCGCTTCGATGTTGTTGCCTTCGGGGTCGAGCACGAAGGCGGCGTAATAGCCGGGATGATAGTCCCGCAGGCCCGGCGCGCCATTGTCGCGCCCGCCGGCGTTCAGGGCGGCGGCGTGGAAGCGCCGCACGGTTTCCTCGTCCGGCGCCTGGAAGGCGAGGTGGGCGCGGCCCGTGGTCGGCTCGCCGGCGCTGACGAAGAGTTCGTCGGCGAAGAAATAGCCTTCGCCGTCGACCACCGGGACGCCGAGCACCTCAAGCGCGGCGCCGTAGAAGCGGCGGCAGGCCTCGAGGTCCTTCACCACCAGCTGGATGTGGTCGATGAGGCGGCCGCGATGCCATTCCCGAAGCTCGACCACGGCGTGTCAGCTCGCCTCGGCCAGCAGGGAGAGCTGGCGCGGCGAAACCTCGCCTTCGCGGTCGGTCAGCGGGGTCGGATACTCGCCGGTGAAGCAGTGATCGGTGAACTGCGGGCACACGGGATCGCGGCCCTCATAGCCCATCGACTTGTAGATGCCGTCGATGGAGAGGAAGGCGAGGCTGTCGGCGCCGATGTAGCGGCGCATGCCTTCGAGGTCATGCGTCGCGGCGAGCAGCTTGTCGCGGTCCGGCGTGTCGATGCCGTAATAGTCGGGGTGGGTGATTGGCGGCGAGGAGATGCGGAAATGCACCTCGCGCGCCCCGGCCTCGCGCATCATGCGGACGATTTTGACCGACGTCGTGCCACGCACCAGGCTGTCGTCGATCAGCACGATGCGCTTGCCCTCGACGACGGCGCGGTTGGCCGAGTGCTTCATCCGCACGCCCTGGTCGCGCACCGACTGGGTCGGCTGGATGAAGGTGCGTCCCACATAGTGGTTGCGGATGATGCCCAGCTCGTAGGGAAGGCCGGAGGCCTGCGAGAAGCCGATGGCCGCCGGCACGCCGGAGTCCGGCACCGGCACCACGAGGTCGGCATCGGCGGGCGCCTCGGCGGCGAGCTGCATGCCCATGGTCTTGCGGACCTGGTAGACCGAGCGGCCGCCCACGACCGAGTCCGGGCGGGCGAAATAGATGTACTCGAAGATGCAGGGACGCGGCGGCACGCTGCCGAAGGGGCGCAGCGTCTCCACCTTGTCGGAGGAGAAGACGATGACCTCGCCCGGCTCGATGTCGCGCACATGGCGCGCACCAATTATGTCGAGAGCGCAGGTCTCGGAGGTCAGGATCGGGTGGCCGTCGAGTTCGCCGAGCACCAGCGGGCGGATGCCGAGCGGGTCGCGGGCACCCACCAGCTTCTTGTTGGTGAGGCCGACAAAGGCATAGGCCCCCTCGATGGAGCGCAGGGCGTCGACGAAGCGTTCGGTGAAGCGGGGGCGCTTGGAGCGGGCGACGAGGTGGAGCATCACCTCGGTGTCGGAGGTCGACTGGCAGATGGCGCCGTCACGGATGAGCTGGCGGCGCAGGGTGAGGCCGTTGGTCAGGTTCCCGTTGTGGGCGATGGCGAACCCGCCGCCGTCGAGCTCGGCGAAGAGCGGCTGCACGTTGCGCAGGATGGTCTCGCCGGTCGTCGAGTAGCGGACATGGCCGACCGCGATATGGCCGGGCAGACGCTTGATCGCGTCGCCGTCGGAAAAGGCGTCGCTGACGAGGCCGAGGCGGCGTTCCGAGTGGAAACGGCTGCCGTCATAAGTGGTTATGCCGGCTGCTTCCTGCCCGCGATGCTGCAGGGCGTGCAGGCCGAGGGCGGTGATCGCCGCGGCGTCGGGGTGCCCGTAAATGCCGAACACGCCGCACTCCTCGCGCAGCGTGTCCCCGTAGTCGTCGTAGAAATCGTCGGCCACCGCCGATTTCGGCGCCACGTCGTCAACAGTCAGGTCGGCCATAGGACCATCGCTCCTCGGCGCAGTTCGAGGCTGCGCCCGCTCCACTAGCTCAAATGCAACAGCGCCCCGGGACGGCTTTGTCCCACGGGCGCGGTCGAATTAAGGCGCCGGCGGCGACGCCGGGCCGGGAGTGGCCGGGGCCGTGCCCGGATTGAAGGGCTCCGGCGGCGGCTCGTTCGGCTCGGCTTCCTTCGAGTTGCGAATGTCGCGTATCAGGCTCTCGGGATCTTCCGGCAATACGGAGATGAGCCAGTCACCCGCACTTTGCAAGACCACCTTCGCCCGCGCGTCGCGAATCCAGTCCGGCTGGCCCTGTTCGTTCTGGACCAGCCAGTTGAAGAACAGGAAGGCCACAACCATGATCAGGAAGCCGCGGGCGAGGCCGAAGAGGAAGCCCAGCGTGCGGTCCAGCGCGCCGATGCGGCTATCGAGCACGAGGTCCGAAATCCGCACCGTGATGATCGAGACGATCAGCAGGGTGAGGAGGAACACCGCACCCACGCTCGCGGCCATCGCGAAGGTGTCGTTGGCGATATACTGCTTCGCCAGCGGCAGGACGTGGGGATAGGCGTAGAGGGTGACGATCGCCGCGGCGACCCAGGAGGCGATGGCGAAGACCTCGCGCACGAACCCGCGCACCATGGCCAGAAGGCCGGAGATCACCATCACGGCGACAAGGATGATGTCGAGCAACGTCAAGACGAGCGCACCGTGATCCTAGCGGCTTTCGACAGGAAAGCGCAGCGAATCTGCGCTGTTCCGGCCCCGTAAGGGACCGCGCGACGTATAGCGCGGAGCAGGGCGTCCGTCATCCCTCTTGCCGCTCGCGGGAGGCGCTGCGGCGGCCCCGGGCGGCGATGTTGGCGACGATATCCCCAAGAGAGGTGACGGTATCGATGGCGAGGGGAGGCTCCTGCGTCTCCTTAGAGGCTCCGTTTCCCTTGCCCGCGCCCTTGTCCGCGTTCTTGCCGGACCCCTTGGCTTCCGGCGCGACGGCGCGGTTGAACCCCAGCTTGGCGGCTTCCTTGAGCCGGGCGACGGAATGCGGCACGGCGCGCACGGCGCCGGTGAGGCTCACCTCGCCGAAATAGACGCTGTCGGCGGGCAGCACGGCGCCCGACAGCGAGGAGACGAGGGCGGCCGCCACGGCGAGGTCGGCGGCCGGCTCGCTGATGCGGAAGCCGCCGGCGACGTTGAGGTGCACGTCATGGGCGCCGAGCTTGATGCCGCAGCGCGCTTCCAGAACCGCCAGCACCATGGAGAGCCGGCTCGGGTCCCAGCCGACGACGGCGCGGCGCGGCGTGCCGAGGCTCGTCGGCACGACCAGCGCCTGGATTTCCACCAGCACCGGGCGGGTGCCCTCCATGCCGGCATAGACGGCCGTGCCGGGGGCGCCGCTGTCGCGATTCGAGAGGAACAGCTCGGAGGGGTTGGCCACCTCGCGCAGGCCGAGGCCGGTCATCTCGAACACGCCGATCTCGTCGGTGGGCCCGAAGCGGTTCTTCTGTGCGCGCAGGATGCGAAAATGATGGGCGCCGTCGCCCTCGAAGGAGAGCACCGCGTCGACCATGTGCTCGACCACGCGCGGACCGGCGATCTGGCCGTCCTTGGTGACATGGCCGACGAGGATGACCGCCGCGCCGGCGCGCTTGGCGTAGCGGATGAGGATCTGCGCCGAGGAGCGCACCTGCGTGACCGTGCCGGGGGCGGATTCCACCGTGTCGGTCCACATGGTCTGGATGGAATCGATCACGACCAGAGCGGGGCGCTTGCCCTCGGAGAGGGTGGCGACGATGTCCTCGACATTGGTCTCGGCGGCGAGCTCGACCGACGAGCCGGCCAGACCGAGGCGCTCGGCGCGCAGGCGCACCTGCGCCACCGCTTCTTCGCCCGAGACATAGATGATGCGGTGTCCGGCATTGGCCAGCGCGGCCGAAGCCTGGATCAGCAGGGTCGACTTCCCGATGCCGGGATCGCCGCCGATCAGCAGCACCGAGCCGGGCACCAGCCCGCCGCCGGCGACCCGGTCGAGCTCGGAGATGCCGACGCGCACGCGGGGAGCGTCCTCCGAGGTGCCCGACAGGCTTTCCAGCGCGATGAGCCGGCCCTTGCGCCCGCCGCGCAGATTGGCGGGCAAGGTATCGGAGGCGGCGGTTTCCTCGGCGATGGAGTTCCACGCGCCGCAGGAATCGCAGCGCCCCTGCCAGCGCGAATGCACCGCGCCGCAGATCTGGCAGATGAAGGAGGCGGCGCGTTTGGCCATGGGCGGTCGGAAATCCGGAGTGAATCGATCCGTCGAGGTTCTACCGCCATTTGGCGTGAGAACAAACAGGGACCAAATTCGCGGGTGCGGGCGCTATACCCAGCGGCGGTGATAGCGCCGGCCGAGGGAGGTGAGGATCTCGTAGTCGATGGTGGCGGAATGGCGCGCCAGATCCTCGAGGCCGAGCCCGTCGCCGAGCAGAGTGGCGAAGTCGCCCGGGGAGACGGCATCCTCGGGCACCTCGGTGATGTCGAGGGCGAGGAGGTCCATCGAGATGCGGCCGATCAGCGGGCAGCGATGGCCCGCCACCACCGCCTCGGCGCCGGGACGGAGATCCGAGGCGCCGGCCAGCCGGGGAATGCCGTCGGCATAACCGGCCGAGAGGATGGCGACGCGCGAGGGGCGCAGGGCGGTATGCGCGGCGCCGTAGCCGACCGTCTCACCCTCGTGCACGTGGCGCACCTGCGCGATCCGCAGCTCCAGCCGCACCACTGGCCGCAGCGGCGCGACATCCTTGCGCGGGCGGCCGCCATAGACGGCAATGCCCGGCCGTACGAGATCGAAATGCAGCGCGCGATCGCCGAGCGCGCCGGCCGAATTGGCGAGCGACGCCCGCACGTCCGGGAACAGCGCGGCGATGGCCCGGAAATCCTCGAGCTGGCGGGCGGTCAGCGGATGGTCGGGCTCGTCGGCGCAGGCGAGATGGCTCATCAGCAGGGCCAGCGTGAAGCCGATCTCGTCGCGTCCCTCGGCGAGGTTCACCGCCTCCGTCGCCGACAGGCCGAGCCGGTTCATGCCGGTGTCGACATGGACGGCGGCGGGCAGGGCGGTGCCTGTATCTTCGCAGAACGCGCTCCAGCGCTCGATTTCCGACACGCTGCCGAGAACCGGGCACAGCCGCTTGTCGCGATAGGCCGCCTCGGTGCCGGGGAAGAGCCCGTTGAGCACGAAGATCTCGGCCTCGGGAAGCAGGTTGCGCAGCTCGCGCGCCTCGCTGAGCAGCGCGACGAAGAAGGTGCGCGCTCCCGCCTGCCAGAGCGCCGAGGCCGCCGGCACGAGGCCGATGCCGTAGCCGTCGCCCTTCACCACCGCCGCGCAGGCGGCCGGCGTCACGCGGCGGGCGATCTCCTCGTAATTGGCGCGCAGCGCCGCGAGATCGATAGTGAGGACGCCGCCGGCTTCGGGCGGGGGAATGTCGTGGCTGGTAATGTCGTGGCTGGTCACGATGGCGAACTCAATGCTCGGGCAGCCGGTCGTTCTGGGCCAGCGTGGAGAAGCGGGTGTACTGGGCCTCGAAGGCGACCTTCACCGTGCCGGTGGGGCCGTGGCGCTGCTTGCCGATGATCACCTCGGCGATGCCCTGCGCCGCCTTCATGTCCTGGTCCCACTTGAACCATTCCTCGGTGCCTTCCTTCGGCTCGCGGCTCTTGAGGTAATATTCCTCGCGGAACACGAACATCACCACGTCGGCATCCTGCTCGATCGAGCCGGATTCGCGAAGGTCGGACAATTGCGGACGCTTGTCGTCGCGCGCCTCGACCTGACGCGAGAGCTGGGACAGCGCCATGATCGGCACGCCGAGTTCCTTGGCGAGCGCCTTGAGGCCGGTGGTGATCTCGGTGATCTCCTGCACGCGGCCCTGCGACGAGCTCTTGGAGGAGCCGGTGAGCAGCTGGAGGTAGTCGACGACCATGAAGTCCAGCCCGCGCTGGCGCTTGAGCCGGCGGGCGCGGGCCCGCAGCTGGGCGATGGAGATGCCGCCGGTGTCGTCGATGTAGAGCGGGATCGTCTGCATCATCTGCGCGCAGCTCGCGAGCTTGTCGAATTCGTGCTCGGAGATGTCGCCGCGGCGGATCTTGTAGGAAGCGATCTCGGCCTGCTCGGCGAGAATTCGGGTGGCGAGCTGCTCGGCCGACATTTCCAGCGAGAAGAAGCCGACCACGCCGCCGTTGAGCGGCCGGATCGAGCCGTCCGGCAGCGTCTCCGACTGGTAGGCGGCGGCGACGTTGAAGGCGATGTTGGTGGCGAGCGAGGTCTTTCCCATCGCCGGGCGGCCGGCGAGGATGATGAGGTCGGACGGCTGCAGGCCGCCCATCATCTGGTCGAGATCGTCGAGGCCCGAGGCGGTGCCGGACAGATGACCGTCGCGCTGGAAGGCGCGGCTGGCCATGTCGACCGCTTCCTTCAGCGCGTCGTTGAAGCGCATGAAGCCGCCGTCGTAGCGCCCGGTCTCGGCGAGCTCGTAGAGGCGCTTCTCGGCCTCCTCGATCTGCTCCTGCGGGGTGGCGTCGACCGGGGCCTCGTAGGCCTCGTTGACGATCTCCTCGCCGATGGCGATCAGGTCGCGGCGCACCGAGAGGTCGTAGATGGTGCGGCCGTAATCCTCGGCGTTGATGATCGTCGTCGCCTCGGCGGCGAGGCGGGCGAGATATTGCGGCACGGTGAGGCCGGCGATGTCGAACTCGCCCGGCAGGAAGGTCTTGAGCGTGACCGGCGTCGCCACCTTGCCGGCGCGGATCAGCGCCGCCGTGGTCTCATAGATCGCCACATGGATCTGCTCGAAGAAATGGCGCGGCTCCAGGAAGTCCGAGACCCGGTAGAACGCCTCGTTGTTCACGAGGATCGCGCCCAGCAGCGCCTGTTCCGCCTCGATGTTGTGCGGGGCGGTGCGATAGGTCGCGTCTGTCTCCGCCGAGGGACGGGCAGGGGAATCGAGCATATCTCTTCCGGGTGCGGATGGGCTGCTGCAACAGCTACCTTCACCCCGGCGCCGAGTCCGGGGTGAATCGCGCACGCCTCATTTTGTCCTGTGGAGGGCCTGTGGAAAGCTAAATCTTGCTTGACGCCCTCCGGCCCCCCGAGCCGCCCCGAGGCGGGGGCGCTATTCCCCCGCCAGCCGCAGGCCAGGACGGTTCTCGCGTTCGATCCTGCGCAAGGCTGTCTCGGCTTCGGCGATGTAGTTGCGCGTCAGCGGCACCACGCCCTCGCGCTTGGCGAGCTGGATCTGGAAGATCATCATTCCCTGATGGCGGAACGCCATCTCGGACGAGGCGAGATAGAATTCGAACATCCGCACGAAGCGCGAATCGTAGAGCCGCTCCACCTCCTCGCGATGCGCCAGGAAGCGCTCGCGCCACGCCTTCAGCGTCTCGGCATAGTGCAGGCGCAGGATCTCGATGTCGGTGACGAAGAGACCCGCCCGCTCGATGGCGGGAAGCACCTCTGACAAGGCCGGGATGTAACCGCCGGGGAAGATGTACTTGGCGATCCACGGATTGGTGATGCCGGGGCCTTCCGAACGGCCGATGGAGTGGATCAGCGCCACGCCGTCATCCTTCAGAAGCTCCGCCACCCTGCCGAAATACTCGTCGTAATGGCCGACGCCGACATGCTCGAACATGCCGACCGAGACGATGCGGTCGAACGGGCCGGGCACGTCCCGATAGTCCTGCAGGCGGAAGTCGGCGCGTTCGGCAAGGCCGCGCTCCTCGGCGCGGCACCGGGCGACACCGAGCTGTTCCTGCGAGAGGGTGACGCCCGTCACCTGTGCCCCCGTATGCCCGGCGAGGTAGAGCCCCATGCCGCCCCAGCCGCAGCCGATGTCCAGCGCGGTGAGGTCGGGCTTGTCGAACAGCAGCTTGGCCGCGATGTGCCGCTTCTTGGCGAGCTGCGCGTCGTCGAGCGACTGGTCGGGCGTCTCGAAATAGGCGCAGGAATATTGCCGGTCGGCATCGAGGAACAGCGAATAAAGCCGCCCGTCGAGATCGTAATGGTGCGCGACGTTCTTCTGCGAGCGGTCGCGCGGATTGAACTGCGCCAGCCGGCGGAACAGGAAGCGCAGCTTCATAAGGAATTTGGCGCTGGCGCTGGGGACCTGGAGCCCCACCTGCGCCATGAGCAGGGCGAGAAGCTGGGCGATGTCGCCCCGCTCGATCACCAGACCGCCTTCCATGAACGCCTCGCCGAGCTTCAGCTCGGGGTCGAGGGCGATCTGGCGTTGCCAGGCGTCGGAAGTGAAGCGGACTTCGAGAGGTTCGCCCGTTCCGTCGCCGAAGGTGGCGCGCGTGCCGGAAGCGAAAGTGACGACAACGGAACCGCGGCGCACGACGCGCGCAAGAACCTGCGAGAGCAACCGTTCCATCGGCCAACTCCAACGGTACCGGCAGTCGGCGACGACAAACCACTAAGGGGCGTCCCCGCGTGAAGACCGCCTGCCCATCGCGTGGGCATGTTCATGATGTGCAAATCATTGCATCACAACATTTTCCTCCTCGCAACAATCCAAACGTTGCCACGCATGCAAAAAAGCCCGGCCGCAGGCGGCCGGGCTACGCAATTCGACGTATTCCGCAGGGTAATTGCTTCAGGCCTGTTCGGCCTCAGCCTCGGTCTCGGCCTCGGCCGGAGCCTCCTCCAAGTATTCGTCCTCGTCCTCCTCGTCGCGGATGACGGTGAGGTCTTCACCGCGCGACTGGCGCTCGGCTTCCTCGGCGCTGCGGGCGACGTTGGCGCGGACCGACACTTCGACTTCCGGGTGCAGGGTGACGGGCACCTCGTGCAGGCCGATGGTCTTGATCGGGTGGTTGAGGACGATCTGCTTGCGCTCGACGGTGAAGCCGGCGGCGGTCAGCGCCTCGGCGATGTCGCGGGTCGACACCGAGCCGTAGAGCTGGCCGGTCTCGCCGGCCTGGCGCACGAGCACCACGATCGTGCCGTTCAGCTTCTCGCCGACCTTGGTGGCCTCGTTCTTCAGTTCGAGGTTGCGGGTCTCGAGCTGGGCCTTCATCGATTCGAAGCGGGTCTTGTTGTCCTTGGTGGCGCGCAGCGCCTTGCCCGAGGGGAGGAGGAAATTGCGGGCGTAGCCGTCCTTGACGCGGACGACTTCACCCATCTGGCCAAGCTTGGCCACGCGCTCCAGCAGAATGACTTCCATTTCAGTTCTCCATTCGATTCGTCAGATTTCAGGAATGAGGGGGGTCAGCCGTCATTGGCCGCCGGCGGTCCCCCGGAGGGGTTCCCGCGCCGGAAGCGGCCACGAAGGCCGAAGAGGGTTTCGGCGAGGCCGAGCAGGGCGAGCGCCGCGAAGGGCCAGCCCAGCGCCAGCGCGGCGATCCATACCGTGGCGATGACCAGCGTTCGTCCGGCGGCGCCACGGGTGATCCAGTGGATCGCCGCGATGCCGACGAGCGCGAAGGCCATGACCAGCGTGGCGCTGAACAGCTCGGCCAGCAGGCCGACGAAGCCGCCGGCGAGGCTGGCGGCGATGAGCGTGCCGGCCAGCAGCGCCACGCTGGCGCGCGGCAGGGCGATGGCGGCGAGGTCCGGCCACGGGCGGATGAGGCGCCCGGACACGCGGGCGACATGGGCGCCGAGCCAGAGATTGGCGAGCTGCGTGACCATCGTCACCACGGCGGCGGCCGGGGGCATGACGAGGACCAGCAGGTCGACCAGCCGCTCCATGTCGGCGCTGCCCGCGCCCGGATTCTCCTCGAACATCGCCTGGAACAGCGAGCGCAGCGCCGCCTGATAGCCTTCGACGCTGCCGGCCACGAGCGGGATCAGCGCGGCGACGGCCAGGCAGCCGAGAATGGCGGCGGCGAGCACGATGCGGCCAACGGGGAACCATTCGAGCGGGCCGTCCGGCTGCTCCTGCCGCGCCATCAGCGCGAGATAGGAGAGCACATAGGCCGGCAGGCCGACGCCGGCGACATAGGCGAGCAGCAGCTCCAGCCCGAAGAAGACGCCGATGGCGACCGCCGCCGCGGAGGCGGCGACCAGCGCGGAGAGGTGATTCCAGCCGAGGCCGACGATGAGGACGGGAAGCGGCGCGAGATAGAACAGGGGCAAAGCCAAGGCGCTGCCGGTGGCAACCGTCGCCACCAGAAGGGCTGACGCCGCGCCAGCGCCGAAGGCTATGAGCCAGTTCTGAACCATCGACGAGCTGTCCCGCTCCGAGCGGTTAGGAGCGGATCATCGTCCGCCCCAGCCAAGGTCCTTCGGGAATGTCCCCGCGGACCTGTCGGAAAATAAAGGTCGAAACGTCCCCGGCCGGAGCCGGGGACGGAAAATCTTACGCGATCAGCGGATCACGAAGGGCAGCAGGCCGAGGAAGCGCGCACGCTTGATGGCCTGGGCGAGCTCGCGCTGCTTCTTGGCGGAGACCGCCGTGATGCGCGAGGGGACGATCTTGCCGCGCTCGGAGATGTAGCGCTGCAGCAGCCGCACGTCCTTGTAGTCGATCTTCGGCGCGTTGGCGCCGGAGAACGGGCAGGTCTTGCGACGGCGGAAGAAGGGGCGACGCGCGCCCGTGTTCGCGGACGAGCCGCCGGTGCCACCGAAAGCCATCACTCAGTCTCCACGTTGGCCGGAGCCTCTTCACGATCACGGCGCGGGCCGCGATCACCACGGTCGCCGCCGAAGCCGCGCCCGCCACCGAAGCCGCGGTCGCCGCCGAAGCCGCGATCACCGAAGCCGCGCTCGCCGCGATCGTCGCGGTCGCGCTTCTGCAGCATGACCGACTGGCCTTCCTCGAGCTCCTCGACGCGGATCGTCAGGAAGCGGAGGATGTCCTCGTCGATGCGCATCTGGCGCTCCATCTCGGCCACGGCAGCGGCCGGGGCGTCGATGTTGAGCAGCGAGAAGTGCGCCTTGCGGTTCTTGCGGATGCGATAGGTGAGGGTCTTCACGCCCCAGTACTCGGTCTTCTGGACCGAGCCGCCATTCGCCTCGATAACGCCCTTGAAGCGGGCGGTGAGTTCCTCGACCTGCTGCGCCGTCACGTCCTGGCGCGCGAGGAACACATGCTCGTAGAGAGCCATGTCTCGTGCCTTTCCTAATGTTCCGCACTATTGCGGCCATCGTCCCGACGCCGAGCCCTTCGAGCCCCGGAAAGGCTCGAAATATCTCGAAGGCGGGGACACGGGACGACGAAGACCCTTGAGTCTCCTGCCGCGCCGGCCGCTTCCCCTATAGGGAAATCGACGCGCGCAACCGTCCGTTCAGCCCCCGGCCGGGACCGACAGTGGGCGCGCTTATACGCGAAATGCACCGGAAATCAAGGCGCACGGCCCTTGCGCGGCGCAGCGGAAGGGTGCCGAACTTGACACGGCGCGCTGGTCAGTGTTCCTGCCCGCGCCAATTCTAACGAATGGACCACGCGACGTCATGAGCAGCGCCTACGTATTTCCCGGCCAGGGCAGCCAGGTCGTCGGCATGGGCAAGGCCCTCGCCGAGAACTTCGCCGCGGCCCGGGCCGTGTTCGACGAAGTGGACGAGGCTCTCGGCGAGAAGCTGTCCTCCGTCATGTGGGACGGGCCGATCGAGAGGCTGACGCTGACCGCCAACACCCAGCCGGCGCTGATGGCGGCCTCGCTCGCCGCGCTGCGCGTGCTGGAGAGCGAGGCGGGTCTCGACCTCGCGCGCGACGCGGCCTTCGTGGCCGGCCATTCGCTGGGCGAATATTCGGCTCTGGCCGCCGCCGGTTCGATCTCGATCGCCGACACCGCCCGCCTGCTGCGCCTGCGCGGCACCGCCATGCAGGCGGCGACGCCGGTGGGCACCGGCGCGATGGCCGCCATTCTCGGCCTCGACTTCGACAAGGTGGCCGCGGTGGCCGCCGAGGCGGCGCAGGGCGATGTCTGCGACATCGCCAACGACAATGCGCCGGGCCAGGTCGTGGTTTCCGGCAATGCGGCGGCGGTCGAGCGCGCCTGCGAGATCGCCAAGCGGGAAGGCGCCTCGCGCGCGATCCTGCTCACGGTGTCCGCGCCCTTCCATTGCAGCCTGATCGCCTCCGCCGCCGACGCCATGCGCGCGGCGCTGGCCGGCGTCGAGGTGCGCGCGCCGAAGGTGGCGCTCGTCGCCAACGTGACCGCCGCGCCGGTGAGCGATCCCGACACCATCCGCGCGCTGCTGGTGAAGCAGGTGACGAGCACGGTGCGCTGGCGCGAATCCGTCGCCTTCATGGCGGAGCAGGGCGTGACCCGTCTCGTCGAGGTCGGCACCGGCAAGGTGCTGTCCGGCCTCACCAAGCGCATCGCCCGCCAGGTTGCCGCCGCGAATGTCGGCACGCCCGAGGACGTCGCCGCCTTCGCCGCCGTCCCGGCGGAAGCGTGAAGCACCCGGCTTGAGAGATTTCAGGAGATTTCCGTGTTCGATCTGACTGGCAAGACCGCCCTCGTCACCGGCGCGACCGGCGGCATCGGCGGGGCGATCGCCAAGGCGCTGCACGCGCAGGGCGCCACCGTCGCGCTCTCCGGCACGCGCCGCGAGGTGCTGGAGAAGCTCGCCGCCGAACTCGGCGAGCGCACCCATGTGCTGCCCTGCGATCTCTCCAATACCGAGCAGGTGGAGCAGCTGGTCCCGCAGGCCGAGGAGGCGCTGGGCGAGCTCGACATCCTGGTCAACAACGCCGGCATCACCCGTGACGGCCTGTTCGTGCGCCTCACCGACGAGATGTGGGACACGGTGATCGCGGTGAACCTGACCGCCGGCTTCCGCCTGACCCGCGCCGCCGCCCGTTCCATGATGCGCCGCCGCACCGGCCGCATCATCGGCATCACCTCGGTGGTGGGCGTGACCGGCAATGCCGGGCAGGGCAATTACGCGGCCGCCAAGGCCGGCATGATCGGCATGTCCAAGGCGCTCGCCAAGGAAGTGGCGGCGCGCGGCGTGACGGTGAACTGCATCGCGCCGGGCTTCATCGCCACGCCGATGACCGACGTGCTGAACGACAAGCAGAAGGACGCGATTCTCTCCGCCGTCCCGGCCGCGCGCCTCGGCACGCCCGAGGACATCGCGGCGGCCGCCGTCTACCTTGCCTCGAGCGAGGCCGCCTATGTCACGGGCCAGACGCTGCACGTGAACGGCGGGATGGCGATGATCTGATTCAGCCCGCGGAGACCGGCGTTAACCAGTGCTTTACGGTGCTGGTTTTGCCGGTTGAAGTGTGCTAACGACCGCCTCGGCTCACAGGGGTGGACACCGCGATCCCAAAGCGGACAAGTCCGGTCACTTCCTGTAACTCGGGGCAGAAAACAGGCCGCCAAAACCGCGTTCGCGCGGGGGCCAGATGGAACAACGTAGCAACCTCCGGATACGGACGAGGGTGAACCGATGAGCGATATTGCCGAGCGCGTGAAGAAGATTGTAGCCGAGCATCTGGGCGTGGAGCCCGAGAAGGTTACCGAGAATGCGAGCTTCATCGACGACCTCGGCGCCGACAGCCTCGATACGGTCGAGCTGGTCATGGCCTTTGAAGAAGCCTTCAACTGCGAGATCCCGGACGACGCCGCCGAGACGATCCTGACCGTCGGCGACGCGATCAAGTTCCTGGAAAAGAACGCGGCCTGAGGCCGTTCGGCGCGCTGCGGCGGCTTCTCCGTCGCGGCGCCTATGTTTGAGAGTTCTCCGGAGACATCGGATGAGGCGCGTCGTCGTTACCGGCCTCGGCATGGTGACGCCGCTCGGCTGCGGCGTGGACACCACCTGGGAGCGTATTCTCGAAAGCAAGAGCGGCGCACGCCGCATCGACACTTTCGAGGTGAGCGACCTGCCATGCCAGATCGCCTGCTCGGTCCCGCGCGGGGACGGCAGCGACGGCACGTTCAATCCCGATCAGTGGATGGAGCCGAAGGAACAGCGCAAGGTCGACGACTTCATCGTTTACGCGATGGCGGCGGCCACGCAGGCGCTCGACGACGCCAGGTGGCACCCCTCGACCTATGAGGAGCAGATCACTTCCGGCGTGCTGATCGGCTCCGGCATCGGTGGCCTGCAGGGTATCGCCGAGACCAGCCTTCTGCTGCAGGAGCGCGGTCCGCGCCGGGTCTCCCCCTTCTTCATTCCCGGCCGGCTGATCAACCTCGCCGGCGGCTACGTGTCGATCGCGCACGGCCTCAAGGGGCCGAATCACGCGGTGGTCACCGCCTGCTCGACCGGCGCGCACGCGATCGGCGACGCCGCCCGCCTCGTCGCGCTCGGCGATGCCGAGGTGATGGTGGCCGGCGGCACCGAATCGCCGATCAGCCGTATCGGCATCGCCGGCTTCGCCGCCTGCCGCGCGCTGTCCACAGGTTTCAACGACACGCCCGAGAAGGCCTCGCGCCCCTATGACCGGGATCGCGACGGCTTCGTCATGGGCGAGGGCGCCGGCGTGGTCGTGGTCGAGGCGCTCGAGCACGCGCTGGCCCGCAGCGCCAAGATCTATGGCGAGATCGTCGGCTACGGCATGTCGGGCGACGCCTTCCACATCACCGCTCCTTCCGAGGACGGCGACGGCGCCTATCGCAGCATGCAGGCGGCGCTGAAGCGGGCCGCCATCACGGCGTCCGAGATCGACTACATCAACGCGCACGGCACCTCGACCATGGCCGACGAGATCGAGCTGGCAGCGGTGCAGCGCCTGCTCGGCAACGCGACCGCGACGGCCTCGATGTCGTCGACCAAGTCGGCGACCGGGCATCTGCTCGGCGCGGCCGGCGCCATCGAGGCGATCTTCTCGCTGCTGGCGATTCGCGACCAGATCGTTCCGCCGACCATCAATCTCGACAATCCGTCGGTCGAGACGCCGATCGACCTCGTGCCGCACAAGGCGCGCAAGCGGCCGGTCGAGTACGCGCTGTCGAATTCCTTCGGCTTCGGCGGTACCAATGCCTCGCTGGTCTTCAAGCGCTACGCGAACTGATCGCGCGGCGTTCACGATACCGGGGAAAGCGCAGCTTCCCCGGGCGGCAGAGTTCCCGCTTTCGCCATTTTTTGGGGTAGTCTGCCTCTGCGTTGCGCGGCTCGCGGACGCCAGGTGATGAGCCTCAGGTGAGGCACCCCAGGCGAGGCACTCAGTGACCGATCAGATTCCCCCGACACCGACCCCTGCCAGTGCGCCCCCTCCGGCCAAGCCGGCGGAGAAGCGGCGCACCTCGCGCCATGCGCACCATCCGGTGATCGTGGCGGGCAGTGCCTTCTTCACGCTGCTGCTCATCGCCATCGTACTGGGCGGCGGCGCGCTGTGGTACGGCAAGTCGCGCTACTACGCGCCGGGCCCGCTGGCCGAGGACAAGGCGGTGGTCGTGCCCAACGACTACGGGGTGATGGACATCGCCGACCTGCTGGTGAAGCAGGGCGTGATCGACGACAAGTGGGTCTTCGTCGGCGCGGCCGTCGGCACCCGTGCCTCGGGCAAGCTGAAGGCGGGCGAATATGCCTTCGCCAGGGGCGCCTCGATCCAGCAGGCGCTGGGCACCCTCGTCTCCGGCAAGGTGATCGAATACACCGTCACGATCCCCGAGGGGCTGACCAGCGACCAGATCGTCGAGCGGCTGACCGAGGTGGCGGAGCTCGCCGGTGCCATCCGCCAGGTGCCGCGCGAGGGCAGCCTGATGCCCGACACCTACAAGATCACCCGGGGCACGACGCGCGAGGACCTGCTGCGCCGGATGATGCGCACGCAGGACGCCACGCTCAAGGAGGTCTGGGCCAAGCGCGATCCCGACCTGCCGCTGAAGACGCCGGAGGAACTGGTCATCCTCGCCTCCATCGTCGAGAAGGAGACCGGCGTGGCGGAGGAGCGCCCGCAGGTGGCGGCCGTGTTCCTCAACCGTCTGAACAAGAAGATGCGCCTGCAGTCCGACCCGACCATCATCTACGGTCTGGTGCGCGGCAAGGGCCGGCTGGAGCGCCCGCTGACGCGCACCGACATCTCCACGCCGACGCCGTTCAACACCTACACCATTCCCGCGCTGCCGCCGGGGCCGATCGGCAATCCCGGCCGCGCCTCGCTGGAGGCGACCGCCAAGCCGGCGAAAACCAAGAACGTCTACTTCGTTGCCGACGGCTCGGGCGGCCATGCCTTCGCCGAGACGCTGGAGCAGCACAACCGCAACGTCGCGCGCTGGCGGCAGATCGAGCGTGACCGCAAGATCGACCCGGCCGCCCAGCCCGCCGGAACCTCCGGCACCACCGGCGCGACTGCCATCGACTGAGCCGATCTCGCGGGTGTGCGCCGGCTTGAGGCCGGCGCCGCCCGCCGTTATGTTCCGCCCGCCGCGAGGGGCGGGGCAGGGGGGACTTTATGGCGCTGGCCAGCATGACGGGCTTCGCACGCACGCAGGGAACGAGCGGTGCGTGGAGCTGGGCCTGGGAACTGAAATCGGTCAACGGCAAGGGGCTCGACGTCCGGCTGCGGCTGCCGGGCGGCTGGGAAGGTCTGGAGCCCGGCCTCAAGCAGATCGCCTCGCGCGTGCTCGCCCGCGGCAACGTCAACGCCAATCTCTCCCTCGCGCGGACCGACCCGGACGTCAGCGTGCGCGTCAACGAGGACGTGCTGCGTGCCGTGGCGCTCTCGGTGCGCCGCATCGCCGCCGACCTCGACGCGCCGCCGGTACGGCTGGAGAGCCTGCTCGGCCTCAAGGGTGTGATGGAGATCACCGAGGCCGAGGAAAGCGAGGCCGAACGCCGCGCCGCCGAGGCGGCGGTCGTCACCGGTTTCGAACAGGCCCTGGCCGACCTCGCGGCCATGCGCGCGCAGGAAGGCGCCGCGCTGGGCATCGTGCTGAACGAGCGGCTGGACGGCATCGCCGCGCTCACCGCGGCGGCGGAGGCCAACCCCGCCCGCCAGCCCGAGGCGATCCGCGCCAAGCTGGCCGAGCAGGTGCGGACGCTGATCGGCACCAACCCGAATTTCGATCCCGACCGGCTGCATCAGGAAGCGCTGCTGCTCGCCTCCAAGGTCGACGTGCGCGAGGAGCTCGACCGGCTGGTCGCCCACGTCGCCGCCGCGCGCGCCATGCTGGGCGAGGGCGGCGCGGTCGGGCGACGGCTGGATTTCCTCGCGCAGGAATTCAATCGCGAGACCAACACGCTCTGCTCCAAGGCCAACGACGTGTCGCTGACCGCCATCGGGCTGGAGCTGAAGGGGCTGGTCGAGCAGTTCCGCGAGCAGGTCCAGAACATCGAGTGAGGCGCATGACCAGCCCTTCCCAGATTTCCGTCGTCCGCCGCGGCCTGATGCTGGTGCTGTCCTCGCCCTCGGGTGCGGGCAAGTCGACGCTGGCGCAGCTCCTGCTGAAGGAGCATCCCGAGATACATCTCTCGGTCTCGGTGACGACGCGCGAGCGGCGTCCGAGCGAGGTGGAGGGCATCCACTACCATTTCATCAAGCGCGAGCGCTTCGAGAGGCTGCGCGAGACCGGCGACCTGCTGGAATCGGCGGAGGTGCACGGCAATTTCTATGGCACGCCGCGCGAGCCGGTGGAGAACGCGCTGGCCGCCGGCAAGGATGTGCTGTTCGACATCGACTATCAGGGCACGCTGCAGCTCTACGAGAACATGCGGGCGGATATCGTCGGCGTGTTCATCCTGCCGCCATCGGCCAACGAGCTGAAGATGCGGCTGGAGCGGCGGGCGGAGGATGCCTCCGGCGTCATCGAGAAGCGCCTGAAGAACGCCCGCACCGAGATCGCCCACTGGCGCGAATACGACTACGTGCTGGTCAACGAGGATCTCAACACGACCTTCATCAATCTCAAGGCGATCCTTGCCGCCGAGCGCCTGCGCCGCGAACGCCAGCTCGGCCTGCCGCCGATCGTCGAGCGGCTCGATCAGGAACTGGCGACGCTGACGTCCTGAGGGCCGCCGACGTTGCCATCGGTGGCGCTGCCCTTGCGCAGCGCCACCCAGGCATTCGCCAGCGCGACGAAGCCTTCCACCGGCACGCGCTCGGCCCGCTCGGTCGGCTCGATGCCGGCGGCGCCCAGCAGATCCCTGACATCGACGCCGAGGCTCTTCAGGCTCTGGCGCAGCATCTTGCGGCGCTGGCCGAAGGCGGCTTCCGTCACCCGCTCCAGAGCCCGCAGGTCGCAGGGCAGGGGATGCGGGCGGGGCACGATGTGCACGACGGAGGAGGTGACCTTGGGCGGCGGCACGAAGGCGGAAGCTGGCACGTCGAAGGCGATGCGCGCTTCCGCCCGCCAGCCGGTGAGGATGGCCAGCCGCCCGTAATGATTGGTGCCCGGCGCGGCCACGATGCGCTCGGCGACCTCGCGCTGGAACATCAAGGTCAGGCTCTCGTACCATGGCGGCCACGGATCGGCGGAGAGCCAGCCGATGAGCAGCGGCGTGGCGACGTTGTAGGGCAGGTTGGCGATGACGCAGGCCCGCCCTTCCGCCGGCACCAGGGCGCGGTAATCGGCCTCCAGCGCATCGCCCTCGACGATCTCCAGCCGGTCGGGATAGCGGACGGCCACGTCGGCCAGCGCGGCCACGCAGCGCCGGTCGCGCTCGATGGCGACGACCTTGCGGGCGCCGAGAGCGAGGATGGCGCGGGTGAGGCCGCCCGGACCGGGGCCCACCTCGACGACCGTCACGTCTTCCAGCCGGCCGGCAGTGCGGGCGATCTTCGAGGTGAGGTTGAGGTCGAGCAGGAAATTCTGGCCAAGCGACTTCAGCGCCGAGAGCCCGTGCTCCCGGATGACCTCGCGCAGCGGAGGCAGGTCGTCGATGCTCATGAGCGCCGCGCCCGCTCAGGCCGGAAGGCGGGCGGCGGAGGCGGCGGCCCTGTCGCGGTCGGCGAGCCGGCGCGCGAGCCGCAGCGCCTCGATCAGGCTGGACGGATCGGCGCGGCCGGTGCCGGCGATGTCGAACGCCGTCCCGTGATCGGGCGAGGTCCGCACGAAGGGCAGGCCCAGCGTCACGTTCACCGCGCGGTCGAAGGCGAGGGCCTTCACCGGCGCCAGCACCTGATCGTGATAGGCGCCGATGGCGACGTCGTAGGTCTTGCGGGCGGCGGCATGGAACAGCGTGTCGGCCGGAAGCGGGCCGCGCGCGTCGATGCCTTCCTGGCGCAGGGCCTCGACGGCCGGGCGCGTGACGATCTCGTCCTCCAGCCCGAGCGTGCCTTCCTCACCGGCATGCGGATTGAGCCCGCAGATCGCAAGCCGCGGGGCGGCGATGCCGAAGCGGCGGGTCAGGTCGCGGGCGGTGATGCGCGCGGTTTCGATCAGCAACTCGCGCGAGAACAGGTGGGGCACCTCGGCGAGCGGCACATGAATGGTGGCCGGCACCACGGCGAGTTCCGGCGACCAGATCATCATGACCGGCCGGGGGGCAGGATCGCCAGAGAGATAGGCGAGGTACTCGGTGTGGCCGGGAAAGGAGAAGCCGGCGGCGTAGAGCACCGCCTTGGAGATGGGATTGGTGACGATGGCGGCGGCACGTCCCGCCTGGACGAGCCCCACGGCCGTATCGATCGCCGCACGCGCGGCCGGCGCGCTCGACGCATCCGGGCGACCGGGCGCCGCCGTCGTGGCGGGACCGGTGGGGACGACGGGCAGGGCAGTGGCGAAGTGCGCGGCCGCGTCTTCGGGAGCGCACGCGACGACCGGCACGGCAAGGCCGAGATGGGCGGCGCGGGCGCGCAGCAGCTCGGCATCGCCGGTGATGAAGAAGGGCGGAAGCTGGTGCTCTTCCCGCCGCAGCCAGGCGGCGAGGGCGACATCGGGGCCGATGCCGGCAGGCTCGCCCGCCGAGAGGGCCAGGGCGGGCGAGAAAGCGCGCGTCATGACCGTATCAGCGGCGATACTGGATCATGGCGGACTTGCGCGCGTCCTGGAGCAGGCGCTTGGAGACCGCCTCGAACTGCTTGTTCTCCAGCTCCGCGCGCACTTCGCGCTTCTGGGCGCTCTCGCCGACGACCTCGCGGCGGGCACAGATGGCGACCATCTCGATGCCGGCGCGGGTGACTTCCGGCGGCGTGAGCTGGCCGACCGGCGTCTCGTCCATGAGCTTGCGCACGGGAGCGCTCATGTCGGCGCTGGTGCGGATCACCGGATCGCGCACCACGGTCTCGCGCATGCCGCGCACCCGGTCGACGCTGCCTTCGCAATCGTTGAAGGTCTTGCGCAGGCTGTTGGCCTCGCCGAGGCGCCGCGAACGTTCCGCCGGATTGGCCGTGCGGCCGACGACGAGGACGACCTGGCGGATGGTGTATTCGGTGGTGCGCTGGGCGCGGGTGAGGTCCTCGCCCTTGGTCTGAAGGGCGGCGAACACGTCGGAATCACGCACCGTGGCGGCCGAGGAGAAACGGCCGCGCACATAGTTGTTCCACACATAGTCCGCCCGCATCTTGGTCTTCAGCATGCGGGCGTCGAGGCCGGACTGGGCGAGCGCCTGGGTGAGCTGGTCGGCCGTGCGGCCGGAACGGCTCGCCATGCGGGCGAACATGCGGTTCAGCTCTTCCTGATCGGCGACGATACCGTAGCGCTCGGCGGTGATGATCTTGAGCCGCTCGTCGATCAGGTCCTCGAGCGCTTCCTTCTGGGAGAGGTTGCGGCGCTCGGTGAGCTGGGTCAGCTTGGCGCGCTGCGCGACGTCGAAATTGGTGATCGGCTGGCCCTGCACCATGACGAGGATCTGCTGGGCCTGGGCCATGGCCGGCAGGGCGGTGGCGGCACCGAAGGCCACGAAGCCGGCAACAAGTGCCCGGGCGAGCCCGCTACCCACCCGACGCCGGCCGTCCGGCCGGCTATCCCGCTTCCAAGCACGTCCGAGCATTTCCGTTCCGCTCTCCTCCGGTCCGCCGTCAGGCGAACGATCCCGCAATCGACGCTGTTCTGATCGGCGGATGTGGCGTCAATGCGACGCTTACCGTCAGTTGTCGCTCGATGATCCGAAGCCCGATCCGACATCCGTCTGGAAGCCGACTTCGCCCAGCGTCTTGAGGGTGATCGTCACGAGGACCGTATCGACCCGCTGGCGGTTGCCGCTCTCGGTGTAGTCCGAGCGGTAGCTGAGCGCCAGACCGAAGCATTCGTCGATATAGGAGATGCCGAACAGCGTGTAGTCGACCTCGTCGAGGTTGAGGTTGTAGCGCGCCGCAGCCCGGATGCTCCAGTTCTCGTTCAGCTTGAGCGTGCCGGTACCGAGAATGCCTTCGCGCTCCTCGTAATAGCCGAGCTCGGGCTGGGCCGTGTACAGGCCGTACAGGGCGGAGACCGACAGCTTGTTGAAGAGCTGGGCGCGCCCCTCGACCTCGTAGCGCTGGACCGACCAGTCGTCGCGGTCGAAACGGAAGCGGTTGATGACCGAGAAGTCCTTGGTCGGCTGATAGTAGAGGCGCGCGACATAGTCGGACGCGTCGTCCTGCAGGCCCGACTCGGCGCCCGTGTTCGCCATGTCCTCATAGGCGTACGAGTTCTTGCCGAAGAGCTGGTAGGACTGGCCGAACAGCGCGTTGATCTGGCTGCCGTCGTTGAAGTTGGCGGTATACTGCACGCCGACATTGGCGCGCCCGCCGCCCTCGACGCGGTCATAGCCGGAATATTTGTTGATCTCGAACAGGTTAGTGTCGTCGAAGATCAGGCTCTGCGCGTCTTCGTTCGGGAACTTGCCGATATCGCTCTCGTCCGGGCGGATGATGACCTGGGCGATGGGCTCGATCGTCTGGGTTCCCCAGCTCTGCGTCGCGATGAACGGATAGCGGTATTCGAGGCCGACGGCCGGCATGGCACGCACGAGCGACTCGTCGCCGCTGGGCAGCCACGGATAGTCTTCGGCCTCGGTCTGCACCGACGCGACGTCGAGCTGCATGTTGAAGAACGGCGTCCACATCTGGCCGGCCGAGTCGATGACGGTCCGGCGCCAGTCCACCACGCCGGACAGGCGGGTGTAGGTGCCGGCCATGCCGCGCATCAGGCAGTCTTCACGCTGCTTGGCCGGATCTATGCCGACCTTGGTGAGGTCGCACTGGTTGGTGGGGCCGTCATAGAGCGTCGGAAAAGTCGGCGCGAAGGCCGCCGAGGTGGCGCGCAGGTCGATCTCGTTGCGCGTCAGGCTGGTGAAGTTGACGTCATAGCTGAACTGGCCGCCGAAGACCGACTCGCCCAGCGTCTTGCTGTAGTCGATCACCGGGTGGATGACCGGCTGCTGATCCTGGATGTCATAGGAAGTCAGCCCGGTGAAATACATCGCCCGCGCGTCGAAATAGCTGCGATCGCCCTGGCCCACGAGGTAGAGCTGCGAGGTGACCTCGCGGACGTTTTCGCCGATGAGCTTGTAGTCCTGCAGGAAGGTCTCGTCCGACGTCAGCCAGCCGTCCCAGCCCCAGTACCAGTTCTCGTTGATGTTGAAGCGGCCGTGCGTCTCGACCATGCCGCGCTGGTCGCGATAGCCGGGCTGACCGAAGAACTCGTCCTTGTCCTGCTGCTCGATGCCGGCCGCGCGGATGCTGTAGCTGCCCGTCTCCAGCCGGTGGCGGAACTCGCCTTCGAGCATCACGCCCTGCTTGGAAACGATGAGCGGCGAGAACGTCACGTCCATGTTGGGCGCGATGTTCCAGAAATACGGGATCGAGGCGCCGTAGCCGATTTCCGACGTGTGGATGAAGGTCGGGATCAGGAAGCCCGATTTCCGCTTCACCGTCGGATCCGGCATCTCCATATAGGGAGCCCACGCGATCGGAACGCCCAGGAACTCGAACCGGGCGTCCTCGAAATAGATCATCTGTTCTTTTTCTTTGTGGATGATCTTGGCGGCCTTCACCTGCCAGAACGGCGGCTTCTCAGGCTTTTCCTTACAGGGTTCGCACGGCGTGTAGGCGCCGCTGGTCAGCACCGTCGTGTCGCCGCCGGAGCGGTCGGCGCGCGCGGCGACGAAATGCATGTCCTCGGCCGTGTCGATGCGCAGCGAGTTCACGAAGCCGTCGGTGAAGTCCTGCGACAGGTCGAGATTGTCGGCGGCGATGACGGTGCCGTCCTTGTCCTTGAGACGGACGCCACCTTCCGCGCGCAGGCGGTTGCTGTTGCGGTCATAGACGACGCGCTTCGCCTCGAGGACGGCGCCGTCGTAATAGATCTGGACGTTGCCTTCCGCGATCACCTCGTTGCGCGTGTTGTCGTAGACCAGCTGGTCCGCCGTCACGAGCATCTTGGCGTTCGGGTCCGTCTGGCGATTGCCGACGATTCCCGCCGCGAGAGGCGAAGTTCCTGGATTTTGGGCAAAAGCCGTCGACGCCGGTCCAAACGCGACCAGCGTAGCGGAAGTTACCGCGAAGAGCAGCCAACAGGCAGAAGCGTTGAGTCGGCGGCGATGCCGCTTGCCCACCGTTTCTGCCTGGCCGGCGATCACGCTGCCGACCTTCATCCGTCCTCCCGGTGAAGCAGGATGAGAACTCCCATCAGTGCCCCAACGACCGCTGGAAACCACGCTGCAATAACGGGATGCACAATCCCGGCCTCGCCAAGGTCCTCGGCGAGCTTGGTAGACACATAAAGCAGAAAGCCGGCGGTGACGCCACCGAGAATCGTCTGCCCGATCCCGCCGAACCGGAAAACGCGCAGGCTTACCGAGGCGGCAATAAGCACCATCGCGAGCAGCAGCATAGGCCGCGCCAGCAGGCTCTGATATTGCAGCCGGTAACGCTCCGCGCCGAACCCGACGCGGGTTGCCGCGTCGATCGCGGCCGGCAGGTCCCAGAACGGAACGGTATCGCTTTGCAGCGTTTCCTGGACCTGATTCGGCGTGAGGTTGGTGGCGAGCATGTAGACCTCATACTCCTGCAACCCTATTCCAGGAGTTAAGACGCGCGCATTTTCCAGCCGCCATGCACCGACATCGAGGACAGCCCGACGCGCCTCGATGCGCTCGATGAGCTTGTCGTGATCGTCGAACAGGAAGACGTTGACGCCGGTGAGCTCGCGCCCGCCATTGCCGGTGGCCGCCGCCTGGATGATCGCCTGCCCGTCCACGCTCTGCTGGCGCATCCAGAAGCCGCCGGTGGTCGTGGAGAACAGGCCGGTCTGCCGGTTGAAGATCTCCGCCTCCATCCGGCTGGCGCGGTCCTTGAACTCGGCCGAGGCGGGATTGTAGACGGTCGTCGAGAACACGCCGAGCAGCACGGCGAGCAGGCAGGCGGGTGCGATGAACTGCCACGCCGAGATGCCCGCCGCGCGGGCCACCACCAGTTCCAGCCGCCGTGACAGCGTGAGGAAGGTGCCGATGGCACCAAAGAGCACGGCAAAGGGCAGGAGCTGCTCGGTGAAGAACGGCATCCGGTAGAACACCAGCAGAGCCAGCGTGCCGAAATCGACGTCGCGCTCGCCCACGCGCCGCGACAGCTCCAGCAGGTCGATGAGCATGATCAGCCCCGCGCACCCGACGAAGATGCCGAGAACCGAGGAGAGGAATCGCCGGCCGAAATAAACCCCGAGCGTGCGCCCGATCACGAGGCGGCTCCGCTGCTGTCCCGGACGATGTCGTCGTGTCGCGTCATGTAAGGTCCTAGTTCACGGTAGCGCGCACCACGCGCTGCGCGAGCCGGTCCACCCGGCGCCGAATCGCTTCCGGCATGCGCGGCTTGAAGCGGCCGCTGAGCGAGAGCAGGGAGCCCACGATGAAGACGATCGGCACGATATACACGAATGGTATGAGATCGGGATTGCTGCGCACCTGATTGATGAGGCCGAAGCTTGTCACCTGCAAGGTGATGATGAAGGGGGCCGTCGCCGCCAGCGCCAGGCCGCGGCCCTCGCGCGTGGTGCGTGGTTCCGCCAGGGCCGCGCAGGCGATGCCGAAGAAGGCGAGCACATAGAGCGGCAATGACAGCCTTCGGTGGATCTCCTCGGTGAAGCGTCCGGCTTCCAGAAGGAAGGCGACGTCCTGCGAACTGGGATTCAGCAGGTCGCGGAAGGAGCGCTCCGGCGCGCGGTAGACCGTGGCTTCCCCGTTCGAGGTGAAGGGGGAGAGGTCGAAGGCGTAGCGCTGGAATTCCACCACGTTGCTGTCCGGCTTGCCGGTCGTGCGGCGGTGGATGGCGCCGTCCTCCAGCACCAGGAAGGTGCCCTCGGCGCTGTCGACCACCTGCCCGCGCTCGGCGAGGTAGGTGTTGACCTGATTGGGATCGCGCGCGTCGTTGATGAAGATGCCGCCGAGCACGCCGTTCGCGTTGCGCTCGCGCACATGGAACACCATGCCCTGCGCCAGCGTGGTGAAGCGGCCGGGCTGGGCGATGAACGCCACCACGTCCGCCCGCACGCGCGAGATCTCGAACCGGAACTGGCGCAGCGCCGCCGGCACCAGCTCGAGCGAGAGCGCCGCGCAGCACGTCGCCACGATGAGCGCGAGAATCACCAGCGGACGCAGGAAGCGCCACGTCGAGATGCCCGCCGCGCTCGCCACGACGATCTCGGAATCGCTGTTCATGCGGAAGAGCGTGTGCGCGACCGCCATGAACAGCGCCGCCGGCGCGAGGCCGAGGATGAGCGCGGGCAAGGCGAGGCTGGTGATGAAGACGAAGGCCAGGATGGTCTGGCCCTGCGTGGTCATGATGTCGAGCTCGCGCAGCGCCTGCGTGACCCAGATCATCGCGGTCAGCACCAGAAGCGTTCCCAGAAAGGCCGTGGCGGCCGATCGGAACACGTAGCGGTCCAGGCGGTTCATCGAGCGGCGTTCCCTGACTTCCCGAATCTGCGAAACGTCCGCCGCCCCGGCGCGACCGTCTTCACTCCCGATGAATAATTGCCCGCGCGATCGGGCGCAAATCGGGCAGCGTGGCCTAATCGTCGCGATCGCCCCGGAAGGCTCGTCGCCCGGCCCGCATTCGGCTAAAGAGAAGGGATCGACTGCCGAGGCCATTCAAGGTGCGAAAATGCCCGATAACGTGAAGATCAGTTTCGCCAAGCTCCCGACCGCCCTGGAAGGGATCGTCGTGCTTCTCGCCGCCGAGCCGGCGGAAGGGGAGGGGCCCGCCTTCGCTCCGGCGGTCGAGGCGCTGCTCGCGCCTGCCGGCGATCTGGTGTCGCGCGCCGCGAAGGCGGACCGCTTCACCGGCAAGAATGGCAAGGTGCTCGAGCTCGTGGCGCCGACGGGGCTCGACGCCTCGCGCCTCATCGTGGTGGGCGTGGGCAAGGCGGCCGAGCTGAAGTCGCTCGACTGGCTGAAGATCGGCGGTTCCATCATGGGCCGGCTGCCGGCCTCGGCGAAGGATGTGGGCGTGGTGCTCGCGCTGCCCGGCGGCGAGGTGCCGGCGGAGGCCGCGGCCGAAGTGGCGCTGGGCCTGCGGCTGCGCGCCTATTCCTTCGATCGCTACAAGACCAAGAAGAAGGCCGACGAGGCGACGCCGAAGCCCAAGGCGACTCTATATATAGAGGACGACGCGGCGGCGAAGCGCGCGTGGAAGAAGCGCGAGGGCACCGGCGAGGGCGTGATCATCGCCCGCGACCTGGTGAACGAGCCGGCCAACGTGCTGACCCCGACCGAATTCGCCAAGCGCACCGGCGACCTCGCCAAGGTCGGCGTGGACGTCGAGGTGCTCGGCGAGAAGGAACTGCGCAAGCTCGGCATGGGCGCGCTTCTCGGCGTCGGCCAGGGCTCGGCGCAGGAGAGCCGCGTCGTGGTGATGCGCTGGAACGGCGGCAAGGCCGGCGAGGCGCCCGTCGCCTTCATCGGCAAGGGCGTGGTGTTCGACACCGGCGGCATCTCCATCAAGCCGGCGGCCGGCATGGAGGACATGAAGGGCGACATGGCGGGCGCGGCCTGCGTCGTCGGCCTGATGCACGCGCTGGCGAGCCGCAAGGCGAAGGTGAACGCGGTCGGCCTCATCGGCCTGGTGGAGAACATGCCCGACGGCAACGCGCAGCGGCCGGGCGACATCGTCACCTCGATGTCCGGGCAGACGATCGAGATCATCAACACCGACGCCGAGGGCCGCCTCGTGCTCGGCGACGTGCTCTGGTACGCCAAGGAGCGCTTCAAGCCGCAGTTCATGGTCGACCTCGCCACGCTCACCGGCGCGATCATGGTCGCGCTCGGCACCGAGCATGCCGGCCTGTTCTCCAACAATGACGCGCTTTCCGAGCGGCTGACCGATTCGGGCCTGTCGACGGGCGAGAAGGTGTGGCGCCTGCCGCTCTCGCCCGACTACGACAAGCTGATCGATTCCAAGTTCGCCGACATGAAGAACACCGGCGGGCGATTCGGCGGCTCGATCACCGCCGCGCAGTTCCTGCAGCGCTTCGTCGGCGACGTGCCGTGGGCGCATCTCGACATCGCCGGCACGGGCATGTCCTCGCCGGCGAACGAGTTCAACAAGAGCTGGGGCGCGGGCTGGGGCGTACGCCTGCTCGACCACCTGGTGGCGCGCCACTACGAATCGTGACGTGCCGGCGCCTGCGGTGGAAATGTCTGCCGCAGGCCGAACGGCAGAGGGATGAGCGAAGCCCTTCATGACGGAAGTGTTCTTCTATCATCTGCAGAGCCGGCCGCTCGAGGCGGCGCTGCCGCAGCTTCTGGAGAAATGCCTGGAGCGCGGCTGGCGCTGCGCCGTCCAGACGACCTCCTCCGAGCGGGTCGACGCGCTCGACCAGCTGCTGTGGACCTATGACGAGGCGTCGTTCCTGCCGCACGGCACCGATCGCCAGCCCGAACCGGCTCGCCAGCCGATTCTCCTCACCACCTCCGAATCGAATCCGAACGAGGCTGCGGTCCGATTCCTGATCGACAGCGCGTCGATACCGGACCTCTCGCCCTATGAGCGGGTGATTCATCTGTTCGACGGAAACGATTCCGACGCCATCGATCAGGCGCGTGGCGCGTGGCGCGAGGCGCGGGCCGGAGGGCACGAGGTGGCCTATTGGCAGCAAGGGCCGGACGGGCGCTGGCAGCGGCGTTGAATCCGGCGGGATGGCGGCAGGCCGTGCCATAATTCAACGGCGCGGCTCGTTCGGCGGCGTTTGACGCCTTTTGTTAAGCCTTGATTTACCAAGGCTTTCCACCATGGCCCCTGCGGGAGCCATCTGCCGGCCGGGCCGTCGTGAAAATTGTGTCTCGATGGCAACACTTCGATGCCGAATGGTCAGCCAGGGCACTTTCCGGCCACTTTCGCTTTGCACCGCCGGGGCGTTTCAAACAATATCACTGTGGATGCCGCGCTTCGCGGCGGGGTCCTGACAATTGAAAACCCAACATTGGTCCAATTTGGGGGAGAATGAAGTGAAGACGGTCATCAAGAATGTGCTGCTCGGCTCGGTTGCCGGGCTTGCTATGGTCGGGACTGCTGCGGCGGCCGATCTGCCTGTGAAGGCGAAGGCTGCGGAATACGTGAAGATCTGCTCCACCTACGGCGCGGGCTTCTATTACATTCCGGGCACCGATACCTGCCTCAAGGTCGGCGGTTACGTCACCGCTGATACCTACTGGACGGATCTGGACGTCAAGGATCGCTACGCTGGTCTGCCGGTTGCCGGTGGCCGTCTCGATCCCGACGGGCAGTTCGACTTCACGACCCGCGCGGCGATCCAGCTCGACGCCCGCACCCAGACCGAGTACGGCACCCTGCGTTCGTACATCGAAGCCCGCTTCGAGGCTGGTGAGTCGTTCGGCTACGGCCAGAACGAAGACGGCACCTCCTTCGGCTTCGACGACGTCGGCGGCAGCGATGCCTACCTGAAGTACGGCTACATCCAGTTCGCCGGCTTCACCTTCGGTCGCGCTCAGTCGACCTTCGACTTCTGGGCCGGCGACTTCTGGTACGGCATCCGTCCGGGTAACTTCTACTCGGATACGACCACCCAGCTCGTGTCGTACACCGCTGACTTCGGCAACGGCTTCTCGGCGACCATCGCCCTCGAAGACGGCTATGCTCGCGACGGCGACTTCGGCGGCACCTACTTCCTGCCCGACTTCACCCTCGACTCCGGGCAGCAGGTTCCGGACGTGGTGGCCAACATCGCTTACGAAGGCACCTGGGGCGCCTTCAAGCTGTCGGGCGCTTACCACGACATCGGTGACGTCTCCTGGTTCGGCGCGCCGGTTTACGGTTCGGACAGCTCCGGCTGGGCGGCTCTGGCCGGCGTTCGCTTCGACTTCGCTGAGACCACCACCCTGTACGTCGAAGGCGCTTACGCCGACGGCGCGCCGGGCTACCTCGGCCTGAAGGGCGCGATCCCGACCGTTGACTACTTCGGCAACACGGTCTCCGGCTGGTACGTCGGTGGTGCTCTCCAGCACTACTGGACCCCGTCGGTGTTCACCAGCGTGGTCGGCAGCTACACCCAGACCGACTCCTTCCAGATCTTCCCGGACGTCAGCGCTGAGTTCGTTGGTTACAACGTCGGCGCCAACATCGGCTGGATCCCGGTCAAGGGCCTGACCCTCGTCCTGCAGTACGACTACCTGTCGGCTGAGTACAAGGGCACGGACGCCTTCTTCCTGCCGCCGGTCGGCTACAGCGAAGAGACCACCCAGAACCGCATCACCTTCTCGGCGAAGCGTTCTTTCTGATCTCTTCCGAGATCCTGACTACGGAAAGCCCCGGCCTTGTGCCGGGGCTTTTTGCTTTTGAGCCGATGCGGATGGGAAGGGGTGAGCCGTGGACGCACGGGGGCGAGGCTCGTGCCAACGAATGAGTGGCTGAAGTGGAAGCGTGACGAACGCCGGCTCGCCCGCGTGGTGAGGGCTCCGCCTGCCTGCCCCTTTGATCGCCGTGTGCAACAGGCAAGGCGCCCAGCTCGACGGGGCGTGCGGGGAGGTCGCTTTGCCGGCACATGGAGAACCCCGTCCGAAGCCATCCTGATACGGATTGGCGAACGGGCTCGGCGTGGCCGAAAATCGGCGGCGCGTTACGAAAGGCGGTGAGCCCGCGGCAGGGCGTGGAGGCCGATGGCAGGGAGCTCCCCCCGGGGCCTTTCGTTCAGGAAGCCATGGCCTCGTCGAGCGCGGCCGAGTGCTCCAGCCACTCTTCTTCCGCCCTTGCCAGGGCCAGGGCGGCGTCGGCGCGCTCGCGGGCGAGGCGCTGGGCTTCGGCCGGATTCTTCACATAGAGCGCTTCGTCGGCCAGCTTCTCGTCGAAGACGGCGATGCCCCGCTCCAGCTTGGCCATCGCGGTCTCGATCTCCTTGATCTTCTTGCGCAGCGGAGCGGTTTCCGCCCGCCGGTCGGCGGCCTGCCGCCGTTCGTCTGCGCGCGAGCTCGTCGCCTCCTTGCGCTGGGACGATGCACTGCGACCGACGACGAGCTTCTGATACTCGTCGAGATCCCCGTCATAGGGGCGCACGGTTCCCTCGGCGACCAGCCAGAGGCGTTCGGCGCTGGCGTCGAGCAGCGAGCGGTCGTGGCTGATCAGGATAACCGCGCCGGGAAAGTCGTTGATCGCTTCCATCAGCGCCTGACGCGCGGCGATGTCGAGATGATTGGTCGGCTCGTCGAGGATGAGCAGATGCGGTCCGTGGAAAGCCGCGAGGCCGAGCAGCAGCCGGGCCTTCTCGCCGCCGGACAGCGCGGAAATGGTGGTGTTGGCGGTAGCGCCGGAAAAGCCCATCTCGGCGGCACGCGATCGTACCTTGGCTTCGGGCGTCTCCGGCATCAGCCGGCGCACGTGATCGTAGACCGTCTCGCCGGCGACGAGCTCGTCGAGCTGGTGCTGGGCGAGATAGGCGATCTCCAGGCCCGCCGCCTGGACCATCTTGCCGCCGAGCGGCGCCAGGCGCCCGGAAATCAGCTTGGCGAAGGTCGACTTGCCGTTGCCGTTCGGCCCGAGCAGGGCGATGCGGTCGTCATGGTCGATGCGCAGGGTGAGGTTGCGCAGGATCGGCCGCCCCGGCTCGTAGCCGGCGGATACGCCGTCGAGGGTGAGGATGGGCGGGGAGGGAATGCGCTCGGGGTGGCGGATGGAGATCGCCGCCGCGCTCTCGCCGACGGCCTCGGCGATCGGGGCGAGCCGCGCCAGCGCCTTCAGCCGCGATTGCGCCTGCCGCGCCTTGGATGCCTTGGCGCGGAAGCGCTCGACGAAGGCCTCCATGTGCTTGCGCTTGGCTTCCTGCTTGAGGCGCGCTTTCTGGTCGAGCGCCTGCTTTTCGGCCCGCTGGCGCTCGAAGGAATCATAGCCGCCACGCCAGAGCGACAGCTTGCCCTGGTCGAGATGCAGGATGAACTGCACGGATTCGTTTAGCAGCTCGCGGTCGTGACTGACGATGAGCACGGTGCGGGGATAGCGGGCGAGGTAATCCTGCAGCCAGAGCGTGCCTTCGAGATCGAGATAGTTCGTCGGCTCGTCGAGCAGCAGCAGGTCCGGCTCGGCGAAGAGCACGGCGGCGAGCGCCACGCGCATGCGCCAGCCGCCGGAGAATTCCGAGCAGGGCCGCTGCTGCGCCGCTTCGTCGAAGCCGAGGCCGGCGAGGATGCGGGCGGCGCGGGCGGGAGCCGCATGGGCGTCGATATCGACGAGGCGCAGCTCGATCTCGGCGATGCGGGCCGGGTCCGTCGTCTCCTCGCGCTCCCTCAGCAGATGCGCGCGCTCGGTGTCGGCGGCAAGCACGACGTCGATCAGCTTCTCCGGCCCGGCGGGGGCCTCCTGCGCGACCTGGCCGATGCGCGCGCCGGCGGGAATGCGGATGTCGCCGGTCTCCAGCGCGATGTCGCCGGTGATGGCGCGGAACAGCGTCGTCTTGCCGGTGCCGTTGCGGCCGACGAGGCCCACGCGCCCGTCCTCGGGCAGGATGGCGGAGGCATGGTCGATCAGCAGTCGCCCGGCGACGCGCAGCGAGATGTCTTCGAATACGATCATGGAGCGTCTTGTGCCGTGCAGCCGCCCGCCCGGCAAGAGCGATGGCGGGGCTCAAGGCGCCTGGCGGAGCCTTTGTGGCGCCTAGCCCGGCCGCGCGAGGCCGCTCTCGCGCTGGAAGGCGATGAGATCGAGCGACGGCGCGCCCTCATTGCCGAGAAAACCGCTGACGAGGCAATGCAGCTGGCCCCGGTGGTGGGTCTGGTGATTGAAGAAATGGTCGAGCACGGTGGCGAGCGGCTGGACGAAGCGGGCACCCGCCACATTCGCGTAATGCAGCTCCGCCGCGAGGGCGGCGGCGTCGAGGCCGTCCATATGGGCGGATATGCGTGCATCCTCGGCGGTCCGTGCCTCGGCAAGCTCCGGCAATGTCCGGAACAGGATGGTATCGAGGCGCGCCGGCTCGTCGCCCGTGCCAGTGATCCGCCGCATCCACAACCGGTCGCCCACAAGCAGATGGTTCAGCGTGCCGTGCACCGAACCGAAGAAGGCGCCGCGATCGGCCCGGTACTGGCCGTCGCCGAGCCGGCCAACCGCCGCGTAAAGGCGCCGGTTGGCCCAGGCGTTGTAGGCGGCGAGATCGCGGTAGCGGCGGACGAAGAGCTGGTCGGGCGTCATGGCTGGGCTCGCGGGGACAGGGATCCGGTGCCGCTGGGCGGCGCTGCACACTGATTGGGCCATGCTGCCCGGGCGGGATGTCGTTGGCCAATTCCCTCTCGTGATGGCCGCCATCACACGCGCATGTGAATGGTAGGCCGATCCGTGCCCCTCAAGGGCTTGACCCGAATCGCCGTGAGGCATCTCCTCGCCGGAGGTACGTACCTATGGGGCGTATCCCAATTCGGGCGTCATTGAACAAGGAATAGGCGCATGAAGAAATATGTCGCTGAATTCATCGGCACCGCCGTTCTGGTGCTTTTCGGGTGCGGTTCGGTCGTCGTGACCGGCTTCGCCGAGGCCTCGCCGGTCTGGTTCCTGGCGGTCGCCTTCGCCTTCGGTCTGTCGGTAACGGCGATGGCCTATGGCATCGGGCCGATCTCGGGCTGCCACATCAACCCCGCCGTCAGCGTCGGCGTGTGGGCGGCCGGACGTCTCTCCTTCGCCGACCTCATCGGCTACATCATCTTCCAGGTGCTCGGCGGCATCGCCGGCGCGGCGCTGCTCTACCTCATCATGTCCGGCAAGATCGGCGGCTTCGATATCGCAACCGCGGGCCTCGGCCAGAATGGCTGGGGCGAGGGCTATGGCCGCAACTTCGGCCTCTCGACCGCGATCCTTGCCGAGCTGATCGGCACCTTCGTGTTCCTTGTCGTGATCCTCGGCGCGACCAGCAAGGCCGGCACCACCCCGGTCGCGGGCCTCGCCATCGGCCTGACGCTGGTGCTGATCCACATCGTGTTCATTCCGGCCACCGGCGTGTCGGTCAACCCGGCCCGCAGCATCGGCCCGGCGCTGTTCGTCGGCGGCAAGGCGCTGGAGCAGCTCTGGCTCTTCGTCGTGATTCCGCCGATCGGCGCGCTGATCGCCGGCCTGCTGTTCAAGGCCAAGCTGCTCGAAGACTGAGTTCGGCATCGAAGGCACCGGGCGGCGGAGGATGCTTCGTCGCCCGGTTCTTTTCCGGCATCCGGACGGGTGCCCAGAAACGGCGACGGTCCGGACCGGACCGTGCTTGCGGCGACAAAATAAACCCCGGCCCTGCGAGGACAGGACCGGGGCTTTTTTTTCGAGCGCGTGCCGGGTCGGCGGGAACGGCCTGCGTCGAGCGATCTTCCGTTGCCGGAACGCGCTTATCCTGCACGCGCCAGTGCAACGGCGGCTGAACGCGCCGTTGGCCGATGTTCATCTTCCGGCGGGCGGATAAAAGTTGCCCCGGCTCCCTGGGGGAGGAGCCGGGGCGCTAAGGGCTCGCGTGGGGCTTGGGGGAGTGGGGATGCCGCGAGCCAAGTCTCGAAAAGCCAGCGTCAGTAGCAGACCGCGCGTTCGACCTGGACCATGCGGCCCGCGTCGCTCAGCCAGCGGCCCTGGGTCACGCAGTCGCCGGCGACTTCCTCAGTCGGAATCTCCACCGTCGCGACCGGTACCTGACGCTTGAAATATCCAGTGGCGGATGCCGCGCCGATGAACAGGGCGGTGAAGCCCATGGCTGCAGCAACGGCGCTTATGACAATGGTCTTGAACATGCCCGCACCTCATCCACCACCCGGTGGACGGGGCCACCGGCGTTCTAACCAGTCATTACTTCTCTCTCAACTTCGGAAGGAGACGCGGAGGCCGCCACATACTCGCCTGCGTCGCGATTATTTCTCGCGCGTCTGGCGGAACGAAACAATACGCGTTCGTTCATACGTGTTTGCCTCAATCCAATCCGTTAACGTCCCCTTAACGTGCGTGCTCGCGGTAAAGTTCCAAGGGGCGTTCATGAAGTCGTGATCGACTTTTATTCGGCGAATACGCAGCGGCGTTCCCTGATCATGCGCGGCGCGCCGTCCGTGAAGGTGGCGCGGCGTTCCATGAAGCAGGTCTTGTAGCCCGCCGGCTCTTCGGCGCTGGTCGTCGCGTCGGCGGGCGGCAGGAAGGAAAGCGTGAGCAGGCCAACCACGATAGCGGCCGCGCTCAAGGCAATGATCAGGCACTTCTTCATCTTCGTCATCCCTGCGGGCGGTCGGCCGCCTCGTGTCGACGAACAGATGGCGCGTTGCGCGACGCTCCGCAACCTAGCCCTTTCGACGTCGCACGATTCCACCGGACAGCTGTCCAAACGCTGTCGAGAACGCCGCGTTCCCTCATCTTGTCCGGATCGGGAGGCGCCGCTATAAGCCGCTGCGAACCAACGTCCCCCACAGTCCCAGGGAATGAGACCATGGCGCTCGAGCGCACTTTTTCGATCATCAAGCCCGACGCCACCCGGCGTAACCTCACGGGCGCCATCAACGCCTATATCGAGAAGGCGGGCCTGCGCATCGTCGCGCAGAAGCGCATGCTGCTGACCCGCGCCCAGGCCGAGACCTTCTACGCGGTGCACAAGGAGCGTCCCTTCTTCGGCGAGCTCGTGGACTTCATGATCTCCGAGCCGATCGTCGTGCAGGTGCTGGAAGGCGAGAACGCCGTCGCCAAGTACCGCGACGTGATGGGCGCGACCAACCCGGCCAACGCCGCCGAAGGCACCATCCGCAAGGATTTCGCCCTCTCGGTCGGCGAGAACTCGGCCCATGGCTCCGATAGCCTGGACAACGCCAAGATCGAGATCGCCCAGTTCTTCGCGGGCAACGAGATCGTCGGCTGATCGCCACAGTTCTCGCGGCTTCCTCCGCTAAGGTCACGCCCCGTCGGTACATGCCGGCGGGGCGTTGTCGTTTTGCGCAGCAGCGTAGAACTGCGCGCCCGCAGCACGATCCGGCCAGGAAATTTCGGTATTCGGGCTTGGCCACCCCATGAATTATTATGTATGTTGCTGTCATGGCGCTGCGGGGGTCCGGCCACGGAGAAGTGGCCCGCAGCGGGGATGCCGTTATGGCGCGCCAAGAGCGCCCGGGAGTGGGCCCGCCGGAGCCACCTCCTCTTGCCTCACCGTAGCACGGCGCGCCAACGCCGAACGAACCATATTCTTGTCCCGTCCACGCGGACGGGCGGTGAGGGAACGACAATGAGCTATCTTGAGCCGCTTTTCTGGCTGGCACTGCTGAAAATCATCTGGATCAACGTGCTGTTGTCCGGCGACAACGCCGTGGTCATCGCCATGGCCTGCCGTTCGCTGCCCGACCGGCTGCGGCGCACGGGCATGATCCTCGGCGCGGGCGTCGCGGTCGGCATGCGTGTCGTCTTCACCGCCATCATTGCGGTGCTGCTCGGCCTGCCCTGGCTGCGCATCGTGGGTTCGCTGGCGCTGATGTACATCGCTGTCGATCTGGTGCTGCCGGAAGAAGCCGAAGATGGCGGCGTCGCGGCTCATGACAGCCTGTGGCGCGCGGTCGGCACCATCGCCGTGGCGGATCTGGTGATGAGCCTCGACAATGTGGTGGCCATCGCCGCCGTGGCCGACGGCAACTGGGCGCTTATCGTTATCGGCCTCGTCATTTCCATTCCCATGATCATCGCCGGCGCGGCGCTGATCATGGGCCTGCTGTCGCGTTTCCCCGTGCTGGTCTGGGCCGGCGCGGCGCTGCTCGGCTGGGTCGCGGGCGAGATGTTCATGTCGGACGTCAAGGTGCTCGAATATCTCGGCGAGAGCGTTGTTCATAATGTCGAGTACGTCGCTGCCGCGGTCGGCGCGGCACTGGTGCTGGCGATCGGATGGACGCTGTCGCGCCGGCGCAGCGCGCATTCGACGGGTTCGCACGGTTCGTAAGAGCGTCGGGATTCCCTCCCCGTAGACGCCCGCGGCCTCGCACGTCGCGGGCGTCTTCAGTTCGAGGGGAGAATGCTGGCCTACTTAATAAGGTATGCCAGTTTTCTTCCCATGACGGGGGACAGGAAACTCTCGCGACGCATCAAGGCTTAGACGATCAGAGAGGATAAGATGGATTTCACAAGCCCCGTCTTCTGGGTGTCCCTGCTCCAGATCATCTGGATCGACCTGCTGTTGTCGGGCGACAACGCGGTCGTCATAGCGCTGGCGTGCCGCTCGCTGCCGGAGAAGCAGCGCAAATGGGGCATCCTGCTCGGCGCCGGCGCGGCCGTCGGCCTGCGCATCCTGTTCGCCCTGGCGGTGTCCTTCCTGCTCGGCGTGCCCTTCCTCAAGGTGGTCGGTGCCGTCCTGCTGTTCTGGATCGCGATCAAGCTGGTCCTCGACGAGGGCGGCGAGGGCCATCATGTCGAGAGCGCGGACAGCCTCTGGAAGGCGGTGCGCACCATCGCCATCGCCGACGCGGTGATGAGCCTCGACAACGTGGTGGCCATTGCCGCCGCGGCGCGCGGCCATGCCGAGCTGTTCATCTTCGGCCTGTTGCTCACCATCCCGCTCATCGTCTTCGGCTCGCAGCTCATCCTGAAGCTGATCTCGCGCTTCCCGATCCTCGTCTGGTTCGGCGCGGCGCTGCTCGGCTGGATCGCCGGCGAGATGCTGGTGAGCGACAAGGTGGCGCTGGAGGCCATGCAGGGCTGGTCGGCAAACCTCGTCGAGGTGGTGCAGGACCCCGAGGATCCGATCGGCCTGAAGGCGGCGGCGCTGCCGCACTATCTGGCGGCGGTGATCGGCGCGGCCTTCGTGATCGGCTTCGGCTGGATCGTGAAGAGCCGCCGCTCGGAGGCGGCCGTCGGCTCGCACTGAGCCGGTCCTCCGTTACGGTGTGAAAAGACAGGGCGCTCCGCTACCATGGTGGCGGAGCGCCTTTTCATGAATCAGCATATTTCGCCGACCATCCCGCCTGTCCGCACCGGCTATTCCGCCTGCCCGCACGACTGCCCCTCCACCTGCGCATTGGAGATCGATATCTCCGGCGGGCGGATCGGGCGCGTGCGCGGCTCCAGCGCCAACACCTTCACCGCCGGGGTGATCTGCGCCAAGGTCGCGCGCTATGCCGAGCGCGCGAACCATCCCGACCGGCTGACGCAGCCGCTGCGGCGCGTCGGGCCGAAGGGGGAGGGTGCGTTCGCTCCCATCTCCTGGGACGAGGCGCTGGACGAGATCGCGGAGGCGTTCCGCAAGGCCGAGCGCGCGCACGGGCCGGAGGCGATCTGGCCCTATTACTACGCGGGCACGATGGGGCTGGTGATGCGCGACGGCATCAACCGGTTGACCCACGCCAAGGGCTATTCGCGCTTCTTCTCCTCGATCTGCGTCAATCCGGCCTGGAGCGGCCTTCTCGCCGGCACGGGCAGGCTGGCGGGGCCCGACCCGCGCGAGATGGCCAAGGCGGATCTGGTGGTGATCTGGGGCACCAATCCGGTGGCGACGCAGATCAACGTGATGACCCATGCCATCCGCGCCCGCAAGGAGCGGGGCGCGAAGATCGTGGTGGTCGATGTCTATCGCTCGCCGACCATGGAGCAGGCCGATATCCCGGTGCTGATCCGCCCCGGCACGGACGGTGCGTTGGCCTGCGCCATCATGCATGTGCTGTTCCGCGACGGCTTCGCGGATCGCGCCTATCTCGCCGCGTTCGCCGACGATGCCGCCGGCCTCGAAGCGCATCTTCGCACGCGCGATCCGGAATGGGCGGCCCACATCACCGGCATGCCGGTTGCCGAGATCGAGGCACTCGCGCAGGCCATCGGCCGGACGCCGAAGACCTTCATCCGCGCCGGCTACGGCTTCACCCGCTCGCGCAACGGCGCGGTGGCGATGCACGCGGTGAGCTGCATTCCCACGGTGACCGGCGCCTGGCAGCACGAGGGCGGCGGCCTGTTCCATTCCAACAGCGCCATCTATCGCTGGAACAAGCAGATGGTCGAGGGGCGCGACATCCGGGGCGTCACCTCGCGCGAACTCGACCAGTCGCGCATTGGGGACATCCTGACCGGCGATGCGGAAGCGCTGGTCGGCGGGCCGCCGGTGACGGCCATGCTGATCCAGAACACCAATCCGGTATCCGTCGCTCCCGATCAGGAGAAGGTGCGGCGCGGCTTCGCGCGCGAGGACCTGTTCGTCGCCGTGCACGAGCAGTTCATGACCGAGACGGCGCGGATGGCGGATATCGTGCTGCCGGCGACCATGTTCACCGAGCATGACGACCTCTATCAGGGCGGCGGCAACCAGTATGTCATCCTCGGCCCCAAGCTGGTGGAGCCGCCGGGCGAATGCCGTACCAACCACGAGGTGATCTGTGCGCTGGCCGAGCGCCTCGGCGCCGAGCACCAGGGCTTCCGGATGAGCCCGCGCGAGCACATCGACTGGATGCTGCAGGCGACCGACCGCGGCACGGTGGAGGAGCTGGAGGAGAAGCGCTTCCTCGACATCCAGCCGGATTTCGAGACCGCGCACTATCTGAAGGGCTTCAGCTGGCCGGACGGCAAGTTCCGCCTCAAGCCGAACTGGGCGAAGGTGCCCTATGCGGCGCCGGCCAAGTTCGGACCCTACGAGACCATGCCGCAATGGCCGGACCACTGGGCGGTGATCGAGGAGGCGACGGAGGATTTCCCCTTCCGCCTCGTGACCTCGCCGGCCCGTTCCTTCCTCAATTCCAGCTTCACGGAGACGCCGGGCTCCATCGCGCGCGAGAAACGGCCGGAGCTGATGATCCACCCCGAGGACGCCGCCGCGCACGGGCTCGGCGAGGGCGATCTCGCCCGGGTGACGAGCGAACGCGGCGCCGTGCTTCTCCATGTGCGGCTGTTCGACGGGCTGCGGCGCGGCGTGGTGGTGGCTGAATCGATCTGGCCGAACCGCTCTCATCAAGGAGGCCGCGGCATCAACAGCCTGACGGGCTCCGACCCCGTCGCCCCCGTGGGCGGCGCGGCGCTGCACGACAACCGGGTGCGGATCGAGCGGGCGTGAGGCGCGCCCTTATCCCGCCGGCGGCACGACGAGGGCGGGAGGGATGGTCTCGAATTCGTCGACGGCGACGCGGTTTCCCGCCAGCCGCGCCCGGCCGTCGCTGACGAGGCGCAACGCGGCCGGATAGATCACGTGCTCCTGCTCCAGCACGCGCGCGCCCAGCGTGTCCGGCGTGTCGCCCTCCAGCACCGGCACGGCGGCCTGCATGATGATCGGCCCGACATCCATCTCGGCGGTGACGAAGTGCACCGTGCAGCCGTGGATCTTCACGCCTTCCGCCAGCGCCCGCTCATGGGTGTGCAGGCCCTTGAAGCTGGGCAGCAGGGCGGGATGGATGTTGATCATCCGGCCCGACCATTTCTGGGTGAAGCCGGCGGTGAGAAGGCGCATGAAGCCGGCCAGGCACACGAGGTCGACCTGCTCCTCCGCCAGCGCCGCGTCGAGCGCCGCGTCGAAGCCGGCGCGATCCGCGAAGGCCTTGTGGTCGATGGCGCGGGTCGGGATGTTGGCCGCCTGCGCGCGGGCGAGGCCGTGCGCGTCGGGCCGGTTGGAGATCACCACCGCGATCTCCGCCGGAAAGTCCGGCGCGGCCGCCGCCTCGATCAGCGACATCATGTTGGAGCCGCGCCCGGAGATGAGGACGGCGACGCGGGGCTTCGTCATCACGGGCCTCAGAGCGGCTCGCCGACGGCCAGCGTGCCGTCATAGACGGTGCGCGCGGCGCCTTCGCCCGGCTCGATGGCACCGAGATGCACCACCTCTTCGCCGGGATCGGCGAAGGCGTCCGCCACCGTCTCGGCATCCTCGGGCGCGCAGACCACGACCATGCCGATGCCGCAGTTGAAGGCGCGCAGCATCTCTTCCGGCGCCACCTTGCCGACCTGCGCCAGCCAGCGGAACACCGGCGGGACGGCGAGCCCGGAGAGATCGATGCGCCCGATCGTGTGCTTGGGCAGCACGCGCGGGAGATTCTCGGTGAGGCCGCCGCCGGTGATGTGGGCGAGCGCCTTCACCTTGCCGGTCGAGCGGATCGCCGCCAGCGAGGACTTCACATAGAGCCGCGTCGGGGTGAGCAGCGCCTCGCCGAGCGTCATCGCCGGCGCGAACGGCGCGGGCGCGTCCCAGGGGAGCCCGGAGACCTCGACGATGCGGCGCACCAGCGAATAGCCGTTGGAGTGCACGCCGGAGGAGGCGAGGCCGAGAAGCACGTCGCCCGGCCGCACGTTCGGCGAGGGCAGGAGACGGCCGCGCTCCACGGCGCCGACCGAGAAGCCGGCGAGGTCGTAGTCGCCATCGGCATACATGCCGGGCATCTCGGCCGTCTCGCCGCCGATCAGCGCGCAGCCGGCCTCGGCGCAGCCCTTCGCGATGCCGGCGACGATCTTCGCGCCGACATCCGGCGCGAGCTTGCCGGTGGCGAAATAGTCCAGGAAGAACAGCGGCTCGGCGCCCTGCACCACGAGGTCGTTGACGCACATGGCCACGAGGTCGATGCCGATGGTTTCGTGACGGCCGGTCTCGATGGCGATCTTCAGCTTGGTGCCGACGCCGTCGGTGGTGGCAACGATGAGCGGGTCCTTGAAGCCGGCGGCCCTGGGGTCGAACACGCCGCCGAAGCCGCCGATCTCCGCGTCGGCGCCGGGGCGGCGGGTCGCCTTCACCAGCGGCTTGATGAGGTCGACCAGCCGGTTGCCGGCGTCGATGTCGACGCCCGCGTCGCGATAGCTGAGGCCCTTTTCCGTACCGCTCATCTCAACCCGTTCCGGCCGTTTTCCAGGATGTCCGGGGCTTAGCCGCTTATGGGCGCCCCCGCAAGCCGGAGCGGGTTCGAGGTCAGCGCTTGCCGGCGCGGTCGATGCCCAGCGCGATCAGCCCGGCCGTCAGTCCCCAGAAGGCCGAGCCGATGTCGAACAGCGACACGCCGGAAGCGGTGACGGCGAAGGTGAGCACGGCGGGAAAGCGCTTGGCCGCATCGCCCATGGCGGTGCCGAGCGCATTCACCAGCGGGCCGAGAAGGGCGAGGCCGGCAAAGGTCGCCACCAGTCCGGGGGGGAGGGCGGCGATGAGCGCGACGACGAAGGCGCCGCCGGCGGCCAGAACGAGATAGCTGAGCGCGTAGAAGGGCGTCGCCATCCACCGCTTTTGCGGATCGGGATGGGTGTCCGGCCCGGTGCAGATCGACGCCGTGATGGCGGCGAGGTTGCTGGTCAGCGAGCCGAAGGGCGCGGTGATCAGCGAGGCGACCGCCGTCGAGGCGAGGATGGACTGGGTGGGCGGCTTGTAGCCGGCCGCCTGCAGCACGGCGAAGCCCGGCAGGTTCTGCGAGGCCATGGTGACGACATAGAGCGGCAGGCCGATACCGATCAGCGCCTGCGTGTCGAAGCGCGGCAGGATGAATTCGAGTGTCGGCAGCGGCGTGCCGGAGGGCAGCGGTCCGACGAGGCCGAGGAAGAAGGCGAGCGCGATGCCGATGACCAGCACGGCGAGCACCGAGCCGAACGGGCTGATGCGCCGGGCGACAAGGAAGATCAGCACGAGCGGCAGCACCAGCAGCGGATCGGCCTGCCCGGCGGTGAAGACGGCGGTGCAGAAGCGGAACAGCACGCCGGCCAGCATGGCCGCCGCAATGGCGACCGGCAGGCGCTGCACCAGCGAGCCCAGCGGCTTGACGGCGGCGGTGACGAGAATGAGCACGCCCGCGAGCAGGAAGGCCCCGACGGCGGTCTCCACGGTCAAGCCGTGCGAGCCGGCGATCAGTGCCGCGCCCGGCGTCGTCCAGGCGGTGATGATCGGCATGCGGTGGCGCCAGCCGAGCCAGGCGGAGGTCAACGCCATGGACAGGCACAGGCCGACGACGCCCGAGGTCGTCTGCCCCGGCGTGGCGCCGACCGCCTGCGCGGCGGCGACGATCAGGGCGAGCGTGCCGCCGAACCCGACGAGGGCGGCGACGACGGCGGAGGTGACGAGGGAGGAGCGCATCGGAGGGATCACGGCAGGCAGACCAGGACACCGCCTTGTGCCACGTCGCGGCCGATGCGTCACGGTCCCGCAGGGTGAAGAGTGGCTCTTCTTCCGCGAGGCAGGCGCCGGCGGCGGGCCGTGGCGGCCGCCCGGACCACCCCACCGGCCTTCACGGCTGTGAATGGCGGGGGCGGTATCGCTTGTACATCGCTCGCGCCGCATTTTCCTGTATCTATGATGCGACGCGTAACGGTTGTTGGTGAGGTGCGTTCGCATGGCCTGGCACAAGCAGGTGACGTTCTGGCTGACGGTGCTGGCGCTGTTCATCGCGGCGGCCTGGCTGCTCAGCAGCGTGCTGCTGCCCTTCGTCGCCGGCCTCGCGCTCGCCTATTTCCTCAATCCGGTGACGACCCGGCTGGAGCATTGGGGCGTCAACCGGCTGGTGGCGTCGCTGGCGGCGATCGCGCTGACCCTGCTGCTTGCCATCCTGCTCATGCTGCTGGTGGTGCCGATCTTCGGCGCGCAGCTCGCCGCCTTCATCCAGCGGCTGCCCGAATACATCGTCAAGCTGCAGAATCTGATGACCGGCGAGCGGGCCGAGTGGCTGCGCGACTTCGTCGGCGACCGCATGCCCAGCATCCAGCAGGGGCTCGGCGATCTGGTCACCCAGGGCGCAGCCTACATGCTCACCCTGATCCAGGGGCTGTGGACCGGCGGGCAGGCGCTGATCTCGCTGTTCTCGCTGCTGGTCATCACGCCGGTGGTCGCCTTCTACATCCTGAACGACTGGAACCACATGGTGGAGAAGGTCGATTCCTGGCTGCCGGTGAAGAACCGCGAGGTGATCCGCAGCCTCGCCATGCAGATGGACCGCGCCATTGCCGGCTTCGTGCGCGGGCAGTCGATGGTGTGCGTGATCCTCGGCAGCTTCTATGCCGTCAGCCTCACCATGGCGGGGCTGAACTTCGGCTTCGTCATCGGCTTCGTCTCGGGGATCATCACCTTCATCCCCTATGTCGGCTCGCTGACCGGGCTGGTGCTGGCGGGCGGCGTCGCCATCGTGCAGTTCTTCCCCGACTACACCATGATCGCGGTGGTCATCGGCATCTTCATCTTCGGCCAGTTCATCGAGGGCTACATCCTCTCGCCCAAGCTGGTCGGCGACAGCGTCGGGCTGCACCCCGTCTGGCTGATGTTCGCCCTGCTGGCCTTCGGCTATCTGCTCGGCTTCCTCGGCCTGCTGCTCGCCGTGCCGCTGGCGGCAGCCGTGGGCGTGCTCGTTCGCTTCGCCATCAGCCGCTACCTCGAAAGCCCGCTCTACACGGGCGAGGGTGAACCCTCGGGCGCGCCGCCGGAACCCGCCCTGACGGCGCCGGAAGTGCGGGCGCACTGAGCCATGGCGTCGCGCCAGCTGCCGCTCGACCTCCCGCACGCCGACAGCCGGACACGGGACGACTTCCTGCCCGGTCCGGCGAACGAGGCGGCCCTGGCGCTGATCGACGCCTGGCCGGACTGGCCGGCGCGCGCGGTCGCGCTGGTGGGGCCGGAGGGGTCGGGCAAATCGCATCTTTCGGCCATCTTCGCGGAGGCGGCCGAGGCGCCCGTCGTGGCGGCGGCGGCACTCGACATCGCCGCCATTCCCGCCCTGCTGGCCGGCGGCTCGCTGGTGGTGGAGGACCTCTGCGAGGGAGAACTGCCCGAGGCGGCGCTGTTCCATCTGCTCAATCTGGTCGGCGAGCAGCGCGCCAGCCTTCTGGTGACGGCCCGCCGCTCTCCCGCCGCACTGGCGGAGACGGTGGCGACGCGCGATCTGGCCTCGCGCCTGCGGGCGATGCCCGCCGTCACGCTTGGGCCGCCGGACGAGCCATTGCTGGCGGCGGTGGCGGTCAAACTGTTCGCCGACCGCCAGATCGTTCCCGACGAGGGGCTGCTGAACTACCTTCTGCCGCGCGTGGAGCGCTCCATCGCCGGCCTTCGCGATATCGTGGCCGAGCTCGACCGCGAAGCGCTGGCCCGCAAGCGACCCCTGACCCGGGCGCTGGCGTCGGAATTGCTGCGTGCCCGCATGGCGGTAGCGGAAGGCGAGGGCCTCAGCCACGAGGAGACGTCCGACGCCGTGCCCGCCCACCCCTTCACGACTTGACCATAGGTTAGGCGCATCATGTCATCCAGCCGTCACGAAGCCCGGCGACCTTCCCGCCGGACAAAGCGGGTACCCCGCAAGAAGGATGGAGTGGCAAGGGTGAGCGAAACCGAATCGCAGGTCGAGGCGGAAGTCGAGGTGGGACAGGCCCCGGCGCATGAGCCCGTGGCGACGCGGCCGCTCGAGGACGAGCTGATGACCTCGCCCGAGCGCTTCATCAACCGCGAGCTTTCCTGGCTGCAGTTCAACCGCCGCGTGCTGGAGGAGGCGTCCAACGGCGAGCATCCGCTGCTGGAGCAGCTGCGCTTCCTCTCCATCTCCGCGAACAATCTGGATGAGTTCTTCATGGTCCGCGTGGCGGGCCTGAAGGAGCAGGTGCGCGAGGGCTATGGCGGGCGCAGCCCGGACGGGCTGACTCCGGCCGAGCAGCTTCCGCTGATCGGCGCCGCGACGGCGCAGCTTGCCCAGGACCAGCAGGCGCGCTGGGGTGAGCTGCGGAAGGAGCTCGTCGGCAGCGGTATTGTGCTGGTGGACGGCGCGGATGTCGAGCGCACCGACCGGGCCGTGCTGGACGACTTCTTCCTGGCTCACGTCTTCCCGGTGCTGACGCCGCTGGCTATCGACCCGGCGCATCCTTTCCCGTTCATTCCCAATCTGGGCTTCTCGCTGGCGCTCCAGCTCTCCCGCATCCATGACGGGCGGGCGATGAACGCGCTCATTCGCGTACCGGCGAAGATCGACCGGTTCATCCGCCTGCCGGACGGCGAGAACGGCACGCAGCGCTTCATCACCCTGGAGCAGATGATCGGCCTGTTCATCGGCCGCCTGTTCCCCGGCTATCAGGTGAAGGGGCAGGGCGGCTTCCGCATCATCCGCGACAGCGACCTCGAAGTGGAGGAAGAGGCCGAGGACCTGATGCGCCAGTTCGAGACGGCGCTGAAGCGCCGGCGCCTCGGGCAGGTGATCCGGCTGGAGATCGACGCGTCCATGCCGGAGGAGCTGCGCTCCTTCGTGGCCCGCGAACTCGGCGTCGCCGGGGACGAGATCTTCCTCGTGGACGGCGTGCTGGCGCTCAACGAGTTCAGCCAGCTCGTCGGCATCGATCGGCCGGACCTCAAGTTCAAGCCATATAATCCGCGCTTTCCCGAGCGCATCCGCGATCATGCGGGCGACTGCTTCGCGGCGATCCGCGAGAAGGACCTCGTGGTCCATCACCCTTACGAATCCTTCGACGTGGTGGTGCAGTTCCTGCGTCAGGCGGCGCGCGACCCGAACGTCGTCGCCATCAAGCAGACGCTCTACCGAACCTCCTCCGACAGCCCGATCATCAAGGCGCTGGCCGAGGCGGCGGAGGCCGGCAAGTCGGTCACCGCGCTGGTCGAGCTCAAGGCGCGCTTCGACGAGGAGGCGAACATCCGCTGGGCGCGCGATCTGGAGCGCGCCGGCGTGCAGGTGGTGTTCGGCTTCCTGGAGCTGAAGACCCACGCCAAGCTGTCGCTGGTGGTGCGCCGCGAGGGCGGCTCGCTGGCGAGCTACTGCCATGTCGGCACGGGCAACTACCACCCGATCACGGCCCGCATCTACACCGACCTGTCCTTCTTCACCGCCGATCCGGTGATCGGCCGCGACGTGGCGCGCATCTTCAACTTCATCACCGGCTACGCCGAGCCGGCGGAGCTGGAGACGATGTCCATCGCCCCGCTCACGCTGAAGAAGCGCATCCTCGAGCACATCGACGCCGAGATCGGCTTCGCCAAGGCCGGCAAGCCGGCGGCGATCTGGCTGAAGATGAACTCGCTGGTCGATCCGATGATCATCGACGCGCTCTACCGCGCCAGCCAGAACGGCGTGCCGATTGACATCGTGGTGCGCGGCATCTGCTGCCTGCGTCCCGGCGTGCCCGGCCTGTCGGAGAACATCCGCGTCAAGTCCATCGTCGGGCGCTTCCTGGAGCACGGGCGCATCTACGCCTTCGGCAACGGCCACGGCCTGCCGCATTCGGAGGCGGCGCTCTACATCTCCTCCGCCGACCTGATGCCGCGCAATCTCGACCGCCGCGTCGAGACGCTGTGCCCGATTACCAACCCTACCGTCCACATGCAGATTCTCGACCAGATCATGGTCGCCAACCTGCGCGATAACCAGCAGAGCTGGAACGTGTTGCCCGACGGCTCCTCGCAACGCATAGTGCCGGCCGAGGGCGAGGAAAAATTCAACGCCCAGCAGTATTTCATGACCAATCCGAGTCTGTCTGGACGTGGCAAGTCGCTCAAAGAATCGTCGCCGCGAAACCTCCTCCGACGCCGCGAGCGTGCGTGATCGCATGAGCGATAATTCGCGTGAGGCCGGCGACGGCCTCGTCTCCGGTGCGCCGATCGCGGTGATCGACATCGGTTCGAACTCGGTGCGTCTCGTCGTCTATGAGCGCCTGTCGCGCAGCCCGACGCCGATCTTCAACGAGAAGGCGTCGTGCGGGCTGGGGCGGGAGGTGCTGACCACCGGGCGGCTCAATGCCGACGCGGTGGCGAAGGCGCTGTCCACGCTGCGGCGCTTCCGCGTGCTGTGCGACCGCATGGGCGTCGGCAAGCTCTATGTGCTGGCCACCGCCGCGACGCGTGATGCCTCGAACGGGCCGGACTTCGTCGCCGCCTGTACCGAGATCTGCCGGACCGAGGTCGAGGTTCTGTCCGGCAAGCGCGAGGCCCAGCTCTCTGCCCTCGGTATCCTTTCCGGCGTGCACCACGCCAATGGCGTGGTGGGCGATCTCGGTGGCGGCTCGCTGGAGCTCGCGGACCTCCACGGCCAGCGCATCGGCTCGGGCGCGACCTTCCCGCTCGGCGGTCTCGCGCTACAGGACACGTCCGGCCGCTCTCTCAAGAAGGCGGACAAGATCGTCAAGGACCTGCTGACCAAGGAAACGCACCTCGAGCATCTCAAGGGGCGGACCTTCTATGCGGTGGGCGGCACCTGGCGCGCGCTGGCGCGGCTGCACATGTTCCAGCGCGGCTACCCGCTGCATGTGATGCACGGCTATTTCATCCCCGGGAAGGAGGCGCTCGAGTTCTGCCGCCTCGTGCGCCGCGTGCCGGTCGACACGCTCTCGCGCATCGACACCGTGTCGGACGTGCGCCGCCCCCTGCTCGCCTATGGCGCGCTGGTGCTGGAGCACATCATCCGCATCGGCAAGCCGGCGAACGTCTACATCTCGGCGCAGGGCGTGCGCGAAGGGTTGCTCTACGAACTGCTGTCCGATGCCGAGCGGCGTGCCGATCCGCTGATCGCCGCCGCCGCGGAGCTGAACGAGGTGCGCTCGCGCTCCCCCGCCCATGGCGCGGAGCTGATCGACTGGACCGACCATTTCATGGAGACGACCGGCATCGACGAGAGCGTCGAGGAGAAGCGGTTGCGTCACGCCGCCTGCCTGCTCTCCGACATCAGCTGGCGGGCGCATCCGGACTATCGCGGCGAGCAGAGCCTGAACCTCATCGCCCATGCCGCCTTCATCGGCGTCGATCATCCCGGCCGCGCCTTCCTGGCGCTGGCGATCTACTACCGACATGTCGGCCTGATCGACGAGGACCTGTCGCCGCGCATCCGCGAGCTGGTCTCCGCCCGCTTCCTCGACCGGGCGCGCATTCTCGGCGCCGCGATGCGGGTCGCCTATATCCTCTCCGCCGCCATGCCGGGCACGCTGCCGCTGACGCCGCTGACGGTGGAACGCGGCAAGCTGGCGCTGAACCTCAAGGGCGATCTCGCGCCGCTCGGCGGCGAGCGTATCGCCAACCGGCTGCGCACGCTGGCGCGGCTGATCGGGCGCGATCCGCTGCTCGTGACGGAGTAGGGGCGTCCCGCTCCGTCCGCTTCTTTCCTGAGAAGACCGGCGCTCTTAGGCGTCCGGCCGGTCGAGTGCGATGACGCGCCCGCGTTGCATGGCGAGGGCGAGATGGCCGGACTTGAGCGCCAGCGCCCGGTCGCCGAACAGCTCGCGCCGCCAGCCGTGCAAGGCCGGCACGTCCGGTTCGTCTTCCGAGGCGATGCGTTCGAGATCGTCGACGGTGGCGATGACCTTGGCGGCCACGCCGTGCTGCTCGGACGTCATGCGCAGCAGGACCTTCAGCAGCTCGACCGTCGCCGACGCACCATTGGAGAGCGGCTTGTCGCGCTCGATGCGCGGCAGGGTCTTGGGATCGCGGGCGAGGCCCGCCTTCACCGCCTCGACGATCATCTCGCCGGCGCGCGAACGCTCGAAGCCCTTGGGAACGGAGCGCAGCTGGCCCAGCTTCTCGATGGTGGCGGGGTGCTGGGAAGCGATCTCGCCGATCACGTCGTCCTTGAGGATGCGCGAGCGTGGCGTATCGCGGGACTGTGCCTCGCGCTCGCGCCACGCCGCCACCTCCATCAGCACGGCGAGGTCCTTGGGCTTGCGCGCGCGCGAGCGCAAACGCTCCCAGGCGCGCTCGGGCTCCTGACGATAGGTGTCGGGTGAGGTCAGCACCGCCATCTCCTCGCCCACCCAGTCGGCGCGGCCGCGCTTCTTCAGGTCCGCGTCGAGCTTGAGGAAGACGTCGCGCAGATGGGTGACGTCCGCTTCCGCATAGGCGATCTGCGGGGCGCTGAGGGGGCGGCGGGACCAGTCGGTGAAGCGCAGCGACTTGTCGAGCACGTGGCCGGTGAGCCGCTGGACGAGCTGGTCGTAGGAGATGGAGTCGCCGTGTCCCAGCACCATCGCCGCCACCTGGGTGTCGAACACGGGATGGGGGATGATGCCGGCGAGGTGCCAGACGATCTCGATGTCCTGCCGGCCGGCATGGAAGACCTTCAGCACCTTCTCGTTCGACATCAGCGCGAAGAAGGATGAGAGGTCGATGCCGTCGGCTACCGCGTCGACCACCACCGCCTCGTCGGGGCTGGCGAGCTGCACGACGCACAGCTTCGGCCAGAAGGTGGTCTCGCGCAGGAATTCCGTGTCGACGGTGATGAAGGGATGCCGGGCCAGCCGCTCGCAGGCGGCGTCGAGAGCGTCGGTTGTCGTGATCATGTTCATGTTGAACCGTTACATAGCGGAGTCGGGGCGGCGATACGACTCCCGAATGGCGCCGCCGGCCCGCCGGCAAGCGTTAACCATCTTCGACTAGCATCGATGACGATTCGGCGCCGGGCGTACCGGCTGTCCGTGCACCATCCCAAGGGGACCATTCATGAAGAAGGCAATGCTTGCTCTCGCCGCCGCCGGGGTTCTGGCTTCGGCGTTCTCCGCCCACGCGGCCGATCGCGTCGATGCCGGCGTACTGGTCTGCTCCGTCGGCTCCAGCATCAGCATGATCGTTGAGTCCAAGCAGGAGCTGAGCTGCACCTACAAGCCGACGCAGGGCCCGGACGTGACCTATACCGGCGTGATCCAGCGCGTGGGCGTCGATCTCGGCGTCACCGGCGCGGGCATGCTGACCTGGGGCGTGGCCGCCGTGACCAAGGCCGTGGCGCCCGGCGCGCTGGCCGGCAAGTATGCCGGCGTTTCCGGCGATGTGGCGCTCGGCATCGGCGTCGGCGCCAATGCGCTGGTGAGCACCGACAATTCCATCGCGCTCAACCCGGTTTCGGTCGAGGGCAATATCGGCGCCTCGCTGGCGCTGGGCGTTGCCGAGCTGACGCTGACCTACAAGCCGTGAGCCTTCGCGCTGGCGCCGGGACCCTTTCGGCACCAGAGCATTCTTGACAAAGCCAAGCCTCGCATGCACCCCTCCGCGCGCCCCGCGCAGAGGGGTGTTTTGTTATTTCCGCCGCGGATCGGCGGCACTCAAGCCCGGGAAGATGCCATGCACCGCTATCGCTCGCATACCTGTGGAGCCCTTCGCGCGAGCGATGTCGGCGCCACCGCGCGGCTGTCCGGCTGGTGTCATCGCATCCGCGACCATGGCGGCGTGCTGTTCATCGATCTGCGCGACCATTACGGCCTGACGCAGGTGGTGATCGATCCCGACAGCCCGGCCTTCAAGCTGGCCGAGACGGTGCGTTCGGAATGGGTGATCCGCGTGGACGGGCGCGTGCGCTCGCGTCCCGCCGGCACCGAGAACCCCGAGCTGCCGACCGGCCAGGTGGAGGTCTACGCGGCGGAAATCGAGGTGCTGGGCGCCGCCGCCGAGCTGCCGCTGCCGGTGTTCGGCGATGTCGAGTACCCGGAAGAAACGCGCCTGCGCTACCGCTTCCTCGACCTGCGCCGCGAGAAGCTGCACAAGAACATCATGACGCGCGGCGCCATCATCGACGCCATGCGCGCGAAGATGAAGGCTCAGGGTTTCTTCGAATTCCAGACGCCGATCCTGACCGCTTCCTCGCCGGAGGGCGCGCGCGACTTCCTCGTGCCGAGCCGCCTGCACCCGGGCAAGTTCTACGCGCTGCCGCAGGCGCCCCAGCAGTACAAGCAGCTGATCATGATGAGCGGCTTCGACCGCTACTTCCAGATCGCGCCCTGCTTCCGCGATGAGGACCCGCGCGCCGACCGCCTGCCGGGCGAGTTCTACCAGCTCGACCTGGAGATGAGCTTCGTCGAGCAGGACGACGTGTTCGCCGCCGTCGAGCCGGTGATCACCGGCGTGTTCGAGCAGTTCGCCGACGGCAAGCCGGTGACCAAGAACTGGCCGCGTATCCCCTATGCGGTCTCGATGCAGAAGTACGGCACCGACAAGCCGGACCTGCGCAACCCGATCGAGATGCAGGACGTCTCCGAGCATTTCCGCGGCTCGGGCTTCAAGGTGTTCGCGCGGCTGCTGGAGGCCGAGCAGAACCGCGTCTGGGCGATCCCAGGCCCGACCGGCGGTTCGCGCGCCTTCTGTGACCGCATGAACTCGTGGGCGCAGGGCGAGGGCCAGCCGGGGCTCGGCTACATCATGTGGCGCGAGGGCGGAGAAGGCGCCGGCCCGATCGCCAACAACATCGGCCCGGAGCGCACGGCGGCGATCCGCGACCAGCTGGGTCTCAAGGAAGGCGATGCCGCTTTCTTCGTTGCCGGCGATCCCTCGAAGTTCGTGAAGTTCGCCGGCGCCGCCCGCACCAAGGTGGGCGAGGAGCTGGACCTCGTCGATCACGACCGCTTCGAACTCGCCTGGATCGTCGACTTCCCCTTCTACGAGTGGAGCGAGGACGAGAAGAAGATCGACTTCTCGCACAACCCCTTCTCCATGCCGCAGGGCGGGCTCGACGCGCTGAACGGGCAGGACCCGCTCACCATCAAGGCGTTCCAGTACGACATCGCCTGCAACGGTTACGAGATCGCCTCCGGCGGCATCCGCAACCACCGTCCCGAGGCGATGGTGAAGGCGTTCGAGATCGCCGGCTATGACGAGCAGACGGTGATCGAACGCTTCGGTGGCCTCTACCGCGCCTTCCAGTATGGCGCGCCGCCCCATGGCGGCATGGCGGCGGGTGTCGACCGCATCGTGATGCTGCTGTGCGGCACCACGAACCTGCGCGAGATCTCGATCTTCCCGATGAACCAGCAGGCGCAGGACATCCTCATGGGTGCGCCGAACGAGGCGACGCCGAAGCAGCTTCGCGAGCTGCACATCCGCACCAACGTGCAGGATAAGTGAGCGCTTGGGCGGCTCTTGCCTGCGGATAAAGGGAAAGGGCGGCCGCGAGGCCGCCCTTTGCTTTTGGAGGATCGGTCGCGCCAGTAACCGGGGTTCAGGGCGTGTCGGCGACCTCGACGTCGAGCTCGTCGACGACGCCGAGCGGGTTGTCGCCGTTCAGCGTCTCGACGATCGTCATCACCGGGAGCGGCTCGCTGCGCGGAGTGATGCGCAGCGCCAGCGTGCTCATCGGCTTCTGGATGAAGCTGACGAAGGCCTGCACCGCGGGGCCGAGCTCGGGCCGCTCCGACACCGTCTCGGACAGTAGCAGCTCGGCGAAGCCGGCGAAGAGCTGGCGGATTTCCGCCGGCTTGATCCCCTGTTCCTTGGCGGCCTCCTCCAGCTTCTGGTCGTAGAGGCCGGCATCGGTGACGCTGATGACGAGCTGGCCCAGATTGACCTGCGCCGCGCCGGCGATGGCCTCGTCGGGCTGGGCGGAAAAGACGGAATCGTCCACGTCGTTCAGCGTGAGCCTGGCCGACACGGCAAAGGCGTCGGACACTTCGACATAGATGGGATCGAGCGTGGCCGTTCCGCTGCCCTCGTTCCAGTCGGCCTTGACGTCCATCGCGACGTTGACGCGCTGCGCCTGACCCGGCACCAGCGCGAAGGCCGTATCGGCGGCGCTCACCGCGTCGGTGGGACCGGTCATGCGGAGCGTGGCGGCGATGCGGGTCGGCAGCGCGTCGGTCTCGCCGTTCCAGGAGAGCGAGAGCTTGTCGATATTCACGGGCTCGCCCTTGTCGGTGGGGGCTTCCGCGTCGTCGAGCTCGAAGGTTCCCAGCACGCTGAAAAGCCGCGCCGGCCAGTTGAGCAGGGCCTTGGCGTCGCGGGTCGCCTCGGCGGCGAGGTCCATCATCGTGCCGGGCCGAAGGCCCCCGACGAAGAGCCGGGCGACGCGGAAGGTCTTGCCGTCCGCCTCGGTGCCGCTGAGCTTGTCGAGCGCGATCTGGTCGAAGCGGCCGCCTTCCAGCGGACCGGCCTTGAGAGAGGCGAGGGACGCCTTGCCGCCGTCCGGCGTGGTGCCGTCCATGCCGTCAAAGACGATGGAGCCGATGCGCAGCCCCTCGTCATAGACGCCGGCCACGAGCTGCATGATCTGAGCGGCTTCTTCCGGCGAGGGCTCCTTGCCTTGCGTGGCGAGCTGTTGCAGGCGCTGGCCCATGGCGAACAGCTCCTCGGCCGGTATGGCGGAGGGGCGGATGGCGAGGTCGCGCAGCGCCATGGACTTCCACCGCTGGCGCAGGCCTCCGTCGGTGGTGACCTCGTAGCCGTCCACCGAGATGGCGCCATAGACGGTGCGGAACGCATCCGCCGCCAGCCGCCGCTCCGGATCGAGCAGGACGAGCATGGCGCCGACATCCACCCCTTCGGCGCTGACCCGGCCGACGGAGCCCTTGCCGGCATTCCGCGGGGCGCCGCCGAGGGTGAAGGTGGAGGGTTCGATCGTCGCGGTGGCGAAGCGGCCGTCGACCAGCCGTTCGAACGTCACCGCGCCGTGGGTCACATCGGTCTCGATCCGCGAATCGCCGGCGCCGGCGCGCGTCGAGACCGTCGATTCGGGAATGGCGATGCGGTCGGCGGTGACCTGCTCGAGGAAGGCCAGCGCGACCTGCCATGCGGTTCCCGCGCCCGGCGTCGCGGAAGGAATCTCCAGCGCCGTCACGTCGATGCGCGGCGCGCGGTAGCTGGCGTCGATCTCCGGCGCCAATGGCAGCGGCCCGTCGAAGACGATGCCCTCGATCTCCACCTTTTTGGCGAAGAGGCGGGCGGGGGAGGGGCGCTCCACGCCGGTGGCGAGGAAGGAGGCGACCTTCAGCGCTCCCTGCCCCGGTGCGGCAAGGGCGATGTCGCGCAGCTCGAAGCGGCCGTCGAACACATCGTAGCGGACCTCGCCGGTCGTCGCCTCCACGCCGTTCGCCTTGAGATTGGCCAAAACAGCGGCGACATGGCTGCGGGCGAGATAGCCGACATAGAAGGTGAAGCCGAAGTAGCCGCCTATGCCTGCGACCAGGAGAGCGACGAGAGCGACGATGAACGTCTTGCGCATGCGGGCATGACCTGAGAAGGACGGGGGCGCGGCCTCGGGCCGCACGCCTGGGAGGGCACCATAAACCAACCGTCGAAAGGCGGGCATTACAAAATGGGAAAGACGTTGTACGGCGAAGCAGAAACCCTATGCTCCGCCGCCAGCTCCGGGGGAAGGAAACGTCATGGCGTCTTATATTTCCGATGATCTGCGCTCGGGCGCGATGTTCTATCACCGCATGCCCCGGCCGGGTAAGCTGGAGATCCAGCCGACCAAGCCGCTCGCAAACCAGCGCGATCTCGCTCTTGCCTATACTCCCGGCGTTGCCGCCGTCTGCGAGGCGATCGCGGCCGACAAGCCGCTGGTCTCCGAGCTTACCGCCCGGCAGAACCTCGTCGCGGTGGTGTCGAACGGCACCGCGGTGCTGGGCCTCGGCAATATCGGCCCGGAGGCTTCCAAGCCGGTGATGGAGGGCAAAGCGGTCCTCTTCAAGAAATTCGCCGGCATCGACGTCTTCGACATCGAGATCAACGCGCTGGAGCCCGACCACGTGGTGAGCGTGGTGGCGGCGCTGGAGCCGACCTTCGGCGGCATCAACCTCGAAGACATCAAGGCGCCCGAGTGTTTCGAGATCGAGACCCGGCTGCGCGAGAAGATGAACATCCCGGTGTTCCACGACGATCAGCACGGCACGGCGATCATCGTCGCGGCGGCGATCGTCAACGCGCTGCACATCGGCGGCAAGCAGCTGTCGGACGTGAAGATCGTCACCTCCGGCGCCGGCGCGGCGGCCATCGCCACGCTCAACCTGCTGCTCTCCATGGGCGCCGCGCGCGAGAACATCTGGGTCACCGACATCGAAGGCGTGGTCTATGAAGGCCGCGAGAAGCTGATGGACCCCTATAAGGGGGCCTTCGCGCAGAAGACCGACGCGCGCTCGCTCGCCGAGGTGATCGTGGGCGCGGACATCTTCATCGGCCTGTCGGCCGGCGGGGTGCTCAAGCCCGAAATGCTGAAGACCATGGGCGAGCGTCCGCTCATCATGGCGCTGGCCAACCCGACGCCGGAGATCATGCCGGACCTCGCCCGCGAGGCGCGCCCGGACGCGATGATCTGCACCGGCCGCTCGGACTTCCCGAACCAGGTCAACAACGTCCTGTGCTTCCCCTTCATCTTCCGTGGCGCGCTGGATGCCGAGGCGACCACGATCAACGAGGAGATGAAGGTCGCGGTGGTGAACGCCATCGCCGAGCTGGCGCGGGAGACGCCTTCCGACGTCGTCGCCCGTGCCTATGGTGGCGAGACGCCGGTGTTCGGCCCCAACTCGCTCATTCCCTCGCCCTTCGATCCGCGCCTCATCCTGCGCATCGCCCCGGCGGTCGCCAAGGCGGCGATGGATTCGGGCGTCGCCAGGCGGCCGATCGCCGATTTCGACGCCTATCTGGAGCAGCTCGACCGTTTCGTGTTCCGTTCCGGCCTGGTGATGAAGCCGATCTTCACCCTCGCCAAGCAGGCGCCCAAGCGCGTGATCTACGCCGAGGGAGAGGACGAGCGCATCCTGCGCGCCGCGCAGGTGGTGGTGGAGGAGGGGCTGGCGCGCCCGATCCTCATCGGCCGTCCCTCGGTGATCGAGACCCGCCTTCAGCGCTTCGGCCTGTCCATCCGCCCGGGCCAGGAGTTCGACCTCATCAATCCCGAGGACGATCCGCGCTACCGCGACTATGTAAGCACCTATGTCGAGCGCGCCGGCCGCCGCGGCGTGACGCCCGAGCTCGCCCGCACGCTGGTGCGCACGACGCCGACCGTGATCGCCGCCCTAGCGGTGCTGCGCGGCGATGCCGATACCATGCTGTGCGGCGTGGAGGGGCGCTTCATCCGCCACCTGCGCCACATCCGCACCATCATCGGCATCGCGCCCGGCGTGCGCGACGTGGCGGCGCTCTCCATGCTGCTGACGTCGAAGGGCGCGTTCTTCCTGTGCGATACGCAGGTCACGCTCGACCCTTCGGCCGAGGATCTGGCCGAGATGGCCCAACTCGCCGCCGCGCATGTGAAGCGCTTCGGCATCGAGCCGAAGGTGGCGCTGCTGTCGCACTCCGACTTCGGCAGCCGCGACGACGCCAGCGCCACCAAGATGCGCGATACCCTCGAGCTGCTGCTGGAGCGGGCTCCCGGCCTGATGGTCGACGGCGAGATGGAAGGCGACAGCGCGCTGGTGCCCGAGATGCGCGAGCGCGTGATGCCGGAGAGCCGCCTGCAGGGCGTCGCCAACATCCTCGTGATGCCCAATCTCGATGCCGCCAATATCGGCTACCAGATGGTGAAGGTGTTCGGCGATGCGCTGCCCGTCGGGCCGATCCTGCTCGGCACGGCGCGGCCAGCGCACATCCTCACCCCCTCGGTCACGGCGCGTGGGATCGTGAACATGACGGCCATCGCGGTGGTCGAGGCGCAGGGCTGCTGACCGTTTAACGGTTCGCTCGCCAGTTTGATCGGGCGCAAGGGCGCCCGCTCACCGGATCGGCTAGGCAGGTGCGAGGGATCGCGCCTGCCTTTTTCCTGGAGAGTTTCATGTCGCATCGCTGGACATTCGCCGCCCTGCTGGCCGCCGGGCTGGCCCTCTGCTTCGCCGCGCCGGCGAGCGCGCGCAATGACACGGCGCGCGGCGCCCTGATCGGTGGCGCGACCGGCGCGGTCATCGGCGGCGCGGTGACGGGGAGCGGCGGCGGAGCCGCGGCGGGGGCGCTCATCGGCGCGGGAACGGGCGCCGCCGTCGGCGCCAACCGCAGCCGCCGTGCGCGCTCTTCTTATTTCTGGCGAAACGGGCGGTGCTATGTGCAGCAGCGCAATGGCCGGATCGTGCGGGTGGACCGCCGCCACTGCCGTTGAGCGGGTGCTTCGTTCCGCTCTTCAGTCAGCATCGGAGCGATGACGTAGCGGAATGTTTTTCGCCTAAAAGCTGCTTTGTGCTCGAAATGTGGCCGTTCTTGCCGTGGAATTGCCATATTTCTGACCAAGCTGCTGGGCGGCACGAATTTGTCTGAATGACTGGGCGACCCTCCGGGCGAGCGGTTCTTCGCAAAAGTCGGCTGCGAAATCGGCGGTCCTCGCGGGGCGCCGGCTGTTACACAGGTCTCGAAGGTTCTTTCTAATGGCGGATACCGGCACGGTTAAGTGGTTCAACGAGCAGAAGGGCTATGGTTTCATCCAGCCCGACAGCGGCGGCAAGGACGTGTTCGTCCACATCAGCGCGGTCCAGCGTTCGGGCCTGCAGGGCCTGCGCGACGGTGACAAGATTTCCTTCGAGCTGCAGACCGACCAGCGCTCGGGCAAGACCTCCGCGGTCAACCTGCGCCCGCTCTGAGCCGCGCTTTCGACGCGCGCGAAACGGACTGGGTTGTCCGTTTGGAGGAAATACAATGTCGTCGCTCCTCTTGGATCGACGACATTTCTGCTGCGGGCGATTCATATAATGTTGCTGCCCCTTGCAAAGACAGCCATTCGCGCTAGTCTCCTGCGCAGACTTTGGCTGGACTCTGGGCCGTTTCACCTTGCGCACGCAGGTGCACGTTCAGCTTTTCTTCCAAATTCGACCCAGCGGTGGGGGCCATGTCCCCGCTGAATGTGCAACCTCGATGCGAGAGACTACCCACTATGTCTACCCAGACCGGCACCGTTAAGTGGTTCAACGACCAGAAGGGCTACGGCTTCATTCAGCCTGATGGCGCGGGCAAGGACGTGTTCGTCCACATCAGCGCGGTCCAGCGTTCGGGCCTGCAGGGCCTGCGTGACGGCGAGAAGGTGTCCTTCGAGCTGCAGACCGACCAGCGCTCGGGCAAGACCTCCGCGGTCAACCTGCGCGTCGGCTGATTGCCGGAGGCGTCCGGCGGGCCGCCTCACACGATCAAGATCGGAAAAGCCGCTGGCCTTGGGCCGGCGGCTTTTTTGTTTCCGTGCTCATGGTCGAAGGGCGGGGCATGGGCGCCTCGTCCCGGTCTCAGGCGGCGCGCCCGTTGAACGGGGTGGGCGAGAGTTCGGCAAGATCGACACCGTGCAGCGCGCGCACATTGACCGCCACCATCGCCGAGCCGTCCGGCGCGGTGCCGCGGGCAAAGGACTCGACTCCGCAGGCCGCGCAGAACAGATGGCTGATCACATGGCGGTTGAAGCGGTATTCCTTCAGCTTGTCCTCGCCGCTGAGCAGCGCTAAGCCGCTCGTCGGCGCGAAGGCGAGGATCAGTCCCTTGGTGGTGCAGATCGAGCAATTGCAGGCGATCGCCTTCGACAGGTCCAGGCTCGTCTCGAAATGGACGGCGCCGCAATGGCAGGAGCCGCTGAAACGGCGCAACGGCGCGGGCTGCGATACGTCGTCCGTCGTCACCGCGCCTGTCTCCTGATCCGTGCTCATGTGCTCCTCCCGGCGAGCTTTCGTTGGCGCGCACCTTCCGCCAGCCGGGGAGGGCCGTCAAACGCAAACGGCCGGGCAAGCGCCCGGCCGTCGCGTCTGTCGATGTCCGGCGAACTCAGCTGCAGCCGGTGGTCGAGCCGCAGGTCTCGCACTTCAGGCAGGTGCCGTTGCGCACCATGGTGAAGTTCTGGCACTCGGGGCAGGCCTCGCCCTCATAGCCCTTGGCGCGGGCGATGGCACGGGCCTCCGCCTTGGTCGGCGCGGCCGCCGCGGCGACCGGAGCGGTGGCGGGCGAGCTCCAGGGGAGGGCGTCGGTGCTGCCCGCCGCCTCTTCCTCGGCTTCCGGCTCGGCCTTGAGGGCGGTTGCGCCCTGGATGCCGCCGCGCAGGGCGGTGACGTTCGAGGTGGCCGGCGCGACGGTCGTGCCCGCCGGCACCACCATCAGGCCCACCGACTTGCCGCGCGTCAGGCCCTTGGAGACCATGCGCGAGGCCGGGGTAGCGGTCGGCGTCGCCTTGCCTTCGTCCACGCCCTTGCCGAGCGCGTCGAAGTTCGACTCGCCGGCGTCGACATGGCCGAGATCGTTGCGGCCGAGATAGGATACGGCCAGCTCGCGGAAGATGTAGTCGAGGATCGACGTCGCGTACTTGATCGTGTCGTTGCCCTGCACCGGGCCCGCAGGCTCGAAGCGGGTGAAGGTAAAGGCGTCGACGTACTCCTCCAGCGGCACGCCGTACTGGAGGCCCAGCGACACCGAGATGGCGAAGTTGTTGATGAAGGAGCGGAGCGCCGCGCCTTCCTTGTGCATGTCGATGAAGATCTCGCCGAGGCGGCCGTCATCATATTCGCCGGTGCGCAGATAGACCTTGTGGCCGCCGACCACCGCCTTCTGGGTGTAGCCCTTGCGGCGGTCGGGCATCTTCTCGCGCTCGTGCACGGCGACGATGCGCTCGACGATCTTCTCCACCACCTTCTCGGTGATCTGCGCGGCGCGGGCGGCGGCGGGCTTGTCGAGGAACGCCTCGATCGCGTCCTCCTCATCGTCTTCGTCGGCGATGAGCTGCGAGTTGAGCGGCTGCGAGAGCTTGGAGCCGTCGCGGTAGAGCGCGTTGGCCTTCAGCGCCAGGCGCCAGGAGAGCAGGTAGGCCTCCTTGCAGTCCTCGACGGTCGCCTCGTTCGGCATGTTGATGGTCTTGGAGATCGCGCCCGAGAGGAAGGGCTGCGCCGCCGCCATCATCAGGATGTGGCTGGTGACCGAGAGGTAGCGCTTGCCGATGCGTCCGCAAGGGTTGGCGCAGTCGAACACCGGGTAGTGCTCGGTCTTCAGGAACGGCGCGCCTTCGAGCGTCATGGCGCCGCAGACGTGGATGTTGGCGGCTTCCACGTCCTTCTTGGTGAAGCCGAGATGGGCCAGCAGGTCGAAGGCCGGGTCGGCGAGCTTGTCGGCCGGCACGCCGAGCTTGGCCAGGGCCTCGTCGCCGAGCGTCCAGCGGTTGAATACGAACTTGATGTCGAACGCGCTCTTCACGCCGGCATCGATCTTGGCGAGCATCGCGTCGTCGAAGCCCTTGGCGCGCAGCGTCGAGTGGTTGATCGCCGGGGCCTGGGTGATCGAGCCGTGGCCGACCGCATAGGCCTCGATCTCGCCGATCTGGCTTTCCGAGTAGCCGAGCGTGCGCAGCGCTTCCGGCACGGCGCGGTTGATGATCTTGAAGTAGCCGCCGCCGGCCAGCTTCTTGAACTTCACCAGCGCGAAGTCGGGCTCGATGCCGGTGGTGTCGCAGTCCATGACGAGGCCGATCGTGCCGGTGGGCGCGAGCAGCGTGGTCTGGGCGTTGCGGTAGCCATGCTCCTCGCCCAGCGCCAGCGCCTGGTCCCAGGTCGCCTTGGCGCGCTCGACGAGGATCGGCTGCGGGACCTTGCCATGGTCGAGCGGCACGGGGTTGGTGTTCAGCCCCTCATAGCCGCCCTTCTCGCCATAGGCGGCGCGACGGTGGTTGCGCATCACGCGCAGCATGTGCGTGGCGTTCGGCTTGTACTCGGGGAACGGGCCGAGCTCCCTGGCCATCTCCGCCGAGGTGGCGTAGGCGACGCCGGTCATGATGGCGGTCAGCGCGCCGCAATAGGCGCGGCCCTCGTCGGAATCGTAGGGAATGCCGGAGGTCATCAGCAGGCCGCCGATATTGGCGTAGCCGAGGCCGAGCGTGCGGTACTCGTAGGAGAGCTTGGCGATCTCCTTCGAGGGGAACTGCGCCATCAGGATCGAGATCTCGAGCACGACGGTCCACAGCCGGCAGGCATGCTCGTAGCTCTCCACGTCGAACGTGCCGTCCGCCTTGCGGAACTGCAGCAGGTTCAGCGAGGCGAGGTTGCACGCGGTGTCGTCGAGGAACATGTACTCCGAGCACGGGTTGGAGGCGCGGATGTCGCCGCCCGCCGGGCTCGTGTGCCAGTCGTTGATGGTGGTGTGGAACTGGATGCCGGGATCGGCGCAGGCCCAGGCCGCGTAGCCGATCTTCTCCCACAGCTCCTTGGCCTTGAGCGTCTTCGTCACCTTGCCGGTGGTACGCGAGACGAGGTTCCAGTCGCCGTCGGCCTCGACCGCGGTGAGGAAGGCGTCGTCGACGCGCACCGAATTGTTCGAGTTCTGGCCGGAGACGGTGAGATAGGCTTCCGAATCCCAATCGGTGTCGTAGATCGGGAATTCGATGTCGGTGTAGCCTTGGCGCGCGAACTGGATGACGCGACGGATGTAGTTCTCCGGCACCTGCGCCTTCTTGGCGGCGCGGATCTCGCGCTTCAGCGCCGGGTTCTTCTCCGGCTCGAAGCAGTCGTCGTCCTCGCCCTCGCAGTTCACGCAGGCCTTCATCACGGCCTTCATGTGCTTGGCGACGGTCTTGGAGCCGGTGACGAGGGCGGCGACCTTCTGCTCCTCCTTCACCTTCCAGTCGACATAAGTCTCGATGTCGGGATGGTCGGCGTCGACCACCACCATCTTGGCGGCGCGGCGGGTGGTGCCGCCCGACTTGATGGCGCCGGCAGCGCGGTCGCCGATCTTGAGGAAGCTCATCAGGCCGGAGGAGCGGCCGCCGCCGGAGAGCTTCTCGCCCTCGCCGCGCAGCGCCGAGAAATTGGAGCCGGTGCCCGAGCCGTATTTGAACAGGCGCGCCTCGCGCACCCACAGGTCCATGATGCCGCCCTCGTTCACCAGGTCGTCGGAGACGGACTGGATGAAGCAGGCATGCGGCTGCGGGTGCTCATAGGAGGACTTGGAGCGCGTCAGCTTGCCGGTGGCGTAGTCGACATAGAAGTGGCCCTGGCCGGGGCCGTCGATGCCATAGGCCCAGTGCAGGCCGGTGTTGAACCACTGCGGCGAGTTCGGCGCGGCCATCTGCATGGCGAGCATGTAGCGATGCTCGTCGAAGAAGGCCTGCGCGTCCTCCTCGCTATCGAAATAGCCACCCTTCCAGCCCCAGTAGGTCCAGGTGCCGGCGAGGCGGTCGAAGACCTGGCGGGCATCGGTCTCGCCGACGAAGCGCTCCTTCTCGGCGAGGGCGCCGAGCGCCTTCTCATCCGCCGCGCCGCGCCAGAGGAAGGAGGGAACCGTCTCCTCCTCGACCTTCTTCAGGCGCGCGGGGACACCCGCCTTGCGGAAATACTTCTGGGCGATGATGTCGGTCGCAACCTGGGAGAAATGCTCGGGCACGTCGATCCCTTCGAGGCGGAACACCACCGACCCGTCGGGATTGCGGATTTCGCTGGTCGCCTTGCGGAACGCGATGTCCGCATAGGGTGAACGGCCGGCCTTCGTGTAACGGCGCTCGATGCGCATTCTCTTCGTCCCCGCTTCGCGGCGAGCCCTGTCGTCCGGCCCGCTCATCGACATTCAAAGCCACGGATCTCGGTCCGCGCACGCCTGTCTTCCGGCAACGTGATCGACCTGACGGCCGTTCCGCTCCCGCTTGTTTTTGGCACGCACAACGCCCCGCCGGGATCAACATGCCGGCGACGGAGTCCGCTTCAATCTGGATGATGCCGGGCACAAAACCTACGCTGCGTCCGACGAGGCCAAACTGGCCGACTCCCTTTTTTTCGTCAACCTTCCGTCACAAACTCTAGTGTGGAAGGGATGAAAAATATCTAAATATAGATGGTGACGCCAGTCCTCGCGCGCCACCCCGCGAAGCTCCAATCGAGCGCGGATTCGCGCCGTGAGTCCAGTCTGAATGCAGGCCCCCGCGAGGGGCGGTGAAGAACGGGGATGTCGGGCATGCCTCTGTCGGGAGCGCACGGCAGGGATGCGCGGGCACGCGAACTGACCTACCGGCATCTGGACAGGCGGCCCCCGCGCCCTCAAATGGCATGTCTCCGCCATTTTTGCCCCGGCCATATCCCATGACCCAATCCACCGACGCGGCTCCCGCCGCCGGCGCGCTCACCTTTTTCCTGCTCGCGCTGGCGGCGGGGCTGGGCGCCGCGAATCTCTACTACGCCCAGCCGCTCATCGCGCTGATCGCCGACGACATCGGCCTCGACGAGACGCTGGCGAGCCTCGTCGTGACGGTCGGCCAGATCGGCTACATATTGGGGCTCCTGCTGCTGGTGCCGCTGGGCGACATACTGGAGAACCGGCGGCTCATCGGCTCCATCATCCTCGCGGCGGCGGCGGGTCTTGGCCTCGCCTTCGCCTCCACCACACCTTCGCTCTTCCTGCTCGCCGCGCTGGTCTACGGCATCGGCTCGGTGGTGGCGCAGGTGGCGGTGCCCTTCGCGGCGCATCTGGCGCGGCCGGAGGAGCGCGGGCGCAAGGTGGGCAGCGTGGTCAGCGGGCTGATGACCGGCATCCTGCTCGCCCGGCCGGTGTCCTCCATGGTGGCGCACTGGTTCGGCTGGCGGGCGGTGTTCCTGATCGCGGCGCTGGCGATGCTGGCTTTGGCCGTCGGGCTGCGCGCGGCGCTGCCGCAGCGCCATCCCGGCGGGAAGGCGACCTATCGCGCGCTCGTCGGCTCGCTCTGGCCGCTCATGCGCTCGCAGCCGGTGCTGCGCCGGCGCGCCGCCTATCAGGCCACCATGTTTGGTGCCTTCACCCTGTTCTGGACCGCCGTGCCGCTGCTGCTCTCGGCGCCGCAATTCGGGCTCGGGCAGCAGGGAATTGCCATCTTCGCGCTCGCCGGGGCGGCGAGTGTCGTCATCTCGCCGCTGGCCGGCTGGTTCGCCGACCGCGGCTTCTCGCGCGCGGCGACGGGCGTGGCTCTCCTTTTGGCGATCGCCGGCTTCCTCGTCACCGAACTCGGCGCGGCGATGTCCTCGGTCGTGGTGCTCGCCATCGGCGCCATCGTGCTGGACTGCGCGGTGACGGCAAATCTCGTCTTCGGGCAGCGGGCCATCTTCATGCTGGCGCCGGAGATCCGCTCGCGTCTCAACGCGCTCTATATCGCGACCTTCTTCTTTGGCGGCGCCCTCGGCTCGGCGCTGGCGAGCCCGCTCTATGAACGGGGCGGCTGGGGCGCCGTCACCATCGCCGGCATCGCCATCATCGCCCTGGCGCTCGCCTACTACACGACGGAGTTCCGCCGCCGCGATTGAGCGCCTCGCTCCATCGTGCGTAAGCGCCGCGCGGGCGCTCGCGCGGCTGGACACCGGGCGGCTCGGGTGGCATGTTCCGCCCGAGCTTTAAAGCCGGCGCAGGGACGAATTCCGTGAAGCTTTCCGACTTCATCACCGAGACCTTCACCTGGTGGAAGGGTCAGACCATGGGCACGCGTTTCCACACGTGGCGCTACGGTGAGTTCGTTGGGGAGGACGAGTTCGGCAATCGCTACTATCGCACCAAGGGCCGCAAGATCGACCCGACGCTCGGCTTCGAGCGCCGCTGGGTGATCTTCAACGGCTATGCCGAGGCGAGCGCCATTCCGCCGGGCTGGCACGCCTGGATGCACCAGCGCTCCGATGTGCCGCCGAGCGAGGAAACCTACGTTCCCCGCGAGTGGCAGAAGCCGCATCGCCCCAACCCGACCGGCACGGCGAACGCCTATCACCCGCCGGGCTCGACGCTCGGCTTCGGTCACCGCCCGGCCGTCACCGGCGACTACAAGGCCTGGACGCCCGAGTGACATCGCATCCGCCGGCAAGGCGCGCGGGGGATCGTGCACCCGTGTCCCGCTCGCCCCGACATCGCCGCATTGCCCCGCATCTTGGCCGGTGGCGCGCCCCGGACGAGGCGCGCGGCTTTCGAGGCTATCCGATGTTCGCCGGTCCGCTCCGTTCTGCGCTCCTGACGGCCGTGGCGCTCCTCGCGCTCGCCGGCCCGCTCGCCGCCCAGCAGGGCTGGCAGGGCGGCGTCGATTCGCAGCCGCTGGCGCCGCCGGCCGACGTGCCGTCCGGCGCGGTCGACAATCCCGATTCGCCTCCGCCCGGCGGTCCCGGCGTTCCCTCCATCATGGAGGATCCCGACGCGGACGCGCCGCGCGCGCCGGCCCCGACACAGCCCGAGGTGCCCGGCCAGGCCACGGTCGGTCCCAGCGGCGACATCGAGGTGGTGCAGCCGCCCGATCAGAAGATCGAGAACAAGACCGCCGTGTTCTCCGGCCTCGACAAGATCACCGGCCGCATCATCAGCTTCGACGTGGCGATCAACGAGACCGTCCAGTTCGGCGCGCTCCGCATCACGCCGCGGGCCTGCTACACGCGGCCGCAGACCGAGCAGCAGAACACCACGGGCTTCGTCGAGGTCCAGGAAATCACGCTGGAAGGCAAGATGCAGCCGTTGTTCGGTGGCTGGATGTTCGCGTCCAGCCCGGGCCTGCACGGCGTCGAGCACCCGATCTATGACGTGTGGCTGACCGACTGCAAGCAGAGCGCGCCGGTGATCGCCTCGCCGGGCGGCCAGCAGTAGAAATCGCCCTCGCCATCCGCCAGGGCCTGCGACAGTAGCCGGTGATAGTGCCGCCGGGGCACCTCGATGGCGCCGAAGCTCTTGAGATGATCGGTGACGAACTGCGTGTCGAGCAGGGTGAAGCCGCCCTGCTTCAGCCGCGCCACGAGATGCACCAGCGCCACCTTCGAGGCGTCGCGCGCGGTGTGGAACATGCTCTCGCCGAAAAAGGCGCGGCCGAGCCGCACGCCGTAGAGCCCGCCGACCAGCTCGCCATCTTGCCACGCCTCCACCGAATGGCAGTAGCCGCGCGCGAAGAGATCGCAGTAGAGCTTGCGGATGCGCCGGTTGATCCAGGTGGAGCCGCGCCCTTCGGCGGGTGCCGCGCAGCTGTCGATCACCGCCTCGAAATCATGATCGATGCGGACCTCGAAGCGGTCCGAGCGCACGGTGCGCGCGAGCCGGCTCGAAATGGAGAACCCGTCGAGCGGGATGACGCCACGCCGCTCCGGCTCGATCCAGTAGAGGCCGGGGTCGTCCGCGCTTTCGGCCATCGGGAAGATGCCGCAGGCATAAGCCTTCAGCAGCACTTCCGGGGTGATCTCGACCTGATGTTCGCGCGGGTGTGACATGCCGCCAGCATGGCGGAGATGCGCGGCGCTGTGAAGGCGCCGCGCATGGGAGACTCAGCTTGCCGGCTCGCCTTCCGCGAGGAAGTGCTCGAGCCAGTGGATGTCGTAGGCGCCGCGCTTGATGTCGTCGTTCTCGACCAGCTCGCGGAACAGCGGCAGCGTGGTCTCGATGCCTTCCACGACGAACTCGTCGAGCGCGCGACGCAGGCGCGCCAGGCATTCCTCGCGGGTGGCGCCGTGGACGATGAGCTTGCCGATCATGCTGTCGTAATAGGGCGGGATCACGTAGCCCTGATAGACGGCCGAATCGATGCGCACGCCGAGGCCGCCCGGCACGTGCCAATAGGCGAGCTTGCCCGGCGAGGGCCGGAAGGTGCGCGGATGTTCGGCATTCACCCGGCACTCGATGGCATGGCCCTTCAGCACGACGTCTTCCTGGCGGAAGCTAAGGGGCTCGCCGGCGGCCACGCGGATCTGCTCGCGGATGAGGTCGAAGCCGGTGATGGCCTCCGTCACCGGATGCTCCACCTGGATGCGGGTGTTCATCTCGATGAAATAGAACTCGCCATTCTCATAGAGGAACTCGATGGTGCCGGCGCCGAGATACTGCATGTCGCGCATCGCCTTGGCGACGGTCTCACCGATCTGCGCGCGCTGCTCCGGCGTGATCACCGGGGAGGGGGCCTCCTCGAGCACCTTCTGGTGCCGGCGCTGCAGCGAGCAGTCGCGCTCGCCCAGATGCACGGCATTGCCGCGACCATCGCCGAAGACCTGGATCTCGATGTGGCGCGGCGTGCTGAGATATTTCTCGATATAGACCGCATCGTCGCCGAAATTGGCGCGCGCTTCCGAGCGGGCCGTGGAGAGCGCCGTGGACAGCTCTTCCGGCGAGCGGGCGACCTTCATGCCGCGTCCGCCGCCGCCGGCGGCGGCCTTGATGAGCACGGGGAAGCCGATCTCGGCGGCGACACGGGCCGCTTCCTCGTCGGTGGAGACCCCGCCTTCCGAACCGGGCACGCAGGGGATGCCGAGCTTCTTGGCGGTCTTCTTCGCCTCGATCTTGTCGCCCATGATGCGGATATGCTCGGGCTTCGGTCCGATGAACTTCACGCCGTGGTCGATGAGGATCTCGGCGAAGCGGGCATTCTCGGACAGGAAGCCGTAGCCCGGATGCACCGCCTCGGCCCCGGTGATCTCGCAGGCGGCGAGAAGGGCCGGGATGTTGAGGTAGCTGTCCTTGGCGGGCGGCGGGCCGATGCACACGCTCTCGTCGGCGAGCTTGACATGCATGGCATCGGCGTCGGCGGTGGAGTGCACCACGACGGTGGCGATGCCGAGCTCCTTGCAGGCGCGCAGCACACGCAGCGCGATCTCGCCGCGATTGGCAATCAGGATCTTGCCGAACATCAGGCGGACCTCACTCGATGATCAGGAGCGGCTCGCCATACTCGACCGGCTGCGCATTCTCCACGAGGACACGGGTCACGGTGCCCGCGCGGGGAGCGGGGATCGCGTTCATGGTCTTCATCGCCTCGACGATGAGGAGCGTCTGGCCTTCCTTCACCACGGAGCCGACATCGACGAAGAACTTCGCGCCGGGCTCGGGGCCGAGATAGGCCGTGCCGACCATCGGCGAGGTGACGAGACCGGGGTGCTTCGACACATCCTCGGCGGCAGCGGCAGGCGCGGCGCCGATGGACGGGGTCGGCGCGGCGGCGATGGGAGCGGGTGCGGCCACGGCCACCGGGGCCGGCGCGGCGTAGACCGTCGGCGCGGCGCGGGCGACGCGGATGCGGAGATCCTCGTGCTGCACCTCGATTTCGGTGAGGTCGCTCTCGGAGAGCAAGTTGGCGATCTCGCGCACCAGCGCAGGGTCGATGTTGGGCTTGTTGGTTTTCATCATGATCCTGTGACGGTGCTCCCCGTCTCCCCTTCAGCTCACTCGACTGCCGGCGAGCGCGTCGATGGCGAGCCGGTAGCCGTCGATCCCCAGCCCGCAGATCACCCCACGGGCGACCGGCGAAATGTATGAATGATGGCGGAAGGCTTCCCGCGCGAAGACGTTGGACAGGTGGACTTCGACGACATTGAGGCCGACCGCCTTGATGGCGTCGGCGACAGCGACGGAGGTGTGGGTGTAAGCGGCGGCGTTGAGGACGACGCCCAGCGAGCCGCGCGCTTCCTGCAGGAAGGTGACAAGCTCGCCCTCGTGATTGGTCTGGCGGAAGACGAGCCCGAGGCCATGGCGCTCGCAGGCGGCGCGGCAGGCGGCCTCGACATCGGCCAGCGTCGCGCGACCGTACACCTCCGGCTCGCGCGTGCCGAGCAGGTTGAGGTTCGGACCGTTGAGTACATGCACCGTATCGGGCATCGCGCCTCAGGAAGCCAGCCGCCGCCCGACCCGTGTCGGAACGGCCGCGGGTTTATAGGCAATGGCTTGGCTCGCGCCAAGCCCTGCCGTGCTTTGCGGGCGAATAACCCCCAGCCGGTTATGCGCGACTGGTGTTCCGGTAGTCCCGGCCGGCCTCACGTGACTCAGCACTGGGTCTTGCCGCAGGACCGCATGGACTGGATGGCATCGCGGATCTGGTCGTGGCCGACCGCACCGACGATGACCGAGTCGCCCAGCACATAGCTCGGCGTGCCGTCGATGCCGAGCGCGTCGGCGATCTGCAGGCTTTCCTGCAGCGAGGCGTCGATCTCCGGGTTCGCCAGCGCCTTCTCCAGCTTCGCCTTGTCGATGCCGACCTCGGCGGCGGCTTCCAGCGCCTTGGCCTTGTTGGCCTGGCCGCGGTCGCTGAGCAGCTTCTGGTGGAAGGCGTAGTACTTGTCCGGCTCGGTGAGGCGGACCGCGACGGCGACGCGCGCCGCCTCCACCGAGCCCGGGCCGAGCACCGGGAATTCCTTCAGCACCACCTTGAGCTTGGGATCGGACTTGACCAGCTCGACGAGGTCGCCAAGGGCGCGCTTGCAGTAGCCGCAATTGTAATCGAAGAACTCCACGAGGGTGACGTCGCCCTTGGGGTTGCCGACGACCACGCCGCGCGGGGAATCGAAGATCAGTGGCTTGAGCTCGGTCAGCGCCTTCTGGCGCTGGCCCGCCTCGGCGGCGGCCTGACGCTTCTGGAGCTCCATGATCGCTTCCTGGATCACCTCGGGATTCTTCAGCAGGTAATCGCGGATGACGCCCTCGAACTCCTGACGCTGGGCGTCGTCGAGTGCGGAGGCGGGCGTGAGGCTGGCGCCGGCGGTGAGGCCGAGGACGAGCGCGGTGGCGATGGCGCCGCGTCCGAGACGGCGAAGGAAGGTCAGCGGCAGCATGGGTATCTCCGAGGAAAAGGGGCGAGGCAGGGGGCCATCCGCCCCGGCATGGGTCGAACCGGCGTCGTCTACGGCGGAGGCTTCTTCCGGGCGCGTGGATCGACGGGCGGCTTGTAGTTGACGATATCGTCGGCCTTCAGCCATCCGGGCGTGCCGAGCTTGAAGCCGTTGCGCGCCCGCGTCGCCAACTCCCGCGAGAGGCGGAAGTCGCCGCCCATGAAGGCGGACTGCGCGGAGGCGAGGTCGGCGTTCGGAATGTCGCCCTTGCGGCCATAGGCCATGGCGAGATAGCGCCAGCCCGCCGGTGAGGACGGCTCGCGCTGGAGGCTGAAATTCAGCTCGCGCACCGCTTCGTCCATGGTCGACTTGTCGTCGGTGGCGACCAGCGCCTGGCCGAGGAGCATGCGGATGAGCGGATTGCCGCCGGACAGCGCCACGGCGCGGCGCAGCGGCGCCACCGCCTCGCGGGCCCGGCCCGCCTCCAGCAGCGCCTGACCCTTGATCTCGTGGAAATAGGCGTTGTTCGGCTGCTCGGCGATCAGCGCGTCGATCTGCCGGACGGCGTCGGGCACCGCGCCGAAGCGATAGGCGGAGATGGCGCGCGCATAGCGGGCCGGCAGCGAATTGTCGGAGCGCGGATAGACGCGGCTCACCGACTCCGGCGGCTGGGTGAAGCCGACGAGCTTGGCGCGCATCATGTCGTGGCGGGCCTGCAGCGCCGGCGAATCCTTGGTCTCGAAATAGGGGCTCTTCTGCGCCAGCTCGGACAGGAGCGCGATGCGCTCCGTCGCCATGGGATGGCTCAGCACATAGGGATCGACCCGCTGGCTGAGGAACATCTGGTCGTTCTGGAAGCGCTCGAACGTCGTCAGCATGCCGCGCGCGGACTGCTTGGTGGCGTTGAGGTAGGTCACCGCCGCTCGGTCGGCGGAGGCTTCCTGCCCGCGCTGGTAGGACAGCAGCGAGCGGCGGATGATCTCCTGCGGCGCGGCGATGGCGCCCGCGGCCGCCCCGCCCATATTGGCGCCAGCGGAGGCGCCGGCCGCCACGCCGCCGGCCGCCAGCAGCATGGCCACGATGGAGGCCGTCTGCGCGGCTTCGAGCTGCTGGCGCATATTTGCCAGATGGCCGCCAGCGATGTGGCCGGTCTCGTGCGCCAGCACGCCGATGATCTCGTTCGGCGTCTTGGACTGCTTCAGCGCACCGATGTTGATGAAGATGCGCCGGCCGTCGGCGACGAAGGCGTTGAAGCTGTCGCTGCCGACCAGCACCACCTGGATGTTCTGCTGGCTCAGGCCGGCGGCCTTGAAGATCGGCCGCGTGTAATCCCGCAGCAGCGTCTCGATCTCCGCGTCGCGGATGATTCCGGGCTGTCGGCCTTGCCCCTGTGCCTGGGCAGCCGGGCCGGCGAGCGTGGCGGCGGCGAGAAGGCCGAGCCCCTGCGCCGCGCGCACGGCCATGCGGGCGAGACGGCCGGAACCGGCGGCACTTCGCCGAAGCGGGGGGTTGTCAAGCAGCGGTGCAGGCATCATCCATCGACACGAGCGAGTTCGGGGCGAACTGACGCTGTTGCGGCAACAGGGTCAAGCCTCGGTTTCATCATCTTCTATTGAACGTCAGCCGAGACGAGCCGGAGAATACGGCGCAGATACGGCGGTTCGGCAAGGTCTGGCAACATGAACCCGACATCCACGTCACCCCGTCTGGCGGCGGCGGCCGCGCTGACCAGCGCTTCGCGCCGCAGCGAGATCGCGCCCTTCATCGTCATGGACGTGATGGAACGCGCGGCCCGCATCGAGGCGGCCGGCGGACATGTGATCCACATGGAAGTCGGCCAGCCCGCCGCGTCGGCTCCGGCCGCGGCACGCGAGGCGGCGCGCCGTGCGCTCGACCACGGCCGCATCGGCTACACCACGGCCCTCGGCCTGCCTTCGCTGAGGGCGCGCATCGCCCGCCACTACGGCGAGACCTACGGGGTCGGCCTCGACCCGGCGCGGGTGGTGGTGACGACCGGTTCCTCCGCCGGCTTCCTGTTCGCCTTCCTCGCTCTGTTCGAGCCGGGCGACCGGGTGGCGATCGCCAATCCCGGCTATCCGCCCTATCGCCATATCCTCACGGCGCTCGGCTGCGAGCCAGTGCTGATCGAGACCGACGCCGCCTCGCGCTGGGTGATCACGCCCGAGGCGCTGATCGAGGCTCATCGCAAGACGCCGCTCAAGGGTGTGCTGGTGGCGAGCCCGGCCAATCCCACCGGCACGATGATGCGCCCGGAGGCGCTGGCCGAGCTCATCCGCACCGCCGAGGGGCTTGGCATCCGCTTCATCTCCGACGAGATCTATCACGGGCTGGACTACGCCTTCCCCGCCTCGACGGCGGCGGCGATCAGCCCGAACGCGACGATCATCCATTCCTTCTCGAAGTATTTCTGCATGACCGGCTGGCGGGTCGGCTGGATGGTGATGCCCGAGGGGCTGGTGCGGGCGGTGGAGCGGCTGCAGCAGAACCTGATGATCTCCGTGCCGACGCTCTCGCAGGTCGCCGCCGAGGCCGCCTTCGATGGCGCGGCGGAAATGGAGGCGGTGAAGCACGGCTATGAGGTCAACCGTCTGATCCTCACCGAAGGGCTGCCGAAGGCCGGTCTGCCGGAGTTCCTGCCCGTCGACGGCGCTTTCTATCTCTATGCCGATGTCTCGCATTTCACCGACGATTCGGCGGCCTTTGCCCGGCGGCTGCTCGACGAGGCGCTGGTGGCGGCGACGCCGGGCGTCGATTTCGACCCACATCGCGGCCATCACTATCTGCGCCTGTCCTATGCCGGCGCGGCCGACGAGATGCGTCAGGCCGTCAACCGCATCGGCGACTTCCTGCGCAAGGGCTGAGCCCGGCTGAGCCCGCTCCAAAAAAGAAAACGGCGCCGCGAGGCGCCGTTTCCGTATCGTGGGCCGGGAGTGAGGAACCTCACTCACCGAAGATCTTGCGCTGCCACCAGCCGGTGCGGCGCGGACGATCATCGGCCGGGGCGGGGGCGGAAGCCTCGACGGCGGGCGTCACGGCCTCGGGCTCCTCGGCGGGGGCCGCCGGCGCTTCCGCAACCGTCTGCGTGGCGGCCGGCGCCTCCGGCGCGGCCGGGGCCACCGTCTCGTCGGTCACCACCGGAGCGGGCTCGCGCACCGTGGAGCGGCGGCGGCGCGGCTTGGGCGTCTCGACCGGTGCCGGTTCGGGCTCCGGCGCAACGGCCACGGGGGCCGGCTCACGCACGGTGCTGATCGTCCGGGCGGCCTTGGCACTTGCCGGCTCGGGGCTCGCTTCGGCGTTCTCGGCCGCGGCGCTCTCCGGGTTCGCCTCGTCGGCCGCCTTCTCCGCACGGGTGCGGCGACCACCGCGACGGCCACGACGCGGACGGGCCTCCTCGGCCGGCGCTTCGGCCGCTTCAGCGGGAGCTTCCGCCGGCTCGGCGGCGACAGGCGCCTCGGCGACGGCCTCGCTCGTCACGCTGGCAGCCGCTTCGGCCGTCACCTCGGCCGGGGCCTCGTGACCTTCCGCGGCGGCGTCATCGGCCTCGCCATCCTCGCCATCGTCCTCGAACTCGATGCCGGCAGCATCGCTGCCAGCCTCGCCGTCGGCGGAACGATGACCGTTCTCGTTCTGGCCACCACCGCGACGCCGGCGCCGGCGCCGGCGCCGGCGGCGTCCACCGTCGCCCTGAGCCTGCTCGCCCTCGCTCTCGGCGGAGGCCGGCTGGCTGCGGCCCTCGCTGGTCTCGACCTCTTCCTCGTCGATCTCGTCCTCGGCGATGGCGATCTCGTCCTCCGGCTCGATCACCACCTCGGGCGGACGGGGCAGGGGGATCGGATTGGCGACGGGCTCGCCCTTGTCGATGGCGAAGGGCGTCAGCCCGGTCAGCGTCGGATCGGCGGAGATGGTGATGAGAACGCCGAAGCGCTCCTCCAGCTCATGCAGGTGCGCGCGCTTGTGGTTGAGCACGTAGAGCGCGTTCTCGGTCCGCGTGCGGATGACGAGATTGTGCGTGTTCGAGCGCTGGAGCATGTCCTCGGCGGCGCGCAGCAGCTGCAGCGCGACCGAGGGCGAGGAGCGCACATGGCCGGTGCCGCCGCAGTGCGGGCAGACCTCGGTGGAGCTTTCCAGCACGCCGGTACGGATGCGCTGGCGGCTCATCTCCATCAGGCCGAAATGCGAGATGCGGCCGAGCTGGATGCGCGCGCGGTCGTTCTTCAGGCATTCCTTGAGCTTGCGCTCGACCGCCCGGTTGTTGCGCTTCTCGTCCATGTCGATGAAGTCGATCACGACGAGGCCGGCGAGGTCGCGCAGGCGCAACTGGCGGGCCACCTCCTCGGCGGCCTCCAGATTGGTCTTCAGCGCGGTGTCCTCGATGTTGTGCTCGCGGGTCGAGCGCCCGGAGTTCACGTCGATGGAGACCAGCGCCTCGGTCGGGTTGATGACGAGATAGCCGCCGGAGCGGAGCTGCACCTGCGGCAGGAACATCGCGTCGAGCTGGCTCTCCACCCCGAATCGGGTGAAGACCGGCTGCAGATCCTTGTAGACCTTCACGTTCTTCGCATGGCTCGGCATGAGCATGCGCATGAAGTCCTTGGCCTCGCGATAGCCCTCGTCGCCGGCGACCAGAACCTCGTCGATGTCCTTGTTGTAGAGGTCGCGGATCGAGCGCTTGATCAGCGAGCCTTCCTCATAGACCAGCGAGGGCGCGGTGGAGCCGAGCGTCAGCTCGCGCACATTCTCCCACAGCCGCAGCAGGTATTCGAAGTCGCGCTTGATCTCCGGCTTGGTGCGGTTGGCGCCGGCGGTGCGCAGGATGACGCCCATGCCCTCCGGCACCTCGAGGTCGGAGGCGACCTCCTTCAGCCGCTTGCGGTCCTCGGCCGAGGTGATCTTGCGGGAGATGCCGCCGCCGCGCGCGGTGTTTGGCATCAGCACCGAATAGCGGCCGGCGAGCGAGAGATAGGTGGTGAGCGCCGCGCCCTTGTTGCCGCGCTCTTCCTTCACGACCTGCACCAGCATGACCTGCCGGCGCTTGATCACTTCCTGGATCTTGTAGGTGCGGGCGCGGCCGCGCGGGGCGGCGCGCTCGGGCACTTCCTCCAGCGCGTCGTCGGAGCCGACCTCGTCGACGACCTCTTCCTCGCCGGCGATTTCCTCGACCTCGCCGCCGGCCTCGTCGTCCGAGGAGGGGCGGCGGCGCGAGCGGCGGGCGGGGGCCGCCTCGGCGGCTTCCTCGCTGGCGGGAGCGTCGCCGGAGGCAGCCTCCTCGGAGACGGCCTCGTCGCCGGCTGCGGCCTTGGCCGCGCCGCGGCTACGACGGGAGCGGCCCTTCGGCTTCTCCTCGGCCTCGGCCTCGGCTTCCTTGCGCTGCTGGCGCTCTTCCTCGGCGAGCAGCGCCTGCCGGTCGGCGACCGGGATCTGGTAATAGTCGGGATGGATCTCGCTGAAGGCGAGGAAGCCATGCCGGTTGCCGCCATATTCGATGAAGGCGGCCTGGAGGGAGGGTTCTACCCGCGTGACCTTGGCGAGGTAGATGTTGCCGCGGAGCGGCTTGCGGTTGGCGGCCTCGAAGTCGAATTCCTCGACTCGGTTGCCGCGCACCACCACGACCCGAGTCTCCTCGGGATGGGTGGCGTCGATGAGCATCTTGTTGGCCATTGAACTCTCATGTGCGGCAGCGGCCGCGTCGACGTCTCTGAGGACGCCGGACGGCGGAGGCCGTGCCTGTAAGCGGTGACCGGAAGCGGGATGCGGCGGGAGGGACGGAGCGCCTCGCATGCGGGGCGCCGACGCGATGCAGGGGCCACAGGGCGGCGGGCATGTGCGCGACGGGAAAACCCGTGGCGCATGTCACCCCCACTCGCCGGCTGACGCATCATCGTAGGCTGCCGTCCATTCCTCGACCGAACAGGACAAGCCGCGACCGCGCGCGATCCGGCTCGAGACATATGGCGTCGAAAATCGCGGGCGCACGAAATTTTGAAACTCGCGCGTGAAAACCGCGTCCGATGGCCCGGGAGAGACGGAGCGGAGCCGCGATCCTGCAACGCGCGGCCAAGCCTGACCGCATTCGGCACCGCCACGCGCTCCTGAGGGGAGCCCAATCGTCGCTGTGTGCCGGGCCCATCCATCGCTGGATCGCCCATCGCCGCAGGGACCGCGAAAGCCGGACGTCAACGGGCGACCCGGAATGCGAACCATATGCGTGCCCTTAATAGCGGCATGCGTGCCGATTTGGCAAGGATCGCGTCCGACCGAAATCCGGGCGGTGTCGCCGTTGCCCGGCAGCCACGCCGTGCCGCCACGACGAATCGGCAGGCAAGGAACGGTTAACGCTTCGTTCGTATTTCGTTAGAAGGGTCGGGTAGAGGAAGGTCGCTTTCCTCTGGATGGGCGAGGCGCAGAATCGGCGCGGGAGACGGTACGCGAGGATGGTAGTGCGCGCGGGCATGCTCGGTCTCTGGTTGGCGGCGCTCCTGCTGCTGCCGGCGGGGCTGTCGTCGTCCACGCCGGCCCGTGCCAACGAGCCGGTCGTGGCCAGCGATGCCCGTCTCGCCGGGGATGGCGAGCGTACGCGGCTGGTGGTCGATCTTTCCCGTTCCGTGCCGCTCGGCGCCTTCACCTTGGCCGATCCCTACCGCGTGGTCATCGACATTCCGGACGTCGTCTTCGCGCTGCCGGCCTCGGCCGGGCAGGAGGGGCGGGGACTGGTTTCCGCCTACCGTTTCGGGCTTTTCGCCCCCGGCAAGGCGCGCATCGTCATGGACGTCGCCGCTCCGGTGACGATCGACAAGGCCTTCGTGCTAGAGCCGATGGACGACCAGCCGGCGCGTCTCGTCGTCGATCTGGTGAAGACGGACCGCACGAGCTTCCTGAAGACGGTGGCCACCCCCGTCCGGCGCGCCGAGGAGCCGGAGATGCCGAAGGCGGAGGTTGCCGAGGCCGGCGACACGCGGCCCGTCATCGTGCTCGATCCCGGTCATGGCGGCATCGATTCCGGCGCGGTGAACTCGGGATTCGGCGTCACCGAGAAGCAGCTCGTGCTGTCGGTTGCGAGGCAGTTGCAGGAGCGGCTGGACAAGACCGGCCGCTACCGCGTGCTGATGACGCGCAGCAAGGACACCTATGTCTCGCTCGGCCAGCGCGTGCGCTTCGCCCGCGAGAACGCCGCGCGGCTCTTCATCTCGTTGCACGCCGATTCGCTCGGCTCACGCGACGGCGATGTGCGCGGCGCGACGATCTACACCCTCTCCGACCGCGCCTCCGACGCCGAGGCGCAGCGGCTCGCCGATTCGGAAAACAAGGCCGACATGATCGCCGGCCTCGACCTTTCCGAGGAGCCGGCGGACGTGGCGGGCATCCTGTTCGACCTTGCCCAGCGCGAGACCCGTAATTTTTCCGCGCAGTTCGCCCGGACCCTGGCGGGGAACGTGGCCAACGCGGCGCGGATGCACAAGGCGCCGCTCAAATCGGCGGGATTCAAGGTGCTGAAGGCGCCGGACGTGCCGTCCGTGCTGTTCGAGCTCGGCTATCTTTCGAGCGCGAAGGACCTTGAACTCATGACATCGGCCGATTGGCAGTCTAGTGTGACCGAAGCCATGGTCGGGGCGATCGACGCTTACTTCGCGACGCAGAAACCCCATGACGCTGTTCCGGCCGCTCTGCCCGCGAGTATCGGCGGGACGGGCGGCGAGCCATTGGCCTCCACCCGGCCGGAACCAGCCGCGATTAGGCCATAGTTGCCACGCACACGGTGCCGTTCAGGGCGACGACAGGATAACGACACGCGGCGTGCGCGCGGCGGCGTCTTCAGCTACGGGGTCTAGGCCGCATGCGGCTGCTTCTGCGGTTTTTGGGGTTCATGTTCGCCCTCGGCACGATCGTCTTCGTGGTGGGCGGAGCCGTCGCCGGCTATTTCGTGTGGAAATTCTCGCAGGATCTGCCGGACTACTCGCAGCTGCAGAACTACGAGCCGCCGGTGATGACGCGCATCCACGCGACGGATGGCTCGCTGCTGGCCGAGTACGCCAAGGAGCGCCGGCTCTATCTGCCGATCCAGAACATTCCCAAGCGGGTGATCGACGCCTTCCTCTCCGCCGAGGACAAGAACTTCTATTCGCATGGCGGCATCGACCTGTCCGGCATCGGCCGCGCGGGCTATGCCTTCCTGCAGAATTACGGCTCGGGCCGCCGCCCGCAGGGCGCCTCGACCATCACCCAGCAGGTGGCGAAGAACTTCCTCCTGACCAACGAGGTCTCGATCGATCGCAAGATCAAGGAAGCCCTGCTGGCGCTGCGCATGGAGCGCGCCTACTCGAAGGAGAAGATCCTTGAGCTCTATCTCAACGAGATCTATCTCGGCATCGGCGCCTATGGCGTCGCTGCGGCCTCGCTGCTGTATTTCGACAAGTCGGTCGGCGAACTGACCGTCGCCGAGGCGGCCTATCTCGCCGCCCTGCCGAAGGGTCCGAACAACTACCACCCCTTCCGCCGCCACGAGGCGGCCGTCGACCGCCGCAACTGGGTGATCGACCGCATGGCCGAGAACGGCGTGATCACGCAGAAGGAGGCCGACGAGGCCAAGGCGACCGACCTCGCCGTGACCGTCCGCCCCACCGGCGCGCAGATCTTCTCGGCCGAGTACTTCGCCGAGGAAGTGCGTCGCGAGATTTTCGAGCGCTATGGCGAGGACAAGCTCTATGGAGGCGGCCTGTCGGTCCGCACCTCGCTCAACCCGAAGCTCCAGCAGATCGCCAAGAAGGCGCTGCTCGACGGGCTGACGCGCTATGACGAGCAGCGCGGCTGGCGCGGTCCGGTCACCCGCATCGAGACCTCCGGCGACTGGGGCGCGCGGCTCGCGGATGTGCGCACCTTCACCGACATTCCCTGGCGCCTCGCCGTGGTGCTCGAATCGGACGCCAAGGGCGCGCGCATCGGGCTGCAGCCGCAGCGGGATCGTTCCGGCGTGCTCAGCAACCAGCGCGACGTCGGCGTCGTCACGCCGGACGGCGTGAAATGGGCGCTGCGCGGCAACAAGAACGGCGTGGCCGGCGTGCTGAAGCCCGGCGACGTGGTGTATGTCGAGCCCGTCGACGGCAAGCCCGACCAGTGGCGCCTGCGCCAGCAGCCCAACATCGAGGGCGCGCTCGTCGCGATGGACCCGTCCACCGGGCGCGTGCTCGCCATGGCGGGCGGCTTCTCCTTCGACGAGAGCCAGTTCAACCGCGCCACCCAGGCGCAGCGCCAGCCCGGCTCGTCCTTCAAGCCGTTCGTCTACGCCGCCGCGCTGGACAATGGCTACACGCCTTCCAGCGTGATCATGGACGCGCCGTTCGAGCTCGCCCAGCAGGGGCAGGCGACGTGGCGGCCGGAGAACTACTCCGGCAAGTTCTACGGCCCGCAGACCTTGCGCTTCGGCATCCAGCAGTCGCGCAACGTGATGACGGTTCGCCTTGCCAATGATCTCGGCATGCCGATGATCGCCGAATACGCCAAGCGCTTCGGCGTATCCGACAACCTGCTGCCGGTGTTGTCGATGTCGCTCGGCGCGGGCGAGACCACCGTACTGCGCATGGCGGGCGGCTACTCGATGTTCGCCAATGGCGGAAAGCGCATCAAGCCGACCTTGATCGACCGTATCCAGGACCGTTACGGCAAGACCATCTACAAGCACGACGAGCGCGAATGCCGCGGCTGCGACGCGGTCTCCTGGACCGGCCAGAACGAGCCCGTGCTGATCGACCGTCGCGAGCAGGTGCTCGACCCCATGACCGCCTACCAGATCACCTCGATGCTGGAAGGCGTGGTGCAGCGCGGCACCGGCACGGCGCTGAAGGAGCTCGGCAAGCCGATCGCCGGCAAGACGGGGACGACCAACGACGAGAAGGACGCCTGGTTCGTCGGCTACACCCCGGACATGGTGGTCGCCGTCTATCTCGGCTTCGATTCGCCCAAGCCCATGGGCAAGGGCTCGACCGGCGGTCTTATCGCCGCCCCCGTGGTGCGTGACTTCATGAAAGTCGCGCTGGCGGATCGGCCGGCGGTGCCCTTCCGCGTGCCGCCGGGAATCAAGCTCATCCGCATCAACCCGAAATCCGGCCTGCGCGCCGGGGCCGGTGAGGGCTCGATCCTCGAAGCCTTCAAGCCGGGCACGGCACCGCCGGACAATTATTCGATCATCGGCGCGACCGATTCTTCCGGCCAGCCGACCCAGATCAATCCGGAAGCCGACCGGGCGGTCGGTGCCAGCGGCACCGGCGGCCTCTACTGAGCCGGTGCCGGCGTCGCGCCGGCTTCAGCCGTCGAAAGGCGAGGCGCGGAACTCCGGCAGCGCCTCGGCGCGGGCAGCGTAGCGCGCCACCGTCGGGAAGGCGTCGGCCGGCACGATCTCCGGCACGAGGTTGCGGGTGAAGGTCAACGCCACCGCCGTCGTGATGTCGGCCTGCATCGGCCGCTCCCCGACCAGCCATCCGTCGCCGGGGCCGATCTCCCGCTCGATCTCGCCATAGGCGGCGAGAAGCTGGGCGCGTACCCGGTCGAGCCATGGCTGGTGGCGCTTCTCCTCCGGACGCAGCTGGTGTTCGTAGACGATCTGCACCGTCTTCTCGCAGGCGGCGAGCGCGAGCCCGACGAGACGCTGGTGGCGCGCATGCGTCGCGATGTCCGGCGGCACGAGCGAGCGTTTGGGATCGGCGAGACGCTCGACGTGATCGAGGATCAGGGTCGAATCCATCAGCACGATGCCCGTGTCGGTGACGAGGCTCGGTGCCTTCACCACCGGGTTGATGGTGGCGAAGTGGTCGTAGTGGCGGAACACCGACACGGGCTCGTGCGCATAGCGCAGGCCCAGAAAGTTCAGGGATATCGCCACGCGGCGGACATAGGGCGAATCCAGCATGCCGATAAGGCGCATCTCGGTCTCCATTGCAGACGCGGTACCGAGCATGGCAGCGACGCGCGCGGCGGCACATGCTAACTCATCGGCCGAATGAGGAATTCTCCGATGGATTCAAGGTCGTTTGCCCCTCTGCCGCGCCATCTGCGCGATGCCGGCCTCGACGACAAGGATGTCGAGATCGTGGAAGCGCTTCAGCTCGACGGGCGCATGCCGATGTCGGAGCTCGGGCGGCGCATCGGCCTGTCGCAGCCCGCCACGTCCGAGCGGGTAAAGCGGCTGGAGGAGCGCGGCGTCATCACCGGCTATGGCGCGCGGATCAACCTTCCGGCGCTTGGACTCGACATGACCGCCATCATCCGCCTGAAAACCGCGCACGAGCATATCCGCGCGTGTCTGCGGCAGTTCGAGGAACTGCCGCACATCGTCGAGGTGCACCGGGTGACCGGGGACGACTGCTTCATTCTCAAGGCGATCGTGCCGGCGCCCGAATATCTGGCGACGATCGTCGATGCGATCGGCCGGTTCGGGGCGGTCACCACATCGGTGGTGTTGCGCAGCGAGGAGCCCAAGCCCGTAGGGCGTGCGCTCATGATGGCGGCGCGCGGCAGGGCATGAGCGTCGCATCGCGGGCAGGGGCGTTTACAGCCCTCGCCAAGGCCTCTATTTTCCGCCGCCTTCCGCGTCCTTTCGAGAGTAACCATCATGCGCGCCGAGCTCGCCGCGAGCGTCGACGAAATCCGCGAAGCCGCTACCCTGCTGCGGCAGCACATCGATTTCGACCGTTCCAAGGCCCGCCTCGCCGAGCTGAACGCGCTCGCCGAGGACCCGAACCTGTGGAACGACCCCGAGCGCGCGCAGAAGCTCATGCAGGAGCGCGGCACGCTGGAGGATGGACTCGGCGCCATCGAGCGCATCAATCGCGAGCTGGCCGACAATGTCGAACTGATCGAGCTTGGCGAGGCGGAAGGTGACGAGGGCATCGTCGACGAGGCGGCCGCTGCGCTCGACCGCCTCAAGGCCGAGGTCGCCCGCCGCCAGCTCGAGGCGCTGCTTTCGGGCGAGGCCGACGCCAACGACAGCTATCTCGAAGTCCATGCCGGTGCCGGCGGCACCGACAGCCAGGACTGGGCGCTGATGCTGCTGCGCATGTACACGCGCTGGGCCGAGCGGCGCGGCTTCAAGGTCGAGCTGATCGAAGAGCAGGCGGGTGAAACCGCCGGGCTGAAGTCCGCCACCATCCTGGTGAAGGGGCACAACGCCTATGGCTGGCTGAAGACTGAGGGCGGCGTGCATCGGCTGGTGCGCATCTCGCCCTTCGATTCGAATGCGCGGCGCCAGACTTCCTTCGCCTCGATCGACGTCTATCCGGTGATCGACGACCGCATCGTCGTCGACATCAAGGAAGCCGACGTGCGCGTCGATACGATGCGGTCGGGCGGCGCCGGCGGCCAGCACGTGAATAAGACCGAATCGGCGGTGCGCCTCACCCATATCCCCACCGGCATCGCCGTGGTCAGCCAGGGCGACCGTTCGCAGCACAAGAACCGCGCCACCGCCTGGGACATGCTGCGCGCCAAGCTCTACGAGATGGAGCTGAAGAAGCGCGAGGCGCAGGCTGCCGCCGATCAGGCCGCCAAGACCGATATCGGCTGGGGCCACCAGATCCGCTCCTATGTCCTCCAGCCCTACCAGCTGGTGAAGGACCTGCGCACCGGCGTCACCTCCGGCACGCCGCAGGAGGTGCTGGATGGCGACCTCGACCCGTTCATGGAAGCCGCGCTCGCCCAGCGCGCCTATGGCGGCGGCCCGGCGAGCGTCGAGGATGTCGACTGACACCCCCTCCGCTCCGGCAGGCGGGTTTCAGAGCGCCTTGGCGGCCGCGAGCACTTCCTCGGCGTGGCCGGCGACCTTCACCTTCGGCCACAGGCGGGCGATTCGGCCCTCGCGGTCGACCAGCACGGTCGTACGCTCGACGCCCATATATTTGCGCCCGTACATGCTCTTCTCGACCCAGACACCGTAATCCTCCAGCGTCCGGTGCTCCTCGTCGCCGGCAAGCGCGAAGGTCAGCCCCTCCTTGGTGCGGAACTTCGCGAGTGCCTTGTCGGGGTCCGGGGAAATGCCGACGACACGCGTGTCTGCCGCGTCAAACTCGGCTTTCAGGCGGTTGAAGTCGTGGGCTTCGATCGTGCAGCCTTGGGTGCCGGCCTTCGGATAGAAGTAAAGCACCAGCTTGCGTCCCCGGCAGGACGCGAGCGTCACGCTCTCGCCGGTATCGGTCGTCAGGGTGAAGTCGGGTGCCGGTTCTCCGATGGCGATCTTGGCCATTTGCCTTCCTTTCGGCGTGATTGGAGGTGATCGGCTGAGGGCCTTGCTGTTCACGGGGAGTGAAAGCAAGGCGTCAGCCAGCGTGTGGAAAGATGTCGCCGCTCGTCCGCCGCGCGGGCATTATGGCGAAGCTTGCGGGGATTCGAGCCGTAAATGAAAGAGCCGACGACGCACGGGCCGGAGTCCGGCGGGAAACGCCGCACCGGGAAGCTGCGCATGCGCCGCGCCGCGAAGGCGGCTGCCGTGCGGTGCGCCGTCCCCAGTGGGCGTCCGCGCTGGCTGCGGGTCTGCTATTGGTCGGGCGGTTCGGTCTTCATTCTCCTCGCGGCCCTCGTGGCGACCGGCTACCTTCTCTTTTCCACCGGCATGATCACCGTCGACATGGCCCGCCCCTATGTCGAGCGGGCGCTGGAAGCGCGGATCGGTGAGGGGCGCACGGTGCAGATCGGCGCCATCGTCGGCGACCGGGCGCCCGGCGGCGGCATCCTGCTGCACGCCAACGACATCACCGTGCGCGACGTCGACGGCGATGTCATCGCCACGGCGCCGCAGGCCGAGGTGGCCCTGCAGGACAGCTGGCTGCCCTGGCTCATGCAGCCCAAGCGCATCGATCTGGTCGGCGTCCGGCTGAACGTGTTCATCGACTCGCAGGGGCAGCTCGCCGTCTCGACCGAAGGCGGCGCGACGCTGCGCACCACGCCCGACGGGCATCCGGTGAAGGGCCCGGCGGTGCAGATTCCCCCTGTCGCTTCCGCGCCGGTGGCGACCTCAGCTTCCGCGCCTCCTGCCGAGCCTCCCGCGGTCGCCTCTTCCGATGCCGCACAGCCGACGCCGTTCGGGCCGCTGCGCCTCGCGGGCCTCGCGGTGCTGGCGGAGCAGATCGACAAGGGCGGCCTTGACGGCGGCAAGCTGAGCGAGGTCGGGCTCAAGGACGGCGTGCTCGTCATCCGCAAGGAGGCGAGCAGCCGCCAATGGACCTTCGACAATATCGACCTGTCGCTGTCGCGTCCCGCCGAGGGCGGGGTGGCCTTCGACATGCGGGCCGGCGGCACGGACGGGCCCTGGTCGGCGCGGGCGACCATCGGCGCTCTCGTCGACAAGCAGCGCCATCTCGCGCTGGAGATTCGTGACCTCGCCCCGCGCGACCTGATGATCGCCGCCGGCAAGGCGAGCGGCGACATACTGGCGACCTCGCCGCTCTCGGTCGACCTCGAAGCGGTCATCGACGGGGCCGGCCTGCTGGTCTCGACGCAGGGGCGTCTGGCGGTGGGGGCCGGCGAACTCCAGCTCGGCTCGGACGATGCCGGCCGCATGCTGATCGACGAGGCGGCCATCGCGTTCTCCGTCGATCCCAATCGGCGCGTGGTGGACCTTACCTCGGTGGATGTGCAGGCCGGGCCGTTCAGTCTGGATCTGGCCGGGGTGGTGCAGATGCCGGCGGATACGGCCGGCAAGTGGACGCTGCACAGCTCCTCCGCCAAGGCGGTGTTCGGCGGGGGCGGCACCTTCGCCAAGAAGGAACCGCCCCTCATCCTCGACAACGTCGACCTCGGTCTTTCCTTCGATCCTTCCGCGCAGCGCATTTCCATCGATCAGGGCGTGCTCAAGGGCCCGCAGGGAGACGTGACGCTGAGTGGCGCACTCGACCTCGGCGCCGCCGCGCCGTCCCTCGCCATGACGGTCTCCACCTCGCCGATGACGGCAACCGCGCTGAAGCGGCTCTGGCCGGTGGTCGCCGCGCCGGCGCCGCGCAAATGGGTCTACGACAACCTCATCTCCGGCGACGTGACCGCGGCCCAGATCGTCTTCAATGCACCGCTCGACTCGATCGGCAAGAAGGACAAGCCGCTGGCCGAGGATGCGCTGAGCATCAACATCACCGGCGTCAACGGCCGCTTCCATCCGGTGCCGGGCCTGCCGCCGGTCGGCGGCGCGGATGTGAGCGTGCGCGTCACCGGCCGCACCGTCCATGTCCAGGTGAGCAAGGGCGACATGGAGACGCCCGGCAAGCGGCGGCTGAGCGTGACCGAAGGCGTCTTCGATATTTCCGACACCGCGCCCGAGAAGCCGGAAGCCAAGGTGAAGGTCGTGGTCAACGGCGCGGCCGCCGCTGCCATCGAGCTGTCCAACATGCCGCCGCTGCGCGGTCCCGGCATGGTGCCCATCGATCCGTCGACGGTGAACGGCACCATCGCGGGCACGGCCCAGATCAGCGTCAAGCTTTCCGACGACATCGCCCCGTCGGATGTCGACTATGCCTTCGATGCCGACCTGACCGATTTCGATGCCGCCAAGGTGGCGTTCGGCCAGAATCTCGACGATGCGAAGGTGCGGGCCTTCGTCACCCCGGCCGCCACCGTGCTGCGCGGGGAGGGCAAGTTCGGCGGGGCGCCCGCGAGCTTCGAGTACAGCCGCCCGGCCTCGGGCGACACCACCTTCGTGCTGGCGGCGACGCTCAATGACGCTGCCCGCGACAAGCTCGGCCTCGATCTCGCCGGCATATCCGGTTCGGTCGGCGTCAAGCTTTCCGGCATCATCGGCACCAAGACCAAGACGGCGGATGTCGATGTCGACCTTACCGGTGCTCGCCTCGCCGAGCTCGTGCCAGGCTGGTCGAAGCCGGCCGGCCGGCCCGCTCGCCTCACCGCGAAGGCGACGCTCACCGCGTCCGGCACCCGGCTCGACGATCTCGTCGTCACCGGCCAGGGGGTCAATATTCGCGGATCCGTCGAGCTGGACGCCGATGCCAGCCTCGTCAGCGCCAACCTGCCGACCTTCCAGCTTTCCGACGGCGACAAGGCCAATGTGAAGGTCGAGAACGTCGACAACGCGATGAAGATCACCGTGCGCGGCGACGTGATCGAGGCGCGCGCCTTCCTGAAGAGCCTGATGGAAGCGCCCATCGCCGGTCGCGAGAACGAGAAGCCGGCCGACCTCGATCTCGACGTCAAGCTCGAGGTGGTGGTGGGCAACAATGGCGAGACCATGCGCCAGGTCTCACTGAACCTGTCGCGCCGCAATGGCGACCTGCGGGCCTTCTCGCTTGCCGCCCGCGTCGGCCGCGACGGCGGCGTCGCCGGCAATCTGGCGGCGCAGGCCAACGGGCGGCCGCGCCTGCAGGTGGCGACGAGCGATGCCGGTGCGCTGCTGCGCTTCGTCAATCTCTACGCCCGCATCTATGGCGGAGACCTGTGGGTCGATATCGACGCCCCCAGCGGCGACGGCAAGCCGCAGGTCGGCGTGGTCAACATGCGCGACTTCGTGATCCGTGGCGAACCCGGTCTCGACCGCCTCATCGCGGCCGCGCCGGCCACCGCGCGCAACGGCCGTCCTCAGCCCGGCTCGGCCATCGCGTTTCGCAAGCTGCAGGTCGATTTCCAGCGCTCCGCCGAGCAGCTCAACATTCGCGAGGGGGCGATCTGGGGGCCGACCATCGGGTCGACCTTCGACGGCACGCTCGATTTCGCCTCCGACCGCATCGCGGTGCGCGGCACCTATGTGCCCGCTTACGGGCTGAACAACCTGTTCAGCCGGCTGCCGGTGCTCGGATTCTTCCTCGGCGGCGGGCCGAACGAAGGGCTCGTCGGCGTGACCTACGAGATCGTCGGGCCGCTGGCGGGACCGACGCTACGGGTCAATCCCATTTCCGCCGTGGCGCCGGGCTTCCTGCGCAAGATTTTCGAGTTCCGCCAGGCGCCGGATCCGACGCCGCCGGCCGTGGTCCCGACGCGGTAGGTCAAATCCGTTCCTAAGTCGTCAATCCCGGCTAATCCGGCATCCCAGCCAGAACACCGTCATGCCCGGGCTTGGCTCGGGCATCCACGACGTGGGACCGGGGGGCTGCGGGAAAAAGACGTGGATGGCCGGGCCAAGCCCGGCCATGACGGTGTGAATCCAATGACGGTCGCCCAGGAAGCCGACCGCGAATGCCTCACACCGGCCGCAGCAGGACGTGCTTCTTCTTGCCGAGCGAGAGCTTGATCACGCCCTCGGGGGTGAGGTCGCGGCTGGTTAGCACCGCCTTCTCGTCGGTGACGGTGGCGTCGTTGACCTTCAGCCCGCCGCCCTTGACCTGCCGGCGGGCCTCGCCGTTCGAGGCGACAAGCCCGGTCTTCTCGGCGAAGGCGGCGAGTACGCCGATGCCGGCCTCCAGCTCGCCCGCCGGCACTTCGACGGTCGGGAGATCCGCGGAGAGCCCGCCTTCCTCGAAGGTCTTGCGCGCCGTCTCCGCCGCGGCTTCGGCCGCCGCGCGGCCGTGCAGCATGGCGGTGACTTCGGTGGCGAGGATCTTCTTCACCTCGTTGATCTCGGCGCCGCCAAGCGACGAGAGCCGGGCGATCTCCGCCATCGGCAACGTGGTGTAGAGCTTGAGGAAGCGCGGCACGTCCGCGTCCTCGGTGTTGCGCCAGTACTGCCAGAACTCGTAGGGGCCGAGCATGTCGGCGTTCAGCCACACGGCACCGCCCAGCGTCTTGCCCATCTTGGCGCCGGAGGCGGTGGTGAGCAGCGGCGAGGTCAGGGCGTAGAGCTGCGGGCTACCCATGCGGTGGCCGAGGTCGATGCCGTTGACGATGTTGCCCCACTGGTCGGAGCCGCCCATTTGCAGCCGCACGCCGTAGCGCTTGTTCAGCTCCACGAAGTCGTAGGCCTGCAGGATCATGTAGTTGAATTCGAGGAAGGACAGCGACTGCTCGCGCTCGAGCCGCATCTTCACGCTGTCGAAGGACAGCATGCGGTTGACCGAGAAATGCCGGCCGACGTCGCGCAGGAACTCCAGATAGTTGAGCTCGCGCAGCCATTCGGCGTTGTTGATCATCATCGCGCCGCGAAGGCTGTCGCCGTGGTTGCCGTCGCCATAGTTCAGGTAGTTCGAGAACACCCGCTTGATCGAGGCGATGTTGGCCTCGATCGTGTCGACCGTCATGAGCTGGCGCGCCTCGTCCTTGAAGGACGGATCGCCGACCATGCCGGTGCCGCCGCCCATCAGCGAGACCGGCCGGTGGCCGGTCGCCTGCAGCCAGTGCAGCATCATGATCTGGATCAGGCCGCCGGCATGCAGGCTCGGCGCGGTCGGGTCGAAGCCGATGTAGGCCGTGACGGTTTCCTTCGCGAAAAGATCGTCGAGGCCCTGTTCATCGGAGATCTGATGAATGAAGCCGCGCTCGTCCAGCGTGCGGAGGAAATCGGATCGGAACTTGCTCATATCGGGCCTGCGGGCATCAACGCCATGTTAGGAACGGCGGGTCATGTATCAGCTTCGCGCGGCGAAAGCACCCCGAGCCGGCGCATGCGAGGAATGAAGATGCCCCATCCCCTCAAGGCGATCGGCCTGATGAGCGGCACCTCGCTCGACGGGGTGGACGTCGCTTTGATCGAAACCGACGGCGAGAGCGTCGCCGCTTTCGGCCCTTCCCGGACCTATGCCTATTCGTCGGACGACCGCGTGCTCCTCGTCGAGGCGCTGGAACTGGCACGAGGGCTGACGGATCGTGATGCCCGCCCCGGCGTGCTGGCCGATGCCGAGCGGCGGCTGACGGAGCGCCACGCCGAGGCGCTGGCGGCGTTCTTCCGCGAGTTTCCCGGGCATCGGGACGTGGCCGCCATCGGCTTCCACGGGCAGACCGTGTTGCACCGCCCGGAAATCCGCCTCACCGTGCAGATCGGCGATGGACCGGCCCTGGCGCGGGCCGTGCGGGTCCTGACCGGCGGGGCGGGCCCGTCGCTCGTCTACGACCTGCGCGCGGCGGACGTGGCCGCCGGAGGGCAGGGCGCGCCGCTGGTGCCGGTCTATCACCGGGCGCTGGCGCGGGGGCTGGTGCTACCCGGTCCGCTCCTGGTGCTCAATCTCGGCGGCGTTGCCAACATCACCTATATCGACGCGGATGCCGATCCCGTCGCCTGCGACACCGGGCCGGCCAATGCGCTGATCGACGATTTCATGAAGGCGCGCACCGGCGTGCCGGTCGACCGCGATGGCGCGGCGGCGGCGGCGGGGCGGGTGGATGAAGCCGCGCTCGCCCGGTTGCTCGATCATCCCTTCTTCGCGCGCAAGCCGCCGAAGTCGCTGGACCGCAACGATTTTCGTGAATGGGTCGCTCTCCATGGCGGTCTCGACCTCATGAGCACGGAGGACGGCGCGGCAACGCTTACCGCGTTGACGGCGGCCTGTGTCGGCGCCGTTTTCCCGCATCTGCCGAAGCGCCCGGCAACCCTGATCGCGGCCGGCGGTGGGGCGCACAACCCGACGCTGCTGCGCTTCCTGCACGAGCGTCTCGGCATCCCTGTCCTGCGGGCGGAGGAGGTCGGCTGGTCGAGCGATGCGCTGGAGGCGCAGGCTTTCGCCTTTCTGGCCGTCCGGTCCATGCGCGGACTCGCCCTGAGCTTCCCCACGACGACAGGCGTGCCGCAGCCGATGACCGGCGGCATCGTCGTGCCTGCGGCCGCATCGCAGGGAAGTTGAATCTGATTTTCAGAAAAAATGAATACTAGTACGGAATGTCGCAGTATTCCTGAAACGCATTAGTGCGATGCAGAATGCGATGATGCGCTGCACAATATTCTGCGTAGATTGAGGGCTCCCGGAAGTCCGGCTCGCCAGGCAGGCAGCTTCCTATCAACACGCCTGGACAGAACTTTGGAGCTTCGAGATGCGCAGCCTCATTCGCGATATTCTGCCGCTTGCCGTCGCCGGCGGTCTCATCGCCGTCGCCGTCATCGCCCCGGTGCGTGCGGCCGACAAGCCGGCCGGCCTGCGTCCGGCCACCGCCCAGAAGATTCAGCTCGGTTATGTGAACGGCGTCGCTTACTACACGACCGAGAACGACGGCTACCATGTCGTCGCCACGCTCAGTGTCGCCGATGGCGCGCCGGTGCGTGTCGCCGCCACCTTGCAGCCGGAGCAGGCGGTGAGCTTCTCCGTGCCCGGCGGCATGGAAGGCGTGACCCGCACGGTCGAGATCGCCCGTCGCGGCGATGTCGTGACCGTCACCGAGCCGGCGCGGCTCGTGCTCAACTGATCGGTCTTCTCTCCCCCCAAGAAAAAAGCCCGGCGCTCGCAGCGTCGGGCTTTTTCGTTTGTCGGGACCGGAGGGAAAGCTCAGGCCGGGCTCACGCCGCGCTGGTCTTCTTGGCGGTTTCCGGCAGGCGCTTGTCGAGATAGGCGCCCACGACCTCCATCAGTTCCTCGGTCTTGCCGTCGAAGAAGTGGTTGGCGCCCGGCACGGTCTGCTGGTCGATCACGATGCCCTTCTGCGTCTTGAGCTTCTCGACCAGGCCGGTAACGGCCGAGAAGGGCACGACCGCGTCCTTGTCGCCATGCACGAACAGGCCGGAGGACGGGCAGGGCGCGAGGAAGGAGAAGTCGTAGAGGTTCGCCGGGGCGGCGATGGAGATGAAGCCCTCCACCTCCGGGCGGCGCATCAGCAACTGCATGCCGATCCAGGCGCCGAAGGAGAAGCCGGCGATCCAGCAGGCGCGCGCGTCCGGGTTGATCGACTGCGCCCAGTCGAGCGCCGCGGCGGCGTCCGCCAGCTCTCCCTGGCCATGGTCGAACGCGCCTTGGCTGCGGCCGACGCCGCGGAAGTTGAAGCGCAGCGTCGAGAAGCCCCGGTTCACGAACTGGTAGTAGAGGTTGTAGACCACCGGATTGTTCATCGTGCCGCCGAATTGCGGGTGCGGGTGCAGGATGATCGCGATGGGCGCGTGGCGCGTCTTGGCCGGCTGGTAGCGGCCTTCCAGCCGCCCCTTCTCACCGGTAAAAATGACCTCAGGCATGAAGTTCGTGACCTTGAATGCGGCGGGGGAAGGCGAAGTCCGTCAGGAGGGGACGCTGAACCTGCGTCCGGCGTGGGTCCCCGGGGGTGGCAGCCTTACCGCCTGCGCCTTGACGACATAGGGTTGGAGCCCTAACTTATTAGAATAATTCTAATATTCTACGTTGGGTTGCGGTCGCATCGCGTTCAACCAGCGCGACCGGCACTCCTTCGCAGAAGACGGGACGCCAAGCTATGCCGGAGGCCGCTTGAATTTGCAAGCATCTCGCGGAAGAGGCGGGCAGACTTGGCGACGCTTTCCTATATAGGGAGCGGATCTGGCATTTCGAGCCGCAGGAAGATGAGCGAACGCACCTATCTCGATCATAACGCGACCTCGCCGGTCCGCCCGGAAGCGCGGGCCGCGCTGCTCGACGCGCTCGACGCGACGGGCAACGGTTCGTCCGTGCACGGCGAAGGGCGCGCGACACGCTCGACGATCGACACGGCCCGGCGGCGGGTGGCGGCTCTGGTCGGGGCCGACCCGCGCGGCGTGATCTTCACCGCCGGCGGGACCGAGGCCGACACGCTGGCGCTCACCCCGGACTACCAGCGCGGCGAGGAAGCGCTGACCTTCGACGTGCTGCTCGTCAGCGCTGTCGAGCACGCCGCCGTGCTGCGCGGCCACCGCTTTCCCGCCGATCGGGTCGAGGTGCTGTCGGTCGACGCTCGCGGGCGCGTGCTGCTCGACGCGCTCGACGCGGCACTGGAGCGTCATGCGGGCGAGGGGCGTCGCGCCCTGGTCTCGGTGATGCTGGCGAACAACGAGACCGGCGTCGTTCAGCCGGTCGCGGAGGTGGCCCGGCGCGCCCATGCCCATGGAGCGCTCGTCCATACCGATGCGGTGCAGGTCGCCGGGCGCATGCCGGTCTCGATCTCCGATCTCGGCGTCGACCTCATGTCGGTGTCCGCGCACAAGCTCGGCGGGGCTCCGGGGGCGGGGGCGCTGATCACCGCCGATCCCGATCTGCGGCCCGCGCCGGTCTTCGCCGGCGGAGGGCAGGAGCGCGGCCGGCGCGCGGGCAGCGAGAACGTGCCCGCCATCGCCGCCTTCGGGGCGGCGGCAGAGCGTGCCGCGGCCTGTGCGGAAGCGGATGCGATGCGCATCCATGCCTTGCGCGAACGGCTTGAAAGCGCTCTAAGGTGCGAGTTTCCCGAGCTCGTCCTGCTCGTCGGCGATGTCGACCGCCTGCCGAACACGTCGTGCCTTGCGCTCCCGGGCGTGCCGGCCGAAACCGTGGTCATCGCGCTCGATCTCGCCGGTGTGGCGGCGAGTGCCGGCGCGGCCTGCTCGTCGGGCAAGGTTGCCGCCTCGCATGTGCTGGAGGCGATGGGCGTGCCCGAGCGCATCGCGCGTTCGGCGATCCGCCTGTCCTTCGGCTGGTCGAGCGGGGAAGAGGATGTCGACCGGACCATCGGCGTGTTCCGCCGGGTGGTGCCGGGACTTTTACGCCGCCGCGCCGCGGCGTGAGGAAAGGGCCGCGCTCGCGCGGCACACGAAGACGCAGGCGGGCATCGGGCGCACGGTGTCCGCATGTGAATGTTGACCTGACCCGTGGGCCTTGACCCCGCGTGGGAGAGGAGATGAGACGATGCCGGCCGTACAGGAGACAGTGGACCAGGTCCGCTCCATCGATGTCGATCAGTACAAGTACGGGTTCTTCACCGAGATCGAATCCGAGAAGGCGCCGAAAGGCCTGAGCGAGGACACGGTCCGCTTCATTTCGGCCAAGAAGGAAGAGCCGGAATGGATGCTGGAGTGGCGGCTCGAGGCGTTCCGTCGCTGGCAGACCATGCGCGAGCCGGACTGGGCGCGGGTGAGCTATCCGCCGATCGCCTACCAGGAACTCTATTACTATTCCGCGCCGAAGCGGAAGGAAGGGCCGAAGTCGATCGACGACATCGACCCGGAGATCCTCGCGACTTATGAGAAGCTCGGCATCCCGCTGCGCGAGCGCGACGCGCTGCTCGGCATCGAGAGCGGTGGCGCCAAGGTGGCGGTCGACGCGGTGTTCGACAGCGTCTCGGTGGCGACTACCTTCAAGGAGGAGCTCGCCAAGGCCGGCGTGATCTTCATGCCGATCTCCGAGGCCATCCGCGAGTACCCTGAGCTGGTGAGGAAGTATCTCGGCTCGGTCGTTCCGGTGACGGACAATTTCTTCGCCACGCTGAACTCGGCGGTGTTCTCCGACGGCTCCTTCGTCTACGTGCCCAAGGGCGTGCGCTGCCCGATGGAGCTGTCGACCTATTTCCGCATCAACGAGCGCAACACCGGCCAGTTCGAGCGCACGCTCATCATCGCCGACGAAGGCGCCTATGTGAGCTATCTCGAAGGCTGCACGGCGCCGATGCGCGACGAGAACCAGCTCCACGCCGCCGTGGTCGAGCTGGTGGCGCTGGCCGACGCCGAGATCAAGTATTCGACGGTGCAGAACTGGTACCCCGGCGACAAGGACGGCAAGGGCGGCATCTTCAACTTCGTCACCAAGCGCGGCGATTGTCGCGGCGACCGCTCCAAGATCTCCTGGACGCAGGTGGAGACCGGCTCGGCCATCACCTGGAAGTACCCGAGCTGCATCCTGCGCGGTGACAATTCGCAGGGCGAGTTCTACTCGATCGCCATCTCGAACGGCCGCCAGCAGGTCGACAGCGGCACCAAGATGATCCACCTCGGCAAGAACACGTCGAGCCGCATCATCTCCAAGGGCATCGCCGCCGGTCACTCCGACAACACCTATCGCGGTCTCGTCTCGGCGCATCGCAAGGCGACCGGTGCGCGCAACTTCACCAATTGCGACAGCCTGCTCATCGGCGACAAGTGTGGTGCGCATACCGTGCCCTATATCGAGTCGAAGAACTCCTCCGCGCAGTTCGAGCATGAGGCGACGACCTCGAAGATCTCCGACGACCAGCTCTTCTACTGCCGCCAGCGCGGCCTCGATCCCGAGGAGGCGACGGCGCTGATCGTCAACGGCTTCGTCAAAGACGTGCTGCAACAGCTGCCGATGGAGTTCGCGGTCGAGGCGCAGAAGCTGATCGCGGTGAGCCTGGAAGGCTCGGTGGGCTGACGCTCCAAGTCGTGGATGCCCGGGGCAGGCCCGGGCATGACGCCGGATTTTTCAGAACCCTCGCATTCGTCATGGCCGCATTTGATCCGGCCATCCACGGATCGGGTTCAAGACAACGGAACAGATGAAATGGCCATGCTCGAAATCGACAATCTCCACGCCAAGATCGACGGCGAACACGGCAAGGAGATCCTCAAGGGGCTGTCGCTGAAGGTGAACCCCGGCGAGGTGCACGCCATCATGGGGCCGAACGGCTCCGGCAAGTCGACGCTTTCCTACATCCTCGCCGGCAAGGAAGACTACGAGGTCACCGACGGTTCGGTCACGCTCGACGGCGAGGACCTCCTGGAGATGGAGATCGACGAGCGCGCCGCGAAGGGCGTGTTCCTCGCCTTCCAGTACCCGGTCGAGGTGCCCGGCGTCGCCACCATGACCTTCCTGCGCTCGGCGCTGAACGCGCAGCGCAAGAAGCGCGGCGAGGAGGAGATCTCCACGCCGGACTTCCTGCGTCTGGTGAAGGACAAGGCCGGCCATCTCGGCATCAGCCAGGACATGCTGAAGCGCGGCGTCAATGTCGGCTTCTCCGGCGGCGAGAAGAAGCGCGCCGAAATTCTCCAGATGGCCATTCTGGAGCCCAAGCTCTGCATCCTCGACGAGACCGATTCCGGCCTGGACATCGATGCGCTCAAGATCGTCTCGGAAGGTGTCAACGCCCTGCGTTCGCCCGACCGCGCGATGATCGTCATCACTCACTATCAGCGCCTGCTGAACCACATCGTGCCGGACTTCGTGCATGTCATGCACAAGGGCCGCATCGTCCGTTCGGGCGGCAAGGAGCTGGCGCTGGAGCTGGAAGCCAATGGCTATGCCGAGTACCAGCAGGACGCGGCGTGAGGAGGGGGCGATGAACGCTGAGATACGTCCCATCCGCACCCCGGCCGAGCAGGCGCTGATCGCCGAACTCGGCGGTCTGCCGGCCGGCACCGACCGCCTCGCCGATCTGCGCCGCGCCGCTGCTCGCAGCTTCGAGGAAAACGGCCTGCCGCACCGGCGGGTCGAGGAATGGAAGTACACCGACCTGCGCACGCTGATGCGCGAGGCGACCCCGGTCGCCGGCACCGCCGCCGTCGCCGAGGCGGACGCCCGCGCCAGGCTGCTGCGCGAGGTCGAGGCCCGCCGTATCGTCGTCGCCAATGGCGCCGTGGTGCCCGAGCTTTCCGACCTCGCCGGCCTCGAAGAGGGGCTGACGGTCACCACGCTCGCCGCCGCCATCGCGTCCGGCGACGAGGTGCTGAGCCGCGTCGGCGGCATCCTGCCGGGCCGCTACGACGCCGCGCTGGCGCTCAACACCGCGCTGGCCAGGGACGGCGTCGTCCTCACCGTGGCGCCGGGCGTGACCATCGAGCGTCCGATCCATGTCGCCCACGTCTTCGCCGGCGATGCCGCCGCAGCGAGCTATGCCCGCTCGCTGGTCGTGGTCGGCGCCGGCGCGAAGCTCACCTATGTCGAGAGCTTCGAGGGGCCGGAGGCGGTCGCCTATCAGGCCAATGCCGCGACCGAGTTCGTGGTCGGCGACGAGGCGCATCTCGACGTGGTGCGGCTGCAGGAGGACGGTGCCAGCGCCTTCCATCTCGCTACCCTGCTGTTCGATGTCGGCCGTGAGGCGCAGGTCCATGCCTTCACCTTTGGCCTCGGTGCCGGCGTCGCCCGCACCTCGCTTTACGCCACGCTGTCGGGTGAAAGCAGCCAGGTCGGCTTCAACGGCGCCTCGCTGCTGAAGGGCCGCCAACACGCGGATTCGACGCTGTTCGTCGATCATCAGGTGCCGGGCTGCGAGAGCCGGGAGCTGTTCAAGACCGTGCTCGACGACAGCGCGCGCGGCGTGTTCCAGGGCAAGATCGTCGTCCGGCAGGCGGCGCAGAAGACCGACGGGCGGATGATGAGCCGCGCGCTGGTCCTCGGCGAGGACGCCGAGATGGACAACAAGCCGGAGCTGGAGATCTTCGCCGACGACGTGCAGTGCGGCCACGGCGCCACCTGCGGCGACATCGACGAGGAGCTGCTGTTCTATCTTCGCGCCCGCGGCATTCCGCTCAAGGAGGCACAGAGCCTCCTCGTGCAGGCTTTCGTCGGCGAGGCGGTGGAGACCGTCGAGCACGAGGGGCTGCGCGAGGCGCTGGTCGAGCGGGCGGAAGCCTGGCTCAAGGCGCGCGGGTGATCGCGGCGGGGCCGCATTAGGATCGTCATGGCCGGGCCTGGCCCGGCCATCCACGTCTTCCTTCCACGCGTGAGGCGTGGATGCCCGGGCCGAGCCCGGGCATGACGGCGCACCGAAGGCGCCGTCCGTGACGGGTGAAGCCATGACCACCATCCATCCCGCCGTTGCCAACGGCACCTACGACGTCGCCGGCGTGCGGCAGGATTTCCCGATCCTGTCCAAGCAGGTCTACGGCAAGAAGCTGGTCTATCTCGACAACGCCGCCTCGGCGCAGAAGCCGGTGCAGGTGCTGGACCGCATGCGCTTCGCCTATGAGAACGAATATTCCAACGTCCATCGCGGCCTGCATTTCCTCGCCAACGCGATGACGGAGGCCTATGAGCAGGCCCGCGAGCGCTGCCGCGCCTTCCTCAACGCGCCGACGCTGGAGGAGGTGATCTTCACCCGCTCGGTCACCGGCGCCATCAACCTCGTCGCCTCCTCGCTGGGACAGTCGATCAAGGAGGGTGACGAGATCATCCTCTCGATCATGGAGCACCACTCCAACATCGTGCCGTGGAACTATCTGCGCGAGCGCAAGGGCGCTGTGATCAAGTGGGTACCGGTGACGGAGGACGGCTCCTTCGACCTCGAAGCCTTCAAGGGGGTGCTCACCGAGCGCACGAAGATCGTCGCCGTCACCCACATGTCCAACGTGCTCGGCACGGTGACGCCGGTGAAGGAGATCGCCCGTCTCGCCCATGAGGCCGGCGCGGTGGTCGTGGTCGACGGGGCGCAGGCGGCCGTGCACATGCCGGTCGACGTGCAGGACCTCGGCGTCGATTTCTACGGCATCACCGGCCACAAGCTCTACGGGCCGACCGGCATCGGCGTGCTCTATGGCCGGCGCGCCCTGCTGGAGACGCTGCCGCCCTATGAAGGCGGCGGCGAGATGATCCGCACCGTCACCGAGGACGGCGTGACCTATGGCGAGCCGCCGCACCGCTTCGAGGCCGGCACGCCGCCCATCGTGCAGGCGATCGGCCTCGGCGAGGCGCTCGTCTACATGGAAAGTCTCGGCCGCGAGCGCATCGCCGCCCACGAGGCCTCGCTCGGCGCCTATGCCCGGCAGCGCCTGTCGCAGATCAATTCGGTGCAGATCTATGGCGATGCGCCGGGCAAGGGGGCGATCTTCGCCTTTGACGTGAAGGGCGCCCATCCTCACGACATCGCGACCATCATCGACCGCGCCGGCGTCGCCGTTCGCGCCGGCACCCATTGCGCGATGCCGCTTCTGGCGCGATATGGTGTGACGGCGACGTGCCGGGCGTCGTTCGCGCTCTACAACACGCATGAGGAAGTCGACGCTCTCGCCGACGCCCTCATCAAGGCTCAGGACCTCTTCGCATGAGCGAAACCCAGACCTCTGAAGGCCCGAACGCTCCCGCGATCGATTCCGCGATCCCGGCGGAAGAGCTGGAGCGCCTGACCGACGACATCGTCGCGGCGCTCAAGACCGTCTACGATCCGGAAATCCCGGTCGACATCTACGAGCTCGGGCTGATCTATAAGGTCGACATCGCCGACGACAGGCAGGTCGCCGTGGAGATGACGCTGACCACGCCGAACTGCCCCTCGGCGGCCGAGCTGCCGGGCATGGTGGAAGGCGCGGTGGCGAGTGTGGGCGGCGTCTCCGGCGTCACCGTCAACCTCACCTTCGACCCGCCCTGGGATCAGGGCCGGATGTCGGAGGAAGCCCGTCTCGCGCTGAACCTCTGGTGAGCCGGGCATGACGGCGGGGAGCGAGGGCACGAGTGCACCGCCCCTCTCCGGTGTGCTGGAGGCCGGCCTCTATGTCGACGACCTCGCCCGCGCCCGCTCCTTCTACGAGAACGTGTTCGGCCTGACGCCGATGATCGCCGATGCGCGCTTCTGCGCCTATGGCGTTGCGCCCGGCAGCGTGCTGCTGCTGTTCCTGCGCGGCGCGACGCTGGAGCCGGTGCGGATGCCCGGCGGGATCATTCCCCCGCATGACGGCCATGGTCCGCTGCATTACGCGCTGGCGATCGCCGAGGACTCGCTGGAGCAATGGACCGTCCATCTTGAAAAGCGGGGCGTGGCGATTGAAAGCCGCGTGGAATGGAAGGGTGGCGGGGTCAGCCTCTATTTCCGCGATCCGGACGGTAATCTGGTCGAACTGGCGACGCCGGGGCTCTGGCCGAATTATTGAGGTTCTTCGGCCACATGCCTGCTCGCCACCGCGATGGCTGATCCGCGCCGCATGATCTTGTGTCGGGCGGTGCTCTGCCCCATTTTAGAAGCACCGATCCGCCGGCCTTGAACCGGCGCCGATTAGGAGAGCTGATATGGCCGAAATGCGTTCCCGTCCTCCCGTAATGACGCTGACCGAAGCGGCCGCCGAGCGCGTGCGCTCGGTGATGGCGCGGTCCGAGAAGCCGCTCGTGGGGCTGCGCGTCGGCGTCAAGAACGGCGGCTGCGCGGGCATGGAATACACGATGGAATTCGCCGAGGAGGCGGGCCGCTTCGACGAGGTCATCGAGGACAAGGGCGTGAAGGTCCTGATCGATCCTAAGGCGATCCTCTATCTCCTCGGTACCGAGATGGACTTCAAGGCCGACAAGCTCTCCGCCCAGTTCGTGTTCAACAACCCGAACCAGACTTCGGCCTGCGGCTGCGGCGAGTCGGTCGCCATCACCCCTGTCCAGCAGGAAACCACCGGCGCGGGCGCCTGATCGCCGGAGGGCGCCGCGATGGACGAGGCGGCGATTGCCGACATCTTCGCCGCCTTCCGCCCGGTTCGCTGCCGGCGCATGTTCGGTGGGTATGGCCTGTACGCCGAGGGCGTTATGTTCGGCGTCTTCGTCGGCGAGCGTATCTATCTGAAAGCCGATGCCGAATTCGCGCGCACGCTTGAAGGCGAGGGCGCGGAGGCGTTCACCTATGAGCGGAGCGGCAAGCGTGTCGCTCTTGGTTTCTGGTCGCTGCCCGAGGCGGCGCTCGACGATGCCGACGCGGCGGCCGAACTCGCCGGCCGCGCGCTGCGCGTCGCGCTCGCGGCGGCTGCGTCAAAGCCGCCGGAGCGGCGCAGAAGCTCCCGGAGCCCGCGTCCACGCTGAATCCGGCGGACTTTCGTCGTTGCCATGGAAGAACAATCCATGGAGCGACGGCATGAATCTGGAAGAACTCAGGAACCTCTTCGTCCTTCACGGCCTCCACGCGCTGACGCTGCTCATCGCCCGCGGGTGGGTGGCGGCGCGGCTGTGGTCGCGATTTCGGGCGGAAGCGGAGGCGTCACCGGGCCTGGGCTGCCGGGGCTGGCAAACGGGCGCGCCGGCTCGCGGCGCGCCGGAGGCTGGCGGGCTGCTCAGCCTGCCTTGATCTTCACCGGGCGCAGCAGGAAGGCCGGCAGGTGCGAGGTATCCGCCGGCTCGTCCACCGGCGCGCGCTCGCTGCGGCGGTGGGTGAGAGGCGTAACCGGCGCGCGGGGCGGTGCCGGCGGGGCCTTCTCCTTGCGCTCGCGCGGATTCGCGGTGGTGCCCTGAGAGGGCTCGGCATCCTTGCGGCGCCGTGCCGGCTTCGCCGCCGGGACGGCGGCCGGCGCGGCCACGACGGCTTCCTCGGGCTCGTCGACGACGGCAACCCTCTCGGCACCGTCGCGGCGACGCGCGGGACGGGCGCCACGGCGTTCTTCCCTGCCGCCGCGCTTTTCCTTGTCGCGACCGCCGCGCGAACGCGGCTCGGAGGCGGGCAGGGTGTCGAGCGAGGAGCCTTCCTTCCAGTCGATGGCGCGGCCGATCAGCTTTTCGATGGCGGCCAGCGACTTGGAATCGGAGGGGGTGACGATCGTGTAGGCGACACCCGCGCGGCCGGCGCGGCCCGTGCGGCCGATGCGGTGGACGTAGTCCTCCGCGTGGTGCGGGGTGTCGTAGTTGAAGACGTGGCTCACCGCGGGAATGTCGAGGCCGCGCGCGGCCACGTCCGAGGCGACCAGCAGGTTCGCCTCGCCGGTGCGGAAGGCGTCGAGCGCCTGCATGCGCGAGCGCTGATCCATGTCGCCATGCAGGGCCACCACCTTGAAGCCGTGACGCTGCAGCGACTTGTGCACAACCGCGACGTCGCGCTTGCGGTTGCAGAAGATGATGCCGTTCTGCAGGTTCTCGGAACCGTTGATGAGCGTGCGCAGCGTCTCGCGCTTCTCGTAGTCCTCCTTGCCGGAGGCGACGAGGAGTTGGGTGATGGTCGAGGCGGTGGAGGACGGGCGCGAGGCCTCGATCTGCACAGGGTTCGACAGGAACTGCGAGACCAGCCGCTGGATTTCCGGCGGCATGGTGGCCGAGAAGAACAGCGTCTGCCGGGTGAACGGCACCAGCTTGCAGACGCGCTCGATGTCCGGGATGAAGCCCATGTCCAGCATGCGGTCGGCCTCGTCGATGACGAGGATCTCGATGCCGGAGAGCAGCAGGCGCCCGCGCTCGACGTGATCGAGCAGGCGGCCCGGCGTGGCGATCAGAACGTCGACGCCGCGCAGCAGCTTGGCGTCCTGATCCCCGAAGGAGACGCCGCCGATCAGCAGGGCGACGTTCAGCTTGTGATTCTTGCCGTACTTGACGAAGTTCTCTTCGACCTGCGCGGCGAGTTCGCGCGTCGGTTCGAGGATCAGCGTGCGCGGCATGCGCGCCCTGGCGCGACCCTGCTCCAGCAAGGTGAGCATCGGCAGCGTGAAGGCCGCGGTTTTGCCGGTGCCGGTCTGCGCCAGGCCCAGTACATCGCGGCGGGCGAGCACGTGCGGAATCGCCTGCGCCTGGATCGGCGTCGGCTCGGTGTAACCTGCATCGGCGACGGCCGAGAGCACCTTGTCGCTCAGGCCCAGTTCGTTAAAAGGCATCTGGGGTCAATTCTACGGCCACGCACCGCTGGCCAATTCCCACGAGCCGTGACCGGGGATGGCTGCTTCGTCGTCGCGCGGCGCGCATCGGTCGGATATGATCGGACGACGCGTTGCACCATAGGCGCAACGCCCGCAAAGTCAACGAGTTTCGCCGCTTTCAAGGGTTCCACGGTGCATTCCGGCCCGGTAAGCGGTGCAGGAAGGCAGGTCGCGCGATGAGCCGGGCATTCGTGAAGGAAGACAGCGGCGCCGATACGCTGCCCGAGCGGCCCGTCAGCGCGAACCGGAATCTCGTCACCCGGCGCGGTCTGGCGCTGATCGAAGCCGAGGCCGCGCGCCAGCGCGAGGCGCTCGCCGCCGCCGGCGCGCGGGGAGACCGCGACGGCGTCGCGCAGGCCTCGCGGGAGTTGCGCTACTGGTCGGCGCGGCGGGCCAATGCCGAGCCGGTCGACCCGCCGCAGGACGGCGAGGCCGTTACCTTCGGCATGGCGGTGACGCTCGAGGACGGGAATGGCCGGCAGCGCCGCTTCCGCATCGTCGGGGAGGACGAGGCCGACCCGAAGGAAGGGCGCATCGCCTGGGTCTCGCCGGTGGCGCGCGCCCTCATGGGCAAGTGGACCGGCGACGAGGTGAGCCTTCCCGGCGGCACGATGGAGATCGTCGCCGTGGATCCGCAGCCCGAGGCCTTCTGAGCGCCGATGCTCATCCCCTTCGAGACCCTTCTCGTCTTCGCCCCGGCGGCACTGGCGCTCAACCTCACGCCCGGCAACGACATGCTGTTCTGCCTCGGCCAGGGCATGCGCTCGGGCGCGCGGGCCGGTGTCGCGGCGAGTTTCGGCATCGCGACGGGCGTGTTCCTGCACACGCTGGCGGCGGCGGTCGGGCTGGCGGCGCTCATCGCGACCCACCCCGGCGCCTTCGAGGCGATACGCTGGGCGGGCGTCGCCTATCTCGTCTTCCTCGCCTTCCAGGCGTTTCGCGGCTCGGCGACGCTGCCGGCGCCCGATGCGGCGCAGCCCGTCCGCTCCGCCGCGCGGGCGTGGCGCGAAGCGGTGCTGGTGAGCCTGCTGAACCCCAAGGTCGCGATTTTCGTCCTGGCGTTCCTGCCACAATTCGTCGATCCGGCGCGCGGCAGCACCTTCGTCCAGTTCATGCTGCTGGGCACGGTGCTGAACATCGGCGGCACGGTGATCAACAGCCTCGTCGGTGGTTTCGCGGGCACGATCGGCGGATGGTTGTGGAGCCGCCGGCGCATTGCTGCCCTCTTCCAGCGTTTCACTGGTGTGGTGTTCCTGGCGCTTGCCGCGCGTATTGCCTTTGAGCGACGTTGACGCTCTATTCAGCGGCTTCCGCTAGGTTTGGGTTTGCCGGACAGGGGTGAGCCAAGGTACGACGCGCGAATGAGCCGACCGAAGAGCGATGATGTCGAGTGCGTCGAGCAGACAGGGTTGTTCGATACCGCCTGGTATCTGGAGGAACATCCTGATGTCGCGGGATCGCGTGCGCGTCCTCTTGAACACTATCTCCTGAGCGGCTGGCGCGAAGGCCACCATCCGTCGCCCTACTTCGACGGCTCGTTCTACCTTTCCGCTCACCCCGACGTGGCGGAGGCCGGCGTCAATCCGCTGCTGCACTATGCCCGCTGGGGGCGAGACGAGGGACGCGCCATCCGGGCGCTGGAGTGGACCGACACGGCGGCCGACGAGGTCGCCTTCTCGGTCATCCTCGCGAGCTTCAACCGCGCCGGCATCATCGACGACGCGATCCGTTCCATCCTCGCCCAGACGCATCGCAAATTCGAGCTGATCATCGTCGACGACGGCTCCACCGATGGCACCGAGGACCTCGTGCGCGAGCGCTATGCCGCCGAGCTGGCGGAAGGGCGCATCGTCTACATCCGCTTTTCGCGCAATCTCGGCGTGTCGGCCGCCCGCAACGCCGGGCTGCTGGCGGCGCGCAATCCCTGGATCGCCTATGTCGATTCCGACAATGTGGTGTCGCCGCGCTTCCTCGATGCCTTCGCCCGCCGCATCGTGGTGCATGACGGCACGCTGACCTTCTACGCGCGCTTCCTGCAGGAGAGCGTGCCGCGCGCCGTCGGGCGGCCCTTCGATCTCGAGGAGCTGCGGCGCAGCAACTATATCGACCTCGGGGTCTTCATCCACCACGCCACCTGCTTCACCGAGCTTGGCGGCTTCGACATCAGCCTGCGCCGGCTGGTCGACTGGGACCTGATCCTCAAATACGTGCACCGCTACCCGCCGGTCTATGTCGGCGAGGTGCTGATGACCTATCGGGACCGAAACGCGGGTGGGCTTGGCCGCATCACCGACCGCGAGCCCGTCTCCCTGCCGATGGTTCGCGTGCTGCGGCGCTACAATGTCTGCCCGACTGTGACCAGCCTGATCGTCTGCTACAATCAGGCGAATTTCATCGCCGAGGCGATGGAGAGCGTGCTGGCGCAGCGCGGCGATTTCTATCATGACATCGTGGTCGCCGATGACGGTTCGACCGACGGCACCGCTGACATCGTCCGCGACTACTGCGAAAAGCACAAATGGCGGATGCGTTCGATCGGCGACGGCGTCAATCGCGGCATCTCCGGCAATTTCCGCCGAGGCTTCGCGTCGGCCGGCGGCGCCTATCTCGCCGTTCTGGAGGGGGACGACTACTGGAGCGACCGCGACAAGATCGCCAAGCAGGTGGCGTTCCTCGATGCCAATCCCGATTGCTCGATGGTGTTCTCCAAGATCGAGGTGAAGACGCCCGGCAAGTGGCGGCACTCGACGCTGGAGCGGCAGGATCGCCTGCGCAAGAACAAGCTGGACGCCGCCGATTTCCTCGCCGATCCGAGCCTGAACCTCATCGCTAACCTGTCCAGCTGCATGTTCCGCAGCGACCTGATGAAGGCGCTGCCCAACGTGCTGTTCCGGCACCGGCTGAGCGAGATGGGGCTCGCCTTCTACCTCGACCGCTTCGGCGCCATCGGCTACCTGAACCAGCCGATGAGCGTCTATCGCCAGCACCCGCAGGGGGTCTGGAGCGGGGCGACGGAGGAGATGAAGCTCAGCAGTGGCCGTCAGGTGCGCGAGGTCGCCAAGATCGTCGCGCGTGAGCGCTACAAGGCGCAGATCCAGGCCATACTCGACCGGCACTACGCACAGGCCCCGTCCAGCTGAACGGGGGCGGGCAGCGTCCCTGCCTCAGATATCCAGCAGTTCCTCGTCGGCGAAGGCCGCCCGCTCGGAAATGAAGGCGAAGCGGCTCTCCGGCTTGTTGCCCATCAGCCGCTCGACGATGTCGGCGGTGGCGGCGCGCTCCGCCTCCTCGATGGTGACGCGCAGCAGGGTGCGCGTCTTCGGGCTCATGGTGGTTTCCTTGAGCTGCGCCGGCATCATCTCGCCGAGGCCCTTGAAGCGGCCGATCTCCACCTTGCCGCGGGAGGAGAACTCCGTCGCCAGCAGCTTGTCCCGGTGCGCCTCGTCTTTCGCATAGAGCGTCTTGGCGCCCTGGCTCAGGCGGTAGAGCGGCGGCACGGCGAGGAACAGGTGGCCGTTCTCGATCAGCTTCGGCATCTGGCGGAAGAAGAAGGTGACCAGCAGCGAGGCGATGTGGGCGCCGTCCACGTCGGCATCCGTCATGATGATCACGCGCTCGTAGCGCAGGTCTTCCTCGCGGTACTGGCCGCCGGTACCCGCGCCCAGCGCCTGGACCAGGTCGCCGATCTGCTGGTTCTGGGCGAGCTTGTCGCGGCCGGCGCTGGCGACGTTGAGGATCTTGCCGCGCAGCGGCAGCACGGCTTGCGTCTGCCGCTCGCGCGCCTGCTTGGCCGAACCGCCGGCCGAGTCGCCCTCGACGATGAACAGTTCCGAACCGGCGGCGGAATTGTTGGAGCAATCCGCCAGCTTGCCGGGCAGGCGCAGCTTGCGCACGGCGGTCTTGCGGGAAATCTCCTTCTCCTGCCGGCGGCGCAGGCGCTCCTCGGCGCGCTCCACCACCCAGTCCAGCAGGCGGTTGGCCTGTGCCGGGTTGCCGGCGAGCCAGTGGTCGAAGGGATCGCGCAGGGCGGTCTCGACGATGCGCGTCGCCTCGGCGGTGGCGAGCTTTTCCTTGGTCTGCCCCTGGAATTCCGGCTCGCGCACGAAGACCGAGAGCATGGCGGCGCAGCCGGCCATGATGTCATCGGTGGTGACGATCGCCGCGCGCTTGGTGCTGCCGGTGCGCTCGGCATGGTCGCGCAGGCCCTTCAGCAGCACCGAACGCAGCCCCGCCTCATGGGTGCCGCCCTCGGCGGTGGGGATGGTGTTGCAATAGGAGGAGATCGAGCCGTCGGCGTCGCCCAGCCACGCTACCGCCCATTCGGCGGAGCCGTGGCCGCCGGGACGTGAGGTCTTGCCGGCGAAGATGTCGGGATGGACCAGCGTGTGGCCCGCGATATCGGCGGCGAGGTAGTCCTTCAGGCCGCCCGGAAAGCGGAAGGTCGCCTTCTCCGGAATCTCGGTGCCGGCGACGAGCGAAGCGTCGCAGCTCCAACGGATTTCCACCCCGCCGAAAAGATAGGCCTTCGAGCGCGCCATCTTGAACACGCGGGCCGGCTTGAAATGCGCGCCCTCGCCGAAGATCTGCGCGTCGGGGTGGAAGCGCACGCGGGTGCCGCGCCGGTTCAGCACCCGGCCGACTTCCACGATGGGCCCCTGCGGCAGGCCGCGCGAATAGGTCTGGCGGTAGAGCGTCTGGCCCCGCGCGATCTCGACCTCCAGCACGTCGGAGAGCGCGTTGACCACCGAGACGCCGACGCCGTGCAGGCCGCCCGAGGTCTCGTAGACCTTGCTGTCGAACTTGCCGCCGGCGTGCAGCGTGGTGAGGATGACCTCGAGCGCCGACTTGCCGGGGTATTTCGGGTGTTCCTCGATCGGGATGCCGCGGCCGTTGTCGGTCACGGTGAGGAAGCCGTCTTCCGTCAGCTCCACCTCGATGAAGCTGGCATGGCCGGCGACGGCCTCGTCCATCGAATTGTCGATCACCTCGGCGAAGAGGTGGTGCAGCGCCTTCTCGTCCGTGCCGCCGATATACATGCCCGGCCGGCGCCGCACCGGCTCCAGCCCTTCCAGCACCTCGATATGCGCAGCGGTGTAGCCGTTCTCGCCGGGCGTCGCCTCGCCCCGTCCCGCAGGCGCGGAGGGCTTGGCGGCCGGACGGGCCGGACGCGGGGAAGGAGCGGCGGCGAAGAGGTCGTCGGAATTCGACATGGGCGAGGGTTTGGCTCGGATCTCTTGGAAAATGATTCGATGTCCATAGCACTATGGCAGGCGTCAGCCTAAACCGGAACGCTCCGTGAACATAGCGGGGCGGCGATGCAGGGGCATCATGCGTTTGTGCATGTGCGGCCGTCTTCCGCCGGACATGCATAAGGTGTAATGGCGCACGTCCATGCGCGCAGGCCGCCATCGTGGCGGGCCGCGCCGGCAGGAAGGAATGCCACCATGACGGAGAGCAAGGCGCGGATCGCCATCCTCGGGGCCTCGGGCTACACCGGCTCGGAGTTGCTGCGCCTGCTGCTGCGCCATCCGCGCGTGGAGATCGTCGCCCTCACCGCCGACCGCAAGGCGGGGCAGGCGGTGGCGGACGTGTTCCCGCAATTCGCGCCCTTCGCGCTGCCGAAGCTGATCACCATCGAGGAGGTGGCGTGGAAGGACGTCGATCTCGTCTTCTGCGCGCTGCCGCACGGCACCACCCAGCTGGTGATCAAGAAGGTCTTCGAGACCGCGCCGCATGTGAAGGTCGTCGATCTCTCGGCGGACTTCCGGCTGCGCGACGACGGCGCCTATGAGCGCTGGTACGGCCATCCGCATCAGGCTCTGGAGCTCCAGCAGGAGGCCGTCTACGGCGTCGTCGAGCTGTACCGGGACGATATCCGCAAGGCCCGGCTGGTCGCCAATCCCGGCTGCTATACCACGACCGCCATCCTGCCGGTGGTGCCACTGATCGAAGCCGGCGCCATCGACCCCGAGCAGATCGTCATCGATGCCAAGAGCGGTGTCACCGGCGCCGGCCGCTCCGCCAAGGAATCGCTGCTCTACGCCGAGGTGACGGATGGCATGCACGCCTATGGCGTGGGAAGCCATCGCCACATGGCGGAGCTCGACCAGGAATTCTCCAAGGCCGCCGGCCGCAGCATCGTGCCGAGCTTTACCCCGCACCTCATCCCGATGAGTCGCGGCATCTACGCGACGATCTATCTGAAGACCGGAGCGGGCGTCGGCGCGCAGGGCGTCCATCGCGTCCTGGCCGACTTCTACAAGGGGCAACCCTTCGTCCACGTCCTGCCGCTGGGCCAGGTTCCGCAGTCGCGCTTCGTGAAGGGTTCCAACATGGCCTTCATCGGCGTGATCCAGGACCGCGCGCCCGACCGCGTCATCGTCATCGCGACGACCGACAATCTGGTGAAGGGCGCTTCCGGCCAGGCGGTGCAGAACATGAACCTCGTGCTCGGCTATCCCGAGACGCTGGGGCTGGAGCAGATCGCTCTCTTCCCCTGAGCGTTCATTCCCGGCCGCTCACTGCGGATGGACGGCGAGGCTCGCCTTGAGAGTCGAGCCGTCCCATCGCCACGTGCTCCAGCAGGCGTCGCCCGGCTTGGCGCCGTCACACGTGAAGCGATCGACCCAAAGCGCGAGCGTGGTGGCATCGCCCTCCTGCGCCAGCGTCGGGTTCGCCCCGCGCAGGTCGAGCGGCGCGTAGCCGGCGCTCGACAGGGCGACGGCGACCGTGCAGCCGTCATTGGCGCAGAAGGCGGTGGCCGCGCCTTCGCAGCGCAGGTTGGCGCTGTTCAGCACGTAGTCGGGCCTGCTGTCACGATCGAGGTCGCCGGTCATGGTTTCGGGGGCGGCATTGCCCATCAGACTGCCGCCGAGTTCGCGGCATTGCTGGCCGAAGGCGGCGATGCGGTCGATCACCGGCTGCGGCGCCGGGGGAGCGGGCGGAGCATCGGCATCGGCCTGCCGCGCCAGATTGTCGATGGCGCTGGCGACCTGCTCCTTCAGCGTGGCGATGCGCGCCGCATAGAGGCGGGCGAGGCAGGCCGCATCGGCGCCACATGCGCCGCGCGCGGTCAGGAAAGCCTGCGCGTCGTCCCGCCGGGCGCCGGTTGCGCCCATCAGCAGCGGGAAACGGCTATAGGCGTACCACAGCGCGCCCATCTCGCTGTCGAGCGCCGAGAGCGCGGGGCTGGCGCAGACGGCGCGCTCGTCCGGCGTCCGCGCGCGGCCGCAATCGAAGCTGGCCGCGGCCGCCGGCGTGCCCTCCAGCGATGGCAGGGCGAGGCCCAGCACCACCAGCGTTGCCGCGGAAATACGGCTCACGCCTTCACCTTCACATAGCTGCCCGGCGCGTCCTCGATGGCGGGGAAGGGGCCCGTGCCCGGCACGCGCCCGGGCACGCGGCGCCCATCCTGCCGTTCGATCCAGTCGAGCCAGTCCGGCCACCACGAGCCCGGATGCATCTCGGCCCTGGCGATCCAGTCGTCGAGCTTGCCGGTCGGCGGGCCGCCGGTCCAGTACTGGTACTTGCCGCGCTCGGGCGGATTGATGACGCCGGCGATGTGGCCGGAGCCGGCCAGCACGAAGCGTCCGGAATTGCCGAAGAGCTGCACGCCGAGGAACACCGAGGCGGCCGGCGCGATATGGTCCTCGCGGGTCGCCACGCTGTAGATCGGCATGTCGATGTCCTTCAGCTTTAGCATTTTGCCGGCTAACATCAGGCTGCCCTGGGCAAGCCTGTTATCGAGGTAGCAATTGCGCAGATAGAAGGAGTGGTTAGCGGCCGGAAGGCGTGTCGAATCCGCGTTCCAGTAGAGAATGTCGAACGGGAAGGGCGCCTGTCCCTTCAGGTAGTTGTTCACGACATAAGGCCAGATCAGGTCGTTGGCCCGCAGCATGTTGAAGGCGTTCGCCATCTGGCGGCCTTCCATCACGCCGGCTTCCAGCATCTTGCGTTCGAGATTGGCGACCTGCTCCTCATCGATGAACACCTTCAGGTCGCCCGCATAGGTGAAGTCGACCTGGGTGGTGAGGAAGGTCGTGCTGCGCACGCCGACATCCTTGCCCGCCGCCGCCAGCCAGGCGAGCGTCATCGCCAGCATGGTGCCGCCGACGCAATAGCCCACCGCGTGGAACTGCTCGGTGCCGCAGGCCTTCTTGGCGACCTCGAAGGCGGTCAGCACGCCGTCGCGCATGTAGTCGTCGAAGCTCTTGCCGGCGAGTTCGGGGCCGGGATTGACCCAGGACACCATGAACACCGTCAGCCCGTTCGCCACCGCCCAGCGGATGAAGGATTTCTCGGGGGAGAGGTCGAGCACGTAGAACTTGTTGATCCACGGCGGGATGATCACCACCGGCGTCTCCAGCACCGTCTCGGTCTGCGGCGCGTACTGGATGAGCTGCATCAGCTCGTTCTGGAAGATCACCTTGCCGGGCGTCACCGCGAGATTCTCGCCGACCCGGAACTTCGAGTTGTCGGTCTGGCGGATCTTCAGGTCGCCGCCGCCGGCCTCGATGTCCTCGGCGAGCATCTTCATGCCGCGCACGAGGTTGGCGCCGTTGGAGGCCAGCGTGGTGCGCAGGAGCTCGGGATTGGTGAGCACGAAGTTCGAGGGCGAGACCGCGCTGGCGATCTGGCGCACGTAGAATTCGGCCTTGTGCTTGGTGTGCGGCTCGATCTCGGCTTCCTCGACCATGTTCTCCGCCCAGTTGGCGGTGAGCAGATAGGCCTGCTTGAGGGCGTCGAAGAACGGGTTGGAGGTCCATTCGGGGTCGACGAAGCGCCCGTCGCGCGCGCCGGGCTCGACGACCGGGCGCGCCTTCTTGCCGCTGAGCTTCTTCAGCGCCGAGGACCACAGCGACAGGTAGCCGCCGATCAGCCGCGACTGCGCCTCCACCGTCCGCTGCGGATCGGCGAGCCAGTATTCCGCGACATTGCCGAGCGTCTTGGCGACGTCGGCGAGGTCCTCGGCGACCTCGTCCTTGATCCGGCCGTCCTCGCGCGGGCGCAGATAGGCGGCCATGGCCCGCCCGCCTTCCTCCATCATGCGCGCCAGATTGGCCGCGAAGACCTCGAGGTCGATGGGCCCGGCCGCGGCCCGTGCGGCTTCCTCGGGGGTGGTCGAGGCGTGCGGGGCCGGCATGGGAGCGGCGGCGGGTGCCGGCCGGGTCGGCGGCGGCTGGAGCGGGGCACGGGGGGCGGCCGTCGGAATCGTGGCGCCGCGCCGCGTGGTCGTCCCACGCCGGACGGCGGCCGCGCGGGCGCGCTTGGCGGCAGCGGCGGAGTTGCCGGTGGCCGGCTTTGCCGTTGTCGCCTCGCCTGTCGCAGGCGGGGGGGCGACCGGCGGCGCGGGCGTCTTGGGTGACGTCTTCACCGGGGCCGCACCGTGGGCACCGGCTCGTGCCGGCGCAGCAGGGGCCTTGGCCTTGCCGGCTTTCGCCGAGGCGGTCTTCGGGGAGGGGAACGTGGGGGCGGACGCCGTCGGCGTGGGCACGTTCGAGGCGGCGTGCCTTTCCCCGGTACGGCGCCTCGACGCCGGAGCCTTCGGCGCAGCGGTCCCGGAGGTTGCGGTCTTCGGTGCCGCGATCTTCGCCGTCGGCTTGGTCGCCGCTTTCGCTGCCGGCTTGGCCGGCGGCGTCTTGGCCGGCGGTGTCTTGCCGGCGGTGGCCTTGGCAGCCGTCGCCTTTGCAGCGGCCGGCTTGGTAGCGGTCGGCGTGGCCGCCGACTTTGCCGCGACCTGCCGCGACCTGCCCGCCGCGCTCGGCTTGGATGGCGCGAGCCTGGGCTCAACCGAGCCGGGGGCAGAGGCCTTGCCGGCAGCCTTGCCCGCTGCCTTGGCTGGCGCGCGCTTGGCGGCCGATGCCTTCACGGATTTGGATGCCGCGGCCGGCTTCGCGCCAGCGGTTTCCTTCGCCGGAGGCGCTGGCGGTGTCTGAGACGCGGGTTCGGAAGCGACGAGTGGAATTGCTGACTTGGGCATCGAAGGATTGGCCGGTATCCTGCTCGTGCGACGGTTGCTCACCGCTTGTCCCCGCGGGTAGGTGCGTTCATAGGTAGCCATAATAGACGCGCCATCCGGTGCTAGCGAGTGCGTAACAGGCCGGAGGGGGAAAGCGTTGCCGGAAGTTTCGGAGAGGCCGGGTTTGCGCCGCAGGGATTGGAAGGGTTGGAGCCGTCCGGGAGCCGCCGTGCTCGTTCTTGCCGGGCTGCTGCTCGGCGGCTGCGCTTCGGGCGGAATATCGAACGAGGCCCTCGACACGGCTACCTCCAGCCCCGCCTCCACCTCCGAATCAACCGGAGCCGCATCAGCCGGAACAGCGCCGCTGACGGCGCAGACCGATGGTTCGCGCGCCGCCCCGGCGCCCAAGGGGCGCGAGAAGGAGAAGGAAAAGCCCTATCCCAGCTTCGGTGCGCCCGCCCAGGTCGGCGACATGCCGGTGATGAGCAAGGATCAGTCCTCCAAGCTGCAGCAGGACCTTGAAACGCTCGCCCGCGAACGCGAGAGCAAGCTGCAGCGGCAGATCGAGGAAGAAGAAAGTCAGGATCAGCCGTAATTCCCGGCAGGGACATCATTCTTCTGCCCATTTAGGCTGACATCCGTCGATGTGCGGGCGCGTGAAGAGTGATATGTAGCGCTCGTTGCGCCGTTCCCATGAGAGAAGGAACGGCTTGGAGCTTGAGACCCATGACCGATTTCCATCGTATCCGCCGGCTGCCGCCTTACGTGTTCGAGCAGGTCAACCGCGTGAAGGCCGCCGCCCGTAACGCCGGCGCCGACATTGTGGACCTCGGCATGGGCAACCCGGATCTCGATGCCCCGGCTCATGTGACCGAGAAGCTCAAGGAGACCATCGGCAAGCCCCACACCGACCGCTATTCGGCGTCCAAGGGTATTCCGGGCCTGCGCCGCGCGCAGGCGGCCTATTACGAGCGCCGCTTCGGCGTGAAGCTGAATCCCGACACGCAGGTGGTCGCGACCCTCGGCTCGAAGGAAGGCTTCGCCAACATGGCGCAGGCGATCACCGCTCCGGGCGACGTGATCCTCGTGCCCAACCCCAGCTACCCGATCCACGCCTTCGGCTTCCTCATGGCGGGAGCGGCGATCCGTTCGGTGCCGTGCGAGCCGGGGCCGGAATTCTTCCATGCGCTGGAGCGCGCGGTGGCGCACTCGATTCCCTCGCCGCTGGCGCTGGTGCTCTGCTATCCCTCGAACCCGACGGCCTGCGTGGCGGATCTCGATTTTTACCGCGACGTCGTCGCCTTCGCGAAGAAGCACGATCTCATCGTGCTCTCCGACCTCGCCTATTCCGAGGTCTATTTCGACGATGTGCCGCCCCCGTCCGTGCTTCAGGTGCCCGGCGCGATGGACGTGACGGTGGAATTCACCTCCATGTCGAAGACCTTCTCCATGGCCGGCTGGCGCATGGGCTTCGCGGTCGGCAACGAGCGCCTCATCGCGGCGCTGGCGCGGGTGAAGTCCTATCTCGACTACGGCGCCTACACGCCGATCCAGGTGGCGGCGACCGCCGCGCTGAACGGCCCGCAGGATTGCATCGCCGATATGCGCTCGGTCTACAAGAAGCGCCGCGACGTACTGGTGGACAGCTTCGGCAAGGCCGGCTGGGACATTCCCTCGCCCTCGGCCTCCATGTTCGCCTGGGTGCCGATCCCCGAGAAGTTCCGCCACCTCGGTAGCGTCGAGTTCGCCAAGCTGCTGATCGAGAAGGCCGACGTTGCCGTCGCGCCGGGTGTCGGCTTCGGCGAGCATGGCGACGATTACGTGCGCATCGCCCTTGTGGAGAACGAGCAGCGCATCCGTCAGGCGGCCCGCAATGTCCGCCGCTTCCTTGAAACGGGCGCGGAAACATTGCACAACGTCGTCCCTCTCGCCGCGGCGCGTTGACGCTCGCTCCTCTCGGGCGGCGCCGTTTCCTGGTCTTTTGTTGAGTTCGGACAAACTATGGCGCTGCCGCTGAAAATTGGCATCGCCGGCCTCGGTACGGTCGGCGCGGGCGTGGTGCGTATGCTGGCCCGGCGCGGGGACGTGATTGCGGCGCGGATCGGCCGGCCGGTCGAGGTGGTGGCGGTGAGCGCGCGCGACCGTTCGCGCAACCGCGACTGCGACCTTTCCGGCATGCGCTGGTACGACGATGCCGTCGAGCTGGCCCGCGATCCCGACATCGACGTCTTCGTCGAACTGATCGGCGGCCATGACGGCGTCGCCAAGGCCGCCGTCGAGGCGGCCATCGCCGCCGGCCACGACATCGCCACCGCCAACAAGGCGCTGCTCGCCCATCACGGCGTCGCGCTTGCCCGCGCAGCGGAGGAGAAGGGCGTCGGCATCCATTTCGAGGCGGCGGTCGCCGGCGGCATCCCCGTCATCAAGACCCTGCGCGAGGCGCTGCTCGGCAACGAGATCACCCGCGTCTCGGGCATCCTCAACGGCACCTGCAACTACATCCTGACGCGGATGCAGGAGGAGGGGCTGTCCTTCGACGCCTGCCTCGATCAGGCCCAGCAGCTCGGCTATGCCGAGGCCGACCCGACCTTCGACGTCGACGGCTTCGACACCGCCCACAAGCTCTCCCTGCTCGCCGCGCTCGCCTTCGGCGTGAAGCCCGACCCGGACGCGATCCACGTCGAGGGCATCCGCACCATCACGCTCGCCGACATCGAGGCGGCGGACGAGCTCGGCTACCGCATCAAGCTGCTCGGCGTCGCCGCCCGCACCGGCCATGCGGTCGAGCTGCGCGTGCACCCCACCATGGTGCCCAAGCACTGGCCCATCGCCCAGGTCTCCGGCGTCACCAACGCGGTGGCGATCGACGGCGACGCGGTGGGGCTGACGCTGGTCGGTCCCGGCGCGGGAAGCGACGCGACGGCCTCCGCCGTCGTCGCCGATCTGTGCGACGTCGCCGCCGGCCGGGGCGGCGCGCCCTTCGGCTGGCGGGCGGAAACCCTGCGGCCGGCGGAGAAGGCAGCAATCCAGCGTCATGAAGGTGGGTATTATATCCGCCTTGCGGCGGTCGACCGGCCTGGAACGGCGGCGGCCATCGCCCGCCATATGGCCGAGCAGAACATCTCGCTCGAGTCCATCATGCAGCACCGGCGCGGCCGCCCGCATGGCGGCGAGCGCGCGGAAAGCGCGGAAGACCCGGCGCCGGTGGTGCTCATCACCTACGCCACCAACGAAGACGCGGTGCGCCGCGCGATCGACGCCATCGATCTCGATGGCGTTATCGCCTCGCCGCCGCAGGTGATACGGATCGAGAAGGACTGAGAGGGCTGGGACGATGGCGGAGATTACGGTCAAGGCGGGCCAGGCGCTCGAGCGTATCCTGACGCTTGAGCTGGTGCGCGTCACCGAGCGTGCGGCGGTTGCTTCCGCGAGCCTGCGCGGCCGCGGCGACGAGAAGGCGGCCGACAAGGCGGCGGTGGACGCCATGCGCCGCGAGCTGAACCGCCTGCCCATCGCCGGCCGCATCGTCATCGGCGAGGGCGAGCGCGACGAGGCGCCGATGCTGTTCATCGGCGAGGAGGTCGGCACCGGCAAGGGTCCGGCGGTCGACATCGCCGTCGACCCGCTGGAAGGCACGACGCTCTGCGCCAAGAACATGCCGGGCTCCATCGCCGTCATGGCGATGGCCGAGGGCGGCACGCTGCTCTACGCGCCGGACGTCTACATGGAGAAGATCGCCATCGGCCCCGGCTATCCCAAGGGCACGATCGACATCGACGCTTCGCCTGAGGACAACATCCATTCGCTCGCCAAGGCGAAGGGCGTGAAGCCGTCCGAGATCTCGGCGCTGATCCTCGACCGCCCGCGCCACGCGGCGATCATCGAGGCGGTGCGCAAGACCGGCGCGGCCGTGCAGCTCATCACCGACGGCGACGTTGCCGGCGTGATCCACACCACCAACCCGGAAGAGACCGGCGTCGACATCTATCTCGGCACCGGCGGCGCGCCGGAAGGCGTGCTGGCGGCCGCGGCCCTGCGCTGCATCGGCGGCGAGATGTACACCCGCCTCATCCTCGACACCGAGGAGAAGCGCGAGCGCGCCAAGAAGATGGGCGTCACCGACCCGAAGAAGATCTACACCATCACCGACATGGTGCGCGGCGACTGCCTGATCGCGGCGACGGGCGTCACCACCGGTAACCTGCTCAAGGGCGTGAAGTACGACAAGGGCGTGGTGAAGACCCACACCGTCGTCATGCGTTCGGCCACCGGCACGGTGCGCTGGATCGAGGCCGAGCACCGCGACCTCTCCAAGTTCCATCTCGGCTGAGACCGCCGGTCGCCGTTCCATTCCGGGCGGGGTGCGCGAGCGCCCCGCCTTTTTCTTTGACCGTATTTCTCTGGGAATGGCCGTTCGGGAAAGCCCGTTCACGGCCGCCGGGGGGCTTTGGCGACGGCTCGGTGTGCTGTATACCAGAGCATCGCCGGGGCGCGGTCCACGCGATTGCGCCCGGGAGAACGCAAAGCCAATTGCCAAAGCCAAAGGGAACGACCCATGCCCGCCCCCCATTCCGCGCTTCCCGCCCTGCTGGCCAAGATCGACACGCTCATCGAGGCCGACAAGTTCAAGGAGGTCGCCGAGACCTTCGCGGCCTTCGTCAAGGAGCACCCGACCACCAGCTACCTCGCCGCCGAGCCGATCCCGTTCAAGCTCAACGTGCGCTTCTCGAAGAAGCACGGCTCCTCGGCCACCACCACCTTCACCCTGCGCCACACCACCTGGGCCTCGGACGTGTCGGTCGCGCTGAAGCAGAGCCCGGAGGCCTTCGCGGCGCTGGTCGCCAAGTACGAGGCCGATCTCGCCGAGATTGCCAAGACGGTGAAGAAGGTCGCCTGAGCGCGCCTTCGCCGACGACATGAGGGAAGGCCGGCCACGGGGCCGGCCTTTTTGTTTTCCGGCGGTGCCGATCTGAAGGCCGTCATGGCCGGGCCGGGCCATCCACGCTTTTCGGTCTGTCCCCGTCAAGTCGTGGATGCCCAGCCCGAGGCCGGGCATGACGTCGTGTAGTGTGGGTAATGATCGGCGGCCTCGGGCGACTGCCTTCAACCCTCGTCATCCCGGCCGGGGCGCAGCGGAGAGCCGGGATCGCTTTCCATCCGGCGTGTGATCCCGGGCCGGCCTTGGCCGTCCGGGATGACGGCCGACGAAAACGGGATTACGCCCGCGCCGCGCCCTTCAGGAAATAGTCCACCCCGAGCTGCACCATGTCCGGCTGCGAGGCGTGCGGGCCGGGATGCTCGATATAGGTGAGCTCGTAGCCCGCGCCCCGCAGCTTGGCGGCATGCGCGCGGCCGGCGGTGTTGATCGGCGTCTGCGTGTCCTGCTGGCCGTGGGCGACGAACACCTTCGGCGAGCCCTCCTGCGCCAGCACGGTCATGAAGCCGGCCGAGAAGGCGAGGATGTGGGAGACGATCTGCCCGTTGCTCAGCCCGGTCGACAGCGAGTAGCTGCCGCCGTCCGAATGGCCGGCGAAGGCGAAATGATCCGGGTCCAGCGTGAAGCGCGAGGCGACCTCCGCGAGGCCGCGGTCGAGCCGCTCGCGGTCGGGCCCGTTGCCGGCGATCACGATGTCCCAGGTGGGAAACTGCGACTGCGGCACCAGCAGCAGGAAGCCGCGCTCCTCCGCATGCCGGCGCATGATCGGCATGATCTTCTCGGCGCTGCCGCCACCGCCGTGGAACAGCGTCATCAGCGGCGTCGGCCGGGCCGGATCGATGCCCTCCGGCACGACCAGCACATAGTCGCGCTCATCGAACAGGCCGAGATCGTGACGGCCGGCGGGAAGCGCCGGGCGGGTCGGGGCGGCGTGGCGGAAGTCGAGGCGGCCGAGCAGGGACAGGTTGAGCATGGCGCGCACCATAGTGCGCCCGCCGGTTCACGCAAGAAGGCGAGCGCGCGCCCTGTGCCATGAAGGGCACGCAGGGCTGATCTTGCCGCCGGCCTCTTTGCACGCGAACGGTGGAACGTTATCAGCGGCATTGTCGCGCGCGACTCGAATGCCGCGCCGGCGGCTAGCGGTTCGCCCAGAGGCCGCCTTTCCGCGTCCTCCCGCCTTCTGGTCTGCAATGCCGCTCAGGGACAAGCTGCTCGCCGTCGCCGTGATCTGCTTGTGGGCGCTCAACATGATCGTCATCAAGCTGGGCGTGGCGGAACTCCCGCCTATGCTGACCACGGCGCTGCGCTTCACGCTGGTTTCGGCGCTGCTGGTGCCGTTCACCCGCCTCTCGCGCAGGCAGCTGCCCGGCGTGCTGCTGGTGTCCGTCACTTTCGGCACCATCCATTTCGGTCTGCTCTTCGCGGCGCTGGAGCATGCCGAGGCGGGAACAAGCGCGGTCGTCATCCAATTGGGTGCGCCCATCGCGACGCTGCTGGCCTGCCTCTGGCTGCACGAGCCGCTCGGTCTCGTCCGGCTCGCCGGTCTCGTCATCTCGGTCGCCGGCATTGTGATCCTCGCCGCCGGCCCGACGCTGCCGCCGCCCCTGTCGCTGGTGCTGCTGGTGGTAAGCGCCAGCGGCTGGGCGGTGACGAACCTCATCGTCAAGCAGATGCCGGGTATCCGGCCGATGACGATGATGGGCTGGTCGTCGCTGTTCTCGGTCCCGCAGCTCCTGCTGGCGTCGTGGATCTTCGAGGCGGATCGTTGGGGAATGGTGGCCACCGCCGGCTGGAACGGCTGGTTCTCGGTCCTCTACAGTGCCGTCGGCTCGTCGATCATCGCCTATGGCATCTGGTACTGGCTGCTGCAGAGGCATTCGATCAATGCCGTGGTGCCCTATTCGATGCTCAACCCGCTGCTCACCGTGCTTTTCGGCATCGTGCTGATCGGCGACGATCCGTCGCCGGTGAAGATCATCGGCGCGCTGGTCATGGTGGTGGGCGTGGCGCTGATCCTGCGCAAGCCGACCACTACGCTGCCCGACACGGCGTGACGGAGCGCCATTTGACATAGGCCTGACGTCATCCCCGGGCTTGGCCCGGGGATCCACGCCTCTCTTCTGCCTGTCTGAAGTCGTGGATGGCCGGAACTCAGGCTTGCCTGAGTTCCGCTTCCAACAACCGAAGCCGGCAACTGCCGGCTTCGGGACAAGCCCGGCCATGACGGCGTTCGGTGGAAGCCTTACTTGGCCTTCAGGAAATCGCCGACTTCGAGCAGGATCATCTCGTTGTCGTCCGCCTTCTTCGGGTCGCGGCTCGACGAGAAGGGCAGGTTGTTGTCGTTGCCGACGACGATGTGCGTGGCATCGACCACGTCGACATTCTCGATGGTGAAGAAGGGGAAGGTCAGCACGCCGTCATTGAGCGGTTTGCGGGCCTTCTTGTCGGGGTCGGCGATCTTCATCAGGTCGATATGGCCGATCTTGCGCACCGGCTGGCCGACATTCGCATCCGTCAGCTCGACCTTGTAGACGCGCTTGAACTTGGCGAGGTCGTGGAAGCAGTCCGGGCCCTTGGTGCCTTCCGCGCAGGCCTTGTCGGCAGTGCCCTCGGCATTATCGCGCTCGATGATCAGGCCGGTGGTGCCGTCGATCATGTTGAAGTCGCCGATCGCGTTGCCGTTCTGCTCCAGCACGTACTGCCACACGCGGCCGGTCCACTTCTGCTGGCCGACGTCGAATTCGAGGATCGGCAGGAATTCCTTGCCGTCGGCGGTCTTCTGCCAGTCCTTCTTCGCCGCGTCCCAGAGCGGACCTTCGAGCAGGGCGTAGAGGAACTTGCCGTCCTTGGAGGCGGCCATGCCCTCGAAGCCCTTGGAGCGGCGGGCGTTGAACTCGGCCGGCTGGTTCGGCGCGCCGGCGGAGGCGACGAGGTAGTTGTCGGGCGAGCGCACCGGCGCCTCGCCGGCGACCGTGTCGAACACGGCGAGCACCTTGCCGGTCTTGTCGGCCTTGATCAGGAAGGGGCCGAACTCTTCCGCGATCCACAGGTCGTCGCCGATGATCTGGAAGCTCTCGAGGTCGAAGTCGGAGCCGGTGAGATAGCGCTTTTCGGTGCCGTCATGGACGATGCGGAACGGCACCTTCTTGTCGGGGTCGGTGAGGAAGACGGTCTCGACCGGCTCGAAGGCGCCCGTGGCCCAGTCGATCTTGTAGCGGTTGAGATAGAGCGCCGAATCCGAGCTGTTGGCCTTGGAGCCGAAGCCGTTGTCGGTGAGGATCCAGAAAGTGCCGTCCGGCATCACCTTGACGCCCGAATGCCCCTGGCGCGGCTGGCCCTTGAACGGCACGGAGACGCCGGTCGGACGCCCGCCGGACTTGCCTTCCACCGTGCCGATGGCCTCGACGCGCTTGCCGGTCGTGTACTTGCCGGAGGTCTTCAGGTCTTCCGGCGCGTCGGCCGGCATCTCGATGAAGCTCTCCGCCGGCAGCACGGCGTGGCCGGCGAGGGTGGCGGGGTAGGTCTGGTCGGCACGGGCGCCGGAGGAGGCGAGGGCGACGAGCGCCAGCGCGGCGCTCGCGAGCAGGGAGTGGCGGGAGGCGATGCAGGCCATGGCGGTTCTCCGTTGGGAAGGGGCGGCGAAGCCGGGAGCGCCCTTCCTGACCCGCCGCCATGTCGGCCAAGCAACGGAGCGATGACGGAGCGATGACGCTCCCCGCCGGCGTCGCGGCTCCTGCCCGGCCGGGCGAAAACGGCGGCGCGGGCGTGCCGTGCGCGGGGAACGGCTTCATGCGCGCGGCGCATCGTGCTTATCCTGCGGGCCATGAGTCTCGTCCTTCCCACCGCCGCGCCGGCGCCCCGGCCGTTCCTCGGCGTCTCCCGCTCGGTCACGGGCCGCTTCTGGCGCGAGCGGCTCGACGCGCGCGCCGCGCAGGCCACCCTCGCCATGGTGCAGCGTCACGGCGTGCCGGAGATCCTCGCCCGCGTGCTCGCCGGGCGCGGCGTCGGCATCGACGAGGTCGAGGCGTGGCTCGACCCGACCGTGCGCCGCCTGCTGCCCGATCCCGACACGCTCACCGATATGGGCGCCTGCGTCGCCCGGCTGGCCGACGCGGTGGTGAAGGGCGAATCCGTCGCGGTGTTCGGCGACTACGACGTGGACGGCGCCACCTCGACCGCCCTGCTGGTCGAGGTGCTGCGTGCCGGCGGGCTCGATCCTGCCTTCCACATTCCCGACCGCATCTTCGAGGGCTACGGGCCGAACATTCCCGCCATCGAGGCGCTGGCCGCGCGCGGCGCGAGCCTGCTCGTCACCGTCGACTGCGGCACGATGAGCTTCGAGCCCTTCGCCCGCGCCCGCGAGATCGGCCTCGACGTCGTGGTGATCGACCATCATCAGGCGGGCGAGACGCTGCCCGCGGTCGAGGCGCTGGTGAACCCCAACCGCGTGGACGACCTCTCCGGCCTCGGGCACCTGTGCGCCGTCGGCCTCGTCTTCGTGGTGGCGGTCGGGCTGGTGCGGGAACTGCGCCGGCGCGGCTGGTGGAACGCGGAGCGGCCCGAGCCGGACCTGCTCGCCAGCCTCGACCTCGTGGCGCTCGGCACGGTGGCCGACGTCGTGCCGCTGCTCGGCCTCAACCGCGCCTATGTGACCAAGGGCCTTCTCCAGCTGAGGAAGCGCGAGCGCCCCGGCCTCACGGCGCTGATGGACGCTGCGCGCCTCTCCGGCCCCCCCAAGGCATGGCACCTCGGCTTCCTGCTCGGCCCGCGCATCAATGCCGGCGGGCGCATCGGCGACGCGGGTCTGGGCACCCGGCTGCTGCTCACCCGCGATCCCATCGAGGCGCAGGCGATCGCCGCCGAGCTCGACCGGCTGAACACCGAGCGCCAGCAGGTCGAGCGGGCCATCGTCGCCGAGGCGGAAGCCGAAGCCGAGGCTGCCCTCGGTCTGGCGGGCGAGGGGGCGGTGATCCTCTCCAGCGGGCAGGGCTGGCATCCCGGCGTGGTCGGCCTCGTCGCCGCGCGGCTGAAGGAGAAGTTCGGCCGCCCGGCCTTCGCCATCGCCTTCACCGGCGAGACCGGCGCCGGCTCGGCCCGTTCCATCCCCGGCGTCGATGTCGGCCGGGCGGTTCGCGGGGCGGTCGAGCTCGGCCTTCTGGTGAAGGGCGGCGGCCACGCCATGGCGGCGGGCCTCACCGTGGCGCGCGACCGGCTCGGGGACCTGCGCGCCTATCTGGAGGAGGCGCTGACCGTCTCCGTCGAGGAGGCGCGGGCGGTGGACGAGACGATGATCGACGGCGCCCTCTCGGCGGCCGGCGCGACGCCGGATCTGGTCGACCTCATGGAGCGGGCGGGGCCCTACGGCGCCGGCAATCCGCAGCCCGTCTTCGCCTTCCCCGCCCATCGTGTCATCTATGCCGAGGCGGGCAATGCCGATCAGGTGCGGGTGCGCCTGCGCGGCTCGGACGGGGCGGTCATCTCCGGCGTTGCCTTCCGCGCGGCCAACGCCCCGCTCGGTCAGGCGCTGATGGCGGCGCGCGGCCAGCAGGTCCATGTCGCCGGCACGCTCGATCTCGACACCTGGCAGGGGCGCACGCAGGTGAGCCTGCGCGTCAGCGACCTCGCCTCAACGGAAATGCCGTGAGAATACATGGCGTTGTGTCAGATTCCGGAATCAATTCGTCAGACTGTTGAATCGGTGTTTGAAGCCGTCGCGGAACCTCTTCCACCAGCGGAATCGCCCACCGCGTTCCCCGGCCCAAGCGGCTGGCGGCACTGCGGAATTAAGACCGCGTTAACCCTGAATCGAAAGCTCAGCCGGTGAGTCCAAGCCACGACAGCGACTCGCGGATTCCCTCGGTGGCCGTCATCGGCGCCGGCCCGGCGGGTCTGATCGCCGCCGAGACGCTGGCGCGGGCCGGCTGCCGGGTGACGGTCTATGAGCGCATGGCCTCGCCGGCGCGAAAATTCCTCATCGCCGGGCGCGGCGGGCTGAACCTCACCCACTCCGAGCCGCGCGCGCCGTTCCTCGCCCGCTACGGCGCGGCGGCGGAGTGGCTGGCGCCGATGATCGACGCTTTCCCACCCGGCCGGCTGCGCGCCTTTGCCGAAGGGCTCGGCGAGGCGACCTTCGTCGGGTCGAGCGGCCGCGTCTTCCCCAGGAGCTTCAAGGCGTCGCCTCTGCTGCGCGCCTGGCTCGGCCAGCTGGAGGGGCTCGGCGTGCGGCTGGCGAGCCGGCACCGCTGGCTCGGCTGGGGCGCCGGGGGAGCGCTGCGCTTCGAAACCCCGGAGGGCGAAGGCGAGGTCTCCTGCGACGTCGCCATCCTCGCGCTGGGCGGCGCGAGCTGGCCGCGCCTCGGCAGCGACGGCGGCTGGGTCGCGATCCTCGAGGAGCAGGGCATCGCCGTCGCGCCGCTGCGTGCCGCAAACAGCGGCGTGCGCATCGGCTGGTCGGAAGCGTTCCGCACCCGCTTCGCCGGCGAGCCGCTGAAGCGCATCGCGCTCGCGGTCGAGGGGGTGAGCGTGCGCGGCGAGGCGATGATCGATGCCGCCGGGCTGGAGGGCGGCGTGGTCTATGCCCAGTCCGCCCGGCTGCGGGAAGCCATCGCCCGCGAGGGGCAGGTCGCCTTCGAGATCGACCTGCGGCCGGACCTCGGCCTCGATGCCCTCGCGGCCCGGCTGGCGCGCGCCCGCAAGGGCGAGACGCTGGCGAACTGGCTGCGCAAGGCGGCGGGCCTGTCCCCCGCTGCGGCGGGTCTCCTGCGCGAGGCGGCCTTCCCGCTGCCGGCAGAACCGGAGGCGCTGGCGCGGCGGGTCAAGGCCGTTCCGCTGGTGGCGACCGCCATGGCGCCGCTGGAGCGGGCGATATCGTCGGCCGGGGGCATCGCGCGCGCCGCCCTCGACGAGCGTCTGATGCTGCGCGCCCGTCCCGGCGTCTTCGCCGCCGGCGAGATGCTGGATTGGGAGGCGCCGACCGGCGGCTATCTCCTGCAGGCGAGCTTCGCCACCGGCTTCGCGGCAGCCTGTGGCGCGCTGCAATGGCTGAACCGCCCCGCGCCGGAGGCGTGGGCCGGTCCGTGGGCGGCCGGGGATGAGAGGGAAATGGCGCGGGACGACAGCTGAGGGAGCGCGTGCCGTCGTCCCGCGCGGTTCACGAGACCTGCCGGGATAAGGGTCTCGCGAAGGATTTGCCGGTAAGTTCGATGGTCGCGAGTGGTATTCGCGGTTCATCGTCGGCGTTGCGAGGATAAATACGCGCGCTTTTCGTCATGTACAACGATTATCTTCCGATATTATTATAGTTCTAAACTATTGGATCTGTGTTTTACTTTGCCGGCGACGGTGCTCGCGTCCGCGGCTTGCGCCGTCCGCGCGGGGCGCTTAACTCCCTGCGGTGAGGGGCGCGACGCGACGGGACGCGAGAGGTAGGCATGGCACGTCTGTTCTTCCGCCGGGGATCGGCCGGCGAGGCCGCACCGGATGCGGCGCGCGAGCTTGCGACCAAGGCGCGCGTGCTGCTGGGCGTGGGCGAGGAAACCACCATCTCGATCAGTGAGATCGCGTGCGGCGATCCCGCCTGCGGCGGGGCCGAGACGGTCGTGCTGGTCATGCGGCCGGGCCGGCGCACCGAGGCGGCCAAACTCATGAAACCGCTGTCGACCGTGACCGACGACGAACTGGCCGAAGCGCTGCAGCCGCTTCTTGACCCTGCGTCATAAGCGGGAGGCGGCGAGGCAAGTATTGCTGCGGATTTACATGTCTTCCGCGCTTGTGTTCCGTGTCATCGCAGTATGAAAGCGTTCTAAAGTAAGTCCGAACACTTGCGACTTCTTGGGGCGGTGGCGTAGGAGTCTCCCGCTATGACGCCGCGACGCCGGCGGGAGGAGACATTCCATGCGAGCCAGATCACTGTTCGCCGCGCCGCTTCTCGCGGCCGTCGCGCTGGGTGCCATCGTTGCGGCCGGCCCGGCTGCGGCCGACAACGCCCCGAAGGTGCGCGACATCGTCGTCACCTACGCCAACATCGCCGAGGCGATGTATGCCGACAGCCTGAAGACCGCCAAGGATCTGCAGGCGGCGGTCAATGCCTTCGTCGCCGACCCGACCGAGGCCAATCTCGACAAGGCCAAGGCCGCCTGGAAGGCCGCCCGCGTGCCCTACCAGCAGTCCGAGGGCTACCGCTTCGGCAACGCCATCGTCGATGACTGGGAAGGCCGCGTGAACGCCTGGCCGCTCGACGAGGGGCTGATCGACTATGTCGACAAGAGCTACGGCGACTCCTCGGACGAGAACCCGCTCTACACCGCCAACGTGATCGCCAACACCAAGATCCGCGTCGGCAAGAAGACCATCGACGCCTCGAAGATCACGCCGAAGCTGCTGGACAGCCTTCAGGAGGCGGGCGGCGTCGAGTCGAACGTCGCCATCGGCTACCACGCCATCGAGTTCCTGCTGTGGGGCCAGGACCTCAACGGCACGGGCGCCGGTGCCGGCAAGCGCCCGGCCACCGACTACTCGACCACGAACTGCACCAACGGCAATTGCGACCGCCGCGCCGCCTATCTGAAGGCCGCCACCGATCTGCTCGTGTCCGATCTCGAGGACATGACCAAGGCGTGGGGCGCCAAGGGCAAGGCCCGCGCTGCCGTGGCGAAGCAGAAGGACAAGGCCGCTCTCGGCACCATCCTCACCGGCCTCGGCTCGCTCTCCTATGGCGAGTTGGCGGGCGAGCGCATGAAGCTCGGCCTCATCCTCCACGATCCCGAGGAGGAGCACGACTGCTTCTCCGACAACACCCACAACTCGCACTATTATGACGAGTTGGGCATCGCCTCGATCTATCGCGGCAAGTACACCCGCGTGGATGGCTCGGTGGTCGAGGGGCCGTCGGTCGCCGCCTATGCGGCCGCCGTCGCGCCGAAGGCTGCCGAGGAAGCCGACGTCAAGGTCGCCGTCGCGCTGGCCGCCCTCAAGGCGATCAAGGACGAGGCCGACAGCGGCAAGCAGGCCTACGACCAGATGATCGGCGAGGGCAATGCCGAGGGCAACGCGCTTGTGCAGAAGGGTGTCGACGCGCTCGTCGCCCAGACCCGCGCCATCGAGGGCGTGGTCGGCGCGCTGAAGCTCAAGATCAAGGTCGAGGGCTCGGACAGCCTGGACGATCCGTCCAAGGTCGGTCAGTGAGGCCATGATGAAGAAGAGCGGCGCGGGTCTCTCGCGCCGCGCCTTTCTCGGCGCGGGCGCGGTCCTCGGGGCATCGGCGTGGCTCGCGCCGACGCGGACCGGACAGGCGCGGGTTCCCGCGCCCTTCGCGCCGACGCGGACGGTGGCGCTGAAGGCCGGCGAGTCCGAGCTGAAGCTGCTCGGGCCCGACAGGCCGGCGACCCGCATCCTCGCCTATGACGGGGAGCCGTTCCGCACCTTGCGCCTGCCGCGCGGCACCCGGCTTCAGGCGACCTTCCTGAACGGGATGCACGAAGGCTCGACGCTGCATTTCCACGGCATCCGCATGCCGAACGAATATGACGGCGTGCCGACCCTGACCCAGCCGCTGGTGCAGCCGGGCGGAAGCTTCGTGCACCTGCTGCCGCTGGACGATCCCGGCACCTTCTTCTTCCATCCCCATTGCGACGAGACCGGCCAGGCGGGGCGGGGGCTGGTGGGCGTGCTCATTGTCGAGGATCCGCGCGATCCGGCATTCGACGCCGAGTACGTGCTGACGCTCAAGGACTGGCGGCTCGCCGACGATGGCGGCTTCCTCGAGCTCTCCGAGCCCGACGGCGCCTCCAAGGCCGGCACCTTCGGCGCCACGCGCACCGTCAACGGCGCCGCCTCGCTGAACCTGACGGCGCCGGCGGGCGGGGATGTGCGGCTGCGCATCCTCAACGTCGATTCCACCCGCATCATGGATATCGGCGTCGAGGGCGGCGAGGCGTGGCTCATCGCGGTGGACGGCCATGCGCTCAAGCCCGTGCGGCTCGACGACCTGCCGGACGGCGTCTGGCGCATGGGGCCGGCGCAGCGCATCGATGTGCATCTGCGCATGCCACGCGACGGCAGCCCGGTGCAGGTCGGCGACTACCGCGCTGCCGACATCTACCACTTCGCCACCATCGCCGCCGAGGGCAAGGTTGCCCGGCCACGGAAGGGGCCACTCGCGCTGCCGAAGCCCGAACTGCCGCGCCCGGACATGAAGAAGGCGGAGCGCTTGTCCTTCACCCTCCAGCAGGCGACCGACGCGGCGGTGAAGGACATCGCCCTGCCGCCCGACGACCCGCTGGCCAAGGCGCTGCTCGACAGCCTGTGCGTCGGCTCGACCACCTATTGGGGCATCGATTCCGAATCCTGGCCGACCGGCAGTCGCCGCAACGTGCCGCCGCCGCTGGCGCGCATGACGACGGGCCGCTCCTATGCCGTCGAGATCAAGAACGAGACGCGCTTCCCCCATCCCGTGCACCTGCACGGCCACGCCTTCGAGGTGCTGTCGTCGAGCCTCGACCGCCTGCCGCGCCATTTCGCCGATACGGTGCTGGTGCAGCCCGGCGAGGCGGTGACGGTCGCCTTCGTCGCCGCGCCGGGCGACTGGGTGTTCCATTGCCACATCCTGGAGCATATGGAGACCGGGATGATGGGCTATTTCCGGATCGTGTGATGGGCCGCCGCCACCATGCCCGGCGCCCGGCGCCCTCCTCGGGCGTCCGGTCGCTGCGTGCCGTCCTGCTCGGTCTGGCGCTTCTCCCGGCGCCCGCCCTTGCCGAGGACAGTCGTCTCGACGCCGCCATCGGCAAGGCGCTGTTCGAGCGGCCCTGGGTGCCGGCGCCGAGCTCCACCCGCGCCAATGACGGCCTCGGCCCGCTCTTCGACGCGCGCTCCTGCTCCGCCTGCCATCCCGGCGGCGCGCGGCACGGCGCCACGGCGCTCGACGGGGCCGGGCGGCCGGACGGGCTCGGCCTGGTGCTGTCGCTGTTCCGCGCCGATGGCCAGGGCGATCCCGTCTATGGCCACCGGCTGGAGACCATGACGCTGCCGGGCGTTCCGGCCGAGGGCACCTTCGCCGTCTCGGTGGAGAAGGGCCGCCGCGTGCCGCGCATCGAGGTGCCCGGCTACGGCCCGCTCGATCCGGCGACGCATGTCTCCCTGCGCGCCGCGCCGGACCTGCGCGGGCGCGGCAAGCTGGAGCTGGTGGACGACGCGGCCATTCTCGCCCTCGAGGACCCGGACGATCGCGACGGCGACGGGGTGCGCGGCCGCGCGCGGCGGTTCGAGCCGCCCGAGGGCGGCTCCGTCGTCGGCCGCTTCGGCTGGAAGGCGAGCCACCCGACGTTGGCGGGCCAGACCTCGGAAGCCTTCGCGCTCGATCTCGGCCTGTCGACGCCGCTGCGGCCCGAGCCGTGGGGCGACTGCACGGAGGCGCAAACCGCCTGCCGCAGCGCGCCGCACGGGCGCGACGCGGAGGGCGAGCCGGAAATCTCCGCCGCTATCGTCGACCGCATCGTCGCCTATCTGCGCGGCCTCAAGCTGCCGGCATCGGAGGCGGATGCGCGCGGGGCGGTTGCCGAGGCGCGCGGTGCGAAGCTCTTCGCCGCCACGGGCTGCACCGCCTGCCACCGTCCCTCGCTGCCCACGCGCGGCGGCGGCAGCGTGTCGCTCCACACAGACGTGCTGCTGCACGACATGGGCGCGGGACTGGCCGACACCTCCGGCGTGCCGGGCGCGGCGGCCGGCGAATGGCGCACCGCGCCGCTGGCCGGCATCTCCGGCGCGCTGGCGCGCGGTGTCGGCCTGCTGCACGATGGCCGCGCCGCGACCGTCGCCGAAGCCGTGGGCTGGCACGACGGCGAGGCGGCGGGCGCCCGCACCCGTTTCGAGGCGCTGGACGCGAGGGAGCGCCGGACGCTGATCGATTATGTCTCTTCCCTCTAGAGCGAGGCCGACCATGAACCGCTCCCCCTTCGCCGTGGCGCTGGCGCTGGCGAGCCAGATCGGGCAGGCGGCGCAGGGCGTGCCCGCCATCGCGGCCGCCACCGCGCTCATCGGCAACATCTTCGTCAGCCGCGCCCATGCCGCCGCGATCTCGGCGCCCGACGTGGTCGAGAGCTGGCTGCTGCCGCGCTACGACACGCTGCTTGCCGGCGCGAAGGCCCAGCAGGAGGCGTGGGAGGCTTTCTGCAAGACTCCTTCCGCCGAGGGCGTGGCCGGGCTGAAGGCGCGCTTCGCCGCCGTTTCCGATGCCTGGGCCTCGGTGGAGTTCATCACCTTCGGCCCGGTGATGCTGTCGCTGCGCGCGGATCGCTTCAACCTGTTCCCCGAGCGGCGCAACGCCGTCGGGCGCTCGGTGGCGGAGATCGTCGCCGATCCAACCGACGAGCGCTTGCAGCCGGACCGCTTCTTCCGTCTCAGCGCGGCGGTGCAGGGCCTGCCCGCGATGGAGCGCCTGCTCTATGACGACGGCGCCGAGGCGGCGCTGCTGTCCGGCCCGGAAGCGTTGCGCCGCTGTGCCCTCGGCCGGGCTGTCGCCGGCAACCTCGCCATCATCGCCGGCGAACTGCGCGACGGCTGGGGAAGCAAGAGCGGGGGCCTTCTTGCCCAGCTTCTCGCCGGCAAGGCGGACCCCGTCTACTTCCCCGAGCCCAACGCCCTGCTGAGCCAGATCGTGACCGATCTCGCCGGTGCCTATCAGCGCGTCGTCGACCAGCGCCTGCTGGTGGTGCTGGGCAAGAACCCGGACGAGGCCAGGCCGCTTCTGGCCGACCGCCGCCGCAGCGGCCTGTCGAAGGAAACCATCGTCGCCATCATCGCCAGCGCCGGCGAGCTGGCGGAGCGCCTCGCGCAGGGGCTCGCCGCCAAGGATCAGGCGAGCATCGCCAAGACCATGCAGGCCGCCCGCGCGGCCGCCGAAGGATTGCCCGACGACATCGGCGCGGCGGCGACCACGGCGCAGGGCCGCAAGACGCTGGAAGGCGCGGCCGCCGCCTTCAAGGCGGCGCAGGCAAGCGTCGCCAGCCCACTGGCCGCCGGTCTCGGCGTGCCGCTCGGCTTCAACGCGCTCGACGGCGACTGAGGGGAGGCGGGGATGGGACGTCTCGATCTTTCCCGCCGCTCGCTGCTGGGCCGGCTCAGCGGCCTGGCGGTCGCGCCGCGCGTTCTGTTCGGCGGTGCCGCGCACGCGCAGGATCATCTGCTGGAAGCCGAATGGCTCGCCACTGCCGGTGTCGAGGGCGGCTTCGCGCCGGTGGTGCTGGCGCCCGATTTCGCCGCGACGTCGGTCGGTGCCGGCACGCAGCGCCTGCATTGGGTGGAACCGAGCCCGGACGGGCGCACGGCGGTGGCCGTCGCCCGTCGTCCCGGCACCACCGCGGTGCTGTTCGACCGGCGCGCCGGCTCCGTGCTGGCGACCTTCGAGCCGGGCGAGGGGCGGGTGTTTTCCGGCCATGGCCGGTTCGTGGATGGCGGCCAGCGTTTCCTCGCGGTGGAGATCGACCGTGCCAGCGGGCAGGGCACGGTCTCGCGCCGCGTGGTCGAGGCGGGCTTTGCCATCGAGGCGGAATGGGCGTCCTCCGGCATGGGGCCGCATGACATGCTGCCGGCCGGCGGCGCGCTCGTCGTCGCCAATGGCGGCATCGAGCCCCACACGCCGGAAGCGCTCGGCGCCGAGATCGCCGGCTCCAGCGTCGCCCGGCTCGATCCCGTCACCGGCGCGGTGCGCTCCGTCGCCGAGCTGGACGAGGATCTCGCCTCGTTATCGCTGCGCCATCTGACCTCCGGCCACGACGGCTTCACCGTGGTCGCCGCGCAGGACCTGCTGGCGGACGGCATCGCCCGTCCGCTCCTCTACGCGGTGGAGGCAAACGGCCTGCGCGCCTTCGACGCCCCGGAGGAGGCGTGGCGCGGGCTGCGCACCTATGTCGGCTCGGTGGCGCTCGATGCCTCCGGCGCCTTCGTCGCGGCGGCGAGCCCGCGCGGCAACATGGTCGCCGTCTGGCGCCGGGACGGGCGCTTCGTCGGCACGCTGCCGCTGGTCGATGGCTGCGGTCTGGCGCCGACGCGCGAGGCGGGCCGCTTCCTCGCCACCAGCGGGCTCGGCGAGACCGTGCTGATCGGCACCGATGGCGACAGCCTCGGCGTTCTGGCCCGGCGCTCCGGCGGACCGCGCTTCGACAATCACGCGGTGCTGGCAGCCTGATAGACGCGCGGGCCTTTCCTTTTGCCCGCCGCCGGATAAAACGGATGCACAGCGTTCGAACGCCGTTATTCCGAATCCGGTCCGTGGAATGAATTCCCTCTTCGCCTCCCTGCCGACCACCGTCTTCGAAACCATGTCGCGCCTCGCCCGCGAGCATGACGCGGTCAATCTCGGCCAGGGCTTTCCCGACGATCCCGGTCCGCTCGACGTCCGGCAGAAGGCGGCCGAAGCGATCGTCGACGGCTGGAACCAGTACCCCCCGATGATGGGCACGCCGGAGCTGCGCCATGCCGTGGCGGCGCATTATCGGGCGTGGCAGGGCCTCGACCTCGATCCCGAGAGCGAGGTCATGGTGACGTCCGGCGCGACCGAGGCGATCGCCGGCGCGCTTCTTGCCCTCATCGAGCCGGGCGACGAGGTCGTGCTGTTCCAGCCGCTCTACGACGCCTATCTGCCGCTCGTGCAGCGGGCCGGTGGCGTGCCGCGGCTCGTGCGGCTGGTGCCTCCGCACTGGCGGATCACCGAGGAAGCGCTGGCGCAGGTCTTCTCGCCGCGCACCCGCCTCGTGCTGTTCAACAACCCGCATAATCCCACCGGCCGCGTCTTCGGGCGCGACGAGCTGGATATCCTCGCCCGTTTCTGCACCCGCTCCGGGGCGGTGCTGATCAGCGACGAGGTCTGGGAGCACGTCATCTTCGACGGCCTCTCCCATCATTCGGTGCTGTCGCTGCCGGGGCTGCGCGGGCGGGCGGTGAAGATCGGCTCGGCCGGCAAGATCTTCGGCATGACGGGCTGGAAGGTCGGCTTCGTGTGCGCCGCGCCGGAGCTGATGCGGGCGCTCTCGCGCGCCCACCAGTTCCTCACCTTCACCACGCCGCCGGCGCTTCAGCAGGCGGTGGCCTACGGGCTCGGCAAGGAGCGCGACTGGTTCCTGTCGACCCGCGCCGGGTTGCAGCGCTCGCGCGACCGGCTGGCGCGGGGCCTCGCCGGGCTCGGCTTCAGCGTGCTGCCCTCCGCCGGCACCTACTTCCTCAACGTCGATCTTGCTCCGCTCGATCCCGCCCTGCGCGACGAGGCGTTCTGCCGGCGGCTGGTGGAGCGCGAGCGGGTCGCCGCGATCCCGGTATCGGCGTTCTACGCCGAGCAGCCGGTGGAGAGCGTCATCCGCTTCTGCTTCGCCAAGACGGATGCCACGCTCGACCGGGCGCTGAACCGTCTTTCCGCCGTCGGCGCCGAGCGGCTGGCGGGCACCTCCGCCTCGGATGCATACAAGTAGCGGGTGCTCTCGGGCAAACGCCCGAAATGTGACTATTTTGCCTATTTATTGATCGTTTCTGTCGTTGGGGCGGCCGGGCTGCGGTGAGACCCGGCTTGGTGGGGCCGGGCGCCCGACCTTTGGCATGCCCATTGCTCTTGTTTCCTTCGGCGCGCGGACGGGGGTCCTGCGCGTGAACTCCAGAAGGGAACAACGATGCTCAACCTGTTCACCCAGGCGCGGCGTGCAGCCGGCCGCGCCGCCGTCGGCGCGGCGACGCTCGCGCTGGCCGCGGCCAGCGTGCCCGCTCACGCGCAGGAAACGATCAAGGTCGGCGTGCTGCATTCGCTGTCGGGCACCATGGCCATCAGCGAGACCACGCTGAAGGACACCGTGCTGTTCATGGTTCAGGAGCAGAACGCGAAGGGGGGCGTTCTGGGCAAGAAGCTGGAAGCGGTGGTGGTCGACCCGGCGTCGAACTGGCCGCTCTTCGCCGAGAAGGCGCGCGAGCTGATCGAGAAGGAGAAGGTCGCGGTGGTGTTCGGCTGCTGGACCTCGGTGTCCCGCAAGTCCGTGCTCCCGGTGTTCAAGGAGCTGAACTCCATCCTGTTCTATCCCGTCCAGTACGAGGGCGAGGAGAGCGAGCGCAACGTGTTCTACACCGGCGCCGCCCCGAACCAGCAGGCCATTCCCGCCGTCGACTACCTCATGGAGAACGAGGGCGTGAAGCGCTGGGTGCTCGCCGGCACCGACTACGTCTATCCGCGCACCACCAATAAGATCCTGGAAGCCTATCTGAAGTCCAAGGGCGTCGCCGCCGAGGACATCATGATCAACTACACGCCGTTCGGTCATTCCGACTGGCAGACCATCGTCGCCGACATCAAGAAGTTCGGCTCGGCCGGCAAGAAGACGGCCGTCGTCTCCACCATCAACGGCGACGCCAACGTGCCCTTCTACAAGGAGCTCGGCAACCAGGGCATCAAGGCCACCGACATCCCCGTCGTCGCCTTCTCCGTCGGCGAGGAAGAGCTCGCCGGCATCGACACCAAGCCGCTGGTCGGCCACCTCGCCGCGTGGAACTACTTCCAGTCCGTCGACACGCCGGAGAACGAGGAGTTCATCAAGAAGTGGCGCGGCTACATCAAGAACGACAAGCGCGTCACCAACGACCCGATGGAGGCCACCGTCATCGGCTTCGAGATGTGGGTGAAGGCGGTCGAGAAGGCCGGCACCACCGAGCCGGACAAGGTCATCCCGGCGCTCATCGGCGTCTCCGTGCCGAACCTCTCGGGCGGCTTCTCCACCATGATGCCGAACCACCACATCACCAAGCCGGTGCTCATCGGCGAGATCAAGGATGACGGCCAGTTCGACATCGTCGAGCAGACCCCGGGCCTGATCGTCGCCGAGGAATGGTCGCCCTACCTCGAAGGCTCGAAGGACCTGATCGCCGATTGGCGCTCCCCGCTCAACTGCGGAAACTTCAACGTGAAGACCGGCAAGTGCGGCGGCGCCGGCCAGTGAGGCCGGCTCCCGGGCGGAGTTCGTGACCTCGCCCGGCCTTCCGAACACGACCGGCCGCCCCCGGGCGGCCGGTCCGCGTACCGCCGTCGCCGCCGGAGCCTGCTCCGGCCATCCCCAGCGCCCAATCGACGGACGATGATGATCCCCAGCGCTCGCCTTCGCCGCCTGAGCCGCGTGATGCTCCTCGCGCTCGCCGTGCTGTCCGCCGCCGCGCTGTCGGCCGCCGCCCTCGCCGGGCGCGCCGAGGCGCAGGACGTCGGCGGCGCGCTCGCCCAGCTCGCCACCAACAAGTACGACGACACCGAAGCCGCCCTTTCGGTGCTGGCGCTGAGCGGCGATCCGGCCGCCGTCGGCATCGTCTCGGCGCTCGCCGAGGGCAGGCTGGTCTTCGGCGGCACGCCGCCCCGCGTGTTCATCCAGGGGGAGGGCGGGGCGCTGCTCGATCCGCTCACCCGGCAGCCGGTCGCCGATGCGCCGGCGGTGAAGCCCGTGCGCGTCAACAACCGCGTCCGCCGCGCCATCGAGGCGGCGAGCGGCGCGCTGTCGCTGGTCAGTCCGGATCCCGCGAAGCGGCTGGAGGCGGCGCAGGCCGTCGGCCGCTCGCGCGACGTGGCGGCGCTGCCGGCGCTCGACGCCGTGCTGGCGAAGGAGACCGACCCGAAGGTGAAGTCGGCGCTGGCGCTCGCGCGCGCCTCCATCGTCATCGGTCAGGCCGGCGTGTCCGAGGCCGACCGCATCGCCGCCATCGAGGTGGTGGGCGCGCAGGGCAATCAGGACGCGCTCGCCCTCCTGCGCAGCGTGCCGGCCGACGCCTCGCCGGCGGTGAAGGACGCCGCCGCCGCCGCCATCGCCGGCATCGAGCGCAACCTCGCTTTGTGGGGTGCGGCGCAGAACGTCTGGTACGGCCTGTCGCTCGGCTCGGTGCTGCTGCTCGCCGCCATCGGCCTCGCCATCACCTTCGGCGTGATGGGCGTCATCAACATGGCGCATGGCGAGATGGTGATGCTGGGCGCCTACACCACCTTCGTCGTGCAGGAACTGATCCGCACCCACAATCCCGGCCTGTTCGACTGGTCGCTCATCATCGCCATCCCGCTGGCCTTCCTGTTCACCGGCCTCATCGGCGTGATCATCGAGCGCACCGTCATCCGCTTCCTCTATGGCCGGGCGCTGGAGACGCTGCTCGCCACCTGGGGCATCTCGCTGATCCTGCAGCAGGCGATCCGCACCCTGTTCGGCCCGACCAACCGCGAGGTCGGCGCCCCGAGCTGGATGTCGGGCTCCTTCGAGATCGGCCAGCTCTCCATCACCTATGGCCGGCTCTGGATCATCGTCTTCGCGCTACTGGTCTTCGTCGCCCTGCTGGCCGTGCTGCGGCTCACCCGCATCGGGCTGGAGATGCGCGCGGTGACGCAGAACCGGCGCATGGCCGCCTCCATGGGCATCCGCACCAACTGGGTGGACGCCATGACCTTCGGCCTCGGCTCCGGCATCGCCGGCATGGCGGGTGTGGCGCTGAGCCAGATCGACAACGTCTCGCCGAACCTCGGCCAGAGCTACATCATCGACAGCTTCCTCGTCGTGGTGTTCGGCGGCGTCGGCAATCTCTGGGGCACGCTGGTCGGCGCCATGTCGCTCGGCGTCGCCAACAAGCTGCTGGAGCCCTATGCCGGCGCGGTGCTCGGCAAGATCGCGCTGCTGGTCATCGTCATCCTGTTCATCCAGAAGCGCCCGCGTGGCCTCTTCGCCCTCAAGGGGAGGTCGATCGAAGCATGAGCACGAGCGAAACCCGCCCGCCGGCCCTTCTCACCACCAGTGGCCTCGTCTTCCTCGGCGTGCTCGGCGCCGCGGTGGTGCTCGTGCCGGCGCTCAATCTGCTGACGGCGCCGGACAGTGCCCTGCACGTGCCCACCTATGTCGTCTCGCTGCTCGGCAAGTACCTCACCTATGCGCTGCTCGCCCTCTCGGTGGATCTCATCTGGGGCTATGTCGGCATCCTCTCGCTCGGCCACGGCGCCTTCTTCGCGCTCGGGGGCTACGCGATGGGCATGTACCTCATGCGCCAGATCGGCCCGCGTGGCGTCTATGGCGATCCGGTGCTGCCGGACTTCATGGTGTTCCTCAACTGGAAGGAGCTGCCCTGGTTCTGGTACGGCTTCGACCTGTTCCCCTTCGCCGCGCTGATGGTGCTGCTGGCGCCGGGCATCCTGGCGCTGGTGTTCGGCTGGTTCGCCTTCCGCTCGCGCGTCACCGGCGTCTATCTGTCGATCATCACCCAGGCGATGACCTTCGCCCTGCTGCTGGCCTTCTTCCGCAACGACATGGGCTTCGGCGGCAATAACGGCCTGACCGACTTCAAGGACATTCTCGGCTTCAACATCCAGGCGGATGGCACGCGCGTCGTGCTGTTCGTGCTCTCCGCCGTGGCGCTCGGGCTCGGCTACGTGCTGTGCCGCTTCCTCGTGCGCTCGCATTTCGGCAAGGTGCTGGTCGCCATCCGCGACGCGGAAACCCGCGTGCGCTTCACCGGCTATAGGGCGGAGAACTACAAGCTCGTCGCCTTCGTGGTCTCCGCCATGCTGGCGGGCATCGCCGGCGCGCTCTACGTGCCGCAGGTCGGCATCATCAACCCGTCCGAGTTCTCGCCCGCCAACTCCATCGAGATCATCGTCTGGGTGGCGGTGGGCGGGCGCGGCACGCTGGTCGGCGCGGCGCTGGGGGCGGTGCTGGTGAACTACGCCAAGACCTACTTCACCTCCGGCCTGCTCGCGCCCTACTGGCTGTTCATGCTCGGCGGCCTGTTCGTCGCCGTCACCCTGTTCCTGCCCAAGGGCATCGTCGGCACCTTCTATGACTGGCGGGCCCGCCGCCGGGCGAGCGACGACATTCCCGGCGCCGAGCCGGCCGCCGCGCCGAAGCCGGCCGAGTGAGGGGAAAGCGATGAGCGATACCGAAACGCTGGTCCGGGACATCGAACCCGACGACGGGCTCGGCGCGGCGAAGAAGACGCTGACCGAGGCGCTGCTCTACCTCAACGCCGTGACCGTCACCTTCGACGGCTTCCGTGCGCTGAACGAGCTGTCCTTCACCGTCGATCCCGGCGAGATGCGGGCCATCATCGGCCCGAACGGCGCCGGGAAGACCACGATGATGGACGTGATCACCGGCAAGACCCGCCCCGACAAGGGCGACGTCTTCTTCAACGGCGGCACCACCGACCTGACCCGGCTCGACGAGACCGAGATCGCGACGCTGGGGATCGGCCGCAAGTTCCAGAAGCCGACCGTGTTCGAGAGCCACACCGTCCTCGACAATCTGCGCCTGGCGCTGAAGGGGCAGCGTTCGGCGCTGCCCAACATCTTCCGCCGCGAGACGGCGGCCGAGCGCGAGTGCATCGACGCGATCTTCGAGACCATCCGGCTGACCGAGCATCGCGACCGCCTCGGCGGGGCGCTGTCGCACGGCCAGAAGCAGTGGCTGGAGATCGGCATGCTGCTGGCGCAGGACCCCAAGCTCCTCCTCGTCGACGAGCCTGTCGCCGGCATGACGGATGCCGAGACTGCGCAGACCGCCGAATTGTTGCGCGAGATCAACGCCAACGGGCATTCCGTGGTCGTGGTCGAGCATGACATGACCTTCGTGCGCGATCTCGGCGTCAGGGTCATGTGCCTGCACGAGGGCTCCGTGCTGGCCGAAGGCACGCTCGATCAGGTCAGCGCCAATGAGCGCGTCATCGAAGTCTATCTGGGGCGCTGACGGCATGCTCGAAGTCGACGACATCAACCTGTTCTACGGCGCGGCGCAGGCCCTGCGCGGCGTCTCGCTCACCGCCGAGCCCGGCAAGGTCACCTGCGTGCTCGGGCGCAACGGGGTGGGCAAGACCAGCCTCATGCGCGCCATCGTCGGGCAGGCGCCGGTGGCGAAGGGGGCCATTCGCTTCAACGGCGAGGACATCACCGCCATGGCCCCATCCGAGCGGGCGCGGCGCGGCATCGCCTTCGTGCCGCAGGGGCGCGAGATCTTCCCGCTGCTCACCGTGGCGGAGAATCTGGAGACCGGCTTCGCGCCGGTCAGGCGCGCCGACCGTTTCATCCCCGACGACGTGTTCTCGCTGTTCCCGGTGCTGGATTCGATGATGCGCCGGCGCGGCGGCGACCTGTCGGGCGGTCAGCAGCAGCAGCTCGCCATCGGCCGGGCGCTCACCATGCGGCCGAAGGTGCTGGTTCTGGACGAGCCGACCGAGGGCATCCAGCCCTCGATCATCAAGGATATCGGCAATGCCATCCGCTACTTGCGCAGCAAGGGCGACATGGCCATCGTGCTGGTCGAGCAGTATTTCGACTTCGCCAGGGAACTGGCGGACCATTTCATCGTGATGGAGCGCGGCGCGGTCGTTCTGTCGGGCGACGGCGCCGCACTCGAGGACCCCGATGTACGCAACCGAATTGCCGTTTGAGCCCGCTCCCGCCTCGATCCCGGTCGAGCGGCGGGGGCAGGGGCGGCTCTCGGTCGAGGTTCGGGCGCTGGAAGGGCGCACCGTGCGCGGACGCATCGAGGAGGCCGGCTTCGCCCGCGTCCGCTTCCCGCTTTCCGGCCGTCGCGGCCGCTCGCTGGAAGCGGTGATGATCAACACCGGCGGCGGTCTCGCCGGGGGCGACAGCGCGCAGACCTGCCTGCGCGCGGGGCGCGATGCCCAACTTGTGGTCACGACCCAGGCCGCCGAGAAGGTCTATCGCTCGGATGGCGCGGTCTCGCGCATCGGGGTCGAGCTGGCGGCGGAGGCGGGCGCGTCGCTCGACTGGCTGCCGCAGGCCACCATCGTCTTCGACGGCGCGCGCATCGAGCGCTCCATCGCCGCCGATATCGCGCCGGACGCGCGTCTGCTGCTCGTCGAGCCCGTGGTGCTTGGCCGCACGGCGCGGGGCGAGCGCCTGTCGCACGGCCGGCTTCACGACAGCTGGCGCATCCGCCGCGGCGGGCGTCTGGTCTATGCGGACGGCCTGCAGCTCGACGGCGACATCGCTTCGATGCTCGACCGCCGCGCCACGGCCGGCGGCTGGGCGGCCTTCGCGACCATCCTCCTCTTCGCGCCCGATGCCGAGGGCCGGCTGGAAGCGGTCCGCGAGGCGCTCGGCCTGCCGGACGAACTGCCGGAGAACCTCGACGCCGGCGCCAGTACGTGGGACGGCATGCTCTCCGTCCGCCTGCTGGCCCGCGACGGCGCACCGCTCGATTCCGCCATCCGCCGCGTCGTCGGCGCGCTCGGCGTCGCCGAGATCCCGCGCATCTGGCATTCCTGATGCAAGTACCGTTCGCTTTTGCAGAGCCGGAGACGTACCGATGAATCTGAGCCCGCGCGAGAAGGACAAGCTCCTCGTCGCCATGGCGGCCATGGTGGCCCGCCGCCGCCTCGAGCGCGGCGTGAAGCTGAACCATCCCGAGGCGGTGGCGCTGATCACCGACACGGTGGTGGAGGGCGCGCGCGACGGCCGGACGGTGGCCGAGCTGATGACGCTCGGCACCACCGTGCTCTCGCCCGAGCAGGTGATGCCCGGCGTCGCCGAGATGATCCACGAGATCCAGGTCGAGGCGACCTTCCCAGACGGCACCAAGCTCGTCACCGTGCACGAGCCGATCGCCTCCGCCGGCCACGCGGCCGGCGCGCCGGGCGAGGTGCTGGTGGACGAGGGCGAGATCGAGCTGCTGGCCGGCCGCGAGATCGTCGCCATCACCGTCGCCAACACCGGCGACCGGCCGATCCAGGTCGGCAGCCATTACCACTTCTTCGAGACCAACCCGGCGCTCGCCTTCGAGCGGGAGAAGGCCCGCGGCATGCGCCTCGCCATCCCCTCCGGCACCGCCGTGCGCTTCGAGCCCGGCCAGAGCCGCGAGGTGAAGCTGGTCGCCCTCGCCGGCAAGCGGGAGGTCTACGGCTTCCGCCAGGACGTGATGGGCGCGCTGTGACGCGCTGAACGCGGCCCGCCCTTCGCCCCGCCTCCCGCCCTTCGCCCGAACGGATCGTCTCGAACGGAATTCCCCATGTCCATCAAGATTTCCCGCGCCGCCTATGCCGACATGTTCGGCCCGACCACCGGCGACCGCGTCCGTCTCGCCGACACCTCGCTCGTCATCGAGGTGGAGAAGGACCTCACCGTCTATGGCGAGGAGGTGAAGTTCGGCGGCGGCAAGACCATCCGCGACGGCATGGGCCAGTCGCAGGTGACGCGCGCCCAGGGCGCCGTCGACACGGTGATCACCAACGCGCTGATCCTCGATCACTGGGGCGTCGTGAAGGCCGACATCGGCCTGCGCGACGGGCGCATCGCCGCCATCGGCAAGGCCGGTAACCCGGACATCCAGCCCGGCGTCGACATCGTCATCGGCGCCTCGACCGAGGTCATCGCCGGCGAGGGCAAGATCGTCACCGCCGGCGGCTTCGACAGCCATATCCATTTCATCTGCCCGCAGCAGATCGAGCACGCGCTGATGAGCGGCGTCACCACCATGCTGGGCGGGGGCACCGGCCCGGCGGCGGGCACCAACGCCACCACCTGCACGCCGGGCGCCTGGCACATCGAGATGATGCTGCGCGCCTTCGACAGCTTCCCGGTCAACCTCGCCATCTCCGGCAAGGGCAACGTCTCGCTGCCCGGCCCGCTGGTGGAGATGATCGAGGCCGGCGCCTGCTCGCTGAAGCTGCACGAGGACTGGGGCACCACCCCGGCGGCGATCGACAACTGCCTGTCGGTGGCCGACGACTACGACATCCAGGTGATGATCCACACCGACACGCTCAACGAGAGCGGCTTCGTCGAGGACACCGTCGCCGCCTTCAAGGGCCGCACCATCCACGCCTTCCACACCGAGGGCGCCGGCGGCGGCCACGCGCCGGACATCATGAAGGTGGTCGGCCTGCCGAACGTGCTGCCGTCCTCCACCAACCCGACGCGGCCCTTCACCGTGAACACGCTCGACGAGCATCTCGACATGCTCATGGTGTGCCATCACCTCGATCCGCTGATCGCCGAGGATCTCGCCTTCGCCGAGAGCCGCATCCGCAAGGAGACCATCGCGGCCGAGGACATCCTGCACGATCTCGGCGCGATCTCGATGATGAGCTCGGACAGCCAGGCCATGGGCCGGCTGGGCGAGGTGATCACCCGCACCTGGCAGACCGCGCACAAGATGAAGCTCCAGCGCGGCCGGCTGCCGGGCGATACCGAGCGCAACGATAATGCGCGGGCCAAGCGCTACATCGCGAAATACACCATCAACCCCGCCATCGCTCATGGCGTGTCGCGCCATATCGGCTCGGTGGAGAAGGGCAAGCTGGCCGATCTCGTCGTCTGGTCGCCGGTCTTCTTCGGCACCAAGCCGGACATGGTGATCAAGGGCGGCGCCATCGTCGCCGCGCAGATGGGCGATCCCAACGCCTCGATCCCGACCCCGCAGCCGGTGCATTACCGCCCGATGTGGGGCGCCTATGGCAAGGCGCGGACGGCGACCAGCCTCACCTTCGTCTCCCGCGCGGCGGCGGAGCTCGACGTCGGCGGCCGGCTCGGGCTCGAGAAGTCCGTCGTGGCGGTGGAGAACGTGCGCGGGGGCATCGGCAAGGCGTCGATGATTCACAATGGCGCGACGCCGCAGCTGGAGATCGACCCGGAAACCTATGAGGTGCGGGCGGATGGCGAGCTGCTGACCTGCGCGCCGGCGACAGAGCTGCCCATGGCGCAGCGCTACTTCCTGTTCTAAGGATCGGGGTTCAGGCTGCGCGCCAGCCGAAGCCTTGCTCCGAAGGAGACCATCATGATCCGTGCCCGTCAGGTTCTGCCCGCTGGTAGCTGGGACGTCGCGACCGCCGCTGATCGCGTCGTGCTGCCTCATGACGGGCGCTATCGCCGGCGCATCGCCATGCGCGGCGAGGGCGATGTCGCCTTCCTGCTGGACCTCGACGAGGCCACGCGGCTGAAGGACGGCGACGGGCTGGCGCTGGAGGACGGGCGCACCGTCGCGGTGGTCGCGGCCGAGGAGCCGGTGGCGGAGATCGTGGCCCGCGACGCCCATCATCTCGCCCGCCTCGCCTGGCACCTGGGCAACCGCCATGTGCCCGCCGAGCTGCTGGCCGACCGCATCCGCATCGCCCGCGACAGCGTGCTGGAGGAGATGGCGCGCGGCCTCGGCGCGAGCGTGGACGTGGTGGAAGCGGCCTTCGAGCCGGAGGGCGGCGCCTACGAGGCCGCCGAGGCGCACGGCCATCACCACGAGCATGATCACCACCACGGCGAGGCGTGCGGCTGCGGCCACGATCATCACGATCACGACCACCATCATGGTCACGAGCATCATGACCATCACGGCCATGAGCACGGGCACGAGCATGGTCATAAGGCCCGCGAGCGCGACCTGCTGCACGTCCATGGCGAGGGCCATGGTCACGAGCATGCCCATGAGCACGGCCATGAACACGCCCACGAGCACGGCCACGCCTGCGGTTGCGGCCATGACCACAGCCATGATCAGCACGGCCACGATCACGAGCATCACGACCACGAGCACCACGGTCATGAGCATCATGGCCATGGCCACCGGCACGGCCACTAGGATACGGGATGAGCGAGGCCGCCACAGCGCCGGGAGGCGCCTCGCCCGATCTGCTGGCGCTCTTCGTCTGGCTGTCGCCGGCCTATCCGGTCGGCGCCTTCGCCTATTCGCACGGTCTCGAATGGGCCGTCGAGACGCAGGACATCCGTGACGTCGCGTCGCTGATCGGCTGGGTCGACGACCTCCTGCGCCATGGCGGGCCGTTCGCCGATGCCGTTCTGCTGGCCCATGCGTTCCATGCCGTGGAGGCCGGAGACGAGCCCCGCCTCGTCGAGGTGCTGGAGCTGGCAGCCGCCTTCGCGCCATCGCGGGAGCGGCAGATGGAGACGCTCAACCAGGGCGATGCCTTCGTCACGGCGACCCGCGCTGCCTGGCCCGCGCCGATATTCGAGCGGCTGGCGGCCATCTGGGACGGGCGCGTGGCCTATCCGGTGGCGGTGGGCATCGCCGCCGCCGCCCATGGCCTGCCGCTGGCGCCGACACTGGCGGCCTATCTCAACGCCGTGGCGGCGAACCTCATCTCGGCGGCGGTTCGCCTCGTGCCGCTCGGCCAGACCGATGGCAACAAGGCGCTCGCCGCCGCGACGGCCGCCGTGCGCGAGGTCGCGCGGCTGGCGGACGCGGTGCCGCTGGAGCGGATCGGCGGCGCGGCGCTCAGGTCCGACATTGCATCCATGCGTCACGAGACGCAGTACACGCGGCTGTTCCGCAGCTGAAGGCAAGGGGGAGTTTCATGGCGGGAGGTTCCATGGCGAGCGAGACCAGCGGCCCGCTCCGGGTCGGCATCGGCGGCCCCGTCGGCTCGGGCAAGACGGCGCTGATGGAGGCGCTGTGCCGGGCCTTCCGCGACCGCTACGACCTGTGCGCCATCACCAACGACATCTACACCAAGGAGGATGCCGAAATCCTCACCCGCGCCGGCGCGCTGCCGGCTGAGCGCATCATGGGCGTGGAGACGGGCGGCTGCCCGCACACCGCCATCCGCGAGGACGCCTCCGCCAATCTGGCCGCCATCGCGGAGATGCGCGGGCGTTTCCCGAAGCTGGACCTCATCCTCATCGAATCCGGCGGCGACAACCTCGCCGCGACCTTTTCGCCCGAGCTCGCCGACCTCACCATCTACGTCATAGACGTTTCCGCCGGCGAGAAGATCCCGCGCAAGGGCGGTCCCGGCATCACCCGTTCGGATCTTCTGGTGATCAACAAGGTGGACCTCGCCCCGCTGGTCGGCGCCTCGCTGGAGGTGATGGACCGGGATTCGCGCCGGATGCGCGGCCGCCGGCCGTTCGTCTTCGCCAATGTGCGGGCGGGCGACGGCGTCGCGGAGGTGGCGCGCTTCATCGTGGAGACCGGCGGTCTCGCCGAGAGCCCGGCCGAAGCCGCGGCGCACTGACCGGAGCGGAGTACTTCTAGACTCCCGCTCGGCGATGCGCTGGTATACGGGAATATCGGCCTTGCCGTGGGGGCCTGGCCGGGTCTGAGCGGGTCCAGCACCTTCTCTTCGCGTTGGTCCTCACGCTGCTGCCGACCCACCGGGTGTGCGATGGCATTTCCGACGCCGGACAACGAGGCCGAACGGCTGGCCGAGCTGCATGCGCTGGAGATTCTCGATACGGGAGCCTCCACCGCGCTGGACCGGGTGTGCATGCTCGCCCGCGAGATGCTGGGCGTGCCCTGCGTCGCCGTCGGGCTGGTCGACCGCGACCGGCAATGGTTCAAGGCGAAGGCGGGCATCGACTGGGAAGGCACGTCGCGCGAGCATTCCTTCAGCACCTGGACCATCATGTCGTCCGAGGTGATGGTCGTGCCGGATGCGAGCCGGGATCCTCGCTTCACCCAGAACATCTTCGTCACCGGCGAACCGCATATCCGCTTCTACGCCGGCGTTCCGCTGGCCCTGCGGGCGGGTCTCAATATCGGCTCGCTGTGCCTGTGGGGGCCGGAGCCGCGCACGCTGACGGATTTCGAGATCGAGCTGATCTCGCATCTGGCGAGCGTGATCGTCGACCAGTTCCGGCTGCACGAGGCGACGCGGCGCACCAAGCGCGAGCTCGACCATCGGCGGATCAGCCAGAGCCTTCTGGAAATGCAGAGCCGCGAGCTATGGCGGCGTCAGAGTCTGCTCGCGCAGACCGAGCGGCTGGCCCGCATCGGTGGTTGGGAGTTCGACGTGGCGACCGAGCGCCTGAGCTGGTCCGACGGCGTCTATCGCATCTACGGGCTGGCGCCGGGCGTCGAGACCGACATGCAGGTGGCCTTGTCGCACTTCCCGCCGGAGGCGCGGCATCATTTCCAGAAGAAGTTCGAGACGGCCCTGCGCAACCGCGAGCCCTTCGACATCGAGCTGCCCTTCGTCGACGCCCTCGGCAACCATCGCCTGGTGCGCAAGTCCTGTCAGGTGGAGACCGAGGCCGGGCAGGTCGTCCGGGCCTTCGGCATCCTGCAGGACGTGACCGAGCAGAAGGAGACCGAGCAGCGCATGTGGCACATGGCCAATCATGACGCGCTGACCGGTCTGCCGAACCGCGGTCTGATGCGGGAGCGCCTGGAGGCGGCGTTGCGCCGCTCGCGCCGTTCGCACCGCCATGTCGGGGTGCTGCTGGTCGATCTCGACCAGTTCAAGGACGTCAACGACACGCTCGGCCACGACGCCGGCGACGCGCTGCTGATCGAGGCGGCAAGGCGGCTCACCGCCTGCGTCGGCGAGGTCGATACGGTGGCGCGGCTCGGCGGCGACGAGTTCATCGTGCTACTCAACCGCATCGACACTGCTACCGATGCTACCGTTGCAGCCCAGCGCCTCCTAACCACCCTCCGCCAACCTTTTAGTTATCGGCGGACGGCGCTTTCTTGCCGTGGTAGCATTGGAGTAGCAGTTGCGCCCGATCACGGCACCGATCCCTCGACATTGCTCAAGAATGCCGACATCGCACTGTATCGCGCGAAGGCGGCGGGGCGGGGGGTGGCTGTCGAATATGACACGCGGATGCAGCAGGCCACCGAGCAGCGCATCCAGCTCTACACCCGCGTCCGGGTCGCGCTGGAGAATGGCGAGTTCCAGCCCTACTACCAGCCGAAAGTGTCGCTGCGCACCGGCGCCATCGTCGGCTTCGAGGCGCTGATGCGCTGGCGGCACCCGCGGCGCGGGCTGCTCGGCCCGCAGGAGTTCGGGCAGGCCTTCGACGACCCCGATCTCGCCGGCATCATCGGCGAGCGCCTGCTGGCGCTGACGACGCGGGACATGGCGGGCTGGGTCGCGCAGGGGTGCGAATTCGGCCATGTCGCCATCAATGTCGCCTCGTCGGAGTTCATCCGCGGCGGGCTCGCCGAACGGGTCCTCGCGGCGCTCGACAGCTCGCGCATCCAGCCCGAAAGGCTCGCCATCGAGGTGACGGAGACCGTGTTCCTCGGCAGGGGGACGGAGACGGTGCGGCACAGCCTGCAATCGTTGAACCATGCCGGCGTGCGCATCGCGCTGGACGATTTCGGCACCGGCTACGCCTCGCTCTCGCACCTCAAGCAGTTCCCGGTCGACCGCATCAAGATCGACCGCTCCTTCGTGCACGACATCGAGCACGACATCGACGACGCGGCCATCGTACGCGCGGTGATCCATCTCGGGCAGAGCCTTGGCATCGAGACGGTCGCGGAAGGTGTCGAGACGGTCGCACAGGCGTCCTATCTGCGCGCCAATGGTTGCGATCTGGCGCAGGGCTTCCTCTATTCCAAGGCCCTGCCGCCCTCGCGGATTCCCGCCCTGCTGCGGGCCTGGAACCCCGCCGACGTGGTGGCGCCCGGCAACGCCGCCGCCGTGGTGAGCGTCGCCGGCTGACGCGGCGGTGCGCGGGGGGAACACCATCCCGGCGAATCCTCTGGTATGATCAGCCGGCTTGGGACGGGGATTCCACCAGATGAAGTCAGTGAGTGCGGGCCGGAGCGGACGGGACGCGCCGCTTTATGCCCGAGGCGGTCTGCGTCTTCCCGACCGGATCGTCGAATTGTTCGATGCCGGCAGCCGCTCCGACCGCCATGCGTGTCTCTTCCTCGTGCTGCTGTGCCTCGCCGCCCTGCTGCCGGGTTTCTTCTCGCTGCCTCCTGTGGACCGCGACGAGGCGCGCTTTGCCGAGATCACCCGTCAGATGGTGGAAACCGGCAATCTCGCCGAAACCCGTCTGGGCTGGGAAGGAAAGCGGACGCGGGCCTTCGGCCAGCACTGGGTCCAGGGGGCGATCGTCGCGGCGGCGGACGCCGTCGGCGTGCCATCGGCGATGCAGCGGATCTGGTTCTACCGGCTTCCGTCGCTGCTCGCCGCCATTGCCGCCGTTCTGCTGACCTATTGGGCCGCACTGGCCTTTACCGGGCGGCGGGCGGCGCTGTTCGCCGGCAGTCTCCTGGCCGGCAGCGTGGCGCTCGGCGTGGCGGGGCGTCTGGCCGTACCGGAAGCCGCGCTGCTCGCGGCCATCGCGGCGATGATGGGGGCGATGGGACGGCTCTACCTGGCCGAGCGCCATGTTGCCTTCCGTGATGCCTCTGCCCTCGATGTTTCGGCGCGCCACGACGCCGCGCCCGATGACGTCACCGGCAGACAGCGGGACCGGAGACTGGCCCTGATCTTCGGGGGAGGTCTGGCGTTCGGGCTGTTCGCCAAGGGCCTGCTGACCCCGCTTTACGTGGTGCTGCCGCTCGTCGCGCTCGTCGCCGTCGACCGCTCGGCGCGTTTTCTCCGCCGGGTGCGATCGATGGGGGGACTGGCCCTTATCGTCGCCGTGGCCGTGGGATGGTTCCTGCTGCGGCGCTACGGGGCGTTCGACACGCAGGAGGGGCTGGTCGCCCGGACGCTGCTCGGCCGCGTCGCATCGGACTATCAGGGCTTCAGCGGCTTGCCGGGAGTCTATTTCCTGCTGTTCTGGGGGCTGTTCTGGCCGGCCGCGCCGCTCGCCGCGCTCGCCGCGCCCATCGTGTGGAGGGCCCGCCGGCTGGGTTCGGTGCGCTTCCTGCTCGCCTGGGTCCTGCCGGCCTGGCTGCTGTTCGAGCTGCTGCCGACCAAGGTGCCGGCCTATGTGGTTCCGACCCTGCCAGCGATCGCGATCCTCGTCGCTCTCGCGGTGGAACGGGGCGCGCTGGCGCTCGGCAACACGAAGCTGGCGCGGCTGCTCTGGCTGTGGCCGCTGATCGGCGCGGTCATCGCCGTGGCCGCCCTGCTCGGCCTCGCCGTGCTCGACCGCACGACGAGCGTGCTTGCCTGGCCGCTGCTGCTCATCGGCTTCTTCGCGCTGGTCATCGCGGCCGGCTCTGTGCGGGAATACGGCATTGAGAAATCGGCGCTGGTGGCCATTGTCGGCATGCTCGTGTCCGGCTTTGGCGTGATGCAGCTCGTCTTGCCGCGGATCGAAAGCTTCTGGCTGTCGCCGCGCCTCGTCGCCGTGGCGGCGCAGGAGCGCTGCGCCGTCCAGAGCGGGAGCATTCAGGTCGGGGCGGCCGGGTATGACGAGCCGAGCCTCGCCTTCCTGCTGCCGACGGCCCCACGCTATTTCGACGGGGCGGGGGCGGCCGATTTCCTCAAGGCGGGAGGCTGCCGCATCGTCTTCGTCGAGCGGCGGCAGGAAGCGCGTTTCGCCCGCCGGGCGGAGGCGCTGGGCCTGCGCATCCAGCGCGGCGCGGACATACGCGGCTTCGACTATAACGGCCTGCGCGAGATGCGGCTGACGCCCTATCGCAGCGGTTCCTAGGGCATTCCCGAGCGAACGCCCGGAACCGCTGCCGGCTTTCAGCGCGCCGTCGCGAGCACGGCAAGGCCGCGTTCGAGGTCGGCGATGAGGTCCGCCGGGTCTTCCAGCCCGATATGAAGCCGCACGCCGGGGCCTCCCGGCGCCCAGCGCGTGGCGGTGCGATAGCTGGAGCAGTCGAACGGGATGGCGAGGCTCTCGAAGCCGCCCCAGCTATAGCCGAGGCCGAACAGGTCGAGGCTGTCGAGGAACGCATCGACCGCCGCCTTGGGCGTGGGCTGCAGGATGATGCTGAACAGGCCCGAGGCGCCCTTGAAGTCACGCTTCCAGAGCTCATGACCGGGACCGCCGGGCAGGGCGGGATGCAGAACCCGCAGCACTTCCGGCCGGCCGGCCAGCCATTCGGCTACCGTGATGGCGGATTGCTGGTGGCGGGCGAGGCGCACGCCCATGGTGCGCAGCCCGCGCGCGGCGAGGAAGGCATCTTCCGGCGCCACGGTGATGCCGAGGTCGCCATGGGTGAGATGCACGCGCCGGAAGGCGCGGTCATTGGCGGAGATCGTGCCGATGTTGAGGTCCGAATGGCCGCCGAGATATTTGGTGCCGGCCTGGATCGAGATGTCGACGCCGAAATCGTGCGGCCGGAAGAAGAGCGGCGTCGCCCAGGTGTTGTCCATCAGCGTGAACAGGCCGTGCTGCGCCGCGACGGCCACGATGGCCGGCACGTCCTGGATTTCGAAGGATTGCGAGCCGGGCGATTCGAGGAAGATGGCGCGCGTGTTCGGCCGGACGAGATCGGCGATGCCGCCGGCTATGAGCGGATCGTAATAGGTGGTCTCGATGCCGTAGCGCCGGAGGATCTCGTTGCACACGCGGCGCGTGGGCTGATAGGCGCTGTCGACCATGAGCAGGTGGTCGCCGGCCTCGAGAACCGAGAGCAGGGCGAGGCTGACGGCGGAGAGGCCGGAAGGGGTGAGCACCACGCCCGCGCCGCCTTCGAGCCCGGCCAGCGCGACCTCGAGCCCCTCCAGCGTCGGGTTGCCGCGCCGGCCATAGGTGTAGCGGCCGGTATGGCCCTCCAGATCGGCGACGGTGGGGGAGAGCACGGTCGAGCCGCGGACGACCGGGGTATTCACGAAGCCGTCAAAACGCTGCGGGTCGCGGCCGGCGGTGACGAGTTCCGTATCGACGGAGTACCTGCGGGCGTTCGAGCCTTCTGGTTGTTTTACCATTCCTAATGCCTGTTCACGCGTTCAGCCGAAGGTCGATTGAGAGAGGACGGGAGGGCCGGCGTCAAGCGCTTGACCGGACCCGTTTGCGGCGTTCTGATGACGTCCGCGTCTGGCGCGGCGGAGAGAGGGGTCGATCCGCCGCTACCGTCAGACGAAGGAAGTAGGCATGCTCCGCTCCCTCACCGTCGTCACGGCATGCGAATTGCTTTTCCTTTCGCCCGTGCTGTCCGCGCCGTCGCGGCGAGTACGTCAGCTCAAATCCGAATGAAGAAGGCTGCCATCATGAAACGCCTCCTCTCCACGTTCGCCCTCGCGGGGGCCTTCGGGCTCTGCGCCGCCGGCGCGCAGGCCGCGACCAAGCTCGATCAGGTGAAGGCCAAGGGCTTCGTCCAGTGCGGTGTCAGCCAGGGCCTGCCCGGCTTCTCGTCGCCCGACGACAAGGGCAGCTGGACCGGCCTGGACGTGGACTTCTGCCGCGCCGTCGCCTCCGCGATCTTCAACGATCCCACCAAGGTCAAGTTCACGCCGCTCTCGGCCAAGGATCGCTTCACCGCGCTGCAGTCCGGCGACATCGACATCCTGTCGCGCAACACGACCTGGACGATCACCCGCGACACCTCGCTGGGCCTGAATTTCACCGGCGTCACCTATTATGACGGCCAGGGCTTCATGATCCGCAAGGACAAGAAGGTGAACTCGGCCCTGGAGCTCTCCGGCGCCTCGGTCTGCACGCAGACCGGCACGACGACCGAGCAGAACCTCGCCGACTATTTCCGCGCCAACAACATGACCTACGAGGTCATCGCCTTCGCGACCAATGACGAGGTGGTCAAGGCCTACGACGCCGGCCGCTGCGACGTGCTCACCACCGATCGTTCCGGCCTCGCCGGCGAGCGCCTGAAGCTCACCAACCCCGACGACCACGTCGTGCTGCCGGAGATCATCTCCAAGGAGCCGCTCGGCCCGGTGGTCGCCCATGGCGACGACCAGTGGTTCGACATCGTGAAGTGGGTGCTCTTCGCCCAGATCAACGCCGAGGAGCTCGGCGTGACCTCCAAGAACGTCGAGGAGCAGCAGAAGTCCGCGACCAACCCGGAGATCAAGCGCCTGCTCGGCACCGAGGGCAAGTTCGGCGAGGGCATGGGCATCGGCAACGACTGGGCCTTCCAGATCGTCAAGGGCGTGGGCAATTACGGCGAGATGTACGACCGCAACGTCGGCCCCGCCACGCCACTGAAGCTCGAGCGCGGCGCCAATGCGCTGTGGACCAAGGGCGGCCAGCAGTACGGCATGCCGATCCGCTGACGCTTTTCTGACGGGCTCCCGGCGAAGGCCGGGGGCTCCTTCTTCCCCGGCAAGCTGGCGGCAAAGTCCGGCACCGGACGCTAATCGGCCTCGAAAGAGGCGAGGGGGATCATGTCGGATCTGGTCGAGCCCGTTCAGGGGCATTCAAAAGGCGCGTCGTTCATCAACGACCCGAAAGTACGCAGCATCGGCCTGCAGCTCGTCGCACTGATACTCGTCGTCGTGTTCGGCTGGATGTTCATGGAGAACGCCCGCGACAACCTCGCGGCGCAGAAGATCGCCACCGGCTTCGGCTTCCTCGACAACACCGCCGGCTTCGGCATCAGCCAGACGCTGATCCCCTACACCGAGACCTCGACCTATGGCCGCGCCTTCGTCGTCGGCCTGCTGAACACGATCCTCGTGGCGGTGGTCGGCATCTTCCTCGCCACCATCATCGGCTTCCTGGTCGGCATCGGCCGCCTCTCGAAGAACTTCGTGGTGCGGCTGATCTCGACCACCTATGTCGAGGTGCTGCGCAACCTGCCGCCGCTGTTCCAGATCCTGTTCTGGTACCTCGCCGTGCTCAGCGCCCTGCCGAGCCCGCGCGACAGCATCAGTCTGTTCGGCGAGGTGTTCCTGTCCAATCGCGGCATCATCATCCCGCGCCCGCTGTTCGGTGACGGCTACGGCATCGTGCTCTGGGCGATCGGGCTGGCGCTGCTGCTGGCGATCCTGTTCGGCCACTGGGCGGCCGGGCGGCAGGAGGAGACCGGCCGCCGGCTCCCGGTGCTGTGGATCAACCTCGCGATGCTGATCGGCATTCCGCTGATCGCCATGATCGTCACCGGCTTCCCGATCACCTTCGAGCGGCCGGAGCTCAAGGGCTTCAATTTCGCCGGCGGCATGCGGGTGATCCCGGAATTCGTTGCGCTCACCCTGGCGCTGGCGACCTACACCGCCGCCTTCATCGCGGAGAACGTGCGCGCCGGCATCCAGTCGGTGAGCCACGGCCAGACCGAGGCCGCCCACTCGCTGGGCCTGCGCAACGGGCCGACCCTGCGGCTCGTCATCATCCCCCAGGCCATGCGGGTGATCATCCCCCCGCTCACCAGCCAGTATCTCAACCTGACCAAGAACTCCTCGCTGGCGGTGGGCATCGGCTATCCCGACCTCGTGGCGGTGTTCGCGGGCACCTCGCTGAACCAGACCGGCCAGGCGATCGAGATCATCGCCATCACCATGGGCGTGTACCTGCTTCTGTCGATCATCACGGCGTTCATCATGAACGCCTACAACAAGCGCGTCGCGCTGGTGGAACGGTGAGGGCCGGCCATGAGCATGACCTTTGACGACGGAACCTTCATCCGCACCGAGATGGTGACACCGCTTCCTCCGCCGGTGCGCCGGGTCGGCGCCATCGGCTGGATGCGCGAGAACCTGTTCTCCAGCGTCCTCAATACGATGCTGACCATCGTGGGCATTCTCGCCGTGCTGTGGCTGGTGCCGCCGCTGGTGCGCTTCATGCTGATCGACGCCGTATGGACCGGCGAGAACCGCGAAGCCTGCCTCGGCCCGGGTGTCGGCGCCTGCTGGCCCTTCATCAAGGCGAAGTTCGGCCAGCTCATCTACGGCTTCTACCCGATCGACCAGCGCTGGCGGCCCAACATCGTCTTCGCCGCCGGCCTTGTGCTCATGGTGCCGCTGCTGGTGCCGAGCTGGCCGCTGAAGCGGCTGAATTCGCTGCTGTTCTTCGTGGCCTACCCGATCATCGCCTTCGTCCTGCTGACCGGCGGCAACATCAACGCCTCGGCGTTCCTGTTCGAGCGTTTCGGCCTCGTGCACGCGATCACCGGCGATGTCACGGTCGCCGGCGTGAACGTGGCGTTCTGGGTCGATTACGTGCTGACCGCGCTGCTCGTCATGGCGGTGGTCGGCGGGCTCATCGCCGCCCTCGGCGGCAATGGCCGGGCGGCGGCCCGCGCCGCCATGTGGGTCTTCCTCGCGTTCGGCGCCCTTGTCCTCGTCTGGGACATCGACTTCGGCCTCTCCTATGTCGAGACCCGGCAATGGGGCGGGCTGCTGGTGACGCTGGTGATCGCGGTGACCGGCATCGTCGCCTCGCTGCCGCTCGGCATCCTGCTGGCGCTCGGACGGCGTTCGCAGATGCCGATCGTGCGGCTGCTGTCGGTGATCTTCATCGAGTTCTGGCGTGGCGTGCCGCTCATCACCGTGCTGTTCTTCGCCACCTACATGCTGCCGCTGTTCCTTCCGCAAGGCACCAATCCCGATGCCCTGCTGCGCGCGCTGGTGGGTGTCGCGCTGTTCTCCGCCGCCTATATGGCGGAGGTGGTGCGCGGCGGCCTGCAGGCGATCTCGAAGGGACAGTACGAGGGGGCGATGGCGATGGGGCTGACCTGGAGCCAGATGATGCGCCTCATCATCCTGCCGCAGGCGCTCACCCTGGTCATTCCGGGCATCGTGAACAGCTTCATCAGCCTGTTCAAGGACACGACGCTGGTGCTGATCGTCTCGATCTTCGACTTCCTCGGCCAGCTCCGGGCGTCCTTCACCGATCCGAACTGGGCGAGCCCGGTTACGCTCTACACCGGCTTCGCCTTCGCGGGCCTGGTCTATTTCCTCTTCTGCTTCGGCATGTCGCGCTATTCTCTCTTCGTGGAGCGGCGGCTGAACACCTCTCACCGGCATTGACGGAGGCCTCTCATGACCGAAGCTCATTCGATCGTCCCGAGCGATGAATTGCCTGCCGTGCACACGCCGCCGAGCCGGGAGGTCGCCGTCGAACTCGTCGGTGTTCACAAATGGTACGGCGAGTTCCATGTGCTGAAGGACATCAACCTGCGGGTGCTGCGCGGCGAGCGCATCGTCATCTGCGGCCCGTCCGGCTCGGGCAAGTCGACCATGATCCGCTGCATCAACCGGCTGGAGGAACACCAGCAGGGCACGATCATCGTCGACGGCATCGAGCTGACCAACGACCTGAAGCGGATCGACGAAATCCGCCGCGAGGTCGGCATGTGCTTCCAGCACTTCAACCTGTTCCCGCACCTCACCGTGCTGGAAAACCTCACTCTGGCGCCGATCTGGGTGCGCAAGATGCCCAAGAAGGAGGCCGAGGAACTCGCCATGCACTTCCTGCGCAAGGTGAAGATTCCCGAGCAGGCCAACAAGTACCCGGGCCAGCTCTCCGGCGGCCAGCAGCAGCGCGTCGCCATCGCCCGCGCGCTGTGTATGAAGCCGAAGATCATGCTGTTCGACGAGCCGACCTCCGCCCTCGACCCGGAGATGGTGAAGGAGGTGCTGGAGACCATGGTGAGCCTCGCCGAGGAAGGCATGACCATGCTCTGCGTGACGCATGAGATGGGCTTCGCGCGGCAGGTGGCGAACCGGGTGATCTTCATGGATGCCGGGCAGATCATCGAGATGAACGAGCCGAACGCGTTCTTCTCCAACCCGCAGCACGAGCGAACCAAGCTGTTCCTCAGCCAGATCCTGCACTGAGGCGCCCGCGCATCCTTCGTCGTCCCGACGCCGCCTCACCGGGACGACGTCATGGCCGGGCCAAGCCCGGCCATGACGGGACAAAGGCTGTGGGTCGTGCCGCGCTCAGTCGGCCGGGCCGGTCGCGACCGGCTTGTCGGACGAGCCCCACTCGGTCCACGAGCCGTCATAAAGGGCCTGCGGCGGCGTGCCGATGGCATCGAGCGCCAGCCACAGAATGGCGGCCGTCACGCCCGAGCCGCAGCTGGTGATGACCGGCGCGGACGGGTCGATCCCCGCGTCCTTCACCGCGGCGCGGATCGCCGCCGGATCGGCGAGGCGGCCGTCCTTGACCACCTCGGAGACCGGCAGGTTGCGCGCGCCCGGAATATGCCCCGGCCGCACGCCGGCGCGCGGCTCGGGCACCTCGCCGCGGAAGCGCTCGGCGGCGCGGGCGTCGAGCACCTGCGCGCTGCCGTCGGCGAGCCGCCGGGCGACGTCCTCGATGCCGGCGACCCAGGCGCGGTTGAGCTTTGCGTCGAAGCGGGCGGGCAGATACGGCGCCTCGCCGGATTCCGTCGGGCGGCCCTCGGCCAGCCATTTCGGCAGGCCGCCGTCGAGGATGGCGACGTCGATGGCGCCGAAGGCGCGTAGCGTCCACCACACGCGCGGCGCGGAGAACAGGCCGACACTGTCATAGACGACGATCTTCATGTCCTTGCCGATGCCGAGCGCTTCCATCGCCGCGGTGAAGATGGTCTCGGAGGGCAGCATGTGCGGCAGGCCGCTCGACGTATCGGCAATGGCGTCGATGTCGAAGAACACGGCGCTGGGAATGTGCGCCTTGAGGTATTCCTCGCGCCCCTTCCGGCCGGTCGCGGGCATGTGCCAGGAGCCGTCCACGATGACGAGGTTGGGCGCGCCGAGATGGGAGGCGAGCCATTCGGTGGAGACGAAGCGGCTGTCGGTGGGCATGGGAGGTTCCTCGCGGAGCTTGGGATGGCGCCTGCGCCACCGAGCCGGGGTGGCAGGGCCGGGACGGCAGGTCAGGCCCAGGCGACGCGCACGCGGCGGTTCTGCTGGCCCTTCTTCTCGATCTTCGTCACCTGCACGGGGCCGATCTCGTCGAGGCCGCGCACATGGGTGCCGCCGCAGGGCTGGAGATCGAGGCCCTCGATCTCGACGAGGCGCACCCGGCCGGTGCCCATGGGCGGCTTGACCGCCATGGTCTTCACCAGCCCCGGATTGGCGAGCAGTTCCTCGTCGCTGATCCAGCGCTCGCCCACCCGGGCGCCGGTGGCGATCATCTCGGCCAGCCGTGCGGTCAGTTCGTCCTTGTCGACGCCGGCTTCGGGGATGTCGAAGTCGAGCCGGCTTTCCTCCTCGCCGATCGAGCCACCCGTGACCGGGTAGGGCAGGGCGACGGAAAGCAGGTGCAGCGCCGTGTGCATGCGCATCCGCCTGTAGCGCGTCGGCCAGTCGAGCCGCAGAAACACCGCCTCGCCCGGCTCGGGCAGGGGCGAGCCGACCGCCGCAACATGGATGACGTCGACCTTCGACGGGCCGTAGACGGCGGTCTCGATGGCGATCTCGCTGCCGTCCGCGCGCACCAGCGTCCCCCGGTCGCCCGGCTGGCCGCCGGCGGTGGCGTAGAACACCGTGCGGTCGACGGCGATGCCGCCGTCCGGTGTCAGCGCCGTCACCACGGCGGAGGTTTCCTTCTGGTAGGCGTCGTCGCGGAAGAGGAGAATGGTTGCCATCAGACCAATACGTTGGGGACGTCCACGCTGCGTTCCAGCCAGCCCGGCACGGGCAGGCCCTTCTCGCGCAGGAAGTCGGGGTTGAACAGCTTGGACTGGTAGCGCGTGCCGTAGTCGCACAGCACGGTGACGATGGTGTGGCCCGGGCCGAGTTCCTTCGCCAGCCGGATGGCGCCGGCGACGTTGATGCCGGTGGAGCCGCCGAGGCACAGGCCCTCATGCTCCAGAAGATCGAACACGATCTGCACCGCCTCGGCGTCGGGGATCTGGTAGGCGGTGTCGATGGGCGCGCCTTCCAGATTGGCGGTGATGCGGCCCTGCCCGATGCCCTCGGTGATCGAGGAACCCTCGGCCTTCAGCTCGCCCGTGGTGTAGTAGCTGTAGAGCGAGGCGCCGAACGGGTCGGCGAGCGCGATGCGGATCGCCGGGTTGCGTGCCTTGAGCGCGATGGCCGTGCCGGCCAGCGTGCCGCCGGTGCCGACCGCCGCGACGAAGCCGTCGACCTTGCCGTTCGTCTGCGCCCAGATCTCCGGGCCCGTGGTCTCGATATGGGCCTGCCGGTTGGCGACATTGTCGAACTGGTTGGCCCAGACGGCGCCGTTCGGCTCGGTGGCGGCCAGCGCCTCGGCGAGGCGGCCGGACACCTTCACATAGTTGTTCGGATTCGCGTAGGCGACCGCCGGGACCTCGACGAGGGTCGCGCCGGCGAGGCGCAGCATGTCCTTCTTTTCCTGGCTCTGCGTGTCCGGGATCACGATCACCGAGCGGAAGCCGAGCGCGTTGCCGACCAGAGCGAGGCCGATGCCGGTATTGCCGGCGGTGCCCTCGACGATGACGCCGCCGGGCTTCAGCTGGCCGCGCGCCACGGCGTCCTGGATGATGAAGAGGGCGGCGCGATCCTTCACCGACTGTCCGGGATTGAGGAACTCCGCCTTGCCGAGGATGGTGCAGCCGGTGGCTTCCGAGGCGCGCTTGAGCTTGATGAGTGGCGTGTTGCCGACCGCCTCGACGAGACCGTTGCGGATATCCATGGCGCTTGTGTCTTCTACGCTTATGAAAGGTCCACGAAGTTAGTGGGCCATTACCGGCTCGGCAACCGGATTGAGCGTCAATCCCCGCGAATGCGCGCGAAGCGGGCGAGGGCGCGCTCGCGGGCGGCGGGGTGCTCGACGATCGGGAACGGATAGGTCTCGCCGAGCACCACGCCGGCGCGGCGCAGCACCTCGGGCGCCGCCGTCCAGGGCTTGTGGATGATCCCGGCCGGCAACCCGGCGAGTTCCGGGACGAAGCGGCGGACATAGGCGCCGTCCGGGTCGAAGGTCTCGCCCTGGGTCACCGGGTTGAAGATGCGGAAATAGGGGGCGGCGTCGGCTCCCGAGCCGGCGACCCATTGCCAGCTCGCGGGATTGTTCGCCGGATCGGCGTCGACCAGCGTGTCCCAGAACCAGGCCTCGCCGCGCCGCCAGTCGGTCAGCCCGTGCTTGATGAGGAAGGAGGCGGCGAGCATGCGCACGCGGTTGTGCATCCAGCCGGTCTGCCAGAGCTGGCGCATGCCGGCATCCACGATGGGATAGCCGGTCCGCCCCCTGCGCCACGCCCGCTCCAACGCCGGATCGTCCTGCCACTCGAAGGCGTCGAAGCGGCGATTGACGTTGGTGCCGGCGAGGTCCGGGAAATGGAACAGCAGGTGGTAGGAGAACTCGCGCCAGTAGAGCTCGCTGATGAGCTTCTCCGTGTCGGCGGGCGATGCCGTGCCTGCGTCGGCCGCGTGGCGCACGGCGGCGAGCACCTGATGCGGCGAGATTTCGCCGAAGCGCAGATGGGGCGACAGGCGCGAGGTGCGCGCGAGGTCGGGGCGGTCGCGCAGCGTCGCGTAGCCCGCGAGGTCGTCGTCGAGGAAGGCGGCGAGGCGGTCGCGCGCGCCGCGCTCGCCCGGTGTCCAGCTTGCGCGCAGGCCGGCGGCCCAGTCCGGCGCCGTCGGCTCCAGAGCCCAGTCGTCGAGCCGGTCGCTCCGGGCGGAACCGGCGAAGGACCATGCATCGTCCGCACGCGAAGGCGTCCGCACCGCCTGCCTGCCGGCGCTGCGATAGAAGGGGGTGAAGACCCGGAAGGGATCGCCGGCCTGCGTGCGTACCGTCCACGGCTCGTGCAGCAGGCTGCCGCCGAAGCTCTCCACCGCGACGCCCCGGCCGGCCAGGGCGCTCTTGAGAGCGGTGTCCACGGCGATCTCGGCGGCGCCGTAGCGGCGGTTCCAGTAGACGGCGGCGGCGTTCAGCTCCTCGACGAGCGCCGGCACGATGTCACCCGCCCTGCCGCGCTGCAGGATCAAGCGGCCGCCCTTCGCGGCGATGGCGGCGGAAAGGAACGCCAGCGAGCGCCCCAGCCACCAGCGCGCCGCGCCGCCGAGCGGGCGCAGCCTCTCGCTTTCCTCGTCGAGAACATAGGCGAGAGCCAGCGGCCGGCCGCTCGCCTGCGCCGCCTTCAGGGCGGGATTGTCGTCGAGGCGCAGATCGTCGCGGAACCAGACGAGGGCGCAGGAGGGGGAAGACATCACGGGACACCAGCGTTGCCCGCATTTTACCGGAAAGCAGGGCGGGGAGATCAAGCCGGCTGTTCGGCGGTCGCCGGATATATTAATGATGATCGTCATGAAAAAGGATTGGCCGTCCGTGCGGGCGGCCATCGGCAACCATGGAGCCTTCTCATGACCTCCGTTTCATCTCCCGGCACCGCCCTGGTCACCGGTGCTTCCAGCGGCATCGGGAAAGTCTATGCGCAGCGGCTGGCCCGGCGCGGCTACGACGTCCCGCTGGTCGCGCGCGACGGTGCGCGGCTGGAAGCGCTGGCGGCCGACATCACCGCGAAGACCGGACGCAAGGCCGAGTTTCTCGTCGCCGATCTCGGCAATCCGGCCGATACCGGGGCGGTGGCGGCCCGCATCGCGGCGGACCCGGCCATCACCCTGCTCGTCAACAATGCCGGCATGGGCGTGGAGCGGCAGATCGTCGGGGCGGATGCCGACAAGGTGGACGCGATGGTGCAGCTCAACGTCGCCGCGCTCACGCGCCTTTCCGTGGCGGCGGTGAACGCCTTCACGGCGCGCGGCCGGGGCACGCTCGTCAACATCGCCTCGGTGGTCGCGCTGATCCCGGAGAACTTCCTCGGCGCCTATGCGGCGACGAAGGCGTATGTGCTCGCCCTCACGCAGTCGCTGCAGAGCGAGCTGAAGGACAGCCCGGTACGGGTGCAGGCGGTGCTGCCCGGCCTGACCGCCACGGAATTCTTCGACCGCGCCGGCATGGACAAGGCGGCCCTGCCGCCGGAAATGGTGATGTCGGCGGAGGATCTGGTCGAGGCAGCGCTCGCCGGGCTCGATCTCGGCGAGACGATCACCATTCCCGCGCTGCCGGATGCCGCCGACTGGCAGAGGCTGGTCGACGACCGGGTGCGGATGGCGCCGGGGCTCTCCCTCCGCCATCCCGCCGCGCGCTACGGGGTCGGCACGGCCGTGCCGGCCTGATGCCCCGTCAGTAGTCCCACTGGGCGCCGATGCCGACCTCGGCCGAGCCGTCGGCGCCCGTCGCGCCTTGCAGGCGGATGTTCTTGGTGACGTCGACATCGACGGTCACGCGGCTCGATCCGGCGGTCGTGCCCTGGCGCACACCGAGATAGATGTTGTCGTTGAGCCGCCGGCCGACGCCGACCTGACCGCCCGTGCCCTCGGCATTGGCGCCGACTTCGAGGCTGTCCACGCCGAGCGAGCGGCGCACGTTCTCGAGCACGCTGGCGCCGCCGGAGAACTGCGCGATGACCTGCGCGAGCTGGATGGCCTGACCCGAGTTGAGCGAACCCGCATCGCGGCCGAACAGCAGCCGGGAGACCACCTCGTCCTGGGGCAGGGTCGGCGTCGAGCTGAAGCTCACAGTCGGGCGCGACGCCGGGCCGGAGACCAGCACGCGGGCGGTGATGTCCGAGGAGGTGGTCTCGGCGATGAAGTCGAGCTCGGGATCGGTGGTGCCGGTGAAGGTGATGTCGCCGCGGGTGAAGGTGAGGCGGCGGCTGCCGAAATCGAAGGTGCCGCGCCGCATCTGGAAGGCGCCCTGCGTCACCGGGGCGCGGCTGGTGCCGGTGAGCTTCAATTCGCCGCCGAGCTGGGCCTCCATGCCGAGGCCGCGCACGAAGACGTTGTTGTTCGGCGCGGAGACGACGAGGTCGAGGGCGATGCCGTTGCGGTTTTCGGCGGTGGCGCGCTGGTTGGCCGGGGCGGTGCGGGTGCTCCGCTTGCCGGCGTTCACATGGCGGACGTTGAGGTCCTGCACGCCGCCGGGGAAGCGGTCGGGCACGTTGATGTCCAGCGCGCGCAGCACCAGCCGGCCGGTGAGGCGCGGCCCGTTGAGGAAGGCGCCTTCGACGCCGACGCGCCCTTCGGCGACGAGGCGCATCAGGTCGCTGTTCACCAGCGCCGCATTGGCGAGGTCGATGTCGATGCGGCCGGGATAGCCGGCGTTCGGATCGAGCGCGACATTGCCGCGCCCCGTCACGCTGCCGCCATTGGTGGTGCGGGCGCGCAGGGTGGTGAGGGTCACGGAGCGGTCGGTGCCGGTGATGACGGCCTCGATCTGGTCAAGGGCGACGCCGTTCACCGCATCGTCGAAACGCCCGCCGCTGAGCCGGACGGTGCCGCCGGCGCGGGGAGCCGCCGCCGTGCCGCGCACGGTGGCGTCGACATTGGCGGTGCCGGTGACGCGCGCGCCTGTGGTGGCGAGCATCGGGTTGGCGATGGCGAGGTTGATCGCGCCGCGCAGGGCGAGATCGAGCTCGCCGGCCCCGAGCGGCGCCGAGCCGGTGATGGTGAAGCCCTGGACATGCTGGCCGGCGATGGTGGCGCGGATCTGCGCCCGCCCGCCGCCGAGCGTGCCGTTGGCGGTGATGTCGAACGGGCCGGCGCCGGAGCTGGCGATGTCCGGGTTGCTCAGCCGCGTCACCCGCAGCTCGTAGGTGCCGCTGGGATCGGCCGCGCTGCCGCGGAGGCGGGCATTGCCGGCCAGCGTGCCGGAGAGGTTGAGCCCCGGAGAGGCGAGGTTCGCCAGCGACAGCGGCAGGGCGCGCAGATCGACGGCGAGGTCGAGATTCTGCCCGGCCGAGCCGGAGACGGTCGCGGTGCCGCCGCTGGCGGCGAGGGCGAAGCGGTCGATGGCGACGGTGCCGCCGGAGAGGGTGAAGGTGGCCGGACCCGTCGTTGCGGCATTGACGCCGCCGCGCGCGGCGGTGAGGCGGTCGAGGCGGAAGCGCGCGCCGCCCTGCAGGGGCTCCAGCCGCCCGTTCGCCCGCAGCGTGGTGCCCTGCGCCAGCGCGTCGAGGGTGAGGTCGGTGCCGGAGGCGTTGCCGTTGGCGCGCAGCGAGGCGGTCTCGATGGTGACGCCGGAGAGGTCGACGGCACGCAGCTCCGTCGTGCCGTTCAGCAGCGGCACGCCCAGCGCATCGCGCACCGTGGCGTCGATGGTGGCGGAACCGACGGAGCGGCCGAAGGCGCGCAGATTGGCGGCGTTGGCCTTCACATTGGCGTTCTGCCGGCCATCGGCGACGGAGAGGCCGATATCGGCGTTCAGCCGGCCGGCCATCTCGGTGAGAGCGAGGGCGGCGATATCGGCGAGGTCGCCGGCGGCGAGGATGAGCTGACCGTCCGCCAGACCCGCGGGGGAGACGGAGACGTCGCCGCGCGCGCTCACCGAGCCGATGGCGAGGTCGAGGCCGGAGACGCGCCGCGCGCCGTCCGGCTGGGTCGCCAGCGCCGCGGTGCCGCGGGCCGGCTTGCCGGCGATCTGGCCGGAGAGGTTGAGCGTGCCGGCGAGCGCGCCGGTGAGATCGCTCGCGGCGATGTCCAGCGCGAGATCGCGGATGGGGCGCCCCTCGGCGACACCCTGCGGCACCAGAACCCTGGCGGTGACGCCGAGCTTTTCCAGCGTGCCCGAGAAGGCCGCATTGGCCTGAAGCGCGCCGCCGAGGCGCTTGTCGAGGCGGGAGAGGTCGTCGAGCGCGAGATTGGCGGTGAGGTCGGCGAGATCCGTGGCGATACGGCCGTCCACGACGAGCGCCAGCCCTTCGGCATCCACCTTCAGGTTGCGGACGGACAGGGCGTTCGCTCCGTCGCGCGCCAGGGCGCCCCCCGCGTTGAGCTCGCGGCCGATGAGGGCGTCGACCTGCGCGATGCCGGTGGCGATCCCGCGGGCGTTGGCCTTCAGCTCGATGCTCGCGCGGTTGAAATCGTCGCTCGCCGCGATCTTCGCCGCCAGCGTCGCCTGTCCGGCGAGGGGGCGGCCGGCCAGCGGGGAGAACGCGGCGAGGTCGAGCCGGGACACGTCGAGGTCGCCGTCCGCCGCGCGGGTTCCGGCGCGGCCCGAGAAGGTCGCGGTGAGGGCGGCGAGGCGGATGGTGAGGCCGGTCAGGGCGGGATCGCCGCCGGCCGGCACCTCGGCGCTGGCCTCGAAGGTGCCGCCGGTGCCGAGGGCGCCCGCCACCTTCGGGTCGCTCGCCGTCAGCCCCTGCACGTCGCCGGCGGCGGTGATGGCGAGGCTGCCGTCGGCGGCCGGGATCGTGCGCAGCGTGGCGGCGAGGGTGGAGGCCCCATAGCCGGCGCCAGCAAGCGCCTCGCCGGTGAGCCGCGCCTCGACGGCGGGGGCGTTCAGCGCTCCCTTCGCGGTGCCGTTGACGCGCACGCCGCTCCAGGTCGCGCCGGGCGCGAGGGCGGAGAAGCGGCGCGCCTCGCCCAGCGTCAGGTCGAAGGCGAGATCGGCGTTGGCGGCGGCATCGAGCGTGCCGTTGGCGGCGGCGTTGAAGCCGGCCGCCTGCGCGGTGGCCTTCTCGATGGCGATGTTGCGCCCGGCATCGATCGTCGCCGCGCCGGCGAGCTCCGTGCGCCCCTCGAACAGCGGGGCGATGTTCGCCGGCAGCACGCGGGCGACATCGGCGTCGATGGCGAAGGTGACGCGGTGGCCGGCGGGAATGGCGCGGATGCCGGCGGCGCCGCTCGCCTCGGCGATGTCGCCGACGGTGAGGCGAAGCTGGCCGTCCCAGGCGTCGAGCGGGCCGGCGCCCTTCAGCGTGGCGGCGAGCTCGGGCAGCCCGTCGAAGCCGGCCGCGCGGGCGATGAGGCCGCCGGCCGGCTCGCGCGCGCCGATGTCGAGATCGAGCCGGCCGCTTTCCGGGGCATAGGCGACCGAGCCGGAGACGCTGCCCGGCGCGTCGCGGCGCTCCAGCGCGAAGGTGAGGGACAGGCCCTGCGTGAGCGAGGCGAGATCGGCGGAGGCGTTGAGCGAAAGCCGGGCGGCATGGCCGACCACCGGCTCGCCGAGCACGATCTCGGGGATGGAGAGATTCTCGACGCGCACGGGGAAGGCGAGGGAGGAACTGCTGGAGGAGGATTCCGCCGCCTCGGAGGGCGGCAGCTCGGGACGGCGCTCGACCTCCACGCGCGCGGCGGAGAGCGTGGTGACGTCGAGCCGGCCGGCGAGGAGCGCCAGCGGCCGCCAGGCGAGCCGGGCCTGCTCGACCCGGCCGAAGGGACCTTTGGCGTCGGCCAGCTCGATCGCGTCCACGCTCATGTCGAACGGCACTAAGCCACCGATGCCGCTTATGCCGACCTTGAGGTCCGGGGAGGAGGCGAGGGAGGAGCCGAGGCTCGCCAGCAGCGCCTTACCGGGCGGCGTCTGCAGCACGCCGAAGGCGGCCAGCAGCAGGGCTGCCAGAGCGAGGACGAGGATGCCGAGATAGCGGAGTGCGCGTCGCATCAGAAAGCCTGCCCCAGACTGACATAGACGCCGAAGTCGCCGTCTTCGGGTCCCGGGTTGAGCGGGAAGGCGAGATCGAGGCGCAGCGGCCCGATCGCCGTATAGTAACGCAGGCCGACACCGGCCGAGTACTTCATGCCGTCGAAGTCCGGCCATTCGGACGCGAAGGCCGAGCCCATGTCGAAGAAGGGCACGATGCCGATCGTGTCGGTGACGCGCACGCGCGCCTCCACCGAAGCCTCGAAGAAGCTCCGGCCGCCGATGATGACGCCCTCGGCGTTGCGCGGGCTGGCGGACTGGTAGTCGTAGCCGCGCAGCGAGCCGCCGCCGCCGACATAGAAGCGCCGCTGCGGCGGCACGTCGTAGAGGTCGGTTCCGAAGATGCTGCCGGCGGAGACGCGGCCGGCGAGGATGAAGCGCTTGTCCTCGTCGAAGGCGTGGTAGGTGGCGAAGGAACCCTTGATCATTGCCGGGCCCGCACCGGCATCGCCGAAATAGGCGAAGGGCTCGACCACGCCGGAGGCGCGGATGCCACGCGAGGGGTCGAGCTTGTTGTCGGTGCTGTCGTAGGTCAGCTCGAAGGGGATGCCGACGATGGTGTAGTCGCGGGTGCCGGTGGTGTCCTCGACGCGCGACTGTTCGAGGTCGAGGCTCACCTGCAGGTTGAGCTGATCACTGTAGCGGTGGCGCACGCCGGTGAGCAGGGTGGCGGCTTCGCGCACATAGGCGTTCGTCACCTCGCGCAGGATGGCCGCCTGCGCCACGAGGTCGTCCTGTGCCGTGTAGATGCCGGGTTTCACGAAGGCGGCGGACAGCTTGTAGCCGAACGGGTCGGCGTCCGGCACGGCTTCCGACTTCTCGCCGAACCAGGAAACCTGCGCGTCGAGCCGCAGCGTCTCGCCGCCGCCGAACAGGTTGCGGTGGCCCCAGAAGGCGTTGATGGCCGACCCTTCGGTGGAGGAATAGGTGGCGCCGAAGCCGACATAGCGGGGCTTGCGGGCGGACACCTCGATATGGATCGGCAGGCTGCCGTCGGCGTCCAGCTTGTCGGCTTCCTGGATGCGCACGCTGGCGATGGCCTCATATTCCAGCAGCCGGCGCCGCAGACGATCCAGCACCTCGGGCGAATAGGGCGTTCCCGCCGGGATCTCGATCCGCTCCTCGATGAAGCCCGGCGTGAGGAAGTCCGCACCCGAGACGGTGAAGCGGCCAAAGGTCGCCACCGGGCCGGGAGAGACGTAAATGGAGACATCGACCGACTTCGTCGCATGGTCGGCGGTGACCTGCTTGTCGGCGATGCGGGCGAAGGGGTGGCCCGCCCGGCGCCAATGACCCACGAGAGCGCTTTCCGCGTTCACGACGGCGGTGGCAAGCGCCGGTTCGCCGGGCACGAGGCGCAGCCGCTGCAGTGTCGGCGCGTCGGGCAGCGGGCGATGGGTGGCGGCGTCGAGAATGGCGACGCGGCCGAAATGGAACTGCGGACCGGGCGTCACCTCGACGCGGACCGGCACCGGCCCCTGCCGACGGGCGGCCTCCACGACCTCGAAGACATTGGGCGCATCCGGCGGGCTGCCCGCCAGGGTGATGCGGATGTCGCCGGCGTAGTAGCCCGCCGAATAGAGCGCGGCATTGATGTCGCGCCGATCCGCCAGCGCGCGGCGGACGAGGCCGGCGGCGCCGGAGGGCGGGCGCTGGCTGAGGGATTCGAGATTGGACGCGCTCGTCACCGCGTCACGCAGCGAGCTGTCGCCGCCCTTCACCTCGATCGTCACCTTGTACGGCGTCGCGTCGGGGGCAGGCTTGCCGGCATCGCCCATCGGGCGGGGGCTGAACAGATTGACCAGCGGGCCGAACAGGCCGGAGTTGGATTCCTGGCTGGAAGCGTCCTGGTCGCCGCCGAAGATCTGGGCGGAGGCCGGGACGGCAGGCACGGCGAAAGACGCCACCGCGACCAGTGTCGCGAGCGGGCGCCGCATGGGCCACAGGCACAGGAGCCACGTTTTTTTCTGGCTCGCCAACAAATTCCCCCCGACCGACGGTTCCGACCACAGGGGTACCGCCGCAGCCGGTATCCCGATGAAGCCGCGAACCTACCGCCACGGCAGTGAATATTAGCTTGCCAAAGAAAGGCAGCCCTCTGATTGCCGTGGCGGACCCCTAGCGTCAACCTTGAGGCGGTACTTGGGTTCCCCTTGTGGTGCCGTGTTGCCGTATCGTTGCCGGAAACATCCCGGCAACAGCCGAATATGCCGGGAAAAAGCAAAAAGGCGCGGATGTTGCCATCCGCGCCTCTCGGCAGCAGCGCCCGGGGGGCAGGCGCCGCTATCTCATGCCCAGCATCGGCTCAGCCGATGAACACCTCAGCGGGTGCTGCGGCTGTTCTGCTCGATCTGCTGCTGGATATAGGGCTCGACGCCGGTGGTCGGCGCCGCCACAGCGGCGTTGCGGCCTTCCACGAGGGCCGCGCCGGGAACGGCGTGCTGGGCCGAGGTGCGGATGGTCTCGTTGTAGGCGGCACGTTCGGCCGGATCACGCGACTCGGCATGGGCGGCGACGGTGAGGCCCAGCGTGGCGACAGTAGCGGCGGCGAGAATGAGCTTGTTCATTGTTCCGTTTCCTTATCTTTCGAGGGGGGCGACCGTCGAAGGCGGCCCGCCATTTGGTGAAACGGAAGCTATGTCCGGCATTGGTGCATTGCACGATGTTGATTTGCATCCGCTGATTTGCGTGAATGCAATAACATGTCGGTGAGCGAGACTTGATCGTACGCGATCTAATCCCTACTCAATAAGTGGCTCAAAAATACGTGAGCCGGCTAAAGCTTTTTATACAAACGATCTGCGGCGATGCGGTCCGGCAGCCGTGCCGGCCGGCGCGGTGGGTCAGTCGCCCAGATATCGCCGCAATTCGGCGGCGAGCGTCTCGATTTCCAGCGCCCCTTTCGAGCCGGGAGCGGTTTCCATGACCGTCAGCCCGTCGCCCATGCTGGCGGCGAACGCTACCCTGTTACCGAGGCGTGTCTGGGCGGCCGGATGGCCAAGGGCGAGAATCGCCTCGCCGATCTCCTGCGTGAGCGCGGCGCGGGACTGGGCACGGTTGATGACGAGCAGGGAGGGCGTGCCTTCCTTGGCGATCATGTCGAGCGTCGGCTGCGTGGCCCACAGATCGATCGGCGTAGGCTGCACCGGCACGGCGACAAGGCTGGCGGCCTCGATGGCCGGGCGGGATTCGACATCGGATTTCGGCGGCGTGTCGATGACGACGAAGCCGTAGTCGCGCGCCAGGCTGCGCGCTTCGCGGCGCGCGCCCCAGCCGGAGGCCGTGCGGAAGGAAAGGCCGGTCCGGTCCTCGCCGAGCGTCTGCTCGCGCGCCTCGAACCATTCGCCGAGGCTGCCCTGGGGGTCGCAGTCGAGCAACGCGACGCGGGCTCCGTCGAGCGCAAGGGCAATGGCAAGATGGGCGGCGAGCGTCGTCTTGCCCGATCCGCCCTTCTGCTGGGCAATGGTGATGATTCGGCCGCTCATCGCTGGTGCCTCCCGCCGGGTTCAGGTTTGCACTGCAACCAGCGGGCGGCAACCGTTTAGTGACGCGAGGTCAGCGGCATTTCCTCACGCGCCGGCGGAGGAGCCGCCGAGGACGACCACCTTGGCGCCGACCGGAACGCGATTGTACAGGTCGATGGCGTCCTGATTGATCATGCGGATGCAGCCGGAGGAGACGTTGGTGCCGATCGAATAGGGCTCCAGCGTGCCGTGGATGCGGTAGAGCGTGTCCTTGCCGTTCTGCCACAGATACATCGCCCGCGCGCCGAGCGGGTTCGACGGCCCGCCGGCGACGCCGAGGCCGCTCTGCAGCTGGGAGAGCTGCGGCTTGATGTCGGGGCGGCGCGCGATCATCTCCTTCGGCGGATACCAGTCCGGCCATTCCTGCTTGGAGTTGATTGTGGCGGAGCCGGACCAGCCGAAGCCTTCCTTGCCGACGCCGACGCCGTAGCGCATCGCGGTGCCGCCGGGCTGCACGTAGTAGAGGAAGTGCTCGCGCGGATCGATGACGACGGTGCCCGGCGCGTGCGGCGTCGAATAGGGCACCTCGCGGCGCAGATAGATCGGGTTGATCTTCGAGGTGTCGACCGCCCCGATGGGGAACTTGTCGGAGACCGGCCCGTAGGTGCCGGTCGGCGCGTAGGCGGTGACGGGCGTCGCCGGCGCGATCGGCGTGACGGGCGCGCTCGCCGTCGTCGTGCGGGGCTTGCAGCCTCCGAGGGCAAGGGCCGCTCCGGCCAGGGAAAGACCGAGCACGGCACGACGATCAAGGTTAGGCATGGTTCGCAACCCTCCGCACGTTCACTTCGCACATATTAATGCGATTATGGTGAACAAGTTCTTGCCGAGCGCGTGAGCGGACGTTCAGACGGGACGGGGGAGGGAGCGGACCTCGTCGACCCACGAATAATCGAAATAGCCGTCGCGGGCGAGCGCGTGCAGCTTGTCCGTGCGCACCAGCCCGTTCTCGATGAAGGCGTCGTCGATGTGGACGCCGACGATCTCGCCGAAGGTGATGTGCCGGCCGGATGGGATGCCGTGGCGGTCCTTGACGTCGAGCGTCTCGATCCAGACGCATTCGAGCGCGCAGGGGCTGGCGGCGACACGCGGCGGCTTGACCAGACGCGAGGGGGCCTGTTCGAGCCCGGCAAGATCGAATTCGCTCTCGTCTGACGAGATAGGCTTGGAGGTGAGGTTCACCGCCTCGATCAGTTCGAGGGTGGCGAGGTTGCAGACGAAGGCGCCCGTCGCCATCACGTTGCGCACCGTATCCTTCAGGCCGGCGCTGGAGAACATGACGATGTCCGGCTGCTCGCTCACCATGTTGAAGAAGGAATAGGGCGCGAGATTCGCCACCCCGTCTTGCGACAGGGTGGAGATCCAGCCGATGGGACGCGGCGCGACGATGGCCTTCAGCGGATTGTGCGGCAGGCCGTGATTGCGCCGCGCGGGCTCGTAGAACATCGCGTCAGAACCTCGTCACGATGTCGGCGAGCGCCGGGCGGGGGCGGTCTTCCTGCGGGCGGCCGAGCGTGCCGATATGGACGAGGCCGATGAAGCGCTCGTTCTCGGCAAGACCCAGCGCGGCGCGCGTGCGCGGGTCGTAGGCGTACCATTCGGTGAGCCAGGTGGCGGCATAGCCGAGGGCGTGGGCGGCCAGCACCAGCAGCGTGCAGGCGGCGGCGCCCGACAGGGTCTGCTCCCATTCCGGGATCTTCACATGCGGGCCGGCCCGGGAGACCACGCCGACCACCAGCGGGGCGCGCGACAGGCGCGTGCGCTCGATGGCGACGCGGTCGGCGTCGGCTTCCGGGTGGTCCTGCGCGAAGACGGCGGCGATGGCCTCGCCGGCCCGCTCGCGCGCCTCGCCCTCGAAGACGACGAAGCGCCAGGGGGCGAGCTTGCCGTGATCGGGCACGCGGGAAGCGATGGCGAGCATCTCGGCCAGCTCGGCCGGCGACGGGCCGGGGGAGGCGAGGTCGAAGATCTTCGGGCTCTTGCGCGTCTTCAGCAGGGTCAGCGCGTCGATCCTGGAGGCGGTCTTTGCGTCGGACATGTCGTTCATGGCAATCCTCGTCGTTCCCTTGCGCGTAGCATGGCAGGCCGCCGGCCACCAAGACGCGGAGGTGTGATCGTGCGACCGCGCGGGGTATGCTTGGGCGACTTGAATTTGCCGCCGTTTGGGGGCACCAACGGCCCCCATGTCACACGCGAGCCGCCATCCGGTCTTCCCTGTCCCCGTCCGTCGCGATCGGGCGGGGCATGGCGCTGTCCGGGCGCTGCGGTTCTCCGCCGTCGCGATCGGCGCGCTTCTGGCGAGCCTGCCGGCGCAGGCCCAGACGCGCACGCCCCTCGACCAGCTCGGCGGCTCCATACCCCATGCGCAGGCGCTGCCGTCGCAGGCCATGCCTTTCGTCGGTTCTCCGCCCCCGGCGGGCAAGCCCTCGGGCAGCGCCGGCCCGGCGGCGCGGCTGCCTTCGGGCGGGCAGGAGAGCGCGGCGGCCGATCCGCACACGATCCTGCCGCAGCCGCCGGCCGGCAAGGTCGCCATCGGCATGAGCGCGCGCTTCGGCGACAAGGAGCCGCTGATCCCGCGCGGGCTGGTCTGGCGCGTCTTCGCCGACCGGCCGGAAGCCTCCGGCGCCTATCCGCTGGTGGCTGAGGCGGCCGATCCGGCGCCGGTATTCTTCCTCTCGCCCGGCGGCTACGTCGTGCACGTCGCCTACGGCCTCGCCAGCGTGGCGCGGCGCATCGTGGTGGGCGAGGAATCGCGGCGCGAGCAGCTCGTTCTTCCCGCCGGTGGCGTGACCCTGCACAGCGACGTGAACGACAAGCCGATCCCGGCGCAGAAGGTGACCTACGATATTTTCGAGGGCAGCTTCCTGCAGGGGCGCGCTTCCAGCCGGCCCTATTTCCGCGGCGCCAATTCCGGCGACCTGATCATCCTTCCCGCCGGCGACTATTACGTCGTCTCGACCTATGGCGAGGGCAACGCGGTGATTCAGGCGGATGTCGCCGTGGCGCCGGGCAAGGTGACGGACACGACGCTGCACCACCGCGCCGGTGAGGTCTCCCTGCGGCTGGTGAAGATCGCCGGCGGCGAGGCTCTGGCCGACACGCAATGGTCGGTGCTGACGCCGGGCGGCGACAGCATCAAGGAATCGATCAACACCCTGCCGGTCTTCGTGCTTGCCGAGGGCGAATACACGGCGGTCGCCCGCTATGACGGGAAGACCTACACCAAGGAATTCACCGTCGAGGCGGGCAAGGACGGTCCGGTCGAGGTGCTGCTCGGCGAGCAGGTGACGGCGCCGAGCCTCGATGTTCAGGAAGGCAGCGGCGACTGAGCCGGGGTCGGAAGCGTCGATCCGACACCCCCGGCGATCATGGTCAACGTTTTCTTAATCGGGCGACACCCATCATCGGGCATCCATCGGATGCAGCCGGGAGTCGGCCATGATCGTGCGTCAGTTTCTCGAATGGGCGCGTACGGCGCCAGAGGACGCCCGCGCCAAGGCAGTGGCCGCGCTGGCGCGAGCCTATGTCATGCCCGATCTCGGTGCCGACGACCGTGCCGAGATGGATGCGGCCCTGCCGGAGATCGCCGCCGATCCCTCGCCGCTGGTGCAACTCGAGCTTGCCGCCGCGCTGAGCCATCACCCGCTGGTGCCGGCCGATCTGGTTCTCCAGCTCGCGGGGCTTCCCGGCGAGGCGGGCGAGGTGGTGCTGGCCCAGTCCCCCGTTCTGAACATGCGCGAACTCATCGGCTTCTGCACCTCCGGCACGCCCGCCCGTCAGGCCGCGATCGCCCGCCGTGCGGACCTGCCCGCGCCCATCGCGGCGGTGATCGCGGAGGTCGGCAGCTTCGACGCATGCCTCGCACTTGCCGGCAACGCGACAGCCGATGTGCCCGGCTTCGCGCTGGGCCACATCGTCGCCCGCTTCGGCGACGTGCCGGAACTGCGCGAGGCGCTGCTCGCCCACGCTGATCTGCCGGCCGCCGCGCATCACGCACTGATCCGGGCCGTCGCCGGCACGCTTTCGGCCTTCGTCGAGGAACGCCAGTGGCTGGCGCCGGGCGAGGCGGCCCGCGTGACGCGCGAGGCCTGCGATCAGGTGACCGTGACGGAAGCCGCCCGCCGGCAGAGCGAGGATGTGCGGGCGCTGGTCGAGTCGCTGCAGGAACGCGGCGAACTGACCTCGGCGCTGGTGCTGCGCTCGCTGCTCTGCGGGCAGGTGCGGCTGTTCCTCGAGGCGGTGTCGGTGAGCGCGGGAATTCCCGTCGATCATGTCGCGGCGCTCTCGGCCGACCGCTCGGGTGAGGCGTTCGACCTGCTCTATGACCGCATCGGCCTGCCGGCCGGCGCGCGGATTGCTTTCCGTACGGCGCTGAAGGTGCTGCAGGCGGAGGCCTATCTCGACGAGCTCGACGAGACGCCGGGCCTCAAGCAGCGGATCATCGACCGCGTGTTGGCGGAATATGACGCGCTTGGCGAGGGTCCCGAGGATAACCGGGTCGTGGGCCTGCTCCGCCGCTGGCAGGTCGAGGCGCGCGCGCAGGACGCCCTCGCGGCCTGACGCCGCCGCGTCGGCCCCACGCGATCAGCCGAACTGTTCCGCGAGGATGCGTTCCTCGATGGAATGATCGCGGTCGACCAGCATGGTCATGGACGAGTTCCGGTCCAGCTTCGCCCGGACCGCCACCACGTTCAGCACCTGGAAATGGTCGGCGGTGGCGTTCACCGGCCGCTTCTCGAATTCCAGCACGGCGATGTCGACCCGCGCGCTCTCCGGCACCAGCGCGCCGCGCCAGCGGCGGGGCCGGAAGGCGGAGATGGGCGTGACCGCGAGCAGCGGCGTGCCGATGGGTAGGATCGGGCCCTGCGCCGAGAGATTGTAGGCGGTCGAGCCGGCCGGGGTGGCGACGAGGACGCCGTCGCAGATCAGCTCCTCCATCCGCACCTTGCCGTCGATGGCGATGCGCAGCTTGGCGGCCTGATAGGACTGCCGGATGAGCGACACCTCGTTGATCGCCCAGGCGCGGTGCTGCCTTCCGTTCACATCGGTCGCTTCCATCATCAGCGGGTGGATGACCACGCGCTGCGAGGCGGCGAGGCGCGCGGGCAGGTCCTCCTCGCGGAAGCTGTTCATCAGGAAGCCGACCGAGCCGCGGTTCATGCCGTAGATCGGCTTGCCGCTGTCGCGGAAGCGATGGAGCGTCTGGAGCATGAAGCCGTCGCCGCCCAGCGCCACGACGACCTCCGCCTCCTCCGCCGCGATGTTGCCGTAGCGCGCGACGAGGCGGGCCTGGGCCTGCACCGCGTCGGGCGCCTCGCTCGCGACAAAGGCGATTCGGCCATATGCTGGCGCGGAGTCGGCTTCCACGCTGCTCTGACCGGCGGGGCGGGCGACTTCGTTCATGCTGGACGGCCCGATGCGTGGTTGGGGGGAAGGCGATGCCCGAAGGCGGCTATAGCACAGTCATGATCTATACGACGTGGCCCGGCAGCGTCGAGGCGGAAGCCGCAGGCCATGCCATCGTGGCCGACGGGCTGGCCGCCTGCGTCAATATACTGCCCGGGATGGTGTCGATCTATCGCTGGCAGGGCGAGATCGAGCGCGCGAACGAGGTGGTGATGATCCTCAAGACCCGCGTCGACCTTGCCGAGGCGGTGGCGCAGGCGGTGCGCGCCCGCCATCCCTACGAGACGCCGGCCGTACTGTTCCTCCCCGTCATCGGCGGCGACGCCGATTATCTCGACTGGATCGCCGACGAGACGGAGGAATGAGGGACGGGCAGGACGATTTGCATGAAGGTTGCCGTCATGCCCGGGCTTGGCCCGGGCATGACGTGGGTGGATCGACGGGCGCTGCCGTAGAATGAGCGACGCCGGCCAGCGCCGCGAACGCACTCCGCTTCAGGCATCCGGGACACAAGGGACATCAGCCCTCGGCGCCGCGCAGATAGGGTTCCACCGGACCCTTCAGCATCACCGTCATCGGATTGCCGGCGCGGTCCTTGGCCTTGCCGACCGAGACGCGGATCCAGCCCTCGCTGACGCAATATTCCTCGACATTGGTCTTCTCGGCGCCCTTGAAGCGGATGCCGATGCCGCGCTCGAGCAGCTCGGCGTTGTAATAGGGGCTGCTCGGGTCGCTCGACAGGCGGTCGGGAAGGGTGGTGTCGGTCATGGCCGTCCTCGGGCTGGCGATGGAAAATCGGCGGCGAGACATAGCCGCGCCGCCGCTCCCTGCCAAGCGCCGAGGTTCACCCGGCGCGGGAAGCGCCCGTCCTCAGAGCACCGGGCTCCAGATCGCCGGCACCGCCGCGTAGCCGTTGCCGTCCTTGCGGATGAAGCCCGTGGCGGGGAAGGGGTAGTGGTAGCCGGTGAGCTGGAGGCGCTCGGCGGCGAGCATGTCGTAGATGCGCCGCCGGGTCTGCGCCGCCTTGTCGCCGTCCATGTCGAACTGCACCTGCCAGTCCGGATTCGGGGCGAAGAGGATCGGCGTGTTGGTGACGTCGGACTGGATGAACAGCTTGCCGTTGCCGGAAGCGAGCACGAAGGCGGTGTGGCCCGGCGTGTGGCCGGAGGCGTCGACCGAGGTGAGGCCGGGCGCGATCTCCTTGTCCCAGCCGTAGCGGGTCACCTTGCTGTCGATATCCTTGAACACGCGGCGCACGTTCTCGAAGTTCGCCTTGAGCCCTTCCGGCGCGCGGCTCATCTCGCCCTCGTCCATCCAGAAGGCCCATTCGGCCTCCGGCACGAGGATCTCCGCATTGGGGAAGGCGAGGCCGCCATCCTCGGCGCGCAGGCCGTTGATGTGATCGCCGTGGAAATGGGAGATGACGACGGTGTTGACGTCCGCCGGCTTCACCCCCGCCCAGGCGAGGTTGGTGCCGAGCTTGCCGACCGTGGACGTGCCGGGCTGCGGGCCGTTGCCGGTGTCGATCAGGGTCAGCTTGCCGCCATTGTTGATGAGCAGCGGGTTGAACTGGATCGACATCTGGTCCTTCGGCTGGAAAGCGGCTTCCAGCGCGGCGTTGACCTGATCGCGCGAGGCGTTGCGCACGAAGCCGTCGGCCAGCGGGAAGCTGCGCACGCCGTCGTTCACGGCCGTGACCTCGATGGCGCCGACCTTGTAGCGGTAGAGGCCCGGCACCTGCTGGCCGGTCGCCGTCAGCGCCTCGGCGGGCGTGGCGCCGACAAGCGCCGTGCCCGTGAGGGCGGCTGCGGCGGGCAGCGCGCCGGCGCCGAGCATGAGGCCGCGGCGGGACAGGCGGGGCATGGGCGGGTTTTCCATGGGACAGGCTCCGTGGCGGGAGAATCTCGCGGGCGGAAGGCTAGGAGCCTGCTCCCCGCCGGTCACGCCGCCGGGAGTCACGTTGGCGTGAGAACGCTCAGAACCGGTAGCGGTAGCCGATCTCGATGCCGGTGTAGCTCGGGTTCCCGTTCGACCAGTCGCGCTCGATCATCACCGACATGCTGTTGTGCGGGTCGAAGCTGTAGCTCACGCCGGTGGCAATTTCGGGCGTGTCGTAGTCGTTCGAGGTGTCGAAGTCGTTGCGGTAGCGCAGGCGGAAGATGTTCCACGTCCATTTCTCGTCGATCGGCGTGGAGCCGGCGAGCATCAGGTAATAATAGGGGAAGTCCGTCGAATCGTCCGACTGGATGAAGTGCTGGCCGATGCCGACCGTGCCCGTCAGCGACAGCTTGCCGATGTCGTAGGTGTAGCCGATGCCGAACTGGAGGTTGGCCTTCCAGTCGCTGGTGCCGGCCGTGTCGTAATACTTGGCCGAGCCGGACAGTGTGACCTTGTTGTCGAAGGTATGGGCGACGTCGAGCTGCCAGTCCGAGCCGGTGGTGGCGCCGAAATCCTCCGGGCCCCGCTCGGTGGTGAAGGCGCCGCCGATGCTAGTGCTGCCGGCCGCGGCCGGGGCCGTCGCCGCCGCGAGCGCGGCGATGCCGGTGAGCATGATCAGGCAGTAGCGCATCGTCCCCCACTTCCCGCCGCCGGAGTGGAGCGCCTGCTGCTCCACGACACGCGGTCGGTTTCTGTCATGCCTGGCGTCGGCGTCGGGTCCCGCGTTTCCTCGAAGCACGGCCGAAACCCGCGTCAGCGCTTCGGCTTGCCCTTCAGCAAAACATAGCCGGTGGCGGCGACGAGGGTAAGCACGACGAAGATGACGCCGACGACGTTGATCACCGGCGACAGGCCGAAGCGCAGCCGCGAGGCGATCTCGGTGACCAGTGTCCACTCGCCGCCGATGGCGAAGACGGTCGTATTGTAGTTCTCGAAGGATTGCAGGAAGGCGACGACGGCGGCGGTGAAGCAGGTCGGCGCCAGGAAGGGCAGGGTGATGCGGCGGAACACCATCGTGTGGCTCGCGCCGAGGTCGAGCGCCGCTTCCTCCAGCGTGCGGTCCTGGCGTTGCAGCCGGGCGAGGAAGAGCAGCATCGCGTAGGAGGCGATGAAGCTCGACTGCGCCATGACGGCGACGAACAGCCCGCCCGGCACGCCGAATTCGCGCCAGAAGATGAGGCTGGAAATGCCGAGGATGATGCCCGGCGTCAGCACCGGCGAGACCAGCACCGAATAGAGGAAGGTGCCGGAGCGCTGGCCGAGCCGGGTGAGGATCAGCGCGCCCGACAGGCCGGCGGGGATCGACACCGCGATGACGCCGAGCGCCACCAGCACGGAATTCACGAGGCCCTGCAGCAGCCGCTGGTCGTTGGCGAGCGCCACGAACCAGTGCAGCGTGAAGCCGCGCCACTGGGTGACAGACGGGTAGTCGTAGGAGTTGAAGGCGGCGGCCGACATCACCGCCAGCGGCAGGAAGAGGTAGAGGACGAACAGGCCGATATAGATGTTCAGCACCAGCCGCGCGCCCGCGCTCTCGGTGGCGGTGCTCATGGGCAGGCTCCGGCAATGCCGACATTCGGCTGACGGTATACGGGCTGGATGAGGCTGGAGGGCAGCGGGATCGCCGTCATTTCGCGATGTCCCTCAGGCCGACGCCGAACAGGCGCATCATGATGAGGATGAAGGCGGTGCATACGACGAGCAGCGACACGGCATAGGCCGAGCCCATGTTCCAGTTGTTGCTCTCGTAGAACTGCCGGTAGACGAGCTGGCTGAACCAGTCGCCGCCCTGGCCGCGCGTCATGATCGCCGGCACCGAATAGGAGCCGGCCGACAGCATGAAGGTCATGATGCAGCCGACCGCGATGCCCGGCTTGGCGTGCGGGATGATGACCCGCCGGTGGATCCGGGCGGTCGAGGCGCCGAGGTCGCGCGCGGCCTCGATCTGGTTGCGGTCGAGCGTCTCCAGCGTGTTCACCATCGGGAACACCATGAAGAGCACATAGGTGTAGATCATCGCCAGGAACACGGCGGACGGGTTTTCGAGGAACGGAATCCAGCCGCGATTGTCGAGGTCGACGACGCCGAACCAGCCGAGGATGCCGTTGATGACGCCGCGATAGTCCAGGATCATCAGCCAGGCATAGACGCGCAGCAACTCGTTGATCGCATAGGGCACGATCAGCGCCACCATCAGGATCACCGCCTTGCGCGGCCCGCTGGCGAGCGCCACCACATAGGCGACGGGATAGCAGACCACCAGCGCCAGGGCCGTCACCAGCAGCGCGTAGAGGATGGTGCGCACGAAGATGTAGAAGTGCAGGGCGCTCATCCGCGTGAAGTTGGCGAAGCCGTAGGTCTTCGGCGGGTTCTTCTCCTCGGCCTCGAGCGTCGCGACCTCCGCCTGCTTCTCGGCGAGCGCCTTGTCGAAGGCGGCCTGCTTCGCCGGGTCGGTCTCGGCGTTGCGGTCGAGCTCGATCAGGGAGATGTCGTTGTAGAGCCGGTCGATGGCGAGCGAGACATCGCCCTTGGAGTCCCGCCACCACAGCGACTGCTCGACCATGGCGCCGAGGGGCACGAGGATCAGCACGAGGATCCACAGCAGCGTGATGCCGGTGATGAGGGTGGCGAGCGGCCGGCCATAGGCGCGGGCGAGGCTACCCATGGGCGAGTGCTCCGACCGGGAAAACGAGGGCGTCGCGCGTGCCGAAGGAAAGGCTCAGCTCTTCCGGCAGCTCGCGGACATTGGGGCCGTTCGGCACGGTGACGGTGAGGTTCTGGCCGGCGGCGGCGCAGACGAGGTGTACCGAGGCGCCTTCGAGGCTGCGCGAGGCGAGGCGGGCGGCGATCACGTTCTCGCCGGCCGGCGCGCCTCCCACGCCGAGCGCGATCCGCTCGGGGCGCACCAGAACCAGCGCGGCCTCGCCCACGGCGAGCGGACCCTTCACCCGGCCGCTGAGGCGCCCGACCGGCGTGTCGACCTGCACGATGTCGTCCGTGAGGCCGGCGACGGTGCCGTGCAGCACGTTCTGCTCGCCGACGAAGCTGGCGACGAAAGGGGTGGCGGGATCGGCGTAGAGGGTGTCGGCATCCGCCACCTGCTCCAGCCGGCCGCGGCTCATCACCGCCACGCGGTCGGACATGGCGAGCGCCTCGCCCTGGTCGTGGGTGATGTAGATGAAGGTGATGCCGACGCGCCTCTGGATGGCGCGCAGCTCGGTGCGCATGTGCTGGCGCAGCTTGAGGTCGAGCGCCGAGAGCGGCTCGTCCAGCAGCAGGACGGAAGGCTCGACGGCGAGCGCGCGGGCAATGGCGACGCGCTGGCGCTGGCCGCCGGAAAGATCAGCCGGCTTCTTGTCGCCGAAACCTTCGAGCGCGACGAGTTCCAGCAGCTCGCGGGCCCGGCGCTGCCGCTCGGCCCTGGGGACGCCGCGCGCCTCCAGCCCGAAAGCGACGTTCTCGGCCACGCTCATGAGCGGGAAGAGAGCGAGATTCTGGAAGATGAGGGCGGTGGGACGCTCGTTCGGCCCCTTGCCGGCCATGTCCTCGCCGCCGATCAGCACCCGCCCTTCGGTCGGCTGGATGAAGCCGGAGATGGTGCGCAGAAGGGTGGTCTTGCCGCAGCCGGACGGCCCGAGGATGGAGAAGAACTCGCCGGCGTGGATGGCGAGGTCGGTCGGCTGGACGGCGATGGAATCGCCGAAGCGGATGGAAACCTTGTCGAGACGGACGTCCTTGCCGCGCATGGGCGATGCTTTCGATCTCGGGGCGACGCAAGTGGCGGCGGGGCTGCTGGGGGAGGTGCCGGGCACGCACCCGGCCCTTCATGTCGTGGGCTCATGAAGGGAAGCCGTCATCCCCGGAGAGGCCCGGGGATGACGCTCATCGACGCTGCGACAGCGATCTGTCGCGCGGTCTGCTCAGCTGTTGGTGAGCTTCTCGACGTACTCGCCGCGCAGCTTGGCGTAGAAGTCGGTCTGCATCGGCCACCAGAACAGGTTGTCGATGGTGCCCGCCGGATAGGCCGCCTGGAAGGCCGCGCGGGCTTCCTCGGAGAGGAAGTTCTCGGCGCCCACGGCGCAGCTGTTGTAGCCGGTGGTGTTGGAGAAGCGGGCGCCGACTTCCGGCTGGTACAGGAAGTTCGCGAAGGCGTAGGCCTGCTCGACATTCTCCGCTCCCGAGGGGATGGCGAGCGTGTCGGTCCAGGCGAGGCCGCCTTCCTTCGGCATGCCGAAGCGCCACTTCTTGTCGGTGTTGCGGTGGAGCAGGATGCCGGTCGTATCCCAGGTCTGGCCGATGGTGCAGCCGGCATCGGTGAAGGCGGCGGTGGCCTCGGTCGCGTTGTTCCAGAAGGCGCCGATATTGCCCTTGTGGGCGACGATGTACTTCAGCACGCCCTCGAAGACGCGGCGGGAATCCGCCTCGGACTTGTAGAGGTCGAGGCCACGGTCGGACGGCAGCTCGCCGGTGGCGTCGAGATACAGCGCCACGCCGTTGAATACCGACTTCTGGCGGATGGCGGTCTGCTTGGGATTGGCCGCCAGCCACATGTCGCCATAGGAGATCTCGCCCGACTTCTTGTCGAACTTGGTCGAATCCCAGGTGATGCCCTCGGTGCCCCAGTCGAAGGGCACGAGATAGCGCTTGCCGCGATGGGCCGCGCCGAGCTTCAGCGAGTTGCGGTAGATCGACGGGATGATCTGCGCCGCCTTGAATTTGGCCTCGTCGATCGGCTGGAGCAGGTTGTCCTTGTAGTAGTTCGGGCCGGTGTCGACGGACGGGAAGATGATGTCGAAGCCCTTGCCGCCGGCGGCGCGCAGCTTGTTCTCGCACTCCTCGTTGGAGCCGTAGGTCGACAGGTTCACCTTCACGCCGCTGGCGTTGGTGAAGTCGGCGAGAAGGGTGTTCTTGTCGAAATAGTCGCCCCAGGCATAGACATTCAGCGAGCCGGAGCTGGCCAGCGCGTCATGGGCGCGCAGCACGGCCGGCGCGGCAAGCGCGAAGGCGCCGGCCTTCATGAGGTCGCGACGGGAAAAGCGGGTCATCAGTACCTCCCATAGCCCCCGGAGGGCGAAACGGCGTTCGCTCTAGTTCCGGGCCATGAACGGACGATGACACGCGCATGCGGGGCGAGGAAGCCTGTGTCGTCCAGCGACAACAGATTTGTCGCACTCGTTCAAAATGTCAGCTCGGCAGCACGATGCAGGCGCCTCCGGCGGCGCGCAGCCGGCTGCACAGGGCGGTCGCCGCCTGGCGCGAAGGCTGGGCGACGCGGACCCGATAGAAGGCGCGCGAGCCGCGCGAGCGCAGTCGCGTGCCGATGATCATCGGCTGGGTGCCCTCCAGCAGCGCGGCGAAGCGCTTGTGCGTCCGCTGGTAGCTGTTGAGGGCGCGGGTCTTGGAGAAATTGCCGGACAGCTGCACGCCCCACGGAGCGGTGACGGTGGCGATCTCCTGCGCCACCGCGCCGCCGCCGCGCCGCAGGGCGGCCGTCACGGTGAGGCAATCGGTCTTCGGCGCGGGTGGCGGAGCGGCGGCGATCTGCGGGGCAGTGGATGGCGGGGGAGCGGATGGCGGGGAGGTCGGCGCTTCCGCCGCTGGCGGCGCAGTCGGCGCAGGTGTCACGGGCGAGGAGGGCGGGTCGTTCGGCGTGAACGCTGTCGGCGCCTCCGGGGGCTGGGAGGCGGCCGGCACGGCCGCGGCGATCTGCGCCGCGCGCTCCGCCGCCCAGTCCTCGGCGGCCCGGCCGGTGATGAAGAGCAGGTAGTCCTGCGTCTCCAGCGGCAGCCCGCTCTGGCCGGCGAGCCAGCGCTCCACGCGCGCCGGGCCGGCATTGTAGGCGGCGGCCGCAAGGCCGAGATTGCCGAAGCGCGTGCGCAGGTCGGCAAGCAGCGCGGCGGAAGCGGGCAGGGCGGCTTCGGGATCGAAGGGGTCCTCCAGCCCCCGCTCGGCGGCGGTGCCGGGCATGAACTGGGCGATGCCCTGCGCGCCCTTGGGACTTACCGCATCGCCGCGGAAGCTGCTCTCACGCCAGATCAGCCGCGTGAAGAAATCGACCGGCAGGTCGTGGCGGTTGGCGGCGCCCTCGATCATCCGGCACAGCGCCTGCTCGACCGTTTCGCCGTTCCCTCCGGCAGCGGAGGGGGACGCGGGAATGCGCGAGGGCTCGGAGGTGGCGGGGACGCACAGGGCGAGCAGGAGCGCCAGCACGGAGAAGGCGCGCCGGGGCGCCGGGGTTCCGCCCGAGCGTCCTTCCTTCGACCGATCCCATTGCGATGCGCCGAACACTGCCATAAATTGCTTCTACCCGATCCGGGCCCCTCTGACGCGAGCCAAGCCGGCGTTCGCGTGATGTCGGATCACTTCCCGACATCCGTGCCGGCCAGAGGACCCTGTCTTGCAGTCCATTGTCGTTCAGTCATCGGGTGCCGCTCCGGCGCACGCCCCGATTCCGCTCGTCTCCGTCGTGCTCCTTAATCCGGCAGAATGACCCATGGATTATCTCATTGAACTCGCCGCCAGCCCCGCGGCCTGGGCGGCGCTCGTCACGCTGATCGCCATGGAAGTGGTGCTCGGCATCGACAACCTGCTCTTCATCTCCATCCTGACCAACAAGCTGCCCGAGGACATCCGTCCGCGCGCGCGGCGCATCGGCATCGGGCTGGCGCTGATCATGCGCCTCGGGCTGCTCAGCACGGTGGCGTTCATCGTGCAGCTTACCGAGCCGGTGCTGACGGTGTTCGGACAGGCCTTTTCCTGGCGCGACATCATCCTGATCGCCGGCGGTCTCTTCCTGGTGTGGAAGGCGACCAAGGAGATCCACCACAACATGGCGCCGCCGGAAGAGCAGCATGCCATGGAGGGCGGCTCGCTCAAGATCGGCTTCGGAGCAGCGATCGTGCAGATCCTGATCCTCGATCTGGTGTTCTCGGTCGACAGCATCATCACCGCCGTCGGCATGACCGAGCACATCCCGATCATGGTGATCGCGGTCGTCTTCGCGGTGCTTACCATGCTGCTGGCGGCGGGTCCGCTCGCCAACTTCATCAACCGCAACCCGTCGATCGTGATGCTGGCGCTCGGCTTCCTGCTGCTCATCGGCACGACGCTGATCGCGGAAGGCTTCGGCGCCCATGTGCCGAAGGGCTACATCTACGCCGCCATGGCCTTCTCGGCAGCGATCGAGGGACTGAACATGCTCCAGCGCAAGCGGAGCGTGGGCTGACCTAGCCAGCCGGCCGGCCGGCGGCGTGTCATCCGACAAGGACGCGCCGCCGGTCGATGCTATGATGGGCTCCCACCTCCGAGGAGCCCGGTCATGAGCGACGACGCCGACCCGCGTGCCACCCCGAAAGGCGACATTCCCGGCGCCGGTCCCGGCGAACCCGCGAGCGCCCCTTCGCAGACCAAGCTCACCCTGACCAAGCAGCGCTGGGCGCGTGAGGGAAAGTTCCTCACCGGCCGCGTGGCGCGCCCCGAATCCGATCGCCTGCCGCCCGGACAGCATCTGGTGCGCGACTGGCCGGTGCTCGATCTCGGCATGCAGCCGCGAATCCCCCTGGAGAGCTGGCGTCTCGACGTCACCGGCGCGGTGGAGCACCCGGTCTCGTGGGACTGGACGGCTTTCCGCGCCCAGAAGCAGACGCAGGAAACCACCGACATCCACTGCGTCACCACCTGGTCACGCTACGACAATCGCTGGGAAGGCCTGGCGACGCGCGACCTGCTCGACGCGGTGATGCCGCGCGAGGACGCGCATTTCGTCATGCTGCATTCCTATGACGGCTACACCACCAATCTCGCGCTGGAAGACTTCGCCGCCGAGGACGCGCTGATCGTCCATAGCTGGGAAGGCAAGCCGCTCACCATCGAGCATGGCGGCCCGGCGCGGCTGGTGGTGCCGCATCTCTATTTCTGGAAGAGCGCGAAGTGGATCAAGAAGATCGAGTTCCGCAGCTTCGACAAGCGTGGCTTCTGGGAGGAGAACGGCTACCACAACCACGCCGATCCGTGGCTGGAGGAGCGCTACTCCGCCGATGAATGAGGCATCGCCGGCAGCGGCGCAAAGAAAAAGGCCCGGACGGGAGTGCCGTCCGGGCCTTTTCTCGTCGTGGAAGGGAGGCTCAGCGCGGGCGCAGGGCGCCGGTGCGCAGGAAGGAATTCGGCTGGCGCGCCGGCTCGGTGGCTCCGGCCGTCTTGCGCGGTGCCGTGCCGTTGCCGGCGGTTCCGTAGGTCGCCAGCAGCGAGCCGCCATTCTGGCTATAGCTGCCGAGCGTGTAATTGCCGGGCTTGCTGGTGCCGGTCGCCGTCTGAGGCTTGGCCGGGGCGGCCTTCTGGGCGGGCTGGCGCAGGAAGGTGGGGCCGGCCGGACGCTGGGTCTTCGGATCGGGCGTGCGGGCGAACTGGGCGTTGCGCGGCAGGTCGGGCGAGACCGCCGGACGCGACGGGCGATTGATCGACAGCTCGGCGCGCAGCTTCGCCCAGGTCTCGGCAAGCGCGGTCGGATCCCAGCTCGGCTCCTTCTCGTCGATTTCCCACTTCTCCATCTTGGAGGGCGTGGGCGCACCGGCATCCACGCGATGGCGGGGCTCAGGTTCGGCCAGCGTGGGGAGGGCGGTGACTTCCGCGACCGGGGGAACCGGCACTTCGGCTGCGGCCTGCTGCATCGGCGCGGCCTGCTGCGGCATTGTCTGCGCGGGAGCGTACTGCATCGGCACGGGCTGCATGGGCACGGCCTGTCCGGCGGGCTGCATGACCGGGACCATCTGGGTGGGAACACCCTGGAAGGCCATGCCGGCATACTGGGGAACAGGCTGCCCGGCAGCGGCCGCGAAGGCCGGCTGGACGGACAGCGTCACGTTCCACTTTCCGGTTTCCCACTCGTTGATCGCCCACATCACGGCGGCCCCGATGCCGGCGCCGGCGGCGACGTCCACGAGGTTCACACCCGGCACGACAATGAGGTAGACGGCGCAAAGCAGAGCAACGCCGACATAGCACGCGGGCGCACGCCATTTTGGATGCATGACAAGATCCCCACCAGATCCTGAGAAATTTGAATCAACATAGCTGATTCGTAGGAATCTGAGCGGTTTGTGCAAAATAAATAATGTCGAAACCGGGGTGGTGACGTTAACTATTCAGTAATGGATAGTCGAAGTCGGCAACGGCAGGTCGAGCGGGGGTGACTCGCTGTCGTTCCGCCGCGCGAGGCGAGGGGGAATGGTGCCGGCTGAGGGGATCGAACCCCCGACCTTCGGTTTACAAAACCGCTGCACTACCGCTGTGCTAAGCCGGCGACAACATTGCATTCTCAAGGTAAAGCAGGCACTTAACAACGTCTCGTCACGCCGCAAACCGATTGTCGCGTGCCGTCTTGTGTCTATCGTGCCGAAGCCACCTTCTTGCTCTCTTCGCCGATGGCCCGGCCACGGTCAAGGCCCCCGCTTTGCGGCTTCCGCTTCCTTGGCGGGGCGGAACTCCAGATACAGCTCGGCCATCTTAACGGACGAGTGCCGAAGGTGCTCTTTCAGGGGCGGATCGCTATCGTTCTGAAGGTACTCCACGGCGAACAAGTGTCGCATGTCGTGGAAGAGGAGCCCCCAGAAGGAGCTACCTTCCTTCTGTACCGTCCGGCGTGCGCGAGAGAAGACGAGGGCGCGCGGGGCGCTGGCCTGCAGTGCCTCGTTGACGGTACCTTGTTGCTTGTGCCACACCTAAAAGTTGAAGTCGCATCGACTTCGATGGTATTTGGTGGCGGCATTATGGTTGCGTCGAGCTCGCGGCTTCATGTGGTTCAAAAGAGCACAGCAGAAGATTTCTATGAGCCTGGATACACGCTATTTAATTCGGATATCCGCACACATGTGGAACGCGGTGGGAGCGCAGAAGAACACTTCCGGCAGCATGGTGTGAACGAAGCCCGATTCCAATTCACCGAAGCCTTCGTCCGGCTTCTAGAGGGTGACAAGCGGCGCGCCAGATTTGAGCGCTATCGTGATGCTCTGGGGCTGACGAACGACTCTCATCGTTTCATTGATCGAGAGGGTTCATTCCCAGTATCGGTATCGAATCAACACTATAGCCGAGATGACTATGCTGCTGGTGAGAGCGCCAACGACAGCTACGGTCCGTTCGAGCGAGATATTGAGGAGAACCCCAGCGGTTTGTTTATGGATCTGGGGTGCGGCCTGCGGAAGGTGATCTACGAAAACTGCATCTACGTCGAGGTTTATCCGTCGATGACGGCGGACGTGGTTGTCGGAACAGAGTGCGAGTATCCATTTCCGGACAACACCTTTGACGGAATCGGCTGCTTTTCTGTTCTGGAGCACACTAAGAACCCATGGAAGGTGGCGCAGGAAATCCATCGCATGCTGAAGCCGAGCGGCCGGTGCTACATTGATTGGCCGTTCCTCGCCCCCGTGCACGGTTACCCATCGCACTATTTCAATGCCACGCGAGAGGGGCTGATACGGGCCTTCAGCGAAGGATTCGACCTCGTGCGCGTGCAGACAGAAGACAGCCAGGGTCCCGATTATGCGGCCCTCTGGTTCTTCAAGAGCATGATGGCGCAGCTCCCCGATGACGTGCGCGCTGATATTTCGGGGATCACGTTGGGCGAGCTCGTGCAGACGATGCCACAAGATGTTTTCTGGAAACGCATCCTCGGCGCGCTTCCTGCTAGCGCCATCGAAGAGCTCGCAGCCGGCAACACCCTGATCGCGACCAAGAAATAACTTCTACCGACCACGTCTGACGACCTTAAGCCGCCCCGCCGGGCGGCTTTTTTGTTCCGGGGACTGGCTTGTCCGGGTGGACCGTCCGGCCATGGCTAGTGCCCGTAAGGCGAAGCCATCACACAATCTGGAAACAGCGATGACCGCCTCGAACATGACAGGGCGCTTAAAGCGCGTCCTCGTCCATGACGGGCGTGCTGCCGTGGATGACCACAGGATGACGCGGATATCTCTGCGTCGCGGCAAGTCAACGTTGCGTCAGGCACTTGGTTCTGCGAGAGGAAGCGCAGGGGAGGTGCCCCATGGTGGTGCGCCTTCCGGGCCGTCGGCGTCGTCGACGGTGCACCTGCAATGGAGGCGGAGAGAATGTTCCGATTTGCATTCGCATCGGCGGCGCTGCTGCTGTCGGTCATGACCGGCGCTGCGTCGGCCCAGACCATGAGCTACGCCGAGGCTGGCGCGCTGATCGCCAAGAGCTGCGGCCCCTCGATCGAGCGCTTCTGCGCCAAGGACAATCTGGGCAGCGGCGATCTCTATCAGTGCCTGCAGAAGCGAGGCAACCAGGTGCCGGACCAGTGCGGTGCGGACTACCAGAACGCTCTGGCCTCCATCGCCAAGCGCGTGGCCGCCCAGCGCGATGCTTTCCGGATCTGCGAGCCCAGCATCCGCGAATTCTGCGCCGGCGTGCAGCCGGGCGACGCGCGCCTCCTCGACTGCCTGCTGACGGCCTCCAAGGTGGTGGCGCCGACCTGCAAGCAGGTGCTGCTCGACGCCGGCTGGCAGTGAGCCGCGACGCAACGCTCAGGGAAAGAGACAGATCATGACCCGTATGACCCGTTTCGTCGGAGGGCTCGCCCTCGTCGCCGCGCTCTCGGCGCCGCTCGCGGTCGCCCAGGCGCAGACCGCCACCAGCGACCGCCAGATCATGCAAGGCCTGTCGGCCGTCGTGAATGACGACCCGTCGCTGACCGCGCAGGTCCTGCGCCAGATGGCGCAGAACGCCGTGGACAAGAACCTGCCGCTGACGCTCGACAAGTCCGAGATCGCCAAGCGTCTCGACAAGCTCGCGCAGATCACCGTGCAAATCCAGTTCGCGCTCGGTTCCGCGATCATCCGGCCGGAATCCTACGGCACGCTCGGCGCTATCGCCGATGCGATGCATCACCCGATCCTGCTGAACTACCGCTTCATCGTGGTCGGCAACACCGACACGACCGGCACCCGCGCCGTCAACCTCAAGCTCAGCCAGCAGCGCGCCGACGCCATCGTCCGGGCGCTGGTGACGGTGTTCGACGTCTCGCCGGATCGGCTGGAGGCCGTGGGGCTCGGCCAGGAGGCGCTGCAGGTGCCCTCCAAGCCGCAGGATCCGATCAACCGGCGCGTGCAGATCTTCACCATCGGCACGGTGGGCGCGATGCCCAAGCCGGTGCCGACCAACGCACCGTGAGCGCGACACCCGCGCCGCTCCTGTGATAGCTAGGCCGGCCGGCGCCTCAAGGGCGCCGGCCGGCCTTTTCTTTTCGGCCGTCATTCCACCGACGAATCCAGAGTGTCAGCAATGAGCATCAAGAGAATTGAGGTCGGCCCGCGCATGAGCCAGGCCGTGGTCCACGGCTCGGTCGTCTATCTCGCCGGCCAGGTCGCCAAGGGCGAGAGCGTGGCGGCGCAGACGCAGGCGGTGCTCGCCGACATCGACGCGCTGCTGGCGCAGGCTGGCACCGACAAGACGAAGATCCTCGCGACCACGATCTATCTGTCGGACATGAGCACCTTCGGCGAGATGAACGCGGTGTGGGACACGTGGGTCTCGCCCGGCAACACGCCGGCGCGCGCCACGGTCGAGGCGGCGCTGGCGACCCCGGAATACAAGGTCGAGATCGTCGTCACTGCGGCGATCTGAGCGATTGCGCCAAACCGACGGCCGGTCGCACTGAGCGCCAGACATGGCGCCGGACATGAAAAAGGCCCCGTCCTGCGACGGGGCCTTTGTTTTTTGGGCGGCTCCGCCGGGAGGGCGGAGCCGGAACCGGCTCAGTGCCAGTTGTCGATGTCGCGGTTCTTGGTCTCCGGCAGGAAGATCAGGCCGATGACCACCGTCATGAGGGCGATGATGATCGGGTACCAGAGGCCGGAGAAGATGTTGCCCGTGGCCGCCACGATGGCGAAGGCGGTGGGCGGCAGGAAGCCGCCGAACCAGCCGTTGCCGATGTGGTAGGGCAGCGACATGCCGGTGTAGCGGATGCGGGTCGGGAAAAGCTCGACCAGCAGCGCGGCGATCGGGCCATACACCATCGTCACGTAGAGGACGAGGACGAACAGCAGGCCGATGACCGAGAGCGCGCGGGGATCGGTCAGCACGCCGCTGACGGAGGGCTGCTTGAGGATGCTGGCGTCACCCGCCTTCGGGTAGCCCGCTCCCTGCGCCGCCGCGATGACGCTGGCGCCCGTCTTGTCGGTGTCGGGGATCACCACCTCGGTGCCGTTCACCGTGGCGACGAGGGGCGTACCCTCCGCGCCGGGCTTCAGCTCGTAGTGCATCGAGTTGGTCGCCAGCGTGCGGCGCAGGACGTCGCACGGCCGGGTGAAGACGCGCACGCCCACCGGATCGAACAGCGTGCCGCAGGTGGCGGGATCGGCGGTGATGTCGATCTTCACCGTTTCCGTGGCCTCGATGAGCTTCGGATTGGCGATGCGGGCGATGTTCTCGAACAGCGGGAAGTAGGTCATCGCCGCGATGAGGCAGCCGGCGAGCAGGATAGGCTTGCGGCCGATCTTGTCCGACAGCCAGCCGAAGAACACGAAGAACGGCGTGCCGATCAGCAGGCTGAAGGCGATGAGCAGGTTCGCGGTTGTGCCGTCGACCTTCAGCGTCTGTGTCAGGAAGAACAGCGCGTAGAACTGGCCGCAGTACCACACCACGGCCTGGCCGGCGGTGCCGCCGAGCAGGGCGATGATCGCGATCTTGGCGTTCTCCCAGCGGCCGAAGGCCTCGGTGAGCGGCGCCTTCGAGCGGCGCCCCTCTTCCTTCATCTTCTGGAAGGCCGGCGACTCGTTGAGCGAGAGGCGGATCCAGACCGAGAAGGCGAGCAGGATGATCGACAGCAGGAACGGAATGCGCCAGCCCCAGGCGTTGAAGTCTTCCGGGGTCATGGAAAGGCGCAGCGACAGGATCACCAGCAGCGACAGGAACAGGCCGATCGTGGCAGTCGTCTGGATCCACGAGGTGTAGAAGCCGCGGCGGCCATGGGGGGCGTGCTCGGCGACATAGGTCGCCGCACCGCCATATTCGCCGCCGAGGGCCAGGCCCTGCACGAGGCGGCAGACGATGAAGATCACCGGGGCCGCATAGCCGATGGTCTCATAGCTGGGCAAAAGGCCGACCAGGAAGGTGGCGATGCCCATGAGCGTCATGGTGATGAGGAAGGTGTACTTGCGGCCGATGAGGTCACCGAGGCGGCCGAACACCAGGGCGCCGAAGGGGCGCACCGCGAAGCCGGCGGCGAAGCCGAACAGCACGAAGATGAACTTCGCCGTGTCGTTGGTACCGGGCACGAAGGTGGCGGCGATGTTGGCCGCCAGCGAGCCCGCGAGATAGAAGTCGTACCATTCGAAGACGGTACCGGCGGAGGAGGCGATGATCACCTTCCTCTCTTCCCGGGTCATCGGCGCCGCCTTTCTGGCGGGCGCTGCCGTGGTTACACTCATTGTCGTTCCCTTCCCCAAAGTAAGTCGCGCCGATGGCCAGACGCGCGGCGTCCGGCATGCGTGCAAAAGGGACGCGCCCGCTGAGGAGCGACGTCGGCTGTCATGATCGAGTTTGGGAGTTCCTACGGGAACACCTTCCGCTCGGGCTGTTTCCTCCCGGAGGGGCCGCAAAAGACTGGAGCGGCACCATTCCCCGGTGTTGCGGCGCGCGGAATTCTACGATTCCTGCACTGCCTTATCGGAAAGCTTGACGAAAGCGGCCGGATTTGACGATTGGCAATTGGTCGTAACCTCCCGTTGTGCTGCGTTGCGGGAGGAAATGCTGTGAATGCGAAGTATAGAGCCCGGATCGGCAGGGGCGGCTCGAGCTAGCCGGCCTGGGCGATGGCGCGGCGGGCGATGTAGAGCGCCAGCGCGGCGGCGTTCGACACGTTGAGGCTCACGATGGCGCCGGGCAGGTCGATGCGCGCGAGCGCGTCACAGGTCTGGCGGGTGAGCTGGCGCAGGCCCTTGCCTTCGGCGCCGAGGACGAGCGCCATGGGCGCGCGAAGCGTGGTATCGGCGAGATCGGCCGGGCCTTCGCTGTCGAGGCCGACGACCTGCACGCCGCGCTCCTTCAATTCTTCCAGCGCGCGGGCGAGGTTGCCGACGAAGCAGAGCGGCACGTGTTCGAGCCCGCCGCTCGCGCTCTTGGCCAGCACGCCGGTGGCGGCCGGGCTGTGGCGCGCGGTGGTGACGATGGCGCCGACCTTCATGGCGGCGGCCGAGCGCACGATGGCGCCGACATTGTGCGGGTCGGTGATCTGGTCGAGCACCAGCAGGAGGTCGCTCTCCGCCGCCTTTGCAAGGCTCAGGGCGGGCAGGGGATCGCATTCGGCGAGCAGGCCCTGATGCACGGCGTCGGGATCGAGCAGGCGGTCGATCTCGCCCGGGCGCACGATCTCCGGCTTCACCTTGAGCGGAATCGATTCGTCTTCCAGCCGCTTGGCGGCGTTCTCGGTGGCGAGCAGCCGGCGAATCTTGCGCCGCGGGTTGCGCAGGGCCTCGCTGACGCTGTGCCAGCCATAGAGGATCGCCACATCGTCCGGCCACGCGCCGAAGGGACGCCCGGCGGGGCGCGGGCGAGGCTGGCGGGGACGACCGGCAGGGCGCGAGGGCCGGCCGGCGGGGCGGTTGGGGCGATCGTTCATGGCGCGCGTTCTGTCACGGCGCGTGCGGCTTGGCAATTTGCGCTTCGCCACGCCCGATGCGCATACGGCCGGGGACGGTGCCGCGAGCGGGGTTGACAGGGCAGGGGCACCCCACCATAAAGCCGGCCGCACGGGGAACCGCGCTTTGCGCCGGTAGCTCCCCGTGGGGTCGAAGACGGTACGTTCCGACGTGCCGGAAGCGGCCGGCGTGCGAGGGGGAGTGTCCCGAGCGGCAAAGGGGGCGGACTGTAAATCCGCTGGCTATGCCTTCGTAGGTTCGAGTCCTACCTCCCCCACCACGTCGCCTCCCGCTATATTACCTTTGCCTCGCGGGTGTAGCTCAATGGTAGAGCAACAGCCTTCCAAGCTGATGACGAGGGTTCGATTCCCTTCACCCGCTCCACTTCCGCTCCCGAACCCTATATAGGCGACGGCGCAGGTACTGCGGCAGGCCGGCACGGCCGTCCGCGCCGCCCGTCAACGCGGCACTTGCGGAAACAGCCGAAACCGCCTATCCCACGCCCGATTTTTCGCGACCTCGGGATGTCGCTGAAGGAAACGAGTTATGGCCAAAGAGAAGTTCAACCGTTCGAAGCCTCACTGCAACATTGGGACGATTGGCCATGTTGACCATGGCAAGACGTCGTTGACGGCGGCGATCACGAAGGTTCTTGCGGAGACGGGCGGCGCGACGTTCACGGCGTACGACCAGATCGACAAGGCGCCCGAGGAGAAGGCTCGCGGGATCACGATCTCGACGGCGCACGTCGAGTACGAGACCAACAACCGTCACTACGCGCATGTCGACTGCCCCGGTCACGCGGACTACGTGAAGAACATGATCACGGGCGCGGCGCAGATGGACGGCGCGATCCTGGTCGTGTCGGCGGCGGA